>OX352322.1:5325000-6730273 GCA_947090765.1 Pseudomonas sp. MM223 | reverse complement strand
GCACTGCTGCCAAAGTTCCACTGACACGGATATCCCCTGAGTTTGAAAGCCGGATGAGGCAAAAACAAACCGCCATTGTACCGGTGGAGCGTTCAGTTATCCACATGTGGACACGTTAGGAACCATGACAAAACAGCCATTTATCGACCAAAACGGCTTTGCCACACTGTGAATAAGCCCTGTGGATAAACGCCCATGAGGGCTATGCACAACCCAGGGTCGTAGCCTGTTGATAACTCCGCTGTGCATAAGTGGCATTTTAATCCACAGGTTTCGACCACGATGGAAACAAGCGCAGCACCGGTTGAGAACAAAGTTTCAAATCTCTGTACATCCCGGATTTTAAGGCCTACAGCATGTTATCCACAGAAGGTTATCCACCTAATATTTATAAGTTCTTCAGAAAAGCTTTTTATATGTCTCTTCTTTTTTTTCATGTTGTCCCCGATTCGTGTGCCCGATCAAGCACCCCTTTGGAATGAACGGAGCAAGCACCGTCCATCACACGCTCTATATGGAATGACTGGTTGGAAATTGACCTATGGGCTTGCTTTCTCTAGAATCGCCGGTCTCTTAAAAAGGGGGCCATCCCGGCCCGTCGTCGACAAACCAGGTAACACGCCATGAAACGTACTTTCCAACCAAGCACCATCAAGCGCGCCCGCACCCACGGTTTCCGTGCCCGTATGGCTACCAAGAACGGCCGTGCTGTTCTGTCGCGTCGTCGTGCCAAAGGCCGTAAGCGTCTGGCCATTTGATTTTTCGGCACAGGTGGTGAGTCAGGACTTCAGTCGGGAAAAGCGACTGCTTACACCCCGACATTTCAAAGCGGTCTTCGACTCCCCAACCGGCAAGGTTCCAGGGAAAAACCTGCTGATCCTTGCTCGCGAGAACGGTCTCGATCACCCACGTCTCGGCCTGGTGATCGGCAAGAAGAGCGTCAAGCTCGCCGTTCAACGCAACCGCCTCAAGCGCTTGATGCGCGATTCCTTTCGTCTGAACCAGCAATTGCTTGCCGGGTTGGATATTGTGATCGTCGCGCGCAAGGGATTGGGTGAGATAGAAAACCCGGAATTGCACCAACACTTTGGCAAACTCTGGAAACGCCTGGCACGTAGCCGGCCAACACCAGCAGTCACCGCCAATCCCGTAGGGGTAGACAGTCAAGATGCGTAAACTGGCACTCGTTCCGATCCAGTTTTACCGTTACGCCATTAGTCCTCTGATGGCCAGCCACTGTCGTTTTTTCCCCAGTTGCTCCTGTTACGCTTATGAAGCCATCGAAAACCATGGCCTCTGGCGTGGTGGGTGGCTGGCCGTTCGTCGCCTGGGGCGTTGTCATCCGTGGAATGACGGCGGTTTCGACCCCGTTCCACCCGCTCCTTCCTCCCGAACTTCTTCGATAGCCGAGTAATCATGGATATTAAACGCACGATCCTGATCGCCGCGCTGGCAGTCGTGTCCTACGTCATGGTCCTGAAGTGGAACGATGACTACGGCCAGGCTGCCCTGCCGACTCAGAATACTGCTGCCAGCACTGTTGCTCCGGGCTTGCCCGATGGCGTGCCGGCCGGTAACAACGGCGCCAGCGCCGATGTACCGAGCGCCAACGCCGAATCGAGCCCTGCCGAACTGGCACCGGTCGCACTCAGCAAGGACCTGATCCGAGTCAAGACCGACGTCCTGGAACTGGCTATCGATCCGGTCGGTGGTGACATCGTCCAGTTGAACCTGCCGAAGTACCCACGCCGTCAAGACCACCCGAACATTCCGTTCCAGTTGTTCGACAACGGTGGTGAGCGTGTTTACCTGGCACAAAGCGGCCTGACAGGTGCCAATGGCCCGGATGCCCGCGCCAGCGGTCGCCCGCTGTATGCCGCCGAGCAGAAGAGCTACCAGCTGGCCGATGGCCAGGAACAACTGGTGGTCGACCTGAAGTTCAGCGACAACGGTGTCAACTACATCAAGCGCTTCAGCTTCAAGCGCGGTGAGTACGACCTGAATGTCAGCTACCTGATCGACAACCAGAGCGACCAGGCCTGGAGCGGCAACATGTTTGCCCAGCTCAAGCGTGACGCCAGCGGCGATCCGTCTTCGAGCACCGCCACCGGTACCGCAACCTACCTGGGCGCAGCCCTGTGGACAGCTTCCGAGCCTTACAAAAAGGTCTCGATGAAGGACATCGACAAAGGTAGTTTGAAAGAAAATGTGTCCGGCGGTTGGGTTGCCTGGCTGCAGCACTACTTCGTGACTGCCTGGATTCCGGCCAAGTCGGACAACAACGTTGTCCAGACCCGCAAGGACAGCCAGGGTAACTACATCATCGGCTACACCGGCCCAGCCCTCAGCGTACCTGCAGGCGGCAAGGTCGAAACCAGCGCCATGCTGTACGCCGGCCCGAAGATCCAGTCCAAGCTGAAAGAGTTGTCCCCAGGCCTGGAACTGACCGTCGACTACGGCTTCCTGTGGTTTATCGCCCAGCCGATCTTCTGGCTGCTGCAACATATCCACAGCCTGCTGGGTAACTGGGGCTGGTCGATCATCGTGCTGACCATGCTGATCAAAGGCCTGTTCTTCCCGCTGTCGGCTGCCAGCTACCGCTCCATGGCGCGCATGCGTGCTGTTGCGCCCAAGCTCGCCGCCCTGAAGGAACGCTTCGGTGATGATCGCCAGAAGATGTCCCAGGCGATGATGGAGCTGTACAAGAAAGAGAAGATCAACCCGCTGGGTGGCTGCCTGCCGATCCTGGTGCAGATGCCAGTATTCCTGGCCCTGTACTGGGTACTGCTGGAAAGCGTGGAAATGCGCCAGGCCCCATGGATGCTGTGGATTACCGACCTGTCGATCAAGGATCCGTTCTTCATCCTGCCGATCATCATGGGCGCCACCATGTTCATCCAGCAGCGCCTGAACCCGACGCCGCCGGATCCGATGCAGGCCAAGGTGATGAAAATGATGCCGATCATCTTCACCTTCTTCTTCCTGTGGTTCCCAGCTGGTCTGGTGCTGTACTGGGTTGTGAACAACTGCTTGTCGATTTCGCAGCAGTGGTACATCACTCGCCGTATCGAAGCAGCTACCAAAAAAGCTGCTGCTTGACGGGCTAGTACGCTAGCCTGTGAATAAAAAACGCCCCCTAGTGGGGCGTTTTTGCTATCTGTCGTTTTTGTCGTAGAGGCTTTCGAGCATGAACACTGTGCGTGAAACCATCGCCGCCATCGCCACCGCCCAAGGCCGCGGCGGTGTGGGTATTGTCAGGTTGTCCGGCCCTTTGGCTGGCAAGGCCGGGCAGTTGATCACCGGCCGTACCCTCACCCCTCGGCATGCCCATTACGGCCCGTTCCGCGACGATGAAGGGCTGGTGCTGGACGAGGGGATTGCGCTGTTCTTCCCTGGGCCAAACTCGTTCACCGGCGAAGATGTACTTGAACTGCAAGGTCACGGTGGCCCGGTGGTCCTGGACATGCTGTTGCAGCGCTGTGTACAAGTTGGCTGTCGTCTGGCCCGCCCGGGCGAATTCAGCGAACGCGCGTTCCTCAACGACAAGCTCGACCTGGCCCAGGCCGAAGCCATTGCCGACCTGATCGAGGCCAGCCCAGCCAGGCGGCGCGCAACGCCCTGCGCTCGCTTCAGGGGGAGTTCTCCAAGCGTGTGCACAGCCTGACCGAAGCGCTGATTGCCCTGCGTATCTACGTCGAGGCCGCAATCGATTTCCCTGAAGAAGAGATCGACTTCCTCGCCGATGGCCATGTGCTGTCAATGCTCGATGCAGTGCGCGGCGAGTTATCCACCGTGCAACGAGAGGCTGGGCAGGGTGCTTTGCTGCGTGATGGGATGACCGTAGTGATCGCCGGGCGGCCGAACGCTGGCAAGTCGAGCTTGCTGAACCAGCTGGCCGGCCGGGAAGCGGCCATCGTCACGGATATTGCCGGCACCACCCGGGACATCCTGCGCGAACATATCCACATCGACGGCATGCCGCTGCATGTGGTCGATACCGCCGGTTTGCGAGATACCGATGACCATGTGGAAAAGATCGGCGTAGAACGCGCCCTGAAGGCCATTGGCGAGGCTGATCGTGTGTTGCTGGTGGTGGACTCCACCGCGCCTGAGGCCAGCGACCCGTTCGCCCTGTGGCCCGAGTTTCTCGATCAGCGGCCAGACCCGGCCAAAGTCACGCTGATTCGTAACAAGGCCGACCTGAGTGGTGAGCGGGTAGCACTGGAACAATGCGATGACGGCCATGTGACCATTACCCTCAGCGCCAAGGGCGACGACACAGGGCTGCAACTGCTGCGCGACCACCTGAAGGCCTGCATGGGTTACGAGCAGACCGCAGAGAGTGGTTTCAGCGCACGCCGGCGCCACCTGGACGCCTTGCGCCAGGCCAGCGAGCATCTGGAGCATGGCCGTGCACAACTGACCTTGGCGGGCGCGGGAGAGCTTCTGGCAGAGGATTTGCGCCAGGCACAGCAAGCCCTGGGGGAAATCACCGGGGCATTCAGTTCGGATGACCTGCTGGGGCGGATTTTCTCCAGCTTCTGCATCGGCAAGTAATCCACAGCCAGGCAATTCCAGACGCCGCTCCTTCGGGAGCGGCTTTTTTTTGCCCGAAATTCGCCCCCAAAGGCAGCTATTGCAGAAATTGCGCTGCAAATGAGGCTGGTCGAATGCTCTGTGTCAGCGGGTTTACCCGCGAAGAGGCCGGCACAGGCTGATCATTTTCATGAACAGACACAAATGTGGGTTCAGGAGCCCTGTGGAAAACTAGCCTTCAGCTCAGTTGATAAGCAGGCTTTTTTTCTGAGGACAAACCCGCCTGTGGGTAAAAGGCTATTTAATCCACAGGCTAAATGACGTTATCCATAGCCCTTATGGCACTCCAGACACAGGGTTTAATTTCGCTCTACACAGCGGAAATCGTAGCCTACAAGGCTTTATCCACAGATATCGTTGTGCATAAGAATAAACATAAAAACAAAGCTTTTTTAAATTTCTTCTCTTTGATTTCTGTTGTTTGCCACTCATCCACAGACTGGTCAAAATTTGCTCAGATGGTTTCTTTAAAGGGGGTGAAGTCCCTATACTTGTCGGCTTACCTTCTCTATTCGCAAAAACAGGCACGAGGTGCGTGGTGGATTTCCCTTCCCGTTTTGAAGTGATCGTCATCGGCGGCGGCCATGCCGGTACCGAGGCTGCGCTTGCGTCTGCACGCATGGGTGTGAAAACCCTGCTGCTGACCCATAACGTGGAAACCCTCGGTCACATGAGCTGCAACCCCGCCATCGGCGGTATTGGCAAAAGCCATCTGGTCAAAGAGATCGATGCCCTCGGCGGCGCCATGGCGCTGGCCACCGACAAGAGCGGCATCCAGTTCCGCGTTCTGAACAACCGCAAGGGTCCGGCAGTACGTGCCACCCGTGCGCAAGCCGACCGCGCCATCTACAAGGCGGTGGTACGTGAAATCCTGGAAAACCAGCCAAACCTGTGGATATTCCAGCAGTCCTGCGACGACCTGATCGTCGAGCAGGACCAGGTCAAGGGCGTGGTTACCCAGATGGGTTTGCGTTTCTTCGCCGAATCGGTGGTACTGACCACCGGCACTTTCCTCGGTGGGCTTATCCACATTGGCCTGCAAAACCATTCCGGTGGTCGCGCCGGTGATCCACCGTCGATTGCTCTGGCTCACCGCATGCGTGAACTGCCGCTGCGCGTCGGCCGCCTGAAAACCGGCACGCCGCCACGCATCGATGGCCGCTCGGTGGACTTCTCGGTGATGACCGAGCAGCCAGGTGATACGCCGATCCCGGTCATGTCCTTCATGGGCAATGCCGAAATGCACCCTCGGCAGGTGAGCTGCTGGATTACCCACACCAATGCACGTACCCACGAGATCATCGCTTCGAACCTTGACCGTTCGCCGATGTACTCGGGTGTGATCGAAGGCGTTGGCCCGCGCTACTGCCCATCGATCGAAGACAAGATCCACCGCTTCGCCGACAAGGAAAGCCACCAGGTGTTCATCGAGCCGGAAGGCCTGAACACCCATGAGCTTTACCCCAACGGTATTTCCACTTCGCTGCCGTTCGACGTGCAGCTGGAGCTGGTACGTTCGATCCGCGGCATGGAAAACGCCCACATCGTCCGCCCTGGCTACGCCATCGAGTACGACTACTTCGACCCGCGTGACCTCAAGTACAGCCTCGAGACCAAAGTCATCGGCGGCCTGTTCTTCGCCGGGCAGATCAACGGCACCACCGGTTACGAAGAAGCCGGCGCCCAAGGCCTGCTGGCCGGGACCAACGCTGCGCTGCGCGCTCAGGGCCGAGACAACTGGTGCCCGCGCCGCGACGAGGCGTACATCGGCGTGCTGGTCGACGACCTGATCACCCTGGGTACCCAGGAGCCGTACCGCATGTTCACTTCGCGTGCCGAGTACCGCCTGATCCTGCGCGAAGACAACGCCGACTTGCGTCTGACCGAAAAGGGCCGTGAACTGGGCCTGATCGACGATCAGCGCTGGGCCGCCTTCTGCGCCAAGCGTGACGGCATCGAGCGTGAGGAACAGCGCCTGAAGTCGACCTGGGTCCGGCCGAACACCGAACAAGGCCAAGCCATTGTGGATAAGTTCGGCACGCCGCTCAGCCACGAGTACAGCCTGCTCAACCTGCTGGCGCGCCCGGAAATCGACTACGCCGGGCTGATCGAGGCGACCGGCGGTGAGGCAATCGATCCACAGGTTGCCGAGCAGGTCGAGATCCGTACCAAGTACGCCGGCTACATCGACCGCCAGCAGGATGAAATCGCTCGTTTGCGCGCCAGCGAAGACACCCGCCTGCCTGTGGATATCGACTACTCGACGATTTCCGGCCTGTCCAAGGAAATCCAGAGCAAGCTTGGCCAGACCCGCCCGGAAACCCTGGGCCAGGCCTCACGCATCCCTGGCGTGACCCCGGCGGCGATTTCCCTGTTGTTGATTTACTTGAAAAAACGCGGCGCTGGCCGCGAATTGGAGCAAAGCGCTTGAGTTCCCTGGTCACCCCGCAACACGCTGAAGAGTTGTCCACAGGTGCGCGTCGAGCTCGGTGTCGAGCTGAGCGCCGAGCATCACGAGAAACTGCTTGGCTACCTGGCCCTGTTGATCAAATGGAACAAGGCCTACAACCTCACTGCCGTGCGCGACCCGGACGAGATGGTGTCGCGTCATCTGCTCGACAGCCTGAGCGTCATGTCGTTTATCCACAGCGAGCGTGAAAACTGGCTGGATGTCGGCAGCGGTGGTGGCATGCCGGGTATTCCGTTGGCTATCCTGCATCCGCACAAGCGTGTGACCGTGCTGGATGCCAATGGCAAGAAGACCCGCTTTCTGACCCAGGTGAAAATGGAGCTCAAACTGGACAACCTCACGGTTATCCACAGCCGGGTCGAGGCCTACCAGCCAGCTCAGCCGTTCGACGGAATCATCTCCCGCGCCTTCAGCAGCATGGAGAACTTCACCAACTGGACCCGCCATCTGGGCGACACCGGGACGCAATGGCTTGCAATGAAGGGGCTGCATCCTGCCGATGAACTGGTAGCATTGCCCGCAGACTTCACAGTGGAAAGCGAACAGGCCCTGACCGTTCCGGGTTGCCAGGGCCAGCGCCATCTGCTGATACTGCGCCGCAAGGCATGACTGGGAACACGCGCATCAATGGCTAAGGTATTCGCAATCGCGAACCAGAAAGGTGGTGTAGGCAAGACCACCACCTGTATCAATCTCGCCGCCTCGCTGGCCGCGACCAAGCGTCGTGTGCTGCTGATCGACCTCGATCCGCAAGGCAACGCCACCATGGGCAGCGGCGTGGACAAGCACGAACTCGAGCACTCGGTCTACGACCTGCTGATCGGGGAATGCGACCTGGCCCAGGCCATGCATTACTCCGAGCACGGTGGGTTCCAGTTGCTACCGGCCAACCGAGACCTGACCGCCGCCGAGGTGGTACTGCTGGAAATGCAGGTCAAGGAGAGCCGTCTGCGCAACGCCCTGGCGCCGATTCGTGAGAATTACGACTACATCCTCATCGACTGCCCACCGTCGTTGTCGATGCTCACGCTCAACGCCCTGGTCGCTTCCGATGGCGTGATTATCCCCATGCAGTGCGAGTACTACGCACTGGAAGGTCTCAGCGACCTTGTGGATAACATCAAGCGCATCGCTGCCCGGCTGAACCCGGAGCTGAAGATCGAGGGCTTGCTGCGGACCATGTACGATCCACGCCTGAGCCTGAACAACGATGTTTCGGCGCAGCTGAAGGAACACTTTGGCCCGCAGCTGTACGACACGGTCATTCCGCGCAACATTCGCCTGGCCGAGGCCCCCAGCTTCGGCATGCCGGCCCTGGCTTACGACAAGCAATCGCGCGGCGCGCTGGCTTATCTGGCCCTGGCTGGGGAACTGGTTCGCCGTCAACGCCGTCAATCACGCACTGCACAAACAACTTAAGGAATCCGTATGGCCGTCAAGAAACGGGGTCTCGGACGTGGGTTGGATGCACTGCTCAGTGGTCCTTCCGTCAGCGCGCTCGAAGAGCAGGCTGTGAAGATCGACCAGAAAGAACTGCAACACCTGCCGGTCGAGCCTGATCCAGCGTGGCAAATACCAGCCGCGTCGGGACATGGACCCGCAGGCGCTGGAAGAGCTCGCGCACTCGATTCGCAGCCATGGCGTGATGCAACCGATCGTGGTCCGCCCGATTGGCGACAACCGCTACGAGATCATCGCGGGTGAGCGCCGCTGGCGCGCGACCCAGCAGGCCGGCCTGGACACGATCCCGGCCATGGTCCGCGAAGTGGCCGATGAAGCCGCCATTGCCATGGCGCTGATCGAGAACATCCAGCGAGAAGACCTCAACCCGCTGGAAGAGGCCATGGCCCTGCAGCGCCTGCAGCAGGAATTCGAGCTCACCCAGCAACAGGTGGCTGACGCCGTGGGCAAGTCGCGGGTAACCGTGGCCAACCTGCTGCGCCTGATTACCCTGCCTGAGGCGATCAAGACCATGCTCGCCCACGGCGACCTGGAGATGGGCCACGCCCGCGCATTGCTCGGTCTGGAAGAACACCGTCAGGAGGAGGGGGCGCGTCATGTTGTCGCACGTGGCCTCACCGTGCGCCAAACCGAGGCACTGGTGCGCCAGTGGCTCAGTGACAAGCCTGATCCGGTCGAACCGAGCAAACCTGATCCGGATATCGCACGCCTTGAACAGCGGCTCGCAGAGCGCCTGGGCTCGGCCGTTCAGATCCGTCATGGCAACAAGGGCAAAGGCCAGTTGGTTATTCGTTATAACTCGCTTGACGAGTTGCAAGGCGTGCTTGCTCACATCCGCTGAAACAATTCCCGTTGTAGCGCGCAGTCGGAAATCACTACCGAAGAGTTGAATAGGGGTTAATCCACCCCTATACTCTGCGCGCATTTTGTCGGCACAAATTATGCCAAGTCATAGCTGACTTGTTGGTCGACTTCCGAGGAGCAGTTGTGATGGAAATCCGCACGCCAAACCGCCTGCCTTTCCATCGCTGGGCGGTTTTTCCGGTACTGCTGGCTCAATTCGTCGTACTGCTGCTGGCAACCCTGGTGTTGTGGCAGTGGAAAGGGGCGGTCAGTGGATATTCAGGCCTTTGCGGAGGTTTGATCGCGTGGCTGCCCAATGTGTATTTCGCCTGGAAGGCTTTTCGCTTCAGCGGAGCTCGGGCAGCACAAGCCATCGTCAAGTCGTTTTACGCTGGCGAGGCAGGCAAGATGATTTTGACGGCAGTGCTTTTTGCACTGACCTTCGCAGGAGTGAAGCCACTGGCGCCGTTAGCAGTATTCGGCGTCTTCGTGTTGACCCTTTTGGTCAGCTGGTTCGCGCCCCTGCTGATGAATAAAAGACTTTCGAGACCTTAGGGCGTTTGAGGCAACCATGGCAGCAGAAACCGCTTCGGGCTATATCCAGCACCACTTGCAGAACCTGACCTACGGTCAACTACCAGACGGCAGCTGGGGCTTCGCCCATTCGGCTGCAGAAGCCAAGGCAATGGGCTTCTGGGCGTTCCACCTGGACACCCTGGGTTGGTCCGTCGCGCTGGGTCTGATCTTCCTGTTCATCTTCCGCATGGCGGCCAAGAAGGCAACTTCCGGCCAACCCGGCGGCCTGCAGAACTTCGTTGAAGTGATGGTCGACTTCGTCAACGGCAGCGTGAAGGACTCCTTCCACGGCCGTAGCCCGGTAATCGCACCGCTGGCGCTGACCATTTTCGTCTGGGTATTCCTGATGAACGCCGTCGACCTGGTACCGGTCGACTGGATTCCTCAGCTGGCCATCCTGATTTCCGGTGACCCGCACATTCCGTTCCGCGCCGTGTCGACCACCGACCCGAACGCGACCCTGGCCATGGCCTTCTGCGTGTTCGCCCTGATCATCTTCTACAGCATCAAGGTCAAGGGCCTGGGCGGCTTCATCGGTGAGCTGACCCTGCACCCGTTCGGCAGCAAGAACATCTTTGTGCAGATCCTGCTGATTCCGGTCAACTTCCTGCTGGAATTCGTCACCCTGATCGCCAAACCGATCTCGCTGGCACTGCGTCTGTTCGGCAACATGTATGCCGGCGAACTGGTGTTCATCCTGATCGCGGTCATGTTCGGCTCGGGCCTGCTGTGGCTTAGCGGCCTGGGTGTGGTGCTGCAATGGGCGTGGGCTGTGTTCCACATCCTGATCATCACCCTGCAAGCTTTCATCTTCATGATGCTGACCATCGTCTACCTGTCGATGGCCCACGAAGATAACCATTAAGACCGCCTGGCGTGTCTGATAGCCTTCCCCGCCTGTTCGGGGGGAGGGCTTAAAAAGTCCGCAAGGGCAGCTGTACTCACGATTTGTTTTACCGCTTCAAACTAAAAACCTAACCAATACGACGTAAAAGTCGGGAGGAAAGATGGAAACTGTAGTTGGTCTGACCGCTATCGCTGTTGCTCTGCTGATCGGCCTGGGTGCTCTGGGTACCGCCATTGGTTTCGGCCTGCTGGGCGGCAAATTCCTGGAAGGCGCTGCTCGTCAACCAGAAATGGTTCCGATGCTGCAGGTTAAAATGTTCATCGTTGCCGGTCTGCTCGACGCCGTAACCATGATCGGTGTTGGTATCGCTCTGTTCTTCACCTTCGCGAATCCGTTCGTTGGTCAGATCGCCGGCTAATCACTCGTCACCACGAGTTGATGGCTGTATGAATTAAGACCGAGCGAGGTGTTGGCGTGAACATTAATGCAACCCTGATTGGCCAATCCGTTGCTTTTCTGATTTTTGTACTCTTCTGCATGAAGTATGTATGGCCTCCGGTCATCACTGCCCTGCAAGAGCGCCAAAAGAAGATTGCCGACGGTTTGGACGCTGCCAACCGCGCAGCTCGCGACCTGGAGCTGGCCCAAGAGAAAGCGGGTCAGCAACTGCGTGAAGCTAAAGCACAGGCAGCCGAAATCATTGAGCAAAGCAAGAAACGCGCTGCTCAGCTTGTCGAGGAAGCCCGTGAACAGGCCCGCGTCGAAGCTGACCGTGTGAAGGCTCAGGCTCTGGCCGAGATCGAACAGGAACTGAACAGTGCTAAAGACGCCCTGCGTGCCCAAGTGGGTGCTCTGGCCGTTGGCGGTGCTGAAAAGATCCTTGGCGCCACAATCGATCAAAACGCGCATGCGGAGCTGGTTAACAAACTGGCCGCTGAAATTTAAGCGAGGGCGATCATGGCAGAACTGACCACGTTGGCCCGACCTTACGCTAAGGCTGCCTTTGAGCATGCCCAGGCCCATCAGCAACTGGCCAATTGGTCAGCCATGCTCGGCCTGGCTGCTGCGGTGTCGCAAGACGACACCATGCAGCGCCTGCTCAAGGCCCCGCGACTGACGAGCGCAGAAAAGGCCGCCACGTTCATTGACGTGTGCGGTGACAAGTTCAATGCACAGGCACAGAATTTCATTCATGTTGCCGCGGAAAACGACCGTCTCCTGCTTCTGCCGGAGATTGCCGCTCTGTTCGACCTGTACAAGGCCGAGCAAGAGAAGTCCGTGGACGTGGAAGTCACCAGTGCCTTCGCGTTGAACCAAGAACAGCAAGACAAACTCGCCAAGGTTCTCAGTGCACGGTTAGGCCAGGAAGTGCGCCTGCACGCGTCGGAGGATGCCAGCCTGATTGGCGGCGTCGTCATCCGCGCTGGTGACCTGGTAATCGATGGCTCTGTTCGCGGCAAAATCGCGAAACTGGCCGAAGCATTGAAATCTTGAGTTTGAAGGGGCAGCAGAGCAATGCAGCAACTCAATCCTTCCGAAATTAGTGAAATCATCAAGGGCCGCATCGACAACCTCGATGTGAGCTCCCAAGCCCGTAACGAAGGTACCGTTGTTTCGGTTTCCGACGGTATCGTGCGGATCCACGGTCTGGCCGACGTCATGTACGGCGAAATGATCGAGTTCCCTGGCAGCGTATTCGGCATGGCCCTGAACCTGGAGCAAGACTCCGTAGGTGCAGTGATCCTGGGTGCATACGACACCCTCGCCGAAGGCATGAGCGCCAAGTGCACCGGCCGCATCCTGGAAGTTCCGGTTGGTAAGGAACTGCTGGGTCGCGTCGTCGACGCACTGGGTAACCCGATCGACGGCAAAGGTCCGCTGGGCAACACCCAGACCGACGCGGTCGAGAAAGTGGCTCCAGGCGTGATCTGGCGTAAGTCGGTAGACCAGCCTGTACAGACTGGCTACAAATCCGTCGACGCCATGATCCCTGTCGGCCGTGGCCAGCGTGAGCTGATCATTGGCGACCGTCAGATCGGCAAGACCGCCATGGCCATCGACGCCATCATCAACCAGAAAGACTCCGGTATTTTCTGTGTTTATGTTGCTGTCGGCCAGAAGCGTTCCACCGTTGCCAACATCGTTCGCAAGCTGGAAGAAGCCGGCGCCCTGGCCAACACCATCGTGGTTGTTGCCAGTGCTTCGGAATCCGCCGCACTGCAATTCCTGGCGCCATACGCCGGTTGCACCATGGGCGAGTTCTTCCGTGACCGCGGTGAAGACGCACTGATCGTTTACGATGACCTGTCCAAGCAGGCCGTTGCCTACCGTCAGATCTCCCTGCTGCTGCGCCGTCCACCAGGACGTGAAGCGTACCCAGGTGACGTGTTCTATCTCCACTCCCGTCTGCTGGAGCGTGCATCGCGCGTTTCGGAAGAGTACGTCGAGAAGTTCACCAACGGTGCTGTCACTGGCAAAACCGGTTCCTTGACCGCTCTGCCGATCATCGAAACCCAGGCTGGCGACGTTTCCGCGTTCGTTCCGACCAACGTGATTTCCATCACCGACGGTCAGATCTTCCTGGAATCGGCCATGTTCAACTCGGGCATCCGCCCTGCAGTGAACGCCGGTGTTTCGGTATCCCGCGTAGGTGGTGCCGCTCAGACCAAGATCATCAAGAAGCTGTCCGGTGGTATTCGTACCGCACTGGCTCAGTACCGTGAACTGGCTGCATTCGCCCAGTTCGCATCCGATCTGGACGAAGCGACCCGCAAGCAGCTGGAGCATGGTCAGCGCGTTACCGAGCTGATGAAGCAGAAGCAGTACGCGCCAATGTCCATCGCGGACATGGCTCTGTCGCTGTACGCCGCTGAGCGTGGCTTCCTGACTGACGTAGAAGTCTCCAAGATCGGCAGCTTCGAGCAAGCACTGATCGCCTTCTTCAACCGTGATCACGCTGAACTGATGGCGAAGATCAACGTGAAGGGTGACTTCAACGACGAAATCGACGCAGGCCTGAAAGCCGGTATCGAGAAGTTCAAGGCCACCCAGACCTGGTAAGCCGCAGCGGGGGCTCAGGCCCCCGCTTGCTAACCTGATAGGTGATACATGGCAGGCGCAAAAGAGATTCGCAGTAAGATTGCGAGCATCAAAAGCACGCAAAAAATTACCAGCGCCATGGAGAAAGTGGCGGTAAGCAAGATGCGCAAGGCACAAATGCGCATGGCTGCTAGCCGTCCTTACGCGGAGCGTATCCGCCAGGTGATCGGTCATCTGGCCAACGCCAACCCGGAATACCGCCACCCATTCATGATCGAGCGCCCTGTAAAGCGCGCCGGTTATATCGTGGTGAGCAGTGACCGTGGTCTGTGCGGTGGCTTGAACACCAACCTGTTCAAGGCCCTGGTCAAGGACATGAGCGCAAACCGCGAACAGGGCGTGGAAATCGACCTGTGCGTGATCGGCAGCAAGGGTGCGACTTTCTTCCGCATCTTTGGCGGCAACGTCGTAGCAGCGATCAGCCACTTGGGCGAAGAGCCATCGATCAACGATCTGATCGGCTCCGTCAAAGTGATGCTGGACGCCTACCTAGACGGCCGTATCGATCGCCTCTCCGTGGTTTCGAACAAGTTCATCAACACCATGACCCAGAAGCCAACGGTCGAGCAATTGGTACCGTTGGTGGCAACCCCGGATCAGGATCTCAAGCATCACTGGGACTACCTGTACGAACCCGACGCAAAAGAGCTGCTGGACGGCTTGATGGTGCGTTACGTGGAGTCGCAGGTGTACCAGGCGGTGGTCGAGAACAACGCTGCTGAACAAGCGGCCCGGATGATCGCGATGAAGAACGCCACAGACAACGCCGGTGATTTGATCAAAGAGCTGCAATTGATCTACAACAAGGCGCGTCAGGCTGCGATCACCCAGGAGATCTCGGAAATCGTCGGCGGCGCTGCCGCGGTTTAACGGTTCACATATTCAGAGGATCCAGCTATGAGTAGCGGACGTATCGTTCAAATCATCGGCGCCGTCATCGACGTGGAATTCCCACGTGACGTCGTGCCGAGTGTATACAACGCGCTGAAAGTACAAGGCGCGGAAACCACCCTGGAAGTTCAGCAGCAGCTGGGCGACGGCGTGGTTCGTACCATTGCGATGGGCTCGACCGAAGGCCTGAAGCGCGGTCTGGATGTCGTCGACACCGGTGCTGCCATTTCCGTTCCAGTTGGTAAGGCCACCCTCGGCCGTATCATGGACGTACTGGGCAACCCGATCGACGAAGCCGGCCCGATCGGTGAAGAAGAGCGTCGCGGTATCCACCAGCCAGCGCCTTCGTTCGCTGACCAGGCAGGCGGCAACGACCTGCTGGAAACCGGCATCAAGGTTATCGACCTGGTTTGCCCGTTCGCCAAGGGTGGTAAAGTTGGTCTGTTCGGTGGTGCCGGTGTTGGCAAGACCGTAAACATGATGGAACTGATCCGTAACATCGCCATGGAACACAGCGGTTACTCCGTGTTCGCTGGTGTGGGTGAGCGTACTCGTGAGGGTAACGACTTCTACCACGAGATGAAGGACTCCAACGTTCTCGACAAAGTAGCGCTGGTCTACGGTCAGATGAACGAGCCACCAGGAAACCGTCTGCGCGTAGCGCTGACCGGCCTGACCATGGCCGAGAAGTTCCGTGACGAAGGTAACGACGTTCTGCTGTTCGTCGACAACATCTATCGTTACACCCTGGCCGGTACCGAAGTATCCGCACTGCTGGGCCGTATGCCTTCGGCAGTAGGTTACCAGCCGACCCTGGCTGAAGAGATGGGCGTTCTGCAAGAGCGCATCACCTCCACCAAGGAAGGTTCGATCACCTCCGTCCAGGCCGTATACGTACCTGCGGACGACTTGACCGACCCGTCGCCAGCGACCACCTTCGCCCACTTGGACGCCACCGTCGTTCTGTCCCGTGACATCGCCTCCCTGGGTATCTACCCAGCGGTCGATCCACTGGACTCGACTTCGCGCCAGCTGGACCCGAACGTGATCGGCAACGAGCACTACGACACCGCTCGTGGCGTTCAGTATGTTCTGCAGCGCTACAAAGAGCTGAAGGACATCATCGCGATCCTGGGTATGGACGAACTGTCCGAGACCGACAAGCAACTGGTAGCCCGCGCTCGTAAGATCCAGCGCTTCCTGTCGCAGCCGTTCTTCGTGGCCGAGGTCTTCACCGGTTCGCCAGGCAAGTACGTTTCCCTGAAAGACACCATCGCTGGCTTCAGCGGCATCCTCAAAGGTGACTACGACCACCTGCCAGAACAAGCGTTCTACATGGTCGGCAGCATCGACGAAGCGATCGAGAAAGCCAAGAAACTGTAATTCCTGCGCCCCGCAAGGGGCGCTATCAGGTTGAGGCAAGCAGATGGCTATGACAGTCCATTGCGATATCGTCAGCGCGGAAGGAGAAATTTTCTCCGGTCTGGTCGAGATGGTGGTTGCGCACGGTAACCTGGGTGATCTTGGTATCGCTCCAGGCCACGCGCCGCTGATCACCAATCTGAAGCCAGGTCCGATCACGCTGACCAAGCAGGGTGGCGCCCAAGAGGTGTTCTACATCTCTGGTGGCTTCCTCGAGGTTCAGCCGAACATGGTCAAGGTGCTTGCCGATACCGTGCAACGTGCTGCAGACCTGGATGAAGCGCAAGCTCAGGAAGCCCTCAAGGCTGCCGAGAACGCCCTGAATCTGAAAGGCGCGGACTTCGACTACAGTGCCGCCGCCGCACGTCTGGCCGAGGCCGCAGCCCAGCTGCGTACCGTCCAGCAAATGCGCAAAGGCAAGTAATCGGCCACGGCTGATAACTTCTGTTGCGATTGAGTAAAAGGGTAGCCTCGGCTACCCTTTTTCTTTTTCTGATTTCCCCCCGGTCATTTCACTGACCGCCCAGGATTGGTAGCCAGTAATGTCACTCGATATCGTTATTCTCGCCGCCGGCCAAGGCACCCGCATGCGCTCGGCGCTGCCCAAGGTGCTGCACCCGGTAGCCGGCAACTCCATGCTTGGCCATGTTATCCACAGCGCGCGCCAACTCCAGCCGCAAGGAATTCACGTGGTCATTGGCCATGGTGCCGAGCTGGTGCGTGAGCGCCTGGCCGCTGACGACCTGAACTTTGTCATGCAGGAAAAACAGTTGGGTACCGGCCATGCCGTAGCCCAGGCACTGCCGGCCGTAACCGCTGATACCGTGCTGGTGCTGTACGGCGATGTACCGTTGATCGAGGTAGAGACCCTGCAGCGCCTGCTGGCCAAGGCCAACGCTGAGCAACTGGGCTTGCTTACGGTGACACTCGACGACCCGACCGGCTATGGCCGCATCGTGCGTGACGAGCAGGGCAAGGTGACTGCCATCGTTGAGCACAAGGACGCCAACGACGCGCAGAAAGCGATCAAGGAAGGCAACACCGGTATTCTGGCCCTGCCAGCCGCGCGCCTGGCCGACTGGATGGGCCGCCTGTCGAACAACAACGCCCAAGGCGAGTACTACCTGACCGACGTCATCGCCATGGCGGTGGCTGATGGCCTGGTCGTGGCCACCGAGCAGCCACACGACCCAATGGAAGTGCAGGGCGCCAATGATCGTCGCCAGCTGTCCGAACTGGAGCGTCACTACCAGCTGCGTGAAGGCCGCCGCCTGATGGCCCAGGGTGTGACCTTGCGCGACCCGGCGCGCTTCGATGTCCGCGGTGAAGTGACCGTTGGTCGTGACGTGCTGATCGATATCAACGTGATTCTCGAAGGCAAGGTTGTCATCGAGGACGATGTGCAGATCGGCCCTAACTGCGTCATCAAAAACACAACCCTGCGTAAAGGCGCGGTGGTCAAGGCTAACAGCCACCTCGAAGGCGCCGTGATGGGCGAGGGCAGCGATGCTGGCCCGTTTGCCCGCCTGCGCCCGGGCAGCGTGCTGGACGCCAAGGCACATGTGGGTAACTTCGTCGAACTGAAAAACGCCCACCTGGGTGAAGGCGCCAAGGCCGGTCACCTGACCTACCTGGGCGATGCTGAAATCGGTGCACGCACCAATATCGGCGCCGGTACCATCACTTGCAACTACGATGGTGCCAACAAGTTCAAGACGGTAATGGGCGAGGACGTGTTCATTGGTTCGAACAACTCGCTGGTGGCGCCTGTGGAAATCAAGGCCGGCGCGACCACCGCAGCCGGTTCGACCATCACCCAGACCGTCGAAGCTGGCGACCTGGCTGTGGGCCGCGCGCGCCAGCGTAACATCTCGGGCTGGAAGCGGCCGGAGAAGATCAAGAAGAGCTGAGTTATTCACAGCTGTTTCAATGGAAAGCCGACTTATGTGAATAAGTCGGCTTTTTTTGTTGGGCAATCGGTAGCTCATTGTAGGATCGCTCCGACGCAGACGAAACTATCCACAGGGCGGCAATAGCTTGACGAATCGCTCGTCTTAGGTTTTGATTGCAACCATTATCTTTCGAACCGAAACTTAAGCGCTCATGTCGAAACGAAACACTCCCCAGCGACGGCACAATATCCTGGCTTTGCTCAGCGAGCAGGGCGAGGTGAGCGTGGACGCCTTGGCCAAACGTTTCGAGACTTCGGAAGTGACCATTCGCAAAGACCTCGCCGCCCTCGAAACCAACGGCCTGTTGCTACGCCGCTACGGCGGTGCGGTACCCGTGCCGCAAGAGCTGCTCGGTGAGCCGGCCCAGCCTGTGTCTTCCTACAAGAAGGCCATTGCGCGTGCCGCCGTCGGTCGTATCCGCGAACATGCGCGCATCATCATCGACAGCGGCAGTACCACGGCAGCCATGATCCCTGAACTGGGGCGCCAGCCCGGCCTGGTGGTGATGACCAATTCGCTGAACGTGGCCCGTGCGATCTGCGACCTTGAGCACGAGCCGGTGCTGTTGATGACCGGTGGTACCTGGGACCCTCATTCCGAATCGTTCCAGGGGCAGGTAGCCGAGCAGGTACTGCGCTCCTACGATTTCGACCAACTGTTCATCGGTGCCGACGGCATCGACCTCGGTCGAGGTACCACCACCTTCAACGAACTGCTTGGGTTGAGCCGGGTCATGGCCGAAGTCGCCCGGGAAGTAATCGTGATGGTCGAGTCGGACAAGGTGGGGCGCAAGATCCCCAACCTTGAGCTGCCCTGGGGCAACGTGCACACCCTTATTACAGACGAGCGCCTGCCCGCTGCGGCACGCGAACAAATTGAAGCTCGCGGCATCAACCTGATCTGCGCCGCGATCAGCCAGGAGAAATAAAACATGTGTGGAATCGTTGGTGCTGTCGCCGAGCGCAATATCACAGCCATCCTGATCGAGGGCCTCAAGCGTCTTGAGTACCGTGGGTACGACAGCGCCGGCCTGGCCGTTCTGACCCAGGCGGGTGAGCTGGAGCGCCGCCGCCGTATTGGCAAGGTCAGCGAGCTGCAAGCCGCTGTTGTCGCTGACCCGCTGGCCGGCCAGCTGGGTATTGCCCACACCCGTTGGGCTACCCACGGTGCGCCGACCGAAGGCAACGCCCACCCGCACTTCTCGGGCGATGAAGTGGCTGTGGTGCACAATGGCATCATCGAGAACCACGAAGAGCTGCGTGAAGAGCTGAAAGGCCTGGGCTATATCTTCACCTCGCAGACTGACACCGAAGTCATCGTCCACCTGATCCACCACACCTTGAAGAGCATCCCGGACCTGGCCGATGCCCTGAAAGCCGCCGTGAAGCGCCTGCATGGCGCATATGGCCTGGCACTGATCAGCGCCAAGCAGCCTGACCGCCTGGTTGCTGCACGCAGCGGCAGCCCGTTGGTCATCGGCCTGGGCCTGGGTGAAAACTTCCTGGCGTCCGACCAGTTGGCCCTGCGCCAGGTCACCGACCGCTTCATGTACCTGGAGGAAGGCGACATCGCTGAAATCCGCCGTGACCAGGTCAGCATCTGGGACCAGCAAGGCAACAAGGTCCAGCGTGAAACCGTGCAGTACCATGAAGGTGCCGAAGCTGCCGACAAGGGCAACTATCGCCACTTCATGCTCAAGGAAATCCACGAGCAGCCAAGCGTTGTTCAGCGCACCCTGGAAGGCCGCCTGGGCAAGGACCACGTGCTGGTCCAGGCCTTCGGCCCAAACGCTGCCGACCTGTTCACCAAAGTGCGCAATGTGCAGATCGTTGCCTGTGGCACCAGCTACCACGCCGGTATGGTCGCCCGTTACTGGCTGGAAAGCCTGGCTGGCATCCCGTGCCAGGTGGAAGTGGCCAGCGAATTCCGTTACCGCAAAGTCGTGGTACAGGCGGATACGCTGTTCGTTTCCATCTCGCAGTCTGGCGAAACCGCCGACACCCTGGCCGCGCTGCGTAACGCCAAAGAGTTGGGTTTCCTCGGCAGCCTGGCAATCTGCAACGTGGGCATCGAGCTCGTTGGTGCGTGAGTCGGACCTGACCTTGCTGACCTTGGCCGGCCCGGAAATCGGTGTGGCCTCGACCAAAGCCTTCACTACCCAGTTGGTGTCGCTGATGCTGCTGACCCTGGCCCTGGGCCAGGTGCGCGGTACCCTGGAAGAGGGTGTCGAAGCCGAGCTGGTTGAAGAACTGCGTCGCTTGCCGACCCGCCTGGGCGAAGCCCTGGCCATGGACGCTACTGTCGAGAAGATTGCCGAGCTGTTTGCCGACAAGCATCACACCCTGTTCCTTGGCCGCGGTGCACAGTACCCGGTGGCGATGGAAGGTGCGCTCAAGCTCAAGGAAATCTCCTACATCCACGCTGAAGCCTACCCGGCAGGCGAGCTGAAGCACGGCCCGCTGGCACTGGTGGACAACGACATGCCGGTGGTTACCGTTGCCCCGAACAACGAACTGCTGGAAAAGCTGAAATCCAACCTGCAGGAAGTGCGTGCCCGTGGTGGCGAGCTGGTGGTGTTCGCCGACGAGCACGCTGGCATGACCAATGGTGAAGGCACTCACGTGATCAAGGTGCCGCACATCGTCGATGCGCTGGCGCCGATCCTGTACACCATCCCACTGCAACTACTGTCTTACTACGTGGCCGTTCTCAAAGGCACCGACGTGGACCAGCCGCGTAACCTGGCCAAGTCGGTTACGGTCGAGTAAATAGCGTACAGCTGCCGGTTAAAAGCCCTCCACGCGGAGGGCTTTTTTCTTTCTGAAGTTTAGGAAATTGCGCATCCGGTCATACGATCCAGGTCATGTTCCGCTATCGGAAGCTGCATTAACTTGATGGCTCAGATTCTGATTTTGGGCGTATCAATGATGCAAGGACATGAAAGAAAACATGACATCCAACCGATTAGCCAAGGCCAACTGACCCTTTATCTGAATGGCAAGACTGTGACAGCTGCCGCAGGCGAAACGGTCTTGAGCGTGCTGAGTGCCGTGGGGCTGCGCCAGGTTGCTCGTAATGACCATGGCCAGCTTGCCGGTTCTTATTGCGGTATGGGCGTTTGTCATTGTTGCCTGGTAGCCATCGATGGAATGTCCAAGCGCCGCGCCTGCCAGACGCTGGTCCGTGACGGCATGCGCATTGAGACTCAGGTTAACCGGGTCAGCCAGGAGCAGCAGCCATGAGCCAGCGTCCGATCATTGTGGGTGGCGGGCCCGCCGGAATGGCTGCGGCCATTGAACTTGCCAATCATCGTGTTCCTAGCCTGTTGTTTGACGAGGCCTCCCGCACCGGCGGCGTTGTCTACAGAGGGCCGCTGCGTGCTGGTGTGAACCTGGATTATCTGGGGAGCCGTTACAGCAAAGCGCTCAATCAGCTGCACGATGAATTTGCCGAATGCACACAGTGGGTCGAAACCCGCTTGAACAGCCGTATTGTCGGCGGTGATGAGCGGCGACTGATCGCGCTTGATGCCGACGAAAAACTACACGAAGTCGACTACAGGCATATGGTGCTGGCAGCCGGTTGTCATGAACGCAGCGTGCCTTTTCCGGGGTGGACATTGCCGGGTGTGATTCTGCTGGGTGGGCTGCAACTTCAGATCAAGAGTGGTGTGGTCAAACCACTGGGCCGGACCTTGATTGCCGGTACCGGGCCTCTTCTGCCACTGGTAGCGTGCCAGTTGCATGCCGCGGGAGCCGAGGTGGCGGGCGTCTACGAGGCATGTGCGTTCAACCGGATAGCTAAAGAAAGCCTGGCATTGATGAACAAGCCCCAGCTGTTCCTTCAGGGCTTGAGCATGCTTACGTACATGAAGTTGCATGGTATTGCCATGCACTACGGCTGGGGTGTAGTGAGAGCAGAGGGGGGCGTAGAGCTGGGTGAGGTGCAGGTGGCGCCTTATGACCAGCAATGGAAGGCTGACCTGAGCCGCACGCGCAGTGAAAACGTACAGACTCTGGCGGTTGGTTACGGCTTCGTCCCGCGCACCCAGCTCAGCCAGCAACTGGGTTTGGCGCACGGCTACAGCGAAGATGGTTACCTGCGCGCCGAATGCAATGCCTGGCAGCAAAGCAATATTCCTCATATTCATCTGGCTGGCGACATGGCGGGCATTTGCGGCGGCGAGGCTGGGCTGCTGACCGGTCGATTGGCCGCTGTGTCCATCCTGCAGCAGCTGGGTGTGTTGGACATCAAACAAGCGCTTCGCCAGCGCGAACGCTATCAAGACAAGCTCGCTACCCTTCGACGCTTCAGGGCCGGGGTGGATCGATACACTGCCCGGGGCCCGTTGCAACTTGAGCTGCCAGATGCTGGCACCGTCATATGCCGCTGTGAAAACGTGACCCGCAGCGCTGTGGACCTGGCACTGGAACAAGGCGTGGCCGATATGGCCAGCCTGAAGATGCGCACCCGGGTAAGCATGGGCGATTGCCAGGGACGCATGTGTGTTGGCTACTGCAGTGACCGCCTGCGCGCCTCGACGGGCCAGCAGGACGTAGGTTGGCTGCGACCGCGCTTCCCCATTGACCCTGTCCCATTCTCGGCATTCGACAGCCTGTACAAGGAAGCCTGATCATGACAAAGACTTATGACATCGTCATCGCAGGCGGTGGCGCCATCGGTGCGTCCTGCGCGTACCAGTTATCCAAGCGTGGCAACCTGCGCATTGCCTTGATCGATGCCAAGCGCCCAGGCAATGCCACCCGGGCATCCGCAGGTGGGTTGTGGGCAATCGGCGAGTCAGTAGGGCTGGGCTGTGGCGTGATCTTCTTCCGTATGATGTCTTCGCGTGCCAAGCGCGAAGCCCAAGGGGCATCTGTAGCAGTCGACGCTTCAACGCCGCATATTCTTCCGGAATGCTTTTTCGACTTTGCCTTGCAGTCGAATGCACTTTATCCACAGCTACACCAGGAACTGATCGAACGCCACGGGATGGACTTCAAGTTTGAGCGTACCGGTCTGAAATACATCATTCAGGATGATGAGGACCAGCTTTATGCGGAGCATATCGTTTCGCATATTCCACATCTGGCCGATCAGGTACGTTGGCTGGGGCAGCAGGAGTTGCGTGCAAACGAGCCGGCGGTAACTGCTCAAGCCAAAGGGGCACTGGAGTTTCTCTGCGATCATCAGGTAAGCCCGTTCCGGCTTGGCGATGCGTACCTGGAGGCGGCGCGGCAAAATGGCGTTGATCTGTATCTCAGCACCAATGTCACGGGCGTGCTGCACGATGGTGACCGTATCAAAGGCGTGCAAACCGACAGTGCTGGCGAGATTCATTGCCACAGCCTGATCAATGCTGCTGGCGCCTGGGCTGCCGAGTTGAGCCAGTGGGCGACCGGCAAGAGCATCCCGGTCAAGCCGGTGAAAGGGCAGATCGTGCTGACCGAGCGTATGCCCAAGCTGCTCAACGGTTGCCTGACCACCAGTGATTGCTACCTGGCGCAGAAGGACAATGGCGAGATCCTGATTGGGAGCACCACCGAGGATAAAGGGTTCGATGTGAGCAACACCTTCCCGGAAATCAGCACACTGGTACAAGGTGCGGTGCGCTGTTTGCCCGAGCTTGCCGAGGTGAACCTCAAGCGAACCTGGGCAGGCCTGCGCCCAGGCTCTCCTGATGAGCTGCCAATCCTTGGCCCTGTTAACGAGGTCAAGGGGTACTTCAATGCCTGCGGGCATTTCCGTACCGGGATTCTGACGTCGGCAATCACAGGGGTGATGCTGGACAAGGTGATTCACAACGAAACCTTGCCTTTGGATATCTCGCCGTTCCTGGCATCCAGGTTTGCCTGACGGGGCAAGGTAGCAGGCGTTTCATGTACCCGTTCGCGGCATCAGGCCTTTCCAGTTGGATGGCCGTCTGCTGCGAACGGCGCCAGTCAGATCTGCATCGCCATGCCGTCCACATTCATCGCTGCCTGACGCAAGGCCTCGGAGCGGGTCGGGTGGGGGTGGCAGGTCAGGGCGATATCCTCTGCCGAGGCCGAGAACTCCATGGCCACGCAGAACTCTCCGATCATTTCGCTGACGCTTGGGCCCACCAGGTGTACACCCAGTACTTCATCGGTTTGGGCATCGGCGATGACTTTGGCGAAGCCTTCGGTCTCGTGGTTGATCTTGGCGCGGCTGTTGGCGGTGAAGGGGAACTTGCCGACCTTGTAGGCACGCCCTTCGGCCTTGAGCTGCTCTTCGGTCTTGCCCACGGTGGCCAGTTCCGGCTTGGTGTAGATCACGCCAGGGATGAGGTTGTAGTTGACCTCGTGAGGCTTGCCGGCAATGCGCTCGATGCAGGCGACTGCTTCGTCTTCGGCCTTGTGCGCCAGCATCGGGCCGGAAGTGACGTCACCAATTACCCACACACCCGGTACTGAAGTGCGGTGGTGGTCGTTGCCGAGCATGCCGCGCTTATCGGTTTCCAGGCCTACGCTTTCAAGGTTCAGCCCTTTGGTATAAGGGCGGCGGCCGATAGCCACCAGCACGTAATCGGCCTGCAGCGATTCTGCGGTGCCGCCGGCGGCAGGTTCCAGCGTCAGGCTCACGCCATCGGCACTTGCAGTGGCTTGAGTCACTTTGCTGCCCAGCTTGAACACCATGCCTTGTTTGGCGAGTGCCTTTTGCAGGGTCTTGGCGGTTTCCGTGTCGGTACCTGGGCAGATGCGGTCGAGGTATTCGATGACAGTGACCTGGCTACCCAGGCGACGCCAGACCGAACCCAGCTCAAGGCCGATCACGCCGGCACCGATGACAACCAGGTGCTTGGGCACTTGCGGCAAGGACAGTGCACCAGTCGAGTCGATGATGCGCTGGTTGTCGATGGTCACGCCTGGCAGAGGTGTTGGCTCGGAGCCGGTGGCGATGACCACATCCTTTGCTTGCAGCGCTGTTTCGCTGCCGTCTTCAGCCTTGACCACAACCTTGCCGACGCCGTCCAGGCGGCCCCAGCCTTTGATCCAGTCGACCTTGTTCTTGCGGAACAGGTATTCGATGCCCTTGGTCAGGCCGGTCACGCTCTCGTCCTTCTGTTTCATCATTTGGGCGAGGTTGAGGGTGGGCTTCACTTCGATACCGAGGTGGGCGAACTCGTCACCGCTGGCGGCCTCGTAAAGTTCGGAGGCATGCAGCAGTGCCTTGGAGGGCATGCAGCCCACGTTCAGGCAAGTGCCGCCCAAAGTCGAGCGGCCTTCCACGCAGGCAACGCTCAGGCCCAACTGGCCAGCTCGGATGGCTGCGTTGTAGCCGCCAGGGCCACCGCCGATGATCACCACGTCATAGGATTTCATGGGTTCAACTCCAGGATGTAGAAGCGCGAGAGGGGCACAAGGTTAAGCTGAGATTCGAGAATTGTATACAATCTGCTGCGCGTATAAGATCAGTTGGTTCTAGACCTTGGTCTCGTTTAGAGGAAACATCCCACCAATGAACTACTCTGATCCGGCGACGTTCGAAATATCAGGCGTCGTGGCCAATTACGGATAGGAGGGTCTTTCATGCTTGCTCAACTTCCTCCGGCATTGCAGAGCCTGCATCTGCCGCTGCGGTTGAAACTGTGGGACGGTAACCAGTTCGATCTCGGGCCTAGTCCTCAGGTCACCATTCTGGTCAAGGAACCACAGTTGATCAGCCAGTTGACTCACCCAAGCATGGACCAGCTGGGCGCTGCATTCGTCGAAGGAAAGCTTGAGCTGGAAGGCGACATAGGTGAAGCCATCCGGGTGTGCGATGAGCTAAGTGAAGCGCTGTTGGCAGACGAAGATGAAACGTCGCCGCAACGCCTGCCTCATGACAAGAGCACTGACGCTAAAGCCATCTCCTATCACTATGACGTGTCCAACGCGTTCTATCAGCTGTGGCTGGACCAGGACATGGTCTATTCATGCGCCTATTTCCGCGAGCCGGACAACACGCTTGATCAGGCGCAGCAGGACAAGTTCGACCACCTGTGCCGTAAGCTACGCCTGGACGCTGGCGACTATCTGCTCGACGTTGGTTGCGGCTGGGGCGGGCTGGCACGCTTTGCTGCCCGTGAGTATGGCGCCAAGGTGTTTGGTATTACCTTGAGCAAGGAGCAGCTAAAGCTTGGTCGCCAGCGCGTCAAAGCCGAAGGCCTGGCTGACAAGGTTGACCTGCAGATTCTCGACTATCGCGACCTGCCTCAGGATGGTCGCTTCGACAAGGTTGTCAGTGTCGGCATGTTCGAACATGTCGGGCATGCCAACCTGGCGCTGTACTGCCAGAAGCTATTCGGGGCCGTGAGGGAAGGGGGCCTTGTGATGAACCACGGCATTACCGCCAAGCACGTCGATGGCCGACCGGTGGGGCGGGGTGCTGGTGAGTTCATCGACCGCTATGTATTCCCCCACGGCGAGCTGCCCCACCTGTCGATGATCAGCGCCAGCATCTGTGAAGCGGGTCTGGAGGTGGTGGACGTGGAAAGCCTGCGCCTGCACTACGCCAAGACCTTGCACCACTGGAGCGAAAACCTGGAGAACCAGTTGCACAAGGCGGCGGCGCTGGTGCCGGAAAAGACCCTACGTATCTGGCGTTTGTACCTGGCCGGGTGTGCTTATGCCTTCCAGAAGGGCTGGATCAACCTGCACCAGATCCTCGCGGTCAAGCCATACGCCGATGGCCATCACGACCTGCCCTGGACGCGCGAAGACCTGTATCGCTAAGAACGTAGATGCGGACTTTGTGGGAGCGGCCTTGTGACGCGAAAGGGCCGCTCCCACACTCAGACTGTTTAGCTTAAAGAATTGGCGAAATCAGCCGCGCAATCCGCATCCCCAGTTGCTGCAGTCGATGAGTGTCGAGGCTGTCCTCGGCAGTGATTTCTCGCGACTGTTCAAAGTCATTGATCAGCATGTGCTCGACCTGATCTGCGAAGGTGCGGTCGACCGTTAGCAGGGTGATCTCGAAGTTCAGGCGGAACGAGCGGTTGTCCAGGTTGGCACTGCCGATCGCGCTGACATCATCATCCACCAGCACCACTTTCTGATGCAGGAAGCCTGGCTGATAACGGAACATGCGCACACCCGCGCGCACTGCTTCGAAGGCGAACAGGCTGGAGGCGGCATAGACCACGCGGTGGTCTGGCCGTGACGGGATCAGCACTCGTACATCGACCCCACGCAGCACCGCCAGCCGCAAGGCTGCGAAGACTGCTTCGTCCGGGATGAAGTAGGGGCTGGTGATCCACACCCGTCTGGTCGCTGAATGGATCGCTTCGAGGAAGAACAACGAGCAGGTTTCCTGCGGGTCGGCGGGACCGCTGGCCAAGGCCTGACAAAGCACCCCGTTATCCGGGTAGGTATCCGGCAGGATCAGCGGCGGCAGCTGGCGAGTAGCCCAGTACCAATCCTCGGCAAACGACTCCTGCAGGCAGGCCAGCACCGGCCCGTTGATCTGCACATGGGTGTCGCGCCAGGGGGAAAGCTGCGGGTGTTCCCCGAGGTATTCGTCCCCCACGTTGTGCCCGCCAACGAAACCGAGCAGGCCATCCACTACCACGATCTTGCGGTGGTTGCGAAAGTTAACCTGAAAGCGGTTGAACAAACCACGGCGGGTGGCGAAGGCATGAATCTGTACTCCGCCATCGCGCAGCTGCTGGCTGTAGCTGGCTGGCAAGGCATGGCTACCGACGCGGTCGTACAGCACAAACACTTGCACCCCTTCAGCAGCCTTGCGTAGCAGCAGTTGTTGCAATGCCTTGCCGAGGGTGTCGTCGTGGATGATGAAGAACTGTACCAGCACTACATCGCGAGCTTTTTCGATGGCGGCGAAAATGGCATCGAACGTGGCTTTTCCATTGATCAGCAACTTCACTTGGTTGTTAGCCAGGCAGGGCATTCGCCCCAGCTTGGGCATGGCACGCAGGGCCGCGTAGCTTTCTGATTCACGAGCGGTCAGGGCTTCTTCCACCCAAGGCCGCCAGTTGAGATTGGCCATGGCCACGTGCATTTCCTGGTTGGCCTGGCGCCTTGCCTTGATGTAGGCATAGAACGAGCGAGCGCCGAAAACCAGGTAGGGGATCAAGGTAAGGTAGGGGATGAAGAACAAGGGCATGGCCCAGGCGATCGCGCCTTGGGCAGTACGCACGGTGAAGATCGCGTGCAGTGCGGCAATGATACCCAGTAGGTGAATCAGTCCGAGTACGTAACCAAAAAAGTAGGGGCTGTGGTAATCCATATGCATCCTGCTTGCCGAGTACACTTGAGGTAACAGAACACGTTCCCGGTCCGCCTTGCAACCTGAAGGTGGATTTGGCGTCCAAGGTTCAGCCCGGCCCGCTTGGCCGGTTTTTTCCAGGAGCGATCGTCCATGAAGATTCGTCTGCCACTGTTGGCGTTGGCCCTAGCGATGAGCAGCCCGCTGGTGCATGCCCAGATGCTGCAACCAGGTTTGTGGGAGCTGACCACCAGCAACATGCAGGTCGATGGCAAGCCGTTACCCGACATGCAGTTCATGCTCGGTCAGATGAAAAACCTGCCGCCAGAGCAGCGCGCGATGATGGAGGGGGTGCTGGCCAAACAAGGGGTGACTGTTGGTGGCAACGGCGTGCGTTCGTGCCTTACGCCAGAGCAGGTGGCAACTAACGATATCCCACTGCAGGACCCGAAGTCAGGTTGCACCCAGAAGATCACGGACCGTACCGGTAATGTATGGAAGTTTCAGTTCAGCTGCCCCAAGGCGCAGGGCACTGGCCAAGCTACCTTCCTCAGCGACCGGGAATTCACCACTCAAGTCAGTGGCACGTTCAACGCTTCGGGTGTGCAGCAGCAAGGCAGCATGAACACCCGTGCAGTGTGGCTGGGCAATGACTGTGGCACGGTCAAACCGCGCAGCTGACGTCCCATTGCCATTGGCTGGTGGCGACGGCGTCGTGAGCATGCAGGCTTTCTGCATGCTCCACGCGCAGCTTGAAGGCCGTGCTCCATTCCAATTGCCGTAGCGCCTTGTGCAGGCGTCGTGCGGCGTCTTCACAGAACATCAAGTTCTGCCCGTTGGCCAAGGCGAAGGCTTGCTCGTCCGCACGTTTCACAGCGGTCTGCACAGCGGTCCCCAAGCTGGTTTCAACGCAATCAATCAATTCGGTGATGGGTAAAGCGTGCTGATTGCTACGCAGCCGTACCTGAATTTGCGCGCTACTTCGTTGGCTGTGGGGCGTCGCCACGATGCCTTCGGCGCTACCAAGCCATCGCAATACTGCGGACTTCTCGACCTGCTCCCCGGTGAAGTCGCCCAGGAACTGCTGCTGAATCAGCTGCCGTGCAAGTGCCGCCGAGCATGGGCAGGTAGAGGAGTAAGGCACGGAAACAGATAGTTCCACGTGGAACATTTCATTTTATATCCTTGCATCGACCGTTACGGCGTAGCTTTTCCAACCTGCTAATGGGCTGATCAAGGCCGGCCTTTTCAGCAGGTGCTCGAAGCTGAGGCGCAGATAGGCCGCCGAAGAAAGGCCTTCATGGCTGCTCAGGAAATTAGCCAGTAGCTGCCTGATTGCCAGTGGAGTGAGGGGGTGGTCCTCCAGTGACTCCAAGGCAAGGTAAAGCCGTGACATATGGATGCCGCGTGAACTGCCGTCTACCAGGCTTACGCCAGCATCGATTTTAGCGGCTGTAGTGCGCCCTTCGAACTGCACAGGCACGGCAATCCCGCACATGCCCACCCAGTCCAAAGGCAAGGTGTACTTTTGGGTTTGTGCAGCGATGTCGGGGAGCTTGAGCTGGGTCATCTGGCTTTCCAAACAAAAAGGGGCATCAGTGGCAACCGCCAATCAAGCTGCAATGCAGGTTGAAGCGTTGCCCACTGGAACTGGATACGCGGTTCAAGGTGGTCCAGCCAACGCGACGGCTGTAACCCACCCAGGCTTCGCCGTCGCTAGCCAGGCCGGTGAAAAAGGTCAACGTGCCATACCGGCTGTTGGTTTGTGCCCACAGGCGCCGGCTGCTGAAGTCGTAGCCGCGTAGGTAGAACGTACTGCCTTCGCTGCGTACGCTGTAGTAACTGCCCTTGCCGTCCTGGCAGGCAAGCAGTGTCGCGCTACGTGTACACACTGCCAACGTGCTGCTCTTTGGCATGGCGAACAGCGAAGTGGGCATGGTGAGCAACATCAACACCATGGCGCGTGGCAGATTCATTTTTTATCCCCGGTGAGTACTCGTCCGTCGAGAACGGCTTGGCGAAATTGTATTGTTACTTTATAACATTGTGCAATGCATCGTTTCGAATGCGCTCGCCTGAAGAGGTTTCGCCATGTCCAACCGTCTCCCTGTTACCGTGCTGTCCGGCTTTCTTGGTGCCGGCAAAAGCACCTTGCTCAACCATGTATTGCGTAACCGCGACAAACTGCGGGTCGCGGTCATCGTCAATGACATGAGTGAAATCAACATCGACGCCAGCGAGGTGCAGCGCAACGTCAGCCTCAACCGCGCTGAAGAGAAACTGGTCGAGATGAGCAATGGCTGCATTTGCTGCACACTGCGTGAGGACCTTCTCGAAGAGGTGGCGCGGCTGGCCGAAGAAGGGCGCTTCGATTATTTGCTCATCGAGTCCACAGGTATCTCGGAGCCGCTTCCGGTTGCCGAGACGTTTACCTTTCGCGACGAGCAGGGCCGCAGCCTGTCCGACATGGCGCGCCTGGACACTATGGTGACTGTGGTCGATGGCCTGAATTTCTTGCGCGATTACCAGGCAGCAGACAGCCTGGCCAGCCGTGGCGAAACCTTGGGTGAAGAGGACGAACGGTCGATCAGCGACCTGCTGATCGAGCAGGTAGAGTTCGCCGATGTGCTGTTGCTGAGCAAGATCGACCTGATCAGCCAGCATGAGCGAGAAGAACTCATGGCCATCTTGCGCAGCCTCAACGCCCGGGCGCAGATCGTGCCCATGGTCATGGGCCAGGTGCCACTGGCGCGCATCCTGGATACTGGCCTGTTCGACTTCGACCAGGCGGCCCAAGCGCCTGGCTGGTTGCAAGAGTTGCGCGGCGAGCATGTGCCAGAGACTGAAGAGTACGGTATCGCGGCCACGACCTGGCAGGCGCGGCGGCCACTTCATCCACAACGCTTTTTCGACTTTATCCACATGCCCTGGAGCAATGGTCGGCTGCTGCGTTCGAAGGGTTTTTTCTGGCTGGCCAGCAAGTACCAGGAAGCCGGTAGCTGGTCGCAGGCAGGTGGCATGATGCGCCATGGCCTGGCGGGCCGTTGGTGGCGTTTTGTGCCGCGCGAGCAGTGGCCGCAGGATGTGGATAACACTGCCGAGATCTTGAAACACTGGGCTGCCGAGACCGGTGACTGCCGGCAAGAACTGGTGTTCATCGGGCAGAATATCGACTTCGAAAAGTTATCCACAGCGCTTGATGCGTGCTTGTTGACGGATGAAGAAATGGATTTGGGGCACTTGGGCTGGTTGCGTCTGCCCGATCCATTTGGCCCTTGGCACCAAGAGGAGGCAGCATGACCCCGGTGCGCAAGCCTGTGGATATCTTCCAGGTGTTTGGTGAAACGCCGCAGGTGTTGACCGACATACTGCAGGACGGCGTGAACCTGGCGGTGTGGCGCCGGCGTTTGCCGCCACAGCTGGAGGATTTTGCCGAGTTGGTGGTCAGCCTTGGGCAAGATTTGGCTGACCAGCGCGTAATCGATGTGGATGAGCAGCAGATGCCGGTTATATCGGACTTGCTTCGCGAAGCGGCGGATTTGCACGGTTACGAAGCGTTCGTAGCCGATGTGGCCTGGTTGGTGGCGGCCTATACCTGCCTGGTTGGCGCGCGGCGGGTCGGTTTGCGTCTACGGGTACTGGCCGGCCCGATGTGCCCGCGCTTCCATGTGGATAACGTACCGTTGCGTCTGCTTACCACCTATTCGGGGCCGGGTAGCGAGTGGTTGCGAGAGCAGGCGAGCCCGCGCGGTGAGTTACACACAGCCCAACCACCTGTGGATAAAATTCAGCAGCTACAGGCCGGTGAAGTAGCCGTACTCAAGGGCGAGAAGTGGCAGGGCAACGAAGGTGCAGGCCTTGTGCACCGCTCGCCCTCGGGCCAGCAGGGGCGCTTGCTGCTCAGCCTTGACTGGCTGGCCTGACGGCGCATAGTGAGCCATCACCCCCGCCTGAAGCCATCCCATGTTGCAGAACATTCCCACCCATGTGATTGCCGGCCCACTGGGCGCCGGCAAGACCACCCTGATCCGTCATCTGCTGGCCCAGCGCCCAAACAATGAACGCTGGGCGGTATTGATCAACGAATTCGGCCTGGTTGGCCTGGATGCGGCCTTGCTCAGCCGTGACGAAGATGGCATAGCCATCGGCGAGGTTGCAGGCGGCTGCCTGTGCTGTGTCAACGGCATGCCGTTCCAGGTGGGCCTGGGCCGGCTATTGCGCAAATCCCGGCCTGACCGGCTGTTTATAGAGCCTTCCGGCCTGGGCCACCCGTTGCAGCTACTGGCGCAATTGCAGCAGGCCCCGTGGGCTGGAGTGCTGACAATCCAGCCACTTTTGATGGTCGTCGATGCTCAATCCATGGTGCGAAACGAGCCGCTTCCGGAGGCTCAACAGCAGGCATTCAATGCGTCTGAAAACGTTGTTTTCAACAAGTCAGAGGCTGTGGATGAAATATCTAAGTTGTTGATAACTAATAAATTTCACGACAAGCGCATCCTGTGGGCGGTACAAGGTCAGGTGCCGCTATCAAGCCTTCCTGGCCTCCCCGCACAGATTGTCGACAGCCCATTTGAGGAAAACAGGATTGTCGACAATCTTGGAAGTGCCCCAGCAGTATTGTGGACAGACCCCAGCCAGCCGATCTGCCTTGCCCAGCAGGGGGAGGGAGGTTGGAGCATTGGCTGGCGCTGGCATCCCGCACAGCAGTTTTATCCACAGCGGCTACAGGCCTTCTTGCGCAGCTGGCCATGGCGGCGTGCGAAAGGGGTTATCCACAGCGTGGACGGTTGGCAATCATTCAATGGGCTTAATGGTGACATGCCCATATGGCAGCGCAGTGACTGGCGCAGGGATAGCCGTATCGAGCTGATTTTTGATCAGCCGCAATCGCAACCCGCGCTGCAAGCGGGGCTGAGCGAATGCCGCGTCAGTTGATCAGTTGCGCCAGCGATTGTGTTCCTGGCGCCACTGCTGCATCTCGATGACATTGTCGGTGCGTGGCGGGGTCTTGATTTCGAACGGGTAGGGCGCCAGTTCGATCTGCACGCTGTGCGCGCCGAACTGGGTCACGGTACCGGGGTGGCGTTGCTCGCCGGTGACGGTGAACTCGAAGGCATAGATGCGTGCCAGGCGCTTGCGGCCATTGGCATCACGGACAAAGGCGATGCGCTTGAGTGCGACGGCATCGTCGAGCAGCTCGAGGTCGAGCTTGGCGCAGTGCTGTTTGACCCGTTCCAGGGCTTTTTCGCGCAACCCATGGTTGTGCCACAACCAGCCGCCTGCCGTGGCTACCAGCATCAGGACAAAGACGTTCTCCAGGGTCAACATTTGCATATGCTCCAAACAGGTAGATCCAGCTTAACTGCGTCCCTGGCCTGTCGTACAGGTGGCAATCGAGTTCATACTGCGTTGCGCACAATCCTTGAAACAGCTTTGGAAACCTCCCGCATGAAACGTACCCCGCACCTGCTCGCCATTCAGTCCCATGTGGTGTTCGGCCACGCCGGCAACAGCGCCGCGGTGTTTCCCATGCAGCGTATCGGGGTCAATGTCTGGCCGCTCAATACCGTGCAGTTCTCCAATCACACACAGTATGGCCAGTGGGCGGGTGAAGTGCTTGCCCCGGCGCAAATTCCCGCGTTGGTGGAAGGTATTTCCAACATTGGCGAGCTGGGTCACTGCGATGCGGTACTGTCCGGCTACCTGGGCAGTGCCGAGCAGGGGCGGGCGATCCTGGCGGGCGTCGAGCGGATCAAGGCGGTGAACCCAAAGGCTTTGTACTTGTGTGACCCGGTCATGGGGCACCCGGAGAAGGGCTGTATCGTGCCACCGGAGGTCAGCGACTTCCTGCTCGACGAGGCGGCGGCCCGGGCCGACATCCTATGCCCCAACCAGCTGGAACTGGACAGCTTCTGTGGGCGCCGCGCGCAGTCGCTGGAGGATTGCGTGAACATGGCGCGCAGCCTGCTGCAGCGTGGGCCGCAAGTGGTACTGGTCAAGCACCTGGCTTACCCCGGGCGGGCCGACGACCAGTTCGAAATGCTGCTGGTGACCGCCGAGCACAGCTGGCACCTGCGCCGCCCGCTGTTGGCGTTCCCGCGTCAGCCAGTGGGGGTGGGTGACCTGACTTCAGGTTTGTTCCTGGCCCGCGTGCTGCTCGGTGACAGTTGGGTGCAGGCGTTTGAGTTCACCGCTGCAGCGGTGCATGAGGTGCTGCTGGAAACCCAGGCCTGCGCCAGCTACGAATTGCAGCTGGTTCGGGCCCAGGACCGCATCGCTCACCCGCGGGTGCGCTTCGAGGCACAGTTGCTGGCGCTTTAGTTAGCGTCGGTTTTCAGGTCCTGGTAACGCTTCTCCAGCTCCTGGCGGATCTGGCGACGCTGTTGGCCTTGCAGGAAGCGGCGCTTTTCTTCGCTGCTGTGCGGCTGGCGTGGCGGCACCGGCACCGGACGGCGGTTGTCGTCGACCGCGACCATGGTGAAGAAGCAGCTGTTGGAGTGGCGCACCGAGCGCTCGCGGATGTTCTCGGTCACCACTTTGATGCCGACCTCCATCGAGGTGTTGCCGGTGTAGTTGACCGACGCCAGGAAGGTTACCAGTTCACCCACGTGCACGGGCTCGCGGAAGATCACCTGGTCGACCGACAGGGTTACCACATAGCTGCCGGCATAGCGGCTGGCGCACGCATAGGCCACTTCGTCGAGGTACTTGAGCAGAGTGCCGCCATGTACGTTGCCAGAAAAGTTGGCCATGTCCGGGGTCATCAGGACGGTCATGCTCAGCTGGGCGTTTCCAGGTTCCATAGTGTGCTCACGGTGAGGTTGCGCTGAATCGGGCGTATGGGGGGCGTTATCTGCTGACACTTCTGTTCCCCTCTTTTGAATTTGCCTTGCTGGTACGGGACGTTGGCTGACGCCCCATCGTCACGCTGATCATGCCATCAGCGGCGCTTTTCCAGCCGATCTGTTTCTGCATATTGCACCGGCTTTTTGCGGCGGGGTGCGATGTTAACCTGAGTACGCCCATGCAACATGGGCTTTCCTGCATTCAATACAGTATGTACTTGCTGCTCGCTCGGGTTTGCCTTGGCAGAGGAGCGGTCTGCCCAGGCATCCAGAAAAAGACGAGAAAAGGAGTATCACGCCATGCATGCCATCAGCTTCATCCAGGACCTGGCAGTCATCATGCTGGTCGCTGGCGTGGTCACCATTCTTTTTCACCGGCTCAAGCAGCCGGTGGTGCTGGGCTACATCGTCGCCGGCTTCATCATTGGCCCGCACACCCCACCATTCGGGCTGATCCATGACGAAGACACCATCAAGACCCTTGCCGAACTGGGGGTGATCTTCCTGATGTTCTGCCTGGGGCTCGAATTCAGCCTGCGTAAGCTGTTCAAGGTGGGTGCCACGGCGTTCATCGCGGCATTCCTGGAAATCGTGCTGATGATCTGGATCGGCTTCGAGATCGGCCGCTGGTTCGGGTGGAACACCATGGATTCGCTGTTCCTCGGCGCCATCCTGGCCATTTCCTCGACCACCATCATCGTCAAGGCACTGAATGACCTGAAGATGAAGAACGAGCGCTTCGCCCAGTTGATCTTCGGGGTGCTGATCGTGGAAGACATTCTCGGTATTGGCATTATCGCCTTGCTGTCAGGCATCGCTGTCAGCGGCACGGTCAGTTCTGGCGAAGTGTTCTCCACCGTGGGCAAACTGTCGCTGTTCATGATCGTCGCCTTGGTCATCGGCATCCTGCTGGTGCCGCGGCTGCTGGCCTACGTGGCCAAGTTCGAAAGCAACGAAATGTTGCTGATTACCGTGCTTGGCCTGTGCTTCGGCTTCTGCCTGCTGGTGGTGAAACTGGAATACAGCATGGTGCTGGGCGCCTTCCTGATTGGCGCGATCATGGCCGAATCACGTCAGTTGCTGAAGATCGAGCGCCTCATCGAGCCGGTGCGCGACCTGTTCAGCGCCATCTTCTTCGTCGCTATCGGCCTTATGATCGACCCTCAAGTGCTCGTCGATTACGCCTGGCCGATCGTGGTCATCACTTTGGCGGTGGTACTGGGCAAGATGCTCTCCTGTGGCATGGGGGCGTTCATTGCCGGTAATGATGGGCGCACGTCGCTGCGGGTGGGCATGGGCCTTTCGCAGATTGGTGAGTTCTCCTTCATCATCGCCGCGCTGGGCATGACATTGCAGGTGACCAGCGACTTCCTTTACCCGGTGGCGGTGGCCGTATCGGCAATTACCACGCTGCTGACGCCCTATCTGATCCGTGCGGCCGACCCGCTCTCGCAGAAGCTTGGCAATGTCGTGCCCAGCCGCCTGGCACGGGTGCTTTCGTTGTATGGCGAATGGTTGCGCAACATCCAGCCGCAAGGCGAGAGCGCCATGCTGGCGGCGATGATCCGGCGCATCCTGTTGCAGGTTGGGGTGAACCTGGCGCTGGTGATCGCCATCTTCTTCAGTGGTGGTTACTTTGCAGGGCGTATTGGCAACTGGCTCAGTGAGTGGGTCAGCGATACCAGCCAGCAGAAGGCGGTTATCTGGGGCGCGGCGTTGCTGCTGTCGCTGCCATTCCTGATCGCTGCCTATCGCAAGCTCAAGGCACTGTCGATGCTGCTGGCAGAAATGGGCGTGAAACCGGAAATGGCCGGGCGGCATACCCAGCGTGTGCGCCGCGTGATCGCCGAGGTTATCCCGCTGTTGTCACTGCTGGTGATTTTCCTGCTGCTGTCGGCATTGTCGGCGAGCATTCTGCCCACCAGCGAGTTGCTGTTGGTTATTGCCGTGGTGGCCGCGGTGGTGGTGGCCTTGTTGTGGCGTTGGTTCATCCGCGTGCACACGCGCATGCAGATTGCCTTGCTGGAGACGCTGGAAAACAGCCGCGAGAATACGCACTGAGGGGGCAATGCTCCCTGCGCAAGATTTCATCGTCGTCCGAGGGGATGGAGCGGTAGCAATGTCGCCAGGCGCAGAAAGCCTGGCGATTTTAATCAGGGTAATGGCACTAAGCCATAAATTTTACAGCTGCAGGCTGTGAACGGGCTTGGTGGGAGCAACTTTCTTGCACATCACACATCACTTGTAGGAGCAGCCTTGTGCTGCGAAGAGGTCGGTAAGGCTAACGACTATCTGCGGCTGTAATGGCCTCTTCGCAGCGCAAGGCTGCTCCTACAGGGATCGTGGTAACCCAGGCAATGGGGGGCGATCAGCTCTCCAGCCACACATCCCGCGCCCAGTGCCACACCGATTCCCAGCTTTCTTCACCGGCGATTTCCTCTTCGGCATCCCACAGCACCACGGTGCCGTCTTCTTCGACGCAGTAGTAGTTGTCGCCGTCCTGGCACAGCGGAATCAGGTCGCGCGGCACGCCGGCATCCCAGGCGTTGGCGGCGACGTCGGGCAGGTAGGTGTGCGATTGTGGGTCGGTGACAGTCACCGGCTCCAGGGAGCCATACACTACGTCGCTGACGGTCAGTAGAAACTCTTTGAACACGAAGGGTATGTTGATGAACAGCTCTTCTTCGATTTCGACCAACTGGTCCTCGTCGGGAAGCTCCAGGGGCACCGGCACTGGCTGATTGGCTTCACGGAGTTGTTCGATCACTTCTTCCACGGTTCACTTCCTCTGACCTAGATGACAACGCTGCGCGTTATACCCTAGTAGGCCGCTCTGGCAAAAGCAAAAACCCCGGGACAGGCCCGGGGTTTTTTGTACAGCACGCAGCGGTTAGCCGTTTTGACGGATACCGGCGACCAGCCAAGGCTGGTTCTCGCCAGGGGCGCGAACCATGTGCCAGCTTTCGCTGAACACTTCGCCCTGGTCGAAGCGCGAGTTCTTCGACACGCCACGGAAGGTCAGGGTGGCGTCTGTACGGTCGGCGCGGTCGTCGATACCGTCCAGCTGTACTTCGAGGTTGTCGATGTAGGTGGACTGGAAGCCGTCACCCAGTTCAGCACGCTCGCGCTTGAGGAACTCAAGCATTTGCGGGGTGACGAACTCGGTGATCTTGTCCATTTCGTTGGCATCCCAGTGCTGCTGCAGCGACTGGAAGTGGTTACGGGCAGCAGCCAGGAAGCTTTGCTCGTTGAACCAGGCCGGGGCGTTGATCACCGGGGCAGCGGCGGCAGGTGCGGCCGAACCACCAAAGACCGATTGTTGTGCCGGCTGGTTGTGGGCTTCACGCTGCATCGGCGCATGGCCAGGCATGGCCATTTGCGGCTGTTGCTGGCGGCGGCGTGCGGCAATGAAGCGGAACACCAGGAAGGCAATGAGCGCCACGATCAGGAAGTCCATGATCTGGAAGCCCTCGAAACCGTCGCCCATGAACATGGACGCCAGCAGACCACCGGCGGCCAGGCCAGCCAGAGGGCCCAGCCAGCGCGAAGCACCGCTGGCGGCCGGAGCTGCACGACCAGGTGCGGCAGCCGGTGCGGCGGCAGGCGTGGTTGGCGTAGCCTGGCGGGTCTGGTGAATAGGCGCGGAGCCCGAGCTCTTGCCGCCGCCGAAACGCTTGGCGTTGGCGTCCAGGCTCAGCGTCAGGCCGACGCAGAGCGCCAGTGCGATGCTAAGAAAACGTTGCATAAGTGGGATATCCCCTGTTGTGGATTGCACGCGCGTCATGGTGCACAGGTTCCCGCGCACATGACCAGCGACATAGTGTTTCGAGCTTTTGCCTGAATGTTACAAGGCCGCCCCGGCCGGGCGGCCTTGGTCTTCAGATGGCCTCGAGCTTGGCATACCCCAACATCAGCCACTTGCTGCCTTCGGCAAAATTCACCTGCACCCGTGCCTGTGCGCCCGAACCCTCGAAGTTGAGGATCACGCCTTCGCCAAACACCGCATGTTGCACACGCTGGCCAAGGTTGAAAGCCGTCTGCGGAATGTTGGCATTGGCGAACAGGTTGCTGTTGGTGGCCGTCTTGGCCCCGTTGAACGGGCGGCTGACGCTGTTGGACAGGCGCACTTCCTGAATCAGCCCGGCCGGAATCTCACGTACGAAACGCGACACCTTGTTGTAGGTTTCGCTGCCATACAGGCGACGTGTTTCAGCGTAGGTCATGACCAACTGGCGCATGGCGCGGGTAATCCCCACATAGGCCAGGCGGCGTTCCTCTTCCAGGCGGCCGGGTTCTTCCAGGCTCATCTTGTGCGGGAACAGGCCTTCTTCCATGCCCACCAGGAACACATGCGGGAACTCCAGGCCCTTGGCGCTGTGCAAGGTCATCAGCTGGACGCTGTCTTCATGCTCGTCGGCCTGGGTATCGCCGGCTTCGAGCGAGGCATGGCCGAGGAAGGCCGAAAGCGGCGAGAGATCGGCGTCTTCGTCGGTGGACTCGAAGTTGCGCGCCGCGCTCACCAGTTCCTCAAGGTTTTCTACCCGTGCCTGGCCCTTTTCACCCTTTTCTTCCTGGTGATAGGTGATCAGCCCGGACTGTTCGATGGTGGTCTGGGTCATGGTATGCAGCGGCATGTCCGTGACCTTGGCGGCCAACCCCTCGATCAGCTCGATGAACGCACCCAGGGCGCTGGCGGCGCGGCCCTTCAGGGCCTTGGCAGCCAGCAGCTGGCACATGGCTTCCCACATCGACACTTGGCTGTGACGGGCATGCTCGCGGATGGCTTCGACGGTTTTCTCGCCAATGCCGCGTGGCGGCACGTTGATAACCCGCTCCAGGGCAGCATCGTTGCCACGCCCTTCGATCAGCCGCAGGTACGCCATGGCGTTCTTGATTTCGGCGCGTTCGAAGAAGCGCTGGCCACCATAGATACGGTACGGGATACGCTCGCGCAGCAGAGCCTCTTCCAGCACCCGCGACTGGGCGTTGGAACGGTACAGGATGGCGATTTCGTTGCGCGCATTGCCCTGCTTGACCAGGCTTTCGATGGTTTCCACCACGTAGCGCGCTTCGTCGTGTTCGTTGTAGGCCGCGTACAGGGTCAGCGGTTCGCCTTCGCCCATGTCGGTCCACAGTTCTTTGCCCAGGCGCCCGCTGTTGTTGACGATCAGGGCGTTGGCGGCCTTGAGGATGCCGCCGGTGGAGCGGTAGTTCTGCTCCAGGCGGATCATTTCGGCGTCGGGGAAGTCGGCGGTGTACTGGTGAATGTTCTCGATCTTGGCGCCGCGCCAGCCGTAGATCGACTGGTCGTCGTCGCCCACTGCCATCAGGCTGGCACCACCGCGCGCCAGCAGGCGCAGCCAGGCGTACTGCACGGCGTTGGTGTCCTGGAACTCGTCTACCAGCACATGCTGGAAGCGCCGTTGGTAGTGCTCCAGCAGGCCCGGGTGGTCACGCCACAGGTCCAGTGCACGCAGCAACAGTTCGGAGAAATCGATGACCCCGGCGCGCTCACAGGCCTGCTCGTAGGCGGTGTACACCTCGCGCATGGTCGCCAGGAACAGGTCGCCCCCAGCCTGTATATGTTGCGGGCGCAGGCCTTCGTCCTTCTGCCCGTTGATGAACCATTGGGCCTGGCGTGCCGGCCACTTCTGCTCATCCAGGCCCAGCTCGCGCATCACTCGCTTGATCAGGCGCTGCTGGTCATCGCTGTCGAGGATCTGGAAGTTCTGCACCAGCCGCGCTTCCTGCCAGTGGGCCCGCAGCAGGCGATGGGCCAGGCCGTGGAAGGTGCCGACCCACATGCCTGCCGGGTTGATCCCCAGCAGTTGCTCGATCCGGTGGCGCATTTCTGCCGCCGCCTTGTTGGTGAAGGTCACCGACAGGATCGAGTGCGGCGATGCCTGCTCCACCTGGATCAGCCAGGCGATGCGGTGCACCAGCACGCGGGTTTTACCGGAGCCGGCGCCAGCAAGCACCAGTTGACGCCCGAGCTTGGCCGCGACGGCCTGGCGTTGAGCATCGTTGAGGGAGTTCAGCAGGAGGGAGAGGTCATCTGTGTGCATCGGGCCATTCTAGGGCGCGGCAGGGGAAGGGTAAATGGCACTGTATGAATATTCACCCTCTGAAGCGGCGATCGGTAGCCCACTCATGGCAGAAAGCAGCCACGGCAGGCTATTCGCCTGCCGTGGCTGCCCGTCGGCATCAATGGGTTTCGATGATGTCGGTGATGGTGGTGATCAATTTACCGTCGTGGAAAATATCCACTTTCGGGATCCGGCCTGGTTCGCCTGGCAGTTCAAGGCGGACTTCCTTGTCGCAGACGGCTTGAATGAAATCTCCGTCCTTGTGCTCCAGCTCAAGCTCAAGGGCCAGTGCATAGGACTTGTCCTGCATTCTGCGCTTGACCAGTACCGGTACTATGCCGGGATGGCTCACGGTGATTGTGCCGTGCACCCTAAGGCGAGTGCCTGGTGGCATCTTGTCGTGCTGGGCTTTCCAGTCTTTGCATTCGATGATCATGTTGATGCTCCTGTTCTGGGAAGGGCGGTATGCACCTTCCGAGCGACAGAATGCTTGCGGCGCCTACCCGCAATGCAGAGCGAAGCGCTTCAACTGTGCCAATGCCTGCCATGCCGGGCCAGCAGGCTACCGGCCTGTTCCGGGCCATTGCTCCCGGCGGCATAGTGGCGTGGCGCCTGAAAGTGCTCCTGCCAACCCTTTATTACCGGGTCGATCCAGTGCCAGGCCGCCTCCACTTCATCGCGGCGCATGAACAGTGTCGAATCACCCTCGACGATGTCCAGTAGCAGCCGCTCGTAAGCTTCCCAACGGCGGGTCTGGCTGAATACCTGAGCCAGGTTCAGGTCCAGCTCGACCGGTTCCAGCCGCATGCCCTTGCCTGGGCTCTTGGTCATCATGCGCAGGCTGATACGCTCATCCGGTTGCAGCTGAATCAACAGCTGGTTGACCTGGCCACCGCTGAACAACTCGTGGGGTACCGGCTTGAACTGAATGACGATCTGCGACGAGCGCCGCGCCATACGCTTGCCGGTGCGCAGGTAGAAGGGCACACCTGCCCAGCGCCAGTTGTCGATGTGCGCTTCGATGGCCACGAAGGTTTCGGTGTCGCTGTCGTTGTCGACGTCCTTTTCGAAGTAATAGGCCGGCACCTCCTGGCCGCCGATGTGCCCGGCGCCGTACTGGCCGCGTACGGTCTTGTCCTGTACATCCTGGCCAGTGATTGGTTTGAGGGCTCGCAGGATCTTCACTTTTTCGTCGCGCACCGCTTCGGCCTCGAACTGCGCAGGTGGCTCCATGGCCACCAGGCACAGCAGCTGCAGCAGGTGGTTCTGCAGCATGTCGCGGGTTGCCCCGGCGCGGTCGTAGTAGGCGCCGCGGTTCTCTACGCCCAGAGTCTCGCAAACGCTGATCTGTACATGGTCGACCTGATTGTTGCGCCACACCGGCTCCAGCAGGGCGTTGGCAAAGCGCAGGGCCATCAGGTTCTGCACGGTTTCCTTGCCCAGGTAGTGGTCGATGCGAAATACCTGGTTTTCGTCGAACACTGCGCCAATCGCTTCGTTGATGGCCGTCGCCGAGGCCAGCGAGTGGCCGATCGGCTTTTCCAGCACGATGCGTGCTTCGGGGTCGGCCAGGCCGGCGTTACGCAGGTGGTTGGCAATCGGCACGAACAGGTTGGGAGCGGTGGCCAGGTAGAAGATGCGCGTCAGCCCGCCAGGCTCGCCGAGGTAGCGCGCCAGGCGGCCGAAGTCGGCGCTTTGTGAGGCATCCATGGGGAAGTAATCAAGGCGCGCGGCAAAGCGTTGCCATACATCTTCTTCGAAGTCATTGCGGGCAATCTGCGCACGGCAATGGCGTGCTGCGAGCTTGAGGTATTCGTCGCGGCTTATGTTGCGGCGGGCGAGGGCGATGATGCGTACCGCGTTGTTCAGGCGCGCCTCGCGATACAAGTGATAGAGCGCCGGGAGCAGTTTGTGCAGGGCCAGATCGCCGGTGCCACCGAACACCAGAATGTCGCAAGGAATAGTCAAACCGCCACTCTCCACGTTCGTTTAACTGGGCGGGTTGGCGTCCATGTAGTATAACTACAAGAAAGCTACAACCCGGCCAGCCGATCATAACCGAGTCCAGCCCGTGAATCTGTTGCAACATATCGCTCAATCGCGCCACCTGCTGCGCAAATCGGAACTCAAAGTGGCCGACCACGTGCTGCTCGACCCGGCTGCCGTCATGCACAGCTCGATGGCCGACCTGGCGCACAGCGTGGGTATCAGCGAACCGACCATTGTGCGTTTCTGCCGGGCCATCGGTTGCTCGGGCTTTCAGGACCTGAAGTTGAAGCTGGCGCAGAGCCTGGCCGCCGGAGCCAGTTTTGGCCAGTTCGCCATCCATGAAGATGACTCGGTCGCCGACTACAGCCTGAAGATTTTCGACACTACCTTGCACACGCTGATGGAAGTGCGCGAGCACCTCGACCCGCATGCACTGCAACAGGCCGTGAGCGCCATGGCCCAGGCGCAACGTGTGGAGTTCTATGGCTTTGGTGCGTCCGGCGCGGTAGCGGCGGACGCTCAGCACAAGTTCTTCCGCCTGCTGCTCAGTGCGGCCGCCTATTCCGACCCGCACATGCAAGCGATGTCAGCAGTTACCTTGAGGCCTGGCGATGTGGCGGTGTGCATTTCCCAGTCAGGCCGCTCCAAAGACCTGCTGATCACGGCCAACCTGGTGCGTGAAAGTGGCGCCAACCTGATTACCTTGTGCCCAAGCCAGACGCCGTTGGCCGAGCTTTCGACCGTGAACCTGGCGATCGACGTGCATGAGGACACCGAAATCTACACCCCACTGACCTCGCGTATCGCCCACCTGGTGGTGATCGATGTGCTGGCCATGGGCGTGGCCATGGCGCGCGGCCCAAGCCTGGTCAACCACCTGAAAAGCGTGAAGCGCAGCTTGCGCAGCCTGCGTTTGTCGCCCAAGTCGATCAAGGCTACAGACGACTGAATTCATCCTGTACCGGCCTTTTCGCGGGTAAACCCGCTCGTACAGGAGGGTCGCTTACCTGTGTAGGAGCGGGTTTACCCGCGAATGGGCCAGTACAGGCAAAGCAAATTTCACTGTTTTGTCACCATCCCTCAGCCAAACCGTAAACCTTCAAGGTCAGTCTGAAACTCCCGCATCCTATCTGGGAGACAGGCAATGGCACGTGACCACGACGGTATCTACCAACCCAACGCCAAAGCTCGCAAGCAGCAGGAAAAGGATCAGCGCCGCATGGAGTACCGCCGCGCGATCGAGGTCTATTGCGACCAGCGTCAACTGCTACGCGACCTGGTGGATTATCCCGAGCTGCAAGCACTTACAGTGTGGTCCTCAGCGGCAACTTCCCCGAAAAACGCTCAACAAGCGCGCTGATCAACGCACGTTCGCTGCGGATGAACGCCAGAAACGCCAAGGCCACCGGCGACTGCCGCTTGGCCTTGGACTGCACTACGCACCAGCTGCGGTACAGCGGCAGCTCTTCCACCGGTAGCTCCCTCAGCACCCCGGTGGCCAGCCCAGGTTGACCGCATGGCGGGTCAGCAGGGCGATCCCCAGGCCTGCGATCACGCACTCGCGCTGGGCGTCGGCCGAGGCCACTTCCAGGGTCTGGGTGAAGTGCACGCGTTTATCCTTGAAGTACTCTTCGCAGGCCTTGCGCGTGCCTGAGCCCTGCTCGCGTACCAGTAGGGTATGAGGCTCCAGATCCTGCAGGCGCAGTTGCTTCAGCTTACACAGCGGGTGTTCCGGCGGCGCCACCGCGATGATCGGGTTGTTGAGGAACGGCAGAAACTCCAGGCCCATGTCTTGCGGCACCATCGACATGATGATGATGTCGTCGCGGTTATCCGAAAGGCGGCGGATGGCCTGGGCGCGATTGACCACCGTCAGGGTCAGGTTGACCTCCGGGTGGCGCTGCTTGAAGGCGGCGAACAGGTGTGGCACGAAGTACTTGGCGCTGGACTCGATCGCCAGTTTGAGTTGCCCCTGCAATGAGCCCTGCATGTCCGACAGCTGCATGTCCAGGCTCTCGAGGCGGCCGAAAATGTCGCGGCTGGCGCGTTGCAGGGCTTCGGCCGCTTCGGTCAGGTACAACTTTTTGCCCACGTACTCGAACAACGGCTGGCCAATCAGCTCTTCGAGCTGGCGGATCTGTAGACTAACGGCGGGTTGTGTCAGCGACATCTCTTCCGCCGCACGGCTGTACGAGCGCAAATCGCACACCTCATTGAAGATCTGCAACTGACGTAAAGTCATACGCATCAAGGACTTACGCATTTCTTACCCACCCTTCGGCAACACCTTGTTACCGCACTATAAGCTTTTGCTAATACTGCCTCTAACAAATATTGATTTTTGTTTATCGACCTACAGCGCTAGGGTGAATATGCGACTGGCCAGCAACGCCTGGTCACGCGCCGACCGGTAGAACCGGCTCGACTGTTCCTACGGCTTTGGGAAGACTCCAGTGATAAAAAAATCCTGATCGCCAACCGAGGTGAAATCGCAGTTCGGATCGTGCGTGCCTGCGCCGAGATGGGCATACGCTCGGTAGCGATCTTTTCCGACGCCGACCGGCACGCCTTGCACGTCAAGCGCGCCGATGAAGCTCACAGCATTGGTGCCGAGCCGCTGGCCGGTTACCTGAACCCGCGCAAGCTGGTGAACCTGGCTGTGGAAACCGGCTGTGATGCTTTGCACCCGGGCTATGGTTTCCTGTCGGAAAACGCCGAACTGGCAGAGATTTGCGCCGAACGCGGGATCAAGTTCATCGGCCCGGCCGCCGACGTCATCCGCCGCATGGGTGACAAGACCGAAGCGCGCCGCACCATGATCGCTGCCGGTGTGCCGGTAACCCCGGGCACCGAAGGCAACGTTGCCGATATTCATGAAGCCCTGAGCGAAGGTGAACGCATCGGTTACCCGGTGATGCTCAAGGCTACCTCCGGTGGTGGCGGCCGCGGTATTCGCCGTTGCAACAGCCGCGAAGAGCTGGAACAGAACTTCCCACGGGTGATTTCCGAGGCCACCAAGGCTTTTGGGTCGGCCGAAGTGTTCCTGGAAAAGTGCATCGTCAACCCCAAGCATATCGAGGCACAAATCCTCGGTGACAGCTTTGGCAACGTGGTGCACCTGTTCGAGCGTGACTGCTCGATCCAGCGCCGTAACCAGAAGCTCATCGAAATTGCCCCAAGCCCACAGCTCACGCCCGAGCAGCGCGCCTACATCGGCGACCTGGCGGTACGTGCAGCCAAGGCCGTGAACTACGAGAACGCCGGTACCGTGGAGTTCCTGCTCGCCGATGGCGAGGTGTACTTCATGGAAATGAACACCCGGGTGCAGGTGGAACACACCATCACCGAAGAAATCACCGGTATCGACATTGTCCGTGAGCAGATTCGCATCGCCTCGGGCCTGCCGCTGTCGGTCAAGCAGGAAGACATCCAGCACCGCGGTTACGCGTTGCAGTTCCGCATCAACGCGGAAGACCCGAAGAACAACTTCCTGCCCAGCTTCGGCAAGATCACCCGTTACTACGCCCCCGGCGGCCCGGGCGTGCGTACCGATACAGCAATCTATACCGGCTATACCATTCCGCCGTTCTACGACTCCATGTGCCTGAAACTGGTGGTGTGGGCGTTGACCTGGGAAGAGGCCATGGACCGCGGCCTGCGAGCCCTGGACGACATGCGCGTGCAAGGGGTGAAGACCACCGCTGCGTACTACCAGGAAATCCTGCGCAACCCGGAATTCCGTAGCGGCCAGTTCAATACCAGCTTTGTCGAAAGCCACCCTGAACTGACCAACTACTCGATCAAGCGCAAACCCGAAGAGCTGGCCCTGGCCATCGCCGCCGCCATCGCCGCCCACGCAGGCCTGTGAGGAACCCTATAATGTCCAAGAAAATTCACGTAACCGACACGATCCTGCGCGACGCCCACCAGTCCCTGCTGGCCACCCGCATGCGTACCGAAGACATGCTGCCGATCTGCGACAAGCTCGACAAAGTCGGCTACTGGTCGCTGGAGGTCTGGGGCGGCGCTACTTTCGACGCCTGCGTGCGCTTCCTCAAGGAAGACCCGTGGGAGCGCCTGCGCAAGCTGCGCGCAGCCCTGCCCAACACCCGCCTGCAAATGCTGCTGCGTGGCCAGAACCTGCTGGGCTACCGCCACTACAGCGACGACGTGGTCAAAGCCTTTGTCGCCAAGGCTGCGGTCAACGGCATCGATGTGTTCCGCATCTTTGACGCCATGAACGACGTGCGTAACCTGCGCGTGGCCATCGAAGCGGTCAAAGCCGCCGGTAAGCACGCCCAGGGCACCATCGCCTACACGGTCAGCCCTGTGCACACCATCGACGCCTTTGTAGCCCAGGCCAAGCAGATGGAAGCCATGGGTTGCGACTCGGTGGCAATCAAGGACATGGCCGGCCTGCTGACCCCATTCGCCGCTGGTGAACTGGTCAAGGCGCTGAAGGCCGAGCAGTCTCTGCCGGTGTTCATCCACTCCCACGACACCGCTGGCCTGGCCGCCATGTGCCAGCTCAAGGCTGTGGAAAACGGCGCCGACCACATCGACACCGCCATCTCCAGCTTCGCCTGGGGCACCAGCCACCCGGGTACCGAGTCGATGGTTGCTGCGCTCAAGGGCAGCGAGTTCGACACCGGTCTGGACCTGGAGCTGCTGCAGGAAATCGGCTTGTACTTCTACGCCGTGCGCAAGAAGTACCACCAGTTCGAGAGCGAGTTCACCGCCGTGGACACCCGCGTGCAGGTCAACCAGGTGCCGGGCGGCATGATTTCCAACCTGGCCAACCAGCTCAAGGAACAGGGCGCCCTCAACCGCATGAACGAAGTGCTGGCAGAGATCCCGCGCGTGCGTGAAGACCTTGGCTTCCCGCCGCTGGTGACGCCTACTTCGCAAATCGTCGGCACCCAGGCGTTCTTCAACGTGTTGGCCGGTGAGCGCTACAAGACCATCACCAACGAGGTGAAGCTTTACCTGCAAGGCGGTTACGGCAAAGCCCCGGGTGTGGTCAACGAGCAGCTGCGCCGCCAGGCCATCGGCAGCGAAGAAGTAATCGATGTGCGCCCCGCTGACTTGCTGAAGCCAGAGATGGCCAAGCTGCGTACCGACATCGGCGCCCTGGCCCGCTGTGAAGAAGACGTGCTGACCTTCGCCATGTTCCCGGACATTGGCCGCAAGTTCCTCGAAGAACGCGAAGCCGGCACCCTCACACCGGAAGTTCTGCTGCCGATTCCAGAGGCTGGCGCTGTTTCTGCTCCAGGCGGTGAAGGCGTACCGACCGAGTTCGTCATCGACGTGCACGGCGAAACCTACCGCGTCGACATCACTGGCGTTGGCGTAAAGGCCGAAGGCAAGCGCCACTTCTACCTGTCGATCGACGGCATGCCGGAAGAAGTGGTATTCGAGCCACTCAACGAGTTTGTTGGCGGCGGCGGCAGCAAGCGCAAGCAAGCCACCGACCCAGGCCACGTCAGCACCAACATGCCAGGCAACATCGTCGATGTACTGGTCAAGGAAGGTGACATGGTCAAGGCCGGCCAGGCCGTGCTGATCACCGAAGCCATGAAGATGGAAACCGAAGTGCAGGCGGCTATCGCCGGCAAGGTCGTGGCCATCCACGTGGCCAAGGGCGATCGCGTGACGCCGGGCGAAATCCTGATCGAGATCGAGGGCTGATTTAAGCCCTCATCTACAAGCGGTTAACCTCTGGGGAGCGGATGCTCCCCTTTTTTATGCATTTAAATGCACATGAAACCTTGGCTGACATGATAAATATGCAATAAAATGCAGTTTATGCAAAAGCGGCAATACAAAATATGCACTATATTGCAGGCTGTCTGAACAGTTGCAGCAGGTTGTATATGTACCCGCTAACCCTGCAAATATTCTCCGATGGCATTTGGCAGGACGCCATGACGCTGACGTTTTCGCGGCCAGAGCAAGGCTTCAATGGGCCTTGCGCCGTTGCCTATGAGGCGTCGTATATCAGAGACAACCTCGATGCATACCAGAGCTTTGCTGCCAAGGCGGTTAGTGCTCGGCTTCCGGTAGACTTCGACAGCTTTGTGCTTCCTGCCGCGCCTGCGTTCGTTCACGACATTGCGCCATCCTGTGCAGCGAAGCGCTTCCTCATGGCGCATGTCGGCCAGGTAAAACCCGACGGTATCAGTGATGACATGTTTCTGCTGGCAAGGAGCACGCCGGCTCCTGTGGGAAACATGCGAATCTACGGATGACATGGCTTTGGAGGAGGGTACAAAGCCCAGTCTGTGGATGCGCCGTTTTGACCGTGAGACCACTCCGCACGGTGTGCGCCGGCTTGCTGTGGAGTCCATCTATTCACTGTCGGGCGTAACCCAACCCGGTAGCCGGATGGACCATGGGGAAGCACTGAGGAACCTGGTATCGCTCTGGAGACTGGCCGGTCAAGAGCAACAGATCAATGACCTGGTCTGCGACTACCTGCGACGGGACCTTATCAACAAGGTTCTGGGCAACGCCGACAATCACGGGCGGAACATGGCCGTCATTCGTGGAGCCAATTCCGTCAGGTTAGCTCCTATCTACGATTTGGCGCCGATGGTGCTGGATGCGGAAGGTATTACACGGACTACCAAATGGGCGCCCGGCATAGAGCGTGCTGGCGACATCGACTGGTGGGCAGCGTGCAACAGCTTAACCGACCTGATCACGCCGGAGCTGGCTTTTGACCGGTTGAAGCAAGATGCTGCGCGTCTGCTGGCGCTGCCAGATCTGCTCAGTGCTGCGGGCCTGCCTGAAGCCGTCATGAATCATCCAGCGGTCCACTTGAGGCTGCTTGAGCAACGAATGAAAGAGTGGAAATTGCTATGACGCTTACACCCGAACAACGCGCCCAAGTGATCGATGATGTTCAGCGGGGCATCGCCGATGGCACTTGGGAACTGGGTGCTGGAGTGAAGCATTTGCGGGTGACGGTAGCCAATCTGCAACAGGCTCAGTTCGCCCAGATGTGCAAGATCTCACTGCGTACGCTTATTCAGATCGAGAAAGGCGAAGGAAACCCGACACTCAAATCAATGAATGCCGTGTTTCGGCCTTTTGGCTTGCAGATGGGGGTTATCAGGCGTCAGCGAAAAATCATCTGAGCGCGCTCTGAATCAGGCCGCCTGATCAAACACATTCGTCAGCTTTTACGGCACGCCTCAAGCTTTTCTACCTGGCCTCCCGGTCGCTGGTTTTCCTCGCTCAACCACCGCTCGAACCCGGCAGCCACCGCCGGCCATTCATCATCGGTAATCGAATACCACGCTGTATCCCGGTTGTGGTCCTTCACCACCAGGTGCTTGCGGAACACCCCTTCGTAGGTGAAGCCAAACCGCTCCGCCGCACGCTTGGAGCGGGCGTTGGCGTTGTTGCACTTCCACTCCAGCCGGCGGTTGCCCAGCTCGAAGCCCAGCTTGCCCAGCAGGTACACCGCCTCGGTGCCCTTGGGTGTGCGCTGCATGGCGGCGCCGAAGGCGATGTGGCCGATTTCGATGCGGCCGTGGTCGGGCACGATCGACATCAGGCTGAGAATACCCTGGGCCTGGCCGCTGGGGCGGTCGATGACGGTGTAGAACAGCGGGTCGCGCCCTGCGGCGTTACCCTCCAGCCAACGGTCGAAGCCGGCACGATCGGCAAACGGGCCGTAGGGCAGGTAATCCCACAGCACCGGGTCGGAAGTTGGGCCTTGCAGCACTTGCCAGAGGTCGTCGCCATGGCGCCCCGGGTCGAGCTTTTCCAGGCGGATGAAGCGGCCTTCAATCGGCTCGGCCTGGGGCGTTGCGGCGGGTTTCCAGTTCAATGCGTCTGTCATGTTCGGCCTACAAACCTTTGCGGAATTGGATGAAGCCCGAGCGCTCGGCAACCTGCTGATACAGGCTGATGGCGGTGGCATTGGTTTCGTGGGTCAGCCAGTGCACCTTGATGCAGTTGTCGGCCTTGGCGGTGGTATAGACGTGCTCGATCAGCTGGCGACCAATACCCAGGCCTCGCTGCGAGCTGTCCACGTACAGGTCCTGCAGGTAGCACGAGTTCTCGATGCTCCAGTTGGAACGATGGTAGATGAAGTTGACCATCCCCACCGCCTTGCCATCGACCCAGGCCAGTGCCGAATGGGTTGGCTCGTTCGGGTCGAGCAGGCGTTGCCAGGTGCTCAGGCTGACTTCATCGGCCAACTCGGTCTCATAGAAGTGTAAGTAGGCCTGCCACAGGGCGAGCCAGGCGGCATGGTCTTGGGTGCTGACGGGGCGCAGGGTAACGCTGGGCATGGGGCTATTCCTTTACAGTTGGCGCATGTGCGCCGCGAGTTGGTTGTCTAGTTGATCAGGGCTGGCGCTCAGGCCCTCACGTACGCCGGCGATGTCTTGCTCGGAGCGGTTCTGGCTGAGCTTGCGCGCACCTTGCAGGCGGGCGATGGGCAGGCGGATACCGACGATGGCTCGGAGCATGCCGTCGAGGTAGTCAGCCGGGGCGTCGGCGACGCTCCACGGTTCGTTGCGGCCTTGTTCGTGGCGCTCGGTCAGGCGGCTGACGATAGCCAGCAGCGTTGCTGCGTCGTGGATCACCTCGGCCGGGCCATAGGCGTGCACGGCCAGGTAGTTCCAGGTTGGCACTACCTTCGGGTTATCGGCTTTGCTCGGGTAGTAGCTGGGGCTGACATAGGCATCGGCGCCGGGGAAAACCAGCAGGGCTTCGCCGCCTTGTTCCAGGTCCTGCCATTGGCGGTTGGCCCGCGCCAGGTGCGCATAGACGGTGCCGTACTCGCCTTCGCCAGTATCGAGCAGCACCGGCAGGTGTGTGGCCAGCAGGCCATGTTCGCCCTGGCTGACCAGCACGGCCAGGCGGGTGTCGAGCATGTGCTGGTGCAGGCGGCCGAGGTCGTGTTCCTGGTGGGGTTTGCTGTTGTACATGCTCGGTTTCCTTGTGCAATGGTGCCATCCTAGGCAGGCTATTGGTTCTGGGTAAGAGCCATTACTGCCTGTTTTAATAGGTCCAATGCCATGAGCGAACGCCCTCTCGTTTTGCCTTTCGACCCTTCCGGGATTGCCCTGGATCGCCGCCGCGGGCTCAGCCAGCAGCTGTATCAGGCGCTGCGCGCCCGGGTGCTGGACGGGCGCCTGAGCAGCGGTACCCGGTTGCCAGCCACCCGCGAGCTGGCCACCATGCTGGTGTTGTCACGCAACAGCGTGGTACGGGCCTATGACCAGTTGTATGCCGAGGGCTACATCGAAAGCCGAGTGGGCGATGGCACTTACGTAAGCCGGCTACCAAAACTATCCACACAAGTATCCACAGGGTTATCCCATGGGTTATCAACAGACTTATCCACATTTTCAGTAAAAAATACTGAGGATTTATCCAGCAACCGACGCTCCAGCGAAGCGTTGCAGCGTCTGAAAACCAACCACTTGCCGCCGCCCAGGAGTGGTCAGCCGCGTGCGTTTCGCGTTGGCATTCCAGCATTCGACCTGTTCCCGTTTGATGTATGGGCCAAGCTGCAGGCGGGTTTCTGGCGTAACCCCAGCCCCGCTCAACTAGGTTATGGCGACCCGGCGGGCGAGCCGATGCTGCGCGAACTGATCGCTGCCTACTTGCGCCGCTCGCGTGGGCTGAGTTGCATGGCTGAACAAATTGTGATCACCAGTGGTGCGCAGCAGGCCATCAGCCTTTGTGCACAGTTGCTGTTGCAGCCGGGTGACGGTGTTGCTGTGGAAAACCCAGGCTATCGCGCAGCCGGGCATGCCTTCGCGTTGGCGGGTGGGCGGGTGTTCGGCGTTCCGGTGGATGAAGAGGGCATGCACTGTGGCCGGCTCGGGCAGTTGGTGGATTGCCGGCTGGCCTATGTGACGCCTGCTCACCAGTACCCGACCGGGGTGACCATGAGCCTGGCGCGTCGCCTGGAATTGCTGGCATGGGCTGAGCGTAACGATGGCTGGATCATCGAGGACGACTATGACGGCGAGTACCGATACAGTGGCGCGCCCTTGGCCCCGCTTGCAGCGCTCGATAAGCACGGTCGGGTGCTATATGTCGGCACCTTCGGCAAGATCGCCTTCCCGGCGCTGCGCCTGGGTTACCTGGTGCTGCCGCCGCAGCTGGCCCAGGCGTTCAGCCAGGGCAAGGCGCTGGCGGTGCGGCATTCGGAGGTCAGCAGCCAATGCGTAATGGCCGAGTTCATGGCTCGCGGGCACTTTCAGCGGCACATCCGGCGCATGCGCAAGGCGGCGTTGAGCCGGCGCAATGTGCTGAAGGCCGGCTGGCCTGTGGATATCCCAGGGTTGGGCGCCATGCCGGCAGTGGCCGCCGGGCTGCATGTGAAGGTTGATGTGGATAACTTTGCGCGGGAGCAGGAACTGGTGGCCAAGGCTGAAGCAGTGGGTGTAGAGGTGACGCCGCTGAGCAATTTCTGGTTGGCGGACAGCGAGGTGCCTGTGGATAAGCGAGCGGGGCTGGTGCTGGGATTTGCGGCGGTGCCGGAGGGGGAGATTGCCGAGGCCTTGATGAAACTGCGAAAGGTTTGGAAAAAGTGAATTGGGGCCGCTTCGCGGCCCAATCGCCGGCAAGCCAGCTCCCACAGGAACTTCACTGCTTTCGAGGCAGGTGCAATACCTGTGGGAGCTGGCTTGCCGGCGATTGGGCTGCAGAGCAGCCCCCGGCTCTACATCAGGTGCCGGACTTGATCCGCGTCCAGGCCCGGGTCCTGGCCCGCTCTGCATCCCGCGCCAGGGGCTTCAGGGTATACAGTTTGGCCATCGCCTCCGCCGTCGGGTACAGATTGGGGTTATTGCGAATCGCTGGGCTCACCTTATCGGTCGCATCCTTGTTCGGGTTCGGGTAGCCGACAAAGTCGCTGATCGGCGCAATCACTTCTGGCCGCAGCAGGTAATTGATGAACGTATGGGCATCTTCCGGGTTGGCCGCATTCTTCGGGATCGCCAGCATGTCGAACCAGATCGGCGCACCTTCCTTGGGCAGGCGCATGTCCACCACCACACCGTTCTTCGCATCCCGCGCGCGGTTGGCCGCCTGCGAGAAGCTACCGCTGTAGCCGACGGCCACGCAGATATCGCCGTTGGCGATGTCGGCCATGTACTTCGAGGAATGGAAGTAGGTGATGTGCGGGCGAATCTTCAGCAGCAGGGCCTCGGCCTTCTTGTAGTCGTCCGGCTTGCCGCTGTTGGGGTCCAGGCCCAGGTATTTCAGGGCCAGCGGCAGGATCTCGGAAGGCGAGTCGAGCAGCGCCACGCCACACTGCTTAAGCTTGGCGATGTTCTCTTCCTTGAAAATCAGGTCCCAGCTGTCCACCGGTGCATTGTCGCCGAGCGCAGCCTTGACCTTGGCCGGGTTGAAGCCGATCAGCACGGTGCCGTACATGTAGGGCACGGCATATTTGTTACCCGGGTCGTTGGCCTCGATCAGTTTCATCAGTGCTGGGTCCAGGTGTTGCCAGTTCGGCAGCTTGCTGCGGTCCAGCGGCTGGAACACCCCGGCCTCGATCTGCTTGGCCAGGAACACGTTGGATGGCACGACCACGTCATAGCCGGAGTTGCCGGTAAGCAGCTTGGCCTCCAGCGCTTCGTTGGTATCGAAGATGTCGTAGATCAGCTTGACGCCGCTGTCCTTCTGGAAGTCGGTCAAGGTCTGCGGGGTGATGTAATCGAACCAGTTATACACACGCAGGGTGCGCTGCTCGGCCTGGGCTTGCAGGGCACCAGTGAACAGGGTGGCAGCGATGAACGGGGCGAGCAGACGCTTGAGTCGGACCATTACCGGGCTCCTGGCTGGGCGCGCTGGAAGCCTTCCAGCACATTGACCGCGTTGATACCGATTTCTTCCACAGCGTAGCCGCCTTCCATCACGAACAGGGTCGGTTTGCCAAGCTGGCCGATGCGCTTGCCCATTTCCAGATAGTCCGGGCTGTCCAGCTTGAACTGCGAGATCGGGTCGTCCTTGAAGGTATCCACACCCAGCGAGATCACCAGTACATCGGCGTCGTAGCTGGCGATGCGCTGGCAGGCGTCTTCCAGGGCGGCGTTCCAGGCGGCCCAGTCGCTGCCGGCAGGCAATGGGTAGTTGATGTTGCAGCCTTCGCCGGCACCTTCGCCGGTTTCGTCGGCATAGCCCAGGAAGAACGGGAATTCGTCTTGCGGGTCGCCGTGGATCGAGGCGAAGAACACATCGTTGCGGCTGTAGAAGATGTCTTGGGTGCCGTTGCCGTGGTGGTAGTCGACGTCGAGGATGGCGACTTTGCGCTTGCCTTGGTCGAGGAAGGCCTGGGCGGCAATGGCGGCGTTGTTCAGGTAGCAATAACCCCCCATGACTTCGCCAGCGGCGTGGTGCCCTGGCGGACGGCACAGGGCAAAGGCCGAATGGGCGCCTTGCTGGATTGCTGCCTGGGCGGTGAGGGCGACTTGTGCAGCGCTGTAGGCAGCCTGCCAGGTACCCGCGGTGATGGGGGCACCGGCGTCGAAACTGTAGTAACCCAGTTCGCCGTGCAGGCCGGTCGGTTTGACCTGGCGCAGCGTACGGGCTGGCCAGGTGAAGGGCAGCAGGTCGCCCTCGTGGCCCAGTGCCGCCCAGCGGGCCCAGGCGCCTTCGAAGAAATCCAGGTAGTTGGCGCTGTGGATGCGCAGCAATGGCGCACGGCCGAAATCTGTCGGGCCCTGGACATCACCGAGGTTGCGCTTTTTCACCTGGTCGAGCACGTGGTCGGCGCGCGAAGGCATTTCGAAACAGGGCATCAGCTTGCCGTCGATCAGCTCGCAGCGGCCGTGGTGCAGGCGGTGGTCATCGGAATAGATCGTCAGCATTGTTGTTCTCCGGGTGTGTACTGGCGTGGGTCCATTGTCATGGGCGGGTCAGTGGCGGAGAACGACGCAAACGGCCAAAAGGGGATCGATGTGGCCAAAGCTCTATGGCCTGTACTGGCCCTATCGCCGGCAAGCCGAGCTCCCACAGGTATTCCACTTGTCCAAAGCACTGTGGAGTACTTGTGGGAGCTGGCTTGCCGGCGATGGGGCCGGTACAGGTCAACCGCGGAAGTGACTGGGCGCCACACCGCTCCAGCGCTGAAACGCATGGCGGAAGCTGGCCGTCTCGCTGAACCCCAAGGTTTCGGCAATGCGGTAGATCGGCATCTGCTCATCGGCCAGCAACTGCTTGGCCCGCTCGAACCTCAGCTCATCCAGCAGCTGTTGATAACTGCTGCCCAACGCCTGCAAATGCCGGCGCAGGGTGCGCGACGAGCAGTTCATCTGCCGTGCCAGGCCTTCCAGCCCTGGGGCTGCGTCCAGTTGCTGCGCCAGTAGCTGACGAATCCGCCCTAGCCAGGCCTGGCGCCCTGTGAACTCAAGGTTCAGGCGCCGGCAGCGTTCGCTCATGGCTTTGTGGGTAATCGGGTCGGCCAGCGGCAGCGGCGTATCCAGCCATCGCCGTTCGAAGGCAAAGGCATTGTCCTCGGCGGCGAAACCGATCGGGCATTGAAATGCACCGGCATAGAGTGCGTGGTAACCGGGGCGAGCGTGTTCGAAGCGGGCGCCCAGCAACGGCAACGGGCGGCCGAGCAGGTCGTCGCAGATGACTTTCAGCGACACCAGGCAGAACTCTGCGTTGAAAGCGCTCAGCGCCGGGCTGTCGTGGTAATCGCTGGCGCTGAACCAGACCCGCTGGCTATCGTCGAGCAAGCGCAGCTTGAAGACTGTTCCCAGCAGTGCCGGATACTGCAGCGCCAGGCGCAAGGCGTCACCCAAAGTTGCACTGGAGAGCAGGGCGTAACCGAGCATGCCGTAGCACGACACATGCATGCGTCGGCCCAGCTCCAGGCCGATGTCTTCGCGCCGGGCCACGGCGTTGGCGCACACCTGCAGTTCCTGCTGCGTGGTGATGCGTGCATCAGCGTGCCCCAGGTCTGCCGGGCCAATGCCGCTGCCGGCCAGCAGCGCCGAAGCCTCGCAACCGTCTGCCTGGAAGACGTTGAGGATCAGCGAAACTGCGTTGAGGGTGGTCAGGTGACTGTGCAGCATGCTGGGTAATCCCGTGGGGCTGGGACGCATTATGGAGCAAGTTGTGTGCCGATATCCGCAGCGGCAACGTGGCCTCGAAAACTGCAGGCAAAAAAAAGGCCCGAAGCAATCGCTCGGGCCTTGAAAGGTTGAGAGGTGTCTAGTCCCTTAACCTGGTGAGACAGTTTGCAGCAGCCTGGTTACGCCTTCAGCGGCACCAGACGTGGAGCGATCATGTTTTCCGGACGCAGGATGTCGTTGAGCATCTCTTCGTCCAGCAGCTTCTCTTCGCGCACCAGTTCCAGCACGCCGCGGCCTGTTTCCAGGGCAACGCGGGCGATACGGGTGGCGTTTTCGTAGCCGATGTAAGGGTTCAGGGCGGTGACCAGGCCAATCGAGTGCTCGACCAGTTCACGGCAGCGCTGTTCGTTGGCAGTGATGCCGACGATGCAGTGCTCGCGCAGCATGTCCATGGCGCGTTGCAGCAGGCGGATCGAGTCGAAGATCTTGTAGGCGATCAGCGGTTCCATCACGTTCAACTGCAGCTGGCCACCTTCGGCGGCGACAGTCAGGGCCAGGTCGTTGCCCATGATGGCAAAGGCGACTTGGTTGACGGCTTCCGGGATCACCGGGTTGACCTTGCCTGGCATGATCGAGCTGCCTGGCTGACGCGCTGGCAGGTTGATTTCGTTGATGCCGGTGCGCGGGCCGCTGGACAGCAGGCGCAAGTCGTTGCAGATTTTCGACAGCTTGACGGCGGTACGCTTGAGCATGCCGGAGAACAGCACGAAGGCGCCCATGTCGGAGGTGGCTTCGATCAGGTCGGCAGCCGGTACCAGCGGCTGGCCGCTGATGATTGCCAGGCGCTGTACAGCAAGCATCTGGTAGCCCGGGTCGGCGTTGATGCCGGTACCGATGGCGGTACCACCCAGGTTGATTTCGGTCAGCAGCTCAGGCGCCAGCGAACGCAGACGGTTGAGGTCTTCGGTCATGGTGGTGGCGAAGGCGCGGAATTCCTGGCCCAGGGTCATCGGCACGGCGTCCTGCAGCTGGGTACGGCCCATCTTCAGTACGTGGTCGAACTCTTTACCTTTGGCTGCGAAGGCCTGGATCAGGCTGTCGAGGCTGGCCAGCAGGGCGTCGTGGCCCAGCAGCAGGCCCAGACGGATAGCGGTCGGGTAGGCGTCGTTGGTCGACTGCGCCATGTTCACATCGTTGTTCGGGTGCAGGTACTGGTACTCACCCTTCTGGTGGCCCATGGCCTCCAGCGCGATGTTGGCGATGACTTCGTTGGCGTTCATGTTGGTAGAAGTACCAGCACCGCCTTGAATCATGTCCACCACGAACTGCTCGTGGTAGTCGCCCTTGATCAGTCGTGCGCAAGCTGCGCTGATCGCGGCGTGCTTGGCATCGCTCAAGTGCCCCAGCTCACGGTTGGCGTCAGCAGCTGCCTGCTTGACCATCGCCAGGCCGACTACCAGTTTCGGGTAGTGCGACAGCGGAACGCCGGAGAGGTGGAAGTTGTTGGCAGCGCGCAGGGTCTGGATGCCGTAGTAGGCATCAGCAGGAACTTCAAGGGTACCCAACAGATCTTTTTCGACGCGGAACGATGCAGCGGAGGACATGATGTATATCATCTCGATTTTGACCCGGCACATGCCGGAATGGCGCCAATCCTAGGCCTGAAGGTGATTTTGCGGCCAATGCTGTTGCACGCTAACCTATGCACAAACGGCATAGTGTTTCATGTGACGCCAATTGACATTCGAGCGTGTTCCATTTTGGTGCACGCCGGGAGATGTGCTTCGTGAACCTTGAAAGCAAATGGCTGGAAGATTTCAGCGCATTGGCCGCCACCCGCAGTTTTTCCCAGGCGGCAGAGCGGCGTTTCGTGACCCAACCGGCCTTCAGCCGGCGCATTCGCAGCCTTGAAGCGGCGCTGGGCCTGCAATTGGTGAATCGTTCCCGCACACCCATCGAGCTGACCGAGGCTGGCCAGCTGTTTCTCGTCACAGCGCGTACCGTTGTCGACCAGTTGAGCGAAATTCTCCGCCATTTGCATCATCTTGAGGGCGGGCAGGGCGAGGTGGTGCAGGTGGCTGCGGCGCACTCCCTGGCGTCGGGCTTTTTCCCCCGCTGGGTGGCCCAGTTGCGCAACGACGGTTTGAACATCGCTACCCGGCTGGTTGCGACTAACGTCGGAGATGCCGTGCATGCATTACGCGAAGGCGGTTGCGACCTGATGCTGGCTTTCTATGACCCGGACGCGGCCCTGCAGATGGACGCCGAGATCTTCCCGTCGCTGCACATGGGCACCACCGAAATGTTGCCGGTGTGTGCCGTGGATGCCGAAGGTAAGCCGTTGTTCGACCTGGAAGGTGAGGGTAGTGTGCCGCTGTTGGCCTATACCGCTGGCGCCTTCCTCGGTCGTTCGGTCAATTTGCTGCTGCGTCAGCGCAACCTGCGCTATACCACCGTCTATGAAACCGCCATGGCCGACAGCCTCAAGAGCATGGCGCTGGAGGGCATGGGTATCGCCTGGGTGCCGCGCCTGTCGATGCGTGGCGAGCTGGAACGGGGCGAGCTGGCCGTTTGCGGCGGCAGCCAGTGGCACGTGCCACTGGAAATTCGCCTGTACCGCTGCGCCTTGGTGCGCAAGGCCAACGTCAGGCTGTTGTGGCGCAAGCTGGAGGGTGCGGCGGTGGTTGACCCAAAAGTCAGCCAAAGCCCCGAAAAATAAGGCCCGACAGTTGGTCGCCGGGGTGCCTTAAACGCACTACCTTACGGTATACTGCGCGGCCTTTCGACCGGATGCGTCCGGTCCAGATCAGCAAACAAGCCACGCCGGTCGTCCCGCGTGGCTTGTTGTTTTTTGACGCGCCTGCGGGCGCACAAGCGAAGAGGCTCGACGATGAGTGCACTGGTTGGCGTGATCATGGGCTCCAAGTCCGATTGGTCCACCCTTAGCCACACCGCCGATATGCTGGAAAAACTCGGCATTCCCTACGAAGTGAAGGTGGTTTCTGCCCACCGCACCCCGGATCTGCTGTTCCAGTATGCCGAGGAGGCCGAAGGCCGCGGCATCGAGGTGATCATCGCCGGTGCCGGTGGCGCAGCCCACCTGCCAGGCATGTGCGCCGCCAAAACTCACCTGCCGGTGCTGGGCGTGCCGGTGCAGTCGTCGATGCTGTCGGGCGTCGATTCGCTATTGTCGATCGTGCAGATGCCAGCCGGCGTGCCGGTTGCCACGCTGGCCATCGGCCGTGCCGGTGCGGTCAACGCTGCGTTGCTGTCGGCCAGCATCCTGGGCGCCAAGTACCCGCAGTACCACGCGGCGCTCAAGCAGTTCCGCACGGAACAGACCGACACCGTGCTGGACAACCCAGACCCGCGCCAGGCTTGAGGCTTAACCCATGAAGATCGGTGTAATCGGTGGCGGCCAGCTGGGCCGCATGCTGGCTCTGGCGGGCACCCCGCTGGGCATGAACTTCGCCTTCCTCGACCCTGCACCGGACGCCTGTGCCGCGCCGTTGGGCGAGCACCTGCGTGCCGACTACGGCGACCAGGACCATTTGCGTCAGTTGGCCGACGAAGTTGACCTGGTCACCTTCGAGTTCGAAAGCGTCCCGGCCGAGACAGTGGCCTTCCTTTCGCAGTTCGTGCCGGTGTACCCCAGCGCCGAAGCGCTGCGCATCGCCCGTGACCGCCTGTTCGAGAAGAGCATGTTCCGCGACCTGGGTATCCCGACCCCGGCCTTCGCCGACATTCTCTCCCAGGCAGACCTGGACGCCGCAGTAGCCAGCATCGGCCTGCCGGCCGTGCTGAAAACCCGCACCCTGGGCTACGACGGCAAGGGCCAGAAGGTACTGCGCACGCCAGAAGACGTGGTAGGCACCTTCGCCGAACTGGGCAGCGTGCCATGCCTGCTGGAAGGCTTCGTACCGTTTACCGGCGAAGTGTCGCTGGTGGCCGTGCGTGCCCGTGATGGCGAAACCCGCTTCTACCCGCTGGTGCACAACACCCACGAAAGCGGCATCCTGCGCCTGTCGGTCGCCAGCCAGGCGCACCCGCTGCAGGCCCTGGCCGAAGACTACGTGGGCCGTGTGCTGCAGAAGCTGGACTACGTTGGCGTGATGGCCTTCGAGTTCTTCGAAGTCGACGGTGGCCTGAAGGCCAACGAAATCGCCCCGCGCGTGCACAACTCCGGGCACTGGACCATCGAAGGCGCCGAGTGCAGCCAATTCGAAAACCACCTGCGCGCCGTTGCCGGCCTGCCGCTGGGCTCCACCGCCAAGGTGGGCGAGAGCGCGATGCTCAACTTCATCGGTGAAGTGCCGGCCGTGGACAAGGTTGTCGCCATCGGTGACTGCCACCTGCACCACTACGGCAAGGCCTTCAAGGTCGGCCGCAAGGTTGGCCACGCCACCCTGCGCTGCCATGACATGGCCACCCTCGAGCGCAAGATTGCCGAAGTAGAGGCTCTGATCAGCAACTGATCGGGCTGCAAATCGAACTTCTGCAAGCGGCTTGCCCTCTGAACATGGCAACAAGCCAAAGCCCGTCTAGGCTTTGGCTTGTTCCATAATCACTGCAGAGGGATTGCCATGGGCATCATTGGAACCATCTTCATCGGCCTCATCGTCGGCCTGCTGGCCCGCTTCATCAAGCCGGGCGACGACAGCATGGGCTGGATCATGACCATCCTGCTGGGTATTGCCGGCTCCTTGTTGGCCACTTATGGCGGCCAGGCATTGGGCATCTACCAGGCCGGGCAGGCGGCGGGCTTCTTTGGCGCGCTGGTCGGTGCCGTGGTCCTTCTGGTGATCTACGGATTCATCAAGAAACGCTGAATACTGGTTAGAATGCCCGGCAATTCATTCGAGTTGCCGAGCATTGCCATGCGTGCCTTTTTCCTCGTCCCCTTGCTGTTGGCCAGTACCCTGGCCCATGCCGAGCTGCCTGAAACCGACTGGCTGGAGCTGATGCCCAAGTCGGACCAGAAGGCGCTTGAGCAAATGCCCGAAATCGACCACAACTCGCCGGAAGCCATGGGCACCTTTACCGACAAAGGCGGCTTGAAGCAGAGCAAGGGCTTGCCAGCGGTGATGTATTCGACCAAGACCGTGGCCGCCATGAACGGCAAGGACATTCGCCTGGGCGGCTATCCGGTACCGCTGGAAAGCGACGCCAAGGGCAACAGCACGCTGTTTTTCCTGGTGCCTTACCCGGGCGCGTGCATCCACGTACCGCCGCCGCCGCCGAACCAGCTGGTGCTGGTGCGCTACCCGAAAGGGTTGAAGATCGATGACATCTACACACCGCTGTGGGTCAGCGGCAAGCTGAAGGTGGAAAAGGTCAGCAATGACCTGGCCGACGCGGCCTATGCACTGGATGCGGGGAAGGTGAGGGTGGTGGAGGACGCAGACCTCTGATTGCCTGCACTGGCCTCTTCGCCGGCAAGCCAGCCCCACAGGTATTGCACACAGTTCAAGGCCTGTGCCGGACCTGTGGGAGCTGGCTTGCCGGCGATGAGGCCAGATCAGGCAACAAGCCTGTTAGATCATTTCACAACCAATCCTGACCCCAAGCGAACTGCTGGCCCCTGGCTTCAACTCCACCAGGTCATCCCACACATTCGCCGTCTCGATGCACAGCATCCGCTGCCAGCCATCATCAGCCATGTCCGCCAGATCCTTGGCCCGCTCAGTCCACGGGTTCCAGATCACCGCCGAGCGCGACCCGCTGCTGGTCAAGGTAACCCGGCGGTTCCAGTGCGGGTCGACAATGCTCAGTTGCGATGGGGTGTCGAGGTAGATCCGGTCAGTCTCCCCGGCAAACGCCAGTGCCCCCTGCTGCTGGCGCTGTTCCCAGTCCGCCAGCGTCTCGATATAGCCCAGGCCCTCGACGCCCTCGACCCGCGCCTGGCGCACATCGCTGACCGCAAAGTAGCTGTGCAGGGCCTGGCTGATGGTCACGGGGGTATTACCCATGTTGCGGCTGGTCAGCTTCAGCTTCAGCGCCTCACCCAGCTCCACCACCAGTTTCAGCTCGACGTCATGAGGCCAGCCGGGCAGGGCGCCCTGTGCCTCAGGCAATTCGAATTCGATGCGCAGGCCGTTTTCCGTTTCCTCGATACCCAGCAGCTGCCAGTCACGCGAGCGCACCAGCCCGTGGGCAGGCGCCTGCTCGCCGTGGTACATGGCCTGGACGGCCTGGGGGTTGCGCTGCAGGTTGCCGAACCACGGCCAGCACACCGGCACACCGGCGCGGACCGACTTGCCCTGGCGGAAGATGGCCTGGTCGCTCAGCCACAGCAGCGGCGGCTCGCCGACCCGCTGGTAGCTGAGGATCTGTGCGCCTTGCTGGGCGATCAGGAGTTCGGCGCGGTCGCTGCTGATACGCCAGCAGTTGAGTTCGCCATGTTGCTCGGTTACGACCTGATAGGTAGCCATTGCGTTCGTCTCATTGATTGCCAGTGGGCCTTGGACCCGGGCACATGCAATGAGTTTACCGCCCGCGTGGCTCAGCGACGAGGCACGGAACGGGTGCGGCCACTGCCATCGATGGCGACAAAGACGAATGCCGCTTCGGTGACCTTGCGCCATTCGCTGGACAACGGGTCGTCGCTCCACACTTCGACCATCATCTGGATCGAGCTACGGCCGATTTCCAGGGTCTGGGTATAGAACGACAGCTGTGCGCCCACCGCGACGGGTACCAGGAAGGCCATGCGTTCGATGGCCACGGTTGCCACACGGCCACCGGCGACGCGGCTGGCCATGGCGGTGCCGGCCAGGTCCATCTGGGCAACCAGCCAGCCGCCGAAGATGTCGCCAAACCCGTTGGTCTCGCGCGGGAGTGCGGTGATCTGCAAGGCCAGGTCGCCTTGTGGGATTGGATCTTCTTGTTCGAGCTCAATCATGCGATGGGGCCTCTGACCCGTGACGCTTTCCGTTGGTGTGGCGCAAAGGCCGGGGTAAACGATTCAGCTTGCAACATACTACGCCGATTTCGTTTCACTGGACGGCCGTAGGGAAACTCTGCGAAACCGTCTGACATAAAGACCGGCGTTTTCGCACAACATCCCACGCTAGCAGCAACCTTTTCCTACGAAGCACCAGTATATAGAGCATAACCGCCAGCGACGACCGCGCATTCATGAATATCTGTATGGTTTTTGTATCGCTTTCGGCGCGGCTCGGCAATTTGCTATCTTCGCCTGTCTCCCAATCCAGAAGCCGCGTGCCAAGCGGCCTGCATGCCCTACAAGAGAACAACGAGCAATGACTTCCGTGCCGAGCAGTATCGAGCAGCCCCCGCGGCCGCTGACCCGCAGTGATTACAAGACACTCTCGCTGTCCGCCTTGGGCGGCGCACTGGAGTTCTACGACTTCATCATCTTCGTGTTCTTCGCCACGGTGGTGGGCAAGCTGTTCTTCCCGGCCGACATGCCCGAGTGGCTGCGCCTGATGCAAACGTTCGGTATCTTCGCTGCCGGCTACCTGGCGCGGCCGCTGGGTGGCATCATCATGGCCCACTTCGGTGACCTGCTCGGGCGCAAGAAGATGTTCACCTTGAGCATCTTCATGATGGCCCTGCCGACCCTGATCATGGGCTTGCTGCCAACCTATGCACAAATCGGCATGTGGGCGCCGATCCTGTTGCTGCTGATGCGCGTGATCCAGGGCGCGGCGATCGGTGGCGAGGTACCGGGCGCCTGGGTGTTCGTATCCGAACACGTGCCTGCACGCAACACCGGCTATGCCTGTGGCACCCTGACCGCGGGCCTGACGGCGGGCATTCTGCTGGGCTCGCTGGTGGCGACCCTGATCAACAGCGTGTACAGCGCCGATGAGGTGGCCGATTACGCCTGGCGTATTCCGTTCCTGCTCGGCGGTGTGTTCGGCCTGTTCTCGGTGTACCTGCGCCGCTGGCTGCATGAAACCCCGGTGTTCGCCGAGATGCAGCAGCGCAAGGCGCTGGCCGAGGAACTGCCGCTGCGCGCCGTACTGCGCGATCACCGTGGCCCGATCATCCTGTCGATGCTGCTGACCTGGATGCTGTCGGCTGGCATCGTGGTGGTCATCCTGATGACCCCGGCGCTGCTGCAGAGCTTCTACCACATCAGCCCGATCGACTCGCTCAAGGCCAACAGCATGGCCATCGTGCTGCTCAGCTTTGGCTGCATCGGCGCCGGCAGCCTGGCCGATCGCTTTGGGGCGGGCCGGGTGTTCGTGATCGGCAGCCTGTTGCTGCTGGCCAGCTCCTGGACCTTCTACCACAGCCTGCCGACCCGGCCCGAGCTGCTGTTCCCGCTGTATGCGCTGACCGGGCTGTGCGTGGGCGTGATCGGTGCGGTGCCTTATGTGATGGTCAAGGCATTCCCGGCGGCGGTGCGCTTCAGTGGGCTGTCGTTCTCGTACAACGTGGCCTACGCGATCTTTGGCGGGTTGACGCCGATGGTGGTGACGGCGCTGCTGAAAGTGAGCCCGATGGCGCCTGCTTATTATGTGGCTGGCCTGTGCGCCGTTGGTCTGGCCGTGGGCCTGTACCTGCTCGCCAACAAGCGCTGAACCGGAGGGCTAGGGCGGTCACTGTAGGAGCAGCCTTGTGCTGCGAAGAGGCCATTGCAGGCGAAGATAATCGTTAGCCTTACCGGCCTCTTCGCAGCACAAGGCTGCTCCTACAAGGTAATGCGGTAGCCAGAGTGATGGTGCAAACCAGTGGCTCCCACAGGGTTCACCGTCAGCGTGGGGTTTTTACGATGATGGCCTTTCATCCAATTGTCACAATGAAGTCATATCGTGTTCATGCGGCCTACCGATACTTGGGCCCGTTCCATCCAACACCCCAATATTCCTGCTAGGAGCAAGGCATGAAACTGAAGCGTTTGATGGCGGCCCTTACCTTCGCCGCCGCTGGCGTTGCAACCGCCAACGCGGTAGCTGCTGTCGACCCGTCGATCCCGACCTACACCAAGACCACCGGTGTATCGGGCAACCTCTCCAGCGTAGGCTCCGACACCCTGGCGAACCTGATGACGCTGTGGGCCGAGGCTTACAAGAAGGAATATCCGAACGTAAACATCCAGATCCAGGCTGCCGGCTCTTCCACCGCGCCACCCGCGCTGACCGAAGGCACCGCCAACCTGGGCCCGATGAGCCGCAAGATGAAGGACGTCGAACTGCAGGCCTTCGAGCAGAAGTACGGCTACAAGCCAACCGCCATCCCGGTTGCTGTCGACGCCCTGGCCGTGTTCGTGCACAAGGACAACCCGATCAAAGGCCTGACCATGGCTCAGGTCGACGCTATCTTCTCGTCCACTCGCCTGTGCGGTGGCAAGGCTGATATCAAGACCTGGGGTGACGTTGGTGTGACCGGCGACCTGGCCAACAAGCCAATCCAGCTGTTCGGCCGTAACTCGGTATCGGGCACCTACGGCTACTTCAAGGAAGAAGCCCTGTGCAAAGGCGACTTCAAGCCTAACGTCAACGAACAGCCTGGCTCGGCTTCGGTCGTGCAGTCGATCAGCTCCTCGCTGAACGGCATCGGCTACTCGGGCATTGGCTACAAGACTGCCAGCGTCAAGACCGTAGCCCTGGCCAAGAAAGAAGGCGGCGAGTTCGTTGAAGACAACGAAACCAACGCCCTGAACGGCACTTACCCGCTGTCGCGCTTCCTGTACGTTTACGTCAACAAGGCCCCGAACAAGCCTCTGGCACCGCTGGAAGCCGAGTTCGTCAAGCTGGTGCTGTCGCAAGCTGGCCAGCAGGTCGTGGTGAAGGATGGCTACATCCCACTGCCGGCCAAAGTCGTCGACAAGACCCTGGCTGACCTGGGCCTGTCGCACGCCGGTAACGTCGCAAAGAAGTAAGTAACTGAAGAGGGGGCCGGTGCTGATGCCCGGCCTCTTCCATGAATTCCCAGTCCGAAGCCAGGTTCCCTGTGCGGCGGGCTTTCGCGCGTCACCACTTTGTAATGTTTTTGTCACACGGGACCGCTAGGGTGTGCGCATGAATGATCTGGCCAATTCCAACATGACCCAAAACTCCCAGCCCGTGCGCATTGATTTCAATACGCCCGAGTTGCAACGCAAGCGCCGCATGCGCGCGCTGAAGGACCGCCTGACCCGCTGGTATGTTCTGGTGGGCGGGCTTGCCGTATTGGCGGCAATCACCCTGATCTTCTTCTACCTGGCCTATGTGGTGTTGCCACTGTTCCAGGGCGCCGAGCTGACCAGCAAAAAAGCCCTGGAGCCGACGTGGCTGCAACAGGATGCCGGCAAGCCGCTGATGATCGCGCTTGAAGAGCAGAACCTGGTGGGGATGCGGGTTTCGGACAAGGGCCAGGCATTGTTCTTCGATACCAAAACCGGTAACGAGCTCAAGCGGGTCGATCTGCCAGTGCCGGCAGATACCCAGGTAACCTCGATCAGTACCGACCAGCCGGGCAGCCCGCTGGTGGTGCTGGGCCTGTCCAATGGCCAGGCGCTGGTGTTCCACCACACCTACAAGATCACCTACCCGGACAACAAGAAAACCATCACCCCCGGCATCGACTACCCGTACGGCGAGCAGCCGTTCGTGCTCGACGAGCAGGGCCGTGCGCTGGAGCACGTCAACGTCAGCGTCAATGGCGACACCTTGGTACTGGCCGGGTCAACCGGCGCGCACCTGCAGGTGCTCCAGCTGACCCGCACCGAAAACATGATGACCGAAGAGGTCACCACCGAGCAGAACCGTATCGTGCTGCCGCAGATGACCGAAGCGGTGAAGAACATCTTCATCGACCCGCGTCAGCAGTGGCTCTACGTGATCAACGGCCGTGCCACCGCCGACGTGTTCAGCCTGCGTGACAAGAGCCTCAACGGCCGCTACAAGCTGGCCGAAAGCGCTGACACCGAAATTACCGCCAGCGCCCAGTTGGTCGGCGGCATTTCGCTGATCATCGGTGACTCCAACGGTGGCCTGGCCCAATGGTTCATGGCCCGTGACCCGGACGGCGAATCGCGCTTCAAGCAGATCCGTACCTTCCAGATGGGCAAGGCCCCGGTCGTGCAGATTGACGCCGAAGAGCGCCGCAAAGGCTTCATTGCCCTGGACGCCGACGGCAAACTGGGCGTATTCCACAGCACTGCGCACCGCACCCTGCTGGTCGAGCCGGCCGCCGAAGGCCCGGGCATCCTGGCCCTGTCGCCACGTGCCAACCGCATCATCATCGAGGAAGGCGGCAAGCTGCTGCCGCTGAGCCTGCGCAACCCGCACCCTGAAGTGTCCTTCAGCGCGCTGTGGGGCAAGGTGTGGTACGAGAACTACGACGAGCCGAAATACGTCTGGCAATCGACCGCTTCCAATACCGACTTCGAGCCCAAGCTCAGCCTCTCGCCGCTGACCTTCGGTACGCTGAAGGCCGCGTTCTACGCAATGATCCTGGCCGCCCCGCTGGCCATTGCCGCCGCCATCTATACCGCCTATTTCATGGCCCCGGGCATGCGCCGCAAGGTCAAGCCGGTGATCGAGCTGATGGAGGCGATGCCGACGGTGATCCTCGGCTTCTTCGCCGGCCTGTTCCTGGCCCCGTACCTGGAAGGCCACCTGCCTGGCGTGTTCAGCCTGTTCCTGCTGATGCCGCTCGGCATCCTGCTGGCCGGCTTCACCTGGAGCCGCCTGCCGGAGTCGATCCGCCTGCGTGTGCCAGATGGCTGGGAGGCCGCGATCCTGATTCCGGTCATCCTGTTCACCGGCTGGTTCGCCCTGACCATGAGCCCGCACCTGGAAAGCTGGTTCTTCGGCGGTGACATGCGCCTGTGGATCACCAACGACCTCGGCATCACCTACGACCAGCGCAACGCCCTGGTCGTGGGTATCGCGATGGGCTTTGCGGTCATCCCGAACATCTACTCCATTGCCGAAGATGCCGTGTTCAGCGTGCCGCGCAGCCTGACCCTGGGCTCGCTGGCCCTGGGTGCTACGCCCTGGCAGACCCTGACCCGCGTGGTCATCCTTACCGCCAGCCCGGGTATCTTCTCGGCGCTGATGATCGGTATGGGCCGTGCGGTGGGTGAGACCATGATCGTGCTGATGGCCACCGGCAACACCCCGGTAATGGAGATGAACCTGTTCGAGGGCATGCGCACCCTGGCCGCCAACGTGGCCGTGGAAATGCCGGAATCGGAGGTCGGTGGCAGCCACTATCGCGTGCTGTTCCTGGCCGCCCTGGTGCTGCTGATGTTCACGTTTGTCATGAACACCTTGGCCGAGCTGATTCGCCAGCGTCTGCGCAAGAAATACTCGTCGCTTTGATAGAAAGGTAGCGATCCGTGAAAAAGGATTCCCTCAAAGGCTGGTTCAAGAGCGGTGCCCCAGGCGTCTGGATGAGCGGCGGCGCCGTGGCCATGGCGGTGATCATGACCGTCGGCCTGCTGGCGGTGATTGCCGTGCGCGGCCTGGGCCACTTCTGGCCGGCTGATCTTGTCCAGGCCACCTACAAGGTGCCGGGCCAGGCTGACCACGTCGTCATCGGCGAAGTGGTGCAAAAGGAAGAAGTACCCCGTGCCCGCTTGAAGGGTGCCGGCCTGCCGGTACCGGACCAGGGCCCGGAGTTCATGACCCGCGAGCTGATCAAGGTGGGTAACCGCGACCTCAACGGCAGCGATTTCACCTGGGTGGTCGGCGACTGGCTGGTCGATGAACAGCGCCCGGCCGACCTGATCGCCCTGGAGCGCCGCGAGTGGGGCAACTTCTACGGCTACCTGGTCAGCGTCAAGGAAGAAGGCCGCGTGGTTGCCGAAGGCCCTGCCGCCTGGCACGAACTGCAGGCCCGCCTCAAGCGCGCCAGCCAGCTCAACGGTGAACTGCAGCAGTTGGAAAAGAAGGACATCGGCGCCATCAACCATGGCCTCGAGCGCCTGCGCCTGCATGCCCGCAAGCTGGAACTGGACGGCAAGCTGGACGCCGCCGCCCAGGCTGACATGGATGCCGACCGTGCCGAGCTGAACAGCCGCTACAAGGCCATCGAAGACCGCTTGAGCGGCCTGCACCAGGCCTTTGCCCGCGACAGCCTGGTGGCCCGCGATGGCAACGGCCGCGAATTGGAAATCAACCTGAGCAAGGTGGTACACGCCATCCAGCCGAACGGCATGTCGGGCTTCACCAAGCTGGGCACCTACTTTGCCAAGGTCTGGGAGTTCCTCAGCGACGACCCGCGTGAGGCCAACACTGAAGGCGGTATCTTCCCGGCCATTTTCGGTACCGTGATGATGACCCTGATCATGGCCGTGATCGTTACCCCGTTCGGTGTGCTGGCTGCCGTCTACCTGCGCGAATACGCACGACAAGGCCCGGTAACCCGCCTGATCCGCATTGCAGTGAACAACCTGGCTGGCGTGCCGGCGATCGTCTACGGCGTGTTTGGCCTGGGCTTCTTCGTCTACGTGCTGGGTGGCTCGATTGACCGCCTGTTCTTCCCCGAAGCACTGCCGGCGCCTACCCTGGGTACCCCGGGCCTGCTTTGGGCATCGCTGACCCTGGCCCTGCTGGCGGTACCGGTGGTGATCGTGGCCACCGAAGAAGGCCTGGCGCGTATTCCGCGTACTGTGCGTGAGGGCTCGCTGGCCCTGGGCGCGACCAAGGCCGAAACGCTGTGGAAAATCGTTTTGCCCATGGCCAGCCCGGCCATGATGACCGGCATGATCCTCGCCGTGGCCCGCGCCGCCGGTGAAGTGGCGCCGCTGATGCTGGTGGGTGTGGTGAAGCTGGCGCCGTCGCTGCCGGTGGACGGAAACTACCCGTACCTGCACCTGGACCAGAAAATCATGCACCTGGGCTTCCACATTTATGACGTCGGCTTCCAGAGCCCGAACGTCGAGGCCGCACGGCCGTTGGTGTACGCCACGGCATTGCTGCTGGTGCTGGTGATCGCCTCCCTCAACCTCTCGGCCGTGTGGATCCGTAACCACCTGCGCGAGAAGTACAAGGCGCTCGACAGCTGAGCCTGATTGCAAGCGTGCCCCCGGTGAGCCGGGCGGCCCTTTGAAACGAATTGATAGCGTATGGAGTTGACCATGCAGCAAGATTCTCATACCCACGGCATCGACATGTCTGCCTTGGGCCGCAACAAGCAGAGCCTGCAACTGGCCGAAGAAACCGTGGCCATCGAAGTACCGGGCCTGAGCCTGTTCTACGGCGACAAGCAGGCGCTGTTCGACGTCAGCATGAACATTCCCAAGCAGCGCGTGACCGCCTTCATCGGCCCGTCCGGCTGCGGCAAGTCGACCCTGCTGCGCACCTTCAACCGCATGAACGACCTGGTTGACGGCTGCCGCGTGGAAGGCGCCATCAACCTGTACGGCAACAACATCTACCGCAAGGGCGAAGACGTGGCCGAGCTGCGCCGCCGTGTGGGCATGGTGTTCCAGAAGCCCAACCCGTTCCCCAAGACCATCTACGAGAACGTGGTCTACGGCCTGCGTATCCAGGGCATCAACAAGAAGCGCGTGCTCGACGAAGCCGTCGAATGGGCGCTGAAGGGCGCGGCACTGTGGGACGAGGTCAAGGACCGCCTGCACGAATCGGCGCTGGGCTTGTCCGGTGGCCAGCAGCAGCGTCTGGTTATTGCCCGCACCATCGCCGTTGAGCCGGAAGTGCTGCTGCTCGACGAACCGTGCTCGGCCCTGGACCCGATCTCGACCCTGAAGGTTGAAGAACTGATCTACGAATTGAAATCCAAGTACACCATCGTCATCGTGACCCACAACATGCAGCAGGCGGCCCGTGTTTCGGACTACACCGCGTTCATGTACATGGGCAAACTGGTCGAATTCGGGGATACCGATACCCTGTTCACCAACCCGGCGAAGAAGCAGACCGAAGACTACATCACCGGTCGCTACGGCTAAGAGCGCCTTTGGGCGCAGCTGCAAGCTTCGAGCGGCAAGCTGCAAGTCAAAGCGGTTAGCGCGGAGCCAGGGAACGACACGAACCACTTGAAGCTTGCAGCTTGCAGCTAGCAACTTCGCGGAGCGACAGCATGATCAACAAAGAAAGCCTTACGCACCATATTTCCCAGCAGTTCAACGCCGAGCTTGAAGAGGTGCGTAGCCACCTGCTGGCCATGGGTGGCCTGGTGGAAAAACAAGTCAATGACGCCGTTACCGCGCTGATCGAGGCCGACTCGGGCCTGGCCCAGCAAGTGCGCGAAGTCGACGAGCAGATCAACCAGATGGAGCGCAACATTGACGAGGAATGCGTACGCATCCTCGCCCGTCGCCAGCCGGCGGCGTCCGACCTGCGGCTGATCATCAGCATTTCCAAGTCGGTGATCGACCTTGAGCGCATCGGTGACGAGGCGACCAAGATCGCCCGCCGCGCCATCCAGTTGTGCGAAGAAGGCGAGTCGCCGCGTGGCTATGTCGAGGTGCGCCACATTGGCGACCAGGTACGCAACATGGTCCGTGATGCGCTGGACGCCTTTGCCCGCTTCGATGCCGACCTGGCGTTGTCGGTGGCCCAGTACGACAAGACCATCGACCGCGAGTACAAGACCGCCCTGCGCGAGCTGGTGACCTACATGATGGAAGACCCGCGTTCGATCTCGCGGGTACTGAGCGTGATCTGGGCCCTGCGTTCGCTGGAGCGTATCGGTGACCACGCGCGCAACATCTCCGAGCTGGTGATCTACCTGGTGCGCGGCACCGATGTGCGCCACATGGGCCTCAAGCGCATGACGGCAGAAGTGCAGGGCACCGCCGTCGCCGACGGCGAAAAGGCTAATGTTCCGGGCGAATCTGACGATAAGTAAGGTTGCTCCCGAGCTTCGACGCCCGGCCTTGGCCGGGCGTTTTCGTTTGCGGTCGAGGAGCCGGCAGGCACCCGCGAACGATGTGAAGAAGTCCCGGCGTGGCCAGGTTGTAGCAAATAGCCATTATTTGGCAGTAGGCTAGTCGGGATTCAGAAGGAGTATTGATGAGTAAAGTGAATGTGCTGGTCGTGGATGACGCCCCGTTTATCCGTGACCTGGTCCGCAAATGCCTGCGCAATGCCTTCCCGGGCATGGCCATCGACGATGCCGTCAATGGTCGCAAGGCCATGGCCCTGCTGGACAAGGAAGCCTTCGACCTGGTTCTTTGCGACTGGGAAATGCCGGAAATGTCTGGCCTGGAATTGCTCACCTGGTGCCGCCAGCAGCCTGCGTTGAAAAACCTGCAGTTCATCATGGTGACCAGCCGTGGCGACAAGGAAAACGTTATTCAGGCGATCCAGGCGGGCGTTTCAGACTTTGTCGGCAAGCCGTTCACCAATGAGCAACTGCTGACCAAGGTGAAAAAGGCGCTGACCAAGATCGGCAAGCTCGACAGCCTGATGGCCATCGGCCCGGCACGGGCCAATTCGGCATTCGCCAACGATTCGCTGAGTGCCCTGACAGGTGGCAAGCCAGAAGCCGCCAAGGTGACAGCCCCCGCGCCGGCGCCGGCCGCTGCCAAGCCATTGGTCAACGCACCCACGCCGCCAGCCCCTGCTCCAACGGGGCGCGGCCAAGGCCAGTTGCGCCTGGCCAGCGGCATGCAACCGTGCGTGATCAAGGCGCTGAGCCTGAAAGAGGCGCTGCTGGTGGTACGCCGCAGCGAAGCGCTGCCGCAGGTACTGGAAGGTGCGGTGCTGGACCTGGAACAGGGCGAAAACGCCGAAGTCGCCCGCCTGAACGGCTACCTGCATGCCGTCGCGGCCTTGGAGCCCAAGCCGGACAGCGACTGGCTGCAGTTGACCTTCAAGTTTGTCGACCAGGACGCCCAGAAGCTCGATTACCTGTCGCGTCTGATCGCCCGCGGGACCGCGCAGAAGCACTTCACACCCGGCGCCTGAGCCCGGTACCGCGTGCTTTGTGTAGGAGCGGCCTTGTGTCGCGATAGGGCCGCAAAGCGGCCCCGGCAATTCCTGCGGCGAAGCTGAAATTCTGGGGCTGCTGCCGCAGCCCTATCGCGACACAAGGCCGCTCCTACAAAAAGCCCGCACAGCCCTGAGCCATCCGACCAACTGCAATACCTGTCACAAAACCCGCTGCTAGGCTTCGACAGATCATAACTGTCAAAAAGCCACTATCATGCCCGCCCGCCTGCTGCTGTTCTGTGCATTGCTCATGGCCTCGGCGTCGAGCCTGGGTGTGACGCTCTACAAGATCACCGACGATTTCGGTGTCGTCTCCTATACCGACCGGCCAGGCCCGGGCGCCAAGCCCTTGGTGCTGCGCGACCCCATGGTCGAAACGCTCGAAGGCCAGGTGCTGCTGAACGCAAAAACCTTCGACGGTGGTGTGAGCTTTTCGGCACGCAACGAGCTGCATGTGCCGGTCGAAGTCGAATTGCGCCTGGACAACCTGGTGAACGCCCAAGGCGGCGATGCGCCGCGTATCGTGCGCCGGCTGCTGCCGCCGCGCACCACGCAAATGCTCAGCGTGCTCAGGGGCCGGCCCGGGCTGCTGCTGAACTACCGTTCGACCCTGCTGCAGGCCATGGGTGACCCGGGCAAGCGGCCTCAGGGCTTCCGTTACGCGTTCCCCTGGGTCGGCGGGCCGTTCCGCGTCACCCAGGGCCCCAACGGCCGTGTCAGCCATTTTGGGCCAAAGGGGCGTTACGCCATGGATATCGCCATGCCCGAAGGCACTACCATCATCGCGGCGCGGGAAGGGGTGGTGGTGAAGACGGAGAACAGCCAGAGCGGGCGCGGGCCAAACCCCTCGGGTAACTTTGTCAGGATCCTGCACGCGGACGGCACAATGGGCGTCTACCTGCACCTGATGCGTGGTTCGGTGGTGGTGGCGGAGGGGCAGCGGGTGCGCCAAGGGCAGATGCTGGCCAAGTCGGGCAATACCGGCAACAGCACCGGCCCACACCTGCATTTCGTGGTGCAGCGCAATGTGGGGCTGGCGCTGGAGTCGATACCTTACCGGTTTGACAGGCCGATCAGCGGGTTGCCGGATTTCACTGCCGGCAATCCCTGAAATTTTTGGGGCCGCGTTGCGGCCCCATGGTCCTCAATCGAGTTTCAGCACCTTGGCCAGCACGATCTTGGGCCCTTTCATCTTCTTGATGATGATGCGCAGCCCTTCGACCTCCAGCACTTCCTCTTCTTCAGGCACACGCTTGAGCGTCTCGTAGATCAGCCCGGCCAGGGTTTCCGCCTCGATGTGGTCGAGGTCGATGCCCAGCAGGCGCTCGACCTTGAACAGCGGCGTATCACCGCGCACCAGCAGTTTGCCAGGCTGGTAGGCGAGGATGCCGCGCTCGGTCTTGCGGTGCTCGTCCTGGATATCGCCCACCAGCACTTCCAGCACGTCTTCCATGGTCAGGTAGCCGATTACCTTGCCATCGGCTTCTTCCACCAGCACGAAGTGCGCGCCGCCCTTGCGGAACTGCTCCAGCAGTTGCGACAGCGGCATGTGCCGCGATACGCGCTCCAGCGGCCGGGCGAGGTCGTCCAGGTCGATGGTTTCGGGCAAGTGCTCCAGTTCGGCCAACTCCAGCAGCAGGTCCTTGATGTGCAGCAGGCCGGTGAACTCCTCACGCTCGGCGTCATACACCGGGTAGCGGCTGAACTTGTGGCGGCGCACCAGCCCCAGGATCTGCTTCAGCGGCGCGTGGGCATCGATGCTGATCATGTCTTCACGCGAATTGGCCCAGTCGACCACTTCCAGCTCGCCCATTTCCACAGCCGAGGCCAGCACACGCATGCCTTGGTCGCTTGGGTCCTGGCCACGGCTGGAGTGCAGGATCAGCTTCAACTCTTCACGGCTGTAGTGGTGTTCGTGGTGCGGGCCTGGCTCGCCCTGGCCGGCAATGCGCAGGATGGTGTTGGCGCTGGCATTGAGCAGGTAGATGGCCGGGTACATCGCCCAGTAGAACAGGTACAGCGGCACCGCCGTCCACAGCGACAGCAGCTCGGGCTTGCGGATGGCCCAGGACTTGGGCGCCAGTTCACCGACCACGATGTGCAGGTAGGAAATGACAAAGAACGCGACAAAGAACGAGATCGCCTTGATCAGTTCGGGCGAGTCGACACCGAAGTACGCAAGCAGCGGCTCGAGCAAGTGGGCAAAGGCCGGTTCGCCGACCCAGCCCAGGCCCAGGGAGGCGAGGGTGATGCCCAGCTGGCAGGCCGACAGGTAGGCGTCGAGCTGGTTGTGCACCTTGCGCAGGATATTGCCGCGCCAGCCGTGTTGTTCGGCGATGGACTCCACACGGGTGGCGCGCAGTTTGACCATGGCGAACTCGGCGGCAACGAAGAAGCCGTTGAGCAGCACCAGCAGCAGGGCAAAGATGATCATGCCGAAATCGGCGAATAACGAGGTGAGGCTGATACCAGGGGAAGGGTCCATGATGGAGTTTTTACGGGGTCCGTCTTTGAGATTGAGAGAAAAAAAGTGCCAGCTCTTGCTGGCACAGGGGATCCAATGTAGCGGCTGAGGCCTCAAAAGCAAAGCGTGATGGATGGATTGGGGCCGCTTCGCAGCCCATTCGCGGCACAAGGCCGCTCCTACAGGGGACCGCGGTGTTCTGTAGGAGCGGCCTTGTGCCGCGAATGGGCTGCGAAGCGGCCCCGAGGCCCTCAGCCTTTATCGCTGGCCAATTGTGCCGGCAAAAAGTGACAGGTAAAGGTGCTGCCATGCCCCGGCACGCTGCTGATGTCCAGCTTGCCGCGGTGGCGCATCAGCACGTGTTTGACGATCGCCAGCCCCAGCCCGGTACCACCGGTATTCGACGCACGGCTGGAGTCCACCCGGTAGAAGCGTTCGGTGAGGCGGGGCAAGTGCTTGGCGTCGATGCCCACTCCCGAGTCCTGCACCGACAAGTGTGCACCTTGGGCATCGGCCCACCAGCGAATGCGAATGTTGCCTTCGTCCTGGGTGTACTTCACCGCGTTGAACACCAGGTTGGAAAAGGCACTGCGCAGCTCCGACTCGCTGCCCTTGAGCTTCACGCCGGGCGCGGCTTCGAGGGTGATGCGCTGGTTGCGTGGCCCGGACAGGGCCTGGGCGTCGTTCTTGATCGAGGCAAGCAGGGCCTCGACCGCCACCGGCTGGTTGTCCGACGGGTAATCGGTGGCTTCCAGCTTGGCCAGCAGCAACAGGTCGTTGAGCAGCGTCTGCATGCGCGAGCCTTGCTGGCTCATCTGTTGCAGGGCGCGGGCCCAGCGCGGGTTCACATCCTCGACGTTGTCCAGCAGGGTTTCAAGGTAACCGGTGATCACCGTCAGTGGTGTGCGCAATTCGTGGGACACGTTGGCGACGAAGTCCTTGCGCATCTGTTCCAGCTGGTGGATGCGCGTGACATCGCGCACCAGCATCAGGTGTTCGTTGTTGCCGTAGCGGGTGATGTGCAACTGCACGCGCATGCGGTCATTGATGGGTGAGGGGATTTCCAGCGGTTCGAGGTAGTTCTCCGCCTCGAAGTACTCCTTGAAGCGCGGATGGCGCACCAGGTTGGTGACTTGCTGGCCACCGTCCTGTGGGGTCTTGAAGCCCAACAGGGTTTCGGCGGCACGGTTCCACCACTCCAGGTTGCCGTCGCTGTCGAGCATGATCACTGCGTCGCGCAATGCAGCGGTGGACTCCTGCACCCGGTCGATCACTGCCTGCAGGCGGCCCCGCACGCGCTGGTCGCGGCGTTGCAGGTGGTAGATGCTGTCGAACACCTCGCCCCACAGGCCGTAACCATCGGGTGGTGCTTCATCGGGCTGGTGATTGCGCAGCCAGTCATGCAGGCGCAGCAGCTGCTTGAGGGTCCAGCCCAGGTAAAGCGCCAGGCCAATGGCCAGGCTCCAGCCATAGTAGCCGCTGACCAGCCCGCCGATCAGGCAGACGGTAGTCAGCAACAGCAGGTGGCGAATCAGGGTCGCGTGCCAGTTCTGGTTCAATTGACGGTCCTTGTACAACGACGTGCAGCTTGGCGCTTTTGAACTCGATCAGCTCTTGGTCGAGAAGCGGTAGCCAGTGCCCCGGACGGTTTGTACCAGATTTTCGTAGGCTTCACCCAGCGCCTTGCGCAGGCGACGGATGTGCACGTCGACAGTGCGTTCCTCGACGTAGACGTTGCCGCCCCACACCTGGTCCAGCAGCTGGCCACGGGTGTAGGCGCGCTCCTGGTGGGTCATGAAGAACTGCAACAGGCGGTATTCGGTGGGGCCCATCTCGGCGGGCTTGCCGTCGATGGTGACGCGGTGGCTGATCGGGTCGAGCAGCAGCCCGCCGACTTCGATTGGTGCTTCGCTGTCACTCGGGCCGGTGCGGCGCAGCACGGCCTTCAGGCGCGCAACCAGTTCACGTGGCGAGAACGGCTTGGTGATGTAGTCGTCGGCGCCCACTTCCAGGCCTTGGATCTTGTTGTCCTCTTCGCCCTTGGCGGTGAGCATGATGATCGGGATGTCGCCGGTCAGTTCGTCGCGCTTCAGGCGGCGGGCCAGCTCGATGCCGGAGGTACCTGGCAGCATCCAGTCGAGCAGGATCAGGTCCGGTTTGCGGTCGACGATGATCGCGTGGGCCTGTTGGGAGTTTTCCGCTTCCAGGCAGTCATAGCCGGCCATTTCCAGGGCAACGGCGATCATCTCGCGAATAGGCGCTTCGTCGTCGACGATCAGAATGTTCCTGCCAACCATGCTCAAAACCTCTCCTGGATTCGGTGTCTTGGCCCGCATTAGATAACGGAATTATTGCAGCTGTGTGACAGGGTGTTGGCCGTTCTGGCGACATTCCGTGACTGAACTAGGCTTGAAAGGGCCGCTGCGGCGGTAACCCGAACCTAATTCCCCCCGAAACAATGGTGAATCCAATGACACGACAAACGCTGAGCTGGATGGCCCTTTTCACTGCGCTGGCGCTCCCGGGGGTGGCGTCGGCCCACCATGCCATGGAGAAGGACGGCATGTGGGTCGATCATGCCGGCATGACCCTGTATACCTTTGACAAGGATAAGGGTGGCAAGTCGATGTGCAATGGCGATTGCGCCACCAACTGGCCGCCGTTGAAGGTGATGGATGGCGAAAAGGCCGAAGGCAAGTGGACGCAGATCAAGCGTGACGACGGTACGATGCAGTGGGCCTACGACGGCAAGCCGCTGTACACCTTCGTCAAGGACAAGAAGGCCGGGGACATGACCGGTGATGGCGTGAAGGACGTCTGGCATATCGCCAAACCTTGAAATTGCCGGGGCCGCTTCGCGACCCTTTCGCGGCACAAGGCCGCTCCTACAGGGGCCCGTAATCCCCTGTAGGAGCGGCCTTGTGCCGCGAAAGGGCTGCAAAGCAGCCCCAAATATTCAGACAAACGCGTAATCCAGTACCACACCAATAAACACCAGCATCCCCGCCCAGTGATTGTGCAGAAACGCCTTGAAGCACGACTCCCGGTCCAGCTTGCGCGTCGACCAGTACTCCCAGGCAAAGCACGCCGCAGCGCCCAGCAGCCCCAGGTGGAACCAGCCCCCCAGTCCGAAGCGGCTACCTGCCAGCAACAGGCAGCCCAGCGACAGTAGCTGCAAGGTCAGGATGATGGTGCGGTCGGCCTCGCCGAACAGAATCGCGGTTGACTTCACGCCAATCTTCAGGTCGTCATCGCGGTCGACCATGGCGTAATAGGTGTCGTAACCCACCGTCCACAGCAGGTTGGCGATATATAGCAGCCAAGCGCTGGCCGGCAGCTCGCTACCCGCCGCAGTAAAGGCCATGGGTATGCCCCAGGAATACGCCGCCCCCAGTACCACCTGCGGGTAATAGGTGTAGCGCTTCATGAACGGGTAGCAGGACGCCAGCGCCACCGCGCCAAACGACAGCCACACCGTGCGGCTGTTGGTGCACAGCACCAACAGGAAGCTGACCCCGACCAGGATGGCAAACAGAGCCAGCGCCTCGCGCGGCTTGACCCGGCCGCTGGCCAGTGGTCGGTCGGCGGTGCGCTTGACGTGGCCATCCACCTTGCGGTCGGCAAAATCGTTGATGCAGCAGCCCGCAGCCCGCATCAGCACCACGCCAAGGCCGAAGATCAGCACGTTGGCCAAAGTGGGAGAACCGTTGCCGGCAATCCACACCGCCGACAAGGTTGGCCACAGCAGCAGGTAGATACCGATCGGCCGGTCCATGCGGCTGAGCTGGACGAAGTCCCAGGCCCGCGGGTGCAGGCGGTTCAGCGACTTGAGCAGTTGCAGGTACATCAGCGGTTCTCCTCCTTGGCCGCTTGCCACAATGCCGGCAGAAACACTTCTGCCACCAGCAGCTCCAGGCCGCCTCGTTCAAAGCGCGAACGGCGCCCCCACAGTGCTGCATGGGCAGCGTCGGCCGGTAGCCAGGCCTGTGGATAACTGCACACTTCGATCGGGTGGCGGATAAACGCCTGGTCACAGAACAGCAGCTCGCCCAGCGAGCGGCTGCCGAGGGTTTCCAGGTCCAGCCCGCCGCGTTCAAGGGCGTTGCGGCTGGCGACACTGCGGGCGAACACCCACGGCTGGCCATGGCCGCGCAGGTACACCTCGCGCACCCAGCCTTCGGCACCGGCGGCAATGCCAAGCGCTTGGCATTCATCGTCGCGCAGCGCTTGCCAGCCCTCGAACAGCGGGGTGACGGAGAAGTGATCGAAGGACAGGCGGGTCAGGCGGCGGGTCAGCGAGCCCTCGTCGAACAGCCAGTCAAGGGTAGGCTGGTCGAAGTCGGTCGCCAGCTGTGAATACGGCAGCCACGCGACAGCGGCTGCTTGCGGGGATTCGTAAGACACGTCGGTCTGCTTGTAACAACCAGAGAGGCGGCGAGCTTAGCATGATTGCCCCAACTGCTTGCATAATGCCTCAAGCAGGGCGAAGACCCGCCAGATAAAGCCCCCAGCCTGAACCGAGGAAAAAGACCTGATGAAAAAGTGGCAATGTATTGTCTGTGGCCTGATCTACGACGAAGCCGAAGGCTGGCCCGACGACGGCATCGCCCCCGGCACCCGTTGGGAAGATGTGCCTGAAGACTGGCTGTGCCCCGACTGTGGTGTGGGCAAAAGCGACTTTGAAATGATCTCCATCGGCTAATCGAGGCAAGCACGACATGACGTCCCCTGTGGTAATCATCGGTACCGGCCTGGCGGGCTACAACCTGGCCCGTGAATTTCGCAAGCTCGATGCGCAGACACCGCTGCTGCTGATCACCGCCGACGATGGTCGTTCGTACTCCAAGCCCATGCTCTCCATGGGCTTTGCCAAGCAGAAGGACGCCGACGGCCTGTGCATGGCCGAGCCGGGCGTCATGGCCGAGCAACTGAACGCCGAGATCCGCACCCATACCCGCATCAGCGGCATCGACCCGGGCCACAAGCGCCTGTGGATCGGCGAAGAGGCCGTGCAATACCGTGACCTGGTGCTGGCCTGGGGCGCGCAGACCGTGCAGGTGCCAATCGAAGGCGATGGCAGCCATCTGGTGTTCCCGATCAACGACCTGGAAGACTACGCACGTTTCCGTGCCGCCGCCGTCGGCAAACAACGCGTGCTGATCCTCGGTGCCGGGCTGATCGGCTGCGAATTCGCCAACGACATGAGCCTGGGTGGCTTCCAGGTCGACGTGGTGGCGCCGTGCGAACAGATCATGCCCACCCTGCTGCACCCGGCCGCTGCGGCGGCGGTGCAGGGCGGGCTGGAAGGCCTGGGGGTGCGCTTCCACCTTGGGCCGGTGCTGACCCGCCTGCAGCAGGTGGCCCAGGGCCTGGAGGCGCACCTGTCGGATGGCAGCGTGATTGCCTGCGACCTGGTGGTTTCGGCCATCGGCCTGCGCCCACGTATCGACCTGGCTGCCGCGGCCGGCTTGCAGACTAATCGTGGCGTCAGCGTAGACCGCGAACTGCGTACCTCCCATGCCAACATCTTCGCCCTCGGCGACTGTGCCGAGGTCGATGGCATCAACCTGCTCTACGTGATGCCGCTGATGAGCATGTGCCCGGGCGCTGGCGCAAACCTTGGCCGGCAAGCCGACCGCGGTTGCCTACGGGCCGATGCCGATCACCGTGAAAACCCCTGCCTGCCCACTGGTGGTTTCACCGCCGCCCCTGGGCCAAGAATGCACGTGGCAGGTGGAGGGGCAGGGCAGTGACCTCAAGGTGCTCTGCCACGGTGCTGATGGCGCATTGCTGGGCTACGCCCTGACCGGGGCAGCCGTCATGGAGAAGCTGGCACTGAATCGCCAGTTGCCACCGGTAATGGCGTAAATAGAGGGCGTTCTGTCGGATTTATCCTGTTGTTGCCTGCACAATGGCCGGCCTGATACTGGCGCGGCCCCGGAGCACGTGCCATTCTCACTTCCGTCTGCCGCAGATTAGAGCCTGCGGTGCCTTGAGCGCTGCTCCCAAAGGCAGCACGGCATAACAACAAGAATTCCGTCAAAGAGGCTTCACTATGCGCAAACCAGAACTCGCCGCCGTCATCGCCGATAAGGCTGATCTGACCAAGGAAAAGGCCAATCAGGTGTTGAACGCGATTCTCGACAGCATCACCGGTGCCCTGGACAAGGACACGGTGACCCTGGTCGGTTTCGGCACCTTCGAAAAACGTCATCGCGGCGCGCGTACCGGCAAAAACCCGCAAACCGGTGAGCCGGTCAAGATCAAAGCCAGCAACACCGTGGCCTTCAAACCAGGCAAGAACCTCAAGGACAGCGTCAATCCACCGGCCGCGCCAGCCAAGGCCGCCAAGAAAAAATAAGCTTCCGCTGACGAATCGTTGATCCCGAACGGGCGCCTTCATGGCGCCCGTTGTGCTTTACACGCAGTAACTGCTGCGAACTTGCATAAAAAGGTCGTTAAGAGGATAAACTGCGGAACTTAGTCACTTTTCAATCGAGGCGTGTCGATGAAGTTCCGCTTTCTTCTCTGGGCCATGGGGCTGTTGATGGCCAGGGCCAGCCGTAACAACCCGGCTTTCCAGCAGCAGCTCAAGGGCAAGGACCTGGTGTTCCAGATGCAGACCCTGGACGGCAAGGTTGCCCGGCACTTCGTCGTCAACAACGAGCGCATCAGCAGCAAGGGCGGCGCGCATCCGCAGCCGGCCTTCGCCATCGCCTTCAAAGACGCGGCCTACGGCTACGCCACGATGCAGGCGGGCAACAAGCAGTTGGCGTTCATGCAGGGGATTCAGGACAAGAACATCCAGATCAAAGGCAATCCGGCGCTGGTGATGTGGTTCCAGGGGCTGATGAAGTACCTGAAGCCGAAGAAGAAAGGCTGACATTGCCGGGGCCGCAAAGCGGCCCCAATAGTCTTAATGTGGTGCGTGGAACTGCGAAGCCAGTTCGCGCAGCAGGTTCTCGGCCTCGAGCACCTTGTTCACCACATCATCAGCCTTTTCCCGGGTAATCCCCAGGCGCTCCAGCAACTCGTCAGGAATCTCTTCCTGCGGCCCGGAGCCAATCCCCCGCGAGCGTAACAGGCGGGTCGCCAGGCACACCAGGTTGGGGAACGCAGAGTATTCGCCGCCGTAGGCCGGGTCGTGCTGGAAGCGCAGCGCGGTCGACAGCTCTTCGGGCATGTCCCACAGCTTCATCAGCCAGGCACCAATCTGTTCGCGGCTGATGCCCAGCAGGTGCTGTTCCACATAGGTGTGGTTCAGGTGCGGGTTGACCTCCAGATGGCGGCAAATCAGCGAGAAGTGTGGCGGGAACACGTGCGCCAGCAGCAGGTAGCCAAAGTTGTGCAGCAGCCCGGCCAGGTAGGTCAGCCCGGCTTCGGGGCGTTCGGCACGTGGCATGGCGCGGGTCAGGCCTTCGATGATCGCGGCGGTATAGATTGACTGCTGCCAGTAGGGGGTGGCCTGCTGCGGCTGGTCTTTCGGCAGGCTCAAGGTCTTGCCCAGCGCCAGGCCCAGGGCCAGGTTGATCACCAGGTCGAAGCCCAGCACGCGTACGATGGCGTCTTCCACCGAGCGGATCTTGCCCGGCGACGCGTAATAGGGCGACGCCGCCCAGCTCACCACCTGTGCCGCCAGCGCCGGGTCGGTTTCGACCACGCCGGTGATGTCATCGATGCTCGCGTTGGGGTCTACCCGCAGTTTGATGATTTTTTGCGCGGTATCGGCCAGCGGCGGGATCTCGATGGTTTCTTCCAGACGCTTCTGGATGCGTCGGGCAGTGAAGGCCTGAACGGCATCGGTGATTTCCCGGGTGTCGTCATGGGGGCGGTCGAGGTTGGGGCTGATGGCCTCGACCTCCTGGCCAAAGCTGCTGGCGCTGGCCTTGGCCAACATGCGCTTGAAGTGCGCGCGCTCAATCTCCAGCAGCAGACCGGCTTCGCCAGACTGGATGTACACGGTCTCGGCGTCGAGCAGGCTCTTTTCGTACTGGCACGGCGAGGCTGGTCAGTGCGGGAATGCCGGGCAAGGCCTTGAGTTGGTGCTTGTCGAGCATTTGCTTGAGGCGCTGCACCGGCACGGCAGTCAGCTTGCGCCCGGTCAGCTCGGTCAGGCGGTTGAGGTCCAGCAGTTGGCTCTGCGGGAACAGCACCATGAGTGCGCCGACCTCGTCGTCGAGAAGCACCGCCTGCACCCGCGAAGCCGCAGGCAGGTGCGGGTGTTCGACCACTTCGCGGTAGGCGACGCCGACCTTGTCGAGCAGCAGCCTGATAACAGAAGGGGCGTGTGGGGTTGCGGTGTCCAGGGCAACTTCAGTCATGGTCCGTATCCACTGATTCTTTTAAACGCGAAGTATAACCAGCCTGCGAGCAAATCTGGATCCATTCTAGGACTGACGTCACACTTGGCCATATTGCTGACCATGGCGCAGCCAGCGGTCAAGCAGCGGGCTGACATGGTCCGGCCAGCGGGCGACCAGGGCCTGGGCAGCATCGCGCACCGCCGGTAACAGGTCGGCATCGCGCATCAGGTCGGCGACCTTGAATTGCAGCAGGCCGGTCTGGCGCGTACCCAGCATCTCGCCAGGGCCGCGTAGTTCGAGGTCTTTTTCGGCAATGATGAAACCGTCGTTGGTCTCGCGCATGATCCCTAAGCGCTCGCGGCCGATCTGCGACAGCGGCGGGTGATACAGCAGCACGCAATGGCTGACGGCACTGCCCCGGCCAACCCGGCCGCGCAGCTGGTGTAGCTGGGCCAGGCCCAGGCGTTCGGGGTTTTCGATGATCATCAGGCTGGCGTTGGGCACGTCCACGCCTACTTCGATGACGGTGGTCGCGACCAGCAGCTGCAATTCACCGGCCTTGAACTGCGCCATGATCTCGGCTTTTTCTGCAGGCTTCATGCGGCCGTGAATCAGGCCCACGCGCAGTTCGCCCAAGGCGCTGCCGAGCTCTTCATACGTGCTTTCGGCGGCCTGGCAGGTCAGCTCTTCGGACTCTTCGATCAGGGTGCACACCCAGTAGGCCTGACGCCCCTCGGCGCAGGCGGCGCGCACTCGTTCGACCACCTCGAAGCGGCGGCTGTCGGCTACCAGCACGGTGTTTACCGGGGTGCGTCCAGGCGGCAATTCGTCGAGTACCGAGGTGTCCAGGTCGGCGTAGGCGCTCATGGCCAGGGTGCGCGGAATAGGTGTGGCGGTCATGATCAGCTGGTGCGGGCACAGGCTCGCCGGCCACGCCTTTCTTGCGCAGGGCCAGGCGTTGCTGCACGCCAAAGCGGTGCTGTTCGTCGATGATCGCCAGGGCCAGGTGCTTGAACTTCACTTCTTCCTGGAACAACGCGTGGGTGCCGACGACCATCGGTGCACCGTTGGCAATCTGCTCCAGGGAAGCGGCCCGGGCCTTGCCCTTGAGCTTGCCGGCCAGCCAGGCCACTTCGATGCCCAGCGGTTCGAGCCAGCGCTTGAAGGTGATGAAGTGCTGTTCGGCGAGGATTTCGGTGGGTGCCATCAACGCCACCTGGTAGCCTGCTTCCAGCCCTTGCAGCGCTGCCAGGGCAGCGACCACGGTCTTGCCGGCACCGACATCGCCCTGTACCAGGCGCATCATTGGCTCGTGCTGGCTGAGGTCGTAGGCAATTTCGTTGGCCACCCGTTGCTGTGCGCCAGTCGGCTGAAAGCCCAGGTTGGCCAGATACTGCGCCTGCAGGCGCGCGGCCTTGGGCAGCACCGGCGCCCGCAGGCTGCGCAGGCTCTCACGCAGGCGTTGCTGCGACAGCTGGTGGGTGAGCAGTTCTTCGAAGGCCAGGCGGTGCTGGGCCCAGTGCTGGCCTTCGGCAAGTTCGTCGAGGTCGGCGTCGGCTGGCGGGTTGTGCAGGTAGCGGATGGCATCGTCCAGCGGCGCCAAATGGTAGTCCCGGGCCAGCTCGTCAGGAAGCCAGTCGGGCAGGCTGCGCGGGCCGAGCATGCCCAGGCTCTGCTGGCACAACAGGCGCAGGCGTTGCTGGGTGAGGCCTTCGGTGGACGGGTAGATCGGCGTCAGGGTCTGTTCGACCGGTGGCGGCGGCTCGTCGCCATTCAGTGCGCGGTACTCCGGGTGGTAGATTTCCAGGCCCGAGGCGCCAGGGCGGGCTTCGCCGTAGCAGCGCAGGTGGGTGCCGCGTTTCAGGCCTTCCTTCTGCGCGTTGCTGAAGTGGTAGAAGCGCAACGTCAGCACACCGCTGCCGTCGCCCAGGCGCACCACCAGGCTGCGGCGCTTGCCCATGGTCACGTCGGTACCACTGACCACGCCCTCGATCACTGCATCCTGGCCGGGGCGCAGCTGGCCGATCGGCACCACGCGGGTGCGGTCCTGGTAGCGCAGGGGCAGGTGGAACAGCACATCCTGCAGGTTTTCCAGGCCGACCTTGGCGAGTTTTTCCGCCATGGCCTCGCCTACGCCCTTCAGTACCGTGACAGGGACCTTCGACGGCTCACTCATGACTCAGGCCGGTTGTTCCGCAGGGGCTTTGGCGACCGAGCACAGGCGGATCGAATCGGCGAGGATCTCGATGGCCTTCGGCCGCGGGAAGCTGGCGCGCCAGGCGATGGCCACGGTACGGAAAGGTGCCGGTGCAGTCAGTGGGCGAACCTCGATGACGCCAGGGGCATAGTGATGGCTGTGCACTGCCGACAGCGGCAGGATCGACACGCCAAGGCCCGAGGCCACCATGTGGCGGATGGTTTCCAGCGAGGCTGGATTCGACGGTGGTGTGCCTGGCGCCTTCACCCCCCTTGTTCAGGGTTGGGCAGGCTTCCAGCACCTGGTCGCGGAAGCAGTGGCCCTCACCGAGCAGCAGCAGGCTCTTGTCGTTGAGCATGGCGGTGTCGATGGTCTTTTTCGCCGTCCAGGGGTGGTCGGCGGGCATCAGGGCGCAGAACGGCTCATCGTACAGCGGCAGGGTCAGCACATCGGCTTCATTGAACGGCAGGGCGATGATCACCGCGTCCAGTTCGCCGTTACGCAGCTTTTCACGCAGCACGTGGGTGAAGTTTTCTTCGATGTACAGCGGCATCTGCGGTGCAACGCGGTGCAGTTGCGGGATCAGGTGCGGGAAAAGGTAGGGGCCGACGGTGTAGATGGCACCGACCTTGAGCGGGGCGGTCAGCTGGTTCTTGCCGGCCTGGGCCAGTTCGCGAATGCCCTGGGCCTGCTCCAGTACCTTCTGTGCCTGGGCAACGATGCTTTCGCCGACCGGGGTCAGGCGTACCGCGCTTTTGCTGCGCTCGAAGATCAAAACGCCAAGCTCGTCCTCGAGCTTCTTCACACCGACCGACAGGGTCGGCTGGCTCACGTGGCAGCGCTCGGCGGCATGGCCGAAGTGCTGTTCCTGGGCGAGTGTGACGATGTAGCGTAATTCTGTGAGGGTCATAACGTGCGTCCATGAAGTTGCGGGCCCAGCATAGCGGCTGCAATCGATAGACGCACGTTATCAGACTTGCCGATTTGTGACAGAAGCAAAAGTCTTAACGGCGGTCCAGCGAGTAGACGAACGGTGCCACGACTTCGATCGTGCCATTGTTCAGCAACTCGGGTGGCGGCTTGGGTACCGTGCCGGCCCGACGGATCATTTCCAGGGTCGCCCGGTCCAGTGCTGCACTGCCCGAACCACCGGCCATGGCGTATGACACCACCTTGCCTTCGGCGTCGACCACGAAGCGCAGGCGGTTGATGCCCTGCAGGCCGCGACGGCGCGCGTCTTCAGGGTAACGCTTGTACTTCGCCAGGTGGCGCAGCAGGTCGCTCTGCCAGGTTGGCAGGGCGTTGCTGTTGGACGCAATGCTCGGCGCCGGTGCCGCAGACTTCTGCGGTGGCGTGTTGCTGGGCGGTGCGTCTACCGTTTGCTCGGTCGGCGGTGCTTCCGTCGGCGGCTCAGGCTTCTTCTCAGGCTTGGGCGGCTGGGGCTTGGCCTTGGGCTTGGGCGGCTTGTGGACGGCGATCTTGGGCTTGGGCGCTTCCACCAGTTTCGGCAACGGCAGTTCTTCCACCGGTGCCGGTGGCTGTGGCGCCGCTTTCGGTGGCGGTGGTGGCGCAGGCTCCGGTAACGGTGCCAGCTCGACCATCATTGCTGCCGGGGGCAACTCGATGGCCTGGGGCACCGACCAGTTGAGCGTCAGCAGCACGGCGACCACGTGCACGCCCAGCACGATCGCCAGGCTGCCACCGTAGCGCGCCATGTTTGAGCGCGTTTTCGTCATTTCTTGGCTGCCGTCTCGAGACCTACCAGACCGACCTTGAGGTAGCCGGCCGCGCGCATGTTGTTCATCACTTCCATCAGGTCGCCATAGTCCACGCCTTTGTCAGCCTGGAAGAAGATGGTGGTTTCCTTGTCACCCTTGGTCTTGGCGTCGAGCATCGGGCCAAGCTGGTCGGGCGCAGCAACCTGATCGTCGCCGACGTACAGCTTCTGGTCGGCCTTGACGCTGACGAACACCGGTTTCTCGGGCCTCGGCGCCGGTTTGGCGGTCGAAGCCGGCAGGTCGACCTTGATGTCCACCGTGGCCAGGGGGGCAGCGACCATGAAGATGATCAGCAGCACCAACATCACGTCGATGAACGGCGTAACGTTGATTTCGTGGTTTTCGGCGAGGTCGTCGCCACCTTCGTTGAGATGCAGGCCCATGGTTTACCCCACTTTCACCATGTGCGGGGCGGCGCGATCGCTGCCCTGGTGGTCCAGGTCACGGCTGACCAGCAGCAGTACCTGGGCGGAGGCGTCGGACACCTGAGCCTTGTAGCCAGCGATGGAGCGGGCGAAGACGTTGTAGATGACCACGGCCGGGATTGCAGCGACCAGGCCCAAGGCGGTGGCCAGCAGGGCTTCGGCGATACCTGGAGCAACCACGGCCAGGTTGGTGGTTTGGGTCTTGGCGATGCCGATGAAGCTGTTCATGATGCCCCATACGGTACCGAACAGGCCGACGAACGGCGCGGTGGAGCCGATGGTGGCGAGTACGCCGGTGCCGTTGCTCATGGTGCGGCCGCTGGCGTGAACCAGGCGCTCCAGGCGGAAGCTGACGCGCTCCTTGATGCCTTCTTTTTCGCGGGCGTTGGCCGACAGGCGCATCTCTTCGAGAGCGTCGTGGACCAGGGTGTGGGACAGGGTGCCTTCCTTGTTGGAAACGTCGCTGGCTTCTTTCAGGCTGGCGGATTTCTTCAGTTTGGCGATTTCGCCACGCAGGCGGCGCTTGGCGCCCATCAGTTCGAAGCCTTTGGCGATCCAGATGGTCCAGGTGATGATGGAGGCAATGGCCAGGCCGATCATGACGATCTTCACCACGATGTCGGCGTTCTTGTACATGCCCCATGGGGACAGGTCGTGTGCCATGCCCAGCGAGGTGTCTTCAACCAGGGCTTCAACACTCGGGTCTACTGCGGCCGGTGCATCTGCCGGGGTGGCAGCAGCGGCGTCGACAGCAGCAGGTGCCTGTGCATCGGCAGCCGGGGCAGCAGCAGGTGCGGCCGGGGCAGTGGCGGCGGCAGGCGTGGCGGCGTTGGCAGTTGGCTCATCGGCCATGGCCACCGGGGCCAGCACCAGGCTGAGTGTCAGCGCGGCGATGGCGCGCCAGGCGCGCGACGGGGTTGGCGAAGCGGAAGGTTGAGTACGTGTCATGCTGGCCGGACCTGATGAAGAAAAAGTGAACGTTCTCCAAGGCCTCGAGGTAGGCCGAGAACAAATTGGCGGCCATTATTGCAAGTAATTCTTGTTAACAAAAGTAATCTTGTTGCTTTTTTCGCCTATGGTCTAGCCATCCATCGTGTAGCGTGGCCAGGCTGATCAATCGGTCTAGGGAGTTTAGAGATGTCAGACCTTTCCGTGATGGTGGTGGGTTGTGGTGATGTGGGTGGGCGTCTGGCCCTGCAAATGCTGGCTAAAGGCTGGCAGGTAAGCGGCCTGCGCCGCTCTGTCGGGCAGTTGCCTACGGGCGTTCAACCGGTTGCCGCAGACTTGGCGCAGCAGTCGATCCCGCAAGCCTGGCCACAAGGCCCGCTGGATTACCTGGTGTACTGCGTGGCGGCCAGCCAGCACGACGAAGAAGGCTACCAGGCGGCCTATGTCGATGGCTTGCGCCATGTGTTGGCGTGGCTGGCCGAACGTGGCCAGCGCCCCCGTCGCCTGTTGTTCGTCTCCAGCAGCAGCGTGTATGCGCAAAAAGACGGCGAGTGGATCGAGGAAGGCGCGGCCACCGAGCCCGAAGGTTATTCCGGGCGGGTGATGCTGGAGGCTGAAGGGTTGGCGCTGGCCAGTGGTATCCCGGCGAGCGTGGTGCGCCTGACCGGCATCTATGGTCCAGGCCGCGAGTGGCTGTTGAGCCAGGTGCGCCAGGGCTACCGTGTGGCCGAGGAGCCGCCGCTGTATGGCAACCGCATACACGCCGAGGATGCCGCCAGCCTGTTGGCGTTTCTGCTGCAGGCCGATGCCGATGGCAAGGTGCTGGACGACTACTATATTGGCGTTGACGACGACCCGGCACCGCTGGCTGACGTGGTGGCCTGGCTACGGGCGTACATGGGGGTTACCGAGTGGTCCGATGAGCAGCGGGTGCGGCGTACTGGCAGCAAGCGCTGCAGCAACGCCCGGGCCCGGGCGCTGGGCTGGGCGCCGGTGTATCCGAGTTACAAGGAAGGGTATGCGGCGATTCTTGAGGGGAAAAGCCAACCCCAGGCTTGAGGAAATCCCCTGTGGGAGCGCCCCGGCAAGGCCGCTCCCACAGGGGCCGTGTTCGACTTCAGTTCTGCTCCAGCACCCACTGGCGCTTGCCCGCGCCAGCTCCGGCATTTCATCCGGTTGCGCACGGTTCACCGCCTGGAAAATCTCCAGCTTGTCGCCATCACGCTTGATGATGAACGGTGCACCTCGCTGGTTGCGCTCCAGCCACAGGCTGTCATTGTTGCCGCCCATGGTGGCGCAGTCACCTGCCAGGCACAGTGCGAAACGGTCCGGCCCCGGCAGGCCAGTGACGTTGCCGGTGTCGCTGAAGCGCACACCGGCGCCTTTGCCTTCGCCTTCGACAACCTTCCAGTTACCGCCCAGGTAGGCCTGGTACAGCGCTTTCTCGAAGCTGCTGCCCAGCGGCGCATTGGGGGTCGCTGGTGCCTTGGCGCGTACGAAGGTTTGTTTGCCACCGCGCTGGTCGACGGCTTGCAACTCGTCACCATCGAGCGACAGCTGCTCGGTCTGGCCGCCCTCGAAGCTGGCCTGCCATTGCTTGTCATTGGCGCTCAGCTGGCCGTCAGCGGCCTCGAAACCATTGCTGTAGCTGGCCTGCTGGCTGGCAACGTCCAGCTTCCATTCGAATACCGGGCCGTGTTCATTCAGCGCTTGGCGCAGGCTGCCGCCTTTGACCGCTGCAGTGATGGCCTCCTGGTTGATCCAGGTACCGTTGAAATCTTCGGGTTTGTGGCTGGCGCAGCCGCCCAGTAGCAGGGCTGCCAGCGCGAGGGGCAGTGCTTGACGCATGACGGGGTAACCTTGCAAAGGAGGGGTGACGGGCAGGGCGCCCGTCACCGGGGGCATCATTCGATGACCAGGATGGCGTCCATTTCGACCTGGGCGCCTTTTGGCAGCGCGGCAACGCCAATGGCGGCGCGGGCCGGGTAGGGCTGTTCGAAGTAGCGGCCCATCACCTCGTTGACCTTGGCGAAGTGGCTCAGGTCGGTGAGGAAGATGTTCAGCTTGACGATGTCCTTGAACGAACCGCCAGCGGCTTCAGCCACGGACTTGAGGTTCTCGAACACCTGCACGGTCTGGGCTTCGAAGCCTTCGACCAGTTCCATGGTCTTAGGGTCCAGCGGGATCTGGCCCGACATGTACACCGTGTTGCCGGCCTTGATCGCCTGCGAGTAGGTGCCGATGGCGGCTGGGGCCTTGTCGCTATTGATGACGGTCTTGCTCATGATGACTCCTTGCGGTTGGCGGACTACGTACGCATGCGGGTGATGCGGACCACACCGGTCAGGGTACGCAGCTTCTTGATCACACGCGCCAGGTGCACACGGTCGTGCACGCTGACCACCAGTTGGACCACGCTGATACGGCCGTCGCGTTCGTCCATGCTGATCTTCTCGATGTTGCCGTCGGCCGCGTTGACGCTGCTGGCCAGCAGGGCGATAAGGCCGCGCTGGTGCTCCAGTTCGACACGCAGTTCGACATTGAACTCACCGGTGATGTCCTTGGCCCAGGAAAGCTGTACGCACTTCTCCGGGTTGTGGCGGATTTCACTGATGTTGCGGCAATTCTCCAGGTGCACGACCATGCCCTTGCCGGCCGACAGGTGGCCGACGATCGGGTCGCCAGGGATGGGTGTGCAGCACTTGGCGTAGCTCAGCACCAGGCCTTCGGTACCACGGATCGCCAGCGGGCCTTCCGGTGCAGGCAGCTGCTCGCCGTCGGCCGACAGCAGGCGGCGTGCGACCACGTAGGCCATGCGGTTGCCCAGGCCGATGTCTTCGAGCAGGTCTTCGATCAGTTCCAGGCGGTACTCGGCAAGAATTGCCTGGATGCGCTCCTGGGGGATTTTCTCCAGGCTGCTGTCGAAGCCGGTGAGCACCTTGTTCAGCAGGCGTTCGCCCAGGCTGATGGACTCGGAGCGACGCTGTTGCTTGAGCGCGTGGCGGATGTGCGTGCGCGCCTTGCCGGTCACCACGAAGTTGAGCCAGGCCGGGTTCGGCCGTGCGCCCGGGGCGCTGACGATTTCCACCGTCGAGCCGCTTTGCAGCGGTTCGGACAGCGGCGCCAGGCGGCGGTTGATGCGGCAGGCGATGCAGCTGTTGCCGACGTCGGTGTGTACCGCGTAGGCGAAGTCCACCGCCGTGGAGCCTTTGGGCAGCTCCATGATGCGGCCTTTGGGCGTGAACACGTAGACCTCGTCCGGGAACAGGTCGATCTTCACGCTCTCGATGAATTCCAGCGAGTTGCCGGCGCGTTGCTGCAGTTCGAGGATACCCTTGACCCACTGACGCGCGCGGGCGTGGCTGCCCTTGGGCTGTTCGTCGTCGTTGGACTTGTACAGCCAGTGCGCGGCAATGCCGTTGTTGGCCATCTCTTCCATCTCGCGGGTGCGGATCTGGATTTCGATGGGCACGCCGTGCATGCCGAACAACGTGGTATGCAACGACTGGTAGCCGTTGGCCTTGGGGATCGCGATGTAGTCCTTGAAGCGGCCGGGCAGTGGCTTGTACAGGTTGTGCACGGCGCCAAGCACGCGGTAGCAGGTGTCGACCTTGTCGACGATGATGCGGAAGGCATACACGTCCATGATCTCGTTGAAGGCACGGCGTTTGCCGCGCATCTTCTTGTAGATGCCATAGAGGTGTTTCTGCCGGCCGCTGACCTCACCTTCGATACCGTCCGCAGCCAGGCAGTTGGCCAGCGAGTGCTCGATCTTGGCGACGATCTCTTTGCGGTTGCCGCGTGCGCTTTTCACCGCCCGGTGAATCAGCGACGAGCGCATCGGGTGCATGGCCTTGAAGCCGAGGTCTTCGAACTCCACGCGCACGGTGTGCATCCCCAGGCGGTTGGCGATGGGGGCGTAGATTTCGAGGGTTTCCTTGGCGATGCGCCGGCGCTTTTCGCCGGACAGCACTTCAAGGGTGCGCATGTTGTGCAGGCGGTCGGCCAGCTTGACCAGGATCACGCGAATGTCGCGGGCCATGGCCATGGCCATTTTCTGAAAGTTTTCGGCTTGCGCCTCGGCCTTGGTCTCGAAGTTCATCTGGGTCAGCTTGCTGACCCCGTCGACCAGTTCGGCCACAGTCTCGCCAAACTGCTGGCTGAGGGCTTCCTTGGCGATACCGGTATCTTCGATCACATCGTGCAGCATGGCCGCCATCAGGCTTTGATGGTCCATGTGCATGTCGGCGAGGATGCTGGCCACGGCCAGCGGGTGGGTCACGTAGGGCTCGCCACTGCGGCGGCGCTGCCCATCGTGGGCCTGTTCGGCGTAGAAATAGGCACGCCGTACCAGGTTGACCTGTTCGGGGCCAAGGTAGGTCGACAGCCGTTCGGCCAAGGCTTCTATACCCGGCATGGGTTTACCTCCTGCGGAGGACGAGGGCCTTGCGCCGTGCGACGTCGACCTGGCATCAATCAGACAGCCTCGTTGTTCTCGTCCTCGAAGGCGGCGAAGACCGGATCCTCGGTGACGATCTCTTCAGCGGCGATGAACTCGTTGGTGACGATGCCTTCGGCGATTTCACGCAGGGCAACAACGGTCGGCTTGTCGTTTTCCCACGCGACGCGTGGCTCTTTGCCGCCGGTCGCCAGCTGGCGAGCGCGCTTGGTCGAGAGCATGACCAGCTCGAAGCGGTTATCCACGTGTTCCAGGCAGTCTTCAACAGTTACGCGGGCCATGGTCTTCCTCAGTAGCAAATGCGGTGGGCGTGCAGCCCAATAATGGGCAGGCGGACTCGATAGTATAAAAATTCACCAGCCAATAGGGAAGCGCTGTTTTGCCGGGGTGATCGCCGTGCGCTTCTTCGCGGGCACGCCCGCTCCCACAATGCCTGCACAGGTCTCACCGCCGCCGCTTTACCTGTGGGGGCGGCTTTAGCCGCGAAAGGGCCGGAACAGACAGCCGCGATACTTGAACCTGACGATAACCTCAGAGCATCGCGCCACGCAACCGCGGTGTCGGCTCTTCGAACAAGGTCTGCACCGAGCGCAGCGCCCGGCAATCCGGCCGGGTCAGCAGCCACAGCTGGGTGTCGCAACCCGGCAGCGGTCCGCTCAGCGCATCCACGCCGGGCAGGGCGTGCACCATGTAGTCCGGCAGCGCCGCCACGCCCAGGCCGGCGGTCACCAGCTGGGCGATGGTCGACATGCCACTGCACTGGTAGCGCGGGCTCAGCCCGGGGTGCTGCTGGTTGCGCCACACCACCGTGGGGTGGTCCTGCATCGAGTCGTCGGGGGCGATCCATGGCACGCTGGCGGCCGACTCGGCCAGGCGTTCGCGCCACTGCGGCTGGCCGCAGACCACATAAGAGGTAGACCCCAGGTTGCGACCCACCAGGTGTTCAGGCGGAGTATTGGTCAGGCGCAGGGCAATGTCGGCATCACGCCGGCTGAGGTTGGCGAAGGTGTTCGAGGTGCCCATCTCCAGCGACAAGGCCGGGTAGTTGGGCATGAACTCGGCCAGCGCCGGCAGCAGCAGGCTGTGCATCACCGCCTCGGTGCAGGTCACCCGCACCGTGCCGCTTACAACCTGCTCACCGCTGGTCATGGCAATGCGTGCGGCTTCCAGCGCCTGTTCGGCGCGCTCGGCCTGCTCGGCCAGGGCCTGGGCAGTGTCGGTCGGCAGGTAGCCCTTGCGGCTCTTGACGAACAAGGCAGTGCCCAGCGCCGACTCCAGCCGGCGGATCGAGCGAAACACCGTCGAAACGTCGACTTTGAGGAGCTCGGCGGCCTTGGCCAGCGAGCGGCCACGTTCCAGTGCCAAGACCAGGGAGAGGTCGGCGTGGGTAATCTGATATTGCATTGGTGCACGCTCTGCTTGCCGAATTGCCAATGTCTGTTGCGTCAGAGCCATTTTATAGTGAAACGGCCCCCCGGAATCAATGCGTCCGGTCGGGTAACCAATCCCCACGATGGGAAAGTGAAAAAAACAACAGCTGCAACCATCGTCGCCCGTGAGGCGCCAGCCGTATCCCCACATCGCCGCAGCACATCAAAGGATGTACACCATGACGTCGGTAACCCCGTGCGCCAGTTCTTCCAGCGAGATGAATGACTTCCTCCAGGCCCATCCGGACACGCAGTACGTCGACCTGCTGATTTCCGACATGAATGGCGTGGTACGTGGCAAGCGCATCGAGCGGGCCAGCCTGCACAAGGTGTACGAGAAAGGCATCAATCTGCCGGCTTCGCTGTTTGCCCTGGACATCAACGGTTCCACGGTCGAGAGCACCGGGCTTGGCCTGGATATTGGCGATGCCGACCGCATCTGCTTCCCGATCCCCGGCACGCTGTCGGACGAGCCGTGGCAGAAACGCCCCACCGCCCAGCTGCTGATGACCATGCACGAGATCGAAGGCGCGCCATTTTTCGCCGACCCGCGCGAAGTGCTGCGTCAGGTGGTGAGCAAGTTCGACGACCTGGGCCTCACCATTTGCGCGGCGTTCGAGCTGGAGTTCTATCTGATCGATCAGGACAACCTCAATGGCCGCCCGCAGCCGCCGCGCTCGCCGATTTCCGGCAAACGCCCGCAGTCGACCCAGGTGTACCTGATCGATGACCTGGACGAATACGCCGACTGCCTGCAGGACATGCTTGAAGCGGCCAAGGAGCAGGGCCTGCCTGCCGATGCCATCGTCAAGGAAAGCGCCCCGGCACAGTTCGAAGTCAACCTGCACCACGTGGCCGACCCACTGAAAGCCTGCGACTACGCGATCCTGCTCAAGCGGCTGATCAAGAACGTTGCCTACGACCATGAAATGGACACCACCTTCATGGCCAAGCCCTACCCGGGCCAGGCAGGCAACGGCCTGCATGTGCATATCTCGTTGCTGGACAAGAAAACCGGCAAGAACATCTTCTCAAGCGATGACCCGCTGCAAAGCGACACGCTGCGCCATGCCATTGGCGGTGTGCTGGAGACCATGCCGGCGTCGATGGCCTTCCTGTGCCCGAACATCAACTCCTACCGCCGCTTCGGCGCGCAGTTCTACGTGCCCAATGCACCGAGCCAGGGCCTGGACAACCGCACCGTGGCCGTGCGCGTACCTACCGACAGCAGCGAAAACGTGCGCCTGGAACACCGCGTGGCCGGCGCCGACGCCAACCCGTACCTGATGCTCGCGTCAATCCTTGCCGGCGTGCATCACGGCCTGACCAACAAGGTCGAGCCGGATGCGCCGATCGAAGGCAACTCCTACGAGCAGCTGGAACAGAGCCTGCCGAACAACCTGCGTGATGCCCTGCGCGCGCTGGACGACAGCGAAGTCCTCAACCAATACATCAGCCCGGACTACATCGATATCTTCGTGGCCTGCAAGGAAAGCGAACTGGCCGAGTTCGAAGTGTCGATTTCCGACCTTGAGTACAACTGGTACCTGCACACGGTGTAAGCCCATGAGCGCAAATGCGGTCCCCCTGATCGGTGTCAGCGCCTGCCGCCAGCAGGTGGGGAAGAACTCGTCGCATACGGTAGGCGACAAGTATGTCGAGGCGGCCGGCTTTGCCGGTTTACCGCTGATCTTGCCGGCCCGTGACGGGGGCAGCGACACGCAGGCACTGCTGGCCCGTCTGCACGGCATTGTTTTTACCGGCTCACCTTCAAATATTGAACCGCATCATTACAATGGCGCCCCCAGCGCGGCGGGTACCCGGCACGATCTGGCGCGCGATCGCCTGACCCTGCCGCTGCTGCAGGCGGCAATCGCCGCGGGCGTGCCGGTGTTCTGCATCTGCCGTGGCTATCAGGAACTGAATGTGGCGCTTGGCGGCAGCCTGCACCAGCGCGTGCAGGAATTGCCCGGTTACCTTGATCACCGCGAACCTGAGGACGCACCTTTGGAGGTGCAATACGGCCCTCGTCACCCTGTCGGCATTGAGCCAGGCGGGTTGTTCGAGCGCCTGGGCCTGGCGGCGCAGTTCGAGGTCAACTCGCTGCACAGCCAGGGCATCGACCGCCTGGCCCTGGGGCTGCGTGTCGAGGCACGGGCCCCGGACGGCCTTATCGAAGCGGTATCCATGCCTGCGGCGCCGGGCTTTGTGCTTGGCGTGCAGTGGCATCCGGAGTGGCGCTTTACTGAAAACCCGGTCTCGCTGCGCCTGTTTCAGGCGTTTCGCGAGGCCTGCATTGCCTACGCAGCACGGGAGGGCGCACGGCAGGAGGCATTCTGACGTCAGCCGAAGGTCTCGGATGACTTGTCCCCGGCAGCAAGCTTTCAATGAGTGAAAGCAGGCCTTGTGCGCAAGGCCTGCGAAAACAATTCCAAAATTTACGGCAAATACTCATGAGCAATTATACAGAAGCCGGCCGCCCACCCGATGTGGCGGCCGACGCGGGCAACACCCAACGCGGCAAGGGCCTGGCCAAAGGCCGCCTGGGCCTGTTGGCCAGTGTGGTGCTTGGCATTTCTACCATCGCCCCGGTCTACACCCTGACGGGCGCCCTTGGCCCGACCGTGCGCGAGGTAGGTGCCCACCTGCCCGCCGTGTTCATCGTCGGTTTCCTGCCGATGCTGCTGGTGGCCCTGGGTTACCGTGAATTGAACTCGGCGGAACCAGACAGCGGTACGTCGTTCACCTGGTCGGCGCGTGCTTTTGGCCCGATGATCGGCTGGATCGGCGGCTGGGGGCTGGTGGTCGCCACCACCATCGTGCTGTCGAACCTGGCGGGGGTGGCGGTCGACTTCTTCTACCTGTTCCTTGGTCAGATTACCGGTAAACATGAGCTGGCAGCATTGGCCGACAACCTGTTGATCAACATCTCGACCTGTTGCGTGTTCATCGGCCTGGCCGTGTGGATCTGCTGTCGCGGCATCGCCACCACCATGACCGTGCAGTACGGTCTGGTGGCCTTGCAGTTGCTGGTGCTGATCGGCTTTGCCTTCGCCGCCTTCGGGGGCACCACCGCGCCGCCACCGCTGGAGTTCGATTTCGCCTGGTTCAACCCGTTCGGCGTCGAGTCGTTCTCGGCCTTTGCTGCCGGGCTGTCGCTGTCGATCTTCATCTTCTGGGGCTGGGACACGTGCCTGACCGTCAGCGAAGAGTCGGTAGGCAGTGAAGAGGTGCCGGGCAAGGCTGCCACCTGGACCGTAATGTTGATTCTCGGCCTGTACCTGTTCACCGCCATCGCTACCTTGCAATTTGCCGGCATCAGCGAGACCGGGCTGGGCCTGAATAACCCACGCATCCAGGAGAACGTCTTCGCCCACCTGGCCGGCCCGGTCATGGGGCCGCTGGCGATCCTGATGTCCATCGCCGTGCTGGCCAGCACCGCAGCGTCGCTGCAGTCGACCTTCGTGGCGCCGGCGCGCACCCTGTTGGCCATGGGTTACTACGGCGCGGTACCGCAGAAGTTCGCCAGCGTCTGCCCTCGTTCGCAGACCCCGCGCTACGCCACCATCTGCGCCGGCCTGGCTGCGGGCCTGTTCTACGTGACCATGCGTACCCTGAGCGAGAACGTGCTGGCGGATACCATCACCGCGCTGGGCATGATGATTTGCTTCTACTATTCGCTGACCGCGTTCGCCTGCGTCTGGTACTTCCGTGACAGCCTGTTCGACAGCCTGCGCCACTTCATCATGCGCGGCCTGTGCCCGCTGGTAGGTGGGGTGATCTTGTCGGTGATTTTCGCGCGTACCGCCATCGACAGCGCATCGCCGGACTTCGGCAGTGGCTCGCATGTGGGCGGGCTGGGGCTCGTGTTCGTGATTGCCGCGATCATCTCGGTGCTTGGCATCGGGCTGATGATGCTGTCGCGCATGCGCGCGCCGGCTTACTTCCTGGGGGCTACCCTGCGTCAGCAGGCCACCCTGCCGTTGCAGGAATAAAGCAAGGGGCCGCGTTGCGGCCCAATCGCCGGCAAGCCAGCTCCCACAAGATCTCCACAGTTTTCAGGTTCTGTGAGGTACCTGTGGGAGCTGGCTTGCCGGCGATTGGGCTGCAAAGCAGCCCCATGCGGTCTCTCAGGAGAGCAGTTCTTTCAGCAGCCCGCTGTTGCGCTGTTGCTGTTTCTTCAACAGCAGCCGGTTCGAGCGGAACACCGCCTTCAAGTCTTCCAGTGCCACGTCGAAATCATCATTGATGATCACGTAGTCATACTCGTCGTAGTGCACCATCTCGCTGACCGCTTCTTTCATACGCCCGGCGATGATCTCCTCGCTGTCCTGCCCGCGGCCGTCCAGGCGCTGACGAAGCGCTTCCTGGCTTGGCGGCAGAATGAACACCGACAATGCTTGCGGCATCAGCTTGCGCACCTGCTGGGCGCCTTGCCAGTCGATCTCCAGAATCAGGTCATAGCCCTGGTCCAGGGTCTGCTGCAGCGCACTGCGCGAGGTGCCGTAGAAGTTGCCGAACACTTCGGCATGCTCCAGGAAGTCGCCTTGCTGGATCAGCGCCTTGAACTCCTCGTGGACCACGAAGTGGTAGTTCACCCCGTGCTCCTCGCCCGGGCGCATGGCGCGGGTGGTATGCGAGACCGAGACGCGGATTTGCTGGTCGTCCTTGGTCAGGGCCGTTACCAGGCTGGTCTTGCCGGCACCCGAAGGGGCCGAAACGATGTAGAGGGTGCCGCTGCTGTGGTTCATGGTCGGGGTGGCCTTACTCGATGTTCTGTACTTGTTCACGCATCTGTTCGATCAATACCTTCAGGTTGACCGCCGCTTGCGTACTGCGTGGGTCGAAGGCCTTGGAGCCGAGGGTGTTGGCTTCGCGGTTGAGTTCCTGCATCAGGAAGTCCAGGCGCCGGCCGGCGGCGCCCCCACCCTTGAGCACCCGGCGCACTTCGGTGACGTGGGTGCTGAGGCGGTCAAGTTCCTCGGCCACGTCGCTCTTCTGGGCCAGCAGCACCATCTCCTGCTCCAGGCGCTGCGGGTCGAGTTCGGCCTGCATGTCGCCGAACCGGTCGAGAATCTTCTGCCGCTGCGCTGCCAGCATCTGCGGCACCAGGGCGCGCAGGGTGGTGACTTCGCTGGTCATGTTGTCCAGGCGCTCGTTGATCAGGCGGGCCAGTTCCTGGCCTTCGCGCTGGCGCCCGGCCTTTAATTCGGCCAGTGCTTCGTCGAACAGGGCCATGGCTTCGGCGTTCAGCGCTTGTGGGTCACTGGTGTCGGCCACCAGCACACCCGGCCACGACAGCACTTCCAGCGGGTTCAGCGGTGCCGGCTGCTTGATCAGGCCGGCCACTTCCTCGGCGGCTGCAACCAGCTGTGCGGCGCGCTCGCGGTCTACCTTCAGCGGCTTGCCGTTGCTGTCTTCATTGAGGCGCAAGGTGCATTCCACCTTGCCCCGCGAAACGCCCTGGCGCAGGCCTTCACGCACGGCGCCTTCGAGGTCGCGCAGGGCTTCGGGCAGGCGCAGGTGTGGCTCCAGGTAACGGTGGTTGACCGAACGCAGCCCCAGATCAGGGTGCCTTGGCTGCCGGCGCGCTCGACACGAGCAAAAGCGGTCATGCTGTGCACCATGGGGAGTACCTCGCTTAGATGAATGAACGGTGGGAGCCTCTCGGCTGCAAGGCGCAGGATTGTAGCGCAGTGGGGCCTCGGCGCCCAATCCACCCATGTTACAGACGGGTGAGCACGGCAGTCGGAAAAGGCGACGGGCTGTGCCGGGCGCGACAATAGGCATGTCTTCCCCGCGCTGCGGGCTCTATAATGCTCGGCAGATTCAAAGTCCCAGTACAGGTATCCCAGATGAAACGTCCAAGTGGTCGCGCCGCCGATCAGCTCCGCTCGATCCGCATCACCCGCAACTACACCAAGCACGCCGAAGGGTCGGTACTGGTAGAGTTCGGTGACACCAAGGTCATCTGCACGGTCAGCGTGGAAAACGGTGTGCCGCGCTTCCTCAAAGGCCAGGGCCAAGGCTGGCTGACCGCCGAATACGGTATGCTGCCGCGCTCCACCGGTGAGCGTAACCAGCGCGAAGCCAGCCGTGGCAAGCAAGGTGGCCGTACCCTGGAAATCCAGCGCCTGATCGGCCGTTCGCTGCGCGCCGCGCTGGACATGAGCAAGCTGGGTGACATCACCCTGTATGTCGACTGCGACGTGATCCAGGCCGATGGCGGTACCCGTACCGCGTCCATCACCGGTGCCATGGTTGCCCTGTGCGACGCCCTGGCTGTAATCAAGAAGCGCGGTGGCCTCAAGGCCGGCAACCCGCTCAAGCACATGATCGCTGCCGTGTCGGTGGGCATGTACCAGGGCGAAGCCGTGCTCGACCTGGACTACCCGGAAGACTCCGCTGCCGAAACCGACCTGAACGTGGTGATGACCAGCGCCGGTGGCTTCATCGAAGTGCAGGGTACCGCCGAAGGCGCGCCGTTCCAGCCTGAAGACTTCAACGCCATGCTGGCGCTGGCGCAAAAAGGCATGAACGACATCTTCGAGCTGCAGCAGGCCGCGCTGGCTGACTGACTGTTCTGGTAGACACAAAAAAGCCGACATCAATGTCGGCTTTTTTGTATCTGAACAGCTCTCAGATGGTCAACGTCCAGTCGTAGTCCACGATCAGCGGCGCATGCTGGGAGAAGCGCGGCTGACGCGGCAGGCGAGCGTTGCGCACGAAGCGGCGCAGGCCTGGGGTGAGGATCTGGTAGTCGAACCGGTAGCCCAGGTTGAGCATCTCGGCCTGTTCGTTGTCCGGCCACCAGCTGTACTGGTCGCCTTCACGGCTGACTTCGCGCAGGGCATCGACGTAACCCATCTCGCCGGTGATCGCATCCATCCAGGCGCGTTCCGGCGCCAGGAAGCCCGGCGACTGCTGGCTGTCACGCCAGTTTTTGATGTCGAGCTTCTGCTGCGCCACGTAGAACGAGCCGCAATAGATGTATTCGCGACGCTTGCGACGCTGCTTGTCCAGGTACTTGGCGAAGTCGTCCATCAACTTGAACTTCTGGTTCAAGTCTTCGTCGCCGTTCATGCCCGAAGGCAACAGCAGGGTGGCAATACTGACTTTGTCGAAATCTGCTTGCAGGTAACGCCCGTAGCGGTCGGCTGTCTCGAAGCCCAGGCCGGTGATGACTGCCTTGGGCTGCATGCGCGAGTAAAGGGCCACACCACCTTGGGCAGGCACCTCCGCGTCGCAGGCATAAAGGAAATAGCCATCGAGCTGGAAAGCTGGGTCATCGAGTTCAAAGGCCGAGGCGCGGGTATCCTGAAGGCAGATGACGTCGGCATTCTGGGCTTGTAGCCAGCTGAGCAAACCACGCTCGGCCGCAGCCTGAATGCCATTAACGTTCACACTGATGATCCGCATAAATGGCCCCAAAAATCTCGTGCGTGTATGATACCCGAGCTCAACCCATTTAGCTAAATCCGTGGTGTCCGGGACTATTCATGCAGCCGTATCAGCGCGACTTTATCCGTTTTGCCATCGATCGCGGGGTACTGCGTTTCGGTGAATTCACCCTGAAATCGGGGCGTACCAGCCCGTATTTCTTCAATGCCGGCCTGTTCAACACCGGTTCTGCACTGGCCGAGCTGGGGCGGTGCTATGCCGCAGCCATTGTCGACAGCAAGATCCCGTTCGACGTGCTGTTTGGCCCGGCCTACAAGGGTATCCCTTTGGCGGCGACCACTGCCGTGGCCCTTGCCGATCAGCATCAGCTTGACGTGCCATGGTGCTTCAACCGTAAAGAAGCCAAGGACCACGGCGAAGGCGGCAGCCTGGTTGGCGCGCCGCTGGCCGGTGATGTGCTGATCATCGACGACGTGATCACTGCCGGTACCGCCATCCGCGAGGTCATGCAGATCATCAACGCCCAGCAGGCCAAGGCCGCTGGCGTGCTGATCGCGCTGAACCGCGAGGAGCGCGGCAATGGCGAACTGTCGGCGATCCAGGAAGTGGAGCGCGACTTCGGTATCCCGGTGGTCAGCATCGTTTCGCTGACCCAGGTGCTGGAGTTCCTGGCCGACGACCCGCAACTGAAGCAGCACCTGCCGGCTGTCGAGGCTTACCGGGCGCAGTACGGGATCTGATCCTGGCCTGGAAATGAAAAAGGCGACCTTCTGGTGAAGGTCGCCTTTTTTGTTTCTGCCTGCTCCGGCCTCATCGCCGGCAAGCCAGCTCCCACAAGGACCCCACAGGTTTCAAGTTTTGTGGGATCGCTGTGGGAGGCTGGCTTGCCGGCGACAGGGCCGGAACAGGCTAGCCCATCACTCAGCGCGGCTTGCGATTGGTAATCAGGGTACCCACACCGCTGTCGGTGAAGATTTCCAGCAACACCGCGTTCGGCACGCGGCCGTCGATGATGTGCGAGCTGTTCACGCCACCCTGCACCGCATCCAGTGCGCACTTGATCTTCGGCAGCATGCCGCCGTAGATGGTGCCGTCGGCGATCAGTTCGTTGACCTGCTCGGTGGTCAGGCCGGTCAGTACCTGGCCCTGCTTGTCCATCAGGCCGGCAATGTTGGTCAGCAGCATCAGCTTCTCGGCTTTCAGCGCCTCGGCCACCTTGCCTGCAACCAGGTCGGCGTTGATGTTGTACGACTCACCGTTGGCGCCCACGCCGATCGGCGCGATAACCGGGATGAAGTCGCCTTTCACCAGCATGTTAAGCAGGTCGGTGTTCACGCTCACCACTTCGCCCACATGGCCGATGTCGATGATTTCCGGGGTGGTCATCTCAGGCGTCTGGCGGCTGACGGTCAGCTTGCGGGCGCGGATCAGCTCCGCGTCCTTGCCGGTCAGGCCGATGGCACTGCCGCCGTGGCGGTTGATCAGGTTGACGATGTCCTTGTTGACCTGGCCACCCAGCACCATCTCCACCACGTCCATGGTCGCCGAGTCGGTAACGCGCATGCCGTCGATGAAGTGGCTTTCGATCGACAGGCGCTTGAGCAGGTCGCCGATTTGCGGGCCACCACCGTGGACCACCACCGGGTTGATGCCCACAGCCTTCATCAGCACGATGTCACGGGCGAAGCCTGTTTTCAGCTCCTCGCTTTCCATCGCGTTGCCGCCGTACTTGATCACCAGGGTCTTGCCGACAAAGCGGCGGATGTAAGGCAGTGCTTCGGACAAAACCTCGGCTACATGGGAAGCGGCATCGCGATCGAGGGTCATGCAGGGCTCCTGTAAGGAACAGATAGTCGGTCAGAACGGCAGTTGCAGCTCAGGCTCAACCCGCAGCAACTGGGTACGGAAAACATCCTTGATACGTTGCAACTCGGCGTCGTTGTCGGCCTCGAAGCGCAGCACCAGCACCGGGGTGGTGTTGGAAGCGCGGACCAGGCCCCAGCCGTGGGTGTAGTCGACCCGCACACCGTCGATGGTGGTCAGGCTGGCTTCGCCCCAGTCGGCGTCGCGTTGCAGTGCTTCAATGATGCTGAATTTACCCTCGTCGGTCACATCAATATTGATTTCCGGCGTGGAAATATCATTCGGGAAGGCGGCAAACAGGTTTTCGGCGCTTTGCCCGGCCTTGCTGAGGATCTCCAGCAGGCGCGCAGCACTGTAGATGCCGTCGTCAAAACCGTACCAGCGTTCCTTGATGAAGATGTGACCGCTCATTTCGCCGGCCAGCAGCGAGCCGGTTTGTTTCATCTTCTTCTTGATCAACGAATGGCCGGTCTTCCACATCAGTGCGCGGCCGCCATGTTGTTCGATCAGCGGGGTCAGGCGACGTGTGCATTTGACGTCGAAGATGATCTCGGCGCCCGGGTTGCGTGCCAGCACGTCCTGGGCAAACAGCATCAGCAGGCGGTCGGGATAGACGATGGTGCCGGTGTTGGTCACCACGCCGACGCGGTCGCCGTCACCATCAAAAGCCAGGCCGATGTCGGCGCCGGTTTCCTTGACTTTGGCAATCAGGTCTTCGAGGTTTTCCGGCTTGCCCGGGTCCGGGTGGTGGTTGGGGAAGTTGCCGTCGACCTCGCAGAACAGCGGGATCACTTCGCAGCCCAGGGCTTCGATCAGCTGCGGTGCGATCACACCGGCGGCGCCGTTGCCGCAGTCCACCACCACTTTCAGTTTTTTGGCCAGTTTCACGTCGCTGACGATCTGCTGGAAGTAGCGGTCCAGGATCTCGACCTTTTCCACGCGGCCTTCGGCCAAGGTCAGGTCGTTGGTTTTCAGGCGGGTCAGCAGGGCCTGGATCTGTTCGTTGGCCAGGGTGTCACCGGCGATGACGATCTTGAAACCGTTGTAGTCCGACGGGTTGTGGCTGCCGGTCAGCATCACGCCCGACTTGCCGGCCAGCACGTTGGCCGCGTAGTACAGCGCCGGGGTGGGCACCAGGCCGACGTCGCTGACCTGGCAGCCGGCATCGACAAGGCCATTGATCAGCTGTTCGACCAGCATCGGGCCCGACAGGCGGCCATCGCGGCCTACAGAAACCTGCGGTTCGCCTTGGGCCAGGCTCTGCGCGCCGATGGCGCGACCGATCCAGTAGGCGGTCTCGGCGTGGAGGTTTTTGCCGACCACGCCGCGGATGTCATACGCGCGGAAAATGCTGTCGGGTAGTGCGGCGGGGACCAGGTGGGCCATGTCGTTCATCTCTGGAAGCTCCATTAGTCAAAGGCTTTCTGGGCAGGCGCAAACTGAACGCTTGGACGGCGGTTTCGCCAGAGAGTTCGCCATCCTTGGCCTGAACGGTCATTTGCCGGCTCAGTGGCTGCCGGAGTGACCGAAGCCGCCAGCGCCACGCTGGCTTTCATCGAACGCTTCGACGATGTCGAAGTGGGCCTGTACCACCGGGACCAGCACCAGCTGGGCGATACGTTCGCCAACCGCGACGGTGAACGGCGTGTTGCCACGGTTCCAGCACGACACCATCAGCTCGCCCTGGTAGTCCGAGTCGATCAGGCCGACCAGGTTGCCCAGCACGATGCCGTGCTTATGGCCCAGGCCCGAGCGCGGCAAGATCACCGCCGCCAGGCCCGGGTCGCCGATGTAGATCGACAGGCCGGTAGGAATCAGCAGGGTCTGGCCTGGCTCGAGGACGGTGTCCTCCTTGAGCAGGGCGCGCAGGTCCAGGCCGGCGGAGCCGGGGGTGGCGTAGGTCGGCAGGGGGAATTCGGTGCCCAGGCGTGGGTCGAGGATCTTGGCTTGAAGAGCGTGCATGTAACTTATTGAACCTGATTGAGCCGATCGGCGATGAAGGCGACCAGTTGCCGGGCGATCTTGCCCTTGCTGGTCTGCGCGAAGAGGGTCTGGTGCTGCTGGCGGTCGATCACGGTCAAGGCGTTTTCTTCGCTGTTGAAGCCGATGCTGGGGTTGGCCACATCATTGGCGACGATCAGGTCGAGGTTCTTGTCCTTGAGCTTGCGCGTGGCGTAATCGAGCAGGTGTTCGGTTTCGGCGGCGAAGCCGACGCTGAACGGGCGGTCGCTGCGGCCAGCAATGGTGGCAAGGATATCGGGATTGCGCACCATCTGCAGCAGCATGCCGTCGCCGGTCGTAGGGTCTTTCTTCAGTTTTTGTGTGGCAACCACCTCCGGGCGGTAGTCCGCGACCGCCGCCGAGGCGATGAACAAGTCGCACGGCATGGCTGCTTCACAGGCCGCGAGCATGTCCCGCGCGCTGACCACGTCGATGCGGCTGACCCGGTCAGGGGTTGGCAGGTGCACAGGGCCGGTGACGAGGGTGACCCGAGCCCCGGCTTCGGCGGCCGCTTCGGCCAGGGCGAAGCCCATCTTGCCGGAGCTATGATTGGTGATGTAGCGCACCGGGTCGATGTTTTCCTGGGTCGGGCCGGCGGTGATCAGCACATGTTTGCCGGTCAGCGCCTGGCGCTTGAAGCTTTCTGCGGCGCACCAGGCCAGGTCGGTGGCTTCGAGCATGCGCCCCAGGCCCACGTCGCCACAGGCCTGGCTGCCGGACGCCGGGCCGAACACCTGGATGCCACGGCTCTTGAGCAGCTCAAGGTTGGCCTGGGTGGCAGGGTCGCGCCACATGGCCTGGTTCATCGCCGGGGCCACGGCGACGGTGGCGTCGGTGGCCAGCACCAGGGTGGTCAGCAGGTCGTCGGCCATGCCTTGGGCCATGCGCGCCATGAGGTCGGCCGTGGCCGGGGCGATCAGCACCAGGTCGGCCCACTTGGCCAGTTCGATATGGCCCATGGCCGCTTCGGCGGCAGGGTCCAGCAGGTCCATGTGCACCGGGTGGCCCGACAGCGCCTGCAGGGTCAGCGGGGTGATGAACTCGGCACCACCACGGGTCATGACGACGCGCACTTGCGCGCCGTGCTCCAGGAGACGGCGAATCAGCTCGGCGCTTTTGTAGGCGGCAATGCCGCCACCTACGCCGAGAACGATGCGCTTGCGATACAGCCGCTGCATAGGCTTGCCTTTTTCCAGTGAGAGCGGGCGGCGACGTTTGAAATTGCCTGCGGCAGTACGTCGCATGTACGAGGCGAAATAGATTAACACAGGGTCGAAATAGGCCGCAGCAAGGGCAGGGGACGGGGATGAATATCAGGGAGTGGCCGGCAGAAGAACGGCCGCGGGAGAAGTTGTTGCTGCGAGGGGCTGCGGTGCTGACGGATGCCGAATTGCTTGCCGTGTTGCTGGGTTCTGGCGTTGCCGGGCGCAATGTGCTGGACCTTGCGCGGGGGCTGCTGGTGCGTTTTGGCGGGCTGAGGCAGTTTCTGGAGGCGGATCGCGATGCCGTGCTGCGCGAGCCGGGCATTGGGACTGTGAAGTATGCACAGCTTCAGGCGCTTCTGGAGATTGGCCGGCGTTATCTGGATGAGAGCATCAAGCGGGCAGAGGCGCTGGATGGGCCATCGGCTGTGCGGCGTTATCTCAAGGCCATGTTGCGGCATGAGGCCAGCGAAGTGTTCGGATGCCTGTTCCTCGACACCAAGCACCGGCCACTGGCTTTTGAAATTCTGTTCAGGGGCACGATAGACCGGGCGAGTGTCTACCCGCGGGAGGTGGTGCGGCGGGCATTGCTGCATAACGCGGCGGCACTGATCCTGTGTCATAACCACCCTTCGGGCAACAACGAGCCCAGCCAGGATGATGTGCACCTGACCTTGTCGCTGAAGCGGGGGCTGGCATTGATCGATGTGCGGGTACTGGACCACATCATCATCGGTGACGGGGAGCCGTTGTCGATGGTTGAGCAGGGGTGGATTGTGGCTTAGGACGGTCAGTTCAACGCGGTCATGTGTAGGAGCGGCCTTGCGCCGCGAAAGGGCTGCAAAGCAGCCCCAGGGTTTCAGCACAGATGCACAACTCGCTGGGGCTGCTGCGCAGCCCTTTCGCGGCGCAAGGCCGCTCCTACAAGGGCCATGTGGCTGGCGAAGGGGCCGGTGCAGGTTTACTTGGTGACCGACACCTTGCTGAAGTCCAGCCGCCCGAACGGGCTCACCTGGTACCCCTCGACGTCTTGGCGCAGCAGGGTCGCCGCTGTAGGGTGCGCCAGGGGCACCCACAGCGCCTGCTGCTGGATCAGCGTCTGCGCCTGCTGGTACAGCCGGCTGCGCACACTCTGGTCGTTGGTAGTGCGCCCGGCGCTGATCAGTTGGTCCAGGCGGTTGTCGCAGAAGCGGGCAAAGTTGGTCCCCGACTCCACTGCTGCGCAGGAAAACTGCGGGCTGAGGAAGTTGTCCGGGTCGCCGTTGTCACCCGCCCAGCCCATGAACAGCAGGTCATGCTCGCCAGCTTTGGCGCGGCGGATCAGCTCACCCCATTCGATCACGCGGATCTCGGCCTTTATGCCGATCTTGGCCAGGTCGGCCTGCAGCATCTGCGCGCCAAGGCTGGGGTTGGGGTTGAGCAGGCTGCCAGACGGGCGTGTCCAGATGGTGGTGCTGAAACCATCGCCCAGGCCGGCTTTGGTCAGCAAAGCCTTGGCTTTCTTGAGGTCCAGCGGGTAGCCGGGCAGGTCTTTGGCATAGCTCCAGGTGTTGGGTGGGTAGGGGCCGTTGGCGGCCACCGCGGAATCTTCGAACACGGCCTTGAGGTAGGCCTGCTTGTCGAAGGCAAGGTTGATGGCCTGGCGCACTTCTGGCTTGTCCAGTGGCGGGTGCTGGCTGTTGATGGCGACGAAGGCGGTCATGAAGGCTGGGGTGGTAGCCACCTTGAGGTTGCTATCCTTGCCCGCTTCGGCAATATCCAACGGCTTGGGCGACAGGGCCACCTGGCACTCGCCACGCTTGAGCTTCTGCAGGCGCACGTTGGCATCGGTGGTGATGGCGAAGATCAGCGGGTCGACCGCCGGCTTGCCGGCGAAGTAGTCCGGGTTGGCGCGATAACGCACCACGGCGTCCTTCTGAAAGCGCTGGAAGACGAACGGGCCGGTGCCGATCGGCTGGCTGTTGAGCTTCTCTGGCGTGCCAGCCTTGAGCAGCTTGTCGGCATACTCGGCGGAATAGATCGAGGCAAAGCCCATGCTCAGCGTGGCCAGGAACGTGGCGTCCGGGTGGCTGAGGGTAAAGCGCACGGTGTTCGGCGTCGGGGCCTCGATTGCCTTGATCAGGCTGCCCAGTTGCAGCGACTGGGCATGCGGGTAGCCACCCGGTGCGGTCTTGTGCCAGGCATGGGCGGGGTAGAGCATGCGCTGGAAGCTGAACAGCACATCGTCGGCGTTCAGCTCGCGGCCTGGCTTGAAGTAGGGGGTGGTGTGGAACTTCACGTCATCGCGCAGTGTGAAGTCATACACCAGGCCGTCGGCCGACACCGTCCAGCTGGCCGCCAGGCTCGGCACCACCTTGCCTTGCGCTGCATCGAACTCCACCAGGCGGTTCATCAGCACGTCAGCCGTGGCGTTGGTCGTGGTCAGCGAGTTGTACTGCACCACGTCGAAGCCTTCGGGACTGGCTTCGCTGCAAACACTCAACGGCGCGGCCTGGGCAGTGCCGGCAGTGAGCAGCGCGCCAGCGGCGAACAGAGAGTTGAACAATAAGGAAAGGGCGGCAGCACGCATGGTGGCTCCTTGGCTGTCAGTGGCCCATCTGCCAGTGCAGTCTGGAAAAGGCCTACCCTAGTGTGCCCGCCGGTAAATGACCACACCCTTTTTTACAAATCTGGCGACGAGTGGTCGACGGCTGGCGGGGCCTGCCGCTATGCTGGCCCGGCGCGTTCTGGCTTGCGGCAATGTGTATCTACTGTTGTTGCAGCCAAGTCTTTCTGGTATAAAGCAGCGCTCTTTTCTAGGGGCTCGGCCTGTCGCATAAGCGGATCCGGTCGATAAGACCTCCAGAATCACGGCGCCCAGGCGCCAAAGACTGAGAGATTAAGCGGCCAACCCATGCCGGGTTGGGCATGTGGTTTTAGAGGGCTGAGTCATGTCGAGAGTCTGTCAAGTTACTGGTAAGGGTCCAGTAACCGGGAACAACATTTCCCACGCAAACAACAAAACCCGTCGTCGTTTCCTGCCGAACCTGCAGCACCACCGTTTCTGGGTTGAATCCGAGAAGCGTTTCGTGCGTCTGCGCGTTTCCGCCAAGGGCATGCGTATCATCGACAAGCGCGGCATCGACGCCGTTCTGGTTGACATCCGTAAAGCTGGCGCCAAGGTTTAAGGGAGAACATCATGCGTGAATTGATCCGTCTGGTTTCGAGTGCCGGTACCGGCCACTTCTACACCACCGACAAGAACAAGCGCACCACTCCGGACAAAATCGAGATCAAGAAATATGATCCGGTTGTTCGCAAGCACGTGGTGTACAAGGAAGCCAAGATCAAGTAATTGATCGGCGACCTGAAAAAAAACCCGCTTCCGAAAGGACGCGGGTTTTTTTATGGCTGTTCGGGCCTCAGATCATTTCTGCTCGAACATCACGTAAATCTTGCGGCAAGGCTCCAGCACCTCCCAGGTGCCCGTGAACCCGGCAGGGATGACAAACCGATCACCGGCACGCAGGGTCTTGGCCCCGCCGTCCTGGTCGCGCAGCACCGAAACGCCCTGAACGATCTCGCAGTACTCGTGTTCGGTGTAGTTCACCTTCCACTGCCCCACCTCACCTTCCCACACGCCAGCAGCAAACTGCCCGCAAGGGCTGGAGTAGTGGTTGTAGACCGCTTGGTCCGGCTCGCCCTTGAGGATTTTTTCCGCCGCCGGGCGGTAGCGTTCGGCCTCGGTAAGTACCTGCGCGAAGTCGATGATGCTGTCTATTCTCATGGTGCGGCTCCTGTTGTTGTTTAATAAAATTAACATCAGTAGGCTTTTGGGCCTTTCGTGTCAAATATATTGATAGTTTACACCGGCTGGTTTAGGGTATCGCTTGCCAGTGTGCGCTCGTCGCCCGGCCAGAATTCTGACAACGCCTGTGAGTCCTCAGTGCGGCGTTGCACCTAAACAAGAGGAGGAGTTTCGTATGACCACCCTGACCCGTGCGGACTGGGAACAACGTGCCCAGCAACTGAAGATCGAAGGCCGCGCCTTCATCAACGGCGAATACACCGATGCCGCATCCGGTGAAACCTTCGAGTGCCTGAGCCCGGTCGACGGACGCTTCCTGGCCAAGGTTGCCAGCTGCGACCTGGCCGATGCCAACCGCGCTGTTGAAAACGCCCGCGCCACCTTCAATTCCGGTGTGTGGTCGCAACTGGCCCCGGCCAAGCGCAAGGCCAAGCTGATCCGCTTCGCCGACCTGCTGCGCAAAAATGTCGAAGAGCTGGCGCTGCTGGAAACCCTGGACATGGGCAAGCCGATCGGCGACTCCTCCAGCATCGACATCCCGGGCGCGGCACAAGCCATTCACTGGACTGCCGAAGCCATCGACAAGGTCTACGACGAAGTCGCCCCGACCCCGCACGACCAGCTCGGTCTGGTTACCCGCGAGCCGGTGGGTGTTGTCGGTGCCATCGTACCGTGGAACTTCCCGCTGCTGATGGCCTGCTGGAAGCTCGGCCCGGCGCTGGCCACCGGTAACTCGGTGGTGCTCAAGCCGTCCGAAAAATCGCCACTGACCGCCATCCGCATTGCCCAGCTGGCCATCGAGGCCGGCATCCCGGCTGGCGTGCTGAACGTGCTGCCAGGCTACGGCCACACCGTGGGCAAGGCCCTGGCCCTGCACATGGACGTCGACACTCTGGTGTTCACCGGTTCCACCAAGATCGCCAAGCAGCTGATGGTGTATGCGGGCGAATCGAACATGAAGCGCATCTGGCTGGAAGCCGGCGGCAAGAGCCCGAACATCGTCTTCGCCGACGCGCCAGACCTGCAAGCGGCCGCCGAGGCCGCTGCCAGCGCCATCGCCTTCAACCAGGGCGAAGTGTGCACCGCAGGCTCGCGCCTGTTGGTCGAGCGTTCGATCAAGGACAAGTTCCTGCCGATGGTGGTCGAGGCCCTGAAAGGCTGGAAACCTGGCAACCCGCTGGACCCGGCTACCACTGTCGGTGCCCTGGTCGACACCCAGCAGATGAACACCGTGCTGTCGTACATCGAAGCAGGCCACCAGGACGGCGCCAAGCTGCTGGCTGGCGGCAAGCGTACCCTGGAAGAAACTGGCGGTACCTACGTCGAGCCGACCATCTTCGACGGCGTGACCAACGCCATGCGCATTGCCCAGGAAGAAATCTTCGGCCCAGTGCTGTCGGTGATTGCCTTCGACACTGCCGAAGAGGCTGTGGCCATTGCCAACGACACGCCATACGGCCTGGCCGCTGGCATCTGGACGTCGGACATTTCCAAGGCCCACAAGACCGCCCGTGCCGTGCGCGCTGGCAGCGTCTGGGTGAACCAGTACGACGGCGGCGACATGACCGCACCGTTCGGTGGCTTCAAGCAGTCGGGCAACGGCCGTGACAAGTCGCTGCATGCGCTGGAGAAATACACCGGCTGAAGGCGACCTGGATCAAGCTGTAATCGCACGGGGCCGCTTTGCGGCCTTTCGCGGCACAAGGCCGCTCCTACAGGGATATGCGGTCCCCTGTAGGAGCGGCCTTGTGCCGCGAAAGGGCTGCAAAGCAGCCCCAAGAATTCAAGAGGTCAAGGATGCGTTGGGGTACCTACTTCGCCGTACTGGCATCCGTGCTCAGCGTCGGGCTGGCCCTCGGCGTGAGCATGCCGCTGGTGTCCCTACGCCTGGAGGGCTGGGGCTATGGCAGCTTCGCCATCGGCGTAATGGCCGCCATGCCGGCGCTGGGTGTTCTGGCAGGCGCCAGCCTGGCCAGCCGCCTGGCTGGCTGGGTCGGTGTGCCCTCGGCCATGCGCATTTGCCTATGGGGTGGGGCGCTGTCGATCGGCCTGCTCGCACTGCTACCCAGCTACCCGCTGTGGCTGCTGCTGCGGCTGATGATCGGCATGTCCCTGACGGTGGTGTTCATCCTCGGGGAAAGCTGGATCAACCAACTGGTGGTCGAGCAATGGCGTGGCCGCCTGGTGGCGCTGTACGGCAGCAGTTACGCCTTGAGCCAGCTGGCCGGGCCGTTGGTGCTGGGCTTCCTCGGCTCCGATGACGACTTTGGCTTCTGGGCCGCGACGGGCCTGCTGCTGGTCGCGCCGCTGATCCTGCTGGGGCGTGGCGGTGCACCGAGTACGGAAGCCTGCAACGTTACCTTCGGCGACCTGTTCGCTTTCTGCCGGCGTCTGCCGGTGATTGCCTGGGCCATTGCCCTGTTCGCTTCGTTCGAGGCGATGATCCTCACCTTGCTGCCGGTGTATTGCCTGCAGCAGGGCTTCACCACCGAAATCGCCCTGTTCATGGTCAGTACCGTGGTGGTGGGTGATGCGGTGCTGCAATTGCCTATCGGCGCGTTGGCCGACCATATGTCGCGGCGCACCCTGTTTACCGGCTGCGCGGTGACTTTGCTGGTGTCCAGCCTGGCGATTCCGCTGCTGTTGCACACGCCGGTGATCTGGCCGTTATGGGTATTGTTCGGGGCCAGTGCAGGGGGCTTGTTCACCTTGTCGCTGGTGCTGATTGGTGAGCGCTACCGGGATGATGCGCTGGTGCGGGCCAACGCCCATGTGGCGCAGCTGTGGGGTATTGGCTGCTTGCTCGGGCCGTTGCTGGCGGGGGCCGGGAGCCAGTGGATCAGCGGGCATGCGTTGCTGTTGCTGATGGCTGCCGGGGCTGCCGGGCTGGTAGTGCTGACCCAGCGGCGTGGGGCCTTTGAGGCGGTGTCAGCCTGACGATTTTGGGGCTGCAAAGCAGCCCCAAAATTGCCGCTACAACATCTTCTCCAGGCCAACCGCCTTGCTGATCCAGGCATTGAACCGCCGCCACATCCCACCCGGTTCAGACGTCAGCACGTGCCGCTGGCCATTGTCCTCGGTCGCCCACACCAGTTTGTCCCCCACCAGCTTCACCTGGTAACTCAACGCCGGCGCCATACCTTGCTGGGCCAGCTCGCGGGTGTACTCCGCCAGCTCCGGGCTGTCCACCAGCACCCCTACCTCGGTGTTCCACAGCACTGAGCGCGGGTCGAAGTTGAATGAGCCGATGAAGGTCTTGCGCCGGTCGAACACGATCGCCTTGGTGTGCAGGCTCGAATCCGAGCTGCCATGGAAACTCAACCGCCCGGCGCTGGGGGCGCCTGGCTGACGGCGAAGCTCGTAAAGCTGCACGCCATGCTCAAGCAAGGCCCGGCGATAGGGTGCATAGCCGCCATGTACCGCCGGCACGTCAGTGGCCTCCAGCGAGTTGGTCAGCAGCTTCACCGAAACGCCAGCGTCGGCGCGGCCGGTCAGGTACAGCAGCCCCGGTTCACCCGGTACAAAGTAGGCCGATGCCAGGATCAGCTCGCGGCTCACGCTGGCCAGGTCTGGTGCCAGTTGCTGGCTCAGTAGCAATTGTGGGTCTGGTTCGTCGTCGGCCAACACCTTGCTTGGGGCATCCCATAGCGCTTGGGCGTGCGCCCAGATCAGCTCGTTGCGCCACACATCCAGGCGTGGTTGCGACTGGTAAGCCATCAAGCGGTCGTACAGGGCTTTGCGCTGGGTACGGGCCTCGGCCAGGGACACCTCCAGGCGGTGGCGGCTGGCACGCAGGTCGTGGGCATCCGGGTCATGCCAGAGGAAGTCGGTGATCGGCCGGCTGAGGGCGCTGTTCCAGTACTGGTCGAAGCTGTGCCCCAGTTGCTCGGCCACCGGGCCTACGCCCAGCAGGTCGATGTCGGTGAAATTGAGATTGGGCTCGGCATCGAAATACTCGTCGCCCAGGTTACGCCCGCCGACAATCGCCATGCTGTTGTCCACCAGGAACAGCTTGTTGTGCATGCGCCGGTGCTGGCGCGACAGGTTGAACAGCCGGCCCACGGCACGCGTTACACCCGTGCTGCGGCCCAGGTGCAGCGGGTTGAACACGCGTATCTGGATGTTGGGGTGGGCATCGAGGGTGCCCATGATGGTGTCCAGGCCGTCGCTGGTGGTGTCGTCCAGCAGAATGCGCACACGCACGCCGCGGTCGGCGGCACGCAGCAGTTCATGCACCAGAGCGCGGGTGCTGAGGCCGTCATGGACGATGTAGTACTGCAGGTCGATGCTGGCCTGGGCGTTGCGGATCAGCTCGGCACGGGCACGGAAGGCTTCATTGCTGTTGGGCAGCAGGCGAAAGCCCGAGCGGCCGCCGTAGGGTGCAGCCTGGCGTAGCACCGAGCGGCCAAAAGCGGAGTCGTTGGCGGGCAGCGCCTGGCTGGTTTCCCGGGGCGTGCCGACGCTGGCACAGCCGGCAAGGCCGAGCAGCAGCACCAGCAGCAGAGGCAAGGCTCGCTGGAGTCTCAAAGGTGGATCGTCCTGTGCAGCAAGGGCTTTAGGGGTTGGACCGTGGTGGGCGGCGCAAAGTTACGCGTCGGCGCTTTCTTCATCCAGTAGACGAAGGGCGGCTTCACCGACCTTGCGCACGGCGGCCTCGATCTGCGGCGTCGGCCGCGCGGCGAAGTTCATGCGCAGGCAGTGGCGAAACTTGCCGGAGGCCGAGAAAATGCTGCCCACGGCAACCTGTACACCCTGCTCCAGTAAAGCCCGGTTCAGGCGCAGCGTATCGAAATGTTCGGGTAATTCCACCCACAGCATGAAGCCACCCTGGGGGCGGCTGACCCGGGTGCCCGCTGGAAAGTAACGGGTTACCCAGTCGCTCATCTGGTCTCGGCCACGCTGGTACTGGCTGCGCATGCGCCGTACGTGAGGCTGGTAGTGCCCGCCGGCGATGAAGTCGGCGATAGCCAGTTGGGGCTGGCTGGCGGTGCTGCCGGTGCTGATGTATTTCATGTGCAGCACCCGCTCCAGGTAGCGCCCGGGCGCCACCCAACCCACCCGCAGGCCGGGGGCGAGGGTCTTGGAAAACGAGCTGCAAAACAGCACGCGGCCATCGTCGTCGAACGACTTGAGGGTACGCGGGCGCGGGTAAGTGTAGGCCAGGTCGCCGTACACATCGTCCTCCAGAATCGCCACGTCGTAGCGCTGGGCCAGGCTCAGGAGGGCCTTCTTGCGGGCCTCGGGCATGATGTAGCCAAGCGGGTTATTGCAGTTGGGGGTGATCTGGATGAGCTTGATCGGCCACTGCTCCAGGGCCAGCTCCAACGCCTCCAGGCTGATGCCGGTAACCGGGTCGGTGGGGATTTCCAGCGCCTTCATGCCCAGGCCCTTCAGGGTTTGCATGGCACCGTGGAAACTGGGGGAATCCACCGCGACGATGTCGCCAGGCTCGCATACCGCGCGAATGCTGCACGACAGCGCCTCATGGCAGCCGGTGGTCACGACCAGGTCGGCCGGGCTCAGGCGGCAACCGGAGTCGAGCATCAGCCGGGCCACCTGCTCACGCAGGGCCAGGTTGCCGTGGATGTTGTCGTAGTACAGGCCGGGCATGTCCTGGCGCCGGCTCAACTGGGCGAGGCTGCGTAGCAGCGGCTTGAGGGTGGGGCTGTCGATGTCGGGCATGCCACGGCCAAGCTGGACCACACCCTGACGCGGCGTGCTGCGTATCGCTCCAGCACCTGCTCCCATTGCGAGATATCCACCGGGCGCTGGGCCGGGCGGCTGACGGCGGGCAAGGCTGGCAGGAGGCGGTGGTCGCTGACGAAGTAGCCGGACTTGGGCCGGGGCGAGACCATGCCGCTGTCTTCCAGCATGCGATAGGCCTGCTGTACGGTGCTCAGGCTTACCCCGTGTTCCACGCTCAGGGCGCGCACCGAGGGCAGGCGCTGGCCGGGGCGGTACAGGCCCTGCTCGATGCGGGCGCCGAGCAGTTCGGCCAGGTTCAGGTAAAGGGTCACGGCATACTCCTGCGCTGCATTGGCACAGCGACCGGTACAGTTTGGCTGAAAATACAGCATTCAGTCGGCCGACGGCCAATTCTGTATGGGAATAATAAGCCTGTATTGGATCTGTATTGCCGATGGTGCCGACGCGCATCCTTTCTCCACGGTATCAACTGAACGGGAGGGTGCGGTGATGGGTGGCATGAGCGATGTGCGCTTGCAACTGTTGGCCAGGGAATTGGAAGCCGGGCAGCAGGCCAAGGTATTCAACGCGCCGGAAGGGCTTGGGCGTTGGGGGCTGATGCTGCATCGCTGGCATACCCGCAGGGCGCTGTTGCAGCTGACGGATGACGAATTGCGTGATGTCGGGCTGAGCCTGGGAGCAGGCCCGTACAGAAGGGCGCAAACCCTTCTGGAAGGACTAATCAAAGTGATGCCGCGCGGTCCCTGTAGGAGCGGCCTTGTGCCGCGAATGGGGTGCGAAGCGCCCCCAGGTTTCAGCGTTGCCGCAGAGGTCGCTGGGGCCGCTCTGCGGCCCTTTCGCGGCACAAGGCCGCTCCTACACCGACCGTGCCAGCTGTCAGACCAGTTCTTTAAGCCTGTGCCACAGCATCCCTAGCGCCAGCAGCGGCGAGCGCAGGTGCTTGCCGCCGGGGAAGGTGAGATGCGGCACTTTGGCGAACAGGTCGAAACGCCCGCTTTCCTGGCCACTGATGGCCTCGCCCAGCAGGCGCGCGGCCAGGTGGGTGGCGTTGAGCCCATGGCCTGAGTAGGCCTGGGCGTAATACACGTTCGGCTGGCTGGCCAGGCGGCCAACCTGCGGCAGGCGGTTGGCACCGATGCCGATCATGCCGCCCCACTGATAGTCGATGCGCACGTTGGCCAACTGCGGGAACACCTTGAGCATCTTCGGCTGCATGTAGGCGGCGATGTCTTTCGGGTCGCGGCCGGAATAGTGGCAGGCACCGCCGAACAGCAGGCGGTGGTCGGCGGACAGGCGGTAATAATCCAGCGCTACGCGTTGGTCGCACACCGCCATGTTCTGCGGCAGTAATGCGCGCGCGCGTTCTTCGCCCAGCGGCTCGGTGGCGATGATGTAGCTGCCGGCCGGCAGCACCTTGCCGCCCAGCTCGCGGTTAAGGTCGTTGTGATAGGCGTTGCAGCACAGCACCAGAGTCTTGGCGCGTACCCGGCCCTGGGCAGTATGCACCTGCACTTCGGGGCCGTAGTCGATGCGGGTAACCTCGGACTGCTCGAATAGTTTCACGCCCAGGCGGCTGGCCACGGCTGCTTCACCCAAGGCCAGGTTGAGCGGGTGCAGGTGGCCGGAGCCCATGTCGACCAACCCGCCCACATAGCAGTCGGCGCCGACCACGCTGTGGATGTCGTCCTTGCCGACCAGGCGCAGTTCATGCGCATAACCCAGGCTGCGCAGCTCTTCGGCGTCTTCGGCAAAGCCCAGCAGTTCGGCGGGTTTGTTGGCCAGGTCGCAGTAGCCCCAAGTCAGGTCGCAGGCGATGGCATGCTTTTCGACCCGTTCGCGCACGATCTGAACGGCTTCCAGGCCCATCAGCTTCATGCTGCGCACGCCGTCCTCGCCAATCACCGGCAGGAACTGCTCCAGGCCGTGGCCGACGCCGCGGATCAACTGCCCACCATTGCGCCCGCTGGCGCCCCAGCCCAACTTGCGCGCTTCCAGCAGGATGACCGAAAAGCCGCGTTCGGCCAGGCTCGATGGCTGTGTTCAGGCCCGAGTAGCCACCGCCGATGATGCAGACATCGGCGCTGTGCTCGCCTTGCAGGAAGGAGTAGTCAGGGTGTGGCGCGCTGCTGGCGGCGTAATAGGAGGCGGCGTGCTGCGCGCTGTGGATCATTAGGTCGGTCCTGAGGCTGGAAGGCTAGGGGAGGAGGATAAGCCGGGCCTCTGGGGGGGGGCAACCGCCTGACCTGGTTAACGCGGTAACCTGTAGGAGCGGCCTTGTGCCGCGAAAGGGCCGCAGGGCGGCCCCGGCAATAGCTGCGGCGAAGCTGAAACTTTGGGGGCGCTACGCACCCCTTTCGCGGCACAAGGCCGCTCCTACAAAGAGCCGGTGGGCCTATAATCCAGCAAGTTATCAACATTGAACTCAGCCATGTCCTGCAACCGCCACAAGATCCACTTCCTGCGCGAACTCATCCCCTCATTCGAGTGTGAACCCGGCTGCCACGACTGCTGCGGCCCCGTCACTACGTCTACAGAAGAAATGGCCCGCCTACCGCGCAAGTCCCAGGCCGAGCAGGACGCCGCACTGGAGCGCCTGGATTGCGTGCACCTTGGCCCCAACGGCTGCACGGTGTACGAAGAGCGGCCGATGATTTGCCGGCTGTTCGGCACCACCCCGCGCATGGCCTGCCCACGTGGTCGTGGCCCTGAGCCGATGATCGAGCCCGCAGCCGAGCAACTCGTGCACCAGTTCATTGCCACCACCCGCCAGGTGCTGGTCTAGCCTCAGTCCGGGATCGGCAGGCAGAGGCTTTCTTTCACCTCTTCCATCACGATGTAACTCTTGGACTCGCGCACATGCGGCAGCTTGAGCAGGATGTCGCCAAGCAGCTTGCGGTACGACGCCATCTCCGAAATACGCGCCTTTACCAGGTAGTCGAAGTCACCTGACACAAGGTGGCATTCCAGTACGTGGGGCAGCTTCAATACTGCGCGGCGGAACTCTTCAAAGGTGTCGCCCGACTTGTAGTCCAGGCTGATTTCCACGAACACCAGCAGGCTGCCCTTGAGGTGCTGCGGGTTCAGGCGGGCGTTGTAGCCCATGATGATGCCCTCGCGCTCCAGGCGGCGAACCCGCTCGGTGCAAGGGGTGGTGGACAGCCCAACTTTCTCGCCCAGTTCGGTGAAGGAAATACGCCCGTCATTCTGCAGGATCCGCAGGATGTTCCGGTCGATCTTGTCCAGTTCACGCTTGCTCTGGTGCTGGGTTCTCATAGGGGATGCCCCTCCGTGAAAGGCGATTTTGCCGAGAATTCTCGCCAATAATAGGCTTTTATATAGTGAATTGCACTGGCCTTGAATTCCTATACTGCGCCCATTCATGCCATTTCAATAAAAGTCTGCGGCGTGCCGCGTGTGAGGGATATAACGATGCGAGTTCTGGTACTTGGTAGCGGTGTAATCGGAACCGCCAGTGCCTATTACCTGGCCCGGCAAGGTTTCGAAGTCACGGTGGTCGACCGCCAGCCGGCGGTGGCCATGGAAACCAGCTTTGCCAACGCCGGCCAGATCTCGCCCGGCTATGCCTCGCCCTGGGCCGCCCCGGGTGTGCCACTCAAGGCCATCAAGTGGCTGCTGGAGCGCCACGCCCCCCTGGCCATCAAGCTCACCGGCGACGTTGACCAGTACCTGTGGATGGCGCAGATGCTGCGCAACTGCACTGCCAGCCGGTATGCGGTGAACAAGGAGCGCATGGTGCGCCTGTCCGAGTACAGCCGCGACTGCCTCGACGAGCTGCGCGCCGAAACCGGCATCGCCTACGAAAACCGTAGCCTGGGCACCACCCAGTTGTTCCGTACCCAGGCGCAGGTAGATGCTGCGGCCAAGGACATTGCCGTGCTCGAACAGTCCGGCGTGCCTTACGAATTGCTCGACCGCGATGGCATTGCCCGCGTTGAACCGGCCCTGGCTGGCGTGAAAGACATTCTGGCCGGCGCCCTGCGCCTGCCTAACGACCAGACCGGCGACTGCCAGCTGTTCACCACCAAGCTGGCCGACATGGCGCTGAAACTGGGCGTGGAGTTCCGCTTCGGCCAGGACATCCAGCGCCTGGACTTCGCCGGCGACCGCATCAATGGCGTGTGGATCGACGGCAAGCTGGAAACCGCCGACCGCTACGTGCTGGCGCTGGGCAGCTACTCGCCGCAGATGCTCAAGCCGCTGGGTATCAAAGCCCCGGTGTACCCGCTGAAGGGCTACTCGCTGACCGTGCCGATCACCAACGGCGACATGGCCCCGACGTCGACCATTCTCGACGAAACCTACAAGGTCGCCATCACCCGTTTCGACAACCGCATCCGCGTTGGCGGCATGGCTGAAATTGCCGGTTTTGACCTGTCGCTGAACCCGCGCCGGCGCGAAACGCTGGAGATGATCGTCAACGACCTTTATCCTCGCGGCGGTGACCTGAGCCAGGCCAGCTTCTGGACCGGCCTGCGCCCGGCAACCCCGGACGGTACGCCGATCGTTGGTGCCACGGCGTTCCGCAACCTGTTCCTGAACACCGGTCACGGTACCCTGGGCTGGACGATGGCGTGCGGCTCCGGTCGCCTGCTGGCTGACCTGATTGCGCGCAAGAAGCCGCAGATCAGTGCCGAAGGCCTGGATATATCCCGTTATGGCAACAGCCCGGAAGTGGCCAAGCACGGGCAGACCGCGCCGGTTCACCAGCAGTAAGTTCGCCTGCACTGGCCTCATCGCCGGCAAGCCAGCTCCCACAGGATCTCCACAGTCTTCAGGTCCTGTGGTAGTCCTGTGGGAGCTGGCTTGCCGGCGATGAACCCAACACCGTTTTCAACCTGTGAACCACCATAAGGCAGCCGCCATGCGTCCCGCCCGCGCCCTGATCGACCTCCAGGCCCTGCGCCACAACTACCGTCTGGCCCGTGAACTGACCGGTGCCAAAGCCCTCGCCGTGATCAAGGCCGATGCCTATGGCCACGGTGCCGTGCGCTGCGCCTTGGCCCTGGAGGCCGAAGCCGACGGCTTTGCCGTGGCCTGCATCGAAGAGGCGCTGGAGCTGCGCGCCGCCGGTATCAAGGCCCCGGTGCTGTTGCTGGAGGGCTTTTTCGAAGCCAGCGAGCTGGCGCTGATTGCCGAGCACGACCTGTGGTGCGTGGTGCACTCGCTGTGGCAGCTCGAAGCCATCGAGAAAACCCAACTGCACAAGCCACTCACCGTCTGGCTGAAGCTGGACAGCGGCATGCACCGCGTCGGCCTGCACCCCAAGGACTACCACGACGCCTACCAGCGGTTGTTGGCCAGCGGCAAGGTTGCGCGCATCGTGCTGATGAGCCACTTCGCCCGCGCCGACGAACTGGATGCCGACGCCACTGCCCAGCAGGTCGCTGTGTTCGAGGCCGCCCGCCAGGGCCTGGCCGCCGAGTGCAGCCTGCGTAACTCGCCCGGCGTGCTGGGCTGGCCACAAGCGCCCAGCGACTGGGTACGCCCGGGCCTGATGCTGTACGGCGCCACGCCGTTCGAAGTGCCCCAGGCCCAGGCCGAACGCCTGCAACCGGTAATGACCCTGCAGTCGCGAATCATCAGCGTGCGCGAGCTGCCTGCCGGCGAGCCGGTAGGCTATGGCGCCAAGTTCGTCAGCCCCAGGCCCACGCGTGTGGGCGTGGTCGCCATGGGTTATGCCGATGGCTACCCGCGCCAGGCGCCCAACGGAACGCCGGTGCTGGTGGCCGGCCAGCGTACCCAGCTGATCGGCCGGGTGTCGATGGACATGCTCAGCATCGACCTGACCGATGTACCGCAAGCCACCGTCGGCAGCCCGGTCGAATTGTGGGGCAAGCAGGTGCTGGCCAGCGAAGTGGCCGCACATGCGGGCACTATTCCTTACCAGATTTTCTGCAACCTGAAGCGGGTACCGCGGGACTACATCGGCGAATGACACGCTGAAGCGGACAGGTTGAGGGGCGGTGTGTTGTAAATACTGAACGGCATTGCCATGATATCGTTCACATCCATCCCCCTTTCCACCGTTTCAGGAGGCTCCAGCTTTGGACGTCGGCGAACGACTGCAAGCCATCCGCAAGCTCAAGGGCCTGTCCCAGCGCGAACTCGCCAAGCGTGCCGGTGTGACCAACAGCACCATCTCGATGATCGAGAAGAACAGCGTGAGCCCTTCTATCAGCTCGCTGCGCAAGGTGCTGAGCGGTATTCCCATGTCCATGGTCGAGTTCTTTTCGGTCGAGCTGGAGCCTGAAAGCCCTACTCAGATCGTCTACAAGGCCCACGAGCTGATCGATATCTCGGACGGTGCGGTGACCATGAAGCTGGTCGGCAAGTCGCACCCCAACCGCGCCATCGCGTTTCTCACCGAGGTGTATCCGCCAGGTGCCGACACCGGTGCCGAAATGCTCACCCACGATGGCGAAGAAACCGGCATCCTGCTTGAAGGCCGGCTGGAGCTGGTGGTTGGCAACGAGATCTTCATCCTCGAAGAAGGCGACAGCTACTACTTCGAAAGCACGCGGCCGCACCGCTTTCGCAACCCGTTCAACCAGCCCGCCCGCCTGATCAGTGCGGCGACGCCTTCAAACTTTTGATCCAGCGCAGTGCATTGATTCGGCAATACCCCTTTCCTGTGTAGGGTCGTTTCACGGCCTCCGGGTTCCCGCTATACTTTTCAACGCTCGCCGATCCGTGGCCGCGAGCGTGATTAGCCACCATGAGGGTGTTCGCGTGAACCAAATCAAGAAGATGCTGGCCGTACCAGCAGCCGTATTCGCCCTCTGGGCAATGAGCGCAACCGCTGCGACCAATGACGACATTGCCAAACGCCTGGAGCCGGTTGGCCAGGTGTGTGTCCAGGGCCAGGAATGCAAAGGCATGGAAGTGGCTGCAGCAGCAGGGGGTGGGGGCGCCAAGACGCCGGATGACATCATTGCCAAGCACTGCAATGCCTGCCATGGCAGCGGCCTGCTCGGCGCGCCAAAAATTGGCGACACTGCGGCGTGGAAAGAACGCGCCGACCACCAGGGCGGGCTGGATGGCATCCTGGCCAAGGCCATTACCGGCATCAACGCCATGCCACCGAAGGGCACCTGCGCGGATTGCTCGGATGACGACCTGAAAGGGGCGATCAAGAAAATGTCCGGTCTGTAAGACGCCGCTGAATCGCACGAGGCCCGCCGTTGATGGCGGGCTTTGTTTTTGGGGTGCCCGTGCCGGCCCAGTGGTTATCCTGTGGGAGGGGGCAAGCCCGCGAAAGGGCCAGCACAGGCAACCAACCCGCCAGTGCCATGTCCAACCCCTGAACCCATGGATGTCTCAGGAGGCCCCGATGCACCTCTGCGCCATCGACCAGGCTGTCGAGCAGGTCTTGTCCCGGCTGCCAACCCATATCCATATGGGTTTGCCATTGGGCCTGGGCAAGCCCAACGCCTTCGTAAACGCCCTCTATTCCCGCGTGCGCGACCTGCCAGAACGACAATTGACCATTTACACCGCACTGTCCCTCGGCCGCCCGCCGCTGGGCGATGGCCTGCAACGACGCTTTCTCGAACCCTTCGTCGAGCGTGTCTTCGCCGACTACGAAGAGCTCACCTACCTCGCCGACCTGCGCAACGACAGCCTGCCGCCGAACATCCGTGTCGAGCAATTCTTCATGCAGCCGGGCAGCCTGTTGCACAGCGAAGCGGCCCAGCAGGACTACATCAGCAGCAACTACAGCCACGCCGCACGCGACATCAACGCCAAGGGGCTGAACCTGGTCGCGCAACTGGTGGCTGCCACGCCTGAACGGCCTGTTCACCTGAGCCTGGCCTGCAACCCCGACATCACCCTCGACCTGCTGCCGATGATCGCCAAGCGCCGCGCGGCCGGAGAGACCATCCTCATGCTCGGCCAGGTGCACACCGAACTGCCTTACATGCCGGGCGATGCGGAGCTGCCGATCGATACATTCGACCTGCTGATCGATGAGGCCGAGCAGCGCCGCCTGTTTTCCACGCCGAACATGCCGGTCGGCACCCAGGACCATTGCATCGGCCTGCACGCCAGCACGCTGGTGCGCGACGGCGGCACCTTGCAGATCGGCATCGGTGCAATGGGCGATGCCGTTGCCGCCGCGTTGCTGGCGCGTCAGGGTGACAATGTGGGCTTCCGTGCCTTGCTCGATGAGCTGGATGTCGGCCCTTGGCAGGCGCTGATCGAGCGGGAAGGGGGGCTGGGTACGTTTGCCCAAGGCCTGTACGGCTGTAGCGAGATGTTCGTCAATGGCTTGCTGGTGCTGGCCGAGGCCGGGCTGTTGCGACGCCCGGCGGATGAGCAGGGGCCCCTGGTGCATGGCGGCTTTTTCCTTGGCCCGCAGGCGTTCTACCAGCGGTTGAGGGAGATGCCACTCGAACAACGCTCGCGCTTTGCCATGACCCGCATCAGCTTCATCAACGAGCTGTACGGGCAAGAGGCGCTCAAGCGCCGCCAGCGCCGCGATGCGCGCTTCATCAACACGGCGTTTGGCATGACGTTGCTCGGCGCAGGGGTAGCCGACCAGCTGGAAGACGGCCGCGTGCTGAGCGGCGTGGGCGGGCAGTACAACTTCGTCGCCCAGGCCCATGCGCTGGAAGGTGGGCGCTCGATCCTGCTGCTGCGCAGCTGGCGTGAGGCGGGCGGGGAGGTGACCTCAAACCTGTTCTGGACCTATGGCCACTGCACCATCCCCCGGCACCTGCGCGATATCGTGGTGACCGAGTACGGCATTGCCGACTTGCGTGGGCAGACCGACAGCGAGGTGATTGCGCGGTTGTTGGCGGTGTGTGATTCGCGGTTCCAGCAGGAGCTGATCGAGCAGGCCAAGAGTGCCGGCAAGCTGGCCAGAGACTTCCAGCTGGACACGCGCTTTACCGACAACACGCCGCAGCGGCTGGAGGCGATCAGGGCGCGGCATGCGCGGCTGTTCCCGGAGTATCCGATGGGGACGGACTTTACGGCTGAAGAGCGGGACTTGTTGCGGGCGCTGAACTGGTTGAAGAGCAAGTTCAAGCTGAGCGAGGTGCTGGAGCTGGGCAAGGCAGCGCTGGATGCGCCGGGGCCGGAGGGGTATGAGGGGCATTTGGAGCGGATGGGGCTGGACGCTCCGCAGGGATTGAAGGAAGAGCTGTATCAGCGGCTGTTGCTGGCGGGGCTGGCGGCGACCTGAAGATCGTCGGGGGCTGCTTTGCAGCCCATCGCCGGCAAGCCAGCTCCCACAGGAATTTCACAGGGGCCGAGCCTTGTGTAGTACCTGTGGGAGCTGGCTTGCCGGCGATGGGGCCGGTACAGGCTTACTCGATGAAGCTGACCACACCGCCTTCCAGCGACTTCACCCGGGCCAGCGATTCAACGCGGTAGCCTTGGCTGTCCAGCTCGGCACGGCCGCCCTGGAACGACTTCTCGATCACGATGCCCAGGCCAGCTACGGTGGCACCGGCTTGCTTGATGATCGAGATCAGTGCCTGCGACGCCTTGCCGTTGGCCAGGAAATCGTCGATCACCAGCACGCGGTCGCTGCTGTTGAGGTGGCGTGGCGAGATGGCCACGGTGTTCTCGGTCTGCTTGGTGAAGGAATACACCGAGGCAGTCAGCAGGTTCTCGGTCAGGGTCAGCGACTGGTGCTTGCGCGCAAAGATCACCGGTACGCCCAGCTTCAGGCCGGTCATCACCGCCGGGGCAATGCCCGAGGCTTCGATGGTGACGATCTTGGTCACGCCGGCATCGGCGAACAGGCGGGCGAACTCGTCACCGATCAGCTGCATCAGCGCCGGATCGATCTGGTGGTTGAGAAACGCGTCGACTTTGAGAACCTGGTCGGAAAGCACGATGCCTTCTTCGCGAATCTTCTGATGCAGTGCTTCCACTTTTTTTTCCTCGATGTAGCAAAGGTGGCCGCAAATAGCGGCAAAGTTTAAGAGTAATGGTTGATCAGCGTTTGAGCATTGCCCGGATATCGGCCAGGGCGTTGTTGCCGCGTGCGGCCTTTACTTCGACCGGCGCGTCATCCAGGCCTTCCCAGGCCAGGTCGTCCGGAGGCAGTTCGTCGAGGAACCGGCTGGGCGTGCAGTCGATGATTTCACCGTACTGCTTGCGCTTGGCAGCGAAGGTGAAGGCCAGGGTCTGGCGCGCGCGGGTAATGCCCACGTAGGCCAGGCGGCGTTCCTCTTCGATGGTGTCGGCCTCGATGCTGGAGCGGTGCGGGAGGATTTCCTCCTCCATGCCCATGATGAACACGTAGGGGAATTCCAGGCCCTTGGAGGCGTGCAGTGTCATCATCTGCACACCTTCGGCGTTCTCTTCCTCTTCCTGCTGGCGTTCGAGCATGTCGCGCAACACCAGCTTGCCGATGGCGTCCTCGATGGTCATGTCACCCTCTTCGTCCTTTTCGAGGGTGTTTTTCAGCGCTTCGACCAGGAACCAGACGTTGCTGATCCGAAACTCCGCAGCTTTGTCGCTGGCGGTCTGCTGGCGGATCCAGTTCTCGTAGTCGATGTCGCGGATCATCTCGTGCAGCGCGGCAATCGGGTCTTCCAGGGCAACCTTGTGGCGTACCCCGTCCAGCCAGTGCTTGAAGCGCTGCAAGCGCTCGGTGTAGCGGGCGTCCAGGTGCTCGCCCAAGCCCAGCTCCTCGCTGGCGGCGTACATCGAAATGCCGCGCTCGGTGGAATAGTTGCCGAGCTTTTCCAGGGTGGTGGAGCCGATTTCACGGCGCGGTACGTTGATCACCCGCAGGTAGGCGTTGTCATCGTCCGGGTTCACCAGCAGACGCAGGTAGGCCATCAGGTCTTTGACCTCCTGGCGGCCGAAGAAGCTGTTGCCGCCAGACAGGCGATAGGGCACCTGATGGTGCTGCAGCTTCAGTTCGATCAGCTTGGCCTGGTAGTTACCGCGGTAGAGGATGGCGAAATCGCTGTACGGGCGGTTGGTGCGCAGGTGCAAGGTGAGGATTTCCATGGCCACGCGTTCGGCCTCGGCTTCCTCGTTTTTGCAGCGGATAACGCGGATCTCGTCGCCCACGCCCATCTCGCTCCACAGCTGTTTCTCGAACGCATGCGGGTTGTTGGCGATCAGCACGTTGGCACAGCGCAGGATGCGGCTGGTGGAGCGGTAGTTCTGCTCCAGCATGACAATCTTCAGGGAGGGGTAGTCCTCCTTGAGCAGCATCAGGTTCTCGGGCCGGGCACCCCGCCAGGCGTAGATCGACTGGTCGTCGTCGCCCACCACGGTGAACTGGTTGCGCATGCCGATCAGCATTTTCACCAGCAGGTATTGGCTGGCGTTGGTGTCCTGGTATTCGTCCACCAGCAGGTAGCGCACGCGGTTCTGCCAGCGCTCCAGCACTTCGGGGTGCTCCTGGAACAGCTTGACCGGCTGCAGGATCAGGTCGTCGAAGTCCACCGCGTTGAACGCCTTGAGCGTGCGCTGGTAGTGGGTGTAGACGATGGCGGCGGTTTGTTCGCGTGGGTTGCGCGCCTTTTCCAGGGCCTCGGGTGGCAGGATCAGGTCGTTCTTCCAGGCACCGATCATGTTCTTGATCTCGTCGATGCCGTCGTCGCCGGAGTATTCCTTCTGCATGATGTCCGACAGCAACGCCTTGATGTCGGACTCGTCGAAGATCGAGAAGCCTGGCTTGTAGCCCAGCTTGTCGTGCTCCTTGCGAATGATGTTCAGGCCCAGGTTGTGGAAGGTACACACCGTCAGGCCACGGCCTTCCCCCGGGCGCAGCAGGGTGGCGACCCGCTCCTTCATCTCGCGTGCGGCCTTGTTGGTGAAGGTCATCGCCACGATGTACTGGGCACGGATGCCGCAGTTCTGGATGAGGTGGGCAATCTTGCGCGTGATTACGCTGGTCTTGCCCGAACCTGCACCGGCGAGCACCAAAAGAGGGCCGCCGACGTAGTCACGGGCTTCCTGTTGCCTGGGGTTGAGTCGGGACATGCTAGAAACCGGGGGTCGCCAGAAAATAGCCGCGCATTCTAACAGGCATGGGGCAGTTGTGGCGCGACCGTCTGACGTCTGAGTCAGACTTTTGTCCGCCTCATTATTAGTGCCACTAATGCTAGTAGCTGAAAAAATCATATTTGCCGGTTTGGCTCGTTTCGCGCAGGATGCACGACAAAATACGTCGGGATGCTACGCCCGTAAAAACATGTATAAAAGTGAAAATCATTTTCATTAAATGCAGTAGCATACCTGCCAGTTACCGTTGCACCGTGAAGCCCTAAGGAGTCCGCTTGTCCACGCCTGTCGAACCTTTGCGTTTGCTGCTGTTGGCTGATGAGCCGGAATGGGCCGCCATGTTGCACGCGTGCATGCCTGCCCTGAGGGGCAGTGCCGTGCTGCTGACCGCCCCAAACTGGGAGGCGGTCGACAGCCTTTTCAGCCATGATCGCCAAGCTGTTGTGCTGGCAACCCCGGCCCTGCAGCCGGTGCCCGGGCGTTGCGAGCTGCCCACTATCCTGCTGCTCGACCACGAGCCCGAGGTGGCACCCAGCGCCGTCAGCGACTGGCTGGTACGTGACCAGCTCAATGCCGATACCTTGCGCCGCTCGCTGCGCCATGTACGCGAACGTGGGGTGCTGGTGGCCACCTTGCAGCGCCTGGCCGAACAGGACCCATTGACCGGCATCGCCAACCGCCAGGGCTTCCAGGCCTTGCTGACCGCGCGTCTGGCCGAGAACGAGGGCCGTGGCATTGCCTTGGGCCACCTGGACCTGGACAACTTCCGCCACGTCAACGATGCGCTTGGCCACCAGAGCGGCGACCGCCTGATCCTGCAAGTGGTGGCGCGGCTGCAAAACCAGTTGGAGGCCGGCGACCAGCTGGCGCGACTGGGTAGCGACGAATTCGCCCTGCTGATCGACACCCGCCGCGACGCCAACCGTGCCGAATGGATTGCCGAACGCATCGTCGAGGCCTTGGCCGAACCCTACTGGATCGACGGCGAAAGCCTGCTGCTGGGTTGCAGCCTGGGCTTGGCCCATGCCCGCGCGCAGAGCGGTGCCGACCCGTTGATGTGGCATGCGCACATTGCCATGCGCCAGGCCAAGGGCAGCCAGGGCTGTACCTTCCATGTGTTCAATGAACGTATCAATCGCAACGCCCGCAGCCTTGCCGACCTGGAAAGCGAACTGCGCCGTGCGCTGCGCCGTGACGAGCTGGAGCTGCACTATCAGCCGCGGCTCGACCTGGCGGACGGGCGCATCGTCGGCCTGGAGGCGCTGGTGCGCTGGCGCCATGCCGAGCGCGGGCTGTTACCGCCCAGCGAATTCGTGCCCCTGGCCGAACAGAGCGGCCTGATCGTGCCCTTGGGCTACTGGGTGATCTCCCGCGCCCTGCGCGATATGCAGGCGCTGTGCGAGCGCGGTCTGGAGCCGCTGCACATGGCGGTCAACCTGAGCTTCCGCCAGTTTCAGGACAGCCAGCTGCTGGCCACCCTGAGTCGCCTGATCCTTGAGCACGGTGTGGACGCCCGCTGGCTGGAGTTTGAACTGACCGAAACGGCAGTGATGCGCCGCAACGAGCTGGTGCGCCAGACCATGGACGCCCTCGGCCGCCTGGGTGTGCGCTTTTCGCTCGACGATTTCGGCACTGGGTTTTCTTCGTTCGTGCATCTCAACAGCTTGCCGATCACCTTGCTCAAGGTGGACCGCAGCTTTGTTGCTGGAATGGAAATGCGCGAGGAGAACCGCAAGCTGGTGCACGCCATGATCAACCTGGCGCACAACCTCAACCTCGAAGTGGTAGCCGAGGGGGTGGAGAGCGAAGAGCAGTTGGCGTTGTTGCGTGGGTTTGGTTGTGACCAGGTGCAGGGCTTTTTGGTCAGCAAGCCGCTGCCGGTGGGGGAGTTGATCGAGTTTCTCCTGGATTGCAGCAGGCCAAAGCTGGTTAGCCTTTGAGATAGCAGGGGAGGGCTTTGCCCTCCTTTCGCGGCACAAGGCCGCTCCTACAGGGGACCGCATGACCAAGGGCTGTCGCGGTCCCTTGTAGGAGCGGCCTTGTGCCGCGATAGGGCTGCAAAGCAGCCCCAACAATCAAACAGGCACCGCAGACCCGCCAGGCACCCCTGCCTTTTTCAACAACCGCTTCATCCGCCACTCAAAGCCAAAGGTCAGCGCCACCGCCGCGCATGCCAGCCCCAGCGCCAGCCCCCACCAGATCCCCACCGCACCGCCGCCCAGGGTAAAGGTGAACAACCAGGCGCTCGGCGCCCCCACCAGCCAGTAGCACACCAGCCCGATCAGGAAGGTGGTCTTGGCATCCTTCAGCCCACGGATCGAGCCCATGGCAATCGTCTGCATGCCGTCGAACAGCTCGAACCACGCCGCCACCATCAACAACTGCACGGCCACCTGGAAGATCGCGGCAAAGCCCGGGTCGTTACGGTCGATAAACAGCCCCACCAGTGCTTCGGGCAGCAGCAGGAACAGGGCGGCGAAGGCAAACATGATCATTGCCCCGAACCCGATACCCACGCGCCCGGCGCTGCGCGCCGCCAGCAGGTTGCCGGCGCCGTAGTACAAACCCACGCGCATGGTCACCGCATAGGACAAGCCCGTCGGCACCATGAACGCCGTGGACACGATCTGCAGGGCGATCTGGTGCGCCGCCAATTCGGTGCTGCCCAGTACGCCCATGCACAGCGCAGCAAAGGCGAACAGGCCCACTTCCACCATGTAGGTGCCGCCAATCGGCAGGCCCAGCCGCCACAGCTCGCGCAGGGCCGGCAGCGACGGGCGCGACAGGCCCTTGCGCAGCGGGTAGGCGGCATAGGCCGAATGCCAGCGGATGTACAAGGCAAGGGCGATGGCCATGCCCATCGATACCACTGCGGTGACCAGGCCAATGCCCATCAGGCCCAGTTTTGGCAGGCCGAACATGCCTTCGATCAACGCCACGTTGAACAGGTAGTTGAGCACCGTGCCGACCACACTGATCACCATCACCGGGGTCGAGCGGCCAAGGGCGCTGGTAAAACCACGCAAGGCCATGAAGGTCAGGTAGCTGGGCAACGCCAGTGGCAGCAGGGTAAGGAATTCGCTGGCAGAGGCCACGTTTTCCGGTTGCTGGCCAAACATCAGTAGAACAGGCTCCAGGTTCCACAGCGCCAGCGCGGCGAACAGTGCCAGGCCCCAGGCCAGCCACAGGCCGTTCTGTGCCAGGCGGGTGGCACCTTCGATGTCGTTGGCGCCCTTGCGGATCGCCACCAGGGTGCCGACCGTAGCGATCACGCCCAGGCAAAAAATCGACACGAACGAATAGCTTGCTGCACCCAGGCCGCCGCCGGCCAGCGCCTGCGGGCTGATACGGGCCATCATCAGGGTGTCGGTCAGCACCATCAGCATGTGCGCCAACTGCGAGGCGATCAGCGGCCCGGCCAGGCGCAGCAAAGCCTTGAGTTCTGTGGTGGGCGCGACATGCATGGGGGTGGTCCTTTTTCCTGGAGAAAACAACGAAGCGCGATTCTGAGGCTTTGGTCAACTTTGCACAAAAGGATAAAAGCGATCATTGGCATGAGTCTGACTCATGTATATATGCTTTCTGGTGATTCGCTCCACAGTCCCGTATGGCAGGTGCCTCATGTCCAGACAGCTTCCTCCGTTGTATGCCCTGCGCGCATTCGAAGCGGCTGCACGGCATTGCTCCTTCACACGTGCCGGCGAAGAGCTGTCGATTACCCAAAGTGCTGTCAGCCGGCATATCCGCACGCTGGAACAGCACTTCGCCTGCCGCCTGTTCGTACGCAGTGGCCGCAGCCTGCAATTGACCGAAGCGGCGCGGGTGCTGTTGCCGGGGGTGCGCGAAGGCTTTGCGGCGCTGGAGCGGGCCTGCGATAACTTGCGCGGCGAAGATGACATCCTGCGTATGAAAGCCCCGTCCACCTTGACCATGCGCTGGTTGCTGGCGTGCCTGAGCCGTTTTCGGCACCTGCAGCCGGGTAACGAAGTGCAACTGACCAGCGCCTGGATGGACGTCGACCATGTGGACTTCAACCAGGAGCCGTTCGATTGTGCGGTGCTGCTCAGTGATGGCGTGTTCCCGGCGGAGTGGGAGGTGCGCAAGCTGTTCCCGGAGTTGCTGATCCCGGTCGGTGCGCCGGACCTGCTCGACGAAGAGCCCTGGGACGTGTGCCGGCTGGCCTCTATCGAACTGCTGCACCCCACGGTGGACAAGCGTGACTGGCGGGAATGGCTGGAGCGCATGGGGCTTGGCGACAAGGTGTCGCTCAAGGGCGGGCAGGTGTTCGACACCCTGGAGCTGGGCATGATTGCCGCTGCGCGGGGCTACGGGATTTCCATGGGCGATCTGCTGATGGTGGCCGAAGATGTGGCGCAGGGGCGGTTGAGCCTGCCTTGGCCGACAGCAGTGCCCAGCGGGATGGACTACTACCTGGTATGGCCACGTACCCGGCCGGGTGGCGAGCGTTTACGGCGCTTGAGTGATTTTCTGGCAGACGAGGTGGCGGCGATGGATTTGCCGGATGTGGAAATCCTGCCGCCTCTCTGATTGCCTGTGCTGGCCTCTTCGCGGGCGAGCCCGCGAAGAGGCCGGAAAGCCTTACATCGAACCCAGGTTCAACGCGTGTGCACAGGCCTGCAGCGAGCGGCGCTCGCTTTGCGCATACAGGGCCAGCTCATCTTGCACCTGCAACCCCAGCGCCGCTTCGAACGCATCGCGGTTGGCATTACTGCCGTACTCGGCCTGTGCATCGTCGCCCAGGTTGGACTGGAAGATCCCCGCGGCGCTCACGGGCAGGAAGTCCTCGTACACCAGCGCTTCGTAATGCACATGGCCTGCGTCGATCAGCCCTTGCAGGGTGGTAGGGCGGCCTTCCTGGTCGCGCGCGGCCAGGCCTTTTTCAGTGGCGAAGTAGCGGAAGTACGCCAGGCCCTGTTCACGCATCTGCGCCAGGTCGTCCGGGAATTCGGCAAAGGTATCTTTCAACAATGCCATGTAGCGCTCGGCATTGGCTTCGGCCGGTGCGCCACCCAGGGCGGCGCGGGTGGCGTCGAGCAGCTTGTCGTACAGTTGGCGACCTTTCGGCGTCAGGGCCGCGCCACGTTGCTCGATTTCGCCAAAGCGCGCGGTGTGGCTGCCTTCGCTACCTTGCTGGTCGCTGAACGCGACCTTTTCCTGCAAGGCCTTGAAGCTGGTCTGGCGCAGCAGGATAGGGTGGCGGCGGGTGGGTGGGCCTTCGACCACGGCCTTCGGTGGAATGCCCTTGGCCGGCATGCCGAGCTGGATCGCATCGATGTCCAGGGTGCGTGGGGTCAAGTGGTTGATGTGCGGGCCCTTGAAGGCCACCACATCGGCAATCAGGCGGTGCTGGTCGTGCAGTTGCTGGTACTGCTCGGCGGTAACGGTGGCGTTGTGGTGCCAGCGGAAGGTGTGCAGCGCTTCCTGCACGAATGCTTCGGCATCCTCAGCGTTCAGGCCGCCGTCGCGCTCGCACTGGGCGATCAGTTCGAGGGCGCGGGCGGTGAAGATCTGGCGCTTGGCCAGGATGCTTTGGGCCAGCTCACGCAGTTGCGGATTGTCGATCAGCTCCAGGCGCAGCAGCGAGGTGAACACACGGAACGGGCTGACGTGCAGCGACTGCTCCTGCACCGCGCGGAAAGCCGTGGAATGCACCGGCACGCCGGCGAAACGAGGTCGTAGTAGCCGACTGGCTGCATGCCCATGACGGCGAACAGGCGGGCGATGGTGGCCAGTTCTTCGGCGGTGCCTACCCGGATGGCGCCGTGGCGCTCGTGGTCCAGGCGCTCGATTTCGCCGGTCCAGCGCAGGGCCTCGGCAACCTGGGGCTGCTGGGCCATGACCTGCTGGTTGATTTCGCTCACCAGCTCCAGCAACGTGCCGTACAGCGGCACTTCCTGTTTGTACATGAGCGACATGGCGGCAGAGAACTGCGCGCGGATGCTGTCTGGGCTGACGAAATCGTGGGCGGGCATCGCTAGCTTCCTGGTTGGGTTCGGACGCTTACATGAAAGCTGGGAATGCACTTGGCTCACAAGCGAAAAAAAGTGAGTGTGTCATTCCTTTTTTGATCGACCTTAAGGGCCATTGGGGCTGCTTTGCAGCCCATTCGCGGCACAAGGCCGCTCCTACAGGGGGCCGCGTTGCTTTTTGTAGGAGCGGCCTTGTGCCGCGAAGCGGCCCGAGCAATCTCAAGCCTTAAGCTGCTCGTGAATCCATTCCACCAACGCCCGCACCTTGGGCACCTCCGCCGCATGCTCGGCATACGCCAGGTAATGCGCCCCGGCACTGCGCATCGCATGGTTCCACGGCACCACCAGGCTCCCGTCCGCCAGCTCCTTCGCCGCCAGGTAACGCGGCACCAGCGCTACCCCGCACCCGGCCTGCGCGGCGCTCAACGCCATATAGAACGTATCGAAGCGCGGCCCGTGATAGGCACTGACGCTCTGCAGGTCCTGCTCCAGGAACCATTCATGCCAGGCTTCTGGCCGCGACGTGCTTTGCAACAGCACCAGGTCGGTTAGCGCCTCGGCGCCCGCCAACTTACGCCCGGCCAGCAGGCTCCGGCGCGCACACCGGCACCACTTCTTCGCGGAACAGCTCCACGCAGGTGGCCCCCGGCCAGGTGCCCTGGCCATAAAAAAACACCACATCCGCCGAGCCTTGCAGCAGGGCGAACGGCTCCATCTCGTTGCGGATGTCCAGGTGGATGTTGGTGTGGCGTTTGCCAAAACCCTTGAGGTGCGGGATTAACCAGCGCACGCCAAAACTTGGTTGAGTGGCTACCTTCAATATCTCGGTCTGTTCGCCGTAGGTGAGCACGTAGCGGCTGGACATATCCACCTGGGTGAGGATCTTGTTGACCTCGGCCAGGTACAGGCTGCCGGCCGGGGTGAGTTGCAGGCGGCGGCGGATACGCAGGAACAGGTGGTGTCGCAGCATGTCTTCAAGCTGCGCCACCTGCTTGCTGACAGCGCTCTGGGTCAGGTGCAGCTCTTCGGCGGCGCGGGTAAAGCTCAAATGGCGGGCTGCAGCTTCAAAGCACTGCAGGGCGGTCATGGAAGGCACCAGGCGTTTGGACATAGCGGTCTCTGCGGCTCAAATCATTACCTGGCGGAATGATATGCGGAATAAAGGTCGTTTGTTGTACCTATGTGATCGGATTAATACTGATCCACATCATTTTTCCACCCCATCACCGATGTAGGAGATGCACAAATGGTTGCTGGATTGCTCGAGCGCCTTGGCGTTGCCGCCGAGGCTTACACCCAGGGCGACTACCCTGTTCACACGCCGATCGACGGCAGCCAGATCGCCTCGGTGAAATTGCTCGGCAAGGCCGAGACCATCGCCCGCATCGATCAGGCCCAGAGCGCCTTCGACGCCTGGCGCACTGTGCCGGCCCCGCGCCGTGGCGAACTGGTGCGCCTGTTCGGCGAAGTGCTGCGTGAGCACAAGGCCGACCTGGGCGAACTGGTCTCGATCGAAGCCGGCAAGATCACCCAGGAAGGCCTGGGCGAAGTGCAGGAAATGATCGACATCTGCGACTTCGCCGTTGGCCTGTCGCGCCAGCTGTACGGTCTGACCATCGCCTCCGAGCGCCCGGGCCACCACATGCGTGAAACCTGGCACCCGCTGGGCGTGGTTGGCGTGATCAGCGCCTTCAACTTCCCGGTCGCCGTCTGGGCCTGGAACACCGCCCTGGCCCTGGTGGCCGGTAACTCGGTGGTGTGGAAGCCGTCTGAAAAGACCCCGCTGACCGCCCTGGCCTGCCAGGCACTGTTCGAGAAAGCCCTGAAAGCCTTCGGCGACGCCCCGGCTGGCCTGGCACAACTGGTGATCGGCGGCCGTGAAGCGGGCGAAGCCATGGTCGATGACCCGCGCGTACCGCTGGTCAGCGCCACCGGCAGCACCCGCATGGGCCGTGAAGTGGGCCCACGTGTGGCGGCCCGCTTCGGCCGCAGCATCCTCGAACTGGGTGGCAACAACGCCATGATCCTGGCGCCGAGCGCCGACCTGGACCTGGCCGTGCGCGGCATCCTGTTCTCGGCTGTCGGCACTGCCGGCCAGCGTTGCACCACCCTGCGCCGCCTGATCGTGCACCGCTCGATCAAGGACGAAGTGGTTGCTCGCGTCAAAGCCGCCTACGGCAAAGTACGCATCGGCGACCCGCGCAAGGACAACCTGGTGGGCCCGCTGATCGACAAGCTGTCGTTCGACGCCATGCAGGGCGCGCTGGCCAAGGCCCGCGACGAAGGTGGCCAGGTGTTTGGCGGCGAGCGTCAGCTGGCCGACCAGTACCCGAACGCCTACTACGTATCGCCTGCCATTGCCGAAATGCCGGCGCAAAGCGACGTGGTGCGCCACGAAACCTTCGCCCCGATCCTGTACGTGCTGGCTTACGACGACTTCGAAGAGGCCCTGCGCCTGAACAACGAAGTGCCACAAGGCCTGTCGTCGTGCATCTTCACCACCGACATCCGCGAAGCCGAGCGCTTCCAGAGTGCTTCGGGCAGTGACTGCGGTATCGCCAACGTCAACATCGGCACCAGCGGCGCCGAGATCGGCGGTGCGTTTGGTGGCGAGAAGGAAACCGGCGGTGGTCGTGAGTCGGGTTCGGATGCCTGGAAAGGCTACATGCGTCGCCAGACCAACACCGTGAACTACTCGCGCGAGCTGCCGCTGGCGCAGGGTATCGTGTTCGACTGATGTATTGATGCTGCATGGCCGGGGGCATAGCCCCCGGTTCGCGGCACAAGGCCGCTCCTACACAGGCATCGCGATCTCCTGTAGGAGCGGCCTTGTGCCGCGAATGGGCTGCAAAGCAGCCCCAACAAGAACAAATTGCTGGAGCCGGCCATGTCCGAACTGCGTCAAGAATGCTTGTGGGAATTCGTCAGCAAACCGACCGTTGCCGCCCAGGCCCTGGCCGGTGAGCACAAGGCCGATGTCTGTGTGATCGGCGGCGGCATTACCGGCCTGTCGGCGGCCATCCACCTGCTCGAACAGGGCAAGTCGGTGATCCTGCTGGAGGCCTGGAAGATCGGCCACGGCGGCTCTGGGCGCAACGTCGGCCTGGTCAACGCCGGCACCTGGATCCGCCCCGACGACGTCGAGGCCACCCTCGGCCAGAAGCAGGGCAGCCGCCTGAACAAGGTGCTCGGCGAAGCCCCTGGTGAAGTGTTCGCCATGATCGAGCGCCTCGGCATCGATTGCCAGGCCCAGCACAAAGGCACGCTGCACATGGCGCACAACGCCACCGGCATCGCTGACCTCGAAGCCCGCCACGAACAATGGCGCCGCCGCGGTGCCGACGTGGAACTGCTGACCGGCGCCCAGTGCCAGGAATACTGCGGTACCAACAAGATTTCCGCCGCGCTGCTCGACCGCCGCGCTGGCACCATCAACCCCATGGGCTACACCCAGGGCCTGGCCGCTGCGGTGGCACGCCTGGGCGGCAAGCTGTTCCAGCAGTCTTCGGTCGAAGGCCTGGAGCGTGACGGCGATGCCTGGCGGGTGAAGACTGCGCGTGGCTCGGTGCGCGCCGACAAGGTGGTGATTTCCACGGGCGCCTACACCGAAGGCGACTGGAGCAACCTGCAGAAGCAGTTCTTCCGTGGTTACTACTACCAGGTAGCGTCCAAGCCGCTGCAGGGCGCCGCAGCCGACAAGGTGCTGCCACATGGCCAAGGCTCGTGGGACACCCGCACCGTGCTCAGCAGCATCCGCCGCGACGACCAGGGCCGCCTGCTGCTCGGCAGCCTCGGTCGGGTCGACAACAAGCCGGCGTGGTTTGTGCGCAGCTGGGCCGACCGTATCCAGAGCCACTACTACCCGGAGCTGGGCAAGGTCGAGTGGGAAATGCACTGGACCGGCTGCATCGACTTCACCCCCGACCACCTGATGCGCCTGTTCGAGCCGGCGCCGGGGCTGGTGGCAGTGACCGGGTACAACGGGCGGGGTAATACCACCGGCACCGTGATCGGCCGGGCGTTTGCCGAGTTCCTGCTGAAGGGTGAGGCGGACAGCCTGCCGATTCCGTTCTCGCCGATGAACGGTGTGAGCGCGCCTTCGCTGCGCACCGCGTTCTACGAGTCCGGCTTCTCGCTGTATCACGCGGGGCAGTGTCTCAGAGTTGTCCTGTAAGACCTGCACTGCTTTTGTAGGAGCGGCCTTGTGCCGCGAAAGGGGTGCGCAGCGCCCCCAGGATCTCAGCTGCGCCGCATGAATTGCTGGGGCCGCTTTGCGGCCCTTTCGCGGCACAAGGCCGCTCCTACATGGCGCGCGCCGGGCCGATAGGCACAGGCTTACTTGTGCAACCAGCTAAGAAAGCCGCCCTTCTTGATCAAAGCCGGCTTCTGCAGCAACAGCGACTCCCGGCTCTGATGCCGGAACCGCTGCAGCTTGCTCAGCGCCGTCTGCACCTCCCCTCGCTGCTGCAAACAGCTCTTTACCTGTTCCTTGTCGATCCGGTACAGCACGCAGCTGGTCAGTGTGCGGAATTCGGCCAGCGAATCCTCTTCGTCAATAATCCCCTCTATCCCCAGCACCTCACCCGGCCCCATGCGCCCGGCCTCGATCCGCTTGTCGCCATCGCGCACCGACGCCGACACCACCCCGCTGCCAATCACCAGCAGGTGCTCGGAATGTTCGCCCACGCCCAGTATCACCTGGTCCGCCAGGTACTCCACCGCCGTCATACGCTGGCTTAGCGCATCGCGTTCTTCATCGCTTAGCGAACGGAACACCCGCACTTCGTCCAGCACCTCACGTTGGCGGCTGCGCGGCGGCAGGGCCAGGTCCACGTTCCACATCACCCCGCTCGCCTCCAGGTGCCGGTGGGCAAGGTCGAACAGCTGGTTGCGCGCATCGCCCTTGGCGCCCGCATCGGCCACAAAGCCGCTGGCCTCGTACTCCACCGACTCCAGCGTCGAGGCCTTCACCGTCACTTTCGGTTTTGGCGTGTCAAGAATGGCACTGACGCCCTGCAAGGCCTTTTCAAGCGCATCGAACACCCGCTTGGGCCGCACCTTGGCCGGCACCACCACGCTGATCGACACCCCATGCACATCGGCCGGGCGGCTGTGGTTGAGCAGCCGGGCCTTGGCCGCCACCGAGTTGGGGATCACCGCCAGGCTGCCGGTACCGGTCAGCAGGCGCGTGGCGCGCCAGTCGATGTCCAGCACCTTGCCTTCGGTGCCGTCGATGGAGATTGAATCGCCAATCTGATAGGGCCGCGTGGTGTTCAGCACGATGCCACTGAACACATCGGCCAGGGTGCTCTGCAACGCCAGGCCGATGACGATGGCCATCACGCCAGAGGTGGCCAACAGGCCTTTCACCGGCAGTTGCATTACATAGCCCGCGGCAGCCACCACGGCGGCCAGGAAGATCAGCGCTCCCAGCACATCCTGCAACAATCGCCCGCCATGGCTGCCACGGGCGACCAGCAGCAGGCCGAACACTACCGTGACCGTGCGTGCGCCAAACAGCCACCAGCCAATGGCCAATACCGTGGCCATCAGGTTGCGCGAGACATCGTCAGGCCAGGGCGGCGGTTGCAGCGGGCTCATGCCGGCGGCCACCAGCACCGAGCTGAACAGCAGGAATATCACCAGGCGTGTGCCGATGCGCCAGGCGCGGCGCTGCATGGGGATAACTTGCCAGAGTATGAGGTCCAGCAGAATCAGCGTAGTACCGAGCAACAACGGGGACGACTGGATGAACGCCAGCATGGTGGTCTCGGGGGTGAGGGGAGGGCTGTGGGTAGTAATAGAGCAGGTTTGCCGGGCAGGCAATGGCAGCCTGTGCTGGCCCCATCGCCGGCAAGCCAGCTCCCACAGGGATCGCACAAGATTTCAGATCAGTGCAGTACATCTTGCTCTGCAGAAATTACACAAGGTTCAAATCCAGCGCGGTACCTGTGGGAGCTGGCTTGCCGGCGATAGGGCCAGCAAATCTAGAGCCAATCTATCGTGCCTAAAACAGAACGCTAAAGCCAAAAACCACTATCTACCGCTCCAAAGGTGATGGTTTTAATCTTCTCCCATCAACGCGAAACACCCAACTTACTGAACATCAAAACCCTTAGGAGCTACCCCCATGACCAACTTCAAATACAACCGCCTGAACAAAGACGACGCCGCCGTACTGCTGGTCGACCACCAGGCTGGCCTGCTGTCCCTGGTCCGCGACATCGAGCCGGACGCGTTCAAGAACAACGTGCTGGCCCTGGCCGACCTGGCCAAGTTCTTCAACCTGCCGACCATCCTCACCACCAGCTTCGAGCAAGGCCCCAACGGCCCGCTGGTACCCGAGCTGAAAGCCCTGTTCCCGGATGCCCCGTACATCGCCCGCCCTGGCCAGATCAACGCCTGGGACAACGAAGACTTCGTCAAGGCCGTGAAGGCCACCGGCAAGAAGCAGCTGATCATCGCCGGCGTTGTGACTGAAGTGTGCGTTGCCTTCCCGGCCCTGGCGGCCCTGGAAGAAGAGTTCGATGTGTTCGTGGTGACCGATGCTTCCGGCACCTTCAACGCCATGACCCGCGACGCCGCCCACAACCGCATGAGCCAGGCCGGCGCGCAGCTGATGACCTGGTTCGGCGTGGCCTGTGAGCCTGCACCGCGACTGGCGCAACGACATCGAAGGCCTGGCCGCGCTGTGCTCCAACCACATCCCGGACTACCGCAACCTGATGACCAGCTACAACGCCTTCAACGCCGGCAAGTAAGCCAACCCGCCCCGGGCACCGCCAGTCGGTGCCCGCCAAGGGCAGCACACCCATCCAATCCTCCGCCCGTTCACCGTTGCACAGTGGATGCGGGCAAGCTCATCCCAAGGAACGCCGATGAACACCGCACTCCAAGACAACCGCAACGTGGTGACCCTGGTTATCCAGCACAAGGTGCGCGCCGCATCGCTGGCTACCTACGAAGCATGGCTCAAGCGCACGGTGAGCACCGCGCGCCGCCAGCCAGGGCACCTGGACGTCAACGTCATTCGCCCTGACGACGGTGGGCTGCACTTCACCACCGTAGTGCGCTTTGCCGATGCCAGCCTGCTGCAGGCCTGGGTCAACTCGGGTGAGCGCCAGGCGTTGGTCAATGAAGTACTGCCACTGCTCGAAGGTGGTGACCACACTCAGGTGCACGATGACCCAGAGTTCTGGTTCACCCCGCCGAGCACCACGGCGGCGCAGCCGCCGCGCTGGAAGCAGGCGCTGCTGACCTACCTGGTGATCTGCCCGATGACCATGGTCATTCCGCAACTGCTGGCACCGTTGTTTGCACACTTCCCGCAGTTGGGCGGCCCGATTACCGGCAACTTGATCGTCAACCTGTTCGTCATCCTGCCCGTGGTGTTCTACATCATGCCTTGGGTAACCCGCCGCTGCGCCAACTGGCTGCGCGGCTGAGCCACGCCGTCTACAGTTCACCGCACATCCATCCAAGCCTTGGCCCAGCACTAACCGGCATGCTCCGCAGTTGCGCCTGCCGCCGCCGCACCCAGACGGAGAACACCATGTCCCAGGACCGCAACGACAAGACCCGTCGCCAGTTCCTCGCCACCAGCACCGTGCTCGGTGCTGCCGGCGCGCTCTGGTCCGCATTGCCTTTCACCGGCCAAGCCGGTTCCGCTCACGCATCCACCCAAGGAGGTTCCATGACCGCCGACCTGATTCTGTTCAACGGCAAACTGCACACCGTTGACCGCGAAAAGCCCACCGCGACTGCCGTCGCCATCAAGGACGGCCGTTTCATCGCCGTGGGCAACGACGCCGAGGCCATGGCCCACAAGGGCGCCACCACGCAGATCATCGACCTCAAGCAGCGCACGGTCATTCCCGGCCTGAACGACTCGCACCTGCACCTGATCCGCGGCGGCCTGAACTACAACCTGGAGCTGCGCTGGGAAGGTGTGCCGTCGGTGGCCGATGCCCTGCGCATGCTCAAGGACCAGGCTGCGCGCACGCCCACCCCGCAGTGGGTACGTGTGGTGGGTGGCTGGAACGAGTTCCAGTTTGCCGAAAAACGCATGCCCACCCTGGAAGAAATCAACCAGGCCGCGCCCGACACCCCGGTGTTCCTGTTGCACCTGTATGACCGCGCGCTACTCAACCGCGCCGCGCTCAAGGCTGTCGGCTACGACAAGAGCACCCCGAACCCGCCGGGTGGCGAAATTCAGCGCGACAAGTTCGGCAACCCGACCGGCATGCTGATCGCTCGCCCGAACGCGATGATCCTCTACGCCACCCTGGCCAAAGGGCCGAAGCTGCCGTTGGAATACCAGGTCAACTCCACCCGCCAGTTCATGCGTGAGCTGAACCGCCTGGGCCTGACCAGTGCCATCGACGCCGGCGGCGGTTACCAGAACTTCCCCGACGACTACTCGGTGATCCAGGAGCTGGCTGACAACAACCAGCTGACCGTGCGCATCGCCTACAACCTGTTCACCCAGAAACCCAAGGAAGAGCTGGACGACTTCAAGAAGTGGACCTCCAGCGTCAAGCTGCACAGCGGCACCGACTTCCTGCGCCATAACGGCGCCGGCGAAATGCTGGTGTTCTCTGCCGCCGACTTCGAGGACTTCCTCGAACCGCGCCCGGACCTGCCGCAGACCATGGAAGAAGAGCTGGAACCGGTGGTGCGCCACCTGGTCGAGCAACGCTGGCCGTTCCGCCTGCACGCCACCTACAACGAATCGATCACGCGGATGCTCGACGTGTTCGAGAAGGTCAACCGCGACATCCCGTTCAACGGCTTGCCATGGTTCTTCGACCACGCCGAAACCATCACCCCGCAGAACATCGAGCGCGTGCGCGCACTGGGCGGCGGTATTGCTGTTCAGGACCGCATGGCCTTCCAGGGCGAGTATTTTGTCGACCGCTACGGCGCCAAGGCTGCCGAGCAAACCCCGCCCATCAAGCGCATGCTCGACATGGGCGTGCCGGTGGGCGCCGGTACCGATGCCACCCGTGTGTCCAGCTACAACCCGTGGACCTCGCTGTACTGGCTGGTCAGCGGCAAGACCGTTGGCGGCATGGAGCTGTACCCGGAAGGCCTGGACCGCGACACCGCATTACAACTGTTCACCCAGGGCAGCGCCTGGTTCTCCAGTGAGCAGGGCAAGAAGGGCCAGATCAAGGTGGGCCAACTGGCCGACCTGGCGGCGCTGTCGCTGGACTTCTTCAGCGTTGATGAAGAGGCGATCAAGGGCATCGAGTCGGTGCTGACGATTGTCGACGGCAAGGTGGTGTACGGCGCTGGCGAGTTCGACAGGCTTGGCCCGCCGCAGGTGCCGGTGCTGCCAGAGTGGTCGCCGGTGGCCAAGGTGCCAGGGCACTGGCGCGTGGGTACGCCGTCGTTGGCGGCAGCCGTGCATCAGTGCTCGGGGCCGTGCGGGGTACATGCGCACAGTCATGACAAAGCGCGTAAATCGAGTGTGCCGGTCAATGACTTCCAGGGTTTCTGGGGGGCGCTGGGTTGTTCCTGCTTTGCTTTCTAAGCTGAGCTGATTCGAGAAAGGGACCTGTGTTTGGTCCCTTTCTTTTATCTTTCAGGATTGCGCAACCCCTGTAGGAGCGGCCTTGTGCCGCGAAAGGGGTGCGCAGCGCCCCCCGGATCTCAGCTTCGCCGCATGAATTGCTGGGACCGCTTTGCGGCCCTTTCGCGGCACAAGGCCGCTCCTACAATGGGCAGTGCCAGGGCTGCTATATCAGTGGTGAGCCTTGTGCTCCCCACCGGCCAACAGATGCCGAATTCTCACCTCAACCCCTTCAGTCTGCAGCATCCGCACCCGCGCCTCGATCTTCAGCTCACCCCGGGTCACCCGATGGTGATGCCTCAAATGCTCCAGCCACGACTCCTCGAAGAAAAACTCCAGCCACAACGCTGGGTCAGCACTGTCGCGCATCAGCCCCCAGGACAACGCCCCATTGCGCTTGCGCATCGCCTCCAACTCCCGCGCCGCCTGCTGGAACGCCTCGGCCTTGGCCGGCGCGATGTGGTATTCCACGGTAACCATCACCGGCCCGCTTTCCTTGTCCGTGTCATCGCTCAATACCGGCACCGGCCAGTGCAGCGACGGTGTCGGCTCCTCGGCTTCGGTTTCTGGCAGGGTCACCTTGCAGGTCAGCAACGTACCCAGCGCCAGGCCACCTGCAGCCAGCAGCAAGCTCAGGGTGATCGATGCATGGCTGGCCAGCGTGCCCCACAGCAACCCGCCACAAGCCATGGCGCCGAAGAAGATCAGGATGTACACCGACAAGGCCCGCGCCCGCACCCAGGCCGGGACCGAGGTTTGTGCCGCCACTTGCAGGTTGGACAGCACCGCGATCCACGCCGCGCCGCTGAGCAGCATCGCCGGCAGCAGTGCATAGAAGTTGCGCACCAGCGCCAGCGCCAGCAGGAACAGCGCGTACAACAGGCTGGCGAGCAGCACCAGGCGGTCGCGGCTGATGCGTTCGCGCAGGCGTGGCAGCAGGGTGGCGCCGGCCACGGCACCGATGCCGATGGCCGCCAGCAGCAGGCCAAAATCGGCGGCGCTGCCGTGCATTTCGCCGCGCACGATCAAGGGCAGCAGCGAGGTACCAGCGCTGGCGCAGAAGAAAAACGCCACGGCCCGCAACAGCACGGCCTGCAAGGGTTTGGCACTGCGTGCGAAACGCAGCCCGGTACGCATGGCACCGACAAACCGTTCAGCCGGCAGCAGCGGTTCCTTCACTTCACGCTTCCACAGGAACAGCACCAGGATCACCCCGGCGAACGAGGCGGCATTCAGTGCAAAAGTCAGCCACGGGCCGACCAGGCTCACCACCACACCCGCCAAGGCCGGGCCTATGGCGCGCGACACGTTGATGCCGACGCTGGAGATAGCCACGGCATTGGCCAGGTCTTCCTTGCCCACCAGCTCCGGAGTCAGCGCGCTCCAGGCCGGCATCATCAGCGCTGTGCCGATGCCCAGCGCCAGGGTCAGCACCAGCAGCAAGGTGACGTTCATCAGCCCGAGCAGGGTCAGGGCCGCCAATACCACGGCAACCGAAGACATCCACAGTTGTACCAGCAACAGGTAGCGACGTTTGTCGACGATGTCCGCCGCCGCGCCGGCGGGCAGGGCAAGGAAGAACATCGGCAGCGAGCCGGCCACCTGGATCAGCGCCACGTGCAGCGGGTTGGCCGACAACGTGGTCATCAGCCAGCCGGCGCCCACCTCGTGCATCCAGGTGCCGATGTTGGAGGCAATGGTGGCGATCCACAGCATGCGAAAGGTGGTATTGCGCAACGGGCTCCAGGCGCCTGAAGGGGAAGTGCTCATGTCAGAAGCTGCCTTTGAGTGGGTATTCGATGATCAGGTAGATGCGGTCGATGTCATCGCCGGCCTGAGCCTGGTTGGCGCGGTGGCTGACGTGGGAAAGCGACAGGCTCAGGTCCTTGGCGGCACCTGACTGCACCACGTATTTTAGGTCGATGTCGCGTTCCCAGTGTTTGCCACCGTCGCCGTACTGGGCCACGTAAGCGCCGCCCGTTGGTGCATGGCTGCCGTCGATGCCACGGCCGCTGACGTAGCGGCCCATCAGGCTCAGCCCGGGCACGCCGAGGGTGGCAAAGTTGAGGTCGTAGCGCAGTTGCCACGAGCGCTCGCCGGGGCCGTTGAAGTCGGCGTACTTGATCGAGTTGGCCAGGTAGATGGAGTCGCCGCCGACGAAGTCGAATGGGGTGTCGCCCTCGACCTTCTGGTAGGCCAGGCTCAGCGCCTGGGCACCGAGGCTGTACCTGGCCAGCAGGCTGTAGGCGAGGGTGTCGATGGCCCCGGCGCTGGCACTGCCGGTGTCGCGGGTCTTGTAGAGGTTGCCGTCCAGGCGCCAGTTGCCCTCGGCCAGGTTCAGGTTGAGGTAGGCCTGGCGCCAGGTGTCCTCCAGCTGCCCGGCATACAGGGCGGCGCCGAACGGCCCGTTGGGCGCGAAGGTGGCACCAGCCAGGCTGATGGCCCGGTTGTGCGTGGTGGCGCCGTAGCCGCTGAAGTCATCGTGGGTGGCGCTGTTGTCCTGGTTGTTGAAGGCGGTGAAACGCCCGGCCTGCAGGCGCCAGTCGGGCAGGTCGGTGTTTTCCACTAACCAGCCGGTGGCGTATTCGGGGTGCAGGCGTTTGTCGCCGGTGTCGAACACCGGTGTTTCCACGGTCATCTCGCCGTAGCGCAGTTGGGTATTGCCCAGGCGCAGCTTGAGCGTAGCCCCAGCGCTGGAATAGTCAGACTCAGCGCGGCCGTCGCTGTCGCGCGGTAGCAGGCCGGTGCCGGCATGGCCGCGGCCACCGTCGAGCTTCAGGCCGAGAAAGCCATGGGCGTCGATGCCCACGCCGACAGTACCTTCGGTGAAACCCGAGCGGACCTCGCCGATGAAACCCTGGGCCCATTCCTGCCGGTAGTTCTGGCCGCTGCCGGAAGGCGAGCGGAAGTCGCTGTGCAGGAAGTAGTTACGGCTGAGCAGCGACCAGCCGGGTTCGTCGGCCTGGCTGAATGCGGGGCAGAGGGCGAGGGTGGCGAGCAGGGCGCGGCCTGGTCCGGGGGTGGCGCGGATCATGAGGGCTCCGGGGGGGATGATCCGGGACTGTGGAGCAAGGATAGGCCAGGGGTCTTGTAAGGGTGTGCTGGGATTACCCTTCGCCTGCTCCGGCCCTATCGCCGGCAGCCAGCTCCCACAAGTACCCCACAGCTTTCAAGGCCTGTGCCGTACCTGTGGGAGCTGGCTTGCCGGCGATAGGGCCAGTGCAGACAGTAGAAGGCTCAAGCCATGTCGCTGATGGCAAATTCCTCAGCCAGATGATCGATCAATGCCCGCACCGACGGCAGCAGTCCCCGCCGCGACGGGAAGATCGCATGCACGATGCCGCAACGCGGGTGCCACTCAGGCAGCAATTCTACCAAGCGCCCCGAAGCCAGGTCCTCGCGCACCGCCACCCGCGGCAAGTGCGCAATCCCCACGCCGGCCACCACGAAATGGCGCAGGGCAAACAGGTCGTCGGTCACCATGCGCGGCGTATGCGGGATGACGATGCTGCGGCTGTTGTCCTCACCCTGGAACAGTTCCCACTGGTACTCACGTTGGGCACTGCCCCAATGCACGCTGGGCAGCGTGCCGAGCAACTGCGGGTCGAAGCCTTTGGGCAGTTGCTCCAGGTAGTGCGGCTGGCCGACCAGGCACTGGGTGCTGTTGCTCAGCACCTTCATCACCATGTCGGTGTTCTCCAGCGGCGGAAAGCGCACCCGCAGGGCAATGTCGAAGCCCTCGTGCAGCAGGTCGACGCGCCGGTTGGTGCTCTCGATGAACAGCTCCACCTGGGGGTACTTGAGCATGTAGCGGGTCAGCATCGGCCCGACCCAGGAGTTGAGCAGGGTGGTAGGGCAACTGATGCGCACCAGCCCGCGTGGCTCGCTGCGGTTGCGCTCGATGATTTCCGCCGCGCCCTCGGCCTCCACGCGCATGGCCAGGCAGCGGTTGTAGTAGGCCTGGCCAATTTCGGTCAGCGAGCAGTGCCGGCTGGTGCGGTGCAGCAGGCGCACGCCCAGGCGGTCTTCAAGGTCGGCGATGCGCCGGCTGAGTTTCGACTTGGGCATGTCCAGCGCCCGCCCTGCCGGGGCGAAGCCGCCGTGCTCCACGACTTGGGTGAAGTAGTAGAGGGAGTTGAGGTCTTCCAATGATCGTTCTCCAAACGGAACGCTAAGGACGGTTTTCGCAGTCTAGTGCAGCAAAGGTGATGATTTTAATCTGTGCCCATCAACGCGAAACACCCCGGATTGCTGAAAAATTCATAACCCTTAGGAGCACAGACCATGAGCAAATTCACCTACAACCGCCTGAACAAAGACGACGCTGCCGTACTGCTGGTCGACCACCAGGCTGGCCTGCTGTCCCTGGTACGCGACATCGAGCCGGACAAGTTCAAGAACAACGTGTTGGCCCTGGCTGACCTGGCCAAGTTTTTCAACCTGCCGACCATCCTCACCACCAGCTTTGAGCAAGGCCCCAACGGCCCGCTGGTGCCGGAACTGAAAGCGCTGTTCCCGGATGCCCCGTACATCGCCCGCCCAGGCCAGATCAATGCCTGGGACAACGAAGACTTCGTCAAGGCGGTGAAGGCCACTGGCAAGAAGCAGCTGATCATTGCCGGTGTGGTGACTGAGGTTTGCGTAGCCTTCCCGGCGCTGTCGGCCCTGGAAGAAGAGTTCGACGTGTTCGTGGTGACCGATGCCTCCGGCACCTTCAACGAAATGACCCGCGATGCGGCCCATGACCGCATGAGCCAGGCGGGTGCCCAGCTGATGACATGGTTCGGCGTGGCGTGTGAGCTGCACCGCGACTGGCGCAACGATGTGGAAGGGCTGGCGGCGCTGTGCTCCAACCACATTCCGGATTATCGGAATTTGATGACCAGCTACAACGCGTTGACTGCGGGGAAGTAATCAACCAATAGCAGTACGCACAAAGGCCGGCTCCCTCTGTAGGGAGCCGGCCTTTTCTTGTTTGCTGTGCGGGCCTCTTCGCGGGTACAGGCGGCATCAACTCATGGGCTGTGACTCAATCCCATCCAGCAGTGCCTCAACCAACCCTTCTGCCATTTCGAGCGCATTCAGATTGCTCCAGAACAGGCTTTTACCTGTCTCATCCAGATGCTCAAGGGCTTTGTAGCCACAGTCGTAGGCACCGCGCAGGTACTGGGCGACATGCACCAGGGCGTCGTGGGCGGAGACGCCGGGGTTTACTGTGAACAGTGGGGGATGGCCGGCATCGCAGCGACTGAAAGGGCGTTGTATGGTTTCGGGAAGGGGTGGATCGGGAACGATTCTTTTCATGGCAATTCCTTCTCTCTAGGATTGAACTGCAACCACCCGTTTCCACGCAGAAGGCGGCAGTTGTGCGCGGGGTGGAAAACCGGTGAGAAGGCAAGCCGGTAGGCCAAACGGCCTCACGCGCACAACTGCCATAACGGCAGCCCTTCATCACATCCGGGTTTCCACACCCGATCGCTGAACCGACAGCGACCCGGTTAGCCTAGAGAGCAGGCCTTCCCCGGACAATCAGACGGGCGTCGACACGGGGTGTAGGATAATTCTTCAGGTCATGCGGCTACGTAGGAATTGGCTTGGAAGGAAGTAGGACGCAACTGAGAACTTGGTGTGCTAGGTCCGCTACGAGCGCGCGAAGTGCGGCATAGCAGCCCCGGTAGCGAGATAAAACAGGACAATTCTGACAATTCGATCAGCCGTTACGACCTGATGGCCAGCGGGGAAAGGGAAGAAGATTCGGAGTGCCTATTCAGGAGACTTCAAATGCCCCTCCACAACCCACCACATCCGGGAGAGTCGTTGCTCTACGACGTGCTGCCAGCAATCGGAATGACAATATCGGGCTTAGCCCGGTGCCTTGATTGTTCGCAGATGCAATTGTCCGCTGTGCTCCATGGGCGTGCGGCCATTTCAGCTGACCTCGCTGATCGACTTGAACTGGCAGGCCTCGGCCCTGCCCGGCAGTACCTCGCCGAGCAGGCGGCTTATGACCTCTGGGAGGCTGCGCACGGTAAGTGTCCCTAAATAGTTCGGGTTTGCCTGTTAACGTGCCAGCCATGAGGTAGTGGTACGGCCGCCAAGTGTATGTCGTGAAAGCTGTGGCGCCTACGAAATCGAGCGCCGCCCGCGCGGCGCTTCGCAGCACAAGGCTGCTCCTACATCTGTTTCGGGCCAATTATTCCTGAGCCCTAGGCGCGCGGCCCCTTGGTGCTCACCTCAATAACGTGGCGGACAAACAAGGCGGTCGCGCGCGCTGGTGCAGGCGTCACTGGCCCGAAACAGATGTAGGAGCAGCCTTGTGCTGCGAAGCGCCGCGCGGGCGGCGCTCGATCTCATAGGCGCCACAACCCTCAAGGCGTACGACAAAGCCCCTCAATCCGCATCCGAATCAAACAACCGCTCCAGCTCCACCCGCGCCTCCTTGGCCGTCTGCATCACCTTGGCCCGGTCATCGCGTACCTGCCCCTGGGCCACCAGCACTTCTTCGTCATGCTGGGTAAACCGCGCAATCCGGTCCGCCGCCTGTTCATCGCTCAAGCCCAACCCCACCAGCGCCCTGCGGGTCATTTCCAGGCTGGAGTAGAACGTCTCGCGAATCGGCTCGGCGCCTGCATCCACCAGCTTGTGCACATGCTGGCGGTTACGTGCCCGGGCCAGCACTTTCAGGTGTGGGTAAAGGCGTTTCACCCGCTCAGCGGTATGAATGGCAGCTTCCGGGTCATCAATGGTGATGATGAAGTACTCTGCCTCACCCACCTTGGCCGCATGCAGCACCTCGGGGCGCAGCGGGTCGCCGTAGAACACCGGCACCTGCTCGAACATGCGGGTCATCTCGATGGTGTCCACCGAGGTTTCCAGGGCAATGAACGGGATTTTCTGTGCACGCAGGATGCGCGCGACGATCTGGCCCATGCGGCCCATGCCGACAATCACCACCCGCGGCGTATCCGTCTGGATCTGCTTGTACTGCTCGGGCACTTCACGCGCCGGCTGTGGGCGTTTAAGGGCGCGGGCGCAACCAAGCATCAGCAGCGGGGTAATGGCCATCGACAGGGTGATGGTCATCAGCAGCAGGTCGTAGGTCTGGGTGTCGAACAGCCCTTGGTCCTTGCCCAACTTGAACACCACGAAGGCGAACTCGCCACCGGCCGCCAGTACCATGCCCAGGCGCAGGGCGCTGGCGCTGGTCAGGCCACCGACCAGGCGGCCGACGCCTATCAGCAGCACCAGCTTTACCGCCACCAGCAGCAAGGTCAGGCCCAGCACCACCAGCGGCATGTCCAGCAGCAGGCGCAGGTTGGCGCCCATGCCCACGCTGATGAAGAACAGCCCCAGCAGCAGGCCCTTGAACGGTTCGATCTGCGATTCCAGCTCGTGGCGGTACTCCGAGTCGGCCAGCAGCAGGCCGGCGAGGAAGGCGCCAAGGGCCATGGAGATGCCGGCTTCTTCCATCAGCCAGGCTGTGCCGATCACCACCAACAGCGCGGTGGCGGTGGACACTTCCGGCAGGCCAGTGCGGGCCACGGTACGGAACACCGGGCGCAGCAGGTAGCGGCCACCGACGATCACCACGGCGATGCTGGCAAATACCTTCAGGCCGTGTTGCAGGCTGTCGCCGTGGCTGGTGTCCGGGCCACTGGCGGCCAGCAACGGTACCAGGGCGATCAGCGGGATGGCGGCGATGTCCTGGAACAACAGGATGGCGAACGCCAGGCGGCCGTGCGGGGCGTTGAGCTGTTTGCTCTCGGCCAGGCTCTGCAGGCCAAGGGCGGTAGACGACAGCGCCAGGCCCAGGCCGAGCACGATGGCTGCCGGCAGTGTCTGGCTGAAGCCGAACAGGGCAATGGCACCGATCAGCGCGCCGGTCAGCAGTACCTGGGCGGTACCGACACCGAACACTGACTTGCGCATCAGCCACAGGCGTTTGGGCGACAGCTCCAGGCCGATGATGAACAGCAGCAGGACCACACCCAGTTCGGAAATGTGCGCCACGCTTTCGGTGTCGCGGATCAGGCCAAGTGCTTGCGGGCCGATGGCCACACCGGCCAGCAGGTAGCCAAGCACGGCGCCCAGTTGCAGGCGCTTGGCCAGGGGGACGGCGACGACTGCGGCAAGCAGAAAGATCACCGCGGTTTGCAGAAGGCTGCCTTCGTGTGGCATTGGCTCTTACTCCATGAGCTGCCGGGGCAGCGTTTGAACAGTTTGGCCGACGATTCTGGGGAATGTGGGGATGCTAGACAATCTGCTTTCGGGGAGAAAGATTGTCCCGAAAAATGAGACAAGGCCTGCACTCAAACCCCACCAAACTGCGCCCGATACTGCGCCGGCGTCATGCCAATGCGCTCACAGAACACCTTGCGCAAATGCCGGTCACTGCCAAACCCGCACTGCGCCGCCACCACCTTCAATGGCAGGTCGCTGCTTTCCAGCAGCTTGCGTGCCCGGTCAATCCGCGCATTTTGCAGGTACTGCAACGGCGTTATCCCCACCTCGCGCTGGAACGTGCGGGCGAAATTACGGCTGCTCATGGCCACCAGGTCGGCCATCTTCTGCACGGTGAGTGCCTGCTCGATATGGTCGACGATGTGCGCCTGTACCCGGGCAATGGGCGAATCGTCACGCGGTACTGCTGCCAGCAACGGCCCGTACGGCGTTTGCCCGCCCTGGCGATGGCGGGCCACCAACAGCACCTTGGCCACTTCCAGGGCCAGCGCCTTGCCGTGGTCCTCGGCCACCACCGCCAGCGCCAGGTCGATCCCAGCGGTGATCCCGCCCGAGGTGATCAGGCAGCGGTCGATCACGTAGATCTGCTCGGTTTCGACCTTGGCCTCAGGGAACGCCCGAGCCAGGCGCTCCACGTAGTTCCAGTGAGTGGTGCAACGGTAGCCGTCCAGCAGCCCGGCCCGGCCCAGCAGGAATACTCCCGTGCAGATGGCACCAAAGCGCCTTGCACTGCGCACCGCCTGTGGCAACCAGCGTTCCAGCGCTGGCACGGCGATGTCATACGCCCCCGGGCCGCCAGGTACCAGCAACAGGTCGACGGCTTCTGGCAAGTCTTCCAGGCGCAGGTCTGCCACCACTTTCAGCCCGCATGAGCCGCGCACCGCTGCTTGCCCCTCGGCCAGGGTGAGCAGCCGGTATTGCCGCTCTGCCGGCAAAAACCGGTTGGCGATGGCGAATGCATCCATCGGGCCGGTGACGTCCAGCAACAGCACGTCGTTGAACAGCACCATGGCCACGGTGCGGTGAGCGTTTACCTGCATGCTTCTTCGCTCGGTAGCTGAGTACAGCGTGCATCTTACGGTATACCGCTGCGCACAATTAAGAACAATTCAGCTTTGGCTCAGGACTTTGTCATGTGCCGGGGGCGAGACTTTCTGCATTCAAGAGGAGAGTCGCCATGCACCTCGGCACGCCCCAGGAGCCGCTGCAAACCCCCGGCGCACTGACGCCCGCACGCTTGCGTCAGGCCAAGGAGCTGATGCTGCGCAGCTCGCTGTCGATCATCGAGATCGCTGGCGTGTGCAACCTCACCCGCAGCCATTTCTCCCGTGCCTTCAAGGTCAACACGGGGCTTTCGCCCCAGGCCTGGCGCCTGTTGGCGCGCCTGGAAAAGGCCAAGCGCCTGCTCGCCACCGAGGTACCGATCACCCATGTGAGCCTGGAGTGCGGCTTTTGCGACCAGGCCCATTTCACCCGCGCCTTCAGCCGCCTGGTTGGCCAGCCGCCCAAGGCCTGGCGCCAGGCGCAGGCCATTTCTTAAGCCGAATCTATCCACCGGTATAAGCCCTTGCGCACAGTGCCGGCCCGTATTCCCAACCCAAGGAGTCACCCCATGAGCCAACCTGATTACAAGCGCTTGAACAAAGATGACGCCGTGGTCCTGCTGGTGGATCACCAGACCGGCCTGATCTCGCTGGTGCAGGACTTTTCGCCCAACGAGTTCAAGAACAACGTGCTGGCCCTGGGTGACCTGGCCAAGTTCTTCGGCCTGCCGACCATTCTCACCACCAGCTTCGAGCAAGGCCCGAACGGCCCGCTGGTGCCCGAGCTGAAAGAAATGTTCCCGGATGCGCCGTACATTGCCCGCCCTGGCCAGATCAATGCCTGGGACAACGAAGACTTCGTCAAGGCCATCAAGGCCACTGGCCGCAAGCAGCTGATCATCGCGGGCGTTGTGACCGATGTGTGCGTGGCTTTCCCGACCTTGTCGGCACTGGCTGAAGGCTTTGAAGTGTTCGTGGTGACCGATGCCTCGGGTACCTTCAACGAGACGGTGCAGCAGGCAGCGTGGGTGCGCATGACCCAGGCGGGCGCGCAGATGATGAACTGGTTCTCGGTGGCCTGTGAGCTGCACCGCGACTGGCGCAACGACATCGAAGGGTTGGGTAACCTGCTGTCGCAGCGCATTCCCAACTATCGCAACCTGATGAACAGCTATTCGGCGTTGACTTCGCGTTAATGTAAACCTGTACCGGCCCAATCGCCGGCAAGCCAGCTCCCACAGGAGCTCCACAGGCTTGAAGCCTGGCGCTATACCTGTGGGAGCTGGCTTGCCGGCGATTGGCCGGGACAGGCTATGGGTGAACCAAAGGCAGGGTGAAGCGAATCCGGCACCCACCCAACTCAGACACCAGCGCCTGCAACTGCCCGCCATGGGCCTGCACCACCGAATTGCAAATCGCCAACCCCATCCCCATCCCGCTGCGCTTGGTGGTGTAGAACGCCCCGAACACCTGCTCCCGTTCCTCGGGTGCAATCCCTGGCCCGTTGTCGTCCACACAAATCTCTACCGCATCCCCGGCCACCGCCGACGCAATCCGCAGCACGCCATCACCGCGATACCCCGTCAGCGCCTCCAGCCCATTGGTGATCAGGTTGAACACCAGCTGCTGCAACTGCACCGGGTCGGCCATCACGCTCGCCCCCGCGTGCAAGCGTGTCTGCACCTGCACCGTGCCCTTGGCGGCATCGGCCGAAGTCAAACGCACCACCTCGCGGATCAGCTCGTCCAGCTTCACGGCCTTGAGTTGCACTGGCGACTGTTTGGCCAGCGAGCGCAGTGCACGCACGATGTTGGCGGCGCGCTCGCTGTCGTTGCGGATGTCTTCCAGGCCGGCAATCGCCTCTTCCAGGTCGGGCTTGGCGCGCTTCAGCCAGCGCAGGCTGGCGGCGGCGTTGGACGCGATGCCCAGCAACGGCTGGCTGATTTCGTGGGCGATGGATGCCGACAGCTCGTTCATCACCTGCAGGTGCGCACTGCGCGCCAGTTCCGCCCTTGAGCGGCGCAGTTCGGCTTCCATCTGCGCGCGGCTCTGGTTGTCTTCGGCCAGGCGCGTATAGAACTTGGCCGTTTGCAGCGACACCGCCGCCTGCGAGGCGAGGATTTCCAGCATGGCCAGGCGCTGGCTGCCGAAGAGGTTGGGTACCAGGCGGTTCTCCAGGTACACCAGGCCGATCAGCACGCCCTGGATCACCAACGGCAGGCACAGCACCGACCGTGCGTTACGCGCCTGCAGCTCCTGGCGGAAAGCCTCGGGGCAATCGCTTTGGGCATCGTTGAGCACCAGCGGTTTGCGCGTGCGCATGGTGGTGTTGATGATCGACAGCGGTGCCTGGGTCATGAACTTCTGGCAGTTGTCCATGCTGACATGCAGCCCGGTATCGTCGATGTAGGCGAGGGCGGCCATCTGGAATTCGGCACCGCTGACAATCAGCAGCGCGCCGTGGTCGGCACCGGAATGCTGGGTCAGGTGACCCATCAGGGTTTCGATCAGGCCTTCGAGCAGCACTTCCTCAGACAGCGCCCGCGCAGCTTCGATGCCGGCTTCCAGGTCGAGCTTGGCCTGGTGCGTGGCGCGGTAGGTCTCCTGGATGGGCTGGGTGCGCAGGAACGGGTGCAAGGCCTCCAGCTGGTGCACCTTGCCTGTCGCCCCCCAGATATGGAAGCAGTCGCGGGCGATGCGCAGGTGCAGGTTGGCACCGGAAATCAGGCCGCTGGGGATGCACACCTCGGCCAGCTGTTCATGGGCCAGGGCCTGCTCGTGGATGAAGCCGGCTGCGGTGGCGGCGATCTGCGCCTGGTCGAAGCAACGGATGGCGGCCAGGCCGTCACCTTCAAGCTTGGCGATGACGCCTTCAATCAGCAGCAGCTTGTTGCGGAAGGTTGCCGGGTTGAAGCCGGCCCAGTGACTGAAACGCTCACGCAATCCCCGCAGCTCACTCAGCTTGTCGGCCAGGCTTGCTGGGGCCTCCGGGTTGCCCAGGGCCAGGCCGCGGAACAGGTGGTAGTCGGCGAGGTTGATATGGGCGGGCGCCGCCCAGGCATTGTCACCGGCCTTGGCCAGGTTGCGCATGGCCTGTGGAATGTTGCCCAGGAAAAAGGCGGCCATGCCTGCGAACAGATGCCGGAAGAACAGCGTGGTCGCTGAGTTGACCGGTGTGGTCGAGGCCAGACAAGCTGTGCCACTCAGGCTTGCGACAAACCCTTGCTGAGCCAGCAGGATCTGCTCGATATCGCTGTAGCCTAAACGGCGAACAGTGGCCAGGCCCTGTTGCACTTCCTCCGCAATGTCTGGCAGATGGCGGCCCATGAACAGTGAGTCGGAAACCAGATGGCTGCGGGCATGGCAGCCCATCGCCAAGTCGCCGCTCAGGCGTGCCGAGTCGACTGCTTCCAGTGCGGTGCGGCGGGCGAACTCCATCGGCGAGGTCCAGGCGCTGACTTGGTCCAGGGCTAGCAGCGCGCTGGTCAGGTCAACCTCGAACCCGTGCCGCTCGATCAGTTTCAGCGCGGCCAGGCAACAGCTATGGCCGTCGTGGTAGGCGCCGAAACGCTCGGCGATCATCACCCCGAACCAGGCCAGGCCATAAGTACTGCCAGGGGCAACGCCATACAGCAGCGACAGCCCATGAGCTTGGCCAGGTGCAGGAAGCAGAGGTCGTCCTGCACGGAGAACGATGACGACAGCGTGGCCAGCAAGCCGATCGCCACCGCCACGTGCTCCGAGTCGGTACGTGGCAGCGACTCCAGGCAGTGGCGGCCCTTTTGTTCGATCATGGCCAGCACATGGGCATGGCTGGTTTCTACCTGTTGCCGGTCGACGCCCCGTGCCAGGCGGATACCCAGCAGCCCAGGCCTGACAAGGCGCTGTCGATGGCCGCCTGGCAGTCGCCCTGCAACGTGAACAGACGGGCCTGCAACTGGCACACCCGCGCCCGATCCAGCGCCGAACGTGCGCGCTGACGGCACTCGCTGAGCTGGGCTTCGGCCGCGGCCATGCGCGACAATTGCATGTCGCACTCCGCTGCCATGCAGGCGATGGCAAAGCCATGTGTGGCGCGGCTTTCCAGCGTTTTGCCGTGGCGCAGCAACTGTTCGGCCGTGTGCAGGTAACCCGCGGCCTGCGCAAAGGCGCCGCTGTCGCGTGCGCGCAATGCCGCTTCGCGTAAAAGCTGCAGGAACACCTCATGCTCATCCGCTGCAAACCCGCGTGGGCTGGCGCTTTGCAGCTGGTGGGCAACCTCGAAAAGCACGTCGTGCAAATGCGCTGACCAGGCCTGGAGCATGGCCTGGGCAATGTGTGCATGCAGCACGGCGCGCTCGCGCACGGGCGTGAGTTGATACGCCGCCTCCATCACCCGGTCATGGGCAAAGCCCAGGCCCTTTTGGCTCGGCAGCAGGAAGCCCGCGCCAATCAAGGCTTGCAACGGTTCGCCTGGTGTTTGTGCAAGGACCTGACGGAGCAAGCTTTCATCGCATCGGCTGCCCGCTGCACTGACGATGCGCAGTACGTCGCGCTGGGGCGCGGGCAGGCGTACCAGGCGGTGGACCATCAGGTCGGCGACATTGTCGGAATAGCGGTGCCGGGCCACGGCCTGTAGGCACCAAGACCAGCGCATGGCTTGGGTGTCAAAGGTAAACAACCGGTCCTCGACCATGGCCCTGAGGATCTGGTTGATGAAAAACGGGTTGCCGGCGGTCTTGTCGTGCACCTGTTCGGCCAGTTGCAAGGTCTGGTCGGGAGCGACGTGGTAGCGTTCGCCGATCAGCTCGGCCACCGCGCCAACGGCCAGCGGGCGCAGGTTCAGGGTGGTGCTGCGCACGCCTGCGGGCAGGGCAGGTGGAGCGCTGCTGGCTTGTACGTCATTGCGCCGGGCAAAGATCAGCAACAGGTTACCGGGCGCCTGTGCGAGCAGTTGTGCCAGCAACTGCTGCGTGGCGTCGTCGGCCCAGTGCATGTCATCGAGAAACAGCACCAGTGGCTGGCCAGGGCGGCTGAACACTTGCAGGAATTCAACCACCGCCCGTAGCTCCTTCTGCAGTGCGAGGCGTGTGGGCTTTGCTGGCAGCGCGGGCAGCGGGCCGAGGATCAATTGCAGGTCTGGCGCCAGCTTGCCCAGCAACCGGCCGTGGCCTTTGATGCGGCGCAAGATCTCGCGGCGCAGGGTGTCGAGGTCCCGGCTGTTCTTCGCCAGCAACTGGGTGGTCAACGCACCGAGGATCTCCACCCAAGGCGCATAGGGCACGGCCTGGGCCAGGCTGTTGCACTTGCCGATGGCCCAGTAGCCGTGGGCGTTGCCCTTCAGCGCGGCCTCGACCAGGCTCGACTTGCCCATGCCGGCGGCACCGTTGATGAACAGCGCCTGTGGTGTGCTGTCGCGACGTAGGCCCCTGAGCATCAGGGCGATGGCCTTTTGTTCTGCGCTGCGGCCATACAGGCGTGTGCGGTTAGGCGCGACCGGGTCGGCGCAGCCGGGGGTAAAGGCTGCCATTGTCTTGCTGCTGGCCCATTGCCGCTGGCAATGGGCGAGGTCTACTGCCAAGGCGCGAGCGCTCTGGTATCGGGCGTCCGGTTCTTTGGCCAGGGCCTTGGCCAGGATCCGGCTCAGTGGCTGCGGCACGCTACTGTCCACTTCGCAGGCCGCCCTTGGCTGCACGCCGGCGTGCAACTGGCGCCAGTGTTGGGTGTCGCGCCCGGCCAGCGGCAGCTCGCCCAGCAACAGCTGGTAAAGGATTGCGCCCAGGGCATAGATGTCGCTGCGCCGGTCGCTGCTGCTACCGTGTGGGCAAACCTGTTCTGGTGCCAGGTAGGACCAGTTGCCGAGCGGGGTACCCTGTTCGCTGATCAGCTGTGCCGGGCCTGCGCGAAAGCATCCCAGGCGCACCCGCTGGTTGCCTTGCAGGCACACATGCTCGGGTTGTAGTGCACCATGCAGCACGTTGCGTTCGTGGGCCATGGCCAGGGCTGTGGCGGCGTTCACCGCGATGTCGAGAAACGGCTCCAATGCCGCCGGGCCTTCGCTCAGCAGGTCGGCGATGGAGTGGCCGGCCGGGTATACCAGCAATGGGCCCTCGGCTGAACGCACGAACGCCGAGGGGATTACCGCCCACTGCGGGTCCAGCTCCAGTTGGTAGTCACGCTCCAGGCGCTGGCAGGCGGCGGGTGCATCGAGCGGCGCGCGCGCAGCGATCCAGCGCTGGCCGGTGACGGCGTCGCTCAGGCGGAAGTAGCTGAGCTCGCCATCCTGGCCCAGCGGTGTGATATCGCACCGGTTCAGCCAGCCCTCGTCGATCGATTGGTCAAAATCGATGGGCCTGTGAGCGAGGCGTTCATCGAGCATCCGGCACCCCCTGGCAGCGACATCCTGACACGCGATTATACGCAGCGGGCCCAGTGCAGATGCGGGTTGCAGGCCGCTTGGCAGAAACGGGCACGCCGTTGTCCGTTATCGTACCCTGAGGGCCGACCGCTACTTGTATAGTGCTTGGGCCAACCTATCCCTCGGGATAATTGCCTCAACGGGTGCATCGGCCTAGGCTGCCCGGGGCGACGCAAACGCCCGGGCCCGTGCGAGGAAGCCATGATCCGAATAGGCAATGCCCAGGTGTCGCTGGAGCGGCGCGAAGCGTTTCTTGACGGTAAGCCGATTTTGTTGGGCGGGCGCGCATTCGAGGTGTTGGCCACGCTGATCAAGGCCAAGGGCCGGGTGGTTGGCAAGGACGAGTTGTTCAGCCAGGTGTGGGCCGGCACGGTGGTCGAGGACAACAACCTGCAGGTGCAGGTATCCCTGCTGCGTAAAGCCTTTGGCGACCGCGGGCTGATCCAGACCGTGCCGCGCCGGGGTTACCGCCTGGCCGCCGAGATCAGCTTCGATGTCCCGTGCCATGGGCTGGGCCAATCGCCGCTGTGTGCCGGGGCTGACAGTCTTGAACCATTGGATGACAGCAAGCACGTGCCGGTGCTGGTGGTGGACGACGACCCGTCGGTACGTAAGGCGCTGGGCCGCCTTTTGCGCTCGCAGGATATCCCGCATCATGTGTTTGCCAGTGCCGAGGCGTTGTTCGACGCCCGCCTGGAAACCCCCTATGCCTGCCTGCTGCTGGACATGCACCTGTCCGATACCACCGGGCTTGAAGTACAAGACGCGTTGCGCCGGCTGGCGCTGCCTTGGCCAATCGTGTTCATGACGGGCTTCGGCACAATCCCCATGACGGTGCAGGCCATGCGAGCCGGTGCTGTGGAGTTTCTGACCAAGCCTTTTGACGAAGACCAGTTGCTGGCCTTGTTGCAGGCCGTGCGGCATAAGGCCGTGGTCGATGGGCGTAGATGGCGCCATGCGCGGCAGGTCGAGGAAAAGTACCAGCGCCTGACCCCGCGTGAGCGCGAGGTTTTCTCGCTGGTGGTCGATGGGTTGTCGCACAAGCAGATCGCCAGGCAAATCGGCACCAGCGAAGTGACGACCAAGGTGCACAAGAAGAACATCATGAACAAGATGCAGTCCCGCTCGCTGGTCGAACTGGTGGCCATGCACAACGTTATCGGGGCGCGGCCTGAGGGCCTGGGCGGGGCATGAACAGATGGGTGTGCATCGTCGACGACGATGCTTCGGTGCGTAAAAGCCTAGGCAACCTGTTACGTTCGGCCGGGTTCGAGACCTTGTCGTTTGCTGCGGGGGATGTGTTCTTGGGGTCGGAGCTGGCGCGACAGGCCGGTTGTGTGTTGCTCGATCTGAAAATGCCGGGGATGAGTGGGCTTCAGGTGCAGCGTGAGCTGGCGCGGCTGGAATGGCGTTTGCCGGTGATCTGCATGTCGGCGCATTGGGATGATGGCACCGTGCATTCGGCGATGAGCCTTGGGGCGTTGGCTTGCCTGGGCAAGCCTTTTTCTGAAGAGGTGTTGCTGAGGGTGGTTGAAGAGGCACTGGCTGGCGGGCAGTGACGTGCTGCCTTTGCTGGCCCTTTCGTGGGCACGCCCGCGAAGAGGCCAGTAGCCTTAACATGCATCTCAGCACACTTGCGCAATCAATCACTGGGGAATCGGGCAATGCTCCCGTGGTAATCGTTTAGCGAGCCTCCTGCCATGCCCCGCCTGAAAACCGTCCTCGACCCCCAATCGCCAACCCTGACCGCCACCGGCCTGCTGTTCATGCGGGTAATGGCCGCCTTGCTGCTGTTGTTTATCCACGGCCTGCCCAAGCTGCTGAACTGGAGCGGGGAGTTGCAGACCATTGAAGACCCTTTTGGGCTGGGTGCGCCATTGACCCTGGGGCTGGCGGTATTTGCCGAGGTGGTTTGCCCGCTGTTGCTGTTGCTTGGGATTGCAGCGCGTCTGGCTTGCCTGCCGGTGCTGGCAGTGTTGCTGGTGGCCCTGGCGGTAGTGCATCCGGACTGGACGCTGGAGCAGGGGCAGTTTGCCTGGTTGCTGGTGGTGCTTTATGGCGGGCTGGCATTGACCGGGCCTGGGGCGTATTCGGTTTCCGGTATGTTCTGGCGAAATCGGCTTGCTTGATGGATTTTGGGGCCGCTTTGCGGCCTTTCGCGACACAAGGCCGCTCCTACAGGTGATCGCATTTCTCTGTTGCATCGCGATTCGTTGTAGGAGCGGCCTTGTGTCGCGAAAGGGCTGCAAAGCAGCCCCGGCAATCTAACTGCTCCCCGGCCGGTACTGCAGGGCCTCGGCCAGATGCGGCCGGCCAATCGCCTCGCACCCTTCCAGGTCTGCCAAGGTCCGCGCCACTTTCAATAACCGGTGCGCCGCCCGCAACGACAAGGTCAACCGCTCGCAAGCCCCCTCCAGCCATGCCTGGTCCGCTGCTGCCAGCCGGCAATGGCGACGCAACCCCTCAAGGTCGAGAAACGCATTCACACACCCTTGGCGGCGCTGCTGTACCTCACGCGCCCGTGCCACCTTGGCCGCCACATCGGCACTGGTTTCACCGCACGGCTGGTTGTTCAGCGTGGTGCTCTCGCGGGCCACGGTCAGGTGCAGGTCGATGCGATCCAGCAGCGGCCCGGACAACTTGTTGCGGTACCGCCCGATCTGCTCGGTGCTGCAGCGGCAGCGGCCAGTTGGGTCGCCCAGGTAGCCGCAAGGGCACGGGTTCATCGCCGCTACCAGCTGAAAGCGCGCGGGAAAGCGCACCTTGTCGCGGGCCCGGGCAATCACGATTTCGCCCGATTCCAGTGGCTCGCGCAGCACCTCCAGCACGCGCCGCTCAAACTCTGGCAGCTCATCGAGAAACAGCACGCCATGGTGGGCGAGGGTGATTTCGCCCGGTTGCGGCCGGCTGCTGCCACCGACCAACGCCGGACCGGATGCGGAGTGGTGGGGGTGGCGAAACGGTCGCTGCGGCCAACTGCTTAGCGGTGTATGCCCGCTGACCGACTGGATGGCCGCCACTTCCAGCGCCTCGTGCTCGTCCAGCGGTGGCAGCAGGCCAGGCAGGCGGCTGGCGAGCAAGGTCTTGCCGGTGCCGGGTGGCCCGGTGAACAACAGGCTGTGGTACATTACACCTACCACGTATCTTTGAGGCCGCAATGTCTAGCCAGCGCATCCAGGCATACAGCTACATCCGCTTTTCTACGCCTGAGCAAGCGAAGGGGGATAGCTACCGTCGACAGCGTGCAGCGGCCGAAACGTACTGCATGCAGAACGGCTTGGAGCTTGTAAAAAACGAAGACTACCTATTCTTTGATAAGGGTAGGTCAGCTTACAAAGGTAAACACTTAAGCGATGATGGTCAGCTCAGGCGTTTTTTAAAATACGTTGAAGATGGAGCTATTAAACCGGGATCAATTTTAATAATCGAAAGCCTGGATAGATTGAGTCGTGAGCATGTAAGAGCTGCATTGCCACGCTTTATTGATATTTTAAACAAAGGTATCAATATTTATTCGGTTTCGGAAAATAAGCTCTACACTTCAGACTTTGAAGCACTGGATATCATGGCTGGCGTGTTCCAAATGAGCCGCGCGCACAGCGAATCAAGCCTTAAAGGTGAACGGGTAAGTAAAGCATGGAAGCAAAAACAAAATGATGCTCGCGAAACAAAAAAACCCCTGGGACGAGCATGCCCTTACTGGTTAAAACTTGAAGGTGACAAGTATGTTGTAGTCCCTGGCAGGGTCGAAGTTATTAAACAGATTTTCGATCTTGCAGTGGCAGGGCATGGCCATCGCGCAATTGCCAGGATTCTTAATGCTAATAATGTGCCGATTTTTGGATCTGAAAATCGAAATGTAAGCGGCGCGTGGGGTAGTAGCTCGACGGGAAAAATTCTTTCTAATCGTGCTCTTTTAGGTGAATACCAGCCGACTGGCCTGGTTGACGGAATTCGTGAGGCACTTGGTGAGCCCGTAACGGATTTTTACCCAGTCGTAATCAGTGAGGATTTATTTTTCCAGGCGCAGTCCGCACGCACTACGCGCAATGTATCCAAAGCGACAAAGACAGCTGCAAATTTTAACGTGTGGCAAGGCTTAGCTAAATGTGCACTTTGTGGTGAATCTATGCACTTGGTTAACAAGGGCCAGCTACCTAAGGGCGGGAAATACCTGAGGTGCTATGGAAGCGCCAAGGGTCGTTGTACAAATAAAATTGTGCAGCTTGCAAGCTCTGAGAGCGCTTTTAAGGAGGTCTTGGCTAAAGTTGACAGCCTAAGTCTTGTCCAGGATTCGCAAGCCCAAATCCAGAAGGAAATTGCAAAAACTGATCTTCGCCTGGATATGTTAAATAAGCGTCAAGCTGAGATCGAGGCCCAGTTATTGGATGTTGGTGGTGATCTGCCTAACTTTGTAATGCAAGCCGCTTTGCGGGTTGATCAGGAGCTTAAAGAATTAAAGCATAAAAAAGATGAACTTAAGCGAGATGCTCAGCGCGAGAAAATCTTAAATAAGGAAGATTTTTTTGCAAAGCTTGACCTGGTAAGCTTTGAAGGTCGTGCAAGAGCTAATTATCTTCTCAAAGCACTTAAAGTAAAGGTGCTAATCGAACGGCAGGAAAACATTGTGTGTTATTCCGTCGAAGTGGACGCCGCTCTTACGTTTGTGATGAAACAGACAAACGAAAAGATTGACTATTATCCCTATACTGCTGAGTTGACCGAACTATTGCGAAAGCAAGGTGACGACGCAGTGTTTGCCAAAATGCACGCGGCTATGGTTTTACGTTACTTCACGACGCTTGAACTGGTAAAAGAACAGGCTCGGATCGACAAAATGGTTGCGAACAGAGGCAAGCCTATGAAGCTCTAGAAGTTCGCTCCCGGGCCTTGGGGCAGCCATCCAGCTGCTTTATAACTAGCTGAACCCTATAAAAGGAAAAGCCGCCCAGGAATGAACCAGGGCGGCAAGATTATCGCATAAATATCCAGTCCAGAGCTTTCCTGGGTTGGTAGGTATCAGCAGTCTCTAAACCAATTGCCATGGCCGCAAACAAAGCATTGCTTGTGCACCACAATAGTTCTTTCGCCGTTCACATCTGGCGGTGAGACTTACTGTTGAGACATAAAAGCGTATTTATGCTCGCAAGGAGCGGGAATTGTGACGGTCGTGTCTTGGTTTGGTGCAGTCATGTGGCGTAGCTCGTTCTTAAAGCTGAATAGTCAGCTGTTTAGCACCAGTGCAATTGCAGAAGCGTTCCAAGGTCTCCAAATAACTCCACAGATGCAGTTCCTTACGCCGGCTTCGGACTGATAGCTAGCTCGTGCCGACACGAGCTTGAAGCGACCATTTACCACCTTCCTGTTTTATTGCGCGCAGCTATTGGAATTGCGGTGGCCGAGCCCTTGTCCATGCTTGGGCAGAGCTACCTCATGCGACTGCTTTAACGCTGTATTTAGCTTGGACACATGAGCCATCGGCCTGGGCGGCCAGCCCGGCAACTGCCCGCCAGCGGGCTTTGCCCACTGACTGTCAGCAGCCTCTCAAGGTGGTTATGCGTACCACTTGGCATACCGAATAGACTACTCTGAAAATCCATCGGTATGCCGATATATTCATGCTGTGTAATCTATCGGTATGCCTGTATTCAAATCGCTTTCTATCTATCGGTATACCGATAGATGAATCTGAAATTAAAATACGTATGCCGATATAAAATATGTTGAAATCTATCGGTATGATAAGTATCATGCTTTTATGTGTTCTGTCTTGGGGGCATTGAAGTATGCAGATTCGCAAGCTTAAAACTTCGTATCAGTTAATACGCACGACATACGATCAGCAGAAAAAACGCGGCGTGGAAAAGATGGTCTGTAGCTTTCCGCTAAAAGATCTAGCCTTGCCTGATGCCGCAGAGAAAATTCTGACCGAGTCCGAGCTTAAACAGCTTGTAGATTGGCTCGCAGCTCGTAAACGCGAGCATGAGGATGAGCAAGGGGCCAGGGAGTTGTCTCATAAGATCTATCGCATGCGTAGTACCGCCCTTGCTCTCTCGGGGTTCCGGGAAGTGTTTGGAGAACAGGAGGTTGCAAAGGAGTTTACAGCGGAGCATGCCAACGAATTGTGGGCGGAACTGGACGCTACCCGGCGTGCGCTGCGTAAAGCTGGTTATGCCAGGCCGAAGGCATAATCACAGCGATAAAGGGGCAAGAGGCCCCAAAATTTCTTATTGATACCTTCCTTTTTTCTTCCAATCCTGACGTCGGACTGCGATTTTTCGGATCATGCCTCACATGGCATGGTGGTGTTCGCCGAGGTAGTAAAAGCCCGGCAAGATCGGGCAGAGATCTGAGTTCGACATTTCGTCGCCGCCGAAAGGCTGGCGGCGGCTACGCTATGCGCTCAGGGCGCGATCCGTGCGCTGTCAGGGTTGATATCCGCTGTCGTTGTCGACACGCGGACGCCTGCGAGTCTCGCGGCCCCCAGCGTCTGCACCTGGAGCAGCACCGTGCCGTCCGGTAAGAGCGTTTGTTAGCATTTCCAGCAGCGCAGATAGGAGTGCAATCAGCGCCTCAAACAGGTTTTTCTCAACTTTCATGGACTTTCGATATTCCGGATCTTCGTCCCCATTATCAAAGTTCTCTACTCCACGACTAACTCCGGATTTCTCCAGGGCTTTCCAAACTTGTGGGTGAATCTCTGTTTTGGAGATCAAAACATACTCATCACCTCTCGGTAAGCTATCGAAACTACTCGCGTACTCTTCCAGCATGGCATTTAGTTTCTCGCTATTATTTAGTTCATAGCTATCGCCATGTTCCTCAAATAACTTTGCAAACAATACCTTCTGGTCTTGGGTTAATCTAATGACGTTGCTCATCTATAAACTCTTATTATTGTGATCTATTGTTTGTCGTGTGAAGCAGCGGATTTGGGATCACTTAATTTCGTTGCGTCCGATCCCTTGACAACTCTTCTACCTGACCAACCTATGCGCAGGATGACTTCGCAAGGCCTGACGAAAAATTAATAGTGTCGCAAACATCCTTTGCCGTTTGTACTCGCTCCAGCTGCTCCAGGTTCTGTCTCTCTTCATGACCTTTATCGAGTCGAGCAACTGTGTTTGCAAACCCGTTGTTGATTGATTGATTCGACTTCCTGTTCTGCAGCCGTACTCATGGCGCCTAGCTTTGCATTTTCAACTGTAAATTCCTTGATTGCCTCCGCCGCACGACTGATTTTCGCATAAATACTCTGCATCAAGTCTGCCTGATCCTTAACAATCACTCCATCAACAGCCATCGCTTTTTTTGTGAAGGCCCAGCAAATCAAGCAAATCGCTATCTTGGATTGACTCACAATGGGCCTCTTTATTTTTATTTCCAATCATCATATCTCTGCAGCTAGATAGAAAACAACTTGAAATTCGCTTTCCTCCATGCGCGTAATAAAGCGAACAAGGCTCCTCAAGCAATAGTCCTCCGGACTTTTGCTTGCCTTGCAAGGGCTTCGCCCTTGACCCACTGGGGTTCCCCCAGACCCCTTGACCGTATTTAAGAGGATACCAATGGAATACTCATTTGATTTGGTAAGAGAGTTTTGCAATTTGCACAACAAACACGGCAATGCCCTTTTTGCCCTGATCGAAGAAGTGACGGATAAAATGACGAACGACGACCAAGAGCGATTTTTTGTGGATGACTTGAGCCATCGCATTGCGCTCGCATACGAGCCGACTGATCGCGATTCGACGCAGCTACCGCTTGAGGTATTTGATTATTTCAACAACGCCAAGGAGGCGTCTGCCGGGGCTTTTTACCGGTACGATCACCTTAAAGACGACCCCGCAGGTGCTGAGGTTCGTGAGCTCAATTTTTCCCCTGACGTGGGCGAGCTCCTGGCGGTGCTGACCAACCAGGTGCAGCTGTAACGCTTTTAACGCCTCACTACCCCCGGCCTGGCCGGGGGAATATAAGAAGAAGGGAAAACCCGTGGATGTAATCAAATCAGTACAAATAAACGCCACTGTAACTACTAAGCAGCGGGAAAAATTTAACAAACATGCAAGGGAAGCGGGGTTGACAAATTCTCAATTCCTAGTTGCATTGCTCGATAAAAAGCCAGTGGTGGAGGCCAAGGAAAGTCTACGCGAGGAATTCAGACAGCTGATTGCGTATTTTGGTCGTATCAATAACGATTTAAACATGATTAGCAAGTATGCCAATACATACAAAGATAATGCGCTAGCGGCTCCAATACTGCACAAGCTGGCCGAAATAAGGCAAGACGTATATAAGATCGTCCAGGCCGCAGAAAAGCTCCAGCGCCGCAGGAGGCTTGCCAAATGATAAACGGGCTGTCGAAGTGGACAACAGGCGCAGGCAAGGCAATTGATTATTTCCTTGGCGACACATATTTCGACAAGGAATTAGAGGAGTGGAGGCCGCGTGACCCTGCACCTGTAATACTTGAGGGTGATCCGCAGGCCATAAAGTTCATTTGCGATAGTCTGGACTTTAAAAACCAGTACACAACGGGAGTTCTGAGCTTTAACCTGGAGGAAACCGCAAAAATTGCAGCGAATCCAGAATTAAAAGACCAGATATTGCAAGACTTCAAAGATTTTGCTTTTGCCGGTGTTCCTGAAAATTCTAGGCAGTTTCTGGCAATTGAGCATACGCATACGGGGCGGCTCGAAATACATTACATGTTGCCGCGTGTCCACCTGGGAAGTGGTAAGTATAGAAACCCTTTTCCACCTAATTACAATGGTAAAAGAGGGAAGGGTAATAATTCAGATTTTATCCAAGAAAATGACTCATATATAGATCATGCTTGTAATACGTTTGGGTTGACTAATCCGCGTGATCCAGCAGTAGCAAGAGATTTAAAAATTTCTGGTTTTGATAAAGAAACCGCCACAAAAAAAGAAATACATGGTTTAGTTTGTGATTTAGTCGACTCCGGACATATAACTTGCCGAGAAGATATACAGAGCTTCCTTGTTGAGCTTGGCGGAAAAATAACAAGAAATGGCGATGATTATTTATCGGTTAAATTCGGTGACGATAAAAAAGCCATCAGACTAAAAGGCGACATCTATGACAAGGCTTACTTCGGAGCAAAAGGAATTAGCGAAAGCCAGGTTCATGAAAAAACAAGAACTCATGCAGGATCAATTGAGCAAAGATTCAAAGATGTTATGGCGGTCAGAACTCAAGAAACGCAACGACGCCATAATAGCAAGGAATCGGGAGATCAAGAGATTGCAGGGAGTGATATCAGATTTGACGAGTTGGAACACGAACTTGGATCAGAGTTTAAAAAACTCATTGCAGTACATAAGGAATTTGAAGATAGCGCTGACGATCTTCCTGGCGTCAAGTCTGCTGCTGCTAATTTTGCTAGTAGTCATAGTGCTCATATAGGAGATTATAAGTCTGCCATTGCTGATGTTGGTATCGGTGTCGATGTTGGTGATTTGTCGACAATAGATACGGACGACCCCGTTATTAGATTTTTTCAAAACCAATTTAAACAGCAACTACATAAAGAGATGCAGCGGGCTCAGGCCGCATCAAAAAGACTTTGGAGCACTCCTACAGCCACAACTAAATCGGATGCGATACTGGCCGAGCGGGTTGGCGTTATCTTCAAGGCAGCGTTTGGGATCAGCACAGGTGTTGATATCGGTCGTCCTGGCCGCGCTTATACGCGCACGCAGCTGCACCAGGACACAGTGAAAGCTGCAGAGTTGACACAGCAGCGCGATCTGGCCCTGGAATGTGAGCGCAAACATATGATCCAAGCTGCTGCAGTGGCTGCTAGCCAGGCTGCAGTGATCCAGGAGCAAAAAGACCAGACTGAAAGGGACAGGGAAGATCGAGCGCGGCAACAGCGACTACCGTCCTGGAAGCGCAACGGCCACGACCCAAGCGGGGAGGGCTACGAACCTGGAGGGCGGTAGCTATTGAGTCAAAGCGAAATTTTTTTTGTTCCAAAACACCAGTAAATTCAACCCTAACAGTTAACTCTGACAGTTCACCTAAAAAATATCAATTGCGTCACTGCTAACTCACTTGTAATCTATGGGCAGAAATGAATTATTGGGTGCGATATGAAAGATTCAGTTGTAAATAAAGCTAATCCTGGTAAGACTAGGCAAGCTGAATATGCCGCTCGCATGCGAGCAAATGGCTATAGACAAAGGACGCTTTGGCTTACAAGTGATGAGTCAATTATGATTGACAAGTTGCTGAGCGGAATTAGGCGCAGATGCGGTGGCGCTAATGAGTGATGATAATTATGTTCTAGAGAGGATTAAGGAGAGCTCTCAAAAAATATCTTACGAGCAGATGCTCAAAAGCGCCATGCATGATGTTCTTATGGGCTTCCGTAAGGGTGATGCAGCGACTCTTGTAAAGTGGCCGGATGCATCCCGTGGTGTACCAAACTCAATCCTGCGAAGTGCCTTGTTTAGTGCTGTTGGTAGAGGGCAACGTACTATTCATTTAGCTACGAACATTGAGACCCTCCAGGGTGTAACAATGGTTTATAGCGGGCCTCAACTGGATCAAGCGGATCTGGACGTATGGGAGCAATGCTTGCACTTGTCGCGAACTACAAGCCTCGGTCTTAGTCTTGAGATTTCGTCACACCCTTTTCTTAAAGCAATCGGTCGAGAAACAGGGAAGTCACAAAGGGACTGGCTCAAGGACTCATTTAAAAGATTGCTTGGCGGAATGCTTGAAGTGCAGGACGGCAGAATAAATTATGCAGGTCATCTTATTAGTGAGTATCTGCATGACGAAAATACTGGTCGTTATTGCGTTGTAATGAATCCAAATATTGTCAAGCTGTATGGCGACGGCATGTGGACGATGGTTGAGCTTAATGAAAGACTAGCCTTGAAAGGCCACCCACTAGCCCAATGGCTACATGGTTTTTATTCGACCCATGCAAAAGCTTACCCTTTGAAGGTCGCAACAATTCATAAGCTGTGTGGTAGTAGGTCAAAAAACGTTACTGATTTCAGGAAGGATGTGAGAAAAGCATTTGCATTGATGCATGCCGCCATCGGCTGGAAAGGAGAGATCAACGATAAGGGACTTGTCACGATGGATCGGCCACCCTCTCGCGCTCAGCAGCGTCATTTGAACGCAAAGGTGCCGGATTAATAAAAGCTCAAAACAAGGTACCTTGGAGACCCTTGAAGCAGTGGCCAAGGTGCTCAACGTAGAGCCGATAACGCTCTTAGTGCTTGCTGCCGGGCTACGTTCGAGCGTGTCAACTGATCGCGTCTGCACGAAATTGCATCGGAGCTTGCCCAGCTCTCCTCCCTTGGCCTTGTGGGCGAATTTGCCGAGGAATTTAGTGATGGAAAACTGAAGTCTCGACCTTCCGGTTCTCAAGTTTCCCTGGAGAGATTGTCAGCGGTACTGGCATAAGCACTGAGATTTTCCAAGTAATGCCCATGTAATAGGGGGCATAGAACCCCTGTAAAAATGGGGCATGGAACCCCTGCTATGGGGCATAGAGCTCCTGGGAAGGGGGCATAGAGCCCCTGCCGAGAGGGCATAGAACTCCTGAGCGGCCACTTCCGATGCTGACAGAAACCCTTGAAATACATGGCCGAAAGTCAGGTTGCGCAAAACCCACTAATCTATTTCTAATCGCGAAAATCAAAAGCCAGGTTAGACCTGCATGATAAAAGCAGAGGTTTGGCAAAGAGTTGTTTCTTGAGTGGCAGGCCAGAGCCAGCCCCCAAGCCCCTCCGGGCTTAGGGACTGAGCTCTTATAGTGTCGCTGTTTTTTTGAGGATCAAGAGCAACAGTACCCGCCTGCGGCGAATGCTCGCTTCGCTCCGCACGAGCAGGGGTAGGGGCAGGGCAGGCGAAGCAATGCTTCGCCCGAGCCCTTTGCCCGGCTAAGTAACCACCTTGAGAGTGGTCACCAGCTTGCTAAGTCGTTTACTGTGCTCATGGTATCAACGCTTGAAGTACCTGTTGAGCAGTATTGTCAGTGTCTCCAGGGAACCGAATTAGATTTCCGTTTGTGAAACCGTTCGCAGCTACCGGGCTAAATGGGTCGCTGTTAATTGTTATGTCGTAACTGGACAGCTGGTTTCCAAACTTTCCTAACGCAATGCCATGCACAGAGTTTGCGCCTGCTTTCAGCAAAAATGCAGCGGCGACGCCGAATGACACACCGTAAGTTGTGCAGTCGTCAATAATAATTACATTGCGACCATTGATCTTTCCCTTGTAAAAGGGATTTAGATGGAGTGTTTTGATCTGATCGGATGGGTCGGTTCGGTCGCCACCTTTATTTGCTGAGCGTTTTACCGATGCGGTATGCCTAATAAAAAGAGGCTCTCCAACTTTGGCAAATCGCACCCTTGACGTAGTTGTGCGTAAGCGGTGCGTAAAATCAGTCAGAACCTCATCATTTCCTGCGGTGTTACCAGAGGAAGGGAACACACCCCACAGCAAGTCCGGAGCTTGGTCGATGTTGTTAATAAGCAGAGATCGGGCCGTTACCGCCAACAGCGCAGCGAGACGTGCACCACCATTTTTTACCGTAGACGTAAGCTTTTGAGCAAATACTTGTTGTGTAATGCCCTTATGCATTGTCGATAAATCTACGAGCGCATGGACTGCGTATGTCTTGCCCGCCCCCTCGAACCACCATTTGCCATTCCAGCCATTAGTGAGCGCGATCAGCTCCTCCAGCTCCTGCACTGACCCAACTTTTAGCCCAAGGCCCTTAATTTGAGGGCCATTTGACCACCCTGCAGCTACCAACACAGCACGCCCATTTTTAGCCATCTGTAAGTCTTCTGCTTTTACTGCAAGGACTAAAATGTCGTGCGGTTTAACCTTGCATTCTTTTGCGATGTTTCTGATGACTTCGCCGTTCTGCCTGGCCTCTGTCGGGATAAAAGCCACTTTTGAGCCTGCAAATTCTTGATCGAACCATGCAGGTTTAGCGTGATTAGAAATGACACCGACCAGGTTGCCGTTGGCAGCGATGCGGATCATGCCTTGGATGATATCTTTGGCTGGCTGGCCATTACGAGTTATGGCAGCCGGGGAAGTGGTTAAAATTAGCATCCTTACTGCGCTCCCTGTCAAATTAGGGGTAGTTGACTTGGGCTTCCCGTCTCTTCGGGGGCGGCCACCTGTTCCGGCTGTACTTCGTGATCTGACTGCTCTAGCTGCGACGCGGGCTCTAGTGTTTCTTTATCCGTGCCCACGGCCTGGTGATTGTTATCCGCAACCTCCGGCCTGCTTTCCGCATTGCCCAGCAATTCAGACTTCAAAAACATGATTAGCGCTTCCGTTCGCGTCGGTACTTCAAACCATGCCGCGCGATACTCAGCAGCAGAAAAAGGGATCTCCGGCCGCGATCCTCGGGTGCCAGGTAAGCACACATTTATTATTCGTTTTTCATACTTGTTGGCATATTTTACGGTATGGGCGGTACCACTTTTTATACTCCACTCTGTGGGTATAAGTACGTCGCACAGCGCTGCTTGCAACCTATTGCGGCGAACAAAATTCTCGCCGCTGTAGGATTGATTTGGTAGGTATTCAGAAACGATGCTGCCGCCCGCTTTAAGGATTTGCTCCCTCAGCTCATTTGAGCCCCTCGGGTAGTTCTGCAAAATTCCTGTACCAAGCACTGCAACTGTAGGTAATGCATACCGGATTGATGAAACATGGGCTGTTTGGTCAATACCTAGCGCGAGGCCGCTAACAGTAACGCATCCTATCCCAGCTAAGACTGCTAACACGTACTGCGTCAAAAACAGGCCATCTTCCGACGGTTTTCGTGTACCTACGATTGCGACGGAAGGCTTGCTGAGATTATCCGGTGCACCCTGGATAAATATCCATTCGGGCGCATCAGGGATGGCCCTCAGCCGTGTTGGAAATTCTGCTTCGTTCTTGAAGACTAGCCGCACGCCAAGACTCGTGAGGGTTCTAGCCAACGCGATGCCTTCCGCCCACAACAATTCCTGGCCAGATTCGCCGTCATAGCCAGCAGCAGTAAGGAGCTTTTCGACTCCTACGAGCTCCCGGCGCCCTCAGCGTCTCTTTAAACCCATAGTTTGTTTGCGCGATTTTGTGAAGTGACCAAAAACCTATACCGGTCACTGTTGTAAGCGCTAAAAAAGCTATGCGCTCGTTTCGCCAAAATGCTTTGTCTTCCATCCCTGCTGCGTTCCCTTGTAGGCGGCCTGATCTGTCCTGCCGTAGGTGTGTATGCCATGGGTAAGAAATCAGGCGGCATTTAGGCATTTTACGCAGCTCCTGGCAGCGGGATCTACACCTACCTAGCTAAGTCACAGGGAGGGCAGCTGCTAGCCGCCGAACTGACGAATAGCGTTTTTGAGGTGTGGGTGTATTGTTTTACAACCTAAACAGGTTGTGCGCCCCTGCCGCTGCCAGCATCAGGGCACGTTTGGCCGCCAGTTGGCCCTGCACCTCGCTCAGGTCGGGGTACGGGCGTTGCTGCAGGATCAAACCATTGGCCGCGTAGGGCGGCAGTGGCACCTGGCCGTTCAGGTGGGCGACCAGCTCCAGCAGGTGCCCCACCGCATACACCACCAGCCCGCCGGCAAGGCTGGCTTCCTCGGCATTTTCCCGCGGCACCACCAGCGCCCGGCCCGCCTCGCGTGCCGCCAGGGCCGCCGGTAACACGCCTTGCACCGCTCGCAATTTGCCCGACAACGCCAGTTCACCCAGGCACTCGACTTCGGCGAGGCTGGCCGCTGGCACCTGGCCGTCGGCGGCAAGGATGCCCAGGGCAATGGCCAGGTCGTAGCGCCCGCCATCCTTGGGCAGGTCGGCGGGGGCGAGGTTCTGGGTAATGCGCCGCTGCGGGTAGTTCAGGCCGGAGTTGACGATGGCACTGCGTACCCGGTCCTTGCTTTCCTTGACCGTGGTTTCTGGCAGGCCGACCAGTGTGAGATGGGGCAGGCCGTTGGCCAGGTGGGTTTCGACGCTGACTGCCGGTGCCTGCACACCCACTTGGGCGCGGCTGTGGACGAGGGCTAGGGACATGGACGCTCCGTTGTCGCTGAAAAGGGCCGCTTCCTGCGGCTCGGTCAAGGATAGCGAGGGTTGCCACGGCTGGCGCAACAAGTGTGCGTCCTGGTTTTACAGGGCAGGTTTTTTCCCTGTGAATTCACAAAATATGGCAAAAAATGGATCCAATAAACTTTGCGCAGGTGCCCGCTATGGCTTAGTGTTGTTGGGCAAATGCCGTTGCCATGGGATGGCACGCATCTTCTTTCAAATGGACTTGAGGTATTGCGCCGTGCAAACGCTCACTCGCACGCGCCAGGTCATCCGCGAACTGGTGCAGGCCAATTCATTCATAGAACTCACCCGCTTTTTCGACAGCCTTGAGGCGCAATGGCGCCAAGCCCCGCCCGGCGAGTTTCCGGCCTACCTGGCGGCCATCGAAGGGCACATGCTGGTCGACCTGGAAAACCAAAGTGACAGGGCCCTGAGCCAAGTGCTCAAAGCCTGGGTTGACGCCTGCCCCAAGGCTTACCACCCACAGGTGGTAATGGGTATGCACTGCTTCCACCGGGCCTGCCAGGTGCAGAGTGCTGGCCAACGCAACGCTGCACGCTTGCTGGCCGTCGAGCAAATATGTGAAACCGCGACCGCGCACCTGTTGCGCGCAATGGACCGCTCTGCGCAACCTGTGGCAGCGGCCATTGGCATGCTGCGGATCAGTGCGCAGCTGCGTGAGCCTGGCTGGTTGATCGAACTGTTTCAGGGGCAACCTGCGCGCTACAGGCCCAGTGCCCATGCCGATGTAGAAGTGCAGGAAGCCGCGGCGCCGTTACTGGTGAAGCACGGGCTGCTGCCCTTGGCCGAGCTGCCTCAAGCGTTGCCAGCGTGCCTGAGCAGGCGGGTCGATCATGAAAATGAAGCACCACGCTATTACTGGCTGCGCCATGCGCTGGTGGCCCGCCCAGGTTGCTTTGAAGCGATTCAGGCCCTCGCCGTGTACCTGCTGCCTCGTTGGGGCGCCAGCTTCGATGCGTTGGGCTGTTGGCCAATGGGCCGTTGTGCGAGGCGTGGGACGAAGCGCTGCGCAATGCGTTGCGCTGGATGGCCGTGGAAGAACGGCTGACGCTGCCACATGCCGAGCAGTTGCAGGCCGTTGCCGAGTGGCAGCAGCTGTTTGATGACTGGTTGCAACGCCCGCTAAGGCCAAGGGAAAGTGCGGTCGTACTGGCTTGGCGAGGCACGCTGCGCAGCAGTGCCTTGCAAGACCATGCCGGCGGTATGCGCGATTTCGCCGCGAGTTTGGCATGCAACGCTGATCATGGCGCCATCGCTGCCATGGGCGAGCCGTTTCGCTGTTTGGTCGGGTTGATACTGCGCGATGGCATGGCAGATGAACAACAACTGTTGCGCACCGCCATCGAGCGCCTGTGTGAAGGCCGCTCGCATGCTGGCGCCTGTGCAATGCGTGCTGCCGGGCATCGCTTCGGCCTGTGGGGGCTGCCACGTTCGGCCGAGCAGGCAAGGCTGTGGTCGCAGATGGCGGTGACGCGCCAGCGCGCGGGCCAGGCGCCAGGCTTCGAGGTGCTCGCCGTGGCGCGGCTGCTGTGGGCTGCCAACCGGCATGAGGTGGCCTGTTACCTGTATGAGCGCTGTGCCGAGCTGAGCCTGTCGGGGGCAGCCCTTGGCCTGTACGAGTTGCACAGCGGTGGCCTGGGCAACACCCCGGCGCACTATCTGGATGACGAGGCGGCTGAGTATTGGTTGCAGCGTGCGGTGGAGGCGGGCAGCAGGCAGGCCAAGTACAACCTCGCGTGCCTGCGCATGGATGGTGATGAGGACCTGAATGAGCGAAGCGCCATGCTGGCCGTCAGGCGCTTGCTGGTCGACGCATTGGGTAATCCGCAGACCAATGCCCGCGCGCGCTTGCACCTGGGGATTCTTTTACGCCAGTTTGGCGAAGCGCAGGAGCGGGCCGAGGCGGTCGCCTACCTGTTGAGCCTGGTCGAGCACCCGGACCCGTGGGTTGCCGGGCGCGCCAGCGCCGAACTGGGGTTGGCCTGGATGCAGGGGCGCGGCACCCGCAAGCAGAGCCGTTTTGCTGCCATCGAATGGGCCAACCGTGCGGTGACCTTGCAGCCGGGGGATTCGGCCATCGAAGACATCCAGGCCGAGATCCTCAACTCGCACAACCGGGTCAAGACCCTGGTTACCCAGTGTGGGGCGGCGCTGTTTCGCGGCACCTTGCATGCAAGCGAGTTGCCGCCGAAACAGCTCTGCGCGAGCTAGCAGGCTTGCTCGAATCCCTGTGGGAGCGGGCATGCCCGCTCCCACAGGTTAACCTTCAAGCGCTCAGGGTTTGGCGCCGAGGATGATGTGCGAGGCCTTGATCAGCGCAGTCGCTTTCACGCCCTTTGCCAGGCCCAGCTCCTGCACGGCTTCGCGGGTCACGATGGCAAAAACCTCGGTGCCGCCGGCCAGCTTCAGCACCACTTCGGCATTCACGGCACCATCTCCCACCCGTACCACTTCGCCTTCCAGTGCGTTACGGGCCGACAGCTTGTAGCCGGCAGCGTCGGTCAGCAGCACCACCCACGGCGCCTTGACCAGCGCAACGGCGTCTTTGTCGACCTTGATGTTGAGGTTTTGCAGGCTGGCCATGGTGACCACCGCCACCAGTTTTTCACCGCCGCCAAGGGTCAGCTCGACTTCGGCATTGACCGCGCCAGGCTGAACGTTGGTGACTTTGCCTTCAAAAACATTGCGTGCGCTGACTTTCATGGGAAACGCTCCGTGTATCGGTTGTTATTCTTGCGCGTCGGGCGCCATGCGTGCTTCCAGCTCGGCTACTTGTTTTTCCAAGGCCTCAAGGCGCGCGCGGGTGCGCGCCAGCACGACCATCTGGCTGTCGAATTCGTCACGGCTGACCAGGTCCAGCTTGCTGAAGGCACCTTGCATCAGCACCTTGAACTGGCTCTCCAGTTCTGCACGGGGCTGGGCAGTATCGTTGCTGAACAGGCGCGAGGCCTGGTCGCTCAGGGCATCGAGAAGGGCTTTGGGCGCAAGCATGGGGCTGTCCATTGAAACTGAGAAATGGCCGGCAGTGTAGCACGGGCAATAACGCCGCCTGGACTCATGCCGCTGCACGTTTTTCGCGCAATGCGCCCCACCGGCGCGCACCGAAACTGTGCATGTTTTACATGCTGGCGACTGGCCAATCCCGACTGTTTCACATAACTCGCTGTTTTGCGGTGGTTTGCCGGAACTGGCAAGGATTCTGCAAAGACCTGTACGAGGCATGCACTGATGCAGTTCCTTGTGACCAAGCAGTGCGCACGCGGAGCCGGATGCCGACGACGCGTTACAAAGCCAACCGCTGCGCTTAGACTTGAGACGGGTTTGTTTTCCTGGGGCAAGTCCACCAAATCGGGAGAGAGTTTCATGAAGCTAGTCACAGCCATCATCAAGCCGTTCAAGCTGGACGACGTGCGCGAGTCGCTGTCGGAAATCGGCGTGCAGGGCATCACTGTTACTGAAGTCAAAGGCTTCGGCCGGCAGAAGGGCCACACCGAGTTGTATCGCGGTGCTGAATATGTGGTCGATTTCCTGCCCAAGGTGAAGATCGATGTCGCCATCGATGACAAGGACCTTGATCGGGTAATCGAAGCCATCACCAAGGCAGCCAACACCGGCAAGATCGGTGACGGCAAGATTTTCGTGGTGAATCTGGAGCAGGCGATCCGCATCCGTACCGGCGAAACCGATACCGACGCGATCTAAGCAGCAAAAAAAGCCTCACCAAACCCAACGCCCCAGGAGAAAACAACATGACTCTGCGTAAGATCGCAGGGCTAGGAGCCCTATTGTCCCTCGTAATGCCCGGGCTTGCCCTGGCAGAGGAAGCTGCCCCAGCGCTGAACTCCGGCGACACTGCCTGGATGCTGACTGCAACGGCGCTGGTGCTGTTCATGACTATCCCGGGCCTGGCCCTGTTCTATGGCGGCATGGTGCGTTCCAAGAACGTGCTGTCGGTGATGATGCAGTGCTTTGCGATCACCGGCCTGATGAGCATTCTCTGGGTCGTCTACGGCTACAGCATGGCCTTCGATACCACCGGTATGGAAAAAGGCGTGCTCAACTTCAACTCCTTCGTCGGCGGCTTCTCCAAGGCCTTCCTCAGCGGCGTCACGCCCGAGAACCTGACGTCGGCCACCGCACTGTTCCCTGAAGCGGTATTCATCACCTTCCAGATGACCTTCGCCATCATCACCCCGGCACTGATCGTGGGTGCCTTCGCCGAGCGCATGAAGTTCTCCGCGATGCTGGTGTTCATGGGTATCTGGTTCACCCTGGTGTATGCGCCGATCGCGCACATGGTGTGGAGCGGTGACGGTGCACTGATGTGGGACTGGGGCGTGCTGGACTTCGCTGGCGGCACCGTGGTGCACATCAACGCCGGTATCGCAGGCCTGGTCTGCTGCCTGGTGCTGGGCAAGCGCAAAGGCTACCCGACCACCCCGATGGCCCCGCACAACCTGGGTTACACCCTGATGGGCGCCGCCATGCTGTGGATCGGCTGGTTCGGCTTCAACGCAGGCTCTGCCGCCGCCGCCAACGGCACCGCTGGCATGGCCATGCTGGTCACCCAGATCGCCACCGCTGCTGCAGCGTTGGGCTGGATGTTCGCCGAGTGGATCGGTCATGGCAAACCCAGCGCCCTGGGCATCGCTTCGGGTGTGGTTGCCGGCCTGGTCGCCATTACCCCGGCTGCAGGTACCGTGGGCCCGATGGGCGCCTTGGTGATCGGCCTGGCCTCGGGTGTGATCTGCTACTTCTGCGCCACTACCCTCAAGCGCAAGCTGGGCTATGACGATTCGCTGGATGCCTTTGGTGTGCACGGTATCGGCGGCATTATCGGTGCCATCCTCACCGGCGTGTTCGCGGCCCCGGCCCTGGGCGGCTTCGGCACTGTCACCGACATCGGCATGCAAGTCTGGATCCAGGCCAAAGGCGTGATTTTCACCGTGGTCTACACCGCCATCGTTACCTACGTGATCCTCAAGGTGCTGGATGTGGTGATGGGCCTGCGGGTCAACGAAGAAGAAGAGTCGGTCGGCCTCGACCTGGCTCAGCACAACGAACGCGGCTACAACCTGTAACTGCGACGCGGTAAAAACTTGCCCGGCTTGCCGGGCATTTTTTTGCCAGATTTTCAGCATTTCGCGCTCGGCAAACGGTTTATTCGACACGTTCGCGACGTAGGTAAAAAACTTACAAGTCGTAGGGCGTTTATGGAGCTTTGCTTTTTCCACGGGCGCGCTAGAATGCGCGCCGAAGGGTGTTTGACGTGGAGTCCACACACTTCGTCAGCCTTTGCTAGGCTTGCCAATAGCGTGTGGCCAGCAGGGGCTAAATGGATTTGTCAGGTCCTGCCAGGAGCAGGGCCTGCTGGGTGCCGCCTCCCATCAGGAGCGCCGACCCAAGGGCAGTGGCCTAACCCACGGCCAGTTGAATTTTCACTGGTGGCTGCCGGTCTACGGCTGCACTGGTCTATAACTAACCTGCTTTTCGCAAGTCATGAGGTAGAACATGAGCGACGACGATCTGGAAAATGATGACCTCGAAGTAGGCGACGAAGACGAGGGCGATGAAGGCCTCGAAGCGGCGGCTGATGACGGCGTGGAAGACGCTGGCGACGACGACAGCAGCCCGGCATCCGCTGCCAAGGGCAAATCCAAGGCGGCGGTCTCGGTAGACGAGATGCCGAGCATGGAAGCCAAGCAGAAAGAGCGTGATGCCCTGGCCAAGGCGATGGAAGAATTCCTTTCGCGCGGTGGCAAGGTGCAGGAAGTCGAGGCCAACGTGGTCGCCGACCCGCCCAAGAAGCCGGACAACAAGTACGGCAGCCGCCCTATCTGAGTGGCTTAACGCAAAAAAGCCCGCCGTCGCTGCGGGCTTTTTTGTGGGCGCTGAGAAAATAGAGAAATTTCCCACAAGAAAAGAGGAAGTATCTGCTAGATCAGATTTGCTCCACCAGGCAAGCATCATCCTTCAAGCCTGGGGGATTTATGGACAAACTGGTTCGTCGTCGTGACCTTCGCAAGGAAGACTTCCCCAAGGTGGAAGACCCTTTTTTTGCTGAGTGGAAAGTAAAGCGTGCTCTCACAAACTGGGGATGTTTGCAGGGTAGGACAGAGTTTTTGAGAGATTGCGGCATCACTCTCGGGCGACAGCTCTCTGAGCGAGATCTCGAAGTGGTGCTAAAAGAGATTAGAGACGGCAGGTGGCTGTTTTTGACCAGCCAACCATTCAAGCCCATGAGGCTGGATGGCCACTTAGGTGCGGCGCAATGCTTCCCTATGTCTGGGCAGATCAACAGGCACGCTGAAAACGAACGTGGCCCTGGTAAGTGGCGCACTATCGACATCGATTATGACGGTTTGAAAAACACATTCGCCATTCTGCAGAACCGTCTTGGCTCGCTGGGTGACGAGGGTCGTCTCTTCGGTTCGGAAGGAAAGGATTATGACAACACCCTTCGAATCGTGACCCAGCAATGGGTTCCACTTGATAGCCACGATGATCATTTGGCATCGCGATCCGTCATTCATCGCTATGGCGAAATACGGGGTATCACTCAACGGTACTTCGAGGGAGAAGATAAATGGCAAATCAGTGGGAAATCCTGGCATTGGCAACCCGTTCTTCCTTTTGAAGCCTACGAACACCGAGAAAAGAAATGATGCCCGGAGGACGAAAAGCAGAGGGCGGGCATTTTCCTGTGGTTACAGACCTACAGAACATGTGGGGCATTTGGAGCGAGCAAGGCTGGCTCACCATAGTGCTGATGGCGCTGAACGTGGTGCTGCAGGCCTCGATCATTTTCAGTGCTGCGCTCTTGCTGGGCGCTCGGAAGGCGGGAATCTATGTTGGTCTGGCGCAAATGCCTTGGCGGTTGCTGTTCGCTGTGCCGTCTATGTCGGTGCTGTTGGTCTGGGCCAGCTTGGCACCTGGCTATAACCCGTGGTTGATGCTCGGCTTGATCGTGATTTCAGAGTTAATCAAAGGGGGCACGTTGATGTGGTTGCTGCGTCGCCAAAGCATGCATCGCAGGGTTGCTGGCGGTTGAGCAAAATGGCCCGCCGTCGCTGCGGGCTTTTTTGTGCTTGTCAGATTTGTGCTGCCTGTGCAGGCCTCTTCGCGGGTGAACCCGCTCCCACAGGATCTCTACAGGCCGTGGGGTGCGCACGATCCCTGTGGGAGCTGGCTTGCCGGCGATGGGGCGCGCAGCGGCCCCTGTCAGCGCCAGCGCGCTAGCACGTCAGGTAACTGCGACAGGCGCTGGATCTCGGCATCTGGTGCCTGCTCACCGGTCCAGGCCTTGCCCTGGGGGTTGAACCACACCGCCCGCAGCCCGGCGCGCTGGGCGCCGGCGATGTCATCGCCGGGGTGGTCGCCAATGTGTACCGCCGCGCTGGCGTGGGCCTCGCCGCGGCGCAGGGCTTCCAGGAAGGGTGCCGGGTCCGGCTTGCCGATGCCGAGGTCCTCGGCGCACAGGGCAAAGCGGAAGTAGTCCGCCAGCCCCAACCGGCTCACATCGGCATTGCCGTTGGTGACCACGCCCAAGGTGTAGTGATGGCGCAAGATCTCCAGCACTGGCTGCACCTCGGGGAAGATCTCCACTTGGTGGCGAGCATGCAGGAACACTTCAAAGCCTTCGTTGGCCAGCGCCTGCGCTTGCTTCTCGCTGTAACCCACCTCTTCCAGGGCATGGAACAGCACCCGCCTGCGCAGGGCGCTGATGCGGTGCTTGAGGCCGGGCTCGGCCTGTACCAGGCGCTCGCGGATGGCAAACAGGTGCTCCACCGGTACGCCGCCCAGAATCGGGGCGTTGGCTTCGAGCCAGTCACGCAGCACGACTTCTGCGCTGGCGATGACCGGCGCGGTGTCCCACAGGGTGTCGTCGAGGTCGAATGTGATCAGCTTGATGCTCATGAGTCTGTGCCTTTGCTGCGTTTGGCCCGAGGGTGGGCGCTGTCGTACACCGCGGCCAGGTGCTGGAAGTCCAGGTGGGTGTAGATTTGCGTGGTGCTGATGTCGGCATGGCCGAGCATTTCCTGCACTGCACGCAGGTCCTGGGACGATTCCAGCACATGGCTGGCGAAGGAATGGCGAAGCATGTGCGGGTGCAGGTGCTGGCCCAGCTCGCGCTCACCCGCTGCCTTTACCCGTTGCCGCACAGCCCGTGGGCTGATGCGGTTGCCCTGGCGGGTGATGAACACCGCGCGGTCACGCGGGTTGCCGATGCCACGCAAGCGGTACCAGGCCTGCAGCGCTTCGCGGGCCTTGCGGCCAACCGGCAGCACGCGGGCCTTGCCCCCTTTGCCCAGTACCTGCACCAGGCCGGCGGCGAGGTCGATGTGATCGAGGTCGAGGTTGGTCAGCTCGGACAGGCGCAGGCCCGACGAGTAGAACAGTTCAAGGATCGCCTGGTCACGGCGGGCGATGAAGTCGTCGTCGACGCCGCCATCGAGCAATTGCAGGGCGCGGTCGGTGTCCAGCACCTTGGGTAACCTGCGCTCACCTTTGGGCGCGCTCAGGCCAGTAGCCGGGTCGTGCTGGCACAGGCCTTCGCGGTTGAGGTAGCGGTACAGGCCGCGCACCGCCGACAGCAGCCGCGCCAGGCTGCGCGAGGACTGGCCATGGTGGTGCAGGCGGGCGATCAGCTGGCGCAGCTGTTGGATCTGCAGCGCCTGCCAACTGGCAATGCCGTGCTCCTTGCAGTAGGTGATGACCTTGTCCAGGTCGCGACGGTAGCCCAGCAAGGTGTGCTCCGACACCTGGCGCTCGTTGCGCAAGTGTGCGCAATAAGCCTCCAGCTGGCGTTCCATCAGCGTACCGAGCGCAGGGTCTGGGTAACGCGCGGTACAACGCGGCCGAGCACTTCGGCGATGTAACCGAGGAACAGGGTGCCGACGCTGCTCTTGTAGTGTTGCGGGTCGCGGCTGCCGATCGCCAGCACGCCGTGCAGCCCTTGGTATTCGAGGGTGGCCACGGCGCTGGAGCCCACTTCGCGGCGCTGTTCTTCACCAAACAGGAAGGCCAGCTCATGCTCACGCAAGTTGCCACTGACCGTCTTGCCGCCGCCCAGCAGGGCGCCGATGGCCTGCTGGGCCTCGGCGTTGCTGACCCAGCGCCCCACCGGCGCAACGTTGTCGCCAAACAGGATGAGGCTGACGAAGGGCACCTGGAATTCCTGGCGCAGGCTGTCTTCGACCGCCATCACCACTTCTTCCAGGGTGCCGGCATCGAGCAGGTCGAGGATCAGCCGTCGGGTCTTGTCGAACAGCCGGTCGTTGTCGCGGGCCACGTCCATCAGTTGTGACAGGCGATGGCGCATCTCGATGTTACGGTCGCGCAATAGCTTGAGCTGGCGTTCCACCAGCGACACGCTGTCGCCACGCTGATGCGGAATACGCTGTTCGATCAACAGTTCGTCGTGCTCGGCGAAGAAGGTAGGGTGGGCGCGCAGGTAGGCGACCACCGCTTCGGCATCGAGCTCGGCGGACTGCTGGGGTACAACCTGAGGCTGATCGGTCATGGCGGTTACTCGCTTAGAGACGAACCTGTCCTTCGTAGACGCGTACGGCCGGGCCGGTCATCAACACGGGCTTGCCGGGGCCGGCCCATTCGATGTGCAGGCGGCCACCGGGCAGGTCGAGGGACACCGGGGAGTCCATCCAGCCTTGGCTGATTGCTGCCACGGCCGCGGCGCAAGCACCGGTGCCGCAGGCCTGGGTTTCGCCCGCGCCGCGTTCCCACACGCGCAGGTTGGCGCGGTGGCGGTCGATGACCTGGAGGAAGCCGGCATTCACCCGCTGCGGGAAGCGCGGGTGGTTTTCGATCTTCGGGCCCAGCTCATGCACGGGGGCAGTATGCACATCGTCGACGCGCAGCACGGCATGCGGGTTACCCATGGACACGGCGGCAATGGAATGCAGCTGGCCGTCGACTTCCAGTGGGTAGTTCAGCGCCTGCTCGTCAGCGACGAAGGGAATATCGGCAGGGATGAAGCGCGGAGGGCCCATGTCGACACTCACCTGGCCGTCGTTCTGCACGTCCAGCACGATGATGCCGCTTTTGGTTTCCACGCGGATGCGCTTTTTCGCGGTCAGGCGCTTGTCCAGCACGAAGCGGGCGAAGCAGCGCGCACCGTTGCCGCACTGCTCCACTTCGGAGCCGTCGGCGTTGAAGATGCGGTAGCGGAAGTCCACTTCCGGGTTGTTCGGTGCCTCGACGATCAGCAACTGGTCGAAGCCGATACCGGTATGGCGGTCGCCCCATTGCTTGGCGTGCTTGGGCTGGATATGCGCGTGCTGGCTGACCAGGTCGAGGACCATGAAGTCGTTGCCCAGGCCATGCATCTTGGTAAAACGCAGCAGCATGGGCTTACTCCGGCAGCAGGCTTTCGCCAGCGTACAGTTCGGCGATGGTCTCGCGGCGGCGTACTTCGAACGCCTGGTCGCCGTCGACCAGGATTTCAGCGCAACGGCCACGGGTGTTGTAGTTGGAGCTCATGACAAAACCATAGGCGCCCGCGGACTGCACGGCCAGCAGGTCGCCTTCGGCCAGGTTCAGCACACGGTCCTTGCCGAGGAAGTCGCCGGTCTCGCAGATCGGGCCGACCAGGTCGTAGGCACGGCCTTCGCCCTCGCGTGGGATGACCGCGCTGACACCCATCCAGGCCTGGTAAAGGGCCGGGCGAATCAGGTCGTTCATCGCCGCATCGATGATGGCGAAGTCTTTGTGTTCGGTGTGCTTGAGGTATTCCACGCGGGTCAGCAGCACGCCGGCGTTGGCCACGATGTAGCGGCCTGGCTCGAACACCAGGGCCAGGTCGCGCTTGCCTACGCGCTCGCGGATAGCCTTGATGTAGTCAGCCACCAGCGGCGGCTCTTCGTCGCGGTAGCGCACGCCAACGCCGCCACCCAGGTCCAGGTGGCGCAGGTGGATGCCGCAGTCGGCGAGGCGATCGACTAGGTCAAGCAGGCGGTCGAGGGCATCGAGGAACGGCTCCACGGTGGTCAGCTGCGAGCCGATGTGGCAGTCGACGCCAACCACTTCCAGGTTTGGCAGCTGCGCGGCACGCACGTAGATGGCCTCGGCGTCGGCGATGGCGATGCCGAACTTGTTTTCTTTAAGGCCCGTGGAGATGTACGGGTGGGTGCCGGCGTCAACGTCCGGGTTGACCCGCAGCGACACCGGGGCAACCTTGCCCATTTCGGCGGCCACGACTTGCAGGCGCTCCAGTTCGTCGGTGGATTCGACGTTGAAGCAGTGCACACCCACTTCCAGGGCGCGGCGCATGTCCTCACGGGTTTTGCCGACGCCGGAGAACACCACGCGGTCGGCGCGCCCGCCAGCGGCCAGCACGCGCTCCAGCTCACCGCCGGAGACAATGTCGAAACCTGCGCCCAGGCGTGCCAGTACGTTCAGCACACCCAGGTTGGAGTTGGCCTTGACCGCAAAGCACACCAGGTGCTCGGTGCCTTGCAGGGCGTCGGCGTAGCTGCGGTACTGGGCCTCGATGTGAGCGCGCGAATACACGTAGGTGGGGGTGCCGAAACGTTCGGCGATGGCCGACAGGGCCACCCCCTCCGCGAACAGCTGACCGTCGCGGTAGTTGAAAGCGTTCATCTGGTTTCCTTACTGCGCAGGCGACTGCTCGGGCTCGGACTGCAGCTCGGGCTGCTGCTCTTGTACCGGGGCCGGCTTGGCTTTTGGCTGGTGCTGGTGCGCCTTGTGCGCTTTACCGTTATCGCCGTCTTCGGGCAGATACAGCGGGCCTTTCTGGCCGCAGGCAGAAACGAGGCAGGCAACAGCGACCAGCGCCGCGAAGGAGGAAATCAGGCGCTTCATGGGTGAAATCCTTAGAAAAATGCAGTATTGCGCCCGAGTATACCGAGCGACCGGCGGCTTGCCTATGCAAGGGCCGGTCCGCCGGGCGGGCTATTCTTACTGCCTCCAATGGCTAATCTTTGCATTCGGCGCCCAGCGCCCGTATCTTGCCCGGCTTGCCTGTAACGCAGCCAATTTCGAGGTTCCTGCAATGAGTTTGAGTGAAGCGCGTTTCCATGATCTGGTCGACGCGACCCAACAGGCCCTGGAAGACCTGTTCGACGAGAGCGGCATGGACCTGGACATGGAGAACTCCGCCGGTGTCCTCACCGTCAAGTTCGAAGGTGGCGCCCAGCTGATCTTCAGCCGCCAGGAGCCGCTGCGCCAGCTGTGGCTGGCCGACCGTTCCGGTGGTTTCCACTTCGACTACGACGAAGAGAGCAAGAAGTGGGTGTGCGAGAAGAGCGAAGAGCTGCTGGGCGAAATGCTCGAGCGCATCGTCTGGGAGCGGGCCGGCGAGAAGCTGGACTTCGACGAGATCTGACATGAGCAGCGCCCAGGCCCGGCCACCCAAGCCGCTTTACAGCAATGTCAGCCCCGCCGTGCCATCGCCGTGCATCAGCGTTTGTCGGCTGGACGAACAGCGGGTGTGCACCGGCTGCCACCGGCATGTGGAGCACATTCGCGAATGGCGCTCAGCCGATGACGAACGGCGTCGGCAGATCTGCCGCGAGGCCCAGTCCCTGCGCGACCAGGCTAAGGCACACTGATGGCAGGGGCTTGAGTATTTGCCCGGCTGTGGTAGTGTCAGGTTCTGCGTCGGTGACGCGAAAGCATTCACAAACCCCGCCCTTGGGCGGGGTTTTGCTTTATCTGCACGACGAAAATCGCCTGTTCAAAGGAGTCTGACTGGATCATGAGCACCAAGCCTTCCCTCATCCTCACCCGATTGGACGTACAGCGTCTGGAGCGTCTTATCGACAGCCTCGACGAGAGTACGCCGGGTGTGCTCGCCCTGCAGGCCGAGCTGGACCGCGCCGAGCAGGTGGTCGGTCACGAGGAAGTGCCGGCGGGCGTGGTGACCATGAACTCGCGCGTGCACTGCCGCGAGGAAGCCAGCGGCAAGGACTACCACCTGACGTTGGTTTATCCGAAGGATGCCGGGCCGGAAGGCAAGGTCTCGGTCCTGGCACCGATCGGCTGCGCCTTGCTGGGGCTGTCGGTGGGCGAGCAGATCGACTGGCCGGCACCGGGGGGCAAGACCCTCAAGCTGAAGCTGCTTGAAGTGGAATACCAGCCGGAAGCGGCGGGCGATTTCGACCTGTAAGGGCCATGGGGGCCGCGGCGTGGCCCATTCGCAGCACAAGGCTGCTCCTACAGAGGGATGCGGTCCCATGTAGGAGCAGCCTTGTGCTGCGAATTCAGGATCCTTCCGCCAAAACCTGCTCCAACCCCTCATTCAACGCCTGCTCCAGCACCCGCTTGTAGCTCAGGTACACCTGCGTCGCCCCTAGCCGGTCATCCAGCAACTCGGACAAATCCAGGTCGGTGATGTAGCACCGGTACTGTCCGGCACCGCGCCGTTGCCCGATGATCTGCCTGGCTACCACCGCATACAGCTGCCCACCATGCTCCAGCTCGGAAAACTCTTGCTGGTCGCAATACAGCGTCACATGCGCCGCACCCGCCACACCGGCCTGGATGATGGCCTGCACTTCATAGTACGGCTGGTCGCTGCCCTCGGCCGGGGCCTGGCGCGGCTCGATGCTACGCGCCTTGCCCGCACCGGAGGGCAACAGTTGCGCGTAATGGATGTCGAGTGACGCGGCGCGCTGGGTATCCAGGGGCAGCCTGGCATCCCGGCGCATCACCACCGAGCGCAGGAACCGTTGCAGTGGCAGCAGCAGGTGGGCTTCGTCATGCAGGGGCAGGCGTTGCTGCCACAGGGCGTTGTATTCATCCAGCACATACAACTCGGCCCAGCCACCTTGCAGGCGGTAAAACACCTGGATGCAAGCGGGGCGACCCTGCTCCAGCACCAGGCGCAGGTCGTGGTCCTGCAGGGCGTTGCTATCCAGGTAAAGCGGGCTGTAGGCGCTACGCTCTTCGCCAAGGTGGGCCAGCAGCGCCTCGTGCTCGGCCAGGGTGGCCAGGCCGACATGTCCGGCCAGCAGCTCCAGCACATGGGTGTGCTGGGCCACCTGAAGCAGGTAGCGGTGGTTCAAGCCCTGGTCCAGCAGCAGCTGCACGGTGTCGAAAATTTCCTCCACGCGCTGGCTGATGGCCTGCGCGCGGCTCTGGCAAAAGCAGCGCACCCGCACCCGGGGACGGTGGCCGTGCAGCACAGGGCTGTTGAGGAAGTCGCGCAGGCAGCGTACCAGTGCGTGCTCACCGTCGTAGCGCTGGACCAGCACCTCGTTCCAGCTATTCAGGGTGACCTGGTCCAGGGTCAGCACCAGGTTCTCGCGCACGCCTGCGTAGCTCAACGAGTCAGTGCGCTCGGTGGTCATCAGGATGTTCAGGTCGCGATGATGGCGCAGCGGGTCGATGGCGACGTTGACCAGCAACAACACCTCATCGGCAACGCTGGGCTGTAGCAGGCGCACTTCGCTGACGATCGGCAAGGGCAGGGGAATGCTTTGCTGCAGGCAACCCATCAGGTTGAACAGCTCGAGCTCACCAAGATCGCTGACACCCGGGTGCAGCGCCACGCGTGTGCTGCTGTCGATTACGCCGTTGCGGTGGGCCCAGGCCAGCAGTTCGAGCAGCTCGCGGCAGCGTTTTATCGGGCTGAAGTGCTCCACCTCGTGGGTGCTCAGGTTGCCGCTGTACAGCTCCCAGTGGTGGCTGCCGGGCTCCTTGCGGTTGGGCGCCTGAACCAGGGTCAGGGTGCCTTCGGCAAGGTCAGGGGCAATGCCGGGGTTGATCACCTCGACCTTGCCGGCGCGGCGCTCAAAGGCTGCATACAGGCGCCGGCCCAGCACATTGAGGTCGCGCTGGTCGGCGCGGCTGCTGGCGCTCTGGGTGCTGGCGAACTGGCTGAGGAAGCGGTAGCTATGGTTCAGCTCGGCCACCAGTTCGCGGCGCTCGACAGCGACTTGCTGCACTTTCCATTGGCTGCGGCTGTCCAGCAGGGCCAGTTGGCGCTCGTCCCAACCCCACTCGTCTGCCAGGCGCTGCAACAGCCGGCGCTGCCAGCCATTGGCGCGGCCCTGGTCGCTGAGTTTCTTGTTCACCTTCAGGTACAGGCTGCGCCTTACCAGTTCCAGGCGCACGGGCTCGCCACGTTGCAGCAGGTAACGTTCGATGCGTCGGTACACCATCACATACGGGTCCAGCTCGTCGAGGTCGAGCTGGTTGGCGAACACCGCCTGCTTGTAGTCCAGGCTCAGGCACCGCACGGCGGGGTGTTCACTGGCGTAGGCTTCGGTCAGCAGCAGCTTGAGTAGCGACTTGTAGGGCGAATCGATGCCCTTGAACAGTTGCCACAGGCCGGCACCGACGAATTCGCCGGGCGGAATGTGCGCCAGGTTGCCGAGGTCGAGGGCGTCCTGATTGCGGATAAAGCGTTTGGTCAGCAGGGTCTGGGTGTAGGCGTGGTAATTGTGTTCCTGGTAGACGGGTACCAGCCACCACAGGGGTGTGCGCCCGGCCAGCCAGAGGGTGGTGCGGTAGAACTCGTCCAGCAACAGGTAGTGCTGGGTGGTGCCGCAGTCGTCGGAGCCCAGCTGGCCGTCGCGCTGGCCCTGGGCAAAGCCTTGTGTGTCGATCAGGAAGAAGTGCGCCTCGGCGCCCAGGCTTGCCGCCCAGTCCTCCAGCAATTGGCACTTGCGGCGCAGCTCTTCCAGCTGTTGAGCGTGCAGGCCTGGCGCATGGCACACCCACAGGTCCATGTCGCTGTGCTCGGCCTGGGCCAGCGAGCCCAGGCTGCCCATCAGGAACAGGCCGTGGATCGGGCGTGGCGGGTTGCCATGGCGGGCCTTGTAGCTGAACGAGCGGGCCAGGCGCTGGGCCTCGACCACCAGCTCGGCGCCTGGCTCGTAGCCCGACACGCCCGCAGGTGTGCTACCCGAGACGTAACCCGGCAACAGCGGGTGGTTCACGTGAAACAGTAGCGGCAGCAGCGTCAGCACCTGTTGCTGGCGTGTCGACAGGCCTTCCATTGCCCGCTGCAGCCGCCCCTGGTTCAACTGCAGGAAGCGCGCACGCAATGTCGCCAGGACCTTGCGGTCGATGCCTTCGTCCAGGTCAGGGCGGATTTCGTGAGGGTGGTTCATTGCGCGCTCGGGCAGGCCAGTGAAGCTGTGGCGAGTTTAGCCTGAGTGGCGGGGTCGGATAAGCGCCAATTTGATTTTTTGGCGCCATTTTTCCAGCGCTTGCCTGCTCCAGCTTTCGTTGCGCTTCAGGCATGATGGGCGCACTGATTTCACGAAGAGAATTCCTGATGCGTGTATGGATCGATGCCGATGCCTGCCCCAAGGCGGCCAAGGATCTGATCGTCAAGTTCGCCCTCAAGCGCAAGTTCGAGGTGGTGATGGTGGCGGGCCAGGCCGTGGCCAAGCCGGCGTTCGCGCTCGTGCGCCTGATCGTGGTACCCAGCGGCATGGACGCGGCTGACGACTACCTGGTCGAACACGCCGTGCCCGGCGAACTGGTGATCTGCAGCGATGTGCCGCTGGCTGACCGCCTGGTGAAAAAGGGCGTGACAGTGCTGGACCCGCGCGGGCGCGAATTCGATGAGCGCAACATGGGCGACCGCCTGGCGGCGCGCAACCTGTTTACCGACCTGCGTGAGCAAGGCCAGGTGGGGGGAGGGCAGGCGGCCTATGGCGAGCGCGACAAGCAGGCGTTTGCCAATGCGCTGGACCGCATCATTGCCCGGCTGTCCAAGCCCTGAAGTGCAATGCGGTCTTCTGTGGGAGCGGCCTTGCCGGGGCGCCGGACCGGTCGGAAAGGGCCGCAGCGCGGCCCCAGGATTTCAGCTTCGCCGCATAAATTGCCGGGGCCGCTTTGCGGCCCTTTCGCGGCACAAGGCCGCTCCTACAGGGGGGCAGCAATCTATTCGTGCGTCAGTTCCAGCACCCGATCCACCAGCTTGTAGATCCCGCCAGCCGCTTCGCTGATGGACTTGGCCTCCATGTAGGCCGGGGTAGTCACCAGCTTGCGCTGGGTGTCTTCGACAATATCGTGCACGTCGCATTCTTCATGGGTGCCGCCCATTTTCACCACGGCCGCCGCAGTACCCGCGTCGGTACCGATGGTGCAGACCACACCCGGCCCGTAGATTTTTGCGGCCAGTGCCGGCGAGATGCAGATCAGGCCAACTGGCTTGCAGGCGTCGGCGAAGGCTTCGGCCAGGGCCAGCACGTCCGGGTTGATGCTGCAATTGGCGCCTTCCACGGCGAAGTTGGACAGGTTTTTCGCCGCCCCGAAACCGCCCGGTACGATCAGCGCATCGAAGTCTTCGGCATTGGCTTCGCGGATGTCCTTGACCTCGCCGCGGGCAATGCGTGCCGACTCCACCAGCACATTGCGCGACTCGGGCATTTCTTCGCCGGTCAGGTGGTTGATGACATGCATCTGCGCAATGTTCGGCGCGAAGCACTGCACCTGCGCACCGCGCTGGTCGAGGCGCAGCAGGGTGATCACGCTTTCGTGGATTTCGGCGCCGTCATACACGCCACAGCCGGAAAGAATCACCGCTACTTTTTTGGTCATGCTCATTACTCCAGTGTCGAGGCGCTAAATGTCCTCTAGTTTGGCAGATGTCGCCATAGGGGTTGCTGCGGGCGCAGCCTAATCTTGAGGGATACCGCCTGAGGCCGTACCCATGGACCTGATACTGCTGGCCGTGCCGTTCTTCTTCGTGCTGATCGCCGTGGAACTGGTGGCCGACCGTGTGCGTGGCCAGCGCAACTTTACCCTGGCCGATTCGATCAACAGCCTGAGTACCGGCGCGTTGTCGACCAGTACCGGGTTGTTGACCAAAGGCGTCGGGCTGGTGACTTATGCCCTGGCATACGAACACCTGGCGCTGGTGCGCCTGCCGTCCGAGGCCTGGTGGGTGTGGCTGCTGGCCTTCATCCTTTACGACTTCTGCTATTACTGGCTGCACCGCCTGGGCCATGAGCGTAACGTGCTGTGGGCCGCGCATTCGGTGCACCACCAGAGCGAGGAATACAACCTCACCACTGCGCTGCGTCAGACCAGCAGCGGGTTCATCTTCTCGTGGGTCTTCTACCTGCCGCTGGCGCTGCTGGGCGTGCCGCCACTGGTGTTCATCACCGTGGCATCGCTCAACCTGCTGTACCAGTTCTGGGTGCATACCCGGCACATCCCCAAGCTTGGCTGGCTTGAGTGGGTGTTGATCACGCCATCCAACCATCGCGTCCACCATGCGCAAAACCCTGCTTACTTGGATCGCAATTATGGCGGCGTGTTCATTCTCTGGGACCGTCTGTTCGGCACCTTCAAAGAGGAAGACCCGGCTGAGCCTGTGGTGTTCGGGGTAACCACACCGCTGGCCAGCTGGAACCCGTTGTGGGCCAACCTGCAGTTCTATGCCCAGCTCTGGCACGACGCCCGGCGTGCTGCCAGCCTGTGGGACAAGCTGCGCATCTGGTTCATGCCCACCGGCTGGCGGCCGGCCGATGTGGCCGCACGCTACCCGCAGGCCAAACAGGACCTGGCGGCGTTTCGCAAGTTCGAGATTGCCTTGGGCCGCCCGCAACAAGCCTATGTGGCGGCGCAGTTCGTGGTTTATGTGGCCTTGGGTAGCTACCTGATGGACGTCGCCGAGCGCGTGCCGGCCGCCGCGCTGGTGCTCGGCTGGTCGCTGATGGCGTTTGGGCTGTTCGTACTGGGCGGGCTGCTGGAGAACCGGCCCTGGGCTGCGCGCCTGGAGCTGGCGCGGCTGGTGGTAAATTCGCCGGCGCTGTACTTGGCCGGCGCACTGGGCCTAGCGGTGGTCGCGCCGCTGGCCTGGGCCCTGCTCGTGGTCTACAGCCTGCTCAGCCTTTGGGGCCTGGGCCTGGTCCGCCGCCTTGCGCTCCGCGCGCAAGGTACGGAAGCGCCGGCGCAGCCACAGCAGGGCGCCGAGCCCCAGCAGGCCACCGAGCACCCATAGCTCGTAACGCTTCACGTTGCCCAGCAGGCCTTCGAGGATGGCGCCGAAGTGATACGCGGCCGCGCCCAGGGCTATTGCCCAGATGGCTGCGCCAATACCATTGAGCAGCAGGTAGCGGCGCGGCGGGTAGCCCGACAGGCCAATGGCCACCGGCATGACCGTACGCAGGCCATAGACGAAGCGGAAGCTCAGCACCCAGATGTCGGGGTGGCGGCGGATGTGGTCCAGCGCCCGGTCACCCATGGCTTGCCAGCGTGGTTTGCGCGCCAGGATCCTGCGCCCGTGGCGGCGGCCCATGAAGTACCACAGCTGGTCGCCGGCATAACTGCCGAGGAACGCCACCAGGCACACCAGCTTGATGTCCATGTAACCACGGAACGCAAGGAAACCCGCAAGCACCAGGATGGTCTCGCCTTCGAAGAAGGTGCCTAGAAAAAGGGCAAAGTAGCCGAAATCCTGCAGGAATTGTTGAAGCATTTTCTGAGGTGCTGGCGAAATGAACGCGCAGCCTACCCCTTCGCGCGCATTCGTGAAAGTGTCCAAATGTGTCTCGACGTGAACAATTCCTACACAGACAATGCCAGAGGCCACGCGCCATGGCTTGCCCTGGTGTGTAACACAGGCGTCATAATGGGCGCTTATCTTGCCGCTCAATTGATGATAGGGCGTTAACGTCCTCAGGAACGCCAGATGAATAATGAAGTGCTTACCCCTGTCGCGATCAAGGATGCCCAGGAGCTCCCAGAAGAGATGGTGCAGACCCCGCCAGACCTGCCGCCGGTGCCCGAGCCCGAGCCCGTGGAAGCCGAGGTGGCCGAGCCTGTGGCTGCTGCGCCCGCAGCCGCTCCGGTCCCTGCAATCACCGTCCCTGGCCTGGACGACAGCAGCCTGTACATTCATCGCGAACTCTCGCAGCTGCAGTTCAACATCCGCGTGCTGGAACAGGCCCTGGACGAGAACTACCCCCTGCTCGAACGCCTCAAGTTCCTGTTGATCTTCTCCAGCAACCTCGACGAGTTCTTCGAGATCCGCGTCGCCGGCCTGAAGAAGCAGATCAACTTCGCCCGCGAACAGGCCGGTGCCGACGGCCTGCAGCCGCACCAGGCATTGGCGCGCATCAGCGAGCTGGTGCACATCGAGGTAGAGCGCCAGTACGCGATCCTCAATGACGTGCTGTTGCCAGAGCTTGAAAAGCACCAGATCCGCTTTATTCGCCGCCGTTACTGGACGCCCAAACTCAAGACCTGGGTGCGCCGCTATTTCCGCGACGAAATTGCCCCGATCATTACCCCGATCGGCCTCGACCCGACCCACCCGTTCCCGCTGCTGGTGAACAAGAGCCTCAACTTCATCGTTGAGCTGGAAGGGGTTGATGCCTTTGGCCGCGACTCGGGCCTTGCGATCATCCCGGCCCCACGCCTGCTGCCACGGGTCATCCGCGTGCCTGAAGAGGTCGGCGGCCCGGGTGCCAACTACGTGTTCCTGTCGTCGATGATCCATGCGCACGCCGACGACCTGTTCCAGGGCATGAAGGTGAAGGGCTGCTACCAGTTCCGCCTGACCCGTAACGCCGACCTGGCGCTGGACTCCGAAGAAGTCGATGACCTGGCCCGCGCCCTGCGCGGCGAGCTGTTCTCGCGCCGTTACGGCGATGCCGTGCGCCTGGAAGTAGCCGACACCTGCCCTAAACACCTGTCGGACTACCTGCTCAAGCAGTTCAGCCTCAGCGAAAGCGAGCTGTACCAGGTCAATGGCCCGGTCAACCTCACCCGCCTGTTCAGCATTACCGGCCTGGACAGCCACCCGGAGCTTCAGTACACGCCGTTCACCCCGGCAATCCCCAAGCTGCTGGTGAACGCCGACAACATTTTCAGCGTGATCAGCAAGCAGGACATCCTGCTGATGCACCCGTTCGAGTCCTTCACTCCGGTGGTCGACCTGCTGCGCCAGGCCGCCAAGGACCCGCACGTGCTTGCCGTGCGCCAGACCCTGTACCGTTCCGGGGCCAACTCGGAAATCGTCGATGCCCTGGTGGACGCGGCGCGTAACGGCAAGGAGGTCACCGCGGTGATCGAGTTGCGTGCGCGCTTCGACGAAGAATCCAACCTGCAGATGGCCAGCCGCCTGCAAGCAGCCGGTGCAGTGGTGATCTACGGTGTGGTCGGCTTCAAGACCCACGCCAAGATGATGCTGATCCTGCGCCGCGAACAGGGCGAGATCGTGCGCTATGCGCACCTTGGCACCGGCAACTACCACGCCGGCAACGCCCGCCTGTACACCGACTACAGCTTGCTGACCTCTGACGACGCCCTCACCGAAGACGTCGGCAAGCTGTTTAGCCAGCTGATCGGCATGGGCAAGACGCTGCGCATGAAAAAGCTGCTGCATGCGCCGTTCACCCTGAAGAAGGGCATGCTCGACATGATTGCGCGCGAAACCCAGTTCGCCCTGGAAGGCAAGCCGGCGCACATCATTGCCAAGTTCAACTCGCTGACCGACGCCAAAGTCATCAAAGCGTTGTACAAGGCGAGCCAGTCGGGTGTGAAAATCGACCTGGTGGTGCGCGGCATGTGCTGCCTGCGCCCAGGCATTCCGGGGGTTTCACACAATATCCAGGTGCGCTCGATCATCGGCCGCTTCCTGGAGCACACCCGGGTGTTCTACTTCCTCAATGGCGGTGAGGAGCAGATCTACCTGTCCAGTGCCGACTGGATGGAACGCAACCTCGACAAGCGCGTCGAGACCTGCTTCCCGGTGGAAGGCAAAAAGCTGTTGCTGCGGGTGAAGAAGGAGCTGGAAAGCTACCTGACCGACAACACCCACGCCTGGACCTTGCAGCCAGACGGGCGCTACGTGCGCAGCACCCCGACCGGCAACCAGAACCCGCGCAGTGCCCAGGCGACCCTGCTGGAGCGCCTGAGCAACCCGGTCCTCAACGTACGCTGAGGACGAAGCCGACCCGGGCCAGCCACTCCGCCTCGTTGGCGAAGTCGGCCTGGGTCAGCTGGTTCTGCTCCAGCCAGCCTTCAGGGAAGGCGACATCGAGGCTGTCATCGCCAGCCTTGAGCTCTACCTTCGGCATCTGCTGATTGCCGCGGATGTGGTGGAACAGAATGGCGAAGCGCAGCAGTACGCACAGGCGCAGTAGCTTGACCCCTTCATCACCCAGCTCGGCAAACTTGTCCTTGGGGATGTTGCGGCGGTGGCCGCGCACCAGCAAGGCCATCATCTGTTGGTCCTCGCGGGAGAAGCCCGACAGGTCAGAGTGCTCGATCAGGTAGGCGCCGTGCTTGTGGTAGTGATAGTGGGCGATATCGAGGCCGATTTCGTGCACTTTTGCCGCCCAGCCCAGCAGATCGCGCCAATTTCCGTCTTTCAGCCCCCAGGCATCGGCCACTTGGTCGAAGGCATGCAGTGCCTTGCGTTCCACGCGCGCAGCCTGGCCCTGGTCCACGTGGTAGCGCTCCATCAACGAATTGAGGGTGCGCTCACGCACGTCTTCGTGATGGTGGCGGCCAAGCAGGTCGAATAGCACGCCTTCGCGCAGGGCGCCGTCACAGTGGTCCATGCGCTGCAGTTCCAGCGCGTCGAAGATTGCTTCGAGAATGGCCATGCCCGCCGGGAAGATGGTGCGGCGGTCCGGCTTGATGCCGTCGAAGTCGATCTTGTCGACCTCACCCAGCTTGAACAGCTTGCGCTTGACCCAGGCCAGGCCTTCGGCGTTGACCTCACCATTGCCCAGGCCACCGGCCTTGATGGCGGCGCCGATGGCGCGGATGGTGCCGGACGAGCCTATGGCCTCGTCCCAGGTCAGGCGATGCAGGGCATGCTCGATGCTCATCAGCTCCAGGCGCGCGGCCGTGTAGGCCTGGGCGTAGCGGGCCGGGGTAATCTTGCCGTCGCGGAAGTAGCGCTGGGTGAAGCTGACGCAGCCCATCTGCAGGCTTTCGCGCAGCAGTGGCTCGAAGCGCTGGCCGATGATGAACTCGGTACTGCCGCCGCCGATGTCGGCCACCAGGCGCTTGCCCGGGGTATCGGCCAGGGTGTGCGACACGCCCAGGTAGATCAGGCGCGCTTCTTCACGTCCGGAGATGACCTCTACCGGGTGGCCGAGGATGGCTTCGGCGCGCTGGATGAATTCGTTACGGTTGCGCGCTTCGCGCAAGGCGTTGGTACCGACGATACGCACGGAGCCTGCCGGCATGCCGTTGATCAGCTGGGAAAAGCGCTTGAGGCAATCCAGGCCCCGTTCCATTGCTTCTTCACTGAGCTTGCGCTCTTCGTCGATGCCGGCGGCAAGCTGAACCTTCTCGCCGAGCCGCTCGAGAATGCGGATTTCTGTATGGTGGGCCTTGGCCACGACCATGTGAAAACTGTTGGAGCCAAGGTCGATGGCGGCGATCAGGGACAGGTTCTTCGCGATGGTATGCGGCATGATCTGGTTGTTCTCGGTCGTTAACCCGGCAATCGTGCCACGATAGCAGGCTGTCGCCAACGCGTGACACGCAGCCGATGTGCTGGCCTTGATGCAAGGCAATGTGCCATTCGATTCTATGACGGCTGTGTGACAGTTTCGATTCGCGGCGTCTTGCACAACTATAGTTACACTCAATCGTGCGTGGCTTCCTGTAGGCGGCGGGTGCGGCTATGATGGGCAACGTTTTTTGCTTACGACCCTGGAGATATCCATGAGCAGCGATCTGATCAAACACGTCAACGACGCCTCCTTCGAAGCCGATGTACTGAAGGCCGAAGGCGCGGTACTGGTTGACTACTGGGCTGAATGGTGCGGTCCATGCAAGATGATCGCTCCAGTACTGGACGACATCGCCGAAACCTACAAGGGCAAGCTGACCGTCGCCAAGCTGAACATCGACGAGAACCAGGAAACCCCGGCCAAGCACGGCGTGCGTGGTATCCCGACGCTGATGCTGTTCAAGAACGGCAACGTCGAAGCCACCAAGGTTGGCGCCTTGTCCAAGTCGCAGCTGGCCGCGTTCCTCGACGCCCACCTGTGATGTGAAAAAGCCCCGCAAATGCGGGGTTTTTCTTTTTCAGAGCACTAGACGCAGAAAAAAGCAAGTGTTACATTCGGCCTCGCACTGCTTTTCCAGTGCCCTCTACGTGCCGTCGCCGAAGCATCCCTAATTCGAATCAGTACGCGATCCTGTCGCCATCTAGCGGCGCGGCCTCATTAAGCCAGAAGCTTAATTCTCCCTTCTTACATGATTACGTCACTCCCCTTATGAACCTGACTGAACTCAAGCAAAAGCCGATTACCGATCTTTTGGAAATGGCCGAACAGATGGGCATCGAAAACATGGCCCGTTCGCGCAAACAGGACGTGATTTTCGCCCTGCTGAAGAAGCATGCGAAGAGCGGCGAAGAGATCTCGGGTGACGGCGTGCTGGAGATTCTCCAGGATGGTTTCGGTTTCCTGCGCTCGGCTGATGCGTCCTACCTGGCCGGTCCGGACGATATCTACGTCTCGCCCAGCCAGATCCGCCGTTTCAACCTGCGTACCGGCGACACCATCGTCGGCAAGATCCGCCCGCCGAAGGAAGGGGAGCGTTACTTCGCCCTGCTGAAGGTTGATACCATCAACTTCGACCGTCCGGAAAACGCGAAGAACAAGATCCTGTTCGAAAACCTGACGCCGCTGTTCCCGAACAAGCGCCTGAAGATGGAAGCCGGTAACGGCTCCACCGAAGACTTGACCGGTCGCGTGATCGACCTGTGCGCCCCGATCGGCAAAGGCCAGCGTGGCCTGATCGTCGCCCCGCCAAAAGCGGGTAAGACCATCATGCTGCAGAACATCGCGGCCAACATCACCCGTAACAACCCCGAGTGCCACCTGATCGTCCTGCTGATCGACGAGCGCCCGGAAGAAGTGACCGAAATGCAGCGCACCGTGCGCGGCGAAGTGGTTGCCTCCACCTTCGACGAGCCGCCAACCCGCCACGTGCAGGTTGCCGAAATGGTGATCGAAAAGGCCAAGCGCCTGGTCGAGCACAAGAAGGACGTGGTCATCCTGCTGGACTCCATCACCCGTCTGGCCCGTGCCTACAACACCGTGATCCCGAGCTCCGGCAAGGTGCTGACCGGTGGTGTCGACGCCCACGCCCTGGAGAAGCCGAAGCGCTTCTTCGGTGCTGCGCGTAACATCGAGGAAGGCGGTTCGCTGACCATCATCGCCACCGCGCTGGTCGAAACCGGCTCGAAGATGGACGAAGTGATCTACGAAGAGTTCAAGGGCACCGGCAACATGGAGCTGCCGCTGGACCGCCGCATCGCCGAGAAGCGCGTGTTCCCCGCCATCAACATCAACCGTTCCGGTACCCGCCGCGAAGAGTTGCTGACCGCCGACGACGAACTGCAGCGCATGTGGATCCTGCGCAAGCTGCTGCACCCGATGGACGAAATCGCCGCCATCGAGTTCCTGGTCGACAAGCTCAAGCAGACCAAGACCAACGACGAGTTCTTCTTGTCGATGAAGCGTAAGTAAGCGTTTCAAGTCGGGATTGATTGGGGCTGCTTCGCAGCCCATCGCCGGCAAGCCAGCTCCCACAGGTACTGCACCGCTCTCAAAGCTTGTGCCGAATCTGTGGGAGCTGGCTTGCCGGCGATGGGGCGCGAAGCGGCCCCAAGTCATTTTTGGCTATTGAATGCCGAACGGCGCTACACTCTGCACCCCCGACCGATACGGCCAACACGAGGCTCATGCATGCAGTATCGCGACTTGCGCGACTTCATTCGTGGCCTGGAGCAGCGCGGCGAACTCAAGCGCATCCAGGTTCCGATCTCCCCAGTCCTGGAAATGACCGAGGTATGCGACCGCACCTTGCGTGCCAAGGGCCCGGCGTTGCTGTTCGAAAAGCCCACCGGCTTCGATATTCCGGTACTCGGTAACCTGTTCGGCACGCCAGAGCGTGTGGCCATGGGCATGGGCGCCGAGTCGGTCGACGAACTGCGTGAGATCGGCAAGCTGCTGGCCTTCCTCAAGGAGCCCGAGCCACCAAAGGGCCTGAAGGATGCCTGGTCCAAGCTGCCGATCTTCAAGAAGGTCGTGTCGATGGCGCCAAAAGTGGTCAAGGACGCGGTGTGCCAGGAAGTGGTGGTCGAGGGTGACGATGTCGACCTCGGCGCGCTGCCGATCCAGCACTGCTGGCCAGGCGACGTGGCGCCGCTGATCACCTGGGGCCTTACCGTTACCCGTGGCCCGAACAAGGACCGCCAGAACCTGGGCATCTATCGCCAGCAGGTGATCGGTCGCAACAAGGTCATCATGCGCTGGCTGAGCCACCGTGGCGGCGCCCTCGACTACCGAGAGTGGTGCGAGAAGCACCCCGGCCAGCCGTTCCCGGTTGCCGTGGCCCTGGGTGCTGACCCGGCGACCATCCTGGGCGCCGTGACCCCGGTGCCGGACACCCTCTCCGAATATGCCTTCGCCGGCCTGCTGCGCGGCAATCGCACCGAGCTGGTCAAGTGCCGTGGCAGCAACCTGCAGGTACCGGCCACCGCCGAAATCATCCTGGAAGGTGTGATTCACCCGGGCGAAATGGCCCCGGAAGGCCCGTATGGCGACCACACCGGCTACTACAACGAAGTGGACAGCTTCCCGGTGTTCACCGTCGAGCGCATCACCCACCGAATGAAGCCGATCTACCACAGCACCTACACCGGCCGGCCGCCAGATGAGCCGGCGATTCTGGGTGTGGCGCTGAACGAAGTGTTCGTGCCAATCCTGCAGAAGCAATTCCCGGAAATCACCGACTTCTACCTGCCGCCGGAAGGCTGCTCGTACCGCATGGCGGTGGTGACCATGAAAAAGCAGTACCCGGGCCACGCCAAGCGCGTGATGCTGGGTGTGTGGTCGTTCCTGCGACAGTTCATGTACACCAAGTTCGTTATTGTTACCGATGACGATATCAACGCCCGTGACTGGAACGATGTGATCTGGGCCATCACCACGCGCATGGACCCCAAGCGTGATACGGTGATGATCGACAACACGCCGATCGACTACCTGGACTTCGCGTCGCCGGTATCGGGGTTGGGGTCGAAGATGGGCCTGGACGCCACGCACAAGTGGCCGGGCGAGACTACACGCGAATGGGGACGGGTCATCGTCAAGGACGAAGCCGTCACCCGCCGTATCGATGAGCCTGTGGGATCAGTTGGGAATAGATTGATGCAGGTAACGTTGCAGCCGTCCGGGGCGGTGCTGGCGCTCGAACCCGGGGAACGGATCCTGGATGGAGCGCGGCGGTTGGGCTATGACTGCCCGAATAGCTGCCGCAATGGTAATTGCCATGTCTGCGCCGCGTTGTTGGTCGAAGGGCGGGTACGCCAGGACGGCGAAGTCCGCGACCATGGCGAGCTGTTCACCTGCATTGCCGAACCGCTGGAGGACTGTGTGTTGCTCTGGGATGGTGTGCTCGCCTTGGGCGAGCTGCCGGTGCGCAAGCTGGCGTGCAGCGTCACTGAATGCATCGACGTTGGTGGCGACGTCTGGCGGGTGCGCCTGCGTGCGCCAGCCGGCAAGCCACTGCGCTACCACGCCGGGCAGTACCTGATGATCGAGCGTGCGGGCGGCAAGCCGGCAGCGTTCTCGCTGGCCTCCGCCCCCCACGCCGGGCGTGAGCTGGAGCTGCATGTACTGGCGCGAGAGCCCAGTGCATTGCAACTGATCGACCAGCTGAAGCGTGACGGCTTGGCACGTATCGAAATGCCGTTTGGCGACACCCACCTGGCCGAGTTGCCCGACGGGCCGCTGGTGCTGATTGCCGCCGGCACCGGCATGGGCCAGATGCACAGCCTGCTGGAGCATTGCCGCGCCAACGGCTTCAAACACCCGGTGCACCTGTACTGGGGCGTGCGCCGGCCCGAAGACTTCTACCAGATCGAGCACTGGGACGAATGGCAGCGCCTGCCCAACCTGTTCCTGCATCAGGTTGTCAGCGACCTGTGCGGCTGGGAGGGCCGCTGCGGCATGCTGCATGAAGCGGTCTGCGAGGACATCGCCGACCTCAATACCGTGCATGTGTATGCCAGCGGTTCACCGAACATGATCTATGCCACCCTCGACGCCCTGGTCGAAGCCGGCATGGATGCACACCGCATGCGTGCAGATGTGTTTGCCTACGCGCCACGCGGTTAATAACCGAAGTTTGAAAGTGTGGGTATAAGGCGGTAATTGTTACCGCCTTGGCCAATAACTTTCTCGGTTGCTGAAACAGTACTTCCCAGTCGTCGGAACCGCGCATGAAACTCTGGCGCGAGGGCTTGAGTATTTCTGTAATTCTGGCCTATGGTTACTGCAAGGGCCCCTGCTACAGAGGTTTGGGGTCTTATCATATTCGAATCTCGCTACGTCCGTAGTTCACAGGGATAATGGCGGCAGCTTATGTCGGCACTTGAAAGTATGTCCTGGGAAGTTTCATATCCACCGGCACTCGACTTCGGTCAGCAACATACTCGCGACCAGTTGTTCAACTCGATGAAGACGACCATGTCTCGGCATCAGGGCGGGCCCGTGTGGCTGTTCGCTTATGGTTCCTTGATCTGGCGCCCGGAGTGCAGTTCGGTAGAACGCCAGCGCGCGCGGGTGCATGGTTATCACCGGGGCTTGTACTTGTGGTCGCACGAGCACCGTGGCACCCCGGAGACCCCTGGGCTGGTGTTTGGTCTGGACCGGGGCGGCTCCTGCAGCGGTTTTGCCTATCGGCTGGATGAAAGCAGCCTGGATGACTCGTTGATGGCCCTGTGGCAACGGGAGATGCCGTACCCGGCCTACCGGCCGCACTGGTTAAGCTGCCGGCTGGGCGATGGCAGCAAGGTGCAGGCCTTGGGCTTTGTGCTTGAGCGTCATTTGCCGTGTTATGCCGGGAACCTGCCGGACACGCTGCTCAGCCAGATCCTGGCCAGTGCCAAGGGGCGCTATGGCACCACGCGGGACTATGTCGAGCAGACGTTGAATGCCTTACGCAGCCACCAGATGCCCGATCGCAACCTGGAGGCGCGGTTCCGGCGGTGCCACAACCTGCGGGAAGTTTGATCCGGCTGTGAGGGCCCTATCGCCGGCAAGCCAGCTCCCACATGTACTGCGCTGTCTTTGAGACCTGTGGTGTCCTGTGGGAGCTGGCTTGCCGGCGATGAGGCCTTTGCAGGCAAACAAATACTTCAAATTTTACCTGGCCAGCACCACCAACTTACCCACAGCCTGCCGCTGCCCCAGCTTCTCGATGGCAGCCCCGGCCTCGGCCAGTGGATAAGTCTGCGACACCAGCGGTTTCACCTTGCCCTCGGCATGCCAGGCAAACAGCTGCCTGAAGTTGGCCGCATTGTCTTGCGGTTGGCGCTGTGCGAACGCGCCCCAGAACACCCCCAGTACCGCCGCGCCCTTGAGCAGCACCAGGTTGGCCGCCAGCTGTGGGATGCTGCCGCTGGCGAAACCTACCACCAGCAGCCGGCCGTTCCAGGCCAGCCCGCGCACTGCCTGCTCGAACAGCTCGCCGCCGACCGGGTCATAGATCACGTCCACACCCTGGCCGCCGGTCAGGCGCTTGATTTCTTCGCGCAGGCTGGCCTGGCTGTAGTCAATCAGCTCATCTGCCCCGGCCGCCTTGGCCACGGCCAGTTTTTCGGCGCTGCTGGCTGCCGCGATCACCCGTGCACCCATGGCCTTGCCGATTTCCACCGCCGCCAGCCCGACTCCACCGGAAGCACCCAGCACCAGTAATGTTTCGCCTGCTTGCAACTGCCCGCGCTGACGCAAGGCGTGCATGGACGTGCCATAGGTCATGCCGAAGGCGGCAGCAGTGGTGAAGTCCATGTTCGCCGGGATCGGCAGCACGTTGTAGAACGGCACTGCCACCTGCTCGGCGAACGCGCCCCAGCCGGTGAGTGCCATGACCCGGTCGCCGACCTTGAACGCGCCGGCTTTTTCCCCGACTGCGGCCACCACGCCCGCTGCTTCACCGCCTGGTGAGAACGGCAGCGGTGGCTGGAACTGGTATTTACCTTCGATGATCAGGGTGTCGGGGAAGTTGACACCGGCGGCCTGCACATCCAGCAGGATCTCGTTTTTTTTCGGCTGCGGGCTGGCCACGTCTTCCAGTACCAGATCACGCGCCGGACCCAGGGTTTTGCACAACACAGCTTTCATCGGGGCTATTCCTTTGCGGGTAGTGGCCGATAAGTGTAGGAGGGCCGTTTGCCGGGTCAACGAGCATGGCCCGCCCTGATGGGCCGGCATAAGCCCGGGCTTGGGTTTGAGCGGCGTGCTGGGTAAGCTGGCGCCAACTGTATTGAGGAGCGAATTCGTGAAAGCGTGGATCTTGATGGTACTGGCGCTGCTGATGCCGGCTGCAGCCATGGCCGAAGAAGCCAAGGAAGGGGCGCCCAAGGTCGCCTACATCAGCCTGAGCCCGCCCTTTGTCGGCAACTATGCCCTCGACGGCGGCCCGCGGCTGCGCGTGTACAAGGCCGACGTGGCCCTGCGCGTGACCGGTGACGAAGCGGCCAAGGCGGTGCAGCACCACGAACCGCTGATCCGCAACCAGCTGGTGGCCCTGTTCACCCAGCAGACGGTGGACAGCATGAGCAACGTCGAAGCCAAGGAACACCTTCGCCAAGAGGCGCTGAAGCAGGTGCAACAGGTGCTGGAGGCGGAAGAGGGCAAGCCGATCGTCGAAGACTTGCTGTTCAACAACCTTATCGTGCAATAACCCGGCTTTTCGAGCTGGCGCGGTTCCTGTAGGAGCGGCCTTGTGCCGCGAAAGGGCTGCAGAGCAGCCCCGGCAAATTATGCGGTGTAGCTGACTCCGGGGGCCGCTTGGCGGCCCTTTCGCGGCACAAGGCCGCTCCTACAGTTTCTCGCAGAGCCTGAACAAGCATCAGGACGCCAGGCTACGGCGAAACCGCGCCAGTGCCACGCTGAAGAACACCAGGCCGATCAGGCCCAGCGCCAGGATATCCGGCCACACCACCGCCCACCCGGCATCCCGGAACAGGATCGCAGTGCCCAGGCTGACAAAGTGTGTCGACGGTGACCCCTGCATCACCCATTGCAACCACTGCGGCATGCTGTCCAGCGGTGTGCTGCCGCCTGACAACAGCAGCATCGGGATGATCACCGGTATCGCCAGCAGGCCGAACTGTGGCGTCGAGCGTGCCAGGGTGGCGAGGAAGATGCCCAGCGCGGTACTGGCGAACAGGTAAAGCGCCGTCACGGCCAGGAACAGCCCCATCGAGCCGGACAGTGGCACGCCCAGTGCGCCCCTCACCACCACCACCAGCGAAACCCACGTGCAGATCACCACCACCAGCGCGTTGCTGCCGATCTTTGCCAGCATGATTTCCAGTGCGGTGAGCGGCAGCACCAGCAAGTGGTCGAGGGTGCCATGCTCACGCTCGCGCAGCAGCGCAGTGCCGGTGAGGATGATCGCCAGGATGGTGATGTTGTTGACGATCTGGATCACCGCCAGGAACCAGCCCCCTTCAAGGTTAGGGTTGAACAGCGCCTTGGGGTTGATCAGCACCGGGCTTTGCACGTTGCCATGCTGGCTGTAGTCGAGCAGTTCACGCTCGAAGATGCGGCCGATGTAGCCGGCGCCCATGAACGCCTGGCTCATGGCCGTGGCGTCGACGTTGATCTGCAACTCTGGTGAGCGCCCGGCCAGCAGGTCGCTTTGGAAGTTCACCGGTACATTGATCACGAAGGTGTACTGGCCGCTATCCATCACCTGGTCCAGGTGCTCCGGGGCCAGCGCCACGGCGGGCTGGAACTCGGGTGGTTGCAGGGCTTCGCTCAGCTTGCGCGACAGCAGGCTGCGGTCTTCGTCTACCACCGCGACGCTGGCGTTGTGTACGCCGATCACCGAGCCGGCTGCCGGCATGTAGATCGCCACGCTGAAGGCATACAGCAAAAACAGCAGCAGCACGCTGTCATGGCGCAGGCTGGTCAGTTCTTTCAGGCCCAGGCGCAGGGTGTGGTTAAGGCGCGACATGTCAGGCCTCCTGCTTTTTCAGCATGGCCAGGCTCAGGCCGGTAAACGCAGCAAAAAAGCCCAGCAGGATCAGGCACTGCGGCCACAGCTCACGCAGCCCCAGCGCCTTGGTGAAGGTGCCAACCGCGATATCGAGAAAGTAGCCCGCCGGAAACAGCTGGCCCATCACTGCCGCTGCGCCGTCCAACGACGAGCGTGGCACGATCAGCCCGGAAAACTGGATGGTCGGCAGGCTGGTGATGATCATGGTGCCCAGGATGGCCGCAATCTGGGTACGGGTGAAGGCCGAGATCAACAGGCCCAGGCTGGTGGTGGCCAGCAGGTAGGCCACACCACCACAGGCCAGGGCCAGCACGCTGCCCTTGAGCGGCACGGCGAACAGCCAGCGGTTCATCGCCACCAGCAGCGCCAGGTTGACCAGGCTCACGGCCAGGTAAGGCATCTGCTTGCCGAGCAAGAATTCCAGGCGGGTGAGGGGTGTGGCGTAGAAGTTGGTGATGGAGCCGAGCTCCTTCTCGCGGACAATGCCCAGCGCGGTAAGCATGGCCGGGATGAAGGCCAGGATCAGCGCCATCACACCCGGGCCGATGGCATTCACGCTGACCACGTCCTGGTTGTAGCGAAAGCGCGTTTCCAGGCGCACCAGGTCCTGGCGCGATTGCGGCTGTGGGCTGGCCTTTGCCAGTTGCTCAAGGTTGGCCTGGTGCACGGCCTCCACGTAGTTGCGGCTGGTTTCTGCACGGAACGGCATGCCGCCGTCGAGCCAGGCGGCCACCACCGGTTGGCGCCCGGCGTACAGGTCGCGGCCAAAACCGGGCGGAATCTCCAGCGCCAGTTTTATTTCCGAGCGTTGCAGGCGCTGGTGCATCTCGCGGCTGTCACGAATCGGCGCCTGTTCAGCAAAATAGCGTGAGCCACGGAAGGCTTCGAGGTAGGCCCGGCTTTGCGGGCTCTGGTCCTGGTCGTGCACGGCGAAGGCCAGGTTTTCCACATCCAGCGAAATGCCATAGCCGAAGATCACCATCATGAACAGCGCGCCCAGCAAGGCAAAAGCCAGGCGCACCTTGTCGCGCAGCAGCTCCTTGCCCTCACGGCTGGCGACTGCCAGCAGCCGGCGCAGGCTGAAGCCCTGGCGCAATGGCGGGGCGGTCGTGGCTGCCTGCTCCAGCACGGCGTTATCCGTGGCTTGCGGCGCCAGTTCCTGGGCTTGTTCCAGGCAACGTACGAACGCGTCCTCCAGGGTGTCGCCCTGGTACTGGCGCTGCAGGGCATCTGGTGTGTCGCAGGCCAGTACCCGCCCGGCATGCATCAACGAGATGCGGTCGCAGCGCTGGGCTTCGTTCATGAAATGGGTGGAGAGGAAAATGGTCACGCCCTGTTCGCGTGACAGTTCCACCAACAGGCGCCAGAAGTCGTCGCGGGCAGCCGGATCGACGCCGGAGGTCGGTTCATCGAGAATCAACACTTCCGGGCGATGCAGCACCGCCACCGCCAGCGACAGGCGCTGGCGCAGGCCAAGGGGCAGGGCACCGGACGGTTGGTCGGCAATAGCGGCGAGGTCGAAGCGCTCGATCAGTTCATCGATGCGCTGGGCGCTCTCGGCCTTGGGCAGGTCGAACAGGCGAGCATGCAAGGCCAGGTTTTGCCGGGTGCTGAGCTCGCCATACAACGAAAAGCTCTGCGACATGAAACCGACCCGCTTGCGCGTGGCCAGGTCACTGGCGTCCACCGGGCGCCCCAGCAGGCTGGCGCTGCCCTCGCTGGCCGGCATCAGGCCGGTGAGCACTTTCATGGTGGTGGTCTTGCCGCAGCCGTTGGACCCGAGGAAGCCGAAGATCTCGCCACGGCCGATGGCGAAGCTGACTTTGTTGACTGCTGTGAAGTCACCAAAACGCAGGGTCAGGTCGTGGGCCTCGATGGCGACCGGGCCATCCATGGCCGGGCGCGGCGGGATGCTCAGGGGTTGATGCTGTGCCTTGCCCGCACCCTGATAGTGGGTGAAGGCGTCGTCAAGCTTGCCGCTGGGGGTGACTGCGGCCAGTTCGTGGCTGGGGCCTGCGGCCAGCAGGCGGCCGTCATCGAGCATCAGGCAATGCTCGAATTGTTCAGCCTCTTCCATGTAGGCGGTCGCCACCAGCAGGGTCAGTTGCGGGCGCTGTGCACGCACCTGCTCGACCAGCTCCCAGAAGCGCCGCCGCGACAGTGGGTCGACGCCGGTGGTGGGTTCGTCGAGGATCAGCAGGTCCGGCTCGTGGATCAGCGCGCAGCACAGCCCCAGTTTCTGCTTCATGCCACCCGACAGCTTGCCGGCCGGGCGCTCGGCAAAGCGTTGCAGGTCGGTGGCCTGTAGCAGGTTGGCCATGCGCTGTTCGCACTCGCGGCGGCCCAGGCCGAACAGGGTGGCGAAAAAGCGGATGTTCTCGCTGATCGACAGCTCCGGGTACAGGTTGTTGCCCAGCCCCTGGGGCATGAACGCCACTTTCGGGTATAGCGCCGCGCGATGGCGCCGCTGGCGGATCGAACCACCCAGCACCTGAAGTTCGCCCTGTTGCAGGCGTTTAACGCCTGCGATCAACCCCAGCAAGGTCGATTTACCGGCGCCGTCAGGGCCAATAAGCGCGCAGCGGGTGCCCGCAGGCAGGCTGAAACCCAAGGTGTGCAGGGCCACCAGGTTGCCGTAGCGGTGGCTGATGCCCTCGGCCAGCAGTGCCGGGGCGTTCATTGCAGGTTGGCCGGCCAGCCCACCTCAGCCGTGCGCACATAGCCAGCGCCCGGCATACCCGGTTTGGCCTGCGGCACGGCGCCTGGGTCGGTCAGGCGCAGCTTGACCCGAAACACCAGCTTTTGCCGCTCGTCGCGGGTTTCTACCTGTTTGGGGGTGAACTGGGCCTTGGCTGCGACAAAGGCTATTTTGGCCGGCAAGGCGCGTTCGGGCAGTGCGTCGAGCACGATGCGCGCCTGGTCGCCCACGGTCAGCTGGCCGCTGGTGGAGGCCGGCAGGTACAGGTTCATGTACTGGTCGCTGGGGTCGATCAGCATCAGCACGCGGCCGCCGGCACCCAGCACTTCACCGGGCTCGGCCAGGCGCAGCTGGATAATGCCGTTGATGGGCGCACGCAGGCTGCTGTCGTCGATTTCGCTGGTGAGCTGGGCCACTTGGGCTTCGGCGGCGCCGATGGCGGCCTTGATTGCTGCCAGCTGGGCGCGGGCGGCGACCACGGCAGCGTTGGCGGTGTCGAAGCGTGCCTGTTGCTGGTCGAGCAACTGCTGGCTGGCGTATTTGCGCTGGAAAATTTCGCGTACACGCTTGAGTTCCTGGCTGGCCAGCAACAGTTCGCTCTGACGCAGTTGCACACTGGCCTGGGCAGCGGCGTAGTTTTCCCGGGCGCGCAGCACTTCGGCTTCGGCCTGGGTGCGCTGGGCTTCCATGGTGCGGGTGTCGATGCGTGCCAGCAGCTGGCCGCGGGTGACGTTGTCGCCTTCGTCGACCAGCACTTCGGCCAGGCGGCCAGGGATTTTACTGGCAATCTGTACTTCGGTAGCTTCGAGGCGGCCGTTACCCATGCTCAGGCCTTCGGGCAGCTGATCGTGGAGCGACTTCCAGTACCCCAGCCCTCCGGCTGCAACAAGCAGGGCGATCAGCGCGGTGGCGAAGATTCTGGGGGCGTATCGGTTCATCGTTCTGCATCCTTGCGGTTCTGCACACCACATCATGGCGCGGGGCCATGCGTGGCGTGTTGATATCGGTCAAACCCTTGACCTTAGCCATTGTTTCAACGTAACGCGACAATCACCGCCCATTGTTCGGGTGTCACCGGCATCACCGACAGGCGGCTGCCCTTTTGCACCAGCGGCAACTCGGCCAGGCCGGACTGCTGCTTCAGCCTGCCCAGTTCCAGCACCCGTGGCAGGGTTTGCACATGGGCTACATCCACTGCGCTCCAGGGGTTCTTGTCGGCCGTGGCCTTGGCATCGTAGTAGTGGCTTTGCGGGTCAAGCGCGGTGGGGTCGGGGTAAGCCGCACGGGTAATTCTGGCAATGCCGGCGATGCCCGGTTGCGGGCAGCTGGAGTGATAGAAGAAGAATTCGTCACCCACGTTCATGGCCCGCAGGAAATTACGCGCCTGATAGTTGCGCACGCCGTCCCAGCGCGTTTCGCCCAGGCGGCCGAGGGCTTCGATGGAGAGCTCGTCGGGCTCGGATTTCATCAGCCAGTAGGCCATGGATGCTGCTCCTGAAAAGGTTTGAAATAACCTGTTGCACGAAACCGACAGCCGGTTGGCGTCAAGGTTTGCTTGCGGACGCAGGTTGTCGGAAAATGCGCCCCGTTTAAAGCGCGATGCGCTGGCGATACCCAGAAAATCGCCAAGCACTGAACAGTTTGCCTGGGGGGCAATCTTCGATGAATCAACGCAAAAAGCCGGATCTGCTGTGGATCCTGGTGTTCATTTTTGGCCTGGGTGTGGTCACTACCGGTTATGCGCAGGGTTTCTGGGAGCGCAAGCTGGACAACGCCTACCAGATGCCGGTCGACGCCAGCCAGCCACAACGTTGATTCCCCGCTGGCGCCGCTCAACGCGGTGCCAGGTACCAGCCGCGGTCCGAGACCGTCCCCTGCAGTGGTACATCCCAGCTGGCCTGCGCCAGCCGCTCGACCTTCTGGCACTCATGCGCCAGCCCTAGCAGCAAAGGCTTTTTCCAGGCTCTTGCGCCGCCCCTGATAGGCCAGGCTGCGATCATAGAAGCCACCGCCCATGCCCAGGCGCCCGCCCACTTCATCGAAACCGACCAGCGGCAGCAGGATCAGGTCCAGCGCCCAGATCGGCCGCTGGCGCTTGCGATCAGTAACCGGCTCGGGGATACGGAAGCGATTGGGCTTGAGTTTTTCACCCTGCTCGAACCGTTGGAACACCATGCGCGTGCGCGGCCAGGCGTGCAGCACCGGCAGGTAAGTGCGTTTACCGCGGCGCTGGGCTTCGCGCAGTAGCAGGCGTGGGTCGATTTCGCCGTCGTTGGGCAGGTACAAGGCAATGTGCCGGGCGCGGCGGAACAGCGGGTTTTGCGCCAGCTGGCGGTACAGGCCAAGGGTCGCCTGGCGTTGCTGGGCAGGGGTAAGGGCGCGGCGGGCATTGCGAAGCAGGCGACGGAGCCTGGGGGCGGGTAAGCGGCGCGGTTTCGGTCATGGCACGGGCAATCCCAGGCGTGCTGGCCGACACTGGAGGGTCGGCCAAAACGAATTGCCCGCCTGAAGGGGCGGGCAAGAAAATTCAGGCTCCCCGATTAGACCGCTGTCGGTGTAGCCCTTGAACCCGAAAGTTCAAGGTGGAGATTGCAGGGGGCGTTAAGGCTTTCCGTCGGGCGGACATGCACACCGGCCCCAGCGTGCAACCCCCGTGGTTGTGCGTATCGGCTCAGGGACATAACCGACTGGCGCATCCACCAGGGAGTGGCGCCAGTATACCAATCTCAGCCGATTTTGGTATCCGTGTCGTCGGACAATGCCTTGTCTACCCGGTCCAGCAGGTCGCGCACCTGTTCACGGTTGGTACCGCTGACCGGGGCATCGGTGCGCTCTTCCTGGCGATGCAGCATTTCGTGGGTAATGTTCAATGCCGCCATGACTGCGATGCGGTCGGCGCCAATCACCTTGCCGCTGCTGCGGATCTCGCGCATCTTGCCGTCCAGGTAGCGCGCGGCGCTGACCAGGTTGTTGCGCTCTTCCGGCGGGCAGATGATCGAGTATTCCTTGTCGAGGATCTGCACGGTGACGCTATTGCTTGAACTCATGAGTCTTGCTCCAGAGCCTTGAGGCGTAAGATCATCGACTCGACCTTGCGCTTGGCGATCTCGTTCTTTTCGATGAGGTGGGCGCGCTCTTCGCGCCAGGATTTTTCCTGAGCTACTAGGAGTGCATTTTGCCGTTTTAGTTGCTCGACGCGTTCGATCAGCAACTCGAATCGGCTCATCAGTGCCTGAAGGTCGTTCTCTTGCGTGGGTTGCACTCGATTCGCTCCGTCGTTGAGTCTCCTGGCGATGATGCCTCTCCCTGGGCGGCGACGGCCAGTGCCGATGGTCTTGGCGCGCCTGCCGGTGCTAGGATACAAGGTCTCCATTCTAGTCATTGCGCCGTCTGGCGCCTAGCTGCCCATGCCCAATACCCAATCGCCTTATATCGCCTTCGCCATGCTGCTCTCGAGCAATGGTCATCCTGTCACCCCGGCCGAGCTGCACGGCCTGCTGATCGGCCGCAGCTGCGCCGGCGCCGGCTTCGACGCCGATGCCTGGCTGGCCGATGCCGCCCAGCTGCTGGAAAACGAGCCCGGTGACACCGTGCGCAACGCCCTGATCGGCCTGCAGGAAATGGTCAAGGGCGAGCTGACCAGCGACGACATGGCCATCGTCCTGCTGCTGCCTTCCGACGACGCCGCCCTGAGCGACCGCGCCACCGCGCTCGGCCAGTGGTGCCAAGGCTTCATTACCGGTTTCGGCCTGAACGCCGGCGGCAAGGACCTGTCCGACGAGGCCAAGGATGTGCTGCAGGACCTGGTGGCCATTTCCCAGGTACAGGAAGCCCTCGAAGAGTCCGAAGACGGCGAGAGCGACTACATGGAAGTCATGGAATACCTGCGCGTGGCGCCTCTGCTGCTGTTCTCCGAGCTGGCCAAGCCGGCCGCACCCGCGCCCAAGCCATCGCTGCACTGATCAACCAGGGGTAGTCTGCCCATGAGCCACATTCCCAAGGCCGAGTATGCCCGTCGGCGCAAGGCGCTGATGGCGCAGATGGTCCCCAACAGCATCGCCATCCTGCCCGCCGCCGCCGTTGCCATCCGCAACCGCGACGTCGAGCACGTGTACCGCCAGGACAGCGACTTCCAGTACCTCAGCGGCTTCCCGGAGCCCGAGGCGGTCATTGCACTGATCCCGGGGCGCGAACATGGCGAATACGTGTTGTTCTGCCGTGAGCGCAACCCGGAGCGCGAGCTGTGGGACGGGCTGCGGGCCGGCCAGGAAGGCGCAGTGCGCGATTTTGGCGCCGACGATGCCTTCCCCATCACCGACATCGACGAAATTTTGCCGGGGCTGATCGAGGGCCGCGAGCGTGTGTACAGCGCGATGGGTAGCAACCCCGAGTTCGACCGGCGGCTGATGGACTGGATCAACGTGATCCGCTCCAAGGCGCGCCTGGGCGCGCAGCCGCCGAACGAGTTCGTTGCCCTGGATCATCTGCTGCACGACATGCGCCTGTATAAATCGGCAGCGGAAGTGAAGGTGATGCGTGCCGCCGCCGCTATCTCGGCGCGGGCGCACGTGCGGGCCATGCAGGCTTGCCGGGCCGGGCTGCACGAATACAGCCTGGAAGCCGAACTGGACTACGAGTTCCGCAAGGGCGGCGCGAAGATGCCGGCCTACGGCTCGATTGTCGCGGCCGGGCGCAATGGCTGCATCCTGCACTATCAGCAGAATGACGCCCCGCTCAAGGATGGCGACCTGGTGCTGATCGACGCCGGTTGCGAAATCGACTGCTACGCCAGCGACATCACCCGCACCTTCCCGGTCAGCGGGCGGTTTTCGCCCGAGCAGAAGGCCATCTACGAGCTGGTGCTCAAGGCACAGGCCGCGGCGTTTGCCGAAATCGCCCCAGGCAAGCACTGGAACCACGCCCACGAGGCGACCGTGAAGGTGATTACCGAAGGCCTGGTGGAACTGGGCCTGCTGACTGGCGAGGTGCAGGCGCTGATCGACAGCGAGGCCTATCGCGCCTTCTACATGCACCGTGCCGGGCATTGGCTGGGCATGGATGTGCACGACGTGGGCGATTACAAGGTGGGCGGCGAGTGGCGGGTGCTGGAGCCCGGCATGGCGCTGACCGTCGAGCCGGGCATCTACATAGGCGCCGACAATCAGGCCGTGGCCAGAAAATGGCGTGGCATTGGTGTAAGGATCGAGGACGATGTGGTGGTGACCAGGCAAGGTTGTGAAATCCTGACTTCGGGCGTGCCGCGCACGGTTGCCGAGATCGAGGCGCTGATGCAGGCCGCTCGCAAGGACGCGGCATGAACCGCGTGAACCTGGCGATCATTGGCGGTGGTCTGGTGGGCGCAAGCCTGGCGTTGACCCTGCAGGCCGGCGCCAAGGCGCGCGGCTGGAAGATCCTGCTGATCGAGCCGTTCGCCCCCGGCGACAGCTTCCAGCCCAGCTACGATGCGCGCTCTTCGGCGTTGTCGTTCGGCACCCAGCAGATCTACCAGCAGCAGGGCCTGTGGCAAGCCATCGGCCGCCGCGCCGAGCCGATCCGGCAAATTCACGTGTCCGACCGTGGCCGTTTCGGCGCTACCCGCCTGGATGCCCAGGAAGAGGGCGTACCGGCGCTGGGCTACGTGGTGGAAAACGCCTGGCTGGGCCAATGCCTGTGGCAAGGGCTGGACAGTGACGTAGTGAGCTGGCGCTGCCCGGCGGAAGTGACTGCGATGCAGGCGATCGAAGGCGGTTACCGCCTGCGCTTGAATGACGATACCCAGCTGGAATGCGACCTGGCGGTACTGGCCGACGGTGGCCGTTCCGGCTTGCGCGAGCAACTGGGCATACACGTGCGTCACACGCCTTACCAGCAAAGCGCGTTGATCGCCAACATCACCCCGGGTGAGGCCCACGGCGGCCAGGCGTTCGAGCGCTTCACCGAAGAAGGCCCCATGGCCTTGCTTCCGCTACCGGAAAACCGCTGTGCGCTGGTATGGACCCGCCAGGGCATGGATGCGCGGCGCCTGGCCGACATCGACGAGCGCAGTTTCCTGCGCGAGCTGCAAGGCGTGTTTGGCTATCGCCTGGGCGCGTTGCGCCAAGTGGGCGCACGGCACCTTTACCCCCTGTCGCTGATCGAGGCCCAGGAACAGGTGCGGCCACACCTGGTGGTACTGGGCAATGCCGCGCACAGCCTGCACCCCATTGCCGGCCAGGGCTTCAACCTGTCGCTGCGCGACGTGCAGTCGCTGGCCGAGGCGTTGCTGGCCGGCCCGCAGCAGCCTGGCGACCTGCCCACGCTGCAGGCTTACGCCCAGCGCCAGCGCCTGGACCAGGCCATGACCATCGGCTTTTCCGACCAGGTTACCCGCCTGTTTGGCAGCAACCAGCCGTTGCTGGCCGCCGGGCGCAACCTTGGCCTGCTCGGGCTTGACCTGCTGCCGCCGGCCAAAAGCTGGTTCGCCCGCCAGGCCATGGGCCTGGGCACCCGCCCCGATCCGCGGGGGCAGGCATGAGCAACCCGCGTAAACTGGCACGTCGTGCGCGTATGTTGCGCTGGATGCTGAACCTCTACCCGCCGTACCTGGGTGCGGGCATCCGCGTGCAATCCATCAGCCCGGACCTGCGCAGCGTCAAGGTGTCGATGAAGCTGACCCGCTGGAACCGCAACTATGTCGGTACCCAGTTCGGTGGCAGCCTGTATTCGATGGTCGACCCGTTCTACATGTTGCTGCTGATCGAGCAGTTGGGCCGCGACTATATCGTCTGGGACAAGGCCGCCAGCATCGATTTCATCTCGCCGGGCAAAGGCCCGGTGTACGCCGAATTCCACGTCGATGACGCGCTGCTGGACGACATCCGCCAGCAAACCGCCACCGGCAAGAAATGCCTGCCGCGTTTGCAGGTCGATATCCGCGATGGCGCCGGCGAGCTGGTGGCGCGGGTCGATAAAACCCTATACGTGCGGCTCAAGCCGCAAGCGAGGCTGGCGTAAGGCATGGAAATGCGCGCAGATCTGTTGATTGTCGGTGCCGGTATGGTCGGCAGCGCACTGGCCCTGGCGTTGCGCCACAGTGGCTTGCAAATTCTCTTGCTCGATGGTGGCCCGCTGACGGTCAAGCCCTTCGACGTCCAAGCCCCCTTCGAACCCCGTGTCAGCGCGCTGTCGGCGGCCAGCCAGCGCATCCTCGAGCGCCTCGGCGCCTGGGACGGCATTGCCCAGCGACGTGCTACGCCGTATTCCGACATGCATGTGTGGGATGGCAGCGGCACCGGGCAGATTCATTTCTCGGCCGCCAGCGTGCATGCCCAGGTGCTTGGCCATATCGTCGAGAACCGGGTGGTGCAGGATGGCCTGCTGGAGCGTCTGCACGACAGCGACATCGGCCTGTTGCCTAACGCGCGGCTGGAGCAGTTGCGTCGCTCGGGTGACGAGTGGTTGCTGACCCTGGCGGATGGCCGGCAGTTACGCGCACCGCTGGTGATCGCTGCCGATGGCGCCAACTCGGCCGTGCGGCGCCTGGCCGGTTGCGAAACCCGCGAGTGGGATTACCTGCACCATGCCATCGTCACCAGCGTGCGCTGCAGTGCCGGGCACCAGGGCACGGCCTGGCAACGCTTCACCGATGAAGGGCCGTTGGCGTTTCTGCCGTTGACCCGCGATGGCCAGCAGGATTGGTGCTCGATTGTGTGGTCGACCACCCCGGAGCATGCCGAGCAGTTGATGGCGCTGGATGAAGCTGCCTTCCTGCAGGCCCTGGAGCGGGCCTTCGAAGGGCGCCTGGGTGACGTGCTGCAGGCCGACCCGCGGGTGTGCGTGCCGCTGCGCCAGCGCCACGCCAAGCGCTATGTGGATGAAGGCCTGGCGTTGATCGGCGATGCCGCGCACACCATTCACCCGCTGGCCGGGCAGGGCGTTAACCTGGGCTTTTTGGATGCTGCGGTGCTGGCCGAGGTGCTGGTCAATGCCTGCGAGCGCGGTGAGCGGTTGGCGGATGTGAAGGTGTTGAGCCGTTACGAGCGGCGGCGCATGCCGCACAACCTGGCGCTGATGGCGGCAATGGAGGGCTTTGAGCGGTTGTTCCAGGCCAACCCGCTGCCGTTGCGCTGGTTGCGTAACAGCGGGTTGAAACTGGTGGAGCAGATGCCAGAGGCCAAGGCCGTGTTTGTGCGCCAGGCGTTGGGGCTTTCCGGGGACCTGCCGGAACTGGCCAAGGCTTGAGATTATTGGGGCTGCTGCGCAGCCCTTTCGCGGCACAAGGCCGCTCCTACAGGAGATCGCGTTCCCTGTAGGAGCGGCCTTGTGCCGCGAAAGGCCGCAAAGCGGCCCCCGCTGCAACATCCGGTAACGGCTAGGTAGATGAGCCGTAAAATGGGATTCACTACCATTCGCACCTCTCAAACGATCCGAGGAGTGCTTCACATGTTGCCACGCAAGCCCCTACTGGCCGCCCTGGCCCTGACCCTGTTCGGCGGCACTGCCCAAGCGGCGGACGAAGTGGTGGTGTACTCCTCGCGCATCGACGAGCTGATCAAGCCGGTGTTCGATGCCTATACCGCCAAGACCGGGGTCAAGATCAAGTTCATCACCGACAAGGAAGCCCCGCTGATGCAGCGCATCAAGGCCGAGGGCGACAACGGCGTGGCCGACCTGCTGCTCACCGTCGATGCCGGCAACCTGTGGCAAGCCGAGCAGATGGGCATCCTGCAGCCTATCAAGTCCGACATCATCGACCAGAATATCCCGTCGCAATACCGCGCCTCGTCCCATGACTGGACCGGCCTGAGCCTGCGCGCCCGCACCATCATCTACTCCACCGACCGGGTCAAACCCGAGGAGTTGAGCACCTACGAAGCCCTGGCTGACAAACAGTGGGAAGGCCGCCTGTGCCTGCGCACCGCGAAGAAGGTGTACAACCAGTCGCTCACCGCCACCCTGATCGAGACCCATGGCGAAGCGAAGACCGAGCAAATCGTCAAAGGCTGGGTCAACAACCTGTCCACCGACGTGTTCTCCGACGACAACGCGGTGATCCAGGCCATCGAGGCTGGCCAGTGCGACGTGGGCGTGGTCAACACTTACTACTACGGCCGCCTGCACAAGCAGAACCCGAACCTGCCGGTAAAGATCTTCTGGCCCAACCAGGGTGACCGTGGCGTGCACGTGAACCTGTCGGGTATTGGCCTGACCAAGCATGCACCTCACCCGGAAGCGGCGAAAAAGCTGGTGGAATGGATGACCGGTGAAGAGGCGCAGAAGCTGTTCGCCGACATCAACCAGGAGTTCCCGGCCAACCCGAAGGTCAAGCCTTCGGAGGAAGTGGCGGCGTGGGGCAGCTTCAAGGCTGACAGCATTCCGGTGGAGATTGCCGGCAAGCGCCAGGCTGAAGCCATTCGCTTGATGGATCGGGCTGGCTACAACTAAGCGCCAGGCTTTATCCTTCCGGGGCCTTTCAGGGCCTCTTCGCGGGTGAACCCGCTCCCACAGGGATCGCACAATACTTGTATCTTGTGCAGTCCCTGTGGGAGCGGGTTCACCCGCGAACGACCGCGCAGCGGTCGCCATCGCACTCGAGATTTCAGCCTTGCCCCACACCCCCCAACGCCGCTGGTACCTCCCGGTCTCCCTGATCGCCGCCCTGGTGCTGTTGCCCCTTAGCGTCCTGCTGCTGTCCTGGCAGCCGATCGATATGCAGATCTGGTCGCACCTGCTCGACACCCAGATGAGCCGCCTGTTGGGCAATACCGTGACGCTGGTGGTGGGCGTAGGTATTGGCGTCACCGTGCTGGGCGTCAGCCTCGCCTGGCTCACCAGCCTGTGCGAGTTCCCCGGCCGGCGCTGGCTGGACTGGGCGTTGATGCTGCCGTTTGCCATCCCGGCCTATGTGCTGGCGTTTGTCTTCGTCGGCCTGCTGGACTTTGCCGGCCCGGTACAAACCGCCCTGCGCGAGGTGTTCGGGCCCATGCGCCTGCCGCGGGTGCGCTCCACCGGCGGGGTGATCATCGTGCTGGTGCTGGTGTTCTACCCCTATGTCTACTTGCTGGCGCGCACGGCCTTCCTGGCCCAGGGCAAAGGCCTGATGGAAGCGGCGCGGGTGCTAGGGCTATCGCCCCTGCAAGCGTTCTGGCGGGTGGCTTTGCCAATGGCGCGGCCGGCGATAGGCGCCGGTATTGCCCTGGCGCTGATGGAAACCCTGGCCGACTTCGGCGCGGTGGCGGTGTTCAATTTCGACACCTTCACCACCGCCATCTACAAGACCTGGTACGGCTTCTTCAGCCTGTCCAGTGCGGCCCAGCTGGCCAGCCTGTTGCTGCTGGCCGTGATGCTGGTGCTGTACGGCGAGCGCCGTGCCCGGGGCGCCAGCCGCAGCGGCAACGAGCGGCCGCGGGCAAAGGCGTTGTATCACTTGCACGGGCTCAAGGCGCTACTGGCCAGTGGCTGGTGCCTGCTGGTGTTTGCCTGTGCCTTCGTCATCCCGCTGCTGCAACTGCTGGCGTGGTTCTGGCAACGTGGCCGGCATGACCTGGACGAGCGCTATGTCGGCCTGGTACTGCACACCCTGTACCTGGGCGGCATGGCGGCACTGGTCACGGTGAGTGTGGCGCTGGTGTTGGCCTTTGCCCGGCGGCAGGCACCGACGGGTGGTATCCGCGCCGGGGTCGGCCTGGCCAACCTGGGCTATGCCTTGCCCGGCTCGGTGCTGGCGGTGTCGATCATGCTGGCCTTCAGTTACCTCGATAACCACCTGGTCATCCCGCTGTCCAGCTGGTTGGGCGGGGCAGGCAAACCGCTGCTGCTGGGCAGCCTTGCGGCCTTGCTGCTGGCCTATCTGGTGCGCTTTATCGCCGTGGCCTACGGGCCGCTGGAAAGCAGCCTGGAGCGTATCCGCCCGTCACTGCCCGAGGCTTCCCGCAGCCTGGGTGTCAGCGGGCCAAGATTGTTTTTCAAGGTGTATCTGCCGCTGCTGGTGCCCGGCGCCCTCAGTGCTGCCCTGCTGGTGTTTGTCGATGTGCTCAAGGAAATGCCGGCCACCTTGCTGATGCGACCGTTCGGCTGGGACACCTTGGCGGTACGGGTGTTCGAGATGACCAGCGAGGGTGAGTGGGCACGTGCCTCGCTGCCCGCATTAACGCTGGTGCTGGTGGGCCTGCTGCCGGTCATCGGCCTGATCCGCCGTTCGGCACATCGACCCGGTCACAGTCACTGAGGTCACTGAGGGTGCCAGCCCGCGCCCTTGCGGCTACAATGCGCGGCATTCGCGCGACGGGTCCTTACAACAAGAGCTCGACGACCAACGTCATCGACCGCCGCCGCTTCGCCTCGCCCGGAAGGAGAAACCCATGGGACAGCGCACGCTTTTGTATGACCTGCACCTGGCGCTTGGCGCCAAAACGGTCGATTTCGGTGGCTGGGATATGCCCCTGCACTATGGCTCGCAGGTCGAGGAGCACCACCAGGTGCGCAGCGATTGCGGGGTTTTCGATGTTTCCCACATGACGGTGGTCGATGTCGATGGCAGTGGCGCCACCGCCTGGTTGCAGCGCCTGCTGGCCAACGACGTGGCCCGCCTCGACGAAACCGGCAAGGCGCTGTACAGCCCGCTGCTCCACGAGCAGGGCGGGGTGATCGACGACTTGCTCGTCTACCGCATGGAAAACGGCTACCGCCTGGTCACCAACGCCGCCACCCGAGCCAAAGTGCTTCACTGGTTAGAGCAGCAGCGGGCCGATTTCGCCGTGAACTTCCAGCCACGCCCTGACCTTGCCATCCTCGCCATCCAGGGGCCGCATGCCCGCGAAAAGGTCGCGGCCCTGCTCAGCCCTGCACGCGCTGCACTGATCCGCGAGTTGCGTCCGTTCGAGGGCGTCAGCGAAGGCGACTGGTTCATTGCCCGCACGGGCTATACCGGTGAAGACGGCCTGGAGATCATCTTCCCGGGTGAGCAGGCCGTAGCCTTCTTCAACGACCTGGTCGGCGCCGGCATCGCCCCCAGTGGCCTGGGCGCCCGCGACACCCTGCGCCTGGAAGCCGGCATGAACCTGTACGGCCAGGATATCGATGAAACCCACACACCGCTGACCTCCAACCTGGGCTGGAGCATCGCTTGGGAGCCGGCCGAGCGCGACTTCATCGGCCGCGCCGGCCTGCTGGCAGAAATCGAACAGGGTGTGCAGGAAAAACTGGTCGGCCTGGTGCTGGAAGAACGCGGTGTGCTGCGTGCCCACCAGGTGGTGCGTGTGGCCGGGATTGGCGAAGGGGAGATCACCAGTGGTAGTTTCTCTCCTACGCTGAGCAAGTCCATTGCCCTTGCGCGCGTACCCATGGCCACCGGTGACCGGGCCGAGGTGGAAATCCGCGGTAAATGGTACCCGGTGCGGGTGGTCAAACCGACCTTCGTGCGCCACGGCAAGATCCTGATCTGAACATTTTTTAACCGGCGGGCGTACCGCTGAGCCAATCGAGGAATTCAAGACATGAGCAATATCCCCGCCGACCTGCGTTTTGCCGAAAGCCACGAGTGGGCTCGCCTGGAAGCCGATGGCAGTGTGACCGTGGGTATCAGCGACCACGCCCAGCAAGCCTTGGGTGACGTCGTGTTCGTCGAGCTGGCTGAAGTCGGCAAGGTATTCGCCGCCGGCGACGCTGCCGGTGTGGTCGAGTCGGTCAAGGCCGCTTCCGACATCTACGCCCCGATCGGTGGCGAAGTGATCGCGGTCAACGAAGAGCTGGCCGATAGCCCTGAACAGCTCAACGAAGAGCCTTACGGCGCGTGGATCTTCAAACTGAAGCCAAGCAACCCGGCCGAGCTGGACAAGCTGCTGGATGCTGCTGGCTACCAAGCCGCCATCGGCGAATAAGGCTTCTGGCTTCATCGCCGGCAAGCCAGCTCCCACAGAGATAGCGCGCGCCCTAGGGCCTGTGATTAACCTGTGGGAGCCTGGCTTGCCGGCGATGAGGCCGGTACTGCCAAGCAAGATTCCCCGCAGAATCGGCAATCCTTCCTAGACTTATAAGTCTCCATGAGACCCGGTCTAGGAAGAGAGCGTCGTCATGTCCCAGTCGCCATCCCTGCATCAACTGCAAGAGCTCAACCCTTTCCTGCGTCGCCACCTGGGCCCCGATGCCGCAGAGCAGCAGGCCATGCTCAACGTGCTGGGCGTCGCCAGCCGCAACGAGCTGATCGAGCAAACCGTTCCCCCCGACATCCGCCTTAATCGCCCCCTCGACCTGCCAGCAGCGCTGGACGAGCAGGCCGCCCTGGCCAAACTCGCCGGTTATGCCGAGCAGAACCAGGTCTGGACCAGCCTCATCGGCATGGGCTACCACGGCACCATCACCCCCACGGTCATCTTGCGCAACGTGCTGGAAAACCCCGGCTGGTACACCGCCTATACGCCGTATCAACCCGAAATCGCCCAAGGCCGCCTTGAGGCGCTGCTGAACTTCCAGCAGATGGTCATCGACCTTACCGGGCTGGCGTTGGCCAATGCCTCGCTGCTCGATGAAGCCACCGCCGCCGCCGAAGCCATGGCCCTGGCCAAGCGGGTGGCGCGCAACAAGAGCAACGCCTTCTTTGCCGATGAGCACTGCCACCCGCAAACCCTGTCGGTACTCAAGACCCGCGCCGAAGGCTTTGGCTTCGAGCTGATCGTCGACACTGTGGATAACCTTGGCAAACACTCGGTATTTGGCGCTTTGTTGCAATATCCCGACACCCACGGCGAGGTGCGCGACCTGCGTCCACTGATCGACCAGTTGCATAGCCAGCAGGCATTGGCCTGTGTTGCCGCCGACCTGCTCAGCCTGGTGGTGCTGACACCGCCTGGCGAGCTGGGCGCCGATGTGGTGCTGGGCTCTACCCAGCGCTTCGGCGTACCGATGGGTTATGGCGGCCCCCATGCGGCCTACTTTGCCTGCCGCGACGACTACAAGCGGGCCATGCCGGGCCGCATCATTGGTGTGTCGCGTGACGCCCGTGGCAACACCGCGCTGCGTATGGCCTTGCAGACCCGCGAGCAGCACATCCGCCGCGAGAAGGCCAACTCCAACATCTGCACGGCCCAGGTGTTGCTGGCCAACATTGCCGGCTTCTACGCGGTGTACCACGGCCCCGAAGGCCTACAACGCATCGCCCAGCGCGTGCACCGGCTGACCTTTATCCTGGCGGCAGGCCTTGAGGCCAAAGGCATCAAGCGCCTCAACCAGCATTTTTTCGACACACTTACCCTGGATGTCGGCGGTGCCCAGGCGGCCATCATCGAAAGCGCTGAGGCCGCGCATATCAACTTGCGCATTCTTGGTCGCGGGCACTTGGGCGTGAGCCTGGACGAAACCTGTAGTGAGCAGACAGTACTGCGCTTGCTCGACATCTTTGTGGGGGTAGACCACGGCCTGGAAATTGCCGCCCTCGACCAGTTGGCCTTGCCCGAAGGCATCCCCGCCAGCCTTGTACGGCGCACCCCCTTCCTCGCTCACCCGGTGTTCAACCTGCACCACAGCGAAACCGAAATGCTGCGCTACCTCAAGCAGTTGGAAAACAAGGACCTGGCCCTGAACCAGTCGATGATCCCGCTGGGGTCGTGCACCATGAAGCTCAACGCCACCAGTGAGATGATCCCCATCACCTGGCCCGGTTTTGCTCAACTGCACCCGTTTGCTCCGGCAAGCCAGGCCACGGGCTACAAGGCGATGATCGACGAGCTGGAAAGCTGGTTGTGCGCTATTACCGGCTTCGACGCCATTTGCATGCAGCCCAACTCCGGTGCCCAGGGCGAATATGCTGGCTTGATGGCCATTACCCGCTATCACCGCAGCCGCCACCAGCCACAGCGCACGCTGTGCCTGATTCCGTCGTCAGCCCACGGCACCAACCCGGCGTCGGCGCAAATGGCGGGCATGGAGGTGGTGATCGTGGATTGCGACGAGCATGGCAACGTCGACCTGGCCGACCTCAAGGCCAAGGCTCAGGCGGCCGGGGAGCGTCTGTCGTGCCTGATGGTCACGTACCCTTCCACCCACGGGGTGTACGAAGAAGGTATTCGCGAAATCTGCGAAGTGGTCCATCAGCACGGCGGCCAGGTGTACATGGATGGCGCCAACCTCAATGCCCAGGTGGGCCTGACGCGCCCGGCGGATATCGGTGCTGATGTCTCGCACATGAACCTGCACAAGACTTTCTGCATTCCGCACGGCGGTGGCGGCCCGGGCATGGGGCCGATCGGTATTCGCGCGCATCTCAAGCCGTTCGTCGCCAGCCACCCGGTGGTGCCGGTGCCTGGCCTGGACCCGAACAACAGCGCGGTCAGCGCGGCGCCCTGGGGCAGCGCGAGCATCTTGCCAATCAGCTGGATGTACATTGCCATGATGGGGCCGCAACTGGCGGATGCCAGCGAGGTGGCGATCCTTTCGGCAAACTATTTGGCCAGCCAGCTGGGCGGCGCCTTCCCGGTGCTGTACCGCGGGCGCAACCAGAGGGTGGCACATGAGTGCATCCTTGACCTGCGGCCGTTGAAGGCACTGACTGGCATCAGCGAGGAGGACGTGGCCAAGCGCCTGATGGACTATGGCTTCCACGCCCCGACCATGTCATTCCCGGTGCCGGGCACGCTGATGGTCGAGCCGACTGAAAGTGAGTCGAAGGCTGAGCTGGACCGGTTTGTGGAGGCAATGCTGGCGATACGTGCAGAAATTGGCGAGGTGCAGGAGGGCAACTGGCCGGCCGAGAACAACCCGCTCAAGCATGCGCCGCATACCCTGGCCGATGTGCTGGGGGTGTGGGACAGGCCCTATAGCCTGGAGCAGGCGGTGGCGCCCAGTGCTCACGTGCGCCAGCACAAGTACTGGCCGGCGGTGAACCGGGTCGACAACGTGTATGGGGACAGGAACCTGTTCTGCTCGTGTGTGCCGGTGGAGGCTTACCGCTAAGATCGGTGTGGCTTCATCGCCGGCAAGCCAGCCCCCACAGGTACTGCACAGGCCTGGAGGGCGGTGCGATCCTGTGGGAGCTGGCTTGCCGGCGATCGGGGGCGAAGCCCCCGCAGCGGTTATTCGGCTACTGCATTCTTGGCCAGGATGGCATTGGCCAGCTCCATGTCGGAAGCCTGCATCCCCGGGTTCTCCGCCCGCACCTGCTTCAACGCAGCCTCCAGGAATGGCCCGCGAATGGCACCTTCGCTGGCCACGAAGCTGCCGGCATCATCCTGTGCCGCTACTACCAGCTTGTGATCGTGCGAGGTCAGGTAGCTCGATGCCGTGGTGGCACCGGAGGTCATCACGTTACGCCAGAAGGTATCGGCCATGGCCGAACCGATAGGCAGCGAGAGCAAGGCAGCGGCGGCGATGGCGGTTTTGAGACGCATGTTGAAACACCTCGAAGGGTGAGGGTTGAAGATGCGCCGTTGGATCTTTCCGGGCAAGGCAAGTTCCTTGAATACAAAGGACTTTTCGTCAGGTGCAGACGCGCAGCACTTCCTCCGGTCGGGTTTGCCCGCAAGCCACTTTGGCCTCGCCGCAACGGCGCAGGTCAACCAGGCCATCGGCCAGCGCCTGGCGCCGCAAAAGGGTCAGGTCGGCGCTCGGGCCAATCAATGCGCGCAGGCTTTCGCTGGGCTGTAGCAGTTCGAACAAACCCGTGCGCCCATGAAAGCCGGTGCCACGGCAGGTTTGGCAGGTTGCTGGTGCGTTCGCCTGGCAGTCCGGGCACACAGTGCGGACCAGACGCTGGGCCATTACCCCGACCAGTGTGGCCTTGATCAGGTAGTCGGCCACACCCAGCTCCTGCAGGCGTGTGATCGCGGCGCAGGCGTCGTTGGTATGCAGGGTCGACAGCACCAGGTGCCCGGTCAGGGCTGCCTGCACCGCCACCAGGGCCGTTTCGCGGTCGCGGATTTCGCCGATCATGATGATGTCCGGGTCCTGGCGCAGCATGGCCCGCACGGCGCTGGCGAAACCCAAGTCCAGCGCGGGCTGCACCTGCAGCTGGTTGAAGGCTGGCTCCAGGCGCTCGATCGGGTCTTCGATGGTGCACAGGTTGACCTGCGGCGTGGCCAGCAGCTTGAGGCTGGCGTACAGCGTGCTGGTCTTGCCGGAGCCGGTGGGGCCGGTGACCAGGATGATGCCCTGGCGCTGGCGCAGCAGGCCTTGCCACTGAGCCAACTGCGGCCCCTCCAGGCCGAGGCGGTCGAAGCCCTCGTGCAGTTGGTGAGGGTCGAACAGGCGCAGTACCAGCTTTTCGCCGAACGGGGTCGGCAGGGTCGACAGCCGTAGCTCCACCTCGCCGCCACCCGGTAGCCGGCTTTGCAGGCGGCCGTCCTGCGGCCGGCGCTTTTCTGCAACGTCCATGCGCCCCAGGTGTTTCAGGCGGCTGACCAGCGCCAGGGTGACCCCGGCGGGGAAGGCATAGACAGTGTGCAGCAGGCCATCTATGCGGTAGCGCAACTGGCCCAGTTCGCGCCGGGGCTCCAGGTGGATATCGCTGGCGCGCTGTTCAATGGCGTACTGCAGCAGCCAGTCGACGATATGCACGATGTGCGCGTCGTCGGCGCTAGCTTCGGCCTGGCGCTTGCCCAGTTCAAGCAACTGTTCAAGTTCACCCAGGCTGGCTGATTGCTGGTGCTGCGCGCCCTTTACCGACTGGGCCAGGCGGTGAAACGACTGCCCCGACTGACGGAGCTGCAATGGGCTGGCCAGCACGCGGCGGATCGGCCGACCCAGGCTGCGGGCCAGGTCTGCCTGCCAGTCGTCCTGATAGGGCTGGGCGCTGGCGACGGTGACGCCGGAGGGGTCAGCGGCGACGATGAGGATGCCGTGACGCTGGGCGAAAGCGGGGGAGATCAGGCCGGCAACCTGGGGCAGGTCGAGTTGCATGGGGTCGATGCGCAGGTAGGGCTGGCCGACCTTGTTGGCCAGCCATTGGCAGAGGTGGTCCAGGTCCAGCAGCTGCCCGGGTTGCCGGCGGTCTTGCAGGCAGCAGGCGGCGATGTGTTCCAGCGGGTGGGCGGTGGGGTGGGCGGCGGCGTGTTCGAGTACTTGCAGGGTGTCGTTGGCGTGCAAGTGCTGGTCGGCGAGCAGGGCCTGGAGCACGCCCTTGAGTTCGAGTGCCGGGTTGTCTGGGGTGTGCATGGTTGGCGTCCGTGCCTGATGGAGGTGCTGATCAAGGCTAGCCGGGCGGCGGAAAGGCATCGGAGGTGAAGGGTTTCAGGGTTTTACTATTTCTGTACCGGCCTCATCGCCGGCAAGCCAGCTCCCACAGGTACCGCGCAGTGTTCGAACCTGTGGTGATCCTGTGGGAGCTGGCTTGCCGGCGATAGGGCCGCAGAATGGTTATACAACCGCCAGCGCCACCCGCTGGGCATTGCTCAGGCTCACTTCACCCACACACACCAGGTTACGCAGTTTCTGCGCAATCACCTCGGCCCGGTGCCGCTCAGGCCGCCGATGCCCACTTCGATATCCAGCCAGTCGTCCTGCTGGCTGACGTGCACGCTGTGCGGGGTCAGGAACTGCAGGGCAAACAGGTTGAGCACGCGGCACAGGCTATCGGGTTCGGCTTCGGCCTGCAGGCGATAGTGCACGGTGCTGTGGGCGTTGCTGGCGGCCCAGGCGTCGGTACGGGGCTGTGCGTTCATGCTGGTCTCCGCGAATGTGGGAGAAATTCTTGCACGTTGGCGGCGGCATTTTTTCGCTATGATTTGGTTATTTCGCCGTGTTGGCGAATTGATTGATTCAGATATTGGCTTTAAGGAGATTGAGTAATGCACAGCGAGCTGGACGCCTACGACCGCCGTATTCTCGAACTGCTGCAAGAGGACGCTTCGCTGTCCAGCGCGCAGATCGCCGAGCGCGTGGGGCTGTCGCAATCGCCGTGCTGGCGGCGCATACAGCGCTTGAAGGAAGAGGGCGTGATTCGCGGGCAAGTGACTTTGCTGGACCGCAAGAAGGTTGGCTTGAACACGCAGATTTTCGCCGAGGTGAAACTCAATGCGCACGGGCGCTCCAACTTTACCGAGTTCACCGAGGCGATCCGCGGGTTTCCGGAGGTGCTGGAGTGTTATGTGCTGATGGGGGCGGTGGACTTTCTGCTGCGCATCGTCACATCGGACATCGAGGCTTATGAGCGCTTCTTCTTCGAAAAGTTGTCGAACGTGCCGGGGATTCAGGAAGTGAATTCGATTGTGGCGCTGTCGGAGATCAAATCGACCACCAGCCTGCCACTTTCAAAGTAAAGCTGCTCTCAAGCAGCTGGCGCGGACCGTGTAGGAGCGGCCTTGTGCCGCGAAAGGGCTGCAGAGCAGCCCCAGCAACAGTAAGGAATGCCGGAGTTCTGGGGCCGCTTTGCGGCCCTTTCGCGGCGCAAGGCCGCTCCTACAAAGGTCGCGCCATCCCGATCAGGCATCACGCCTTGAGCAGGTGCTTCCAGCCGCGGCTCTGGTCCACTGCCCGGGCCTGTTCGATACGGGCTTCCAGTACTTCATCGCTGATCGGCAGTTCGGCCAGCTCGTGCAGCTTTTTCAGGTCGCCATACAGGCGGTCCATCTGTGGTGCTTCCAGCACCTGGCGGGCATGGTGCAGCCAAGCCAGCAGTTGCTCGATACGTGGCAGTTGCTCGGCCAGGTCTTCCGGGCGCTGGGTGTACAGCGGCAGCTTCAACGCACGGCCTTCTTCGCCCAGCAGGTGCGCCAGCCAGCTGGCCAGCTGCGCCTTGCCCTGGCGCTCGCCACGGCCTTTGCGTTCTGCGGTCCAGGCACGGGCCAGCAGCCAGCGCGAGGTTTCCAGCGAGAACTGGCCCCAGCGCACGTCTTCCAGTTCTTCGGCAAACTGCTCGGGGGCGGCGCGGCGGATGTCTTCGTCATCGTTGCCGGCCTGCACCAGCGGACGCCAGTCTTCCAGCAGGGCGTCGAGGCTGCTGCGCAGCTCACGGGTGCTGGCACGCGGTGCAGCCTGGCCCAGGCTGGCAGTCAGCGCGCGCAGCTCACTCAGGCACTCGACCCAGTCTTGCAGCAGGCGCCAGTGGCCGTTGTGGCGGTACTGCTCGGCCAGGCGCTGGCTGCTGCCCAGCAGTTGCCAGGCTAATGCGGCGTAGGCGTCGTCCAGGGCCATTTCAGCTTCCAGCTCGGTGTGCGGCAGCCCCAGCTCGTAGCTGTCCGGCTCCAGCAGGCGGTAGCCACGCTCGGCCTTGCTGATGTCGCAGGGCATCAGCGGCAGGCTGGCGGCCAGCTCGGCGGCCAGTTCCAGCAGTGCTTGCGGGTCACCTTCGCGCAGCTCCAGCCCAGCTCGCAGATCTCTTCCTTGCGTTTGCCGGCAATCACGAAGCCCTGGTCCAGCGCGGCCTCGATCACCACCTTGCTTTTGCCACGGCCCCAGGCGATTTCGGCGTATTCACGGCTGAAGTCGGTGGTAAACAACGGCTTGATGGTTTTTTTGTCCAGGTTGGCCAGTTGCTCGGGCCAGCAGGTGGCGTCCAGCTTTTTCAGGTCGAGCTTGACCTTGTCCAGGTTCCATTCGTACTCGTTGCGCTCGGACAGGCCGGCCACGCTGGTGCCGCGGCACTTGAGGGTCTGGATGACGGCATCGCCATCGCGGCGCAGGCGCAGGGCGACACGGGCGGCGGACAGCTCACGCTCGGGGGTGTCGAAGTACTGGTTGAGCAGTTCACGGGTCTGCCAGCCGGACTTGTTGCGCTTTTTCAGCAGAGGGTGCTCGCGCAGGGCGGCAAGGGTCTCGCGGCTGGCGCGGAGCTTCAGTTCGGTTTCTTTGTGCATCACAGACTCGAAAGAGGGGCGTGGTTGGCGGAGAGTCTACAGCAGTCCGCCGCCAACGGTTTATTCCAGACGGCGGATAGTCCTATGATGGGCAACGCTTCCGAGGAGTATGCGCATGCCGTTGCCGACGCTGAAAGACCAGTTTGCCGCCTTGATCGCCGCGCCTTCGGTCAGTTGCACCCAGCCCGCGCTGGACCAGTCCAACCGCCAGGTCATCGACCTGCTGGCCGGCTGGCTGGGCGACTTGGGGTTTACATGCGACATCCAGCAGGTCAGCCCGGGCAAGTTCAACCTGCTGGCCAGCCGTGGCAGCGGCCCGGGTGGCCTGGTGCTGGCCGGGCACAGCGACACCGTGCCGTATGACGAACAACTGTGGGCCAGTGACCCTCTGAAGCTGACCGAAGTCGATGGCCGCTGGGTCGGCCTGGGCAGCTGCGACATGAAGGGCTTTTTCGCCTTGGTCATCGAAGCCGTCATCCCGCTGTTGGAGCATGACTTCAAGCAGCCGCTGCTGATCCTCGCCACCTGCGACGAAGAAAGCTCCATGTCCGGTGCCCGCGCCTTGGCCGAGGCCGGCCAACCGCTGGGCCGTGCGGCGGTCATCGGCGAGCCTACCGGGCTGCGGCCGATCCGCATGCACAAGGGCATCCTCATGGACCGCATCGACATCCTCGGGCGCAGCGGCCACTCGTCGGACCCAAGCCTGGGCCGCAGTGCGCTGGAGGCCATGCATGCGGTAATGGGCGAGCTGATGGGCCTGCGCCAGCAATGGCAGCAAACCTATCGCAACCCGCAGTTCACCGTGCCGACCCCGACCCTGAACTTTGGCTGCATCCACGGCGGCGACAACCCCAACCGCATCTGCGGCCAGTGTGCGCTTGAATTCGACCTGCGGCCGTTGCCGGGCATGGATGTAGAGCAGCTGCGTGCAGCCATTCGCGAGAAGCTGGTGCCCGTGGCCGAGCGCCATGATGTGCGCATCGACTACGCACCCCTGTTCCCGGAGGTGCCGCCGTTCGAGCAGGCTGCCGATGCCGAGCTGGTGCAAGTGGCGGAACGCCTGACCGGCCACCGCGCCGAAGCGGTGGCGTTCGGCACCGAAGCGCCTTATCTTCAGCAACTGGGCTGCCAGACCATCGTGCTGGGCCCCGGCGACATCGCCTGTGCCCACCAGCCCGGCGAATACCTGGAAATGTCACGAATCGAGCCTACCGTGCGTCTATTGCGTGACCTGATCCGGCACTATTGCCTGCATTAAACGTCAATCGAGTTGATTCGTTCCTGCCTAGAGGAGACCGCGCGTGACCGCAAGCCTGTTCCGACGATGATCTTGAACGCCCCTTGTATCGCCGTTCTCCGTCCACTTATCCACAGGCCCTGTCATGCCCGACTACGTCAACTGGCTGCGTCATGCCTCCCCGTACATCAATGCCCATCGCGACTGCACCTTCGTGGTCATGCTCCCTGGCGATGGGGTGGAACACCCTAATTTCGGCAACATCGTCCACGACCTGGTGTTGCTGCACAGCCTTGGCGTGCGCCTGGTGCTGGTGCATGGCTCGCGCCCGCAGATTGAAAGCCGCCTGGCCGATCGCGGCCTGACCCCGCACTACCACCATGGCTTGCGCATCACCGATGCCGCCACCCTGGACTGCGTGATCGACGCCGTTGGCGCCTTGCGCCTGGCCATCGAGGCGCGCCTGTCGATGGACATCGCGGCTTCGCCGATGCAGGGCTCGCGCCTGCGTGTGGCGTCCGGCAACCTGGTCACCGCGCGGCCGATCGGTGTGCTCGAAGGGGTGGACTACCACCACACCGGCGAAGTGCGCCGGGTCGACCGCAAGGGCATCAGCCGCCTGCTCGACGAGCGCTCCATCGTGCTGCTGTCGCCGCTGGGCTACTCGCCCACCGGCGAAATCTTCAACCTGGCCTGCGAAGACGTGGCCACCCGTGCCGCCATCGAGCTGGGGGCCGACAAGTTGCTGTTGTTCGGCGCCGAGCCGGGCCTGCTGGACGCGGACGGCAAGCTGGTGCGGGAACTGCGCCCGCAGCAGGTTGCCCCGCACCTGCAGCGCCTGGGCAGCGACTACCAGGGCGAGCTGTTGGACGCCGCCGCCGAGGCCTGCAAGGGTGGCGTGGCACGCAGCCACATTGTCAGTTATGCCGAGGACGGCGCGCTGCTGACCGAGCTGTTCACCCGTGGCGGTGGCGGTACGCTGGTGTCGCAGGAGCAGTTCGAAGTGGTGCGCGAGGCGACCATCGAGGACGTAGGCGGCTTGCTGGAGCTGATCAGCCCGCTGGAAGAGCAGGGCATTCTGGTGCGCCGCTCGCGCGAGGTGCTGGAGCGGGAGATCGAGCAGTTCAGCGTGGTGGAGCGCGAGGGCATGATCATCGCCTGTGCGGCGTTGTACCCGATTGCCGACTCCGAAGCAGGTGAGCCTGGCGTGCCTGGCGGTGAACCCGGAATACCGCCACGGCGGGCGCGGGGATGAATTGCTGGAGCGCATCGAGAGCCGGGCGCGGCAGATGGGGTTGAATACCCTGTTCGTGCTGACGACGCGTACGGCGCACTGGTTCCGCGAACGCGGTTTTGCGCCTAGCGGCGTGGAACGGCTGCCATCGGCGCGGGCTTCGCTGTACAACTACCAGCGCAATTCGAAGATTTTCGAGAAGCCCCTGTAAGGTATCTGCCTGCAGTGAGGCCTTCGTAGGAGCGGCCTTGTGCCGCGAAAGGGCCGCAAAGCGGCCCCGGCAATGTCTGCAAGCTGCACAACCCCTGGGGGCGCTTTCGCACCCCTTTCGCGGCGCAAGGCCGCTCCTACAAGGGAGCGAGTTGCCTGGACGTAAATGAAAAACGCCGCCCTAGTGGGCGGCGTTTTCGTTTACACGGTGTGCAGGTACCAGTTGTACTCGAGGTCGGAGATCGAGTGCTCGAACTCCTCCAGCTCGCTTTCCTTGCACGCGACGAAGATGTCGATGTACTTCGGATCGATGTACTTGTTGAGGATCTCGCTGTCGTCCAGCTCGCGCAGGGCATCGCGCAGGTTGTTCGGCAGGCTCTGCTCCAGCTGTTCGTACGAGTTGCCTTCGATCGGCTTGCCCGGTTCGATCTTGTTGGTCAGGCCATGGTGCACGCCGGCCAGCACAGCAGCCATCATCAGGTACGGGTTGGCGTCGGCACCGGCCACGCGGTGCTCGATGCGCACAGCGTCTGCCGAGCCGGTCGGCACGCGCAGGGCCACGGTGCGGTTGTCCAGGCCCCAGCTTGGCGCGTTCGGTACATAGAACTGCGCGCCAAAGCGGCGGTACGAGTTGACGTTCGGGCAAAGGAACGCCATGGACGCGGGCAGGGTCTCGAGCACACCGCCGACAGCGTGACGTAGCGCGGCGTTCTGCTCGGGATCCTCGCTGGTGAAGATGTTGTTGCCATCTTTGTCCAGCACGGAAATGTGTACATGCAGGCCGTTACCTGCCTGGCCCGGGTAGGGCTTGGCCATGAAGGTGGTGTCCATTTCATGGTCGTAGGCGATGTTCTTGATCAACCGCTTGAGCAGCACCGCGTAGTCGCAGGCCTTGAGCGGGTCGGCCACGTGGTGCAGGTTGACTTCGAACTGCGCCGGGGCGCTTTCCTTGACGATGGCGTCGGCCGGAATGCCTTGTTCTTTCGCGCCTTCGAGGATGTCCTGCAGGCAGTCGGCATATTCGTCGAGGTCGTCGATCAGGTACACCTGGGTCGACTGCGGGCGTTTGCCCGAGATTGGCGAGCGCGGCGGCTGTGGGCGGCCGTTCACGTTCTCCTGGTCGATCAGGTAGAACTCCAGCTCGAATGCAGCGCAAATGGTAAGGCCCAGCTCGTCGAACTTGCTCACCACCTGGCGCAGCACTTCACGAGGGTCGGCGAAGAACGGCTCGCCTTCGATCTCGTGCATGGTCATCAGCAGTTGGGCAGTGGGGCGCTTTTGCCACGGCTCGTTACAGAGCGTGTCGGGGATCGGGTAGCAGATGCGGTCAGCATCGCCGATGTCCAGGCCAAGCCCAGTGCTTTCGACGGTGGAACCGTTGATGTCCAGGGCGAAGAGGGAGGCCGGCAGGTTGATGCCTTTCTCGTAAACCTTGTGGAGGCTGGTGCGCTCAATGCGCTTGCCACGCACCACACCATTCATATCTGCAATCAGAAGGTCAACGTAGAGAACCTCAGGATGTTCCTTAAGGAACGCGTTCGCTTCGTTAAGCTGAACGGCACGCGGGGGTACCGACATGATGCAACACCTTTGTTGTTAAAAATATCAATCAAGGGGGGCTTGCAGGACCAGTCAATCGAAAAGCCATACTGATGTCAAGCCAACCCAATGATGCCCTGAAATGGCACATCTACGGCAGATTTGCTGCATATCGGGGCATGCCATTATCCGCTATTTCACCTGTGAAGGGCTATCTCAAGCGTACCGTCTTTTATTTTTTACGCGGGTGTTGTGTAAAAAAATGAACAAGGCTAAGCTCGGTCACAACCCAGAACACAATAATACGAGGGTCACATGGTCCGCTTGCCGCGACCTGAAAGCACTGCCTGCGCAGTGCCAACGGGTACCTCTGTCGTTTTTGCAAGCTTCGTCAATGGCGTGGTCGCCCTGGCCGCAATAATTGACGTTTGGCGTTCCCGGGCCCGCCCTCGTAGCGGCTTGCCGCCCTTCGCTTCGTCTTCCTGCCCTTCGAACTCATTACGGACACACCTGTTTTCAGTGTATCCACTGCGGCGCTGCGCGGGGGTTTTTGCTTTAGCAATCTACTCCATCCAGAATCAATGCGCGGCCCACCTTACCTCCTGAGGTATTTATGAGTAACAACCTCGACCAGCTCACCGATTGGTTGAAAGAGCACAAGATCACCGAAGTCGAATGCATGATCAGTGACCTGACCGGCATCACGCGCGGCAAGATTTCGCCCACCAACAAATTCATCGCCGAAAAAGGCATGCGCCTGCCCGAGAGCGTGCTGCTGCAGACCGTGACCGGCGACTACGTCGACGACGACATCTATTACGAACTGCTCGACCCGGCCGACATCGACATGATCTGCCGCCCTGACGAGAACGCCGTGTTCCTTGTACCGTGGGCCATCGAGCCGACGGCGCAGGTGATTCACGACACCTACGACAAGAAGGGCAACCCGGTCGAACTGTCGCCACGCAACGTCTTGAAGAAAGTCCTCAAGCTCTACGCCGACAAGGGCTGGCAGCCAATTGTCGCGCCCGAGATGGAGTTCTACCTGACCAAGCGCAGCGAAGACCCGGACTTCCCGTTGCAGCCCCCGGTAGGCCGTTCTGGCCGCCCGGAAACCGGCCGCCAGTCGTTCTCGATCGAAGCCGCCAACGAATTCGACCCGCTGTTCGAAGATGTCTACGACTGGTGCGAACTGCAGCAGCTGGACCTGGACACGCTGATCCACGAAGACGGCACGGCGCAGATGGAAATCAACTTCCGTCACGGCGACGCCCTGCACCTGGCCGACCAGATCCTGGTGTTCAAGCGCACCATGCGCGAGGCCGCGCTCAAGCACAACGTGGCCGCCACCTTCATGGCCAAGCCGATGACCGGTGAGCCAGGCAGTGCCATGCACCTGCACCAGAGCGTGGTCGACGTGACCACCGGCAAGAACATCTTCAGCAACGAAGACGGCAGCATGAGCGAGCTGTTCCTCAACCACATTGGTGGCCTGCAGAAGTTCATCCCCGAAGCGCTGCCGCTGTTTGCCCCCAACGTCAACTCGTTCCGCCGCTTCCTGCCCGACACATCGGCGCCGGTGAACGTGGAGTGGGGCGAAGAAAACCGCACCGTCGGCCTGCGCGTACCGGATGCCGGCCCGCAAAGCCGCCGGGTAGAGAACCGCCTGCCGGGCGCCGACGCCAACCCGTACCTGGCCATCGCCGCCAGCCTGCTGTGTGGCTACATCGGCATGGTCGAAGGCATTCAGGCCAGCGCGCCGGTGCAAGGCCGTGGCTACGAGCGGCGCAACCTGCGCCTGCCGCTGACCATCGAAGACGCCCTGGAACGCATGGAAAACAGCCGTGCGCTGGTGCAGTACCTGGGCAAAAAATTCATTACCGGATATGTCGCCACCAAGCGCGCCGAGCACGAAAACTTCAAGCGCGTCATCAGTTCCTGGGAGCGAGAGTTCCTGCTGTTCGCTGTCTGATTAACCCTGGTGCCGCTGGAGCGCGGCTGTCGAACAACGGAGAAGCACATGAGCACCAACAACCCGCAAACCCGTGAATGGCAAACCCTGAGCGGGGAGCACCATCTCGCACCTTTCAGTGACTACAAGCAGCTGAAAGAGAAGGGGCCACGCATCATCACCAAGGCCCAAGGGGTGCATTTGTGGGACAGCGAGGGGCACAAGATCCTCGACGGCATGGCGGGCCTGTGGTGCGTGGCGGTTGGTTACGGCCGTGAAGAGCTGGTGCAGGCGGCAGAAAAGCAGATGCGCGAGCTGCCTTACTACAACCTGTTCTTCCAGACTGCCCACCCGCCTGCGCTGGAGCTGGCCAAGGCGATCACCGACGTGGCGCCCGAAGGCATGACCCATGTGTTCTTCACCGGCTCCGGCTCCGAAGGCAACGACACTGTGCTGCGCATGGTGCGCCACTACTGGGCGCTGAAGGGCAAGCCGCACAAGCAGACCATCATCGGCCGTATCAACGGCTACCATGGCTCCACCTTTGCCGGTGCTTGCCTGGGCGGCATGAGCGGCATGCACGAGCAGGGCGGCTTGCCGATCCCGGGCATCGTGCACATCCCGCAGCCGTACTGGTTCGGCGAAGGCGGCGACATGACCCCGGAAGCATTCGGTGTATGGGCGGCCGAGCAGCTGGAGAAGAAAATCCTCGAAGTCGGCGAAGACAACGTCGCCGCCTTTATCGCCGAGCCTATCCAGGGCGCAGGCGGCGTGATCATCCCGCCAGAAACCTACTGGCCGAAGGTGAAGGAGATTCTCGCCAAGTACGACATCCTGTTCGTTGCCGACGAAGTCATCTGTGGTTTCGGCCGTACCGGCGAGTGGTTCGGCTCTGACTACTACGACCTCAAGCCCGACCTGATGACCATCGCCAAAGGCCTGACCTCCGGTTACATCCCCATGGGCGGTGTGATCGTGCGTGACAAAGTGGCCAAGGTGATCAGCGAAGGCGGTGACTTCAACCACGGTTTCACCTACTCCGGCCACCCGGTGGCGGCCGCGGTGGGCCTGGAAAACCTGCGCATCCTGCGCGACGAGAAAATTGTCGAGAAGGCGCGCACCGAAGCGGCACCGTATTTGCAAAAGCGTTTGCGTGAGCTGCAGGACCACCCGCTGGTGGGTGAAGTACGCGGCCTGGGTATGCTTGGCGCGATCGAACTGGTCCAGGACAAAGCCACGCGCAGCCGTTACGAAGGCAAGGGCGTGGGCATGATCTGCCGCACCTTCTGTTTCGAAAACGGCCTGATCATGCGGGCGGTGGGTGACACCATGATCATTGCGCCGCCGCTGGTAATCAGCCATGCCGAGATCGACGAACTGGTGGAAAAGGCACGCAAATGCCTCGACCTGACCCTGGAGGCGATCAACTGATCACCTGCTAGGCTAGCGATGTGACATTAAGTCGTTACAAGGTTCTGCTCTCCTTGAAACAGAGCCTTGTAACTTGCCAGACTAGCGACTGTTTCAGTCGCCGCGCGCTCTGCACCGTAGGTCCTGGCTGCTGAACAGATGGCTAAATAAAAATTCTGGAGCATGACGCATGAAGAAAATGGGCAAGACGTTGCTGGCCGCAGCCCTGATGGGTGCCATGGCTACTGCTGCACAGGCTGACGACAAGGTGTTGAACGTCTACAACTGGTCGGACTACATCGCGCCAGACACCATCGCCAAGTTCGAGAAGCAGACCGGTATCAAGGTCAAGTACGACGTCTTCGACAGCAACGAAACCCTCGAAGCCAAGCTGCTGGCAGGCAAGTCGGGCTATGACATCGTCGTGCCGTCCAACAACTTCCTGGCCAAGCAGATCAAGGCCGGTGTGTACGAGGAACTGGACCGTTCCAAGCTGCCGAACTGGAAAAACCTCGACCCGGACCTGCTCAAAGCCGTTGGCGATGCCAGCGACAAGGACAACAAGCACGCCTTCCCGTACATGTGGGGTTCAATCGGCATCGGCTACAACCCGGAGAAGGTCAAGGCCGCGCTGGGTGTCGACCACATCGACTCGTGGGACGCCGTGTTCAAGCCTGAGAACATCGCCAAGCTCAAAAGCTGCGGTGTGAGCTTCCTGGATGCACCGACCGAAATGATCCCGGCCGCGCTGCACTACCTGGGCCTGCCGAGCGACAGCACCAAGAAAGAAGACCTGAAGGCCGCCGAAGACCTGTTCCTCAAGATCCGTCCTTCGATCACCTACTTCCACTCGTCCAAGTACATCGGCGACATGGCCAACGGCAACATCTGTGTGGCCGTCGGTTACTCGGGTGACCTGGAGCAGTCCAAGGCCCGCGCCCACGAAGCTGGCGACAAGGTCAAAGTGGACTACGTCATTCCGAAAGAAGGTGCCGGTACCTTCTATGACATGGTTGCCATCCCGAAAGATGCCGAGCACAAAGACGCTGCCTATCAGTTCATGAACTTCCTGATGCAGCCGGAAATCATGGCTGAAATCACCAACGCCGTGCGCTTCCCGAACGGCAACGAGGCTGCCACTGCGCTCGTGGACAAAGACATCAGCGGTGACCCGAGCATCTACCCGCCTGCCGAAGTGAAGAAGCAGCTGTACGCGATCGCTGCGCCTGACGCTTCTGTGCAGCGTGTGATCACCCGCAGCTGGACCAAGATCAAATCGGGCAAGTAAGCCCCATGCGACATCTCTGGGCCGGGCATTCCCGGCCTAGAGCCAGTGAAAGGCAATTGATGATTGCGGCATCGAAGCTGCGAAGGTAAGTTGCGCGCCGGTTTTGCGTGTGCGGCAGCATTGTCGCTACCCAGGCACTGATTGTGAGGAGCACCCACTTGTCTATTTCTGTATTCCGCAAAGCCTTGATGGCTGGTGCGGGCCTGACGCTGGCATGCAGCGTCCAAGCGGCGCCTACGGTGCACTTTTACAACTGGTCCGACTATATCGGCCCGACCACACTCGCGGACTTCGAGAAAGCCACGGGCATCAAGCCTGTGCAGGACGTGTTCGACTCCAACGAAACCCTGGAAGGCAAGCTGCTGGCCGGTAATACCGGCTATGACGTGGTAGTGCCGTCCAACCATTTCCTTGGCAAGCAGATCAAGGCGGGCGCATTCCAGAAGCTCGACAAGAGCCTGCTGCCTAACTATTCCAACCTGGACCCGGCGTTGATGAAGCGCCTGGAAAAGAACGACCCGGGCAACCAGTACGCCGTGCCTTACCTGTGGGGCACCAACGGCATCGGCTACAACGTCGACAAGGTGAAGGCCGCGCTGGGCGTGGACACCATCGACTCCTGGGCCGTGCTGTTCGAACCCGAGAACATGAAGAAGCTCTCCAAATGCGGCGTGGCCTTCCTCGACTCGGCGGACGAAATGCTGCCGGCGGTGCTCAACTACATGGGGCTCAACCCCAACAGCACCGACCCCAAGGACTATGCAAAAGCCGAGCAGAAGCTGCTGGCCGTGCGCCCGTACGTGACCTACTTCCACTCGTCCAAGTACATCACCGACCTGGCCAACGGCGACATCTGCGTCGCGGCAGGCTTCTCGGGCGATATCTTCCAGGCCAAGGCCCGCGCTGAAGAAGCGAAGAAGGGCGTGAACCTGGCCTACGCCATTCCCAAGGAAGGCGGCAACCTCTGGTTCGACGTGCTGGCGATCCCCGCAGACGCCAAGAACGTCAAAGAGGCGCATGCCTTCATCAACTATTTGCTGAAGCCTGAGGTTATCGCCCAGGTCAGTGATTACGTCGGTTACGCCAACCCGAACCCCAAGGCTGGCGACCTGATGGACCAGGCCGTGAGGACTGACGCTGCGGTTTACCCACCGCAGGAAGTGCTGGACAAGATGTTCGTGAATTCAGAGTTGCCACCCAAGGTGCAACGGCTGATGACCCGTAGCTGGACCAAGGTCAAGTCGGGCAAGTAACAAATCCAGACCCGCAGCGCACCTGTAGAACAGGCCGCGCGGGCACAAAAATCTTGTTGGGAGTTTCACTCATGGCAGTTGCCTCCGGTGCCTATAAAAAAGCCCTCGAGGGTGGCCAGCAACCCAAGCAGGTGCTGGTCAAAATCGACCGGGTCACAAAGAAGTTCGACGAAACCATCGCCGTAGACGATGTGTCACTGGAAATCCGCAAGGGCGAGATCTTCGCCCTGCTGGGTGGCTCCGGTTCCGGCAAATCGACCCTGCTGCGCATGCTGGCCGGCTTCGAGCGCCCTACCGAAGGGCGAATCCTGCTTGACGGCGTCGACATCACCGACATGCCGCCCTACGAGCGGCCGATCAACATGATGTTCCAGTCCTACGCGCTGTTCCCGCACATGACCGTGGCGCAGAACATCGCCTTCGGCCTGCAGCAGGACAAGCTGCCCAAGGCCGACATCGACGCCCGCGTGGCCGAGATGCTCAAGCTGGTGCACATGACCCAGTACGCCAAGCGCAAGCCGCACCAGCTGTCCGGTGGCCAGCGTCAGCGCGTGGCCCTGGCCCGTTCGCTGGCCAAGCGCCCCAAGCTGCTGCTGCTCGACGAGCCGATGGGTGCTCTGGACAAGAAACTGCGTTCGCAGATGCAGCTGGAACTGGTGGAGATCATCGAACGCGTGGGCGTGACCTGCGTGATGGTGACCCACGACCAGGAAGAAGCCATGACCATGGCCCAGCGCATCGCCATCATGCACCTGGGCTGGATCGCCCAGATTGGCTCGCCTGTGGATATCTACGAAACGCCGACCAGCCGCCTGGTGTGCGAGTTCATCGGCAACGTCAACCTGTTCGAAGGTGAAGTGGTCGACGACGCCGAAGGCTACGCGATCATTGCCAGCCCGGAGCTGGAGCGCAAGATTTACGTGGGCCACGGCATCACCACCTCGGTCGAAGACAAGCACATCACCTACGCCCTGCGCCCGGAGAAGATGCTGGTCACTACCCAGCAGCCGACCTGCGAGCACAACTGGTCGCGCGGCAAGGTGCACGACATCGCCTACCTGGGCGGCCACTCGGTGTTCTACGTGGAGCTGCCGAGCGGCAAGGTGGTCCAGTCGTTCGTCGCCAACGCCGAGCGCCAGGGCACCCGCCCTACCTGGGGCGATGAAGTGTACGTGTGGTGGGAAGACGACAGCGGCGTGGTACTGCGGTCATGAAACTGCGCAAGCTCAAGCGAGCCTTCCAGCGCCTGACCCCGAAGGGGCGGCACGTGGTGATCGGCGTGCCGTTCATCTGGCTGTTCCTGTTCTTCATGCTGCCGTTCTTCATCGTGCTGAAAATCAGCTTCGCCGAAGCCGACGTGGCGATCCCGCCGTATACCGAGATCTACAGCTACGTCGAAGACAAGATCCAGTTGGTGCTCAATCTGGCCAACTATGGGTTGTTGACCGAGGATGAGCTGTACCTCTCGGCATACCTGGGCTCGCTGAAGATGGCGTTCTTCAGCACCCTGCTGTGCCTGCTGATCGGCTTCCCGATGGCCTATGCCATCGCCAATGCCAAGAAGGAAACCCAGACTGTCCTGCTGCTGCTGATCATGATGCCGACCTGGACCGCGATCCTGATCCGCGTCTATGCCTGGATGGGCATTCTCAGCAACAACGGCCTGCTCAACGGCTTCCTGTTGTGGACCGGGTTGATCGACCAGCCACTGCAGATCCTCAACACCAACCTGGCGGTGTACATCGGCGTGGTCTATTCGTACTTGCCGTTCATGATCCTGCCGCTGTTCGCCAACCTGGTGAAGCATGACCCTTCGTTGCTGGAGGCCGCTTCTGACCTAGGTTCGAGCACCTTCAACAGCTTCTGGAAGATCACCGTACCGCTGTCGAAAAACGGCATCATTGCCGGCTGCATGCTGGTGTTCATCCCGGTGGTGGGTGAGTTCGTGATCCCTGAACTGCTTGGCGGCCCGGAAACCCTGATGATCGGTAAGGTGCTGTGGCAAGAGTTCTTCAACAACCGTGACTGGCCGGTAGCCTCTGCGCTTGCGGTAGTGATGCTGGCGATCCTGATTGTGCCGATCCTGCTGTTCAACCGCAGCCAGGCCAAAGAAATGGAGGGCCGCGCATGAAACGCTTCAGTTTCTCCAAGCTGATGCTGGTGCTCGGCTTGCTATTCATCTACCTGCCGATGCTGATCCTGGTCATCTACTCGTTCAACGCCTCCAAGCTGGTGACGGTGTGGGGTGGCTGGTCGATCAAGTGGTACGTCGGCTTGCTCGACAACACCCAGCTGATGGGTTCGGTGATGCGCTCGCTGGAAATCGCCTGTTACACGGCGGTGGCGGCAGTGGCGCTGGGTACCCTGGCAGCCTTCGTGCTGACCCGGGTCACCCGGTTCAAGGGCCGCACGCTGTTCGGTGGCCTGGTTACCGCGCCGCTGGTAATGCCTGAAGTGATCACCGGTCTGTCGCTGTTGCTGCTGTTCGTGGCCATGGCGCAGATGATCGGCTGGCCGCAGGAGCGCGGTATCGTCACCATCTGGATTGCCCACACCACGTTCTGTGCGGCGTATGTGGCGGTAGTGGTGTCGGCACGCTTGCGTGAGCTGGACCTGTCGATCGAGGAAGCGGCCATGGACCTGGGTGCCAAGCCGTGGAAGGTGTTCTTCCTGATCACCATCCCGATGATTGCGCCATCGCTGGCGGCGGGCGGCATGATGTCGTTCGCGCTGTCGCTGGACGACCTGGTACTGGCAAGCTTCGTGTCCGGCCCGGGTTCGACCACCTTGCCGATGGAGGTGTTCTCGGCCGTGCGCCTGGGCGTGAAGCCAGAGATCAACGCCGTGGCCAGCCTGATCCTGCTGTCGGTATCGCTGGTGACCTTCTTTGTCTGGTACTTCAGCCGCCGCAGCGAAGAGCGTCGTCGCAAGGCGATTCAGCAGGCCATCGAAGAAGGCGCGGCGGCCAATGCCTCGCAGCCGCAGGTCAAGCGCCCGGCGCAGGTGGCTGCGTCCGCCTGATCTGCGCGGGCAAGCCCGCTGTGCATTTCTTGAAGTCTGCACAGGGCCTTGTAGGAGCGGCCTTGTGCCGCGAAAGGGCTGCGAAGCAGCCCCGGCAATTTGTGCATCTGCGCTGAATCACTGGGGCCGCTTCGCGGCCCTTTCGCGGCACAAGGCCGCTCCTACAGTTGACGCATTAGCCGACCAGGTGGGTTCACCCGCGAAGAGGCCCTCAAAGCGTACGAAAATTCATCAAACAAACCCAATGCTTCAGTCAGGGTAGCTTGGGAATTATCCTACGAGCCGTGTGGAAGCTGCTCTGTTGTAGGGGAATCGAAGAAGGCGGCGTCCGCCTGATCTCCGCGGGCAAGCCCGCTGTGCATTTCTTGAAGTCTGCACAGGGCCTTGTAGGAGCGGCCTTGTGCCGCGAAAGGGCTGCGAAGCAGCCCCGGCAATTTGTGCATCTGCGCTGAATCACTGGGGCCGCTTCGCGGCCCTTTCGCGGCACAAGGCCGCTCCTACAGTTGACCGCATTAGCCGACCAGGTGGGCTCACGCGCGAAGAGGCCCTCAAAGCGTACGAAAATTCATCAAATCAAACCCAATGCTTCAGTCAGGGCAGCTTGGGAATTATCCTACGAGCCGTGTGGAAGCTGCTCTGTTGTAGGGGAATCAAAGAAGGCGGCGTCCGCCTGATCTCCGCGGGCAAGCCCGCTGTGCATTTCTTGAAGTCTGCACAGGGCCTTGTAGGAGCGGCCTTGTGCCGCGAAAGGGCTGCGAAGCAGCCCCGGCAATTTGTGCATCTGCGCTGAATCACTGGGGCCGCTTCGCGGCCCTTTCGCGGCACAAGGCCGCTCCTACAGTTGACCGCATTAGCCGACCAGGTGGGTTCACCCGCGAAGAGGCCCTCAAAGCGTACGAAAATTCATCAAACAAACCCAATGCTTCAGTCATGGCAGCCGTGCGCGGGCAGGCTTACGTCTGGCTGCGTTCCTATATCCGCGGATTTTCACCTCGCGTACGGTTGCCGCCCTGATCCGTGAGAAAGATGAAGGTGGCAGCTCCTTGACCAGATATAGGAGATCCACCATGACTAATCATCCAAATAGCAGCACCACCGTCGGCCAAGAAACCTGCATGGACCTCTTCCGCGTCCAGGCCAATATCCCCTCAACCATGCTTTCTCCGAACTGTCAGTGATGCTCGGATGCGAGCCCGCGAAAGGGCCCGCGCAGGCGCTGAAAATGCCTGAGTGATCTCCATCAGTGATGTTTGCCGAACCCTGAACTACGCTGACAGTCGCATCTCACAAATCATTTGTGCGCAAGCTAGGAGCCTGCATGAGGGTGACGCGTCCACAGTTGCTGGCAGGCTTGGGCTTGCTGTACATGCTCACCGGCTGTAGCAAGGAAGAGGTCCCCGAGACGTTGCCTCGGGTAGGTGTGCAACAAGTCCAGCCCACTGATTTCGCTGCCAGGGTCACCCTGACCGGTGATGTGCAGGCGCGGGTACAGACCGACTTGTCGTTCCGCGTTGGCGGCAAGATCATTTCGCGCAGCGTGGACGTGGGCGATCACGTCAAGGCCAACCAGGTGCTGGCCCGGCTGGACCCGAAAGACCTGCAAAACAACGTCGACTCGGCCAAGGCCGAGGTATTCGCCGCGCAGGCGCGGGTCACCCAGACCAGCGCCGCCTTCGTGCGCCAGCAAAAATTGCTGCCCAAGGGCTACACCAGCCAGAGTGAATATGACTCCGCCGAAGCCGCGCTGCGCAGCAATCAGAGCGCACTCAAGGCCGCCCAGGCGCAACTGGCCAACGCCAACGAACAGCTCAGCTACACCGCACTGGTCTCTGACGCCGCCGGGGTGATCACCGAGCGCCAGGCCGAAGTCGGCCAGGTGGTGCAGGCCACCATGCCCATCTTCAGCCTGGCCACCGATGGCGACCGCGACGCCGTGTTCAACGTTTACGAATCACTGCTTGTAGCGCCGCCCAGCGATGCAGGGGTGGTCGTCAGCCTGCTGGACGACCCCAAGGTTCAGGCCCATGGCTTCGTGCGTGAAATCACCCCCACGGTGTCGGCACAAAGTGGCACTGTGCAGGTCAAGGTAGGCCTGAAGGACGTGCCACCCGGCATGCAACTGGGCGCACCGGTGACTGCTACGACCAACGCCCAGGGCCGGCCCAGCGTCGAGTTGCCATGGTCGGCGCTGACCAAGGCCCTGCATGAGCCCGCCGTGTGGGTGGTAGGCGAGGGCGACAAGGTGGAACTGCGCAAGGTCGAAGTCAGCCGTTATCTCACCGGCAAGATCGTGGTTGCCAACGGCTTGAAGGGCGGCGAAACGGTGGTGGTCAATGGCGGCCAGCTGCTACACCCCGGCATGCAGGTGCAAAAGGTCGACGCCAAGGCCCAAGGGGGTGAGCTATGAAGCGCCTGCTGCTGATGCTGTCGGCCGGCGTGCTGCTGGCCGGCTGCAGTAGCGAGGAAGAGGCACCAGAGCCGGTTCGGCCGGTGCTGTCAGTCAAGGTCGAGCCCCAGGTGCAATCGCAATTGGGCCGCTTCGCCGGCAGTATCCAGGCGCGCTTTGAAAGCACACTGGGCTTCCGGGTTTCCGGGCGCATTGCCCGGCGCTGGCTGGATGTGGGCGCCCAGGTGAAGCCGGGCGATACCCTGGCCACACTCGACCCGACCGACCAGCAGAACCAATTGCGCGCTGCCGAAGGCGACCTGGCCAAGGTGCAGGCACAGTGGATCAACGCCCAGGCCGATGCCCGTCGCCAGCAACAGTTGTATGACCGCGGCGTTGGCGCCCAGGCCCAGCTGGATATCGCCCAGACCAACCTGAAAACCACCAGCGCAGCGCTGGAGCAGGCGCGCTCTGCGCTCAGCCAGGCCCGCGACCAGCTCGACTACAGCACCTTGCGCACCGACCACGCTGCCGTGATCACTGCGTGGCAGGCCGAAGCCGGGCAAACCGTCACGGCCGGCCAGGCCGTGGTGACTCTGGCCCGCCCGGACGTGAAGGAAGCGGTAATCGACCTGCCAATCGGCTTGGCCGAGCAGTTGAACAAAGGCCTGACCTTTACCGTTGCCTCGCAACTCGACCCCACCATCAATACCACGGCCAGCCTGCGCGAGCTGGAGCCTCAGGCCGACGCTACCACCCGTACCCGGCGGGCCCGCCTGACCCTGGCCAGCACGCCGGCGGCGTTTCACTTGGGCACTGCCATCAGCGTGACCCTGAGTTCGGAGGTGACGCCGCGAAGCGAACTGCCCTTGAGCGCTTTGCTGGAGCGTGATGGCAAGACCCAGGTGTGGGTGATCGATACGCAGCAGAAGACCGTGGCAACCCGTGACGTGGCGCTGATCGAACGTACCGCCGACAGCATCGTGCTGACGGCGGGCGTGCAGCCCGGTGAGCGCGTCGTTACCGCAGGTGTGAACAGCCTGAAGCCTGGCCAGAAGGTCACCTTCGATGAGGATGCGCAATGAAAGGAAGCTTCAACCTCTCCGAATGGGCGCTCAAGCACCAGTCATTCGTCTGGTATCTGATGTTCGTTGGCCTGCTGATGGGGATTTTTTCGTACTTCAACCTCGGGCGTGAGGAAGACCCGTCATTCACCATCAAAACCATGGTCATCCAGACCCGCTGGCCAGGTGCGACCCAGGACGAAACCCTGTACCAGGTCACCGATCGCATCGAGAAGAAGCTGGAGGAGCTCGATTCCCTCGACTACACCAAAAGCTACACCCGTCCGGGTGAGTCCACCGTCTACGTGTACCTGCGCGACACCACCAAAGCCAAGGACATTCCGGAAATCTGGTACCAGGTGCGCAAGAAAATCCAGGACATCCGCGGCCAGTTCCCACAGGGTATTCAGGGGCCTGCCTTCAACGACGAATTCGGTGACGTGTTCGGCTCGATCTACGCCTTTACCTCTGACGGCCTGACCCTGCGCCAACTGCGCGACTACGTTGAACAAGCCCGCGCCGAAGTGCGCGAAGTGCCCAACATCGGCAAGATCGAACTGGTGGGTACCCAGGACGAAGTGCTCTACCTGAACTTCTCGACCCGCAAACTGGCAGCGCTGGGCATCGACCAGCGCCAGGTCATGCAGGCCCTGCAATCACAGAACGCGGTAACGCCAGCCGGGGTGATCGAGGCTGGGCCAGAGCGCATTTCGGTGCGCACCACTGGGCAGTTCGCCTCCGAAAAAGACCTGCAAACCGTCAACCTGAGGATCAACGACCGCTTCTTCCGCCTGGCCGATATCGCGGATATCGAGCGTGGCTACGTCGACCCGCCCACGCCCATGTTCCGCTTCAACGGCCAGACCGCGATCGGCCTGGCCATCGGCATGAAAGCCGGTGGCAACATGCAGGTGTTCGGTGCGGCGCTGAAGAAAAAAATGGACAGCGTGATCACCGACTTGCCGGTCGGGGTGGGTGTGCACACCGTTTCAGACCAGGCGGTGGTCGTGAAGCAGGCCGTCGGCGGCTTCACCAGCGCACTGTTCGAAGCCGTGGTGATCGTATTGGCGGTGAGCTTTATCAGCCTCGGTGTGCGTGCAGGGTTGGTGGTGGCCTGTTCGATCCCGCTGGTGCTGGCGATGGTGTTCGTGTTCATGGAATACAGCGGTATTACCATGCAGCGGATTTCGCTGGGCGCGTTGATCATCGCCCTCGGCCTGCTGGTGGATGATGCGATGATCACCGTGGAGGTCATGGTCACGCGGCTGGAAATGGGCGAGAGCAAGGAGCAGGCGGCGACGTTCGCCTATACCTCTACCGCATTCCCCATGCTCACCGGCACCTTGGTGACCGTTGCCGGCTTCGTGCCCATTGGGCTCAATGCCAGCTCGGCGGGCGAATATACCTACACCTTGTTCGCGGTCATCGCCGTGGCGTTGATCGTGTCGTGGGTGGTGGCAGTGTTCTTCGCGCCGGTACTGGGCGTGCATATCCTGAACAGCAAGCTCAAGGCCCACGAGGAGCATACCGGGCGAGTAGGGCGAGCGTTCGAAGGTGGCCTGCTGTGGTGCATGCGCAACCGCTGGCTGACCATCATCGGTACGGTGCTGTTGTTCGTGTTGGCCATTTTCTGCGAGCGTTTTGTGCAGAACCAGTTCTTCCCGTCCTCGGACCGCCCTGAAATTCTGGTCGACCTCAACCTGCCACAGAACGCCTCGATCGAGGAGACGCGCAAGGTGGTCGACCGCTTCGAGGCGCGGATCAAGGATGACCCGGACCTGGTGCACTGGAGCACCTACATCGGCCAAGGTGCCATTCGTTTCTACCTGCCCCTCGACCAACAATTGCAGAACCCGTACTACGCGCAGTTGGTGATCGTCAGCAAAGGTTTCGAAGAGCGTCAGGCCATGATGGATCGCTTGCAGAAAATCCTGCATGAAGAGTTCGTCGGCATCGGTACCAACGTACAGTCGCTGGAAATGGGCCCGCCGGTAGGGCGGCCGATACAGTATCGGGTCAGTGGCGCAAACATCGATGAGGTGCGCAAGCACGCCATCGAACTGGCCACCTTGCTCGACCAGAACGAGCACATCGGCGAGATGATCTACGACTGGAACGAGCCGGGTAAGGTGTTGCGCGTGGAAATCGCCCAGGACAAGGCACGCCAGTTGGGGCTGTCGTCCGAAGATGTGGCCAATGTGATGAACAGCATCGTCAGTGGTGTGCAGATCACCCAAGTCAATGACAACATTTACCTGGTCAATGTGGTTGCGCGGGCCGAGGACAGCGAGCGGGGTTCGCCTGATACCCTGCAGAACCTGCAGATTCTTACCCCTAGCGGCACTTCGATTCCGCTGCTTTCGTTTGCCACCGTGCGCTACGAACTGGAGCAGCCGCTGGTATGGCGCCGCGACCGCAAGCCGACCATCACCATCAAGGCCTCGGTCAACGGCGACATCCAGCCCACCGACCTGGTAGCCCAGCTGAAACCCAAGATCGACGAGTTCGCCAGCAAGCTGCCGGTGGGCTTCGAAGTGGCTACCGGCGGTACGGTGGAGGAGAGCGCCAAGGCGCAAGGGCCGATCCGCAAGGTCATCCCGCTGATGCTGTTCTTGATGGCAACATTCCTCATGATCCAGCTGCACAGCGTGCAGAAGCTGTTCCTGGTGGTGAGCGTGGCGCCACTGGGGCTGATCGGCGTGATCATCGCACTGGTGCCGACGGGCACGCCCATGGGCTTTGTCGCGATTCTCGGCATCCTGGCGCTGGCGGGCATCATCATCCGTAACTCGGTGATTCTGGTAACCCAGATCGACGAATTCGTGGCGCAAGGCTTTTCGCAATGGGATGCGGTGGTGGAGGCCACCAACCATCGGCGCCGGCCAATCCTGCTGACTGCGGCGGCGGCCAGCCTGGGCATGATCCCGATTGCCCGCGAGGTGTTCTGGGGGCCGATGGCATACGCCATGATTGGCGGGATCATCGTGGCGACCCTGCTGACGCTGCTGTTCCTGCCGGCGCTGTATGTGGCCTGGTACAAAATCCGCGAGCCTGAAAAACAATCTTCCTGACCACACACACCTTTGTAGGAGCAGCCTTGTGCTGCGAAGAGGCCAGTACCTGAACCATCAAATGTTGATGGGGGGGGCTGGCCTCTTCGCAGCACAAGGCTGCTCCTACAAGGGGAAATGTGTCTTCTGTAAAAACAGTTATATAAACATTCTTAAACAGTATTTTTAAGAATAACTCCGCCTCACTACTATTGCCCTCAAGCCAGGCGCAAACCCCCTTCAAACCTCTGCCCGGCACCCTCACTCCAAGGAGAACGAGCATGAGTGCATCTCTGCGTAGCATCGACGGTCAGGACGAAGCCACCATTCTGCGTGAAATCCAGAGCGCCCTGCGCGACCTGCGTTTCGGTGCGGTGGAGATCACTGTGCACAACGCTCAGGTCGTACAGATCGAGCGCAAGGAGAAGTTCCGCCTGCAACAGCCCGGCAACAAGTCCGGCTGATCGCGCCTCACATCCAAAATTAGAAAAATGCCAATCGGGAGCTTCACCATGTCCATCCGCCGTTATGCGCTCGCCGCCCTGGCCAGTGCTGTTTTTGCCGGTTCCGCCATCGCCAAGGACTACGAACTGCTGAACGTGTCCTACGACCCGACCCGCGAGCTGTACCAGCAGTACAACGCCGAGTTCATCAAGCACTGGCAGCAGGCCCACCCGGGCGACAAGGTGAAAATCCAGCAATCCCATGGCGGCTCGGGCAAGCAGGCACGTGCGGTGATCGACGGCCTGCGTGCAGACGTGGTGACCCTGGCCCTGGCCGGCGACATCGACGAAGTGGCCAAGCTCGGCAAGACCCTGCCGGACAACTGGCAGACCCGCCTGCCGGACGCCAGCACCCCGTATACCTCGACCATCGTGTTCCTGGTGCGCAAGGGCAACCCGAAAGGCATCAAGGACTGGGGCGACCTGATCAAGAAGGACGTGTCGGTCATCACCCCTAACCCGAAAACCTCCGGCGGCGCCCGCTGGAACTTCCTGGCCGCCTGGGCCTACGGCCTGAAGGCCGGCGGTAGCGAAGACAAGGCCAAGGAGTACGTACAGGAGCTGTTCAAGCACGTACCGGTGCTGGATACCGGCGCCCGTGGCTCAACCATCACCTTCGTCAACAACGGCCAGGGCGATGTGTTGCTGGCCTGGGAAAACGAAGCCTTCCTGGCGCTGAAGGAAGACGGTGGCGCCGACAAGTTCGACATCGTCGTGCCGTCGTTGTCGATCCTGGCCGAACCGCCAGTGGCGGTGGTGGACAAGAACGCCGAGAAGAAGGGCAATACCGACATTGCCACTGAATACCTCAAACACCTGTACAGCCCGGCCGGGCAGAAGATTGCCGCCGAGAACTTCTACCGTCCGCGTGACGAGAAGGTTGCTGCCGAATTCGGCAAGCAATTCCCGAAACTGGACCTGGTAACCATCGACAAGGACTTCGGTGGCTGGAAGACCGCACAGCCCAAATTCTTCAATGATGGCGGTGTGTTCGACCAGATCTATCAGGCACAGTAAGGGCCAAGGAAAAGCGGGGCCGCGTTGCGGCCCATTCGCGGCACAAGGCCGCTCCTACATGGAATCGCGACCCCCTGTAGGAGCGGCCTTGTGCCGCGAATGGGCTGCAAAGCAGCCCCAGGATTCAAAAGCTTGCACCAGCCCGGGATTGATTCCGGGCTTCGTGCGTTCAACCAGGGATACTTATGTCACGTCGTATTTCCCCCGTCATACCCGGCTTCGGGCTGACGCTGGGCTACACCTTGGTGTACCTCAGCCTGATCGTGCTGATACCGCTGGCCGCCATGTTCATTCATGCCTCGCAGCTGACCTGGGAGCAGTTCTGGACCATCATCAGTGCGCCGCGGGTGATCGCCGCGCTCAAGTTGAGTTTCGGCACCGCCCTGTTCGCCGCCATCATCAACGGGGTGATCGGCACCCTGCTGGCCTGGGTGCTGGTGCGCTACACCTTCCCGGGCCGCAAGATCATCGACGCGATGATCGACCTGCCGTTCGCCTTGCCCACCGCCGTTGCCGGTATCGCCCTGACTGCCCTGTACGCGCCTGCGGGCTGGGTTGGCCAGTTCGCCACTGACCTGGGCTTCAAGATCGCCTACACCCCGCTGGGCATCACCTTGGCGCTGACCTTCGTCACCTTGCCGTTCGTGGTGCGCACGGTGCAGCCGGTGCTGGCCGACATCCCGCGTGAAGTGGAAGAGGCCGCCGCCTGCCTGGGGGCCAAGCCGCTGCAGGTGTTCCGGCATATTCTGGCGCCGGCCCTGCTGCCGGCCTGGCTCACCGGTTTTGCCCTGGCCTTCGCCCGCGGCGTGGGTGAGTATGGTTCGGTAATCTTCATTGCCGGCAACATGCCGATGAAAACCGAGATCCTGCCGCTGCTGATCATGGTCAAGCTCGACCAGTACGACTACACCGGCGCGACCGCCATCGGCGTGCTGATGCTGGTGGTTTCCTTCATCCTGCTGCTGCTGATCAACCTGCTGCAGCGCCGCATCGAAACCCCTTGAAGGAGGCCGGCATGTCCAGTTCATCCCTGAGTGCAAGTGCCGCCGCCAACGCCGCGCGCCGTGGCAGCGCTACTTCACGGCGCATTCTCATCGGCCTTGGCTGGCTGGTGTTCGCCCTGTTCCTGCTGTTGCCACTGGTGATTGTGGTATCGCAGGCGCTGAAGAACGGTTTTGGCACCTTCTTCGAGGCGATTTTTGAGCCTGATGCCTTGTCGGCACTGAAGCTGACCCTGCTCGCCGTGGTCATCTCGGTGCCATTGAACCTGGTGTTCGGTGTCAGCGCCGCCTGGTGCGTGAGCAAGTACACCTTCCGTGGCAAAAGTATCCTGGTCACCCTGATCGACCTGCCGTTCTCGGTGTCGCCGGTCATTGCCGGCCTGGTCTACGTGCTGATGTTCGGCGCACAGGGCCTGTTCGGGCCTTGGCTGCAGGACCATGACATCCAGATCGTCTTCGCCCTGCCGGGCATTGTCCTGGCGACCATCTTCGTCACCGTACCGTTCGTGGCCCGCGAGCTGATCCCGCTGATGCAGGAGCAGGGCACGCAAGAAGAGGAGGCCGCGCGCCTGCTCGGTGCCAATGGCTGGCAGATGTTCTGGCACGTGACCTTGCCCAACATCAAATGGGGCCTGATCTATGGCGTGGTGCTGTGTACTGCACGGGCCATGGGCGAGTTTGGCGCGGTGTCGGTGGTGTCGGGCCACATTCGTGGCGTGACCAACACCTTGCCGCTGCACGTAGAGATCCTCTACAACGAGTACAACCACGTCGCGGCCTTCAGCGTGGCCAGCCTGTTGCTGATCCTGGCGCTCTTCATCCTGCTGCTCAAGCAGTGGAGCGAGAACCGTATTAACCGCCTGCGCCACAGCGCCGCGGAGGAATGATTCATGTCGATCGAAGTTCGTAATGTCAGCAAGCGCTTCAACAGCTTCCAGGCCCTGAACAACATCAACCTGGACATCAACAGCGGCGAGCTGGTGGCGCTGCTGGGCCCGTCCGGCTGCGGCAAAACCACCCTGCTGCGCATCATCGCCGGCCTGGAAACCCCGGACCAGGGCAACATCGTGTTCCATGGCGAGGATGTATCCGGCCATGACGTGCGTGACCGCAACGTCGGTTTCGTGTTCCAGCACTACGCGCTGTTCCGCCACATGAGCGTGTTCGACAACGTCGCCTTCGGCCTGCGCATGAAGCCCAAGGGCGAGCGCCCGAGCGAGAGCAAGATCGCCGAGAAGGTGCATGAGCTGCTGAACATGGTGCAGCTGGACTGGTTGTCTGACCGCTACCCGGAGCAGTTGTCTGGCGGGCAGCGTCAGCGTATTGCCCTGGCCCGTGCCTTGGCCGTGGAGCCAAAGGTACTGCTGCTGGACGAGCCGTTCGGTGCGCTGGATGCCAAGGTGCGCAAGGAACTGCGCCGCTGGCTGGCGCGGTTGCACGAGGACATCAACCTGACGTCTGTGTTCGTTACCCACGATCAGGAAGAAGCCATGGAAGTGGCCGACCGCATCGTGGTGATGAACAAGGGCGTGATCGAGCAGATCGGCTCGCCGGGCGAAGTGTACGAGAAGCCGGCCAACGATTTCGTCTACCACTTCCTGGGCGATTCCAACCGCCTGGCGGTGAGCGAAGGGCACCATGTGCTGTTCCGCCCGCACGAGGTGTCGCTGTCGCGGCATGAGACCGAAGGGCACCATGCGGCCGAGGTGCGGGATATCCGGCCGTTGGGTGCTACCACGCGGGTAACCTTGAAGGTGGAAGGGCAGAGCGAGCTGATCGAGGCCGAGGTGGTGAAAGACCATGACAGCCTGACCGGGTTGGCGCGGGGGGAGACGTTGTTCTTCCGGCCGAAGGTTTGGCAGAAGGTGGCGGATATCTGAGCCGCCTTTGATGATGAGAAGCCCGGGCCTGGTCCCGGGCTTTTTTTGCCTGTGAGATTGCCGGGGCTGCTTTGCAGCCCTTCGCAGCACAAGGCTGCTCCTACAGGTACTGTGCAAGTTTCAAGATTACGCTGTAGCTGTAGGAGCAGCCTTGTGCTGCGAATCGAGGGCGCAGCCCTCGCGGCTATCTCATGCCTTACGCGAATATTTTGCATGCCCCCAATGCATAGCCATTAGCCATGAAAGCCACAGCCCGCGCAATCCGTGGCTTTCACGCGACCTATAAAAAACAATATTCACTTAAGTTATAACCATAATTTTAAACATTACTTTAAGAGATAAGCCTCTGGCCCCGATGATTCAGCCACACACCTGAATCGAGACCCCAGGAGTTTGATCAATGGGTAATGTCCAGTCGGCCGTCAGGGCCTACGACCAGCCATGGCGCCCGGCCCCGGGTGACCTGGTCGAGCTTGGACGCACGCTTCGCCTCCCGCTTGGCCAGCTGCGCCTGCAACGCACGCCCGTCAGCGGGCTCAAGCGCCGCGACAAGCTGGTGTTGGGCCTGCTGGTGCTGGTACTGCATGGCGCTGCCGCGTACTGGGTCAGCCAGGCACCCACGCCAGAGCTGCCGGTGGTGCCGCCACAGGTGCCGCCCATGACCATCGAGTTTGCAGCGCCGGCACCGCCCGTGGTCGAGCCGCCACCGCCAGCCCCTGCGCCGCCCGTGGTCGAGCCACCGCCACCGCCACCGGTTGTCGACGAACTGGCCGCCAAGCCCAAACCCAAGCCAAAGCCCGTGCCCAAGCCGGTGGTCAAGCAAGCGCCCAAGCCACAGCCCAAGCCGGTCGAAGCACCACCGCCAACACCGGTGGCCGCCCCCGCACCGCCTGCGCCAGCACCACCCGCGCCGGCCCCGATAACCCCGGCATCGGCCAACGCCGCGTACCTGAAGAACCCGGCACCGGAATACCCGCAAATGGCCCAGCGCCGTGGTTGGGAAGGCACCGTGCTGTTGCGTGTAGAGGTGCTGCCAAGTGGCAAGCCCGGGCAGATCCAGGTGCAGAAGAGCAGTGGCCGTGATGCCCTCGACGCCGCCGCGCTGGCCGCGGTCAAGCGCTGGAGCTTCGTGCCTGCCAAGCAGGGCGACGTGGCCCAGACCGGCTGGGTCAGCGTGCCGATCGATTTCAAGCTTCGCTAACTTTTTCGCAGAACACAGGAAGACACCATCATGAGCCTGCTGGCATCCCCCCTCGAATCCGTTGAAAGTGCAGTCATCTGGCTGCTGGTCGGTTTCTCCGTCGTCACCTGGGGCCTGGCCCTGGTCAAGGTTGCACAGTTCGTGCGGTTGAAAAACCAGGACAAGCGCTTCCACCAGCAGTTCTGGGCTGCCTCCAGCCTGGACTCGGCCGCCGAACTCAGCCATGAGTTGCCTGGCCCGGCTGCCCGCGTTGCCCAATCTGGCTACGCCGCGATTGCCGTCGGCGATACCCAGGCCAATGACCTGAGCCACGCCATCAACCACCAGGACCGCCTGGAACGCGCCCTGCGTCAGCAGATCGTGCGTGAGCGCCGGTCGCTGGAAACCGGCCTGGCGGTAGTCGCCAGTATCGGCAGCACCTCGCCCTTCATCGGCCTGTTTGGCACCGTGTGGGGCATCATGGAAGCGCTCAAGGGCATCAGCGCGGCCGGCTCCGCCAGCCTGGAAACCGTCGCCGGGCCAATCGGTGCAGCACTGGTGGCTACCGGTGTGGGTATCGCCGTCGCGGTGCCTGCGGTGCTGGTCTACAACTACTTCCTGCGTCGGCTCAAGCTGACCGCTGCCGACCTTGATGACTTTGCTCACGACTTCTATAGCCTGGCGCAGAAGAGTGCCTTCCGCGTGTTGGTGCACCCCGCTGTGCAAAAAGCCCAGCCTGGTTTCACCCAGCCCGTGAAGGAGGCGTCCTGATATGGCCTTTTCGACCCAGGACAGCGACGAAGTCCTCAGTGAAATCAACGTCACGCCTTTGGTAGACGTCATGCTGGTGCTGCTGGTGGTGTTCATCGTCACCGCGCCGTTGCTGACCAACGCCATCCCCATCAACTTGCCCAAGACCGAAGCTGTGGCCCCGGTGGAGCAGAAGGACCCGCTGGTGGTCAGCATCGACGGTGAAGGCAAGCTGTTCATCAACAAGGACCAGATCCAGCCCGACCTGCTGGAAACCAACCTCAAGGCTGCCAAGGACAAGGACGCGGACGTACGCGTGCAGCTGCAGGCCGACGACGGCGTGAACTACGGCGAAGTGGCGCGGGCCATGGCTGCCATTGAACGTGCGGGGATCAGCAAGCTGGCGGTGATTACCGCGCGCTGACCCTCATCAAACCTCTTCAGGCAAGTGCTTATGGGCCACATCTCTTGGCAGGGGTTGGCCCTCTTTTTTTGCCTGTGAGGGCCCTATCGCCGGCAAGCCAGCCCCACAGGTAAAGTACTGCCCTCAGGCTTTGTGCAGCCCCTGTGGGAGCTGGCTTGCCGGCGATAGGGCCATTAGCCAAAATAAGATTTTTGGTTATTAATAAATAGCTTCTTATTCCTTTACGAATATATATCCCTCCCTATACTTGTCTCCAAGCACGCAAACTTACTGGAGGCGTCCCCATGCGCAATGAGTCGATTCGTTACCTGATTGTGCCGGGCTGGCAAGGATCGCCAGACAACCATTGGCAAAGTCACTGGCAGCGCACCCTGCCCAACAGTTCACGGGTCGAGCAGCACGATTGGCTTACCCCACAACGGCAGGATTGGGTGCAGGCGCTGGAGCAGGCGATTGCCGCCGAGCGCTCGCCGGTGATCCTGATTGCCCACAGCCTTGGCTGCGTCACTGTCGCCCATTGGGCTGCGCAGGCCAGCCCGGCCTTGCGGCGGCGGGTGCGTGGCGCACTGCTGGTGGCACCGGCCGACGTAGAACGGCCGACCTGCGCGCCGGCCCTGCGCAACTTTGCGCCGATCCCGACCGAAGCCTTGCCGTTCCCCAGCCAGGTTGTCGAGCCGGACAACGACCCGGCCGTGAGCGTGCCGCGGGCGCTGTACCTGGCCCAGGCCTGGGGCGCCGAAGCGGGCTTGCTGAGCAATGCCGGGCACATCAACGTCAAGTCTGGCCATGAGCGCTGGGAACAAGGCTTTGCCTACTTGTATCGCTTGCAGAGCCGGGTCGAGCAGCGCGCACTGCGTCGGGCCTGACAGCCCTTACCGTTTTCCGTTTACCTGACGCCCGGTCAATGCAGGCCTGGGGCGGGAGTTCGTCATGACGTTTCAAAACCCGTTTGGCCAGCCACTGTTGACCTTCCCCGAGCTGGACAAGAGCCCGCTGAGCATCCGCGCCAAGGCCCTGGTGTTTATCGACCCGCGTTCGCAGCAGTTGCGCGAAGACCTTGAGCGTTTGGCACCGCAACCTTTGCCCGTGCTGATTCGTGGCGAAACCGGCACCGGCAAGGAGCTGCTGGCCCGGCAGATCCACCGTGCCAGCGACCGTGGAGGGCTGTTTGTGTCGGTCAACTGCGCAGCCATCAGCCCCACCTACGCCGATGCCGAGCTGTTCGGCTACAGCGCCGGCAGCCATGGCGGTACGGCCAGCAGCCGCGCTGGCTGGTTCGGCTCGGCCAACGGCGGCACGCTGTACCTGGACGAGATTGCCGACTTGCCGCTGGCCATCCAGGGCAAGCTGCTGGCGGCCCTGGAAAACCGCGAGGTCACCCGGGTGGGCGCGCAGCAGCCACAACCGGTGGATGTGCGCCTGGTCGCCGCCACCAGCATTGACCTGGCGCGGGTGGTACGTGCGGGGCGCTTCAACGAACGCCTCTACCAGTACCTGCGCGAGGGGGCGCTGGCACTGCCGCCGCTGCGCGAGCGACCGGGCGATATCCTGCCGCTGGCCGAGTACTTCGTGGGCATCTACAGCGTGCGCCTGCAGCGGCCTGTGCCGCTGGTGAGCGAGGCAGCGCAGCGGGTGCTGGAAGCGCATTTCTGGCCTGGCAATACCCGCGAACTGGAGAACGTCATCCACTTTGCCTTGCTGGTGAATGACGGCGAAGAGATCCAGCCAGAGGACCTCGACTTGCCCAACACCGCACGCTAGACATCGCTCATAAGCAAAGTGGCTGGTGGCAGTTTGTTTTTGGAATAAGCAGCTAAATAAAAGATATTGTTACGGAATAAAAAATCTAGGTATTGTCCGCCTCACGCCCACTGGTGAACCGGTTGGGCAACCGATTCGCCATCGCCGATGGCCCAGATTCAGAACAAGGACCACCATGAAGAAGACCCTGCTGACCACCGCCCTGGCCGCTGCCCTGTCGTTCTCCGGCCTGGCCGCCGCTGCCGAAAAACTGGTGGTTGCCGCTACCCCGGTACCGCACGCCGAAATCCTTGAACTGATCAAGCCGACCCTGGCCAAAGAGGGCGTGGACCTGCAGATCAAGGTCTTCACCGACTACGTGCAGCCGAACGTGCAGGTAGACCAGAAGCGCCTGGATGCCAACTACTTCCAGACCCTGCCATACCTGAAGAGCTTCAACGAAGGTAAAGGCACCCACCTGGAAACGGTAATCGGCGTGCACGTCGAACCCTTCGGTGGTTACTCGAAGAAGATCAAGAACCTCTCCGAGCTGAAGGAAGGCGCGACTGTTGCCATCCCTAACGAAGGCAGCAACAGCGGCCGCGCCCTGATCCTGCTGCAGAAGGCTGGCCTGATCACCCTGAAAGACCCGAAGAATGCCCTGGCCACCCCCAAGGACATCGCCGAGAACCCGAAAAAGCTGAAGTTCCGCGAGCTTGAGTCGGCCATGCTGCCGCGTGTGCTCGACCAGGTCGACCTGGACATGATCAACACCAACTACGCCCTGGAAGCCGGCCTGAACCCGGCCAAGGATGCGTTGGTGATCGAAGGTGCCGACTCGCCGTACGTGAACTTCCTGGTTGCCCGCCCGGACAACAAGAACAGCGAAGCCATCCAGAAACTGGCCAAGGCCCTGACCAGCCCGGAAGTGAAAGAATTCATCGCCAAGAAGTACCAAGGCGCGGTGCTGCCGGCGTTCTGATGCGCTCGTAGTGATAGAAAACGCCGACGCACTTGCGTCGGCGTTTTTGTTTCTGGGCACGGTTGCCTGCTTCGCGGGCATGCCCGCTCCCACAAGTAGTGCATAAGGCTAAAAGCCTGCGCAGACTTTGTGGGAGCTGGCTTGCCGGCGATGGGCTGCAAAGCAGCCCCTCAAGGTCCTGGCACCAACCGCAAGGTGCTCTGTGCCGGAATCACCCCCATCTGCGCCTTCTGGTACTGCCCTTGCACATACCCCTTGGCCTGGTCCGCGTAGTGCCGATCAAACGGCACGCCACTCTGCCCGACCGGGTTGCTGGTCAGCGCCTGCCCGGCATCGGCAAAGTCGATCAGCCGCCGCGTCGAGGGCCCATAGGTCACCGGCCATGGCGCCGGGCCGATCTTCGCCGAGAGGTTGTTCGGCACTTCGTGGGTACCGGGCGCGGCGAACGGCCCGACGTTGAACAGCAGGTTAAGCGGCTTTTTCACCCCCAGCGGGTGGTTGTGGGTCAGGGTATGCGCCTTGCCCCATTGCCAGCTGGCCGGGTCGCTGCCCAAGGTGTCGCGCAGGTGCTTCAGGCTGTGCTGCCAGGCTAGACGTACGATGGCTGTGCGGTCGGTACGCTGGTTGCCACCGCGGGTGTTCCACCAAGGTGAATTGGCATCCGCTGCCAGGCGCGGCAGGGCGGCGTCAATGGCCCGGGTGCTGATCAGTACCGGGAACCAGGTGTCGCCAAGCTCGTCATGCAGGGCCGCGAAGGCCAGTTCGTAGAGGAACTGGTTGAACAGCGTGGCGCTGGTCGAGTCCAGCGGGTAGTCGCCGCGCCAGGCAGCCAGCTGCTCGACCAGCTCCTTCTCCTCGTCACCCTCGGCCACGGCGCGCAGGGTTGCCAGGAGCGGCGCAAGGGTGCGCGGGCCGTGGTCACTGGCGGTATCCAGTTGCAGGGCCTGGCTGTTCTGCGTGTCCCATTTCACCTCAGGGTTGGCCAGCTGGCGGTCGAGCTGGCGGCCACGGTCGGGCAGGTTGTAGTAACCCGGTACCGGAACCGCCGACGGAGGCTGGTAGTTGGCCGAGACGATATAGCCGCGGGCCGGGTTCTCTTGCTGCGGGTTGACGTTGAAGGGGTAGAAACCGAGCTTGTCGGCCTGTGCGCTGGCGCCGTCGAGGATGAACGCAGGGTCGACGCCGTCGGGGCGGATCGGCAGCTTTGCCGCGGCCCACCAGCCGATATCGCCACGGGCATTGGCCCAGACAAAGTTAAGCCCCGGCGCGTGGACCTTGGCGGCGGCTTCGCGCATCTTGCCCAGGGTGTCGGCACGGTTGAGCTGGTAGAAACCTTCGAGGATCGGGTTTTCGGTTTCCAGAAACGCCCACCACATGGCGATTGGCGTAGGCCCGGCCGTGGCGCCCAGCACGTCGTTGACGATCGGGCCATGGGGCGAGCGGCGCAGGCTGAGGGTGACCGGCGCTTCGCCTTTCACCGCGATCTGCTGTTCGGTCTTTTCCAGCGCCTGCCATTTGCCGTCGACCATGACCTGGTTGGCGTCGGCCGGGTTGGTGCGTTCGGCGATCAGGTCGATGTCGTCGTTCTGGAACATGGTCAGGCTCCAGCCGAAGTCCCGGTTATGGCCCAGCAAGGCGAACGGGTTGAGCGCCTGGAAGTAGCCATACAGGTTGAAGCCGGGCGCCGACAGCTCGGCTTCGTACCACACTGCCGGCACCGCGAAGCCGATATGCGGGTCGCCGGCTAGCAGCGGCTTGCCGCTGCGGGTATGGCTGCCGGCCACCGCCCAGGCGTTACTGCCTTCGAACTGCGGGATACCGGCGTCACCCAGTGCTTCATGGCTGAGCCGGGCGAGTGACTCCAGGCTTTGCCAGTCGGCAGCGGCCAGCGGCGTGCCCAGCGCGCCTTCGGGCTGCCAGCCGAGGTCGAAGATGTTCAGGTATTCGGGCCCCAGCTGGTCGCGGATGTAGGTGAGTGCGGGCTCGGTGCGAAACGCAGCGGCGAAGCTGTAGGCCAGGTAGCCTGCGATGCTCAGGGTGTCTTCGGCGGTGAACGGGCGCGGGGTGATGCCGAGCAGGTCGAATTCCATGGGCTTGGGGTGGCTGGCCTGCCAGCTGTTGACCCCGTCGAGGTAGGCTTGCAGGGCCAGCCAGGCCGGTGACTGCGGGTCCTGGCGCTTGGCCATGATCGCGGCCTGTTCGCGAATGCGCAGGCTGCGGAACAGGGTGTCGGTGGGCAGCAGCTTGTCGCCCAGCACCTCGGCCAGCTCACCCCGGGCCAGGCGGCGCAGGATCTCCATCTGGAACAGCCTGTCCTGGGCATGCACGTAGCCCAGCGCTCGGTACAGGTCCGGCTCGTTCTGCGCCTGCAAGTGCGGCACGCCTCGGGCGTCGTAGCGCACGCTGACCTGCGCTTGCAAGCCGGCGATGGCCACCTCGCCCTCGCGCTGCGGCAGCTTGCCCTGCACGTACCAGTAACCGGCACCAGCGGCCACGGCAACGACCACGGCTAACAGGGTCAGGCTGCGCTTCATGCAGACTCCTTGTGCGTTCAAGCGGAAAATGTGGTCCGATCATCGGCGGATTCGCGAACAGAGCATAGCCCCAGGAAGGAGTTTCCATGTCCCTCAGCGAAAAACAGAAAATGCTTGCCGGCCAGCTCTACCACGCTGGCTGCCCCGAGCTGCAGGCCGAGCAGATCGCCAACAAACACTGGATGCACCGCTACAACACCAGTGCCGAGCTGCTCAACGATGCGCGTTACGGGCTATTGGCCGAACACTTCAATCAGGCCGGCGAAGGCGCGGTGATTCGCCCGCCGTTCTATTGCGACTACGGCTACAACATCAGCGTCGGCCGCAATACCTTCATGAACTTCAACTGTGTGATCCTCGACGTGGTACAGGTGCGCATCGGCGACGACTGCCAGATCGGCCCCAACGTGCAGATCTACACCGCCGACCATCCGCTTGACCCGGAAGTACGGCGCAGCGGTTTGGAGAGTGGGCGGCCGGTAACCATCGGCAACAATGTGTGGATCGGTGGTGCGGCGATCATCCTGCCTGGGGTGACCATTGGCGACAACGCCGTGGTGGGTGCCGGCAGTGTGGTGACCCGGGATGTGCCGGCGGGCGCGACGGTGGTGGGCAACCCGGCGCGGGTGCGTCAGCCCGCCCAAGGGCAGTAGCAGCCTACCGCCAAGGTATTGGAGGCGCTGACATTGCGCCCACCGAGAAGCGCCTTGAGGATGGGCTCAACGAAGCTGTTGTTGGCGTTGCACACGGCGCCTTCACTGTAAGGGCCGAAGTAGACCAGGCGGCCTTGCCGGTCCCAGATGGCCACGGCCGGGGAGGCGGGTAGATGGTCGCTGCCGGGCAGGTTGGCGATTGGCTTGAGGGCGGCGAGGTTGGCGGGCAGTTGGCCATGGCTGCCGGGCTTTTGCAGTACATGGAAGGTAACGCCCTGGCCTGCGAACTGGCTGACCAGGTCGCCCAGGTGCTGCTGGTTGCCGACATTGCACGGGCACGCCGGGTCCCAGAAATGCACCACGCGGACCGGGCCCGGGCCGGCCAGCTCGGCAGGCAATTGCAGCTGGCTGCCGTCGAACAGCGTGGCCTGGTTGTCGAACGGGCGCAGGTAGCGGGCCTGGAAGGTGGTGTAGGCCTGCCAGACCAGAACGGTACAGAGTAGCAAGGCAAGTGCAATCAAGATGGGTTTGACGAGGCGCGTCTGCATGGATGTCTGCGGATATCTTGTGGTGGGTTCACTGGCCCTATCGCCGGCAAGCCAGCTCCCACAGGTTATCTGCGGACCTCGGGCCCAAGGATAACCTGTGGGAGCTGGCTTGCCGGCGATAGGGCCAGTACAGGTGACACATAGCCCCAAGCTTGCCATGACGCCGGCCAGAGCTGAATATCCCAGATCAATACTTGCTTCGCCGTGGATGTACCCGATGCCCGCTGCCTTTCCCCCCGACCACCTGCGCTCCCGCCTGACGCCGTTGAGCGCTCGCCAGCCTTTAACGGCCGAGGCGCAGGACTACCAGCGCTTCTATGGCCTGAACCTGTCGGCACACAGCTGGCTGGGCGGCTTCCAGGCGGCGGGGTTCGACCTGGTCGGGCAGGCCTGGTTACCCGAGCAACCCACCGCGACGCTGTTCCTGTTGCACGGTTATTACGACCATATGGGCCTTTACCGGCATGTGATTGAATGGGCACTCAAGCAGGGGTTCGCCGTGATCAGCTGCGACCTGCCCGGCCACGGCCTGTCCAGTGGCGAACGGGCCAGCATCAGTGATTTTGCGGTGTACCAGCAGGTGCTGGAGGCCTTGTTCGATCAGGGGCGCACCTTGCAACTGCCGTGCCCTTGGCATTTGTGCGGGCAGAGCACGGGCGGCGCTATCGCCGTGGATCATCTGCTGCATCAGGGCGCTAGCAGTCCCATCGATGGCCAGGTGATCCTGTTGGCGCCGTTGGTACGGCCCTGTTCCTGGCGCTGGTCGAAGTTGAATTATCGCGTGCTGCGTCATTTCGTCAACGGCATCGAGCGCCGCTTCAGCGAAAACACCAACGACCCGGCCTTCCTGCCGTTTCTGGAGGCCGACCCGCTGCAACCGCGTCGCCTGCCAACCGCCTGGGTGGGTGCACTGATCGCCTGGGTCAAACGCATTGAAGCCGCGCCATGCAGCTTGCGGCGGCCGCTGATCGTACAGGGAGAGGCCGATGGCACGGTGGACTGGCCCTACAACCTCGAAGTGCTCAAGGCCAAGTTTGCCGAGCCGCAAATCCTGATGCTGCCCGAGGCTCGTCACCACCTGGCCAACGAGCTGCCGGGCATTCGCCAGCGCTACTTCGACTTCATCGACCAGCGCCTGGGCTGATCACTTCAGGTCGTTGGCGCTCTGGCCAACCGCCAGGCCCGCGCGGACGGCGGCCAGTGCTGCCTGGTAGTAGGCCTTGCCGTCTGGTGACTCGGCGAAGGTGGCGAACTCTTCCAGTTCAGCATCGGACAGGTCGCGGTAGACGTACAGCAGGGTGTTGTTGAGGTCTTCGCCGATCTGGTTCATCAGGCGCTGGCGCTGGCCGTCGAGCAGGCCCTGGGCCTGGCCGCCGCCGAACAGGCCGGGGATCATCGAACTGAGGCTGTCGGCTGCCACGCCGGCGATGGCCAGGCTGACTTCGGCGCCGGCTTCACGCGCTGGCAGGGCCTGGGCCAGGTGGCCGATGACCAGCAGGCGGTCGTCGCTGGCCTGAATCTTTGGCAAGCCCTTGGCGTTCTTGGCCAGTTCGTCCTTGCGCGTAGCCTTGAGTTCCGCTGCCACCACCTTGCGCCCCAACGGCGACTGGAAGAACGCCAGGGCCGGCGAGGGGTTGGCCAAAGTGGCACGCAGTTGCGCCTGGGCACGACGGTCCACCGCCTGGGCCTGGAAGCGCTGGTTGCTGTTGTTGACCAGCGCCTGGTACACGGCGGGTGGCAAACTGTTGCGGTAGCGCGCCTGGGCGGCGGTAAGGGCATCGTTGAAGTGGGCGCGCTGGTCGGGCCAGCCGGCGGCCTTGTACAGTTGATCCAGGTTGTCTGCCCAGACAGGCATGGTGCAGATCATCAGCAGAATCAGGGAAAACAGACGGCGCATTCAGGACTCCTGTCGGCAGGTGGCTATTGTCCTTGGCCCGGCGCCGGTTTGTCGAGATATCCGCGTGTTTCTCGGCCAAGTGGCGCTGTGCGCCGCCATGGCTAATGGATATGATGCGCGCCATGCATATCTCCCCTGAACACCCGATGCTTTCGGCCGTCGTCGACGATCTGGCCACCTGTGGCTGGTCCCGGCAGGCGCTCTTTCTGCCTGCTGAACTGGTGCGCGCGCTGGCAGCCGAATGCCGGCGGCGTAATGCCGAAGGCGAACTCAACCCGGCGGGGGTTGGGCGCGGTGCTACCCAGGAGGTGCGCGAAGCCATTCGCGGCGACCAGATCCAGTGGATCGACCCGGGGCAGGCCGAGGCCTGCGACCATTACCTGGCGGCCATGGACCAGCTGCGCCTGGCGATCAACCAGGGGTTGTTTCTGGGCCTGGAAGACTTTGAATGCCATTTTGCCCTGTACCCGCCGGGGGCGTTTTATCGCCGGCACCTGGACCGCTTTCGCGACGATGACCGGCGCATGGTCTCGGCCGTGCTGTACCTGAATGAAGGTTGGCAGCCACAGGACGGCGGCCAGTTGCGCATGTTCCTGGCAGACGACGTAGAGTATGACGTTGAGCCTGTAGCGGGCTGCCTGGTGGTGTTTCTGTCGGGTGAAGTGCCCCACGAAGTGCTGCCGGCTGGCCGTGAGCGGCTGTCGTTGACGGGTTGGTTCAGGCGCCGTGGCAATGACCCGTTCTGAGTTGCCCAAGGTGCTGGTCAGCGCTTGTCTGCTGGGGCAGCCAGTGCGTTATGACGGCCGGGCCAGCGGGCATCCCGACTTGTTGCAGCGGTGGCAGGCCGAAGGGCGCGTGGTGCCGTTGTGCCCGGAGGTAGCCGGTGGCTTGCCGACCCCACGCCCGCCAGCCGAGATACCGGGTGGGCAGGGCGGCGAGGTGCTTGATGGCACCGCACAGGTGCTGACGGTGACGGGCGAAGATGTCAGTGCAGCGTTTCTGGACGGGGCGCAACTGGCGCTGGCGCTGGTGCGTCGGCATGGCATCCGCGTGGCGGTGCTGAAGGCTGGCAGCCCTTCGTGTGGTAACCGGTTGACCTATGACGGCACGTTCAGTGGTGTGAAGGTGGCTGGGGAAGGGGTGACCACGGCGTTGCTGCGGCGGGCCGGGGTGCTGGTGTTCAGCGAGCTGGAGCTGGAACAGGCACAGCTGGCTTTGGGGTAAACCTGTACTGGCCTCTTCGCAGCACAAGGCTGCTCCTACAGGGATCGCGTATCCTTGTAGGCGCAGCCTTGTGCTGCGAAGAGGCCGGTACAGGCCATAAAGGATTTACTGCCCGGCCGCAGTCTCCTGCACACCTTTGAACCACTTCTGCTCAAGCTCGGCCGTGCGCCCGCTGTCTTTCAAGCGTTGCAGTGCATTGTTTACGGCGCTTTCGAACGCCGGGTTGTTCTTCTGGAACGGGATCACCAGCTTCTTTTCGCCAAACGGCAGGCTCACATCGAGCGGGCCGTCGCCCTTGGGCGCATCAGTCGATGGCGTGAGTGCGATGTCATATTTGCCGCTTTCGACACCGCTCATTACTTCGGCAGCCGGGGCTTCGACGAACTCGGCACGCAAGTCCAGTTCCTTGGCCAGGTCCTGGCCAAATTCGATGTCGAAACCTGTCAGGTGGTCGTCTTGCTTGAAAGCGTACGGCGAATTGTCGGCCTGTACGGCAATACGCAGTTCGCCCCGGTCGGCGATTTCGTCGATCAGCTCCGCCTGGGCCAATGGACTGATCAGTACTGCCAGCAGTACCCCTATGGTCGAACGCATGAATGCCCCTTTTCTTTTAGCAGATGAATAACTTTCGCCACGGCTTTCTTCCTCGCCGTGATCGAGCGCAGCCTATGACCTTGAAGCCTTGGCATTGTTTAACCCTGACCGAAATATTTCTGTCAGACAATGGGAACACCTTGGCGAATAATTCAACTAATGTGAACTACCGCCGCCGCTGGATGACAGGCTGCGGTCAATAAGTGAATCACAGGAGAAGTGAATGAACAGCCTATTTTCGCGTGCTGCCGTTGCCGGTCTGCTGATGGGAGCATCGGTTTTCGCCGGTGCAACGGACGCCCTGAAGAGCCAGGAGCCGCCCAAGGAGGCCAAGGTCTTCATCGTTTCCCCCGCTGATGGTGCCACGGTCGACAAGACCTTCACCGTCAAGTTCGGCATCGAGGGTATGGCACTCAAGCCAGCGGGTGACCAGACCCCGCACACCGGGCACCACCACCTGCTGGTGGATGTAGACAAAGAACCCGTGGCCGACATGCCGCTGCCAACCAGCCTGATGCCAGAAGCGGGCACTGCGCTGCCAGCGGGCCCGCAGGTGCTGCACTTCGGCAAGGCGCAGACCGAAACCAGCATCACCCTGACGCCGGGCAAGCACACCCTGCAACTGATCCTGGGTGACCAGTATCACGTCCCGTTCAAGCCGAGCGTGGAATCGAAGAAGATCACGGTTGAAGTGAAATAAAAAAAGGGAGGCCACCAGGGCCTCCCTTTTTCATGCAGCAAGCAAACTTAGAACAGGACGCGGGAACGGATGGTGCCCTTGACCTGTTGCAGTTTTTCTTGTGCCAGGTCCGAGTATTCGGCGTCGACGTCGATCACCACGTAACCGACCTTCTCGTTGGTCTGCAGGAACTGACCGGAGATGTTGATGCCGTTCTCGGCGAAGACTTTGTTGATCTCGCTGAGCACGCCCGGGATGTTTTCGTGGATGTGCAGCAGGCGGTGCTTGCCTGGGTGGGCCGGCAGGGCCACTTCCGGGAAGTTGACCGAGGACACCGAGGTACCGTTGTCGCTGTACTTGACCAGCTTCTCGGCCACTTCCAGGCCGATGTTGGCCTGGGCTTCGGCGGTGGAACCACCGATATGCGGGGTCAGGATCACGTTGTCCAGGCCGCGCAGCGGGCTTTCGAACTCTTCGTCGTTCGAGCGCGGCTCAACCGGGAATACGTCGATGGCGGCGCCGATCAGGTGCTTGTCCTTGATGGCGGCGGCCAGATGGTCCAGCTCGACCACGGTGCCACGGGCGGCGTTGATCAGGATCGCGCCCTTCTTCATTGCACGGATTTCCTTCTCGCCGATCATCCACTGGGTGGATGGCAGCTCAGGCACGTGCAGCGAGACGATGTCGGCCAGGCCCAGCAGCTCGTTCAGGCTGGTGACCTGCACGGCGTTGCCCAGTGGCAGCTTGGTCAGCGGGTCGTAGAAGTACACCTGCATGCCGAGGTTCTCGGCCAGTACCGACAGCTGGGTACCGATCGAGCCGTAACCGACGATGCCCAGCTTCTTGCCACGGATTTCGAACGAGTTGGCCGCGCTCTTGATCCAGCCGCCACGGTGGCAGGAGGCGTTCTTCTCAGGGATGCCGCGCAGCAGCAGGATGGCCTCGGCCAGCACCAGCTCGGCTACCGAACGGGTGTTGGAGTATGGCGCGTTGAATACGGCGATACCGCGCTGGCGGGCAGCTTCCAGGTCAACCTGGTTGGTGCCGATGCAGAAGCAGCCAACAGCAACCAGTTTCTTGGCGCAGTCGAAGATCTCTTCGGTGAGCGGGTGCGCGAACGGATGCCGATAAAGTGGGCATCGGCGATCTTTTCCTTCAGCTCGGCTTCCGGCAACGAACCAGTGAGGTATTCGATGTTGGTGTAGCCGGCAGCCTTGAGGGTATCGACTGCGTTCTGGTGCACACCTTCAAGAAGAAGGAACCGGATCTTGCTCTTGTCGAGAGAAGTCTTGCTCATCTGCGTAAACCTGTATCCCGGAGAAAAAATGGCGAGGGGTGATGCCAGGCGCGAGGGCAGCCTTAGCATGAACAGCGGGAGGGCTATGCTAGCATACGCGACACAATCTGAGCTTATCCCGACAGGTGAAGAGTGCTCAGGGTGACTATGAATAAGTCGAGAGTTCCAGCGATGACCCACCCCGCTGTAATTGATGAACTGATGACCCTTGTCGACCCTGGCAAGGTCCTGACCGACGCGGCTTCCCTCGAAGCCTACGGCAAGGATTGGACCAAACATTACCCGCCGGCGCCCAGTGCCATCGTCTTCCCCAAGACGGTCGAACAGGTGCAGGCGATTGTGCGCTGGGCCAATGCGCACAAGGTGGCGCTGGTGCCCTCTGGCGGGCGTACCGGGCTTTCTGCCGGCGCCGTGGCGGCCAATGGCGAGGTGGTCGTTTCCTTCGACTACATGAACCAGATTCTCGACTTCAATGCCTTCGACCGCACCGTGGTCTGCCAGCCGGGGGTAATTACCCGGCAACTGCAAACCTTCGCCGAAGAGCAGGGCCTGTATTACCCGGTGGACTTCGCTTCCAGCGGCTCCAGCCAGATTGGCGGCAACATCGGCACCAATGCTGGCGGGATCAAGGTAATTCGCTACGGCATGACCCGCAACTGGGTGGCCGGGCTGAAAGTGGTCACCGGCAAAGGCGAGTTGCTGGAACTGAACAAAGACCTGATCAAGAACGCCACCGGCTACGACCTGCGCCAGTTGTTCATTGGCGCCGAAGGCACGCTGGGCTTCGTGGTCGAGGCCACCATGCGCCTGGACCGTGCCCCGCGCAACCTCACTGCCATGGTGTTGGGCACGCCGGACTTCGACTCGATCATGCCGGTGCTGCATGCCTTCCAGGGCAAGCTGGACCTGACCGCCTTCGAGTTCTTCTCCGACAAGGGCCTGGCCAAGATCCTGGCGCGCGGCGATGTACCCGCCCCGTTCGAGACCGACTGCCCGTTCTATGCACTGCTGGAGTTCGAAGCCAGCACTGAGGAAGTCGCCAACGAAGCGTTAGCTACCTTCGAGCATTGCGTCGAGCAGGGCTGGGTGCTGGACGGGGTGATGAGCCAGAGCGAAACCCAGCTTAAAAACCTGTGGAAGCTGCGCGAGTACCTGTCGGAAACCATTTCGCACTGGACCCCGTACAAAAACGACATTTCGGTCACTGTTTCCAGGGTGCCGGCGTTTTTGCGTGATATCGACGCCATCGTTGCAGAGCACTACCCGGACTACGAAGTGGTTTGGTACGGCCACATCGGCGACGGCAACCTGCACCTGAACATCCTCAAGCCTGAGCACATGAGCAAGGACGACTTCTTCGCCTCGTGCACCAAGGTCAACAAATGGGTGTTCGATATCGTCAAGCACTACAACGGCTCGATCTCGGCCGAGCATGGCGTGGGCATGACCAAGCGCGACTACCTGGGCTACAGCCGCTCGCCGGATGAAATTGCCTGCATGAAGGCAATAAAGGCCGTCTTCGACCCTAACGGCATCATGAATCCGGGTAAGATCTTTGCACCTGAATAAAAAGCAGTATCCAGAGGAGTCGGCCATGAGTTACCAGCACCAGTACGTAGACGGCACGCGCATTCACTTCCCGCTGGGCAAGGTGGTGTGTATTGGCCGTAACTATGCCGAGCATGCCAAGGAACTGGACAACCCGATCCCTACTGAGCCGCTGTTGTTCATCAAACCGGGCAGCTGCGTAGTGCCGGCCGAGGGCGGCTTCAAGATCCCGGCCGAGCGCGGCTCGGTGCACTACGAGGCCGAAATTGCCGTGCTGCTGGGCAAACCGCTGTCGACCCATCCGAGCGAGGAAGAGGTGCTGGACGCCATTTCCGGTTATGCCCCGGCGCTGGACCTGACCTTGCGCGACGTGCAGGCCAAGCTGAAAGAGAAGGGCCTGCCGTGGGAACTGGCCAAGTGTTTTGACGGCGCCTGCGTGTTGCCGCCGTTCGTCTCGGCTGCCAGCTTCGAGGACGTGACCGACATCCCGGTGCGCCTGACTGTAAACGGCGAAGTGCGCCAGGACGGCAACAGCGCGATGATGCTGAACCCGATCGTGCCGATGATCCAGTACATGGCGGCGCATTTTTCGCTGCAGGCGGGCGATGTGATCCTCACCGGCACCCCGGCGGGCGTAGGCCCGTTCAATGTCGGTGACGAGCTGGTGCTGGAGGCTGCCGGGCGTTAGCCGCTTCGAAAGCCGGGTGCTCTGACCCCTGTGGGAGCGCGCCCAGGCAGGATTTGGCGTTTTTTTCACACCCAATCAGGATAATGCGCGGACCTACGCCCATTCCCCCAGGAAACCCGCATGCCATCACCCTCCAGCGCCCCGGCAACTCCCAAGCGTCGCTTCTACCTGCGCTGGCCCTTCGGCCTGGCCGTGGCGGCGGTGATCGGTTATGGCGTATCGGTCGCCATGCACTGGGATGACCGCGGCGCGCTGTGGGTAAAGGAAAGCTTCGAAAGCACCGCCGAGCGCAGCGAAAGCGTGTGGCTGCCGGACTACCAGGTAGACATCGATGCCAAGCCCCTGCCGGGCATGGACGACGACGAAGCCTCGGACGTGTCCTTCAACCCGCGCACCCGTACTCTGTTCGCGGTCATGGGCAAGAACCCGATCCTGGTCGAGCTGAGCCTGGATGGCGATGTACTGCGCAAGATACCGCTTAACGGCTGGAGTAACCCGGAAGGCGTCGCCGTGCTGGAAGATGGCTACCTGGCCATTACCGACGAGCGCCTGCATGACCTGACCGTGGTCAAGGTGGATGCGCAAACCACGGCGTTGAACCACGACGATTTCCAAAGCCACGACCTGGGCCCGTCAGTGAAGAGCAACAAGGGCTTCGAGGCAGTGGCCTGGGACCCGCTGCGCCAGCGCCTGGTCATCGGCGAGGAGCGCCCACCCAAGCTGTACACCTGGAACACCGATGGCCGCAGCCCGCTCAAGGGTGACAAGCAGCCGATGCCCAGCGATGAACTCGACCTGCGCAACCTCTCGGCGCTGGGTGTCGACCCACGTACCGGTCACCTGCTGGTGCTTTCGGCCGACTCCAACATGCTGTTGGAGCTGGACGAGCAAGGGCAGCAAGTCAGCTTCATGACCTTGTTGGGCGGCTTCAACGGGCTTGAGGACACCATTCCGCGTGCCGAAGGGGTAGCCATGGACGACAAGGGCAACCTGTACATGGTCAGCGAGCCGGCGCTGTTCTATCGCTTCAAGAAGAACTGACAGCATCATCAGATTTGCCTGACGCTGGCATTAAGCTTTGCTTCAGCCGTTAATGGTTAGATTCGCCACCCCTGTGCCGAGTCTGCCCTTATGCGTCGTTTTGTTCGCCTGTTTGTTGTTCTGGCCGCCCTTGGCCTGCTCCTGCTTGGTTGGGCCGGGCAGGAGTTTCGTCTGTTCGAGCGTGGCTGGTTCAATCTGAAGACCTGGTGGCAGCCTGCCGAGCAGAGCATCGGCCTGGACCGCTACCGGGTGGTGGTGGAGGCGCAGCCGGTCGAAGGGCTGGATGACGACATCTCGGCGTTGACCTACGACCCCGACCGCAAAACCCTGTTCACCGTCACCAACGCCCGTTCGGAGTTGATCGAGCTATCGCTGGACGGCCGTATCCTGCGCCGCGTGCCGCTTACCGGCTTTGGTGACCCGGAAGCTGTGGAGTATGTTGGGCCGAACAGTTATGTAATCACCGACGAGCGTCAGCAGCGGCTGATTCGCGTGCGGCTGGAAGACGACACGATGTTCCTCGATGCCGGTGACGCTGAACAGCTCAGCCTGGGCATTGGCCTGAACGGCAACAAGGGGTTCGAGGGCCTGGCCTACGATTCGGCGGGCAAGCGCCTGTTCGTGGCGAAGGAGCGTGACCCGATGCTGATCTACGAGGTGCATGGCTTCCCCCATGACAACCCGGAAAAGCCCTACGCCGTGCATGTGGTGCAAGACCGCAAGCGTGATTCACGGCTGTTTGTGCGGGACCTGTCGAGTTTGCAGTTCGATGAGCGCAGCGGGCATTTGCTGGCGCTGTCGGACGAGTCGCGGCTGGTATTGGAGCTTGATGTGGAAGGCAGGCCGCTGAGCACCTTGTCGTTGCGCAAGGGCTTCCAGGGGTTGCGGGCGACGGTGCCGCAGGCGGAGGGGATTGCGATGGACGAGGCGGGGACCATCTATCTGGTCAGTGAGCCGAACCTGTTCTATGTGTTCAAGCAGCCGGTGGAGTGAGGGTGGGGCTGCTTTGCAGCCCATTCGCAGCACAAGGCTGCTCCTACAAGAGGCCGCAGGGCCTGAACCTGATGCGGTCCCTTGTAGGAGCAGCCTTGTGCTGCGAATCGAGGGCAAAGCCCTCGCCGAAGGTTACTCGGCCTTCAGGCTCTTCACGCCTTCAGCAGTACCCAGCAGCAGCAAATCCGCCGGCCGCGCCGCGAACAAGCCGTTGGTCACCACGCCAACGATGGCGTTGATCTGCGCTTCCAGCTCCACCGGGTTGGTGATTTGCAGGTTGTGCACGTCGAGGATCACGTTGCCGTTGTCGGTAACCACACCTTCGCGGTACACCGGGTCGCCGCCCAGTTTGACCAGCTGACGGGCCACATGGCTACGGGCCATCGGGATCACTTCGACCGGCAGCGGGAAGGCGCCCAGCACCGGCACCAGCTTGCTGCCGTCGGCGATGCAGATGAAGGTCTTGGCCACGGCGGCGACGATCTTCTCGCGGGTCAGGGCCGCACCGCCGCCCTTGATCAGGTTCAGGTGCGCGTCGCTCTCGTCGGCGCCGTCCACGTAGAATTCCAGCTCGCTGACGCTGTTCAGCTCGTACACCGGGATGCCATGGCCCTTCAGGCGCTGGGCAGTAGCTTCGGAGCTGGCAACCGCGCCGTCGAAGGCGGTCTTGTGCTGAGCCAGGGCGTCGATGAAGAAGTTGGCAGTCGAACCGGTACCGACGCCGACAACGCTCTTTTCATCCAGCTTGGGCAGAATGAAGTCGACAGCGGCCTGGGCGACGGCCTGTTTGAGTTGGTCCTGGGTCATGCGGGCTCCGAAAAGGGGCAGGGCGGTTTTCAAAGTTGCCTAGTATAACGGCTTGGGCGGCTTTGCTGTGGTCGCCCGACGTAGCGCTGGGGTAGACTCGCAGCCCTTGTCCCGCGGCCCAGTGATGCTTTCCCGATGCTCGAACAGTACGTCAAGAAGATCCTCACCTCGCGCGTCTATGACGTTGCCGTCGAAACCCCGCTGCAGAGCGCCGGGCAACTGAGCAAGCGCCTGGGCAACCAGATTTTGCTCAAGCGCGAAGACCTGCAACCGGTGTTCTCGTTCAAGATCCGCGGGGCGTACAACAAGCTGGCCCAGCTGACCCCGGAAGAGCTGGCCCGTGGCGTGGTCACCGCATCGGCCGGCAACCACGCCCAGGGGCTGGCCCTGGCTGCGCGCGAGATGGGCATCAAGGCCACCATCGTAATGCCCAAGACCACCCCGGAGATCAAGATCGAAGGTGTGCGTTCGCGCGGTGGCAAGGTAGTGCTGCATGGCGACTCGTTCCCCGAGGCGCTGGCCTATTCGCTGAAGCTGGTCGAAGAGAAGGGTTTTGTCTACGTACACCCTTACGACGACCCGCACACCATTGCCGGCCAGGGCACCGTAGCCATGGAAATCCTGCGCCAGCACCCTGGCCAGCTGGACGCCATCTTCGTGCCCGTGGGCGGTGGTGGCCTGATCGCCGGTATTGCCGCCTATGTGAAGTACCTGCGCCCGGAAATCAAGGTGATCGGTGTCGAGCCGGACGACTCCAACTGCCTGCAAGCGGCCATGGCTGCCGGTGAGCGTGTGGTGTTGCCGCAGGTCGGGTTGTTCGCCGACGGTGTGGCGGTGGCGCAGATTGGCCAGCACACCTTCGACATCTGCCGTCACCATGTGGATGAAGTGGTGACGGTCAGCACGGATGAAATTTGTGCGGCGATCAAGGATATCTACGACGATACCCGCTCGATCACCGAACCTGCCGGCGCCTTGGGCGTGGCGGGCATCAAGAAGTACGTCGAATTGTATGGCGTGACCGGGCAGACGCTGGTGGCCATCGATTCCGGTGCCAACGTTAACTTCGACCGCCTGCGCCACGTGGCCGAGCGTGCCGAACTGGGTGAGAAGCGCGAAGCGATCATCGCCGTGACCATCCCGGAGCGCCCAGGCAGCTTCAAGGCTTTCTGCGAGGCGATCGGCAAGCGCCAGATCACCGAATTCAACTACCGCAAGCACACTTCCGATGAGGCACACATCTTCGTTGGCGTGCAGACCCACCCGGAAAACGACCCGCGTGCGGCGCTGGTGCAGCATCTGGCCGAGCAAGGCTTTCCGGTTATTGACCTGACCGACAACGAACTGGCCAAGCTGCACATTCGCCACATGGTCGGCGGCCATTCGGCCGGTGCCAGTGACGAAATGGTGCTGCGCTTCGAATTCCCCGAGCGGCCTGGGGCGTTGTTCAACTTCCTCAACAAGCTGGGCGGGCGCTGGAACATCTCGATGTTCCATTACCGTAACCATGGCGCGGCTGACGGGCGTGTGGTGGCGGGCTTGCAGGTGCCGGAGGACGAGCGAGACCTGGTGCCTGCGGCGCTGGCCAAGATTGGCTACCCCTACTGGGACGAGACCGAGAACCCGGCCTACAAGCTGTTCTTGGGCTGAGCGGCTAAGCTAGGGCTGATGGCCCTTTCGCGGGCTCGCCCGCGAAGAAGCCACCGCCAAATGGCCTGTTTAAGGACAACCGAGACATGGAACACCTGACCACCCTCAAGACCTTGCACATCATTGCCACCGTGTTGCTGCTGCTGGGCGCCCTGGGCCTGGCGATCTGGACCGTGCGCGCCCGCAGGCAAGGCGATGCAGAAGCCTACGCCAAGCTGCTGCGCCGGCCGCTGGTGTTCATCTGGCTGGTGATGGGCCTGTGCCTGGTGAGCATGCCGTTCACCGGCTGGTGGCTGGTGCACCTGGTCGGCTGGCCGCTGGGGCAGACCTGGGTACTGGCGTCCAGCGTCATCTATACCTTCGGTGCCTTTGCCGTGTGGTGGCTGCTGGTGCGCCTGAACCGGCTGCGCAAGGCTGAAGTGGTGGGGCTGCGGTTTACCTTGGCACTGGCGGTGTTCAGCGGGGTCTGCTTCCTGTCCATTGCCGGGTTGATGGGGGCCAAGCCAGTTTGAGGCCAGGGGAAGGCTTTGCCCTCCTTTCGCGGCACAAGGCCGCTCCTACAGGGATATGCGTTCCCCTGTAGGAGCGGCCTTGTGCCGCGAAAGGGCTGCAAAGCAGCCCCGGCAATCTCAACCCCTGAGCGAAACCACCGGCCACCCGCGCTTCTCGGCCTCGGCCCGCAGGTTCGGGTCCGGGTCCACCGCCACCGCGTGCGTCACCCGCTGCAACAGCGGTAAATCGTTCATCGAGTCGCTATAGAAGTAGCTGTCTTCCAGGTCGAAGCCATTCTCCAGCATCCAGCGTTCCAGCCGCGTCACTTTGCCTTCACGGAAACACGGTATATCGGTACTGCGCCCGGTGTAGCGGCCCTCGTGCCTCTCGCATTCGGTTGCCAGCAGTACGCGTACCCCAAGGCGCCGGGCAATTGGCGCGGTGACGAAACGGTTGGTGGCGGTGATGATCACCAGCTGGTCGCCCGCCTCGCGGTGCTGCTGTAGCAAGGCCAGGGCCTTGGGCAGGATGATCGGCTCGATGCAGTCGCGCATGAAGTCGCGGTGCCATTCGTCGAGCTGGGCCACAGGTGTTGCCGCCAGGATCTCCATGGAAAAGGCCAGGTAGGCCTGCAGGTCCAGGGTGCCGTTGAGGTATTCCTGGTAGAAGCCATCGTTGCGTTGCTTGTAGGCGACCGGGTCGAGAATGCCGCGCTCGCAAAGGTAGTCACCCCAGGCATGGTCGCTGTCGCCACCGAGGAGGGTATTGTCCAGGTCGAATAAAGCCAGGCGCATCGCGGTCACTCGCATCAGCCACAGGGTAGGCCCGCAGAATACGGAGTTTTCACGCTGCTGCACATAAGCTTGGCGGGCGCGTTGCTGCGCTCGCAAGCTTTGTGGAACAATGCGGTGACATGCGTTTGCGAGGTTGCTGCCGTGATCGACCCGGATGGTTTTCGCCCCAATGTCGGGATCATTCTCACGAATGATGCCGGGCAGGTGCTATGGGCTCGCCGGATCAACCAGGATGCCTGGCAGTTTCCCCAGGGGGGTATCAACCCTGACGAGACGCCGGAAGATGCCCTGTACCGCGAGCTGAACGAAGAAGTTGGCCTTGAACGCGATGATGTGGAAATTCTTGCCTGCACCCGCGGTTGGTTGCGTTATCGTTTACCCCAGCGACTGGTACGTACCCACAGCCAGCCGCTGTGCATCGGCCAGAAGCAGAAGTGGTTCCTGCTACGGCTGGTCAGCAATGAACAGCGGGTGCGGATGGACCTGACCGGCAAGCCCGAATTCGACGGCTGGCGCTGGGTGAGCTATTGGTATCCGCTGGGCCAGGTTGTGACATTCAAGCGCGAGGTGTACCGACGCGCCCTGAAAGAGCTAGCACCGCGTCTTCTGACGCGCGACTGACGACGGAGTTCGACCCCGAGCCATGCTCAATACGCTGCGCAAGATCGTCCAGGAAGTAAACTCCGCCAAAGATCTCAAGTCGGCGTTGGGGATCATTGTCTTGCGCGTCAAGGAGGCCATGGGCAGCCAGGTCTGCTCGGTCTACCTGCTCGACCCGGAAACCAACCGCTTCGTGCTGATGGCCTCCGAAGGCTTGAACAAGCGCTCCATCGGCAAGGTCAGCATGGCGCCCAACGAGGGCCTGGTTGGCCTGGTCGGTACCCGGGAAGAGCCGCTGAACCTGGAAAACGCCGCCGACCACCCGCGTTACCGCTACTTTGCCGAAACCGGTGAAGAAAAATTCGCCTCCTTCCTGGGTGCGCCGATCATTCACCACCGCCGCGTGGTTGGGGTATTGGTCATCCAGCAAAAGGAGCGCCGCCAGTTCGACGAGGGCGAAGAAGCCTTCCTGGTCACCATGAGCGCCCAGCTTGCCGGGGTAATTGCCCACGCCGAAGCCACTGGCTCGATCCGTGGCCTTGGCCGGCAGGGCAAGGGTATTCAGGAAGCGCGTTTCGTCGGTGTACCCGGCTCGCCTGGCGCTGCCGTAGGGCGTGCGGTGGTGATGCTGCCGCCGGCCGACCTGGAAGTGGTGCCGGACAAAACCGTCGATGACATCGACGCTGAGCTCAAGCTGTTCCAGAACGCCCTTGAAGGCGTGCGCGACGACATGCGCAAGCTGTCGGCCAAGCTGGCCACCCAGCTGCGCCCGGAAGAGCGCGCGTTGTTCGATGTGTACCTGATGATGCTCGAAGATGCAGCCCTGGGCGGCGAGGTGACCGAAGTCATCAAGACCGGCCAGTGGGCGCAGGGCGCCCTGCGCCAAGTGGTTGGCGAGCACGTCAACCGCTTCGAACTGATGGACGATGACTACCTGCGTGAGCGCGCCTCCGACGTCAAGGACCTTGGCCGGCGCCTGCTGGCCTACCTGCAGGAAGCCCGCTCGCAGTCGCTGGTGTATGCCGACAACACCATTCTGGTCAGTGAAGAGCTGACCCCGGCCATGCTCGGCGAAGTGCCGGAAGGCAAGCTGGTGGGCCTGGTTTCGGTACTGGGTTCGGGTAACTCCCACGTCGCCATCCTCGCTCGTGCCATGGGCATCCCCACGGTGATGGGCCTGGTCGACCTGCCGTACTCCAAGGTCGACGGTATCGAACTGATCGTCGACGGCTACAAGGGCGAGGTGTTCACCAACCCCAGCGAAGTGCTGCGCAAGCAGTACAGCGAAGTGGTCGAAGAAGAACGCCAGCTGGCCCAGGGCCTGGATGCCTTGCGCGAACTGCCGTGCGTCACCCCCGACGGCCACCGCATGCCGCTGTGGGTCAACACCGGCTTGCTGGCCGACGTGGCCCGTGCCCAGCAGCGCGGCGCCGAAGGGGTAGGCCTGTACCGCACCGAAGTGCCGTTCATGATCAACCAGCGCTTCCCCAGCGAGAAAGAGCAGTTGGCCATTTACCGCGAGCAGCTGGCGGCCTTCCACCCGCTGCCGGTGACCATGCGTACCCTCGACATCGGCGGTGACAAGGCGCTTTCGTACTTTCCGATCAAGGAAGAAAACCCGTTCCTCGGTTGGCGCGGCATCCGCGTTACCCTCGACCACCCGGAAATCTTCCTGGTGCAGACCCGCGCCATGCTCAAGGCCAGCGAGGGCCTGAACAACCTGCGCATCCTGCTGCCGATGATTTCTGGCATCCACGAGCTGGAAGAAGCGCTGCACCTGATCCACCGCGCCTGGGGCGAGGTGCGGGACGAAGGCACCGACGTGCCGATGCCGCCGGTGGGCGTGATGGTGGAAATCCCTGCGGCGGTGTACCAGACCAAGGAGCTGGCGCGGCAGGTGGACTTCCTGTCGGTCGGCTCAAACGACCTGACCCAGTACCTGCTGGCGGTGGACCGCAACAACCCGCGGGTCGCCGACCTTTACGACTATCTGCACCCGGCTGTGCTGCAAGCGCTGAACACCGTAGTGCGCGACGCCCATGGCGAAGGCAAACCGGTGAGCATCTGCGGTGAAATGGCCGGTGACCCGGCGGCGGCGATCCTGCTGATGGCCATGGGCTTCGACAGCTTGTCGATGAACGCCACCAACCTGCCGAAGGTGAAGTGGATGCTGCGTCAGGTGAACATGAGCAAGGCCAAGGACCTGCTGGCCGAGGCCCTGAGCCATGACAACCCGCAGGTTATCCACAGCTCGTTGCAGCTGGCCCTTAAAAACCTTGGGTTGGCACGGATGATCGGGCCTGGGGCCAATAAAACCCTGTGAAATTTTGGGGCCGCTTTGCGGCCCGTTCGCGGCACAAGGCCGCTCCTACAGAAGATCGCGTGTAGGAGCGGCCTTGTGCCGCGAAAGGGCGGCAGGGCAGCCCCATGGCCCTCAGACCTTAAGCTCAATTTCCCCCAAATGCCCACCAAAGGGCCCGAAACTGCGCTCAATAAGCTGCCTTCGTCCCCGATCATCTACAATCAGCGCCGTACTCGCCCGCGTCCCGTAATTTTGGCTGGCGATGAACACGCTCGACAGCAACTTCTCAGTCGCCACCCCAACGCCTGTCTCGGGTAGATCACCATCAGCCGCCGGCTCGTTATCCGCCAGCAAATCCAGCAACCGACGCGGCTCCGGTGTGTCCAGCAACCTCTCCAAGCCGCTACGTGCCTTCACCAGCTTCGGCCACGGCGTATCCAGCCCAGCGTTGGATAACCCGTATACCCCGGCGTCCAGCAGGCACGGCGTGGCGTCACGGGCATGCAGGTACCCCAGTTGCCGCCCGTCACCCACCAGCAGGTTGAACCCCGAATACTGCCCACTGCGGCTGGCCACTTGGTCCAGGTAAGCCTCCACCCCCAGCTCGCCCTGCAGGTAGGCCGCTACCAGCTCGCCCCGCGAACGTGGCCCCAGCGCCTGGCCAGGGTCGCGGATGTTGGTCAGCGCGGCAAAGCGCCCCTGCGGGCCTACGCCCAGCCAGGTGCCACCGGCCTCCAGGTCGCGCCCGGCGTACACCCCAGGTGCATCCTCCCAGGCTGCCAGAGGTTGAGTGGGGCGGGCATAGAACTCGTCACGGTTAGCCGCGACGATCAGCGGCAGGGCATGCCCGGGCCGCCAGGCAAATACGATCAGGCACATCGGTTGGGCCTCTGTGTTTTCTGCCACTGTACCCACAGCAGCGGGGCGGATCCATCCTGACACAGAGTTCACTAGAGCCCCGAGCCCGGCTTCCGTTACCATGCCGGATTGTTTTCTCGGGGAAGCCGAATGGAATTCGTGCTCTATCTGCTGTTGGGCGCCTGTGCCGGTGTGCTGGCAGGGCTGTTCGGCGTGGGCGGTGGCATCATCATCGTGCCGGTGCTGGTGTTCAGCTTCACCTTGCAGGGCTTTGACGCTTCGGTGCTGACCCACCTGGCAGTTGGCACGTCACTGGCAACCATCGTGTTCACTTCGATCAACGCCGTGCTTGAGCACCACCGCAAGGGCGCAGTGCAATGGCCGATTTTTGCCTGGATGACCCTTGGTATTCTCCTGGGCGCCGGGGTTGGCGCCAAGACCGCCTCGCTGATCCAGGGCCCGCTGCTGCAAAAGATCATCGGTGTGTTTGCCCTGGTCATTGCCGCGCAGATGGCCCTGGACCTCAAGCCCAAGGCCAGCCATGGCATCCCCGGCAAACCCGCATTGATCGGGGCCGGTGGGGTGATTGGCTGGGCCTCGGCCATTTTCGGTATCGGCGGTGGTTCGCTGACCGTGCCGTTCCTGACCTGGCGCAGCCTGCCCATGCAGCAGGCGGTGGCCACGTCCTCGGCATGCGGCCTGCCGATTGCCGTGGCCAGTGCCCTGAGCTTCATGCTGCTGGGCTGGCACGAAGAGCACCTGCCGGCCCATAGCCTGGGTTATGTGTACCTGCCGGCGATGGTCGGCATTGCCGTGACCAGCATGTTTTTTGCCCGCTTTGGCGCGCGCCTGGCGCACAAGCTGTCGCCCCGTTTGTTGAAACGCCTGTTCGCAGCGCTGCTGTTCTGTGTCGGCCTCAGCTTTTTGATTTGAATCGAGAGGAAGTTCCATGCTGCCTTACCCGCAGATAGACCCCGTGGCCCTGGCCATCGGGCCGCTGAAAATCCATTGGTACGGCCTGATGTACCTGATTGGCATCGGCGGCGCCTGGCTGCTGGCCTCGCGCCGGCTGAACCGCTTCGACCCTACCTGGTCGCGTGAGAAGCTTTCCGACCTGGTGTTCTGGCTGTCGATGGGGGTGATCGTCGGTGGCCGCCTGGGTTACGTGCTGTTCTACGACCTGCATGCCTACCTGGCCAACCCGACGCTGATCTTCGAGGTGTGGAAGGGCGGCATGTCGTTCCACGGCGGTTTCATCGGCGTGATGCTGGCGGCCTTGTGGTTCGGCAAGCGCAACAACAAGTCGTTCTTCGAGCTGATGGACTTCGTCGCCCCGCTGGTGCCGATCGGTCTGGGTGCCGGGCGTATCGGCAACTTCATCAACGCGGAGCTGTGGGGTAAGCCCACCGACGTGCCATGGGCGATGATTTTCCCGCCGTTCAGCGACCCGGCCCAGTTGCCGCGCCACCCGTCGCAGCTGTACCAATTCGCCCTGGAGGGCGTGGCACTGTTCCTGATCCTGTGGCTGTTCTCGCGCAAGCCGCGGCCAACCATGGCGGTATCGGGCATGTTCGCGCTGTTCTACGGCATCTTCCGCTTCATCGTCGAATTCGTGCGGGTGCCGGATGCCCAACTGGGTTACATCGCCTGGGGCTGGCTGACCATGGGTCAGATTCTGTGCGTACCGATGATCCTGGCTGGCCTTGGCCTGATCTGGTGGGCTTATAATCGCAAGCCCACGGCGAAACCCGCCTGATTAATCCCACGGCAGGGGCGATCCCCCTGCCGTTTTTGCTACAGGTAAGCCATGAAACAGTATCTGGACCTGGTCCGCGACGTCATCGACAACGGCACGCTGCAGGGAAACCGCACCGGCATCCGCACCATCAGCCTGCCGGGCGCCATGCTGCGTTTCGACCTGCAGAAGGGCTTCCCGGCCATTACCACGCGCAAGCTGGCGTTCAAGTCGGCGATCGGCGAAATGGTCGGTTTCCTGCGTGGCGTGAAGAACGCTGGTGAATTCCGCGAACTGGGCTGCAAGGTCTGGGACCAGAACGCCAACGAAAACGCCCAGTGGCTGGCCAACCCGTTCCGCCAAGGCCATGACGACCTGGGCGAGATCTACGGCGTGCAATGGCGCCAGTGGCCGGGCTACAAGCGCATTCCGCTGAGCAACCCGGCTGCCATCGAAATGGCCGAGAAGGCCGGTTTCCGCCGTATTGCCCAGGACGAAGAAGACGGCCAGGCGTTCGTGGTGCTGTACAAGGCCATCGACCAGGTGCGCCAGTGCCTGGACACCATCGCCAACGACCCGGGCAGCCGCCGCATCCTGTTCCACGGCTGGAACTGCGCGCAACTGGACGAAATGGCCCTGCCGCCGTGCCACCTGCTGTACCAGTTCCACCCGAATGTAGAGACCAAGGAAATTTCCCTGACGCTTTACATCCGTTCCAACGACCTGGGCCTGGGCACACCGTTCAACCTCACCGAAGGCGCGGCGCTGCTGTCGTTGTTCGGCCGCCTGACCGGTTATACCCCGCGCTGGTTCACCTACTTCATCGGCGATGCCCATGTGTATGAAAATCACCTGGACATGCTGAACGAGCAGCTCAAGCGCGAGCCGCTGGAGGCGCCGAAGCTGGTGATCAGTGATCGTGTGCCTTCGTTTGCCGAAACGGGCAAGTACGAGCCGGAGTGGCTGGAGAAGATCGAACCGAGTGATTTCTGGCTGGAAGGGTATGAGCACCATGCGCCGATGACAGCGCCGATGGCGGTGTAACCCTTTAGACTGTCGGGGCTGCTTTGCAGCCCTTTCGCCGGCAAGCCAGCTCCCACAGGATGGCGCTGCCTGTAGGGGCTATGCAAAACTTGTGGGAGCTGGCTTGCCGGCGATTAGGCCCTTGAATCAATGCCCGTGGCTTCGCCCCACATGCGAATGCTCGGTATCCGGCACCGATACCGCCCCGTTCGTCTCAAGTTGCTGCAAGATCGCGCATTCACTCCCCTGCGCATTGCAGCGCCGCCGCAGCTCCACCAGCTGCTCCTGCAACGCCACCAAGCCATCGATCCGCGCCTGCACATGCTCGATATGCTCGTCGATCAGCGCATTCACGCTGCCGCACGAGTCGTCGGGGCTGTCGCGCAGGCGTAGCAGGCTGCGGATTTCCTCCAGGGTCATGTCCAGGGTGCGGCAGTTGCGGATAAAGGTCAGCCGTTCCACGTGGGCCTGGGTGTACAGCCGGTAGTTGCCTTCTGTGCGGGCAGGCTCGGGCAAGAGGTTTTCACGCTCGTAGTAGCGGATGGTTTCCACTGCGCAGTCGGTGGCTTTGGCCAGTTCTCCGATCTTCATCACGAAATCTCCAGCAAGTGGCTTGACCCTATAGTGGCTACAGGGTGTTCACTTGGCAACAGGCTCACTTTAAGGATGACCCCATGAACCAGCCTGTCGGCCACGACCACAAGCACCCGCACGATCACGCCCATGGCGATGACGACCATGGCCATGCCGCTCACGGTCACAGCTGCTGCGGCTCCAAAGCCGCGCCATCCCTGGTGCAACTGAGCGAAACGGCCAGTGCCCAGGCACAGTTCAGCCGTTTTCGCATCGAGGCCATGGACTGCCCCACCGAGCAGACCCTGATCCAGGACAAGCTGGGCAAGTTGGCCGGTATCGAGCAGCTGGAATTCAACCTGATCAACCGCGTGCTCGGCGTGCGCCATACCCTGGACGGCACTGGCGACATCGAGCGGGCCATCGACAGCCTGGGCATGAAGGCCGAGCCGCTTGGTGCCGAAGGCGACAGTAACGCTGCCGCGCCACAACCGGCCAAGACCCGCTGGTGGCCGTTGGCATTGTCGGGTGTTGCCGCCCTTGCTGCCGAAATCGTGCACTTTGCCGAGCTGGCCCCGGAATGGGTGGTGGCGGCCTTGGCACTGGCAGCCATTCTTGGCTGTGGCCTGGGCACCTACAAGAAAGGCTGGATTGCCCTTAAAAACCGCAACCTCAACATCAACGCGCTGATGAGCATCGCCGTGACCGGCGCCGTGCTGATCGGCCAGTGGCCGGAAGCGGCCATGGTGATGGTGCTGTTTACCGTTGCCGAACTGATCGAAGCCCGCTCGCTGGACCGCGCGCGCAATGCCATCAGCGGGTTGATGCAGCTGACCCCGGACATGGCCACCGTGCAGCAGGCAGATGGCCAATGGCGCGAAGCAGAGGTGCGCGAAGTGGCCATCGGCGCCTTGGTGCGGGTGCGCCCCGGCGAACGCATCGGCCTGGACGGTGAAGTGACCAGTGGGCAATCCAGCGTCGATCAGGCGCCCATCACCGGCGAAAGCCTGCCTGTGGAGAAGGCCGTAGGCGACAAGCTGTTCGCCGGTACCATCAACCAGGCGGGGGCGCTGGAATTTCGCGTTACCGCCGGTGCCGGGCAATCGACTTTGGCGCGGATCATCAAGGCCGTGGAGGAAGCACAAGGCGCGCGGGCGCCTACCCAGCGCTTCGTCGACCAGTTTTCGCGTATCTACACCCCGGCGGTGTTTGCCATCGCCTTGGCCGTGGCGGTGATCCCGCCGCTGTTCATGGCCGCAGGCTGGTTCGACTGGGTCTACCGCGCCCTGGTGCTGCTGGTGGTCGCGTGCCCGTGCGCCCTGGTGATCTCGACCCCGGTGACCATCGTCAGCGGCCTGGCCGCTGCGGCGCGCAAAGGCATCCTGATCAAGGGCGGTGTGTACCTGGAGGGCGGCCGCCACCTGGACTACCTGGCCCTGGACAAGACCGGCACCATCACCCACGGCAAGCCGGTACAGACTGACGCGAAGGTACTGGAGCAGAGGTTCGAAGGCCGTGCGCAAGCCCTGGCTGCCAGCCTGGGCGAGCGCTCGGACCACCCGGTTTCCCGCGCCATTGCCCAGTTCGGCAAGGAGCAAGGCCTGGCTTTCAGCGAGGTCGATGACTTTGCCGCCCTGGCCGGGCGCGGCGTACGTGGCACCATCGCCGGTGAGGTCTATCACTTGGGCAACCATCGCCTGGTGGAGGAGCCTGGGGCTGTGCTCGCCCGAGCTGGAAGCCCAGCTGGATACCCTGGAGCGCCAGGGCAAGACCGTGGTTCTGTTGCTCGACCGCAGTGGCCCATTGGCCTTGTTCGCTGTGGCCGATACGGTCAAGGACAGCAGCCGCCAAGCCATCGCCGAACTGCATGAGCTGGGCATCAAGACTGTCATGCTGACCGGTGACAATCCGCATACCGCGCAGGCCATCGCTGCCGTAGTGGGTATCGACCGCGCCGAGGGCAACCTGTTGCCTGCCGACAAGCTGAAAACCATCGAGGCCTTGTACGCACAGGGCCATCGGGTAGGCATGGTGGGTGACGGCATCAATGATGCCCCGGCCCTGGCCCGCGCCGAGATCGGGTTTGCCATGGCTGCTGCCGGCACCGACACTGCCATCGAAACCGCCGATGTGGCGCTGATGGACGACGACTTGCGGAAAATCCCGGCCTTCGTCAGGCTGTCGCGCCAAAGTGCGGCGATCCTCATGCAGAACATCGTTCTGGCCCTGGGCGTCAAGGCGATATTCCTGGCGATTACCTTTGCCGGCATGGCCACCCTGTGGATGGCGGTGTTCGCCGACATGGGCGTGAGCTTGCTGGTGGTGTTCAACGGCTTGCGCCTTTTGCGCAAATGACAGCTGCAAGTCTCTAGCTACAAGCGGCAAGCTGATCGAGGTGACAGTGATAGATAGGAAACTGCACGGATTTGTTTTTTCTTGTGGCTTGCGGCTTCAAGCTTTCAACTGCAGCGCGCAGCGATGCTGAGTTCGGCTCGAAAGCCTTTTACATGGTGGCCCGCCTGGGCAGCATCACCCTGGCGGCGAAGAAGCTCGGGCTCAGCCAGCCTACGGTGACCACGCAGATCCGCAACCTGGAAAGCCAGTACGCGGTGGAGCTGTTCTACCGCGGCGGGCGGCGCCTGGTGCTGAGCGAAGAGGGCGTGCGCCTGCTGCCGATGGTCAAGGCGCTGTTGCAGCAGGAGGCCGACATCGAGTTCGAGCTGCGCAACAGTGGCCAGGCCCAAGGCAGCTTGCGCATCGCCGCGACGGCGCCTTACTACATTCTCGACCTGGTGAAGATATACCGCGAACGCTTGCCGCAGGTGGATGTGGCGGTGGAGATCGGCAACTCCCAGCAGGTGCTGGAAATGCTCGAAGACTACCGGGTGGATATCGCCGCCTCGTCGCAACTGCTGGAGGACGCCCGGCTGGTGCGGCGGGTGTTGGGCACCGATCCGCTGGTGGTGGCGGTGCATCGCAACCACCCGCTGGCCCATCGTCAGACAGTGTCCATTGACGTGGTGGCCGGGCATTGCCTGTTGATGCGCGAAAAGGGCTCGACCACGCGCAAGCTGACCGAGCAGATGATGCAGGATGCCGGGGTCAAGGCCGGGGCCTTGCTGGAAATCGGCAGCCGCGAGTCGATCCGCGAGGCGGTGCTGCGCAACATCGGCATCAGCGTGATTGCCCGCCATGAGGTACCGCACAACCCAGAGCTGCGGGTGTTGGCGCTGGATAACGCGCCGGTGATGCATGAGTACCTGTATTGCCTGAAGGAACGGCGCCAGGCCCGGTTGCCGGCGGCATTCCTGGGTGTGGCGCAGGAAGTGGCTGGTTCGCACTTCTGACAGTTATGTAATGGCTGTACTGGCCCTATCGCCGGCAAGCCAGCTCCCACAGGTATCCCACAGTCCTTGAGACCTGTGCAGTACCTGTGGGAGCTGGCTTGCCGGCGATAGGGCCCTTGAAGGCCAATACAAAATCTGCCAATACCACTATCACCCGCTTTTGCCCTAACGCCACAGAACCTTCGCACAGCCTTCCTAGCATGGCCCCATCTCTTCGATGAGGCCCTGCCATGAACCACACCATCCCCGGCGCACAGATGAAAGTGCGCAACATCCACAAGCGCTTCGGTGCCTTTACGGCGCTCAACGATGTCTCGCTGGACATCGCCGCCGGCGAACTGGTGTGCCTGCTCGGCCCGTCCGGCTGTGGCAAGACCACGCTGCTGCGTTGCATCGCCGGCCTGGAGCGCCAGGACCGCGGCACGCTGTACATCGGCGAGCGTGATATCTCCGAGCTGCCGCCCCAGGCCCGTGACTACGGCATCCTGTTCCAGTCCTACGCGCTGTTCCCCAACCTTACCGTCGAGGCCAACATTGCCTACGGCCTGACCGGCAGTGGCCGCGAGCAGGCCCGCCAGCGGGTAGCCGAAATGCTCGAACTGGTCGGCCTTTCTGGCAGCGAAAAGAAGTACCCAGGCCAGCTCTCCGGTGGCCAGCAGCAACGCGTGGCCCTGGCCCGCGCGCTGGCGCCGTCGCCATCCCTGTTGCTGCTCGACGAGCCGATGTCGGCGCTGGACGCCCGGGTGCGCGAGCACCTGTGCACCGAGCTGCGCCAGCTGCAACGCCAGTTGGGCATCACCACCCTGATGGTGACCCACAACCAGGACGAGGCCATGCTGATGGCCGACCGCATTGCGGTGATGAACAACGGCCAGGTCGAGCAGTACGCCACCCCGCAGGAAATCTACGACCAGCCGGCCACGCCGTTCGTTGCCGAGTTTGTCGGCCAGGGCAATTGGCTGCCGTTCCAGCGCAGCGGCGACAGCCACGCCCAGGTCGGCGGCATGAACATGCGCCTGGCGCCGGGTTCGGCCCAGGCCAGCAGCGGCCGGCTGTTCTGCCGCCCAGAGGCGATCACGGTCAACCCGGTGGTGCACGAAGAAAACCTGTTCCCGGCCATGGTCCGTGAAATCACCTTTCTCGGTAACCGCTGCCGCATGAGCTTTGAACTCAAGGCCCTGCCAGGCCACGCCCTGCTGGCTGAGGTGGCCCCCGAGGCCATGCCGCGCCTGGGTTCGCAGGACATCTGGGTGGCATTGCCGCCGCAGAGCCTGCAGGTGTTTGCCTGAGATGGCCGCGCCAATGTCCCTGCCGCTGAGCCAGGCCAAAGCCGCGCCGCGTGCTGGCGTCGCCCTGGGTGACCGGTTGTTCGTCGTCGGCGGCAAGAGCCTGCTGCTGATCCTGTTGGTGCTGGCCGTGCTGATGCCGCTGCTGGCGATCTTCTGGCGTGGCTTCAGCGCTGATGCGGGCCAGGGTGGCGGCCTGCTGGCAGCCCGCGAACTGTTCGCCAGCGACAATTTCCACTGGTTGCTGGGCAACAGCCTGTCGGTGGCTTTCACCGTCGCGGCCATTGTGGTGCCGCTGGCCTACCTGTTTGCCTACGCCTTGCAACGTACGCTGATCCCGGCGAAGGGCCTGTGGCGGGGGATTTCGCTGCTGCCGTTGCTGGCGCCATCGATGCTGCCGGCCATCGCCCTGGTTTACCTGTTCGGTAACCAGGGGCTGCTGCGCGGGTTGCTCAGCGACAATATCTACGGGTTCTGGGGCATCGTGCTGGGGGAGGCCATCTACACCTTCCCGCATGCGTTGATGATCCTGCTGTCGGCGCTGTCGCTGGCCGATGCTCGCCTGTTCGATGCCGCTTCCAGCATGGGCGCCGGCCCATCCCGGGCGTTCACCAGCATCACCTGGCCGGCCACGCGCCAAGCGGTGTTCGCGGCGTTCTGCCTGGTGTTCACCCTGACCATCACCGACTTCGGTGTACCGGTGGTGGTGGGTGGCGACTATCAGGTGCTGGCGCTGGAGGCCTACAAGGCGGTGGTTGGGCAGCAACAGTTTGGCCGTGGTGCGTTGATCGGCATGGTGCTGCTGTTGCCGGCCCTGTTCAGCTTCAGCGTCGATGCCTGGCTGCGCCGGCGCCAGGGCGAGGCCATGAGCGGCCGTGCCCAGGTGTTCGAGCCCAAGCCATCGCGTGGCCGCGATGCCTGCTTCCTGGCCATTGTGCTGCTGGTGTGCACGGCGTTGCTGGTGGTGATCGGCATGGCGGTGTATTCGTCGCTGGTCACGTTCTGGCCGTACAACCTGTCGCTGTCACTGCGTCATTACATGTTCGAAGACACCGCAGGTGGCGGCTGGCTGGCCTATCGCAACAGCGTGACCATGGCCATCGGCACTGCGCTGATCGGCAGCATCGTGATCTTCACCGGTGCCTACCTGATGGAGAAGACCCAGGGCCAACGCCTGCTCAACCAGGTGCTGCGCCTGCTCAGCTTCATCCCCATGGCCGTGCCGGGCCTGGTGCTGGGCCTGGGGTATGTCTTCTTCTTCAACCTGAATGGCAACCCGCTGCATGTGCTGTACGGCAGCATGGGGCTGTTGGTGGTGTGCACCATCGCCCATTACCTGACCACGGCGCAGATGACCGCAACTACCGCACTGCGCCAGCTGGATGGCGAGTTCGAGGCCGCGGCGCTGTCGCTGAAAGCGCCGTTGTACAAGCACTTCCTGCGGGTGACCGTGCCGATCTGCCTGCCGGCGCTGCTGGACATCATCCGCTACCTGTTCGTGTCGGCCATGACTACCGTGTCGGCGGCGATCTTCCTGTACAGCCCCGACACCATCCTGGCTGCCGTTGCCGTGCTGAACATGGACGATGCCGGCAATGTTGGCGGTGCCGCTGCCATGTCCACCCTGATCCTGCTGACCAGTGCCGGCGCTTCACTGCTGCTGGCCGCAGCCTCACGCGGCCTGCTGCGCCGCTCCCAAGCCTGGCGCCAACGCGCCGCGACCGTCTGACCTGTAAGGAACCTACCCATGTACAAGCACCTTGCACTTGCCGCTGCCGTTTCCGCCGTATTCAGCCTGCAGGCTTCGGCCGCGGGTACCCAGCTGACGGTCTATACCGCGCTGGAAGCCGAGCAGTTGAAGAGCTACAAGCAGGCCTTCGAAAAGGCCAACCCGGACATCGAGATCAAGTGGGTACGCGATTCTACCGGCATCATCACTGCCAAGCTGCTGGCCGAGAAAGACCGCCCGCAAGCCGACGCGGTATGGGGCCTGGCGGCGTCCAGCCTGGCCATCCTCGACCAGAACGGCATGCTTGAAGCCTATGCGCCGAAGGACCTGGGCAAAATCTCCGGCAACTACCGGGATGCTGCCAACCCGCCGGCCTGGGTGGGCATGGACGTGTGGGCCGCGACCATCTGCTTCAATACCATCGAGGCCGAGAAGCAGGGCTTGAGCAAACCGGTGAGCTGGCAGGACCTGACCAAGCCTGAGTACAAGGGCAAGATCGTCATGCCGAACCCGGCCTCGTCCGGCACCGGCTTCCTCGATGTGAGTGCCTGGTTGCAGACCTTTGGCGAGCCGCAAGGCTGGGCCTACATGGACGCGCTGCACCAGAATATCGGCCAGTATGTGCATTCCGGCTCCAAGCCTTGCAAGCTGGCGGCAGCGGGTGAGTTCCCGATCGGTATCTCGTTCGAGTACCCGGCCGTACAGCTCAAGCGCCAGGGCGCGCCGCTGGACATCGTGCTGCCGAAGGAAGGCCTGGGCTGGGAGATTGAGGCGACTGCTGTGATCAAGGGCTCGCCCAAGGCGGATGCAGCCAAGCGCCTGGCTGACTTCTCGGCCAGCCCGGCGGCCATGGAACTGTACAAGGAAAACTTCGCCGTGCTGGCCGCGCCGGGCATTGCCAAGCCGCAGACCGAGTTGCCGGCGGACTATGAGCAGCGCCTGATCAAGAACGACTTTGCCTGGGCATCGAAGAACCGTGACCAGATTCTGGCCGAATGGCGCAAGCGTTATGACGGCAAGTCGGAGAAGGTGGCCCAGCAATAACCTGTACCGGCCTCTTCGCAGCACAAGGCTGCTCCTACAGGGGGCGCGATACCTGTAGGAGCAGCCTTGTGCTGCGAAGAAGCCAACTCATCATCAAGCCAGGATAAGCTACCGATGCCCACCCCAGCACAGATCATCGACAGCACCTTCGCCCTGTACGCGCACCATGGCAGCGACGACTACATCGGTGAAGCCATTACCCAGCTCGAACACATGTCCCAGGCCGCGCAACTGGCCATGGCCGAAGGCTTCGACGATGAAGTGGTGCTGGCGGCGTTCTTCCACGACATCGGCCACCTGTGTGGCGGTGACGCCAGCATGGGCGGCTACGGCGTGGTCAGCCATGAACGTATCGGGGCCGAGTATTTGCGCCGTTGTGGTTTTGGCGAGCGCATGGCGCGGCTGGTGCAGTACCACGTTGAGGCCAAGCGTTACCTGACGTTGCGCCAGGCTGGGTATTACCAGCGGTTGAGCGAGGCGAGCCGGCGGACCTTGGAATATCAGGGTGGGGTGATGAGCGAGGCCGAGGCGGATGCGTTCGAGCGGGATCCGTTGTTTGAGGTGAGCTTGCGGATGCGGGAGTGGGATGAGCGGGCCAAGGAGGTCGGGGTGCCGGTGGTTGACCTGGATGGGTTGAAGCAGAGAGCGCTGGCACTGCTTTGATATATGGGTGCCTGTGCCGGCCTCTTCGCAGCACAAGGCTGCTCCTACAGGTATCGCATCTGCCTGTAGGAGCAGCCTTGTGCTGCGAAGGGGCCAGGCCTGCTAACTCAAAACTGTAAAACCAGTGCCTCCAGCTGTTCTTGCCGCTCAGCCTGGTTCAGCTTCGCCCCAGGGTTGAGGGTGGACCACTGCGGATGCGCCCGCGCCTTGACCAGCGCCTCTGGCAACTTGCCCTCGCGCCAGGCCTTTTCATCCAGCTCGCCCAGCCTGATGCTGTCTTGCGCCGCATGCCCGCGGTTTTCCAGCGCCACCATCAACTGCTGCTGACGCAAAGCCAGCAAGCGCAACACCGTGTCGTCCACGGTCAGCTCGCGCTTGCCCTTGAGTTTGCCCATCAACCGCGAGCCATAGTTACGCGCCGTTTGCAGCGCGCCGCCGGCAATCGCTCCGGCCAGCGCCGCTGCGCCGAGGGTAAGCCCGCCGACGAGCAAATCGACCCCGGCCCCGGCTGCGGCTCCCGCCGCCACGCCGCTGCCCAGGCGCACGCCCAGTAGCTTCAGGGTTTCAGGATTGAACAGGTCATCGCCCCAGCGGCCATCGAGCAACGGCAGATCGCTGGCGTGGGCATCCTCGCGGCGGAAGGCATACAGCTTGAGCAAGGCTTCGACACAACGCTGTTCACGTTGGCGTATGTCCTGGCGCAGCGCCTCGATGGCCCGAGCTTCGGCCGCTGGTTCGGCCTCTACACTGCGCCGGCAGGCTGCGCAGTCCAGCAGCAGCTCGGCAATCAGGCGCTTGCCGCTGTGCTGGCGGGCCACGCGCTGCGCCTGCTGGTCGTCGATCAGCCGCTGCAGGGCAGGGCGGGCGTCCTCCAGCAGCAGGGCCAGGCTTTCGTACAAACGGCGCTCGCCATCCTCGGGTGGGGCCACGCTGTCGAACCGCACCAACGCGTGAAGGCCAAGCCGGGCAAGGGCTTCACGCCATTGCGGCTCGCGGTGCTGGTGGCTGGCGACGAAGTTGAGCACCGGCAGCAACGGCTTGCCGCAACTGGCCAGCACCTCCAGCTCATCGCGGTACTTGGCCAGCACCGGCTCGCGCGCGTCGATCACGTACAGGCCGGCATTGCTGGCCAGCAACTGGCGCAGCACTTTGGCCTCCTGCTCGAAACGCTGGCGCGCTTCGCTGCCTTGCAGAAAGCGCTCCAGGCGGGCCGGGCCGTCCAGGCGCTCGCCCGGGCGCTCCAGCCGCTCAAGGTAGTCGAGCAAGGCGATGGCATCCTCCAGGCCCGGGGTGTCGTACAGCTCCAGCAAGGGTTCGCCGTCCACCGACAAGCGCGCACCTTCTACATGGCGGGTGGTGCTGGGGCGGTGGGACACCTCGCCAAAGCCGACGTCACGGGTCAGCGTGCGCAGCAGCGAGGTCTTGCCGACATTGGTATGGCCGACCACGGCCAGTTTCAGTGGCTCAGTCATGGCCATGCTCCAGCCAGGTCAACGGTGAGGTGTCGGCGTGGGTCAGGCCCAGGCGGTCGAGGGCTTCGTGCCAGTCGCCCAGGCGCTGGGCATCCAGGGCCTGGCCGGGTGCGGCCTGGAGCAGCCAGATGCGAGTTGCGCCGGCATTGCGCGCCAGTTCGGTGAGCAGCGCCAGGCTGCCACGGTCGGGTGAGCGCCGGGGGTCGCAGGCGATAGCCAGGCGTGCCGGCGGGAAGCGACTGAGTTGTTCAAGCAGCCGGTTGCGCGATTCGCGGCTGTCGAGCACGCCGGCATCGATCACACTTTTAGGCAGGGCGGGCGGCCAGGGGCGCTGGTCGTCCAGCTCCAGGCCGACCAGCAGGGCACCGCTGCTGCCGCTCTCCAGTTGGCCGGCTGCAAACTGCGGCAGGGTCTCGGGCGCGGCGTCCTGCACGCCGATGCGTTCGCTGCGAGGCATCAAAGCATCACGCAGTTGCGCGTAGCCGGGCAGGCTCAGGTCCAGCGCCAGGCGCTCGCGGCCCTGGCGCCAGCGCCACAGGCACAGTGCGGCCAGCAGCAAGCGGGGTAACAGGCCATACACCAGCACCACCCCGAGCAACCAGCTGGCCCAGGCCTGGCGGGCCAGTTCCAGGGCCGGCAAGGTGTCGCCGCTGGCGCGGATCATGGCCTCATCGGGCACGGCAAAGCCCAGCAGCGAAGGCAGGGCACCCAGGGCTTGGGTCAGGTGGATGAACGGGTCGGCAGCCAGCAGCGTGGTTTCCCAGACAAAGCCATAACGCCGGGTCGCCAGCAAGGCCAGCAGCATACCCAGGGCGCTGAGCATGGCCAGCAGCCACAGGCCATGCACCAGCAGGCCGAGCAGCCAGCGGTTGAGGCGTTGGCGTTGCAGCAGCACCAGCAGCGCAGGTGCAAGGTGTGCGGCCTTGGCATCGCGGGCAAAGCGCTCGCTAAGCCATAGCCACAGCCGGCCCAGCCCCGCGCCATGCTCGCCGCTCACGGCAAAACCGATGGCCCAGCCCAGCAGCATCAGCAGGTTTAGCCCGAGCAGGCTGCCCAAGGCCCAGAACACGTTCACCGGCCGCTGCCCGTCGCCCAGGGCGGCCAGGGCCAGGCCGGCACCGCTGAGCACGGCCATCAGCAGCAAGGCCAGCAGCGCCAGGCGCGCGCCTTGCTTCCAGTGGCGCAGGGCGGTGCTCATGCCGTCGCGTTCGGCCAGGAACAGCGCACGGGTTTCGATGCGGGCCGCCAGGTCGCCGCCCAACTGGCGGGCGCGACGGTTGGCTTCCTGGTCTTCCAGGGGGCCGGCGTGTTCCTCGCGCAGGCGTACCGCTTCGGTGAGCCAGCGCTTGTCCAGTGGAGTCGGTCCAGTCACAAGGTCTTCCATTGCACATGTCAGGGCAGAAGCATAACCCACACGCCCGGTGCTATCCTCGCTGGCATGAATACATCACTCCCCCTCAGCCTGATCGCGGCGTACGCCGAGAACCGCGTGATTGGCGTCGACAATTCCATGCCCTGGCATTTGCCGGGGGATTTCAAGTACTTCAAGGCCACCACCCTGGGCAAGCCGATCATCATGGGGCGCAAGACCTGGGACTCGCTGGGCCGGCCGCTGCCTGGGCGGCTGAACATCGTGGTCAGCCGCCAGCCGGGGCTTGAACTGGCGGGTGCCGAGGTGTTTGCCTCGCTTGAAGAGGCGCTGGTGCGGGCCGAGCAGTGGGCGCGCGAGCAGGGCGTTGAAGAACTGATGCTGATTGGCGGGGCGCAGTTGTATGGTCAGGCGCTGGAGAAGGGGCTGGTCAGCCGCATGTACCTGACGCGGGTGGAAATGGCGCCGGAAGGGGATGCGTGGTTCCCTGCGTTTGATGAGGGGCAGTGGACGCTGGCGTCGAGCGAGGCGCAGGCTGAAGAAGGTAAGCCTGCCTATCACTTCGAGGTTTGGGACAAGGTTTGAGATTGTCGGGGGCGCCTTGCGCCCCTTGCGCCCCTTTCGCGGCGCAAGGCCGCTCCTACAGGTACTTCGCAGGTCTCAAGGGTGCTCAGGTGAGCAGTTTGATGATCAGTGCGGTGACCGTCGCCACCGTGGTGACGAAACCGACAGCGATGGCAACCGGGTACCAAAAGGTTTCGCGGGTCATCTTGATGGCTTCGGCATTCAGCTTGCGCGTTTCGGCCATCAATTCGTCGACCTCGACGCGGATCTTGGCCACCTCAATGCGGAGTTTTTCTGCTTCGGCCTGAGTCATGTCGTACTGAGGCATGGTGTTTCCTTTGCGGCGCATCACACTTACCGGCCAGCAGTATAGCGAAGCCTCAAGCCGGGCACGCCTTGGTTGCCGTGCCTTTGCGTTACCGGATATTGATGCATTCGGTGCGCATTAATTGCGAATACATCTCATCTTCTGCTAGCGTGCGCACCTCTTGAGACCTTGAGCCGAGATGCGCCGTGTCTTCATGGAACAAGCAGATCGCCCGGCTGTTCACCGAGCAGAAGAAAGCGCTGGAAGCGTTTGTCGCACGCCGCACCGGCAACGCTCAGGTAGCCGCCGACCTGACCCAGGAGTCGTTCCTGCGTTTGGCGCGGTTGCCTGCGGACAAGCAGATCGACAACTTGCCGGCCTTTCTCTTCACCATTGCCAGCAACCTGATACGCGATCACCAGCGCCAGGCGATTCGCCGTGAGCGCCTGGACGGTGGCGAGCCCAGTGAAGAACTGGCCAGTGACGAGCCCGGTGTCGAAGAACAACTGCTTGAGCAGCAGCAACACGCGTTGATGCAGGCGGCGATCGAGTCGCTGCCCGAGGCTACCCGCCATATCTTCCTGCTTTATCATGTGGACGGCTGTAGCTACCGCGAAATCGGCGAGCGCATGCACATCACGCCGCGCAGCGTCGAATACCAGCTGCGGCGGGCACTGCTCGATTGCCGTGCCTTCATCAAGCGGCAACTGGCTGGCCAAGCGAGGGCGTCACGGCCATGAACCCTGGAACTGCAGATATCCCGATGAGCGAAACGCCAGACAGCGAGCAGTTGTTCGCCGAAGCCACGGCCTGGTACTACCGCTTGCAGGCCGAAGACGTCACTGCCGAGGAGCGGGCGGCATTCGCTGCCTGGAAGGCGACGGGGGCAGAGCAGGCGCAGGCCTGGGACGAGGTGATCCTGTTGCTGGGCGTATTGCAGGCGCCTGCCGAACACTTGCGTGCACAGCAGCGCCAGCAGTGGCGAAAGCCGGCCCGACGCACCTGGCGCAAAGTCGCGCAGGGCATGGCAGCTGCCGCGTTGTTTGGCCTGCTGGTTGGCCAGACGCCCTACATCGACCGCTGGCGCGCCGACTACGCCACGGCTACCGGCGAATCGCGCAGCATCCAGCTTGACGATGGTTCGCAGCTGCAACTGAACACCGACACGGCGGTACAGGTGCAACTGGCACAGGGTGAGCGGCGGGTGCGGTTGCTGCGCGGCGAAGCCTGGTTTGACGTGGCGCGCGACCCCGCCCGGCCCTTTGTGGTGAAAGCCGGTGAAGGCTGGGTACGGGTTGTCGGCACCCGCTTCAGTGTGGCCAGTGACGCGGAGCAAACCCGCGTCAAAGTCGCCCAGGGCAAGGTCGAGGTCAATGCAGGCCATGGCCCTGGCGTGTTCCTTGAACCGGGGCAGGCAGTGGAGTACACGGCGGGCTCGCTGGCCGCCCTGCACCCGTTCGACCCGGCCAGCGCCTTTGCCTGGCGGCAGCGGCAACTGGTGTTCAGCCAGCAGCCGCTTGCCGAAGTGGTCGCCGAGCTGAACCGTTACTGGCCGGGCCAGACGGTGCTGCTGGGTGATGGTCTGCGCCAGCGTAAGGTGTCTGGGGTGTTCGAAATCGACAAGCCCGATGCCGTGCTGAAGGCACTGACCCATACCCTGGGTTTGCGTGCCGAGCAGTACACGCCCTACCTGCGCATCCTTCGTGAAGGCTGAACGAAGTTTTTTAAAAAAACTTCGGGGATTCCTGGCAGGCCGTCGTCCTTGATTGGGTAGGCGCAAATAATAAGCACTCTCAGACAGTGATGCGCCGTCGATCATCAGGACGAATTCGGGGAGCCTCACCACATGAACAGCATCGCCACGCGCACCGCGCTCGGCCTGGCCGTCGCGCTTGCCTACGGCACCTTGGCCGTGCCCTTGCACGCCAGTGCCGCCACCCAGGCCCAGGCCTACCGTTTTGAGATCCCCGCGCAGCCGCTGGACTCGGCACTGGCGGCATTCAGTGCGGTGACGCGGATCCAGGTGCTGGTGCCTGGCGAGTTCACCCAAGGCTTGCGTTCATCCGGGGTCAACGGCAGTTATCCACAGGACCAAGCATTGGGCCGCCTGTTGCAGGGGACCGGGCTCAGTGCCAGCTATATCGACGGTGACAGCGTCACCCTACAGCGACGTGGCAAGGACGACGACAGCTCACTGCAATTGGGCGCAATCAAGATCGACAGCCGACAGCTGGGCGCTACCACCGAAAACAGTGGCTCTTACACCACGGGTGCGCTGACCATCGGCAAGGGCGAGCAGAAGCTCAAGGACATCCCCCAGTCGGTCTCGGTGGTTACCCGCCAACGGCTGGACGACCAGAACATGAACAGCCTGCAAGACGCCATGCGTCAGGTGACCGGGGCCACGATCAAGTCGTATAACGCCGGCTCCAACCTGAACGATGTCTACATTCGCGGCTTTCTGGTCGACCAGGTTCAGGTCGACGGCGTTTCGCAGCGTACGGGGCAAGGCGACATGGCCACCAGCTTCGACCTGGCCATGTTCGACCGGGTCGAAGTGCTGCGCGGTCCGTCCGGTTTGTATCAGGGCGCGGGTGAGCCGGGTGGCACCATCAACCTGGTGCGCAAGCGGGCGCTGGGGCAGTTCGGTTTGTCGGGTGAACTCTCGGCTGGCAGTTGGGACCGCTATCACTCCACGGTCGACATCACCGGGCCGTTGAACGACCAAGGCAACCTGCGCGGGCGCTTCGTCACGGCCTACGAGAACAACCAGTCGTTCGTCGATTACGCGCAGAACGAACGGCCGATGGTCTATGGCCGCCTGGAATACGACATCACCCCGGCCACCACGCTGTCGCTGGGCGGGGCCTACCAGCGCAACAACTCCACACCCGCGTTCGGCTTGCCAGCCTATGCCAGCGGCAAGCTGCTCGATGTCAGCCGCTCGACCTTTGTCGATGCCAAGTGGAACGAGCTGGACGAGCGCCTGTGGGAAAGTTTCTTCGAGGTTGACCATACGCTGGATAACGGCGGCCAGTTCAAGACCTCGCTGACTTACCGCGATGCCGAAACCCCTACGCGCAACTTTACCTGGACCGATGATGCGGTAACCGAGGGCACCGGGGACAGCTACGCGATAGCCTACTCTTACTACACCCATATCAAGTCAGTCGGCGTGGACAGCTTCGTCACCCTGCCGGTGGAAGCGTTCGGGCGCAGCCATGAGCTTACGGTGGGGGCCGAATACCAGCATCTGGACAAAACGTTTACCTACGGTGGCGGGGATTACTTCCCCATCAACGTGTTCGACCCGGGCAGCATCGACATTCCCAAGCAAGACTACGACATGCCCAATGGCAACTGGTCGAAGTCCAATCAGTACGGTGCCTATGCCCGGGCCAAGATCAGTGCCACCGACTGGCTGGACGTGATTGCGGGTGGCCGCCTGACCTGGTTCGACAGCGACGCGCGTAACGCCAACCCGTTCTTCAACCAGTTCAACAGTACCAATACCAACATCGACCACAAGTTCATCCCCTATGCGGCGCTGGTGGCCAAGCTGACGCCGGAGCTGTCGGCCTACGCCAGCTACACCAGTATCTTCAAGCCGCAAACCGAGGTGGATGCCGATGGCGTGCCGATCGACCCGCGCAAGGGCAAGCAATATGAGCCTGGGGCTCAAGCGCGAGTTTTTCGACGGTCGCCTGAACGGCAGTATGGCGGTGTTCCGCATCTATGACGAAAACCGTGCGCAATCAGTGAGCGGGACGCCGTTTTCCGAGGCGCAGGCCAAAATACGCAGCCAAGGCTGGGAAACCGAGCTTTCCGGCAACCTGACTGATAGCTGGAGCATCAGCACCGGCTACGCCTTCACGATGCTCAAGTCGATGAGCGACGAGGACTACCAGGGCATCAGCATTACGCCGAAACACAACTTCAACTTGTGGACTCGGTATGAGTTCAGCGATGGGCCCTTGCAAGGGGTTAGCGTGGGCGGCGGGGTACGGGTGGTCAGCGAGACCTATTACATGCGAAACGGCGTGGACTTTGTGCAGGGTGGCTACAGTGTGGCCACGGCCCAGGTGGGGTACCGCTTCAACAAGCACCTGACGACCACGCTGACGGCCAACAACCTGTTTGATCGCAAGTATTACGAGCGCGTGGACAGTGCCTGGGGCTCTAACTTCTATGGCGAGCCGCGGAACCTGACGTTGAGCGTGCGGGCCAGTTACTGATCTGAGAATACCGGGGCCGCTTTTCGGCCCTTTCGCGGCACAAGGCCGCGCCTACAGGGGGCCGCGCAAGGCAGACGTGCGCAATCTCCTGTAGGCGCGGCCTTGTGCCGCGAAAGGGGCGCAAAGCGCCCCCGACAATCCGTCAGGTATGGCTCAATTCGGCATGCTCATCGCCCGCCAGCACATCCTTGTCGGTCTCTTTCAGCAACTGGCTGGTCACCACGCCCGCGGTCATCGAACCGTTCACGTTCAACGCCGTACGGCCCATGTCGATCAGCGGCTCCACCGAAATCAGCAACGCCACCAACTCCACCGGCAAGCCCATGGCCGGCAGCACGATCAGCGCGGCAAAAGTGGCGCCGCCGCCCACGCCGGCAACCCCCGCCGAACTCAGCGTGACGATGGCCACCAGGGTAGCGATCCACAGCGGGTCGAAGGTATCGATGCCCACCGCCGGCGCCACCATCACCGCCAGCATGGCGGGATAGAGGCCAGCGCAGCCGTTCTGGCCAATGGTGGTGCCGAACGATGCGCTGAAGCTGGCGATCGACTGCGGCACGCCCAGGCGGCGGGTTTGCGCTTCGATGTTCAGTGGAATGCTGGCGGCACTGGACCGGCTGGTGAAGGCGAAAGTGAGCACTGGCCACACCTTGCGGAAGAAGCGCAGCGGGCTCACACCGGTCGCCGCCAGGATGAGGGCATGCACCACGAACATCAGCCCCAGGCCCAGGTACGACACCACCACGAAGCTGCCCAGCTTGAGGATGTCTTCCATGTTCGAGGCTGGCTACCACCTTGGTCATCAACGCCAGCACGCCATACGGGGTCAGTTTCATCACTACCCGTACCAGGCGCATCACCCAGGCTTGCAGGGTGTCGATGGCCGACAGCGCGCGCTCGCCTTTCTCGGCATCGTCCTTGATCAGTTGCAGTGCGGCCAGGCCGACGAACACGGCAAAGATCACCACGCTGATGATCGAGGTCGGCTTGGCCCGCGCCAGGTCACCCACGGGGTTGCTGGGGATGAACGACAGCAGCAGTTGCGGGATGTTGAGGTCGGCGACCTTGCCCGCGTAGTCGCTGTGGATAACCTGCATGCGCGCGCTTTCCTGGGCGCCGGCGACCAGGCCTTCGGCACTGAGGCCGAACAGGTTGGTCAGCACGATGCCGATCAGCGCGGCAATGGCGGTGGTCAGCAGCAGGGTGCCGATACTGAGCACGCTGATGCGGCCCAGTGACGAGGCGTTGTGCAGGCGCGCCACGGCACTGAGGATCGAGGCGAAGATCAGTGGCATGACGATCATTTGCAACAGGCCTACATAGCCGTTGCCGACCAGGTCGAGCCAGGTGATGGTGGCCTTGAGCACAGGGTGGCCCGCGCCGTAGATCGTGTGCAGGGCCAGGCCGAAGCCCACACCCATGACCAGGCCCAGCAGCACCTTCTTGGCCAGGCTCCAGTCGGTGCGGCGGGTTTGTGCCAGGCCCAGCAACAGGGCCAGGAACGCCAGCAGGTTAAGAGACAGCGGCAGGTTCATTGAAGCTCCAGCAAAAAAAAGCAGAAGTGGCATCGCCTCTGTGAGCGATTGCGAACGGAAATGCTAACAGCCTGAAAATAAACGAATTTATACCCAAATGGAATTTGCATAGTCGTTTATGGAATAACGAAGTGTCGCGGATTGCAATGAACGCGGCGTTTGCGGCTGCATGGAGGTCGTTATCGAAGGTTGGCAGTGGGGATTGTTGCACTAGCGTTTCTGGGTCATTTCAGGAGATTCGTACATGAAAGTCGCTGTGAAAGCCGCCGCCATCGGCCTGTCCCTGCTGTTCAGTATCGAAACCTTCGCCACCGAGCTCAAACATTGGCCCGCCGAGGCCGCTAGGCAGCTCGACAGCATGATCGCTGCCAATGCCAACAAGGGTAACTACGCGGTGTTTGACATGGACAACACCAGTTACCGCTATGACCTGGAAGAAGCCTTGCTGCCGTTCATGGAAAACAAGGGCCTGCTGAGCCGTGACAAGCTCGACCCTTCGCTGAAGCTGATGCCATTCAAGGACACTGCCGAGCACAAGGAGAGCCTGTTCAGCTACTACTACCGGTTATGCGAAGTCGACGACATGGTCTGCTACCCGTGGGTGGCCCAGGTGTTCTCGGGCTTTACCCTGAAGGAGTTGAAGGTGCAGGTGGATGAACTGATGGCTTCTACCAAGCCGATCCCCAGTACTTATTACGAAGGCGATCAGGTCAAGACCATCGAGGTACAGCCGCCCAAGGTCTTCAAAGGCCAGGCCGAGCTTTACAACAAGCTGATGGAGAATGGCATCGAGGTGTACGTGATTTCGGCGGCCTCCGAAGAGCTGGTGCGCATGGTCGCGTCAGACCCCAAGTACGGCTACAACGTGAAGCCGCAGAACGTGATTGGCGTGAGCCTGCTGCTAAAGGACCGCAGCAATGGCCAATTGACTACGGCACGCAAGCAGATCAGTGCTGGCCACTATGATGCCAAGGCCAACGAAGGGCTGGAGCTGACCCCGTACCTGTGGACCCCGGCTACCTGGATGGCGGGCAAGCAGGCAGCGATCCTGACCTACATCGATGAGTGGAAGAAACCGGTGCTGGTGGGCGGCGACACGCCGACCAGCGATGGCTACATGCAGTTTCATGGGGTGGATGTGGGTAAAGGTGGCATCCACCTGTGGATAAACCGCAAGGCCAAGTACATGGACCAGCTGAACGGAATGATCGCAAAGAATGCGGCTGCGCAGGCCAAGGAAGGGCTGCCGGTGACGGCGGACAAGAATTGGGTGATCGTGACGCCCGAGCAGATCCAGTAGTTGTTGTGTTGCTTGTACTGGCCCTATCGCCGGCAAGCCAGCTCCCGCAGGAAACACACAGGCCTTCAAAACTGTGGGGGCCCTGTGGGAGCTGGCTTTCCGGCGATAGGGCCAGTACAGGCAGCACATAAATCACAGGCATAAAAAACCGGCGCTCAGCGCGCCGGTTCTTCTTTCACACCCAAAGTGCCTTACAGCCCTTCGAGCATCGCCTTGTTACGCACAGCACCTTTGTCGGCACTGGTCGCCAGCAGGGCGTAGGCCTTCAGCGCGGTGGTTACCTTGCGTGGGCGTGCTTCGACCGGTTTCCAGCCCTTCTTGTCCTGCTCGATGCGGCGCTCGGCCAGTTCTTCGTCGCTGACCAGCAGGTTGATCGAACGGTTAGGGATGTCGATCAATACCTTGTCGCCGTCGCGCACCAGGCCGATGGCGCCGCCAGCAGCCGCTTCCGGCGAGGCGTGGCCAATCGACAGGCCCGAGGTGCCGCCCGAGAAGCGGCCATCGGTGAGCAGGGCGCAAGCCTTGCCCAGGCCTTTGGACTTCAGGTACGAGGTCGGGTACAGCATTTCTTGCATGCCCGGGCCGCCTTTCGGGCCTTCGTAACGGATGATCACGATATCGCCGGCCTTCACTTCGTCGGCGAGGATGCCGCGCACGGCGCTGTCCTGGCTCTCGAAGATCTTGGCGTTGCCTTCGAACACGTGGATCGATTCGTCGACACCGGCGGTTTTTACCACGCAGCCGTCAAGGGCGATGTTGCCGTACAGCACAGCCAGGCCGCCTTCTTGCGAGTAGGCGTGCTCGAAGCTGCGGATGCAGCCGTTTTCGCGGTCGTCATCCAGGGTTTCCCAACGGGTCGACTGGCTGAACGCCGTCTGGGTCGGGATACCGGCAGGGCCAGCCTTGAAGAAGGTGTGCACGGCTTCGTCATCGGTCTGGGTGATGTCCCACTTGGCGATGGCTTCTTCCATGCTGCGGCTGTGCACGGTCGGCAGGTCGGTGTGCAGCAGGCCGCCACGGGCCAGCGAACCGAGGATGCTGAAGATGCCGCCGGCGCGGTGCACGTCTTCCATGTGGTACTTCTGGATGTTCGGCGCCACCTTGCACAGCTGCGGCACTTTACGCGACAGACGGTCGATGTCACGCAGGTCGAATTCGACTTCGCCTTCCTGGGCTGCGGCCAGCAGGTGCAGGATGGTGTTGGTCGAACCGCCCATGGCGATGTCGAGCATCATGGCGTTTTCGAACGCCTTGAAGTTGGCGATGCTACGCGGCAGTACCGACTCGTCGTTCTCGCCGTAATAGCGCTTGCACAGCTCGACAATGGTGCGGCCGGCGGTGAGGAACAGCTGCTCGCGGTCGGCGTGGGTGGCCAGGGTCGAGCCGTTGCCCGGCAGGGCCAGGCCCAGGGCTTCGGTCAGGCAGTTCATCGAGTTGGCGGTGAACATGCCGGAGCACGAACCGCAGGTCGGGCAGGCGCTGCGCTCGTATTCGGCGACCTTTTCGTCGGAAGCCGAGGAGTCGGCAGCGATGACCATGGCGTCGACCAGGTCCAGGCCGTGGCTGGCCAGCTTGGTCTTGCCGGCTTCCATCGGGCCGCCGGAAACGAAGATCACCGGGATGTTCAGGCGCAGGGCGGCCATCAGCATGCCGGGGGTGATCTTGTCGCAGTTGGAGATGCACACGATGGCGTCGGCGCAGTGGGCGTTGACCATGTATTCCACGGCGTCGGCAATGATCTCGCGGCTTGGCAGCGAATACAGCATGCCGTCGTGGCCCATGGCGATGCCGTCATCGACCGCGATGGTGTTGAACTCCTTGGCCACGCCACCGGCGCGTTCGATCTCGCGGGCGACCAGCTGGCCCAGGTCCTTCAGGTGCACGTGGCCCGGGACAAACTGGGTGAACGAGTTGGCGATGGCGATGATCGGTTTCTTGAAGTCTTCGTCCTTCATCCCGGTTGCGCGCCACAGGGCACGGGCGCCGGCCATGTTGCGGCCTTGGGTGGAAGTCTTGGAACGATAATCAGGCATGAAACACTCCTGGCGGCTTAATCAGGTCACGTAAAGGGGAGTGAGCTTCTCTTGTCCTTTTGTGCCGCAGGCCGGTTGCCACTGGCACGGATGGGGCCGAAGACACCACGGGATCGCCGCGTGCTTGGCCAGAGCTCATAAACCCGCCGGGGATGACTGGCGATGAATAGGCCGATTCTACACCGCTGGCGCGGTGAGGGAATGCAGATGTGGATGGTTGGCGGGGAGATTGCAGCAGGAAAGGGCCGCAGGGCGGCCCTTTGCAGCAGATTTCAGCTATTTGGCAGCAAGCGGCAGGTGATGCTCTTGATGTAGCGGGTTTCAGGGATGGCCGGGTGCACCGGGTGATCCGGCCCTTGGCCGCCGCGCTCAAGCAGCTGCATGTTGCGGTCCAGGTGGCGGGCGCTGGTCAGCAGGATGTTGTTAAGGTCGTCCTCGGGCAGGTGCATCGAGCACGAGGCGCTGACCAGGATACCGTCCTTGTTCAGCATGCGCATGGCCTGCTCATTCAGGCGGCGGTAGGCCGCTTCGCCGTTTTTCAGGTCTTTCTTGCGCTTGATGAAGGCGGGTGGGTCGGCAATGATCACGTCGAAACGTTCTTCGGCAGCCTTCAGCTCGCGCAGGGCTTCGAACACGTCGCCCTCGATGCAGGTCAGCTTCTCGCTGATGCCGTTCAGTGCTGCGTTACGCTCCACGCCATCCAGGGCAAAGCCTGAGGCATCGACGCAGAACACTTCGCTGGCGCCGAACGCGCCGGCCTGCACGCCCCAGCCACCGATGTAGCTGAACAGGTCGAGCACGCGCTTGCCCTTCACGTACGGCGCCAGGCGCGCGCGGTTCATGCGGTGGTCGTAGAACCAGCCGGTCTTCTGGCCTTCACGCACCGGGGCTTCGAACTTGACGCCGTTCTCTTCCAGCGGTACCCAGTCCGGCACTTCGCCGTAGACCGTTTCGACATAGCGTTGCAGGCCTTCGGCGTCACGCGCGGCGGAGTCGTTCTTGAACAGGATGCCGCTGGGCTTGAGCACCTGCACCAAGGCGGCGATCACGTCGTCCTTGTGCGCTTCCATGGTGGCCGAGGCCAGCTGCACCACGAGGATGTCGAAGAAACGGTCGACCACCAGGCCCGGCAGCAGGTCGGAATCGCCATAGACCAGGCGGTAGCACGGCTTGTCGAACAGGCGCTCGCGTAGCGACAGGGCCACGTTCAGGCGGTGTACCAGCAGCGACTTGTCCAGCGGCAGCTTGATGTCACGCGACAGCAGGCGGGCGCAGATCAGGTTGTTCGGGCTGAGTGCGACGATGCCCAGCGGCTTGCCGTTGGCCGCCTCGAGAACGGCCTGCTGGCCTGCCTGGAAGCCTTGCAGCGGGGTCGCGGTAACGTCGACTTCGTTGCTGTAGACCCACAGGTGGCCGGCGCGCAGGCGGCGGTCGGCATTGGCTTTGAGGCGAAGGCTGGGCAGGGACATGACGTCGCTCCGGGAAAAAAGAGCGGGAGTATACCTTGTTGGCCTGCACTTCGGTTCGGGGCACGACAAACCGCTTGCGCGCCCAACTGGGTTAGAATCCCCCGTCCTAAACGAGTGTGCACGCATGTCCCAAGAACTCAGCGCCGAACAGATCCAGCAAGCCTTGCAAGGCATTACCATTCCGCCGCAACCGCAGATCATGGTCGACCTGCAGTTCGAGCAGTACATGCCTGACCCGGACCTGGAAACCATCGCCAAGCTGATTTCCCAGGACCCGGGCCTCTCGGGCGCCTTGCTCAAGCTGGTCAATTCGCCGCACTTCGGGCTGTCCAACAAGATCGGCTCGATCCAGCGCGCAGTGAACCTGCTGGGCAGCCGTTCGATCATCAACCTGATCAATGCCCAATCGATCAAGGGCGAGATGAGCGACGAGACTATCGTCACCCTCAACCGCTTCTGGGATACCGCCCAGGACGTGGCGAACACCTGCCTGACCCTTGCCAAACGCACCGGTATCGAGGCGGCGGACGAGGCCTACACCCTCGGCCTGTTCCATGACTGTGGCGTGCCGCTGATGCTCAAGCGCTTCCCCAACTACATGGATGTGCTGGAGGACGCCTACGCCAAGGCCGGCGAAGCAACCCGCGTGGTGGATACCGAAAACCACACGTTCAACACCAACCACTCAGTTGTCGGCTACTTCACTGCCAAGTCCTGGCGTTTGCCCGAGCACCTCACGGCGGCTATCGCCAACCACCACAACGCCCTGGCGGTGTTCCGCGACGAGAGTTCGCGCAATACCCAGAGCCAGCTGAAAAACCTGCTGGCGGTGCTGAAGATGGCCGAGCACATTTGCGCGTCCTACCGGGTGCTAGGCAACCAGGCGGTGGACCACGAATGGAACGTGGTCGGCCCGCTGGTGCTCGATTACATTGGTTTGTCGGAATACGATTTCGAAAACCTCAAGCAGAACATTCGCGAGCTGGGCGGGCACTGACACATGCCGGAATTACCCGAAGTAGAAACTACCCGGCGCGGTATTGCGCCCCATCTGGAAGGCCAGCGCGTCAGCCGCGTGGTGGTGCGTGACCGGCGCTTGCGCTGGCCAATCCCGGAAGACCTGGACGTGCGCCTGTCTGGGCAGCGTATTGTCAGTGTCGAGCGACGCGCCAAGTACCTGTTGATCAACGCCGAGGTCGGTACGCTGATCAGCCACCTGGGCATGTCGGGCAACCTGCGGCTGGTCGAGCTTGGCTTGCCGGCGGCCAAGCATGAGCACGTGGACATCGAGCTGGAGTCGGGGCTGATGCTGCGCTACACCGACCCGCGCCGCTTTGGTGCCATGCTGTGGAGCCTGGACCCGCTGAACCACGAGCTACTGCTGCGCCTTGGGCCAGAGCCGTTGACCGACCTGTTCGACGGTGAGCGCCTGTTCCAGCTGTCCCGCGGGCGGTCGATGGCGGTCAAGCCGTTCATCATGGACAACGCGGTGGTGGTGGGGGTGGGCAACATCTACGCCACTGAGGCGCTGTTTGCCGCAGGCATCGACCCACGTCGGGAGGCGGGCGGGATTTCCCGGGCGCGCTACCTGAAGCTGGCGATCGAGATCAAACGGGTGCTGGCGGCGGCGATCGAGCGGGGGGGGACCACCTTGCGTGACTTCATCGGGGGAGATGGGCAGCCGGGGTACTTCCAGCAGGAATTGTTTGTTTACGGGCGAGGCGGGCAGCCGTGCAAGGTGTGCGGCACGGCGTTGCGCGAAGTGAAGCTGGGGCAAAGGGCGAGCGTGTTCTGCCCACGCTGCCAGCGCTGAAGGGCTGAGGTGTTTCGCTGGCCCCTGTGGGAGCGGCCTTGCGTCGCGATGGGGCGCGAAGCGGCCCCAGGATTTCAGCTTCGCAGCACAAATTGCCGGGGCCGCTGTGCGGCCCATCGCGACGCAAGGCCGCTCCCACAAAGTCCGCGCAGGGGCAGGGTTGAGGGGGCTCAGTCCTTGCCGGTAATGCGGCGGTACTTGGCCATCAGCTGTTCTTCGGTTTCCGGGTGCGCTTCATCCAGCGGGATGCAGTCGACCGGGCACACCTGCTGGCACTGCGGCTCGTCGTAGTGGCCCACGCACTGGGTGCACAGGTTAGGGTCGATCACGTAGATCTCTTCGCCTTGGGAGATGGCCTCGTTCGGGCACTCGGGTTCGCAGACGTCGCAGTTGATGCAATCGTCGGTGATGATCAGGGACATGGGGACTCCGGCCGGGGCTCACCGCCCGGGCATGTTCAACGCAGTGGGCACAATTGTGCCGCATTCGCGCCCGCAGTGCACGCGGGCGCGATAATCAGGCGATCGGGCTTACTTCTTGAAGCGTTCAGTCAGCGCATCGGCCACCACCGGGTGGACGAACTTGCTGATATCTCCGCCCAGTGCGGCAATTTCCCGGACCAAGGTCGAGGAAATGAACGAATAACGCTCCGAAGGCGTCAGGAACAGGCTCTCGACATCGGGGGCCAGTTGCCGGTTCATGTTCGCCAACTGGAACTCGTACTCGAAGTCGGACACCGCACGCAGGCCGCGCAGGAAGACGTTGGCGCCCTGTTCCTTGGCGAAATGCGCCAACAGGGAAGAGAAGCCGATGACTTCGACATTGGGCAGGTGCTTGGTGACCTCACGGGCTAGCGCCACCCGTTGTTCCAGCGGGAACAGGGGGTTTTTCTTCGGGCTGGCCGCCACCGCGATGATCACGTGGTCGAACAACCGCGAGGCGCGCTCGACCAAGTCGCCATGGCCTTTGGTAATGGGGTCGAAAGTACCCGGGTACAACACTCGGTTCATCGCGTCATCCTGGCTGGAGTGCGTTGGGGAGTCGGATGGTAGCGCAGCGATTGCGCCCGGCCAAGTCATGCGGCCAGCTGATGGCACTATAGACAGGCGCCGTATTCGTTGTCATGCGCTGTGTGCCAGGCGGCCAATCAGGGCTTCGGTGAGCCTGGCGCTGATGGCATACACCGACAGTTGCGGGTTGGCGCCGATGCTGGTGGGGAACAGCGAGCCGTCGTGGACCGACAGGTTTTCCAGCTGGTGATGGCGGCCCAGGCTGTCGCACACGGCCTGGCGCGGGTCTTCGCCCAACGCACAGCCACCCATCACGTGGGCACTGCCCAGGCGCGTCCTGAAGGGCTCCAGGCGCAAGGCGTCGATCATGCCCAGGGCCTGTTTCAGGCTGGAAGCGGCGCTGGCATCGCTGTGCACGGGGGTAACCTGCGTGGCCCCGGCCGCGAACTGGATCTGCGCCATGCTGTGGTAGGCGCGACGCAAGCCGTCGCGCAGGTAGTCGGTGACCGGGTAATCGAGCACCGGTGAACCGTCGCCACGCAGCTCCACGGCCCCACCCTGGCTCTCGGGGTGAAAGCCGTCGCGCAGCAGCGCCAGCATCACATGGGTGTGCGGCAGCTCGGCCATGCGCCGGGCATTTTCGTGGCCGTGCCCGCCCAGCAGGGTGCTGGCCAGCGCCGGGTGCAGCGGTGGCACTTCCAGTTTGTAGCCGACGGGGCCATCTGTGCCGCCTTGCCACTGGAAGTGGTCGCTGTAGATGGACTGCGGGGCCCCGTAGTAGGGGTCGATACGGTCTTTGAACTGCGCTGCGCTGAAATTGACCAGGTGCAGGAACGTGCGTTTGCCCAGGCGGCCATGCGGGTCGGGCGCGGCAGAGCGCAACAGCAGGGCCGGGCTGTTGATGCCACCGCCAGCCAGCAGGTAATGGCGTGCGCGTACGCTGACCTGCCGGCCGGTGGGCTGTATGCCTTGGGCGTCCAGGGCCTGGCATGTCAGGCCCTGGATGCGCTCGCCGTTGTGCGTAAAGCGCTCGGCCCGGGCCAGGTACAGCAGTTCGCCGCCTTGCTCCAGGGTGGCGGGAATGCGGGTCACCAGCATCGATTGCTTGGCATTCACCGGGCAGCCCATGCCGCAGTAGCCCAGGTTCCAGCAGCCGCGCACGTTGCGTGGGATCACCGCCCAGCGGTAGCCCAGCTGCTCACAGCCCCGGCGTAGCACGTCGTTGTTGGCATTCGGGGGCAGGACCCAGGGGGTGATGCCCAGTTCCTGCTCCATGCGTTCGAACCAAGGGCGTAGCGCATCTTCGCCCAGGCCGGTCACGCCGTGGGCCGAAGCCCAGTGCGCCAGGGTCTGGGGAGGGGTGCGAAAGCTCGAGGTCCAGTTCACCAGCGTGGTGCCGCCCACGGCGCGGCCCTGCAGGATGGTGATGGCGCCATCCTTGCTCATGCGCCCCAAACCCTCCTGATACAGGCTGGCGTAGGCTTCACTTTCCAGCAGGTGGAAATCGCTGCTGGTCTTGAGCGGGCCTTCTTCGATCAGCAGCACCTTGAAGCCGGCGGCGCTAAGCATCTGCGCGCTGGTGGCACCGCCGGCACCGCTGCCGATCACGGCAACGTCGGCCTCCAGGGCAAGGTCATGGGCCAGGCGCGAAGCGTCATGGGTGATCCAGCCGCGTTCGAGGCCTTGGCGAAACGGGTCGGGCACAGGCATTGGCGATGCTCTTGTTGTTTTCAGATTGTTGGCGGCCCTGGGTAGCCGCAGGCGGCCCAGGACTCCGGGCGTTCGTACCAGGCCATTTGCAGCAATTGCAGCAACGAGGCGTGGCCCATGCGCAGCAGGTTCAGCGAACTGCCCTGCCAACGCTGCAGGAAGGCCGTGACTTGCGCAGGGCTGGCCTGTGCCCAGGCGCCCCAGACACCAGTGAGGGGGCCGCGGGTAAATGGCAGGCTGAGTACGTCGAACAGTTGCCGGGTGAGTTTGAGCATTTCTGGCGATAACGCCGCCAGCTTTTGATCGAGGCTGCGCAGTACCAGGGCCTCGCCGGCCTGCGTGCCGGCCAGCACCACCGGTATCAGCGCACGCAGCAGCGGCAGGTCGTCGTCGCGCAGTGCCTGATAGCCGGTCGCAGCTGTTTGTGCGCTGCAGCCCACCAGGCTGGCGCCCGCCAGAAAGGCGCTGGCGCCAAGGCTGAAACGCAGCAGGTCGCGGCGGTGCATAGGCCGGCGCTCAGCGGATAAACAGCTTGTAGACCAAGCGCTGCAGGGCTTTGCCATAAGGCGGGTAGATCAGCCGTGCGGCGTTGAAGCGTTGCTTGGCGAGTACGGCCTTGGCCTTGCTGAAGGTCAGGAAGCCGTCGTGGCCATGGTAGTGGCCCATGCCCGAAGGGCCGATGCCGCCGAAGGGCAGGTCGTCCTGGGCTACATGCAGCAGGGTGTCGTTCAGGCATACCCCGCCGGAGTGGGTATGGCGCAGCACATGCTCCTGGCTGGCCCGGTCATAACCGAAGTAGTACAGCGCCAGAGGGCGTGGGCGTTGGTTGATGTAGGCCAGCGCCTGATCGAGGCTGTCATAGGGCACCAACGGCAGCAGCGGGCCGAAGATTTCGTCCTGCATCACCTGCATGCTGTCGTTCACGTCCAGCAGCAGGTGCGGTGGCAGGCGCCGGCCCTGGCGGGTTTCGCCAGGGTACAGGTCAAGCACCTGCGCGCCTTTTTCCCGGGCATCGTCCAGCAGGTGCTGCAAACGCTGTAGCTGGCGCGGATTGATGATGGCGGTGTAGTCGGGGTTGTCGGCAATGCGCGGGTACAGGCGGCGGACGGCGCGCTGGTAGGCGTCGCTGAAGGCCTCCAGCCGATCACGCGGCACCAGCACGTAGTCGGGGGCGACGCAGGTCTGGCCAGCGTTCAGGGTTTTGCCAAAGGCAATGCGCTCTGCCGCGGTATCCAGGGGCACGTCGGCTGACACGATGGCCGGTGATTTGCCGCCCAGCTCCAGGGTGACCGGGGTCAGGTTCTGTGCGGCAGCCAGCATGACCTGCCGGCCTACGCTGGTGGCTCCGGTGAACAGCAGATGGTCGAAGGGCAAGCGGGCGAAAGCCTGGCCCACCTCGACTTCGCCAAGCACCACGCTGACCAGGTCGGCAGGGAATACCCGTTCCAGCAATTGCTTCAGTACACGGCCACTGGCAGGCGTGGCTTCGCTGAGCTTGAGCATGACCCGGTTGCCAGCGGCCAGGGCGCAGGTCAGCGGGCCGATGGCGAGGAACAGCGGGTAGTTCCACGGCACGATGATGCCGACCACCCCCAGCGGTTGATAACGCACCTGTGCACTGGCCGGCTGGAAGGCCAGGCCCACCCGTCGCCGGCTGGCGCGCATCCAGCGGTGCAGGTGCCTTTCGGCGTGGCGCAGGCCCTGTATCGAGGGCAGCAGTTCGGCCAGCAGGGTCTCGTCGGCGCTACGCCCGGCAAAGTCTTCGCTGATGGCCTCGATCAACTCAGCCTGGTTGGCCAGCAACGCTTCGCGCAGGCTTTTCAGCCATTGCAGGCGCTGGGCAGCCGGTGGCAGGGGGTGGCCGGCAAAGGCCTGGCGCTGGGCAGCGAACATCACCGCGAGGTCGAGGTCAGATTGCACAGGGGTCGGGGCACTGGGCGCGTTCATGGCGACGTTTGTTCCGGGTGGGGAATGTCTAGAGCCTATACTCTAATCGGGACGATGGTGCGAATTTTTCCACACCGTCGAACGGTGCATTCCACCTGTAATACGCCGTAAGATGGCCCTTTGAAAAAGCCCGCAAACTGGGAGCTGAGCATGGCCCCGCGCATGAAGACCCGAGAGCGCATCGTGCAGAACAGCCTGGAGCTGTTCAACGAGCAGGGCGAACGCAGCGTCAGTACCAACCACATTGCCGCGCACATGGAAATTTCGCCCGGCAACCTGTATTACCACTTCCCCAACAAGCAGGCGATCATTGCCCTGTTGTTCAGCCAGTATGAAGAACTGGTAGACAGCTTCCTGCGCCCGCCGCAAGGCCGCAAGGCAACCGTGGAGGACAAGCGCTTCTACCTCAAGGCCTTGCTGGCGGCGATGTGGAACTACCGCTTCCTGCACCGTGACCTGGAACACCTGCTGGACAGCGATGCGGAGCTGGCCGCCCGCTACCGGCGTTTTTCCGAGCGCTGCCTGCGCCAGGGCCAGGCGATCTACCGCGGCTTTGTCGAGGCGGGCATCCTGGCCATGGCGCCCGCACAAATCGAATCACTGACCATCAATGCCTGGATCGTGCTGACGTCCTGGGTCCGTTTTCTCAGCACCACGCGTGAACATTCCGCGCACCTGGGTGAAGAAGCCTTCAAGCGGGGCGTCTACCAGGTACTGGTGCTGGAACTCGGCTACGTCACCGAGAGCGCACGCGCCGCCGTAGACGCCCTGTGCCAGGAATTCCATGTACCGTTCAACCAGGCTCTGGAGCATTAGCCCAGGGCCCTAGTGCCATCGATCAGGAGATTGTCATGCCCCTTGCGCAATTGATCACCCCGCAGCAGTTGGCCGAGCGTCTGGGCTCGCCCAAGTTGGTGATCCTCGACTGTCGCTTTGCCCTCGAGGATGTGGACTATGGCCAACGCAGCTATGCCCAGGGGCATATTGCCGGGGCGCATTTCGCCGACCTGGACCGTGACCTCAGCGGGCCGGTGAGCAAGGGGCGCACCGGGCGCCATCCACTGCCCGATGCGCGCCGGCTGGTGGAGCGCTTGCGCGAGTGGGGCCTGGACAACGACAGCGAGGTGGTGCTTTACGACGACGGCCCTGGCGCCTTTGCCGCCCGGGCCTGGTGGTTGCTGGCCTGGTTGGGCAAGCGCGACGGCGTGGCGATCCTCGATGGTGGCCTGAAGGCGTGGCATGCCGCGCACCTGCCGCTGAGCCTGGACCCACCGCTCAAACGCGAAGGTACCTTCAGTGGCGAGCCAGATGCCAAGCTGCTGATTGATGCCGATCACTTGGGCAAGCGCCTGGGTAGCGCAGACCTGACCTTGATCGATGCGCGTGCCTTGCCGCGTTTTCGCGGTGAAGTGGAGCCGATCGACCCGGTGGCGGGGCATATTCCCGGGGCTCAGTGTGCGGCGTTTACCGACAACCTAGGTGCTGATGGGCGCTTCCTGCCTGTGGATCAACTCAAGCAGCGCTTTGCCGAAAAACTGGCCGGGCGGGCGCCAGAGCAACTGGTGTCTTACTGCGGGTCTGGGGTGACGGCTTGCCATAACCTGTTTGCCATGGCACTGGCGGGTTACCCGCTGGGCAAGCTGTATGCCGGGTCGTGGAGTGAGTGGATCAACAACCCGCAGCATGGCGTGGCCACCGGCGAGTAATCAGGCCCGGCCTCATCGCCGGCAAGCCATCTCCCACAGGTACTTCACTGCCCATCGAGGCTGTGCCCTACCTGTGGGAGCCTGGCTTGCCGGCGATGAGGCCGGTACTGCCAATGAAAGCTGCGGCGTTTACTGCCCGTCCACCAGCCACTGCGGAATCCGCCGCTCCAGGTAGTAACCCGGGTTGCGCAGGCTGCCATCGACAAACCCCACGTGCCCCCCGCGGCTATGCAGTTCAAAGCGGGTCTGTGGTGCCAGTTCACGGGCCGTAGGCAGGCTATGGCCGGCCACGAACGGGTCATCGCTGGAATGGATGATCAGCGTCGGCGTGCGGTTCTGGCCGAGGAAGAAGTGGCTCGATGAGCGGCGATAGTAGTCGTGCGCATCGCGAAAGCCGTTGAGCGGTGCTGTGACTTTGCCGTCGAAGTCCCAGAACGTGCGCAAGTTGGTCAGTTGCCCCAGGCGCTCCAGCGTCGCCAGCCGCTCATGCTGGCCTTGCTCGTGAAAGTGCCGCTGTTTGAGCTGCACATACGCCAGCATCTCGCGCATGAAGTGCGCCTGGTACACCTTGGAGAAGCCCTGACCGATACGGTCAGCGCAGTGATCCAGGCGAAAGGGTACCGATACCGCAACTGCCGCCTCCAGCTGGCTGGCGACGCCGCTCTCGCCCAGGTACTTCAACAGCACATTGCCGCCCAGCGAGTAACCCACCGCATACAGCGGCGCCAACGGGCGCTGGGCACGCAGGTGGCTGACGATTTCGGCCAGGTCTTCGCTGGCGCCGGAATGGTAACTGCGCGGCAACAGGTTCGGCTCCCCCGAGCAGCCGCGCCAGTTCACCGCCACGCTGGCCCAGCCGCGGGTTTGCAGCGCTTGCTGCAAACCTTTGACATAGGGCGAATGGGACGAGCCGGTCAGCCCATGCAGCACAAGTACCAACGGTGCATGTGCCTGATGCGGGCCATGCCAGTCGAGGTCGATGAAGTCACCGTCGGCCAGCCACAGCCGTTCGCGGTTGCGCTGCAGGTCTGGCAGCTTGCGCCACAGCGGCCCCCACAGCGTTTGCAGGTGGGGGTTTGACAGGCCAATGGCCGGGCGGAATTTGGCGCTGAGGCTGGGCATGCTGGGCGACTCGTGATGTGCCTGCCTAGAGTGCCATGAAACACCGCCACTGTATGTGCGCTATTGGTCGGTGGCAGGTGGTGAGGGCAAGGCTTGCTGCTCGACGTCCGGACCGAGGCTGATCAAGACGTGAGGGGTTTCGGCCAGCAAAGCCTTTGCGGCCTCGCGAATGTCGAGCGGGGTAAGCGCTGCCAGCTTGTTGGGGTAGGTTGCCAGGTGGTCCGCAGGCAGGCCTTGATGGCTGAACGTTGCCAAGCCCTTGGCCAGGTTTTCATTGCTTGCCAGGGCATGTTGGAGCTTGCCGGACAGTTGGCTCAAGGCCACGTCGCATTCGACCTGGCTCGGCCCATGGTTGCTCAGGCATGCCAGCATGTTTGCAACCAGCGCGCATGAGGCGTCGCGGTACTCCGGGGCAATGTCCCACTCGATTTGCAGCAGGTTGGCGGCATCCAATGGTTGCAGCGAAGAACTGGCGCTGTAGGTCAGGGCGCGCTTCACGCGCAGTTCCTGGGTCAACCTTGATTCGAAGCCGCCACCGAGGATTTCATCCAGCATCACCAGTGCTGGATGCCATGGGTTTCCTGGCGATACGGTTGCTGGCACCGTGAGCATGATCGAGGTTGTGGTCCCCGTCTTTTCGAGGTGTTGTGTTCGTGTGTTCGGCGGTAGCGAGGTTTCAGGTGCCTGCGCCGCCCAGTTTTGCGGTAACGCCTTAACAAGGTCGGCAACCAGCTGCTGCGCCTCTTCGGGCGACAGGTTACCCACCAGTCCGATATCGACGTTGTTCGCCGAGTAGGCGCGTTGGTGGAAGGCTCTCAACTGTTCGTTTGTGATGGCGTCAAGCCCCTCGGCCGTGCCTGTCACCGGGATGGCGTAGGGATGATCGGCAAACAAGTGGGCCATTGTCGCGTCAGACATCCTGGTCGAGGGGTACCAGGCACGCGCGCGCTGAACGGTGGCCAGCCGCTCCCGAATGCGCGCAACGTCGGCCGGGCGCAATGCCGGCTGGGCAAGCATTTGCGTGAACAGCGACAGAGCACTCGTTCGCAGTGCGGGCAGGCTTAGGCAACGCAAGGTAACCACAGCTTCATCGTGGCTGATGCTTCTGTTCATGATCGCGCCATGGCCTTCCAGAAGTTGAGCAAACTGGGCGTTGTCGAGCTGCTCGGTGCCTTGGTCGAGGCTATACAAGACCAGGGCGGCAAGGCCCGGGCTGTCGCCATCCAGCGCGCTGCCGGCACGAAAACGAAGCGCCAGGTCGAACATCGGCCGATCACGGACCGCCGTGAAGCTCGCCCGTGCACCCTCTGGAGTAACCCATTGCCGGACCTTGACCGCCAACGGTTGGTGTTGCGTCAGGTCGATGCCTTGAGCAGCACTTAAATTGGCCATTGCGACAACCGCTGCATCGGTTGCGGGGCCACGGCAGACCAGTGGCGTGGAGGTGATGCTGGCTGTTTGGTTCATGCTGGCGCTCCGGGCTGCAGGCAGGTGATGGTCAGGCGTTCGCGGCTCAGGTAGTCGAATGCGACCTGGCGTACGGTTGCGCAGTCGAGGTGTCGGACGAGGTCGGCCAGCTGATCGATCAGCGAAGGGGGCAGGCCTGAGGCGGCGGCTTGCCCGATCAGGCTGGCCTGCCGGGTGATGCTCTCCTGGCTGAACAGGTAGCGGGCAAGCAGGCGAAGTTTTGCGCGATCCAGTTCTTCCTGGGTGAGCGGTGTTTGGCGCAGTTCATCCACCAATCCATAAATGGCTTCGGCAGCGTCTTGGGGTGTGGACTTGTCGCTGTTCACTGAGGCCGAAATCGTCAGCACGGTATCGCCGCGAACCAATGGGTCGTAAGCCAGCACAACACCTTTGAGGACGTTCTCGTCGCGCACCAAGCGGCTGTACAGCCTTGCGCTGAAGCCTTTGCCGAGTAGTTCGCCAAGCAGTTTCAGTGCTGGTGCTGTGGTTGCCTGGGGCGCCGTGGCCAGGCTTGGCACGTTGAATGACATGAATAACCCGTCACGTACCATGGGCAGGCTTACGACCTGGCTTCGCGCCTGTAACGGCACAGCGTGGCGGGGCACGGGGCGCGGCGTGGTGGTTACCACAGGAAGGCCCGCAAAATACCGGGTCACGTGCTGCTGAAGTGTTGCGAGGTCGGTTGCGCCTACCACCACGAGCGTGGCGTTACCGGGTGTGTACCATTGGTCGTACCAACTGCGCAGCGTGTCGAGCGTCAGGTTTTGCAGGTCGTTCGCGAGGCCGAAGGTGGGGTTGCCGTAAGGGCTGCCTGCATGTGCCAACTTCATGTGCTGATAGCTGGCTTGCCGCAACGGTGCGTTGTCGAACTTCAGCCGGCGCTCGTCGTCGACCGCTTTGGCGGCCAGGTCCATTTCCGGCTGGCCGAAGGTTGCAGTGGTCATGGCGTCGGCCATGATCTCCAAGGCAATCGGCAGGTTTGTGGCGGGCAACTGAATATCGAAAGCGGTCGCATCGTCTGTGGTGGTGCCGTTGGCTTTGCCACCCAGTCGGGCGACCACCTGCATGTATTGGCCTTTGGCAAGCTTGCTGCTGCCATCGAAGATCAGGTGTTCCAGAAGGTGCGAAAGGTTGGTTTGGCCTTCGGGCTCATCGCTGTTACCCACGTGGTAACAGAGCTGGACTGCTACGAGTGGGGTGCGGTGATCCTCGCGCAGGTAGACGGTCAAACCGTTGTCCAGCGTGAAGTGCTGTAACGCTGCCGATGGGGCGGTTGCGATGGACGCTAGGCCGGCAGATACCAATGCGTCGTCTGGAAGGGGCGGCGATGACATGGCTGAAGTGCTCCTGGTTGGCGTTGAACCGGAGCAGCTTCAGCAAAAATGCGCGTCTGCCTGCACTACATAGTTAGGGCTTTCTCAGCTGCGCTGCCACAGCGCGTAGTGCACCTGGCCCGTTTTTTTCTCGCGGTGCAGGCGCCAGTTGCCAGGCATCGGCAGTGTTGACGGCGCCGCTTCGCTTTCGGTGTAGATCAGTGCCTGTTCGCCCAGCCACTGGTTCTGCTCCAGCAGGTTGCAGGTGTTGGCCAGCAAGTCCTGGTGGAACGGCGGGTCGAGGAACACCACATCGAACTGTTGCTTGGCCGGGCCTTGCAGGTAGCGCAGGGCATCGGTTTGCAGGATTTGCCCGCGCGGGCAACGGAGTATTTCGAGGTTGTTCTTCAGGTTGCCGATCGCTGCCGGGTTGCTGTCCAGCGCCACGGCATCCTTGGCGCCGCGAGACAGGGCTTCGAGCACCAGGGCACCGCTGCCGGTGAAGGCGTCCAGTACGCGGGCACCCTCGATGTGCGGCGCCAGCCAGTTGAACAGGGTTTCGCGCACGCGGTCAGGCGTTGGCCGCAGGCCTTCGCCTTCCGGTACCGCCAGGCGGCGGCTGCGCCACTCGCCGGCGATGATGCGCAGGTGGCCCTGGCCCTTGCTTTGGCCCGATTGCGGGCGGGCGGGAGGGGTGGTTCTTGGCATTAGTGCTCCGGTACCCCGAGCGCTTGCTCGGAGGGCTTGTCAGTGGGTGCTGGCAGCGGTTTTTGTGGCACTTTCGGGCCAACGGTGACAATCACCAGTTTATCGGCTGACAGGTGTTTGTTCATGGCGGCCTTGACCTGCTCGACAGTGAGGGCCTGGGACTGCTGCATGAAGTCCTCCAGCCAGGTCAGCGGCAGGTTGTAGAAGCCGATTGCGCCCAGCTGGCCGACGATGCTGGCGTTGCTGGCATTGGACAGCGGGAAGCTACCGGCCAGTTCGCGTTTGGCATCGTCCAGTTCCTGCTGGGTGGGGCCGGTCTTGAGGTAGTCGGCAAGAATACCCTGCACCAGCTTGAGCGTACCTTCGCTGAGTTCGGCACGGGTTTGCAGGTTGATCATGAACGGGCCGCGCACCTGCATGGGGCTGAACACCGAGTACACGCCGTAGGTCAGGCCACGCTTTTCACGTACTTCGCTCATCAGCCGGGTACCGAAGGCACCACCACCGAGGATCTGGTTGCCCAGCGACAAGGCGGGCCAGTCCGGGTCCTGGCGGTCGATACCCAGTTCGGCCAGCATCAGGTGGGTCTGCTTGGACGGGAAGTCGATGTGGGTCAGGCCCGCCTTGGCTTCCGTAGGCTGGGCCGGTGCGGCCAACGCCGGGCCTTTGGGCAACCCGGCGGACACCTGGGCGGCGATGGCTTCGGCTTCGCTGCGGCTGAGATCGCCGACCAGGGCGATGACCGCGTTGCCGGCAGTGTAGGCCTTGGCATGGAAGGCGCGCAGCTGCGCCAGGGTGATGCCGTTGATGCTGTCGGCGGTGCCGTCGCTCGGGTGGGCGTAGGGGTGATCACCGTAAAGGTTGCCGAACAGCGCCTTGCCCGCGATTTTGCCGGGGTTCTGCTTCTCGTATTCGAAGCCGGCCAGCATCTGGTTCTTGATGCGCTTGAGGGCGTCCTCGGGGAAGGTCGGTTTGCCGGCCACTTCTGTGAACAGCTTGAGCGCAGGTTCGCGCTTGTCCTTGGTGCTGAGGCTACGCAGCGACGCTACGGCCATGTCGCGGTAGGAGCCGTTGCCAAAGTCTGCGCCCAGGCCTTCGAAACCTTCGGCGATGGCGGTGACGTCCTTGCCGGCCACACCTTCGTTGAGCATGGCGTTGGTCAGCGCCGCCACGCCGGGTGTTCCAGCGTCTTGGCTGCTGCCGGCGGCGAAGGTGACGCGCAGGTCGAACATCGGCAGCTCGCGGGCTTCGACGAACAGCACCCGGGCGCCTTCAGCAGTGCTCCAGTGCTGGATGTTCAGCTGACGCCGGCTGGGTGCCTTGCCATCCAGCTCGGCCAGCGACTGCAAGGTGTTGGCGGGGCGGGCGGCGTTGTTGTCTGCCTTGGCGGCGTTGTCGGCCATGGCCGGGGCCACCAGCACAGCCGCCAGCGCCAGGGCGCGGATGCCCGTGGCCAGCAGGGTTGGGCGCGGTGCGCGACGATCACTCATGAGCGGACTCCTCGGGCAGTACATGGGCAACGCTCAGGCGTTCGCGGGTGAAATAGGTGCGCGCGGCGTCCTGGATGTCCTGCGGGGTGACGCGCTTGAGTTCGTCCAGCTCGCTGTCGATCAGCTTCCAGGACAACCCGACGGTTTCCAGCTGGCCGATGGTGGTGGCCTGGCTGCTGATGGAGTCGCGGTCGTAGACCAGGCCAGCGATGACCTGGGCGCGTACGCGTTCCAGCTCTTCGGCGCTAGGTGGGGTGGTCTTGAGCTCTTCAAGCAACTGCCAGATGCCTTTCTCGACATCGGCGAGGGTTTTTTGCTTCTGCACGTTCGGCGTGGCCGAGATCAGGAACAGGCTGTCGCCGCGGGTGAAGGCGTTGTAGCTGGACGAGGCGCCGGCCACCAGCTCTTGGCCACGCTCCAGGCGCGCCGGCATGCGGGCGCTGTAGCCGCCGTCGAGCAGTGCCGAGATCAGGCGCAGGGCATGTACCGTGCGCGGGTCCTTGGCGGTGGGCAGGCCGGGCACGTTGAAACCATAGATCAGGCTGGGCAGCTGGGTGCGTACGTGCAGGGTCAGCTGGCGCTGGCCAGGTTCGGCCAGTTCCAGTGGCAGCTTGGCCGGCGGTACGGCGCGCTTGGGAATGCTGCCGAAGTACTTCTGCGCCAGGCCTTTGACCTCGTCGGCGGTGACATCCCCGACCACGACCAGGGTGGCATTGTTGGGGGCGTACCAGGATTCGTACCAGTGGCGCAGTTCTTCGACCTTCATGCGCTCCAGGTCTGCCATCCAGCCGATGGTCGGCGTGTGGTAGCCGCTGGCTGGGTAGGCCATGGCGCGGAACAGCTCGAACGCTTTGGAATTGGGCTGATCGTCGGTGCGCAGGCGGCGTTCTTCCTTGATTACCTCGATTTCGCGGCTGAACTCGTCGGCAGGCAGGCGCAGGCTGGCCAGGCGGTCGGCCTCCAGTTCCAGGGCGACCGGCAAGCGGTCGCGGGCCAGCACTTGGTAATAGGCGGTGTAATCGTCGCTGGTGAAGGCGTTTTCTTCGGCGCCCAAGTCACGCAGGATGCGCGAGGCCTCGCCGGGGCCAACCTTGGCGCTGCCCTTGAACATCATGTGTTCCAGGGCATGGGACAAGCCGGTCTGGCCCGGGGTTTCGTAGCTGGAGCCGACCTTGTACCAGATCTGCGAGACCACCACCGGGGCGCGATGGTCTTCGCGCACGACCACCTTCAGGCCATTGTCGAGGATGAATTCGTGGGTGGGTTGCACATCGGCGGCGAAGGCCGCGAGCGGCAGGCAGAGCGTGCCGAGCAACAGGCCAGCGGCGCGGCGGGCTAGAGCATTCATAAGGTGTTTAACCTGTTCGGCGGCCCGCTGGGTTTAGCGTCGGCGGGCCAGGAGGTGCTAGGATACTGATCCGGTTGCCTGGCGACCATGCCTGTCGCCGTTCTGGCCCGCAGGACACTAAGACAAAACGTTGCGCATGAACCAGCAGGCTTCAAGATAGTCTGTTCTGCGTAGAGAGAATTCCCGATGTGCCATTGCTGGCTCATCGCTACCCTGAGATAGCCGTCCTCCATGTTTGGTTCCAACGACGACAAAAAAGCGCCGGCCGAGGCTGGCGAGAAGAAAGGCCTGTTCAGCTGGTTTCGAAAGAAGCCGCAGCAACCTGTCGCCGAACAGCCACAAGCCCCCGAACCCCAGGCTGCGGAACCTGTAGCGCCGCAGCCCGCCGTCGAGCACCCTGAAGTTGCTCCGGTTGAGCCGGTGGTTGCAGAAACCCCCGCACCTGCAACCGAGGCGCCTCGGGCTGCCGAGCCGGCAACTGCCCCAGTGGTTGCCCCGGTCCCAGAGCCTGCACCGGCCCCAGTGGTTGCGCCGGTCCTTGAGCCTGTACCTGCCCCAGTGGTTACCCCGGCCCCTCAACCGGCCCCGTCTCCTGTGGGAGCGGGCGTGCCCGCGAATGCGGCGCCAGCCGCCCCGCAGGTCGAAACCCCTGCGCCAGTAGCAGCCCCGGTCACTCAAGCCGTCGAGCCCCCTGTCAGCAACCTGGTTCTGCCGGTTGCCGAGGAGCCTGTTGCTCTCGTCCCTGACCTGGAGCCAAAGGCACCCCCAGCGATTCCCGAGCGTCAGGTGGCAGAGCCTGCGCAGCCAGAACCCGAGCCAGCTCCCGCAGCCGCCGCAACCGTTTCCGAACAAGCCAAACCCGGCTTCTTTGCCCGCCTGAAGCAGGGCCTGTCCAAGACCAGCGCCAGCATCGGCGAAGGCATGGCCAGCCTGTTCCTCGGCAAAAAGGTCATCGACGACGACCTGCTCGACGAAATCGAGACGCGCCTGCTGACCGCCGACGTCGGGGTGGAAGCCACCTCGGCCATCGTCCAGAACCTGACCCAGAAGGTCGCACGCAAGCAGCTGGCCGACGCCGACGCGCTTTACAAGTCGCTGCAGGAAGAACTGGCCGCACTGCTGCGCCCGGTCGAGCAGCCACTGAAAGTGCAGGCGCAGAACAAACCGTATGTGATCCTGGTGGTTGGCGTGAACGGTGCCGGCAAGACCACCACCATCGGCAAGTTGGCGAAGAAGCTGCAGCTGGAAGGCAAGAAAGTCATGCTGGCTGCTGGTGACACCTTCCGTGCCGCCGCAGTCGAGCAGCTGCAGGTGTGGGGCGAGCGTAACCAGATCCCGGTGATCGCCCAGCACACCGGCGCCGACTCTGCGTCGGTGATCTTCGACGCCGTGCAGGCTGCCAAGGCCCGTGGTGCCGATGTGCTGATTGCCGACACTGCCGGCCGCCTGCACACCAAAGACAACCTGATGGAAGAGCCTGAAGAAGGTCCGCCGGGTGATTGGCAAGCTCGACGCCGATGCGCCGCACGAGGTGCTGTTGGTACTCGATGCCGGCACCGGCCAGAACGCCATCAGCCAGGCCAAGTACTTCAACCAAAGCGTCGAACTGACCGGCCTGGCCCTGACCAAGCTGGACGGCACCGCCAAAGGCGGGGTGATCTTCGCCTTGGCCAAACAGTTCAACATCCCGATCCGCTTCATCGGTGTGGGTGAAGGCATCGACGACCTGCGCACTTTCGAAGCCGAGCCGTTCGTCAAGGCTCTGTTCGCCGAGCGAGACTGACCATGATCCGATTCGAACAGGTTGCCAAGCGCTATCCCAATGGTCATGTGGGTTTGCATGAGCTGAGTTTCCGGGCGCGCCGGGGCGAGTTCCTGTTCGTCACCGGCCACTCGGGCGCCGGCAAGAGCACCTTGCTGCGCTTGTTGCTGGCCATGGAGCGCCCGACCAGCGGCAAGCTGATGCTGGCCGGGCAGGACCTGGGCCAGATCAGCAATGCGCAGATCCCGTTCCTGCGTCGGCAGATCGGCGTAGTGTTCCAGAACCACCAGCTGTTGTTCGACCGTACCGTGTTCAACAACATCGCCTTGCCCCTGCAGATTCTCGGCTTGTCCAAGGCCGAGATCGCCAAGCGTGTGGACTCGGCACTGGAGCGTGTGTCGCTGTCCGACAAGGGCGAACTGTTCCCGGCCGACTTGTCCACCGGGCAGCAGCAGCGGGTGGGTATCGCCCGTGCCATCGTTCACCAGCCAGCGCTGCTGCTGGCCGACGAACCTACCGGTAACCTTGACCCGCGCCTGGCTGCAGAAATCATGGGCGTGTTCGAGGACATCAACCGCCTGGGGACCACGGTATTGATCGCCAGCCACGACCTGGCACTGATTGCGCGCATGCGCCACCGCATGCTGACCTTGCAGCGCGGCCGCTTGATCGGCGATGGGGAGGCCGGGCAATGAGCACTACACGTACGCCGAAGGTATCCGAGCGGGTTGCGCCAAAGCCGGCCGACCCGCAACCGGCGAAGAAAAAACGCGGCGAAGACGATGACGGCCCGGATTTCCGCACACTGCTGCATGCCTGGCTGGAAAGCCACCGTGCCAGTATGGCCGACAGCCTGCGTCGCCTGGGCAAGCAGCCGATCGGCAGCTTTTTCACCTGCCTGGTGATGGCGGTGGCGCTGAGCATGCCCATGGGCCTGTCGTTGCTGCTGAAGAACGTCGAGCAGCTTGGCGGCTCGTGGCAGCGCGCTGCGCAGATTTCGCTGTACCTCAAGCTTGATGCCGGCAGCCGCGATGGCGAGGCCCTGCGCGACGAGATCAAGGGCATGCCCGGGGTGGCGGACGCGCAATTTGTCAGCCGCGAACAGGCGCTGGAAGAATTCCAGCAGCAGTCCGGCTTGGGCGAGGCCCTGCGCGAACTGCCCGACAACCCGTTGCCTGGCGTGGTGGTGGTGACCCCGACCGAGGTCGACAAGCCGGCCCTGGATGCCTTGCGTCAGCGCCTGTCGGAGCTGCCACGGGTGGAAGTGGCGCAACTGGACCTGGTGTGGGTCGAGCGCCTGGCGGCCATCCTCAAACTGGGTGACCGCTTCGTCTTTGGCCTGGCCGTGATGCTGATTTCTGCCCTGCTGTTAGTAATCGGTAACACAATTCGTCTACATATTGAAAACCGCCGTATCGAGATCGAAGTGATCAAGCTGGTAGGCGGCACTGACGCCTACGTGCGCCGGCCTTTCCTGTACATGGGCGCCCTGTATGGCCTGGGTGCCGGGCTGCTGGCGTGGGGGATCCTGGCGTTTGGCCTGAACTGGCTGAACGACGCGGTTGTAGGGCTTTCCGGGCTGTATGGCAGTGATTTCGCCCTGGGTGGAGTGCCGGCGTCCGATGGTCTGTCCCTCTTGATCGGAGCAGTGTTGTTGGGGTATATCGGTGCATGGATTGCCGTCGCCCGCCACCTGAACGAGCTGGCGCCGCGATAGTTTTTACGTGCCAGCATTGACATTTTCTTCACTACGGAACTTGTACCGTCGTTCCAGGTCAATGTTGGCAGCGCCCACAAGGCGCGAGTTTTGTAAGTCGGAGGTTCTTGAATGACCACATCGTTGCAACCTGCCTATGCCCTGGTGCCCGGTGCAAACCTGGAAGCCTATGTGCACACGGTCAACAGCATCCCGCTGCTGACGGTCGAGCAGGAGCGTGATCTGGGCGAGCGTCTCTATTATGAGCAGGATGTCGAGGCCGCTCGTCAAATGGTGATGGCCCACCTGCGTTTCGTCGTACATATCGCCCGTAGCTATGCAGGCTACGGGCTGGCCCAGGCCGACCTGATCCAGGAAGGCAACGTCGGCCTGATGAAAGCCGTCAAGCGCTTCAACCCGGAAATGGGCGTGCGCCTGGTGTCGTTTGCCGTGCACTGGATCAAGGCAGAGATCCACGAGTTCATCCTGCGCAACTGGCGCATCGTCAAGGTGGCTACCACCAAGGCTCAGCGCAAGCTGTTCTTCAACCTGCGTAGCCAGAAGAAGCGCCTGGCCTGGCTGAACAACGACGAAGTGCATCGCGTGGCAGAAAGCCTTGGCGTCGAGCCGCGTGAAGTGCGTGAGATGGAAAGCCGCCTGAGTGGCCAGGACATGGCCTTCGACCCGGCAGCGGAAGCTGACGACGACAGCGCCTTCCAGTCGCCTGCGCATTATCTGGAAGACCACCGTTACGACCCGGCAGTGCAGTTGGAGGATGCCGACTGGAGCGATAACTCCACCAGCAACCTGCACGAAGCACTGCAAGGGCTGGACGAACGTAGCCGCGATATTCTCTATCAGCGCTGGTTGGCGGAAGAGAAGGCCACGTTGCATGAGCTGGCAGACAAGTACAGCGTATCGGCTGAGCGAATTCGTCAGCTGGAGAAAAATGCGATGAACAAGGTCAAGGCACTGATCGCGATCTGATCGAGCCTGGCTGCATTGAAAAGCCGCTGGCCCTTGAGGGGCAGCGGCTTTTTTATGCCTGTGAGGTTTTGGGGCCGCTGTGCGGCCCTTTCGCGGCGCAAGGCCGCTCCTACAAGGGATCGCGGTCGCCTGTAGGAGCGGCCTTGTGCCGCGATGGGCTGCACAGCAGCCCCAAAAGGCTCAAAGTTTGCGCGAAGTATCGAGCTGCATCAGGTAGCTGGGCCCACCCAACTGGCTCATCTGCCGGCGAATCCACCCGGCCCGGCTGGCTACATAGGCACTCGGCCGGCTGGCACTCCACTTGATCGGACTTGGCAGTACCGCCGCCAATTGCGCGGCCTGCTGGCGGCTAAGCCTGCTGGCATCGACGCCAAAGTGATAGCGCGCCGCCGCCTGGGCACCGAAAACGCCCTCGCCCCATTCGGCACTGTTCAGATAGACCTCAAGAATGCGCTCTTTCGACCAGAACAGCTCGATCAGCGCGGTGAACCAGGCCTCGAGCCCTTTACGGAACCAACTGCGCCCGGACCACAGGAACAGATTCTTGGCCACTTGCTGGGTCAGGGTGCTGGCCCCGCGAACATTACCGCCGCGTTCGTTGTAGGCCAGCGCCGCCTGGATGGCCGGGATGTCGAACCCCCAGTGGCTGGCGAACTTCTGGTCCTCGCCCGCAATGACGGCAACTTTCAGCTCATCGGAGATGTTCTCCCATGGCTCCCAGTCGCGTTGCAGGTCGATCGGCTCGCCATTCACCCAGGACTGTACCTTGCGCTCGACCATCAGCGCTGTACCGGGCGGTGGTACCCAGCGGAACACCAGTACCAGCACGATGCTGCCGGCAGCAAACCAGAGCAGGGCGCGGGAGAGGCGACGAAGAAGGGTTGGCAGCATGGCGATGGCTTGGCCGTACGGGTGGAAAGGGCCATTATACAGACCCGATACAAGGAGTCGTCCCATGCTTCGCAGCTTCCTGATGCTTGCCGCCTTTTTCGGCTTTACCGGGGTCGCCCTGGGGGCCTTCGCCGCCCACGGCCTGAAAAACCGTCTGACGGCGGACTACCTGGCCATTTTCCATACCGGCGTGACCTATCAGCTGGTGCATGCCCTGGCGATCTTCGGCGTTGCCGTGCTCTCGGCGCACCTGCCCGGGCGCCTGGTGGGCTGGGCTGGCGGCCTGTTTGCCTTGGGCATTGTGCTGTTCTCCGGCAGCCTGTACCTGCTGACCCTCAGCGGCCTGGGCAAGCTGGGCATCATCACCCCGATCGGCGGCCTGTGCTTCCTGGCCGGCTGGCTGTGCCTGGGCCTGGCAGCCTGGCGGCTGGGCTGACCGGGTGGTCCACAATCGCGACTAATGGCGTGCACCGGCCTTGGGTTGCAGGTGGGTTCGGCGCTAGAATGCGGGCCCCAAAGAACAATGGTGGCCGTGCGCATGCGCATTCAACTGAACGGTGAACCTTACGAACTGCCTGCTGGCGAAAGCGTTGCAGCCCTGCTGACGCGCCTGGAACTGGCCGGGCGTCGTGTGGCAGTGGAACTGAACCTGGATATCGTGCCGCGTAGCCAGCACGACAGCACGCTGCTGAACGATGGCGACCAGGTCGAAGTGGTCCACGCCATCGGTGGCGGCTGATAGCAGCCGGCGGTTCACAAGCAAGCCCAGCAACCTTTTCCCGAGGAACAACGATGAGCAACGTTCGTAGCGACAAGCCCTTCACCCTGGCCGGGCGTACTTTCCAGTCGCGCCTGCTGGTCGGCACCGGCAAGTACCGTGACATGGAAGAAACCCGCCTGGCCACCGAGGCCTCGGGTGCCGAAATCGTCACCGTCGCCGTACGCCGCACCAACCTTGGCCAGAATGCGGGCGAGCCGAACCTGCTCGACGTCCTGTCGCCTGACAAGTACACCATCCTGCCGAACACTGCAGGCTGCTTTGACGCGGTGGAAGCGGTGCGCACCTGCCGTCTGGCCCGTGAACTGCTGGATGGGCGCAAGTCGCACGAATCCCGCACGCTGGTAAAGCTGGAAGTGCTGGCCGACCAGAAAACCCTGTTCCCCAACGTCATCGAAACCCTCAAGGCTGCCGAAGTGCTGGTCAAGGAAGGTTTCGACGTGATGGTGTACACCAGCGACGACCCGATCATCGCCCGTCAGCTGGCCGAAGCCGGCTGCATTGCGGTCATGCCGCTGGCTGGCCTGATTGGCACCGGCCTGGGTATCTGCAACCCCTACAACCTGCAGATCATCCTGGAAGAATCCAAGGTACCGGTGCTGGTCGATGCCGGTGTGGGTACCGCTTCCGACGCCACCATCGCCATGGAAATGGGCTGCGAGGCAGTGCTGATGAACTCGGCCATCGCCCACGCCCAGCAGCCGGTGCTGATGGCCGAAGCCATGAAGCACGCCATCGTCGCCGGTCGCATGGCCTACCTGGCCGGCCGTATGCCGAAGAAACTCTATGCCAGCGCCTCTTCGCCGCTGGATGGTCTGATCAAGTAAGAGCTCCTGATGACTGAATCGCACGATACGCCGATCACCCCCGACGGCGAAGCCCGCCCACACCGCCGCATCAAAAGCTTCGTGATGCGTGCCGGGCGTATGACCGAAGGCCAGCAACGCGGCCTGGACCAAGGCGGCCCGTTGTACATCCTGCCGCTGGCTGACAGCCCCGTGGACTACGACCAAGTGTTCGGCCGTTCGGCGCCGCGCACCCTGGAGATCGGCTTCGGCATGGGCCATTCCCTGCTGGAAATGGCGGCTGCCGCGCCTGAACAGGACTTTATCGGTGTGGAAGTGCACCGCCCGGGTGTTGGTGCACTGCTCAACGGCGTGCTGACCCAGGGCCTGAAGAACCTGCGGGTGTACGACTGCGATGCCATCGAAGTGCTGAACCGCTGCGTGGCGGACAACAGCCTCGACCGCTTGATGCTGTTCTTCCCAGACCCTTGGCACAAGGCGCGCCACCACAAGCGCCGCATCGTCCAGCTGGAGTTTGCCGAGCTGGTACGGCGCAAGCTCAAGCCGGGTGGCGTGTTCCACATGGCCACCGACTGGGAGCCGTATGCCGAGTACATGCTGGAAGTGATGAGTGCCGCCCCGGGCTATCGTAACCGTGCGGCCGACGGCACCTACGTGCCACGCCCGGAAGAGCGCCCGATCACCAAGTTCGAGCGCCGCGGCGAGCGGCTGGGGCATGGGGTGTGGGACTTGAAGTTCGAGAAGGTGGATTGATCGGCTGATACGGCCTTTCGATGTGCTGGTGCTTGCAGAAATGCAGGCGAAAAAAACCGCTCTGAGAAGAGCGGTTTTTTTTGTGAGCAACAGGACTGAGTATCCTTCGCTCTGAGGCTTCACTGAAAACCCTCACCTGGTAGAACGATCATAGGTAGCCCGCGAAAGCGCGTCAATGCATGGAAACATGCGGCATCATGTGTGTCGGAGCTGTTAACAGCTTTGGGAGTCTTCTCCACGTATCATCGCGTGGCTCCCTTGTGGAATGATTCAGTGATGGGCCGGGTAGGAGAAGAATTCTGCTTTCCGGCCCCTTCGACACGGCTTGAGAACCGTGCCGGCAAATGTTTATCCAAGGGCCATTGACCTGGCCACTTCACTGAAAACCTTCACCTGGTTTTCGAAGGCATCGAAGTGCCGGTTAGATGCTGGAAGATTGGCCCGCCAACACGGAGGCCAAGGCATATGAAGCGTTTGCTTGATGCGCTGAGCCGTGCCTGGAAGCTTGTTCGGATCTTGATTATGCTCAAGACCGTTCGGGATCTCATGCGCGACCATTTCGATGATGCCCGTTAAGGGCTAGTCAGGTGGTAGGGCTGCCCTGGTGCTCCGGGGCAGCTTTTAGCAATCCTTACCCTCGGCGATCAGCCACCACGCCAATCAACACCAGCACTACCAGCAGCACCGGCGCCAGCGCGTAGTTGTTGAACTGGCTCAACCCCTTCACCACCCACGGCGTGGCATAGATCAGCGCCGCTCCGCTGCCGATCATTACCAGCAAGGCCATGAACGGCACGCGCAGGGCACCCGCCAAGCCGCCCAGGCGCTGTTCCACCCAGGCTCTTGATGTCGGTGCCGAACAGCACCAGCAGGCAGCCTACCAAGGCCAGTGAAATCTCCGAAAGGTTGCCGCGGCTCCAGCGGGAAACCGTCGCGAGCAGATCAAGTACCAGATCCATGGGTCATCCTTAGGTCAAGAAATACTGCAGCAGGTCATTAAGGAACAACTGGCCCCTTGGCGTGGCTACCAGTCGATCCGGTTCGACCTGTAAAAGGCCTTTTTGTTCGGCGGCGCGGCGTGCCTCGCGCAGCTGTGCCAGCGGCAAACCGGTGCGCTGGGTGAACAGTTCGGCTTCCACGCCATCGGTCAGGCGCAGGGCATTCATCAGGAACTCGAACGGCAGCTCGTCGACCGGCAGCAGCTTCTCGCCGGCCTTGAACGGCTTGGCCAGGTTCAGGTAGTCCTTGGGCAGGCGGGTTTTCCAGGTGCGCAGGATGCGCCCGTCGGCGAAGGTCAGCTTGCCGTGGGCACCGGCACCAATGCCGATGAAGTCACCAAAGCGCCAATAGTTGAGGTTGTGCCGCGCGGCGCGGTCCGCCAGGGCATAGGCCGAGACCTCGTACTGGCGGAACCCGTGCTCGGCCATCAGTGCCTGGCCGGCCTCCTGGATGTCCCAGAGGATGTCGTCCTCGGGCAGCTCTGGCGGCTGGTTCCAGAACACCGTGTTTGGCTCCACGGTCAGCTGGTACCACGACAGGTGCGTCGGCCCCAGGTCGATGGCCTGGCGCAGGTCGCCCAGCGCATCGTCCAGCGACTGGTCGGGCAGGCCGTGCATCAGGTCCATGTTGAAGTTGTCGAAGCCGGCGGCACGCGCCATGCCGGCAGCACGCACCGCCTCGTCGCCATTGTGGATGCGCCCCAGCGCCTCCAGCTTGGCAGGCTGGAAGCTCTGTACGCCGATGGACAGGCGGTTGATGCCGGTTTGCCGGTAGGCCTTGAACTTGTCCTGCTCGAACGTGCCCGGGTTGGCCTCGAGGGTGATTTCGATGTCTGACGCGAACGGGATGCGTTGTTCCACGCCGCGCAGCAGCCGGCCCAGGGCGTTGGCACTGAACAGGCTGGGCGTACCGCCACCAAAGAAGATCGAGCTGATCGGGCGACCCTGTACGGCGACCAGCTCCTGGTCGAGGTCGTCCAGCAGGGCTGTGACGTAGGCGTCTTCCGGCAGCTCAGGCCCGGCAGCGTGGGAGTTGAAGTCGCAGTAAGGGCATTTGCGTACGCACCACGGGATGTGGATGTACAGCGCCAGCGGCGGCAGGCTGGTAAAGGCCACCGCGCCGGGGGAGGACAGCGTTGCGATCATGCCAGGCCCAGACGTTGGCGCAGCAGGGCCATGGCACGGGCGCGGTGGCTGAGCTGGTTCTTGTCTGCCGGGGCCAGGTCGGCGCTGGAGCAGTCGCGCTCGGGTACCCAGAACAGCGGGTCGTAGCCAAAGCCGTGCTCGCCGCTGGCCTCGAACAGGATGCTGCCGTGCCACAGGCCTTCGCAGAGGATCGGCAGCGGGTCGTCGGCATGGCGCACCAGCGCCAGGACACAGACGAACTGCGCGCCGCGCTCGGCCTCGGGCACGTCCTTCAGGGCATCGAGCAGCTTGGCGTTGTTCGCCGCATCACCCTTGCCGTCGGCATAGCGTGCCGAGTAGATGCCCGGTGCGCCGCCGAGGAAGTCCACGGCCAGGCCGGAATCGTCGGCCAGGGCTGGCAGGCCGGAAATACGCGCGGCGTTGCGGGCCTTGAGGATGGCGTTCTCGACGAACGACAGGCCGGTTTCTTCCGGCTCGACCTGGCTGAACTCGCCAATCGAGCGCAGCTGCACGGACTGGCCGAGCATGGCCTGGAGTTCCTTGAGTTTGCCGGCGTTATGGCTGGCCAATACGAGTTGCTGGAAATTCATCATTCGCCTGGATACACGTCCTGGTTGAAGCTGAGGGAGTTGCTGACGCCACCGGTTTCGATGTTCAGGTCGAAGGTGACGGTTTCTGGCTGTTCGATCTTGAACTGGGCGATGTAGTACACCGCGCCCTGTTCGGTAATCTGCTTGAACGACAGCGGGCTGCTGCGCCCGGTCAGGTCCTTGACCGTGCCGCTGACCAGCGCCGGGGCGGGCTTGTTGGCCTTTAGCACGGCGATGTTGAGCACGCCCTGGTTCTTGCTGCGTACCAGGCCGGTGGCCGCGGCCACCTCGGGTGTGAGCATGCTCGAAGTGAATGCACTGTAATGCACCGTCACGTCGCCAAACACTTCCTTGCGCTCGGGCCGGGCGGCATCGGCAGCCAGTACCGGCAAGGCCAGGCACAGGCTGATCAGGAACAGGGCTAGGCGACGCATGGGGCAATTCCTCCGGTGGGCGTCAGACCGCGAGCTGGTGCTCTTGCAGGCCCGGGCTGCTGACGCGATAGATGCCGATCTCACCTAGAAGATTAGGCCATAGCCGGCCACCCCACCCGTTGCGGTGCAAGTGGTCGACGGCCAGGCGGTCAAGCACCTTGGCCCTGCGCTCGTGCACCAGCTCTTCGAAGTCGGCGAAGGTGCAGAAGTGGATGTTCGGCGTGTTGTACCAGGTATACGGCATGAAGTCCGATACCGGCATGCGGCCTTTGGTGGCCAGGTACCAGCGGCAGCGCCAGTGGCCGAAGTTGGGGAAGGTGATGATGCACTGGCGGCCCACGCGCAGCATCTCGTCGAGGATGCGGTCGGGGTACTCCACGGCCTGCAGGGCCTGGGTCATGATCACGACGTCGAAACTGTTGCTGGCGAAGTTGCCCAGGCCTTTGTCCAGGTCTTGCTCGATGACGTTGACGCCCTTGGCCACGCAGGCGGCGATGTTGTCGGCGTCGATCTCCAGGCCATAGCCGGTGACCTGCTTGCGGTCACGCAGCGAGGCCAGCAGTTCGCCGCTGCCGCAGCCCAGGTCGAGTACCCGGCTGCCGGCGGGGATCCAGTCGTGGATGATTTCCAGATCGGCTCTCATGCTGTCCTCAGATGGCAATGCGGTTCATGTAGTTCGAGAAACCCTGCATGTAGCGAGGTGTGGGGATCAGGAAGGCATCGTGCCCGTAGGGCGATTCGATCTCCAGGTAGCAGACGTTCTTTCGCGCGGCCATCAGGGCGTCGACGATCTCGCGCGAACGGGCCGGCGAGAAGCGCCAGTCGGTGGTGAACGACATGATGCAGTAATCCGCCTTGACGTGGGCCAGGGTGGCGGCCAGGTCGCCACCTTGGGCTGCGGCCGGGTCGAAGTAGTCCAGCGCCTTGGTCATCAACAGGTAGGTGTTGGCGTCGAAACGGCCGGAAAACTCCTCGCCCTGGTAGCGCAGGTAGCTTTCGACCTGGAATTCGACGCTGTGGAAGTCGTAGTTGAGCTTGTCGCTTTTCGCTCACGGCCGAATTTTTCACCCATCGAGTCGTCGGACAGGTAGGTGATGTGGCCGACCATGCGCGCCAGCATCAGGCCGCGCTTGGGGATCACGCCCTGGTCCTGGAACGAACCACCGTGGAATTCGGGGTCGGTGAGGATGGCCTGGCGAGCCACTTCGTTGAAGGCGATGTTCTGCGCCGACAGCTTGGGTGCCGAGGCGATGTCGACGCAATGGCGCACACGCTCCGGGTAGCTGATGGTCCATTGCAGTGCCTGCATGCCGCCCAGGCTGCCGCCGACGACAGCGGCCCATTGCTGGATGCCCAGACGCTCGCCCAGGCGCACCTGGCTGTGCACCCAGTCCTCTACGGTCAGTACCGGGAAGTCGGCGCCATAAGGCTTGCCGGTGGCAGGGTTGACGCTGCTGGGGCCGGTGCTGCCGTTGCAGCCGCCGAGGTTGTTCAGGCTGACCACGAAGAAGCGGTTGGTGTCGATCGGCTTGCCAGGGCCGATGCAGCTGTCCCACCAGCCCGGTTTGCGGTCGGTGGCGGCATGATAGCCGGCGGCATGGTGGTGGCCGGACAGGGCATGGCAGATCAGCACGGCATTGCTCGCGCTGGCGTTCAGGGTGCCATAGGTCTCGTAGACCAGCTCGTAACTGGCCAGGGAGCGGCCACAAGCCAGTGCCAGCGGTTCATCGAACCGGGCGGTTTGCGGTACTACCAGACCGACGGAATCTTCGGGAAAGACAGTGGACATCGACCCTGCTCACGCTTGACGGAGGCGTAAGTCTAAAGAGCGCTACCCCCAGCGGCAAGCAAAGGCTTGCCGCTGGGGGTAGCAACCAGGGTCAGATCATGCGCCACAGTTCTTGTGGCATGCCTGCGTAGGCGGCCAGCGGGGGCATGACGAACGACTGGATCACCTGGATCGCCAGGAAGGCGAAGATCGGCGAGATGTCCATGCCGCCCAGGTTGGGCACGATGCGGCGGAACGGTGCCAGCACCGGCTCGCTGATCTGGTAGGCCAGCTCGGCGGCCGGGTTGTGGCTGTTGGGGGCAACCCAGGACACGATCACCATGACAATCATCGCCACCCAGAAAATCTTCAGGAACAGCGAGGTGATGCCGATGATCGCCCACATCAGCAGGTGCAGGACGTCACCGAAGGTGCCGTAGGTGACCATCAGCACGAAGCCCATCAGCAGGGCCTGGATGATGACCGCCAGCAACAGCGACGAAGTGTCCAGCCCGCCGATGCTGGGGATGATCCGGCGGATCGGCTTGAGCAGCGGCTGCGTGGCACGCACTGCGAACTGGCACAGCGGGTTATAGAAGTTGGCTTTGACCAGTTGCAGGACAAAACGCAGCAGAACGATCACCAGGTAAAGGCTGACCAGGGTTTGCACCACGAAGATCGCGGCGCCGGACAGTGCATTCATCTAAAGCTCCTTATTTGCCCAGTTGTTCGGCCAGCTCGGCAGAGCGCGTGGCCGCGGCCTGCAGCGCCTGCTCGACGATGGCTTCGAAGCCGCTGGCCTGGAACGACTTGATCGCCGCTTCCGTGGTGCCGGCGGGCGAGGTGACGCGGCGGCGCAGCTCGGCGGCATCGACATCGCTGGCAACCGCCATGCGGGCGGCGCCAAGGGCGGTCTGCAAGGTCAGCTGGGAAGCGGTTTCACGTGGCAGGCCGAGCTTTTCGCCAGCTGCGGTCATGGCCTCGATCAGCAGGAAGAAGTACGCAGGGCCGCTGCCGGACACTGCGGTCACAGCGTCCAGTTGTTGCTCCTGATCCAGCCACAGGGCAGTACCGACGGCCGACAGCAGTTGTTCGGCCTGCTGGCGCTGCGCGCCGGACACTTCAGCGGTGGCGTACAGGCCGCTTACGCCCTGGCGCAGCAGCGCAGGGGTGTTGGGCATGCAGCGCACCACCGGGCGAGCGCCCACCCAGCTTTGCAGGCTGGCGCAGGTGATGCCGGCGGCGATGGAAACAATCAGCTGGCCATCCTGCAAGTTGGGTTGCAGGGCTTGGCACACGGCTTTCATGACCTGCGGCTTGACTGCCAGCACGATGACGTCGGCGCCGTCGATGGCCTGGGCGTTGTCCTCGAACGTGTCGATGCCGTGTTCGGCCTGGATGCGGGTGCGGGTCTCGGCGCCCGGGTCGCTGGCGCGGATCTGCGAGGCGTCCAGGCCCTGGGCACGCAAACCACCGATCAGGCTGGCGGCCATGTTGCCGGCGCCGATAAAGGCAATACGTGTCTTGCTCATGTCAGGTCCTTGTGGGGAAGAGTGAGTAGAGCATGGAGTCAGCTGTGGCCGTAGTTGCGGGCACCGAACAGGGCGGTGCCGATGCGTACCCAGGTCGCACCCTGTGCGATAGCCGCTTCCAGGTCGTGGCTCATGCCCATGGACAGGGTGTCCAGGCCAAGGCCCAGGCTTTCCTGTAACTGGCGCAAACGGGCGAAGGCAGCTTCCTGGGCGGCGCGGTCGTCGGTGGGTTCGGGGATTGCCATCAGCCCGCGCAAACGCAGGTTGGGCAGCCCGGCCACGGCCTTGGCCAAGGCCGGCAGGTCGGCGGGGGCGCAGCCAGATTTGCTGTCTTCGCCACTCACGTTCACTTGCAGGCAGAGGTTCAGTGGCGCCAGGCCGGCAGGGCGCTGCTCGGACAAGCGTTGGGCAATTTTCAGGCGGTCCACGGAATGCACCCAGTCGAAATGCTCGGCAATGGCTTTGGTCTTGTTCGACTGAATGGGGCCGATGAAGTGCCAGATCAAGGGCAGGTCGCTTAGTGCCTGCTGCTTTGTCAGCGCTTCTTGTAGGTAATTTTCCCCGACATCGCGCACGCCAGCGGCGTGGACTTCGCGAATGGCGCTGGCGGGCTTGGTCTTGCTCACGGCCAGCAACTGGACGCTGGCCGGATCGCGCCCGGCAGCCTGGGCAGCGCTGGCGATACGGGCGGAAATAGCGGAAAGGTTGTCTGCTAGGGTGGACATGGACGGATGCCGGCGGCTGTAGGGTTTGCGGCATTCTACCTACTTGAAGGCCTTTGGGGAGTCTCATGGATGTGACCGACCTGTTGGCCCGGGCCGTGGATGCGGGGGCTTCAGACCTGCACTTGGCGGCGGGCCAGATCCCGATGCTGCGCCTGGAGGGTGATTTGCAGCGCATGAACATGCCGGCTTTGGTGCCGGCAGACCTGGCCGAAGGTATGGCGCCCTTGCTGGCTGAGCACCAACGGCGGCAGTGGGCCCACGGCGATGAACTGGACCTGGCGCTGGCGTTGCCCGGCCTTGGCCGCTTTCGTTTGAACCTGTTTCGCCAGCTGAACGGCCCCGCGGCTACCTTCCGGCTGATACCAGGGCGGATTGCCACGCTGGACGAACTCGACCTGGGGGATGTGTATCAAGCTGTTGCGCAATGCGGTGATGGCCTGATCCTGGTGGGCGGGCCTACCGGCAGTGGCAAGTCCAGCACGCTGGCAACGTTGCTCGACCAACTGAACCGTGATCGGGCGCTGCATATCGTCACGCTCGAAGACCCGGTCGAAGTTATCCACAGCAGCCAGCGCAGCCTGGTCAACCAGCGTGAAATTGGCCGCCATAGCGGTGGCTTTGCCCAGGGGCTGCGCAGTGCGCTGCGTCAGGACCCGGATGTGATCATGATCGGGGAGCTACGTGACCTGGAAACCATTCGCCTGGCCCTGCGTGCGGCGGAAACCGGGCACTTGGTGCTGGCGACCGTGCACACGCGTTCGGCGGCCAGCAGCATTGACCGGTTGGTGGAGGTGTTTGCTGCCGAGGAAAAGCCATTGGTGCGGGCGATGTTGGCTGAGTCGTTGCGCCTGGTGGTGGCGCAGGTGCTGCTCCGGCGTGCAGGCGGTGGGCGGGTGGCGGCGCGGGAAGTGCTGGTAGCGACGCCGGCGGTGCGTAACCTGGTGCGGGAGGGGCGGATGGCGCAGTTGTGTTCGGTGATGCAGGCGGGAGGTGCAGAAGGGATGCGGACGATGGAGGGGGCGATGCGGGGGCTGAAGCAAAAGGGTTTGATCGGGGACCTGTAGCGCTTGTGCTGGCCCTATCGCCGGCAAGCCAGCTCCCACAGGTGCATCACAGTTTCGAAACCTGTGGCGGACCTGTGGGAGCTGGCTTGCCGGCGATAGGGCAGGAACAGGTAGAGCTGGGATCAGCGCTTGGCCAGGTTCAGCTGCTGCTGTTCCTTGGGCAGCACCCGCTTGGCTACTACGTAGTGCTTCTGCCAGTAAGGCTTGCTGAGGGTGTCGATGCTCACCCGCTTGCCACGGCGTGGCGCGTGGATGAAGCGGTCGTTGCCCAGGTAAATGGCAACATGGTTCACCCGGCGGCTCTTGATGTTGAAGAAGATCAGGTCGCCAGGCTTGAGGTCACCCTTGGCCACCTTCACGCCGTGGCCCTGGGCCATGGCATTGGAGGTGCGCGGCAGGTCGACGTCTGCAACATCGTTGAAGGCGTATTTCACCAGCCCGCTGCAGTCGAAACCTTTTTTCGGGCTGCTGCCACCCCAAACGTATGGGGTACCGAGCACATTCACCGCACGGCTGAGCACATCGCTGCTCTGCTTCGGCGACATGGCGGCAACTGGCAAGCCACGGTTGCTGGCGGCGCTGTTGGGGCGCGCGCGCAGAGCAGTCTGCTTGACCGGCGCGTGTTTCACCGAGGCATTGGTGGTATAGCCGGTGAACCCATTGGGAAGACGTTGCTCACGATTGGTGGCGTGGGCGGCCAGGGGCAATAATAGACAGAGGGTCAGCCATGTCTTGAATAAAGGCGGCATAGATGAAGCTCTTATGAATAGTTATGTGTTGGGCGCGCAACTTTATAACAGCTTTTTGATCAATATTTGATCCGTTGGTCGATTGCCCAGCTGCCGTACGTCGGCCTGAAGCGAGAAAGTCACATTTTTTTTTAGAAAATTTTCGGATAACCCACGAGGGCTATGAATGAACAGTTATCAACAGGGGGCGCGCTATCACGACACTCACAGCAAGGTAATCGGCTACCTGCTATGGATTTTCGGCTTCACCGGGTCGCATCGCTTCTACTACGGCAAGCCCATCACCGGCACTATCTGGTTCTTCACCTTGGGCCTGCTGGGCATTGGCTGGCTGATCGACCTGTTCCTGATCCCGGCAATGGACCGTGAAGCGGACCTGCGGTTCCAGTCCGGGCGTATCGACTACAACATCGCCTGGATCCTGCTGACTTTCCTTGGGGTGTTTGGCCTGCATCGGCTGTATCAGGGCAAGTGGATTACCGCGATCATCTACTTCTTTACCGGCGGGCTGTTCCTGGTGGGGGTGCTGTATGACTTCTGGACGCTGAACAGCCAGGTGTCCGAGCGCAATGCGGGGAGGGGGTGATGCAAAGCCCTTGTAGGAGCGGCCTTGTGCCGCGAAAGGGCCGCAAAGCGGCCCCAGGGTTTCAGCCATTGTGCTGAGGGTGTCGGGGCTGCTTTGCAGCCCTTTCGCGACGCAAGGCCGCTCCCACAGGGCCCCTTTTCGGGTTACTGACGGGTCTGGCGCTGCTGCAGCAACAGGTTGCTGAAGCCTGCCCCGGCCAGTTGCTTTTGCGCCCCGGTCAGCTGTTCACGGTTGCTGAACGGCCCGACCAGTACGCGGTACCAGGTTTCATCCTTGACCGTACCCGACTCCACCTTCACTGACTGGCCCAGCAGGATGATCTGCGCGCGGACCTTGTCGGCATCGGCCTGCTTGCGGAACGAGCCAGCCTGCAGGAAATACTGGGTGGTCGCTGCCGGCTTGATCACCGGTGGTGGCGGTGGCGGGGTTTGGCCCAGCAACGCCGCCTGGGCCCGCGCGGTGTCAATCTTCGCCGCCTCTGCTGGCGTCACCGGGGTAACCGGCTGGGCCGGTACCGGTGGCGTCTTCTCCGGTACCGCTTCTGGCGGCACGATCACCTCAGACTCCGGCAGCAGGGTGTAGAAGTCGTACTTCGGCTTCACCGGCTGCTGTGGGGTGGCCTGCGCAGGCTTGCTGGCTTCGGTCACTTTTTCCGTTTTTTGCTGCTCGGGCTTGGCACGCTTGATGTCTTCGCCACCCGGCTCGAGCTTCATCAGGAACACGATGAACGCGCCTACGGTAAGGCCGACGGCCATCCATACCCAACCAGGGATCGGCTGTTTGGCCGGTGCCGTCTGGCGGCTGGCGCCGCGTTTTGGGGCGGGTTTTTCTTGGCAGCCAACTTACATGCGCTCCAGGGTTTCCAGGCCGAGCAGTTCCAGACCTTGTTTGAGGGTGCGGCCGGTCAGGGCGGCCAGGCGCAGGCGGCTTTGCTGTTGTTCCGGGGTTTGCGCGGCGAGGATCGGGCAGTTCTCGTAGAAGCTGGAGAACAGGCCGGCCAGGTCGTACAGGTAGCTGCACAGCACGTGCGGCGTGCCTTTTTCGGCGACGCTGTTGAGGGTTTCGCCAAACTGCGCCAGGCGCGCAGCCAGGTCCTGCTCGTGGGCCGCCTGCAGCACGATCTTGCCGTCGACTTCGTCAAAGCCCTTGCCCAGCTTGCGGAACACGCCGGCTACGCGGGTGTAGGCGTACAGCAGGTACGGGGCGGTGTTGCCTTCGAAGTTGAGCATCAGCTCGAAGTTGAAGCTGTAGTCGCTGGTACGGTGCTTGGACAGGTCGGCGTATTTCACCGCGCCAATGCCCACCACTTCACCGATGTGGCGCAGGTCTTCGTCGGCCAGGCTCGGGTTCTTTTCCTTGACCAGCGCGTAGGCGCGCTCCTTGGCCTCGGTGAGCAGGTCGATCAGCTTGACGGTGCCACCGTCGCGGGTCTTGAACGGTCGGCCGTCGGCGCCGTTCATGGTGCCGAAGCCCATGTGCTCCATCTGCATCGGGTGGCCGACAAAGCCTGCGCGGCGTGCTACTTCGAACACCTGGTTGAAGTGCAGGGCCTGGCGCTGGTCTACGAAGTACAGGGCACGGTCAGCGTGGAGCACGTTGCTGCGGTAGCGCACGGCAGCCAGGTCGGTGGTGGCGTACAGGTAGCCGCCGTCGGCTTTCTGCACGATCACCGGCAGTGGCTCGCCTTCGCTGTTCTTGAATTCCTCAAGGAACACGCACTGGGCGCCCTGGTCTTCGACCAGCAGGCCCTTGGCCTTGAGGTCGGCCACCACGTTGGCCAGGTCGTCGTTGTAGGCACTTTCGCCCATCACGTCGGCCATGGTCAGCTTGACGTTGAGCAGCTCGTAGGTCTTTTGGCAGTGCGACAGCGAGATGTCCTTGAAGCGGGTCCACAGTGCCAGGCACTCGGGGTCGCCGGCTTGCAGCTTGACTACCAGGCCGCGGGCGCGCGTCGCGAACTCTTCCGATTCGTCGAAACGCTTCTTCGCTGCCCGGTAGAAGTTTTCCAGGTCGGACAGCTCGTCGCTGGTGATCGGGTTTTCCTGCAGGTAGGCCATCAGCATGCCGAACTGGGTACCCCAGTCGCCGACGTGGTTCTGGCGAATGACGTTGTCACCCAGGAATTCCAGCACGCGTGCCACGCTGTCACCGATGATGGTCGAGCGCAGGTGGCCGACGTGCATCTCTTTGGCCAGGTTCGGCGCCGACATGTCGATGACGACCTTTTCGCTCGGGCCGGCCTTGCGCACGCCCAGGTGGTCATCGGCCAGGGCGGCGTCCAGGCGGTTGGCCAGGGCGTCGGTGTTCTGGAAGAAGTTGAGGAAGCCGGGGCCGGCGATTTCCACCTTGCTGATGTCGGCGCTGGCCGGCAGGGCGTTGATCAGTTTTTCGGCCAGGTCGCGTGGCTTCATGCCTGCCTGCTTGGCCAGCATCATGGCGATGTTGCTGGCGAAGTCGCCGTGGGTCTTGTCCCGGGCGTTTTCCACCTGGATCGCCGGCGACAGCCCTTCAGGCAGCACACCGTCGGTGACGAGTTGGGTGAGGGCTTGCTGGACCAGCTGGCGAATGGTGTCTTTCATGGGGATCTCTTTTCGACCGCAAGCGCGGTGAGCGCCTGGATGCGCAGGTGGAAAAACTGGGCATTATCCGTTGCCGGGAGCGGGTTGCCAACCTTTGAGCGGCAAGCTGCAAGCCACAAGCTGCAAGAAAAAGCGGCATCGCATCCGCCATGCTCTTGCTTGCGCCTTGTAGCTAGTAGCTTGCAGCCAATAGAGGTCGACCGGGTCGACGTCCAGCGACCAGCGTACCTGGCGCCCGCTCGGCATCTGCTCCAACACTAGCAACCAGGCGCTGATCAGTCGATGCAAAGGCGCCCGGGTATTGGCCTGTATCAACAGTTGCGCACGGAAGCGCCCGGCGCGGCGCTCCATGGGCGCCGGCACCGGGCCCAGCAGTTCGATACCCGGCAGGCGCTGCTCGGCCACCAGGCGCTCGGCGGCGGCGCAGGCTTCGTCAAGGAAACCTTCGGCCTGCCCCGGCTTGTGTGCTTCGGCGCGGAGCAGGGCCAGATGGGAGTACGGCGGCAGCCCGGCGGCGCGGCGTTCATCCAGAGCCTGTTCGGCAAAGGCGAAGTAACCCTGCTCGGTAAGTTGCACCAGCAGCGGGTGGTCGGCCAGGTGCGTCTGGATGATGACTTTGCCTGGCTCTTCGGCCCGCCCGGCGCGCCCGGCCACCTGCACGATCAGCTGCGCCATGCGCTCGCTGGCACGAAAATCACCCGAGAACAGCCCGCCATCGGCATCGAGGATGGCCACCAGGGTCACCCGGGGGAAGTGGTGCCCCTTGGCAAGCATCTGCGTGCCGACAAGGATGCTCGGCTGGCCCCGCTGGATGGTACTGAACAGGTTGTGCATGGCGTCCTTGCGCGCTGTGCTGTCGCGGTCCACCCGCAGGATCGGGTAGTCCGGGAACAGCACCTTCAAGCGCTCTTCGGCCCGCTCGGTACCCGCACCGACCGGGCGTAGGTCAACGTGGTTGCACTTCGGGCACTGGTGCGGCAGGCGTTCGTCATAGCCACAGTGGTGGCAGCGCAGCACGCCAGAACGCTGATGCACGGTCATGCGTGCATCACAGCGTGGGCACTCGGACAGCCAGCCACAGTCGTGGCACAGCAAGGTCGGGGCGAAGCCGCGGCGGTTGAGGAACACCAGCACTTGCTGGCCAGCTTCCAGGGTCTGGCGGATGGCTTGTTGCAATGGGCCACTGATGCCGCTGTCCAGGGGCAAGCTCTTTACATCCAGGCGCAGCATGCGCGGCGGGCGGGCTCCACCGGCGCGCTGGTTCATGCGCAGCAGGTGGTAGCGGCCGGTAAGGGCGTTGTGCAGGGTTTCCAGCGATGGCGTGGCAGAGCCGAGCAGGATCGGGATGTTCTCCTGGTGGGCGCGTACCATCGCCAGGTCACGGGCGTGGTAACGCAGCCCTTCCTGCTGTTTATAGGAACCGTCGTGCTCTTCGTCGATGATGATCAGGCCGGGGTTTTTCATCGGCGTGAACAATGCAGAGCGGGTGCCGATGATGATGTCGGCCTCGCCGTCCCGGGCGGCCAGCCAGGCGTCCAGGCGCTCGCGGTCGTTCACCGCCGAATGCAGCAGGGCGATACGGGCATTGAAACGTTGCTCGAAGCGCGCCAGGGTCTGTGGGCCGAGGTTGATCTCCGGGATCAGTACCAGTGCCTGCTTCCCGGCTTCCAGGGTTTCACGAATCAGTTGCAGGTACACCTCGGTCTTGCCGCTGCCAGTGACGCCGGCCAGCAGGAACGCACCAAAGCCCCCAAAGCCTTCACGCACGGCGTCAAAGGCGTCGCGCTGCTCTTCGTTAAGCGGTAACTCCGGCTGTGCCAGCCAGTGTTCGTGGCGCAGCGCCGGCAGGTGCCGGCGGACTTCAATCTGGACCAGTTCCTTGGCCAGCAGCAGGTCGAGGCTGTCCTTGTTCAGGTTGAGCTTGGCCAACAGGCTGTGGGCCACGCCGTGCGGGTGCTGGGCCAAGGTCTTGAGGGCGTCGCGCTGGCGCGGCGCGCGGGCGATGCGCGGGTCTTCCAGGCGGGCGCCGGGGGCGATATGCCAGAAGCGCTCCTGGCGCATCTCGGCGGGTTCGCCCTGGCGCAACAGCGTTGGCAGGGCCCAGCTAAGGGTGTCGCCCAGGCTGTGTTGGTAGTATTGGGCAGTCCACAGGCACAGCTTGAACAGCGAAGGCGGGATCGGCGATACCGGGTCAAGCAGGGCGCTGGCCGGCTTCAGCTTGTCGGCCGGCACCTCGCTTTGCGCGCACACCTCCACCAGCACGCCGATCATTTCGCGGCGGCCGAATGGCACGCGAATGCGCATGCCCGGGGTCAAGGCCTGGCGCGCCATGCTCGCAGGGGCCTTGTAGTCGAACAGGCGACGCAGCGGGGAGGGCAGGGCAAGGCGCAGGATGACGTCGGGCACGCGAAAGGTCTCGGAGGGCGTATCAAAGACTGGCGAGCCTAGCAGACGACGGTCGGTGCAAGCGACAACTTGCACTGGCGCAGCGCTCTGGTATTATTTGCCGCCTAATTACGTGCGGTATTCAACAATTGGTGTTGGATGGCGGCACGCAGCTCGAGGAAGCGACCATGAAAGAAGGTATCCACCCGAACTATGAAGTAGTTGCAGTCACCTGCAGCTGCGGCAACAAGTTCGAAAGCCGTTCGACCCTGGGCAACACCCTGTCGATCGACGTTTGCAACCTGTGCCACCCGTTCTACACCGGTAAGCAGAAAGTCCTGGACACCGGTGGTCGCGTACAGAAGTTCGCCGATCGCTTCGGCATGTTCGGTGCCAAGAAGTAATCATGCGCACGGCGAACCCCTCGGGTTTCGCATTGCTGCAAAAAAAAGCGCCCCTTGTGGGCGCTTTTTTTATGGGCGTCATCTGGCATTTCCCAGCCTTGGCGTTCTGCCCGTTGCCGGAGCAGCCACAGCAAGTGCTGGTACGCCAGGTTGTGGATGGCGATACCTTGCGCCTGGTTGATGGCCGCAGCGTGCGCCTGATCGGTATCAATGCCCCGGAAATCGGCCGCAAAGGGCGTACCAGCGAGCCCTATGCCGAAGCCGCCAAGCGACGCCTGCAAGCCTTGGTCAACGCCAGTGAAGGGCGCGTCGGGCTGGTAGCTGGCATTGAAAATAAAGACAAATATGGCCGCACACTGGCGCATATCTACGGCCTGAATGGCGACAATCTTGAAGCACGGTTGCTCAGCGAGGGCTTGGGTTATCGCGTGGCAGTTGCCCCCAACGTAAGCCTCAGCGGCTGCCAGCAGGTTGCCGAGCAAGCGGCGCGCAAGGCCGGCAATGGTTTGTGGCGCCGTTCGCCCGTGGTGCCTGCCGGGGATGTCAGGCAGTCGGGTTTCGCGGTGATCGCTGGCCGCATCACGGGTATCGAGCGCAACCGGGGCGGGGTCTGGCTGACCCTGGACGACGCTGTAGTGTTACAGGTTCCCGCTCGTCTGCAACGGAACTTCCCCGCCAGCTTCTTCGATAATCTCAAGGGACGCCAGGTCGAAGCGCGTGGCTGGGTGCTGGACCGTTCCCGCAAGGGTGGCCTGAAGCCTGGGCAGCGACGTTGGATGTTGCCATTGACCGATCCGAGCATGTTGGAGCGTTTTACAGGCTAAAAGATGTAGACATTTCGCTATTGGATTGTACACACTGTTAGCCGTATGCCCCCGTGGGTTATAGCGTAAAGTCGTAGGCTAAAGGCCTTGACACAAGTGACCGACCAGTCTTGTGACTCCCCGGCTCTTTGCGTATCCTCGGCGGTCCGTCAGAACAGTAAATAGCGGAATGCCCACCATGTCAGACCTGAAAACCGCCGCTCTCGAATACCACGCTCAACCTCGTCCGGGGAAACTGAGCGTCGAACTTTCCAAGCCCACTGCCACCGCCCGTGACCTCGCCCTGGCTTACAGCCCAGGTGTTGCTGAGCCCGTGCGTGAAATCGGCCGTGACCCAGAGCTGGCTTACAAATACACCGGCAAAGGCAACCTGGTTGCGGTGATTTCCGATGGCACCGCCATCCTCGGTCTGGGTGACCTCGGCCCACTGGCTTCCAAGCCGGTCATGGAAGGCAAGGGTGTTCTGTTCAAGCGTTTCGCCGGTATTGACGTGTTCGACATCGAAGTCGAATCGGAAAGCCCGCAAGCGTTCATCGACACCGTTCGCCGCATCTCGATCACCTTCGGTGGTATCAACCTCGAAGACATCAAGGCACCTGAGTGCTTTGAAATCGAGCGCACCCTGATCGAACAGTGCGACATCCCGGTGTTCCACGATGACCAGCACGGCACCGCCATCGTTACCGCGGCCGGCATGATCAACGCCCTGGAAATCGCCGGCAAGAAGCTCGAAGACGCCAAAATCGTCTGCCTGGGTGCTGGTGCTGCCGCCATCTCCTGCATGAAGCTGCTGGTGAGCATGGGTGCACAGGTCGAGAACATCTACATGATCGACCGCAGCGGCGTGATTCACGCTGGCCGTGACGACCTGAACCAGTACAAGGCTCAGTTCGCCCACGCTACCGACAAGCGCACCCTGGCTGATGCCCTGAACGGTGCCGATGTGTTCGTAGGCCTGTCCGGCCCGAACCTGCTGAGCCCGGAAGGCCTGAAGTCGATGGCTGCCAACCCGATCGTGTTCGCTTGCTCGAACCCGGACCCGGAAATTTCGCCAGAGCTGGCCCACGCCACTCGCAGCGACGTGATCATGGCCACCGGCCGTTCCGACTACCCGAACCAGGTCAACAACGTTCTGGGCTTCCCGTTCATCTTCCGTGGTGCCCTGGACGTTCGTGCCAAGCGTATCAACGAAGAAATGAAGATCGCCGCCGCCATCGCCCTGAAGGACCTGGCCAAGTTGCCAGTGCCGAAAGAAGTGTGCGAAGCCTACGGTGTCGAAGGCCTGGAGTTCGGTCGTGAGTACATCATTCCGAAGCCGCTGGACGCACGCCTGATCACCGTCGTTTCCGACGCTGTGGCCAAGGCCGCCATCGAATCCGGCGTGGCTACCCTGCCGTATCCGAAGCACTACCCGCTGACCAGCGTGGATGACGTGTTCAACGGCTGATTGCCGCTGTAGCGACACGAAAAAGCCCCGGCTCGTATGAGCCGGGGCTTTTTATTTGCCGAGGTCCCGGCTCTGTAGGGGCGGCCTTGTGCCGCGAAAGGGGGGCGAAGCGCCCCCAGGATCTATGCACCAAACAGATATTGCCGGGGCCGCTGTGCGGCCCTTTCGCGGCGCAAGGCCGCTCCTACATGGGCGACGTTTGCCTGCAGGGTATTAGAACAGATCCATCGGCGCTGCTTCATCGGCTGGCAGCGGGCTGCCCGGTGCCGCGCCATTGCCAAGTTCATCCACCGACGGCGGCGAATCTTCGGCCTTGAACAGCTCGAAGTACGCATTCGGCGTGCTCGGCGAGGCAGCGCGGCCGCTGATCGGGTCGACGCGCAGGCTAAGGATGCCCTCCGGTTCTGCCGGTGCGTGATTCGGTTTGTCCTTCAGTGCCGCGCCCATGAAGCTCATCCAGATCGGCAGCGCCGCGGTGCCGCCGTACTCGCGGCGGCCGAGGGTTTCCGGCTGGTCGAAACCAACCCACACAGTGGTCACGTAATCGGCGTTGTAGCCGGAGAACCAGGCGTCCTTGGACTCGTTGGTAGTACCCGTCTTGCCCGCCAGGTCGGTGCGGCCCAAGGCCAGTGCCCGGCGGCCGGTACCGCGCTTGATCACATCCTGCAGCATGCTGGTGAGAATGTAGGTGGTGCGCCCGTCGATGATCTGCTCGGCCACAGCCGGCGCCTGCGGTGCAGCGGCCACCGGGTTGAAGGCGGAAGGTGCCTCACCTGGCATGGCGGCGGTGCTGATTGGCTGTTCGGGTGCAGCCAGGCCTGCCTGGTCCTCGGCACCTTGCGGTACGCGGGGTGGGTTGGCGGTGAACAGCGTTTCACCGCTGCGGCTTTCGATGCGGTCGATCAGGTACGGGGTGATCTTGTAGCCGCCGTTGGCAAAGGTGCTCCAGCCGGTGGCGATTTCCATCGGGGTCAGGGTGGCGGTGCCCAGGGCCAGCGACAGGTTGCGCGGCAGGTCCTGCTTGTTGAAGCCGAACTTGGCAATGTAGTCGATGGTGCGGTCTACACCCATGGCTTGCAGCAAGCGGATCGACACCAGGTTGCGCGACTTGTACAGCGCTTCGCGCATGCGGATCGGGCCGAGGAAGGTGTTGGTGTCGTTCTTCGGCCGCCACACTTTGTCCACGGATTCGTCGACGAACACGATCGGCGCATCGTTGACCAGGGTGGATGCGGTGTAGCCGCTGTCCAGTGCGGCACTGTAGATGAACGGCTTGAAGCTCGAACCCGGCTGGCGCTTGGCCTGCATGGCGCGGTTGTAGTTGCTCTGCTCGAACGAGAAGCCGCCAACCAGCGCACGGATGGCACCGTTGTAAGGGTCGAGGGTAACCAGGGCGCTTTGCGCACCCGGCACCTGGCTGAACTTGAACTTGCCATCTTCCAGGCGCTGCAGGCGCACCAGATCACCGACCTGTGCCACGTCGGCCGGCGACTGCGGTGAGCGGCCCTGAGCGTTACTGTTGATGAATGGGCGCGCCCATTTCATGGTGTCCCAGGCGACTTCGGCTTGCTGGCCGTCGCGGGTCAGTACCTGGAGGCCGGCTTTGTCGACATGGGTGACGATGGCTGGCTCCAGGCCGCCAAGGATGCGCTGCTTGCCCAGTTCCTGCAGCCAGGCTGCCTGGGTGCGGCCGGGGAAGCGTGCTTCGGGGCCACGGTAGCCGTGGCGCTCGTCGTAATCGGACAAGCCTTTGAGGATGGCCTTGTTGGCCATGTCCTGCATGTCGCTTGGCACCGTGGTAGTGACGCGGAAGCCTTCGGTGTAGGCGTCGCTACCGTAGCTGCCGACCATTTCGGCACGGGCCATCTCGGCGATGTAAGGCGCATTCACCTCAGGTGTCGGCACGTGGTAGCTGGCATTGAGCGGTTCGGCCAAGGCTGCCTGGTAGCTGGCCTGGTCGATCTTGCCCAGCTTGTACATGCGGCCGAGGATCCAGTCGCGGCGCTCCTTGGCGCGCACCGGGTTGGCCAGCGGGTTGAAGCGTGACGGTGCCTTGGGCAGGCCGGCGATCATCGCCATCTGCGCCAGGCTCACGTCGCGGATCGATTTGCCGTAGTACACCTGCGCGGCGGCATCGATGCCGTAGGCGCGGTTGCCCAGGTAAATCTTGTTCACGTACAGCTCAAGGATTTCGTCCTTGGTCAGCTCGCGCTCGATCTGCAGGGCCAGCAGGATCTCATTGGTCTTGCGCGAGAAGCTGCGTTCGCTGGTGAGGAAGAAGTTCTTCGCCACCTGCATGGTGATGGTGCTACCGCCGGTCTGGATATGCCCGGTTTTCACCAGCTGGGTCGCTGCGCGCATCAGGCTGCTGGGGTCGACACCGTAGTGATTGAGGAAATTGTCGTCCTCGGCTGACAGAAGCGCCTGAATGAACTGTGGCGGAATTTCCGCGAAACGGATCGGCGAGCGGCGCATTTCGCCGAATTCGGCAATCAGTTTGCCGTCGCTGCTGTACACCCTGAGGGGGATCTGCAACTGGATGCTTCTGAGGGACTCGACCGAGGGCAGGCTGGGGCTAAGATACAGAAACGCACCGCTCACACCGAGTACGAGCGCGCAAATGACTGCGACGGAAGACCACCAGAAGAACTTCAGCAGACGTATCAAGGCTTTTTGGTGTCCAGGTTGAGAGTGGGTTGCACGCAGGCCCGGCGGACCAGAAAGCGCTGGGCATTATAAGCATTTTTTCGCCTCTCCGGGTTACCGGCCAGGCTGCCCGTCGCCTCGATGGGCAGGCCGGGCCTAGTGTTGACGCGGGGTTGCGACCGACCGCTGCCACAGGCAGCAAGGAAGCCGCATGTTAGGACGCTTTGGCAAGGATGCCAGTTCACTCGTGGGGGTAGAAATTGCCCCTGACGCTGTTCGCGTGGTGCAACTTCAGCGGCGAAACCGGCGCTGCCGGGTACTTGCATCGGCACAAGAATCGTTGGAATTGCCCGATGACAAGGCTTGGGTCGCAGAGCCCGCTGCCGTGGTGGCCGCCTTGCGTCGAGCCTACCTGCGCAGCGGCCTCAGGCAGCGTCGGATAGCGTTGGCGTTACCGGCCAGCCAGGTGATCTGCAAGCGGTGTCACTTGCCAGCGGAGCAGGTCGGGGCAGGCCTGGAGGCGCAGTTGCTGGCCGACGCCGAGCGGCTGTTTCCGTTTCCGTTGGAGGACCTGGCCCTGGATTTTCAGGTTTTGGGGACATCCCGAACGCAACCTGGGTACGCCGAAGTGATGGTGGCCGCGTGTCGGCAAAGTGCGTTGGCGTCACTTGAGGCCATCGTCGAGGAGGCCGGGTTACAACTGGAGGCCGTCGAAATCGACAACATTGCCTTGTGCCGCATGCTGCCCCATGGCTGCCTCGAAGGTTCAGCATTGCTGCGTGTCGAAGCGCGCGGTGCCGTTCTTTATGACTGGCAGCCCGGCCTGCCTTACCAGCGTCGTGAACTGCAAGTGCAGGGGCTGAAGGGCATGGGGCAGTTGTCGGAGCACCTGCAGGCGCTGCTTGTCGATCAGCACTTGCCTGCGGGCCTGTGGGTTGCCAGTGGCTCATCGGTGGAGCCGAGCTGGTTGCAAAGCCTTGGCCGACAGCTGAATGCGCCTTGCCGGCACTTACCTGGCCTGAAGGGGCTGGAGCACGTTGATGGCACGATGCTATTGGCGTGCGCCCTGGCCCTTGGAGGGCTGCGCCCATGATGCGGCTTAACCTGTTGCCTTGGCGGGAGCGGCAGCGCGAGGCCGCGCTTCGGCGCTTTCGCACCCAGCTGATTGCCGGCGCACTTCTGGCACTGTGCGCCGTGACGCTGGTCGACCAGTTGGCTCGGCAGCGCGGGCAGCAGCAGGCGCTGGCCAATGCCCAGCACCAGGCCGCCGTTGAGGTACTGGATGAGCAACTGCAGCCGCTGGCTGATGTGCGTGCGCAGCATGACGTACTCGTCGACCGTTCGACTTCGCTGGAGCACTTGCGCGCCCAGCAGGGTGTTCTGGGCGATGTATTCGCTGATCTCGAAGGTGCGCTGCCGGTTGGCGTCCAGCTACTTGAGCTCCGCTTGGAAAGCGGCCATCTGCAAATGACCGGGTTGGCCACCTCCGGCGCCATGGTCGCGCAGTTCATGCGCGATCTGGAACGGTCGGGTGCCTTGCGCGATCTTGCGCTCAAGCACGTCAGGAGCATGCCGAGTGGCGATGAGTTTCTGCTGGTTGCGCGTGTTTCGGCGTTCTGGTCGTGAATACGGCACCTGTCTTCGCCTGGCTGACGGTAGCCGAGCGTTCCAAAAGCTTCAGGCGTATTGCGCCAGTGCTGGTTGCCGGGCTGGTATTTGGCCTGGGTTGCGCGTTTCGCTTGCCAGCAGGGCTACAGCAGCAGGCCCAGGAGGCGGCCAGGCAGGCCACATTGAACGAGCAGCTGGCAGCCAGTGCGGCACAGCTGGCCGAGCTGGAACATCTGCAGGCGTCTCTGGCTTTTGCCGAGCGGCGATTGCTGGAGGCCCACTGGCACCTGGCCGCCGGGGAGGGCATTAGCGACCTGCTTAACCGCCTGGCAGCTTCGGGCCATGTGCACGGCTTGCTGGTCGAGCGGTTCGACGTGCACGAAGCCGAGCAGCAGGAAGGCTATTGGAAAGTACCGCTGCAGGTGCAGGTGATGGGGCGTTACAGGGACTTGCGTCAGTGGCTGGGCGACTGGCTGGGCCAGGCACGCCTGCTGCACAGCGGTGACATGAGCTTGGCCGCAGTCGAGGGCCAGCCTGGGCTTTTGCGCCTGCAACTGCGTGTAGATGCCTACCACGCCCCCGTGCCTGCGCCGGCACCTGATGTGCTCGCGCACATGCCGGCCAAGGCCGCGACGCCAGTGCCTGTGGTCGATCCCTTCGCACCAGAGGCGACACGAATGGCTGGTTCCGGGTTGGCCAGCGTGCCGCTGGCACAACTGGAAATGGTCGGCAGCCTGTCGCGAGGGGCGGCGCATGAGGCGCTGCTGATGGCGGCTGGCAGGCTCTACCGCGTGCGGGCAGGTGAGCGGTTGGGGCGTAACCACGGTGTGGTGGCGCGGATAGATCAAGGCCAGGTCGAAGTGCGCGAACGGCTATTCATGGCGGGGGTGTGGCAGGAGCGCACGGCGTTCATCACCCTTGCAAAGCGCCTGGGCAAGGAGGCCCCGAACCAGAATGAAAAACGTGATGAAATGGGTACTGGCAGCCCTGCTGCCGATCCCGCTGGCGTCGGCGACGCCTTATCAGGGTGAACCCCTGTCGCTGAACTTCCAGGATGTAGAGGTGCGTTCGGTGCTGCAAGTGCTGGCCGATTATGCGGGCGTCAACCTGGTTGCCAGCGATGACGTGCAGGGCAACGTGACCTTGCGTTTGCAGGACGTGCCCTGGGACCAGGCCCTTGACCTGGTGCTGCGCAGCAAAGGCCTGGCCCGGCAGCAGGAGGGCAATGTGCTGCTGGTGGCGCCTGCAACAGCGTTTGCCTCGCAAACGCTCGAAGCCCAGGTGGGCCTGCTGCCAGAAGCGCAGATGCAGCCGTTACACCGTGAATTGATACCCGTCCACCATGCCAAGGCCGGCGAGCTGGTTGAGTTGTTGCTGACCACCTTGGCGGATGACGGCGCGCTGACTGCTCGTGGCAGCCTGGGTGTCGATGAGCGCACCAACACCCTGGTGGCGCACCAGCCTGCCGTGCGTCTGGCCGAATTGCGACAACTGGTTGCTCAGCTGGATGTACCGGTGCGCCAGGTGGCGATCGAGGCACGTATTGTCGAGGCCAACGTCGATTACGAGAAAAGCCTGGGCGTGCGCTGGGGCGGGCCGCTGTATGGTGAGAACCTGCGGCCGGGCAAGGAGCTGTTCATCGACCTCGGCGTGGAGCGGGCGGGCAGCAGCGTCGGCCTGGGCCTGCTGCGCGGCGATGTGCTGCTCGACCTGGAGCTCAGTGCCATGGAAAAAAGCGGCAACGGCGAGATCATCTCCCAGCCCAAGGTGGTCACGGCCGACAAGGAAACTGCCAGGATTCTCAAAGGCACCGAGGTGCCCTACCAGGAAACCAGCCAGAGCGGTGCCACCTCCGTGGCCTTCCGCGAAGCCTCGCTGTCGCTGGAGGTGACCCCGCAAATTACACCGGATAACAAGGTGATCATGGCCGTCAGGGTGACCAAGGACGAGCCGGATTACGTCAATGCCTTGAACAACGTACCGCCGATCCGCAAGAACGAGGTCAATGCCAAGGTGCGCGTGGCGGACGGCGAAACGATCGTGATCGGTGGCGTGTACTCGACTTCGCAAAACAATGTGGTCGACAAGGTGCCATTTTTAGGCGATCTACCGTATGTTGGGCGGCTGTTTCGACGCGATGCATTACAAGAGAAAAAATCCGGGCTGCTGGTCTTCCTGACTCCGCGTATCATGAGTGACCAGGCGATTGCTGTGAGTCGTTGATTCTGTGCGAAATTTGATACTTGTGGGGCCCATGGGCGCTGGTAAAAGCACCATCGGACGCCTATTGGCCAAAGAGCTGCGCCTGCTGTTCAAGGATTCCGACAAGGAAATCGAACTGCGATGCGGCGCCAACATCCCGTGGATTTTCGACAAGGAAGGCGAGCCGGGTTTCCGTGACCGCGAGCAGGCGATGATTGCCGAGCTGTGCGGGCTCGACGGCGTGGTACTGGCCACCGGCGGTGGCGCGGTGATGCGCGAAGCCAACCGCCAGGCTTTACACCGGGGTGGCCGGGTTATCTACCTGCATGCTTCGGTGGAACAGCAGGTTGGCCGTACCGCGCGCGATCGCAATCGCCCGCTGCTGCGCACCGCCAACCCCGAGGCGACCCTGCGCGCCCTGCTGGAAGCCCGCGACCCGCTTTACCGCGAGATCGCTGACGTGGTGGTAGAAACCGACGAGCGGCCGCCACGCATGGTGGTGATCGATATTCTCGAGCGCTTGCAGCAGTTGCCGCCCCGTTAACCCGGGACTATTCTCGGCCACCAGCGCCGAGGCGAGGTTCAACGATAGCGCGTGGGTTGCCCGAACGGCGCCGCGCCCAAGTACATTGTGGGGATACATGCAGACACTTAAGGTCGACCTGGGCGAGCGCAGCTACCCGATCTACATTGGCGAAGGCCTGCTGGACCAGCCCGAGCTGCTGGCGCCGCACATTGCCGGCCGGCAAGTCGCCATCGTTTCCAACGAGACCGTCGCGCCCCTGTATCTCGAACGCCTGAGCAAGACCCTGGGCGCCTACTCGGTGCTGCCGTTGGTATTGCCCGATGGCGAAGCCTACAAGAATTGGGAAACCCTGCAGCTGATCTTCGATGGCCTGCTGACCGCGCGCCATGATCGGCGCACTACCGTGGTTGCCCTGGGCGGCGGCGTGATCGGTGACATGGCCGGCTTCGCTGCCGCCTGCTACCAGCGCGGTGTCGACTTCATCCAAGTGCCGACTACCCTGCTTTCCCAGGTCGACTCGTCGGTGGGTGGCAAGACCGGTATCAACCACCCGCTGGGCAAGAACATGGTCGGTGCCTTCTATCAGCCCAATGCGGTGCTGATCGACACCACCAGCCTCAAGACCCTGCCAGCGCGCGAACTGTCGGCTGGCCTGGCCGAAGTGATCAAGTACGGCCTGATTTGCGACAAGCCGTTTCTCGGTTGGCTCGAAGACAACATGCAGGCCTTGCGCACCCTTGATTCGGCAGCCTTGACCGAGGCTATCCGCCGCTCCTGCGCGGCCAAGGCCGCAGTGGTCGGTGCCGACGAGCGCGAGTCTGGCGTACGGGCCACGCTGAACCTGGGGCATACCTTCGGGCATGCTATCGAAACCCACATGGGCTATGGCGTGTGGCTGCACGGCGAAGCCGTGGCGGCGGGCACGGTGATGGCCCTGGAAATGTCCATGCGCCTTGGCTGGATCGACCAGGCCGAGCGCGATCGCGGAATCCGCCTGTTGCAGGACGCAGGTTTGCCGGTGGTGCCACCACAGGAAATGACCCCGGCGCATTTCATGGAGCACATGGCGGTCGACAAGAAGGTCATCGACGGTTGTCTGCGTCTGGTGCTGTTGCGCCAGATGGGCGAGGCCGTTGTGACCGACGACTATCCGAAAGAGATTCTACAGGCCACGCTGTCGGCGGATTACCGCGCGATCGTGGCCCAGCTTTGAGGTTGTGACAGCGCAATGACCAGTTTGCATGCCGATGAGGCCTTTCTCGACCATTACCAGTTGAGCCACGATCCGTTCGCGCCCCGCGTGCCCGGCTTCAAGTTCTTTCCGGCCCAGCGCAAGCCTGTGCTTGGCCAGCTGCATCATCTGGCGCGCTACAGCCAGCTGATGCTGGTGGTCAGCGGCCCGCTGGGCAGCGGCAAGTCGCTGCTGCGCCAGGCGCTGGTGGCCAGCACCAACAAGCAGGCTGTGCAGAGTGTGGTGGTGTCTGCCCGCAGTGCCAGCGATGCTTCCAGCATGCTTGCCCAGGTCGCGCAGGACCTGGGCGTGGCCCAGCCCGAAGTGCAGGCGATCCTGTCCAAGGTGGTGCAACTGGCACTGACCGGGCAGGAAGTTTACTTGCTGGTGGACGATGCGGAACAACTTGACGAGTCGGCACTCCAAGCGTTGCTGGAGTTGGCGGCGGGGGTACCGGAAGGGCGCCCGCACGTGTTCCTGTTCGGTGAGCCTTCACTGATTGCGGGGCTGGATGAGCTTAATGTCGAGGAAGAACGCTTCCACATCATCGAGCTTGCCCCCTACAGTGAAGAAGAAACCCGCGAGTACCTGGAGCAGCGCCTGGAAGGGGCTGGCCGGGGCATCGAGGTGTTCAGCCGTGAACAGATCGTCGATATCCATGAACACTCCGACGGCTGGCCTGGCAACATCAACCAGGTCGCCCGTGACACTTTGATCGAAGCCATGATCGCCAGCCGTTCTACGGCCAAGCGACCATCCATGGGGTTCAAGATGCCTAAAAAACATGTGCTCGCGCTGTCCGCTGTGGTCGTGGTCGCTGTTGCGGCCGCGGTGCTGATGCCCAAGAAAGGCGACAAGCCACCTGCTGAGGCGCCGGCTGCCCAAGCCCAGTTGCCGCTTGGCGAAGGCAAGCCCGGTGCTGCCATCGAATTCTCTGGCTCGTCCCAGCCGATGCCACTGCCGCTGGTTGGCCAGTCCCAGCCCGTAATGCGCGAGCCGCTGGCCCAGGCCGCGGGCATGGGAGAGGGTGAAGAAGGCAGCCCGGCTGGCGACACCGCCCTGCAGCCCGGCAACCCGCCGCCAACCGTAACCACCATTGCGCCGCCACAAGGTGTGCCGGCTGGCCCGGCGCCTGCGCCTGCACAGCCTGTGGCCACTGCGCCGGTGCAGCCGGTTGCACCTGCACCAAAACCAGTTGCAGCCCAACCTGCAAAGCCGGTTGCACCTGCCAAGCCTGCACCTGCGCCTACCCAGGTCGCGGTAGCCAAGCCGGCCGCCAAGCCTGCCGAGAAACCCGCCGCCACTGGCAGCGGCAACAGCGGCTGGTACTCCGGGCAAAAACCAGGCAATTACGTGGTGCAGATCCTGGGCACCAGCCCGAGGCCTCGGCCCAGGCGTTCGTCAAGAGCCAGGGTGGCGACTATCGCTACTTCAAGAAAAACCTGCAGGGCAAGCCGCTGTACGTAGTCACCTACGGTAGCTTTGCCAACCGCGATGCAGCGGTTGCGGCAATCAAGAACTTGCCAGAGAAGGTCCAGGCTGGTAAACCTTGGCCACGTACCGTCGGCAGCGTCCAACAAGAGCTGGCCACGGCCCGCTGATACCTTCCGGGCGGCATCACCCCGCCGCCCAGTTGCTGAGCGATTAATGACTTTCGAATAGCCTGCTGCGTTTTAACGCGGCAGGCTTTTCTGTCCCAGACTGCCGGCCACAAGCCCCTAGTTGCAGTCATGGCTGAAACGCTTCAGACTCGAGCCAAGCCGCTATCACGGCGCATGGCGCAAAAACATTCAAAATTGCGACATAAATTTTCAATGGTGAGACATGAAAATTTGTGGGCATCGCTGTCGCTGTGCAACAATGGTTTTCCATGACCACCGCAAAAAAGCTGGCGTTTGATCGGCGTGGATGGTAAGTGGTTGTTAAAAAAGAGATTTACCTCCGTTGAGAGGTGAACCTGGTGAGAATGTGTCTATGAAAACAGGTCTGTACCATCCCGAAGAATTCAAGGACAACTGTGGTTTTGGCCTGATCGCCCATATGACGGGCGAACCGAGCCACCACCTTCTGCAAACCGCCATGCAGGCGCTGACTTGCATGACCCACCGCGGCGGGATCAACGCCGACGGCAAGACCGGTGACGGTTGCGGTCTGCTCATGCAGAAGCCCGATCAATTCCTGCGAGCCGTGGCCCAGGAACACTTCGACGCCGAGCTGCCCAAGCAGTACGCCGTTGGCATGGTGTTCTTCAACCAGGACCCGGTGAAAGCCGAAGCTGCCCGCGCCAACATGGACCGCGAGATCCTCGCCGCTGGCCTGAAACTGGTCGGCTGGCGCAAGGTACCGATCGACACCAGCGTACTCGGCCGCCTGGCCCTGGAGCGTCTGCCGCAGATCGAGCAGGTGTTCATCGGCGGTGAAGGCCTGAGTGACCAGGAATTCGCCATCAAGCTGTTCAGTGCCCGTCGCCGGTCGTCGGTGGCCAACGCCCACGACAGCGACCACTACATCTGCAGCTTCTCGCACAAGACCATCATCTACAAAGGCCTGATGATGCCGCGCGATCTCGCGGCGTTTTATCCAGACCTGGGTGACGAGCGCCTGCAAACCGCTATTTGCGTGTTCCACCAGCGCTTCTCCACCAACACCCTGCCGAAATGGCCGCTGGCGCAGCCGTTCCGCTTCCTCGCCCACAACGGCGAGATCAACACCATTACCGGCAACCGCAATTGGGCCATGGCCCGTCGCACCAAGTTCGCCAATGACCAGATCCCCGACCTCGAAGAGCTCGGCCCGCTGGTCAACCGCGTCGGTTCCGACTCGTCCAGCATGGACAACATGCTGGAGCTGATGGTAACCGGTGGCATCGACCTGTTCCGCGGCGTGCGCATGCTGGTACCGCCAGCCTGGCAGAACGTCGAGACCATGGACGCCGACCTGCGCGCCTTCTACGAATACAACTCCATGCACATGGAACCGTGGGATGGCCCGGCCGGTATCGTCATGACCGAAGGCCGCCACGCGGTGTGCCTGCTCGACCGCAACGGCCTGCGCCCGGCGCGCTGGGTGACCACCACCAATGGCTACATCACCATCGCCTCGGAAATCGGCGTATGGGGTTACCAGCCTGAGGAAGTGCTGGCCAAGGGCCGTGTCGGCCCGGGCCAGATCCTCGCCGTGGACACTGAAACCGGCCAGATCCTCGACACCGACGCCATCGACAACCGCCTGAAGTCGCGCCACCCGTACAAGCGCTGGTTGCGTCAGCACGCCACCCGCATTCAGGCGACGCTGACCGACGACCAGGGCGCGGCCAGCTACGACGCTGACCAGCTCAAGCAATACATGAAGATGTTCCAGGTCACCTTCGAAGAGCGTGACCAGGTGCTGCGCCCGCTGGGTGAGCAGGGCCAGGAAGCCGTGGGTTCGATGGGTGACGACACGCCGATGGCCGTGCTGTCGCAGCGTGTGCGTTCGCCGTACGACTTCTTCCGCCAGCAATTCGCCCAGGTGACCAACCCACCGATCGACCCGCTGCGCGAAGCCATCGTGATGTCGCTGGAGATCTGCCTGGGCGCCGAGCGCAACATCTTCCAGGAGTCGCCGGAGCACGCTTCGCGGGTCATCCTCAGCTCGCCGGTCATCTCGCCCGCCAAGTGGCGTTCGCTGATGAACCTGGAGCGCGAAGGTTTCGACCGCCAGCTGATCGACCTCAACTATGAGCAGAGCGTCGGCCTGGAAGCGGCCATTCGCAACATCGCCGACCAAGCTGAAGAAGCCGTGCGCGCTGGCAAGACCCAGCTGGTGCTGAGCGACCGCTATATCGCCCCAGGCAAGCTGCCGGTGCACGCTTCGCTGGCCGTAGGCGCGGTACACCACCGCCTGACCGAGCAGGGCCTGCGTTGCGACAGCAACATCCTGGTGGAAACTGCCACCGCTCGTGACCCGCATCACTTCGCCGTGCTGCTGGGCTTCGGTGCCTCGGCCGTGTACCCGTACCTGGCCTATGAAGTACTGGCCGACCTGATTCGTACCGGCGAAGTGCTGGGCGACCTGGACGAAGTGTTCAAGTACTACCGCAAGGGCATCTCCAAGGGCCTGTTGAAGATCCTGTCGAAGATGGGTATCTCCACCATCGCCTCGTACCGCGGTGCGCAACTGTTCGAAGCCATCGGCCTGGCCGAGGAAGTGGTCGGCCTGAGCTTCAAGGGCGTGTCCAGCCGCATCAAGGGCGCGCGCTTCGTAGACCTGGAAAGCGACCAGAAGCTGCTGGCGGCCGAAGCCTGGAGCGCGCGCAAGCCGATCCAGCAAGGTGGCCTGCTGAAGTTCGTCCACGGTGGCGAATACCACGCCTACAACCCGGACGTGGTCAACACCTTGCAAGCCGCCGTGCAGCAGGGCGACTACGCCAAGTTCAAGGAATACACCACGCTGGTCGACCAGCGCCCGGTGTCGATGATTCGCGACCTGCTGAAGGTGAAAGTGGCCGACCAGCCGCTGGCGCTGGAGCAGATCGAACCGCTGGAGGCCATCCTCAAGCGTTTCGACTCCGCTGGTATTTCGCTGGGCGCACTGTCGCCGGAAGCCCACGAAGCGCTGGCCGAGGCCATGAACCGCTTGGGCGCGCGTTCCAACTCCGGTGAAGGTGGTGAAGACCCGTCGCGCTACGGCACCATCAAGAGCTCGAAGATCAAGCAGGTGGCCACCGGCCGCTTTGGCGTGACCCCGGAATACCTGGTCAACGCCGAAGTGCTGCAGATCAAGGTTGCCCAGGGCGCCAAGCCCGGTGAGGGCGGCCAGTTGCCGGGCGGCAAGGTCAATGGCCTGATCGCCAAACTGCGTTATGCAGTACCGGGCGTGACCCTGATCTCGCCACCGCCGCACCACGACATCTATTCGATCGAAGACCTGGCCCAGCTGATCTACGACCTCAAGCAGGTCAACCCGCAGGCCCTGGTGTCCGTGAAACTGGTGGCAGAAGCCGGCGTGGGCACCATCGCCGCTGGCGTGGCCAAGGCCTACGCCGACCTGATCACTATCTCGGGCTATGACGGCGGTACCGGTGCTTCGCCACTGACCTCGATCAAGTACGCTGGCGCCCCGTGGGAACTGGGCCTGGCCGAAACCCACCAGACCCTGCGCGGCAACGACCTGCGCGGCAAGGTGCGGGTACAGACCGACGGTGGCCTGAAAACCGGCCTGGACGTGATCAAGGCGGCCATCCTCGGCGCCGAAAGCTTCGGCTTCGGTACCGCGCCAATGATCGCCCTGGGCTGCAAGTACCTGCGCATCTGCCACCTGAACAACTGCGCCACCGGCGTGGCCACCCAGAACGACAAGCTGCGCAAGGACCACTACATCGGCACCGTCGACATGGTGATCAACTTCTTCACCTTCGTCGCCGAAGAAACCCGTGAGTGGCTGGCCAAGCTGGGCGTGCGCAGCCTCGGCGAACTGATCGGCCGCACCGACCTGCTCGACGTGCTGCCAGGCGATACCGAGCGCCAGCAGTACCTGGACCTGTCGCCGCTGCTGGGCAGCTCGCACATTCCGGCAGACAAGCCGCAATTCTGCGAAGTCGACAAGAACCCGCCGTTCGACAAAGGCGAGCTGGCCGAGAAGATGGTGGAAATGGCCCTGCCGGCGATCCGTGATCAGGCCGGTGGCGAGTTCAACCTCGACATCTGCAACTGCGACCGTTCCATTGGTGCCCGTATCTCTGGCGAAATTGCCAAGCTGTACGGCAACCAGGGCATGGCTGCCAACCCGATCACCTTCCGCTTCAAGGGTACTGCGGGCCAGAGCTTCGGCGTGTGGAACGCCGGTGGCCTGAACCTGCACCTGCAAGGCGATGCCAACGACTACGTCGGCAAGGGCATGACCGGTGGCAAGGTCACCATCGTGCCGCCAGCCGGCAGCCCGTTCGAAACCCAGCACAGCGCCATCGTCGGCAACACCTGCCTGTACGGTGCCACTGGCGGCAAGCTGTTTGCCGCAGGTACTGCGGGCGAGCGCTTCGCTGTGCGTAACTCCGGCGCCCACGCTGTTGTCGAGGGCACTGGCGATCACTGCTGTGAGTACATGACCGGCGGCTTTGTCTGCGTATTGGGCAAGACCGGTTACAACTTCGGTTCTGGCATGACTGGCGGCTTTGCCTACGTGCTCGACATGGACAATAGCTTCGTCGACAAGCTCAACCACGAACTGGTGGAAATCCAGCGTATCAGTGGTGAAGCGATGGAAGCCTACCGCAGCCACCTGGCGCGGGTCCTTGGCGAGTATGTGGAAGAAACCGGCAGCGAGTGGGGGCGCGAGCTCTCGGAGAACCTGGACGACTACGTGCGGCGCTTCTGGCTGGTGAAGCCGAAGGCAGCCAACCTGAAGCAACTGTTGTCCAGCACGCGTGCCAACCCGCAGTAAAAACAGCTGCAAGTGGCAAGCCTCAAGCTGCACGTAAGGCAGTACGAGGTTTGCCCGGCTTAAGTGATCGTCTTGCGGCTTGCAGCGTGTAGCTTGCAGCTGCTGTAAAGAGGTTTTGAAAAATGGCTGAACGTCTGAACAACGACTTCCAGTTCATCGAAGTGGGCCGCAAGGACCCGAAGAAAAAGCTGCTGCGCCAGCGCAAGAAGGAGTTCGTGGAAATCTACGAACCGTTCAAGCCACAGCAGTCCGTTGACCAGGCGCACCGCTGCCTGGGCTGCGGTAACCCGTATTGCGAATGGAAGTGCCCGGTGCACAACTTCATCCCCAACTGGTTGAAGCTGGTTTCCGAAGGCAACATCCTGGCGGCGGCCGAGCTGTCGCACCAGACCAACACCCTGCCGGAAGTGTGCGGCCGCGTGTGCCCGCAAGACCGCTTGTGTGAAGGTGCCTGCACCCTGAACGACGGCTTCGGCGCGGTGACCATCGGTTCGGTGGAGAAGTACATTACCGACACCGCCTTCGCCATGGGCTGGCGCCCGGACATGTCCAAGGTCAAGCCAACCGGCAAGCGCGTCGCTATCATCGGTGCCGGCCCGGCTGGCCTGGGCTGTGCCGACGTGTTGGTGCGTGCTGGCGTGACCCCGGTGGTGTTTGACAAAAACCCGGAAATCGGCGGCCTGCTGACCTTCGGCATCCCCGAGTTCAAGCTGGAAAAGACCGTGCTCAGCAACCGCCGCGAAGTGTTCACCGGCATGGGCATCGAGTTCCGCCTGAACACCGAGGTGGGCAAGGACGTGACCATGGAGCAGTTGCTCGCCGAATACGACGCGGTGTTCATGGGCATGGGTACCTACACCTACATGAAGGGTGGCTTCCCGGGCGAGGACCTGCCGGGCGTGCATGACGCGCTGGATTTCCTGATCGCCAACGTCAACCGCAACCTGGGCTTCGAGAAGTCGCCAGAAGACTTCGTCGACATGCAGGGCAAGAAGGTGGTGGTGCTGGGCGGTGGTGACACCGCGATGGACTGCAACCGCACCTCGATCCGCCAGGGCGCCAAAGCAGTCACCTGCGCCTATCGCCGTGACGAGGCCAACATGCCGGGCTCGCGCAAAGAGGTGAAGAACGCCAAGGAAGAGGGCGTGAAGTTCCTCTACAACCGTCAGCCTATCGCCATTGTCGGCGAGGACAAGGTGGAAGGTGTGAAGGTGGTCGAGACCCGTCTCGGCGAGCCGGATGCCCGTGGCCGCCGCAGCCCCGAGCCGATCCCGGGTTCTGAAGAGATCTTGCCGGCCGATGCCGTGGTGATCGCCTTCGGCTTCCGCCCGAGCCCGGCGCCGTGGTTCGAGCAGCATGGTATCCAGCTGGACAGCCAGGGCCGTGTGGTAGCCCCTGAGAAGGGCAAGTTCAAGCACCAGACCAGCAACCCGAAAGTGTTTGCCGGTGGCGACATGGTACGCGGTTCTGACTTGGTGGTGACGGCGATCTTTGAAGGGCGTACGGCTGCTGAAGGCATCCTGGACTACCTCGAAGTCTGATCCATTGCTGGGGCCGCTTTGCGGCCTTCTCGCGGCACAAGGCCGCTCCTACAGGGAGTATGCGTTCCCCTGTAGGAGCGGCCTTGTGCCGCGAAAGGGCTGCAGAGCAGCCCCAAAAGCATTTTTTGTATACAAAAACGCTTGATCTGTGGCATCCAATAGACAAAACGCATGGCCTTGACCGTGCCTTTTGCGCTGGCGTCTGAGAAAATGCCCGCACTATTTTTCCGGATGCCGACATGACTGCCCTGAAGAACGATCGTTTCCTGCGTGCTCTGCTCAAGCAACCCGTAGACGTCACCCCGGTATGGATGATGCGCCAGGCCGGCCGCTACCTGCCGGAGTACCGCGCCAGCCGCGCCAAGGCCGGTGACTTCATGAGCCTGTGCATGAACCCGCAGTTTGCCTGCGAGGTCACCCTGCAGCCGCTGGACCGCTACCCGCTTGACGCAGCGATCCTGTTCTCGGACATCCTCACCATCCCTGATGCCATGGGCCTGGGCCTGTACTTCGAAACGGGCGAAGGCCCACGTTTCAAGAAGGTCATCAGCACCCCGGCCGACATCGAAGCGCTGCCCATCCCCGACCCGCAGAAAGACCTGGGCTATGTGATGGACGCGGTCAGCACCATCCGCCGTGAGCTCAATGGCCGCGTACCGCTGATCGGCTTCTCTGGCAGCCCGTGGACGTTGGCCACGTACATGGTCGAAGGCGGTTCGTCGAAGGACTTCCGCAAGACCAAGGCCATGGCCTACGACAACCCGCAAGCCCTGCACCTGCTGCTGGACAAGCTCGCCCAGTCGGTCACCAGCTACCTCAACGGCCAGATCCTGGCCGGCGCCCAGGCCGTGCAGATTTTCGACACCTGGGGCGGCAACCTGTCGGCGGCGGCCTACCAGGAGTTCTCGCTGGCCTACATGCGCAAGATCGTCAGTGGGCTGATCCGCGAGCACGAAGGGCGCAAGGTGCCGGTGATCCTGTTCACCAAGAACGGCGGCCTGTGGCTGGAAAGCATTGCCGAAGCCGGCGCCGACGCGCTCGGCCTGGACTGGACCTGCGAAATTGGCGACGCCCGTCGCCGTGTGGGTGACAAGGTGGCGCTGCAAGGCAACATGGACCCGACTGTGCTGTACGCCAAGCCAGAGGCCATTCGCACGGAAGTGGCGCGCATCTTGGCTAGCTATGGCAAAGGGACTGGCCACGTATTCAACCTGGGGCATGGTATTACCCCCGAAGTCGACCCGGAACACGCTGGCGTGTTCATCAATGCCGTCCATGAGCTTTCAGCGCAATACCATCAGTAAGCCTCACCAGCACAAAGAAACCGGCCGCGCGCCGGTTTTTTTTCAAGTTCGCCGTATTCTTTTCCAACTTCAGACTTCACCTACTTAGTTGCTGTGTGCGCCTCCTTATTGTGTCGGGGTTCATGTCGGGCGGCTCAATGACGCGTTGTCGAGCCGCTCGATCTACCCACCAGAGATTGCAGTCGGAGGTATTTATGAGTTTGAACGGAGTATTCAGCAAGCGGCTGTTAGCCAGCAGCATCTGGCTGACCATTGCGGGTGCAGGGCTTCATGCGCAATTGGCGAATGCCCATGGTTACACCAGTGAGCCGCCTTCGCGGGCTTATGCGTGCAGGTTGGGGCTGAACACGGGCTGTGGTCAGGCGATGTATGAGCCGCAGACTGTCGGGGAGGCCCCAAAAGCCTTTCCTTCTGCGGGACCTGCTGATGGCAAGATAGCCAGTGGTGGCGTTAGAGCAGACTTTGCACCCCTTGATGAACAATCCGCAAATCGCTGGCACTTGAGCACTATTACTGGCGGTGAAGTTGCATTCGAGTGGACTTACACCGAAGGTCACCTGACGACAGGCTGGGAATACTTCATCACTAAAACGGGATGGAATCCTAACGCTGCATTGAGTCGCGAAGCATTTGAATCCACACCATTCTGTAAAGTGGATGGGCATGGCAAACCGGCCCGGGGTGAGGGTGAATCGACGAGTGGCCCAGCACTCGAAAAGCATCACTGCACACTGCCGGCTGATCGTGCTGGCCATCATGTGATTCTTGGTGCATGGACTGTCGCCGACACTGCTGCGGCGTTCTACGACGTCATGGATGTGGACATCCAGACTGAAGGTGGTGATCCGCAATGGCCTCAAGTCGGCTCGATTACCCCGCACACTGACCTTCAGGCAGGTGACAAGGTCAAGGCGCGTGCCTTCAAGTCCGGTGTGGAAAGTGAGCCGCACAGCGTCACTGTCAGCATCGACAATGCCGAAGAGGGCGTGGGTACCAACTGGTCTTACAAACTTGCTCAGCGCATCAACGAAACCCAATCCCAGATCAAGTCGGGCCAACGTGATGAAGACGGCAATATCCAGCCGGTAAAAGGCGCCAACCTGATCTTTGCCAACGTAGACAGCGGTGTAACCAACTACCAGCTGGATATCGACAGCAAGCCGGGCGATGACGCCTACCTGCACCTGCACGACCTTAAAGCCGACTACACCCTGACAGACGGCACGGGCAGCGTAGATTTCACCGTCATGACCAACCGCAAGCTGCAGGTTACCTCGCAGTTGTTCGACGCGGACAACAAACAGGTTGGCCATGTGCGTCAGCACGTTGAGGCTGGCACGGCGCCTGTCGTACTGGAAGCCAACAGCACTGCCGGCAAGCACCTGCTGAAAGTGGTCGGTGTGGACAAGCAAGGCCGCGTGATGTTGCAGCAAGAGCGCGAAGTCCAGCTGCTGGAAGCTGGTGATGCGCAATACGACTTCGTGTACCCACAGTCGATTGCCACCTACAAAGAGGGCACTCGTGTGCTGCAAGGCAAGACGGGTGAAGTCTTCGAGTGCCTGCCTTTCCCTGCTGAAGGCTGGTGCCGTATCTACTCCGAAAGCGCCAACCACTATGAGCCGGGTGTTGGTAGCAACTGGCAGGACGCCTGGATCAAGCGCTGATCGAGCGCGCTGGCGCCACACCTGAGTGGCGCCAGCCTCTAGGCGGGTTCTTTGTATGCAAGACCAAAAATACCACTGGCAGCAGGCGCTGCTTCACTGGGTACCTGCTGCCGTGATTTCGCTGTCGCCAAAGGTGCTGTGGCTGACGGCCGCTGTTGTGACCATTACTGCACTGGTTGCGCGTGAAACCCTTCATCACGCGAGCCCGATGGCGATGGCAAATGATGCGGTAGCCGTGGTGCCTCCTGCTCAACAAAAGCCACTTGCGGCAGATGCTTTACGCCTGGCGTTCGGCTTCCAGCCCGCAAATGAGCCGCAGGCAAGCGAATTGACGCTAAGGCTCAAGGCCGTTTTCGTCTCCAGCCGCGGCGAAGCGCGGGCGCTGGTTGCCGGTGCACAAGGCGAGGCCGTTTACCGCATTGGCGATCACCTGCCTGACACCGGTGTGCTCAGGCGGGTGGATAACCAGTCCATCACCGTTTGGTTCGGCGGCCGTGAACACCGCGTGCCCTTGGCTGCGAGCCCGCAACCCTTGTTTGTCCCTGGTAATTCGTCGAGCGCTGGTCGCCCGGCTTCAACCCTTGCAACCCGCTTGCTGCGGGAGGTGCCCTGATGTTCAAACACTACCTGCGCGCGGTTTCGCTTGGCGCCTGTCTTTTTCTTTGGAGCAACCCGGTAACGGCGCAGGAAGCGACCTGGCAACTGGCAATGAATGATGCCGATGTCCGCGATGTAGTCCGTGAAGTGGGCGCAATTCTCGACCAGACCATCATCCTCGACCCTCGCGTGCAGGGGCGCATCACCGTGCTGTCCAGCGAGCAGCTGGACCGGGAGGGCATCCGGCGGCTGTTCTATTCTGTGTTGAATGCCCAGGGTTTTGCGGCGGTGAACGAGGGTGACCGTTTGCTGGTGCTGCCGGCCAGTGAGGCAAAAGCCTGGGCCAACCAGCAGGTTGATGCCATCCCCGCGGCCTTCACCACCCAGGTGTTCACGTTGTCCGGTAGCGTCGCTGCTGACCTTGCGGGGCTGCTGCGGCCTCTGGTTTCCAGCAATGGCTACATCGGCCCGTCAAGCTCGGCGAATGCGCTGGTGGTTACCGATTCCGCGGCCAACCTGGAGCGGTTAGGTGAGTTGATAGGGCAGCTCGACAGCGGGCAAAGGCATGACCATGAGTTGGTGTCCCTGCGCCACGCTCAGGCAAGCGCTTTGCTTCCGGTGCTTGAGACTGCTGCCGGCAGTGCCGATAGCGGTGTGAAGGTCATGGCGGATGGGCATGGTAATCGCCTGTTGATCCTTGGGCCGGTCAGGTCGCGTCAACGTCTGGCACAACTGGCGCATTCACTGGACAAACCCGCTGCTGTCACTGCACAGAACTGGCGGGTGGTGCGCCTGCAGCATTCCAATGCCGAGCAGCTTGCCGAAGTGCTGTCGGAAGTGGGCAAGCGCCTGGATGGCAAACCGGCTGCCGACAACCTGGACAGCGCAGCGTTGGGGCAGGCGGTCATAAAGGCCGATGCCAATCAGAATGCGCTGGTGCTGTTGGGCGCGCCGCAGACCTTGGGCAGTGTGGTCAAGATTATCGAGCAACTGGACCAGCCAAGGGCGCAAGTGCTCATCCACGCGGCAATTGTCGAAGTCAGTGGCGACATCAACGAAGCGCTGGGCCTGCAATGGGGGGTCAACAGCGGTAGCCTGACCGGCGGCGTGACATTCCCGGAGAGCGATATATCCCTGCCCAAGCTATTGAGCGGTGAAATGGGTTTGCCCGGCGGTGCTGCCCTGGCGGTAGGCTCCGACCGCTTCGCCGTGCTGGTTTCGGCATTGGCCAGCAATAGCCGCAGCAACCTGCTTTCAACCCCGAGCCTGCTCACCCTCGACAACCAGGAAGCACACATCCTGGTGGGCCAGAACGTACCCTTCAAGACCGGCTCGTATACCACTTCCGGCAATGGTTCGGACAACCCGTTCACCACCGTCGAGCGCAAGGATGTGGGCGTCAGCCTGAAGGTACGCCCGCATATCAATGAGGGGCGTAGCCTGCGGCTTGAGGTTGAGCAGGAAAGTTCAGAGGTGGTCCCCAGCTTGCTGGAGGATGACCTGATCACCAACAAACGCTCACTCAAGAGCACCATCCTGGCCGAAGACGGTGAGATTATCGTGATCGGTGGCTTGATCAAGGACAGCGTCAAGACCGAGGAGCGTGGTGTACCGGGTTTGCGTCGGTTGCCGTGGATTGGCGCCCTGTTCCGCTGGAACCGTGATGTACAGGAAAAGACCAACCTCATGGTCTTTCTACGGCCCACGATTCTGCGCAACCAGCAGCAGTTGATAGAGGCTGGCGATAAAGCCTGGCAAGAGCTGCGTAATGCACCGGCAGCCAGGTTGCCTGAGGATGCACGGCAACTGTTCGAAAGTGGCCAGCCGTGAGCAACCTGTTGCCATTTGGCTTTACCAGGCGTTACGGCATCCTGTTCGACCAGCAAGCGGACGCGCCTGCGCTGCTGTTGCGCGACGAAGCAACGTTGACGGGATTGTCCGAAGCTTGTCGCGTGGTTGGCAGTGGTTGGCCGCTGAAGTGGGTGGATGCCGAGGTATTTGCCGAGCGTTTGGCCATTTGCCATGCAGATGCCCAGGATGCAGCGCAAACGGTCGTGCAGGGGCTGGATCAAAGTATTGACCTGGCCAGCCTGGCTGAGGCCTTGCCGCAGACCAGCGACTTGCTCGAACAGCAGGATGATGCGCCGATCATCCGTCTGCTCAATGCCTTGCTCAGCGAGGCTGTGCGTTCACGTGCATCGGACATTCACCTGGAAACCTTCGAGCAGGCACTGCGCGTGCGCATGCGCATCGACGGTGTACTGCGCGAAGTATTAAGCCCGCCACGTGCGCTGTCGGCTTTGCTGGTGTCACGGATAAAGGTCATGGCGCGCCTGGACATTGCCGAGCGCCGGGTACCGCAGGATGGCCGCATCGGCTTGCGCCTTGCCGGGCATGAAGTGGACGTACGGGTATCCACACTGCCTGCGGCTCATGGCGAGCGCGTGGTGTTGCGCTTGCTGGACAAGCAGGCGGTGCGCCTGGACATCGAGCACATGGCCATGCAACCCCAGGCCCGCGAAGATTTCCTGCGCATGCTGGCGCGCCCACACGGTATTTTCCTGGTCACAGGGCCCACGGGGTCTGGCAAGACCACCACGTTGTATACCGCGTTGTCCCAACTCAACAAGGTGTCGCGCAATATTCTCACGGTCGAAGACCCGGTCGAGTACCACTTGCCCGGCATCGGCCAGACGCAGGTCAACACCAAGGTCGACATGACGTTCGCCCGTGGTCTGCGTGCCATTTTGCGACAAGACCCCGACGTGGTGATGGTCGGCGAGATTCGTGACCGGGAGACTGCCGACATTGCAGTCCAGGCATCGTTGACGGGTCACCTCGTGCTTTCCACCCTGCACACCAACAGCGCCCTGGGGGCTATCACACGCCTGGCCGACATGGGGGTCGACACCAGTCTGCTGGCGGCGTCGCTGGCAGGTGTGATGGCCCAGCGGCTGGTGCGCAAATTGTGTGACCACTGCAAGCAGGCGTGCCCGCTCGATGCCCTGACCGCGCACCGGCTGGGGGTGGAGCCGCAGGCCGCCGCCTGCCTTTACCAGGCACAGGGCTGCGAGCGATGTCAGCACGGGTACAGCGGCCGCCTGGCCTTGCAGGAACTGGTGGTGGTGACACCTGAGTTGGCCCAGGCGATTCACTCACAGGCCTCTGAAGCGCAGATGCTTGCAGTGCTGCGCCAAGGTTCGATGAGCCTGTTCGAGCACGGCGTACAGCGGGTTCTGCAAGGTGAAACCAGTGCTGCCGAGCTTTTCCGCGTTGTGGGGCAGGACTGACCGTGGTGCTTTTCAACTACCGGGCGGTGGATGCAGACGGGCGCTCCCGGCGCGGCTGTCTGGAGGCAGTCAGCGCGCAACAGGTGCGTCAGCAATTGCGCGAACGAGGCTGGCAGGTAATGGCGGTACGCCCGGCACGCCAGCCTTGGTTGGCGACGTTGATGCCAGCGGGGGGCCTGAGTGCGGCCCAGCGCTCACTGCTGACGCGGCAGCTGGCAACCTTGTTGCACGCCGGCATGCCGTTGGCTGAAGCGCTGCAGGCACTGGCGGCACAAAGCGAGCAGCGGCGAGTACGGCAGGTGATTGGCGGCGTTGCAGCCAAGGTGGCCGAGGGTAACTCCCTTGCTCAGGCCTTGGCGCATTACCCGCGAGCGTTCCCGGTGGTGTTTCGTGCAACGGTCGCGGCGGCTGAGCGCTCCGGCCATCTGGCCAGCGTGTTCGAGCGGCTTGCCGAACATGGCGAGCAGCAGCAGGCAATGCGTCAGAAGGTTCAGCTGGCGTTGGTGTACCCAGTGATTCTGCTGATTGTGTCTGTTGCGGTGGTGGGGTTTCTGCTCGGCTATGTGGTGCCGGATGTGGTGCAGGCGTTCGCGCGGGACCAGGCCAACCTGCCGGCGCCGACGCAAGTGCTCATCGTGCTGAGTGATGCCACCAGGCAGTTTGGCCTGGCACTTGTGGTGGTGCTCTTGCTACTGGCGCTACTGGCACATCGTGCATTACGCCAACCGGGCTGTCGCCGTCGATGGCATGGCGTTGTGTTGCAGTTGCCGCTGTTCGGGGCCTTTGTTCGGGCCAGCGAAGCGGCTCGATTTGCCAGCACGCTGGCGATCCTCAGCCGCAGTGGCGTGGCGCTGGTGGATGCCATGTACATCGGTGCGGCAGTCGTTGGCAACCTGGTCACCCGTGAGCGCCTGGAGCAGGCCGCGCGCCTGCTTAGTGAAGGCTCCAGCCTGGCCAGTTGCCTGGCACAAAGCGCGGTATTGCCACCGCTGATGCTGCAGATGATTGCCAGCGGTGAGCGCTCGGGTGAGCTCGACAGCATGCTGGAACGGGCCGCCGAACTGCAGGCAAACCAGTTAACAGCGCGTATCTCCCTGCTGGTCAGCCTTTGTGAACCGCTGATGCTGCTGGTGATGGGGGGCATCGTGCTGTTCATCGTCCTGGCCATCCTCCTGCCCATCCTCAACCTCAACCAACTGGTGAACTGATATGTCTTTTCGCGCTTCGCGTCGCGCCCAACGTGGCTTTACCCTGATCGAAATCATGGTGGTGGTGGTCATCCTTGGCGTGCTGGGCGCGCTGGTTCTGCCCAATGTCATGAGCCGCCCGGACCATGCCAAGCTGACGGCAGCGCGTACCGATATCCAGTCGATCAACACGGCCCTTGAAATCTACCGGTTGGACAACGGTCGCTACCCAAGCACAGCCCAGGGCCTGGAAGCATTGGTCAAGCGCCCGACGTTGGCGCCGCTGCCACGCCAGTGGAACGCACAGGGCTACCTCAAGGCTTTACCGATCGACCCTTGGGGCATGGTCTACCAATACGCCAGCCCAGGCACACGCTCCAACCAGGGGCATGACCTGTATTCGCTGGGGGCCGACAACCAACCCGGTGGCGAAGGGCTGGATGCGGACATTGGTAACTGGGCCGAATGAATACTCGACGTACGCGAGGCTTCACCCTGCTGGAGTTGCTGGTGGTGCTGGCAGTGCTGGGGCTGGTTGCCGGTATGGCGGGGCTTTCCCTCGGGGGGGACCCGCAGCGTCAGGCTTTTCAGCAAGCAAACTTTTTTGTGCAGATGTTGCAACACGCCCGCCAGCGCGCGGTGCTCGAGGGCGCGATGCTTGGCATTCGCCTGGATGCCCAAGGCTATCAGTTGCTCAGGCGTACCGTCGGGGGTTGGGATAATGCTGGCCAGCGGCATGATGCGGGCATTGACCTGCGGTTGGTGATGGATGACCTGGCCATGGCGCCCAGCCGAAACGGCCCGCCCCAGGTGCTCATCCACAGCAATGACCAGTACAGCGTTTTTACCTTGCATTTCGAACACGCCGGCATGCGCTTGGCTTCTGTGTCGAGTGATGGACTCAATGACCCGCAAGTTGTCCACTGAACGAGGCTTCACTTTGCTGGAAGTCTTGATTGCACTGTCGATTTTCGCCGTGCTGGCGCTTGCCATGGGCAGCGCTGCCCAACACTTGCTGGTGCAGGCTCGGCAGCTGGAAGACCGGCTGCTTGCCAACTGGCTGGCGGACAATCACCTGGCGATATTGCGTTTGCAGCCTGTGCCCGTGCCTGGGCGCCGGCAAATCGAAACCGACTTTGCCCAGCGCCGATGGCAACTGGATGAAACCCGTCGAGGCCTCTCGGGCGGGTTGTTGCAGGTTGAGTTGTTGGTGCGCCCAGCCGGCGAGCAGGCTGTGCTGCATCGGGCAAGCACCTGGCTGCAAGGGGCGGACGATGAGGGTTGAACGCGCAAGGGCGCAGCGCGGGTTCACCCTGATAGAACTGCTGTTGGCTGTGGCCATCTTTGCACTGTTGGCACTGGGCAGTGCGCAACTGCTCGACAGCCTGGTCAGGGCAGACAACGCCCGCCAGCAGCAGGTAGAGGGGCTGCGTGCACTGGGCAGGGCATTGAGCGTGATACAGCGAGATGCCTTGCAGGTAAAGACGGGGTCCGAGCTGCAAAAAGCTGCCTTTGCCATGTCGTTGCAGGGCTCACGGATACGCTGGTTGATAAGTGCCCGCCAGCAGGATGAAGCATCGCCCGTGAGCGACCTGCGCATAGTCGAGTACTGGCTTGAGGACGGCGCGTTGTGGCGGCGTCAGCTCACGCTGGAAAACGGGCCGATGGGCAGGCAACGGTTGCTCGACGGTGTTCGCGAACTGCGCTGGCGTGTGCACGCACCTGGCCAAGGCTGGGTTGACCATTGGTCGAGCGATACCGGGCACGAAGAGGCCGCAAATGCGCTGGAGGTGACCTTGAGCACAGTGCGATATCAACAGCTGCGTCGGGTGCTGACCATGGCTGGCGGGCGCACATGAGCCGTGTTCGTCAGCAAGGTCTGGCATTGGTCACGGTACTGCTGGTAATGGCGCTGCTGACGCTGCTGGTGGCCGGCATGTTACGCAGTCAGCAGCTGGTGGTGGCGGGCGTTGGCCAGCAGATCGCATTCTCGCGTTTGTCCCAGTTGGCCCTGGCGGGAGAGGCGTTGATGCAACAGCAACTTGCTCGCCAGGCATCTGAGGTACTCCAGCGCAGTCATTTGAACCAGGAATGGGCCAAACCGCAGAAGATGGTCTTGGCAGACGGTGTGTTGTGGATGCGCATGGAAGACCTTACTGCGCGGTTGAATCTTGCGGCCCTGGTTGGCCGTACGTCGCACGAGCCGGCATTGCTGGCACGGTGGCAAAGGCTATGCGCTTCGTTGGACATCGACCCGCCAGACTTTGAACCGTTGATCGGGCAACGCTTGCTCGATGTCAGCCAGTTGCGGGCGTTGCGCGGTATGGACACGCAAGCATTCGAGCGGCTGCGGCCCTGGGTGGCAGCCCTGCCTGTCGAGGCGGGGCTGAACGTGAATACCGCACCCCCGCGCCTTTTGGCTGCATTGGAAGGGGTTGCCCCGTCGTCGGCCAGGCAGGCGGTGGACGCACGCCCTGAACAGGGGCATGCAAGCGTGCAGCAGTTTCTTGCCAGCCCTGAGATGAGTGGGCTGGGCACTAAGGCGCGTGGGTTGGGGGTTGCCAGCCGTTGGTTCCGCCTGGAGTTGCAGGCCGAGTGGCAGGAGCAGCGGCTGTACCTGTACAGCGACCTGGAGATCGACGCAAAGACTCACCGCGTGCATGTGGTGGGCAGGACATTCTCTGCAATGCGGGAGCAAACACGCAATGAGTGAAGCAGGTGTGTACCTGTTGCCTGAGGGTATCCGGCAACCCGGTTCGGCCTGGCCGGTGATCGCATGGACGGCACAAGGGGAGGCCTGCCGGACGCAACTGGCCGAGGCGGGGGCACTGCTGGCAGGTGAGCCGGTGATCGTCGTGTTGCCCATGGAGTTGCTGAGCAGTTGCCAGGTGCCTGGGATACCTGGGCGCAAAGCCTCCCGGGAGGCACTGGGGTATGCGCTGGAGGAGCAACTGGCGGCGCCGCTGGACACCCTTCATCTGGCCTACTCGAACGCCGACATGGAAGGCCGTCGCCAGGCGCTGGTGATCGGGCAAGATTGTTGGCAATGCCTGCTCAAGCTGTTGCTAGGGCAGGGGATAGACCCTGTCGCCATACAAGCCGACGCCGATCGATTGTTTGCTGCGCCTGGCGCCCTGTGGCTGGAGGGCCGCTGGCTGCTTGGCGGTGCAGGCGTGCCGTTGATGGCTGCCACGGATGCAGTGGCCGATGCCCTCTCGCAACGCCTTGCGCCCATGAGTTGGCAGGCCGATGTGCCGAATGTGTTGAGCAACCAGCGGATCGACAGCGCAATTGCCAGGTTGATCAGCGGTCGGCCGGCAGCGATTGACCTGCGCCAGGGGGCTTCGCGCAGACGCCGCCGTTCATGGCCCTGGCAGCGGGTGTTGGCCGGGGTGGCGATGATCGGGTTGCTAACAGGTGTGGTAGATCAATTGCGTGCGGCCTGGGTGCAGCAGCGCGTCGATCAACTGCGAGCCGACAATCAAATGCAGTTTCAACGCTGGGCACCCGGCCATGCTGGGGGCGGCGACCTGTCGAAGCTTGTGGAGGCCTTGCGGCAACAGCCGCCACCGGCAACGGCGATCCAGCGCTTGCTGGTGCTTGCCGGACAAGTGGTGGAAAGCGGAAACCTGACGCTCGAACGTGCGGAGTTGATGCCTGACCAAGGCTGGCGTGTCGAGGTTACCGGGGTGGGTTTTGATGACCTTGAGCGCTTGCGCGAGCGCATGCCTGATGTGGTGGTGGGGCATGCAAGACAGGACGAGCAGGGTGTGCAGGCAACGTTGACCTGGGCGGGAGGGGCATGATGTCGCGTATTCATGAGCAACTGCGCGGGCACTGGGAACGGGTTTCGTGTCGAAGCCGGTTGGTGCTACAGGGCGCTGCCTGGGCGGTTTTGCTGCTGGCGCTCTGGCAGTGGGGGTGGGTGGATAGCAGGCGGCAGCTTCAGCAAGCCGAGCGCAGCCTGGCCGATGAAATGATGCTGGGCCGGCAACTGCAAGCGGTCAGTGCCACGCCCATTCGCGGCCGTTCGCAGCAGGTGAGCCCCGGTCGCCTGAGCGAACAGGCACAGGCTGCCGGGCTAAGGGTGTTGGGCATGGAGACGCGCGAGGGGCGTGTTGACGTTCAGCTTGAAGGCGAACCTGATGCGGTGTTGCGCTGGCTCCACCAAGTGGAGCGAGAGGGGGCCCAGTTGGCCGAACTGCAATTGCAGCGCAGCAGCAACCTGCTGCAGGTGCGTCTTGGCGTGGAGGCGGGCCCGTCCTGATTAAGTTTGGCTTCAGCCACCAGCGGTACGCTTTGGCCATCGAAACCCAGACAGGACATCCCCCATGAAAGCCCGTTACCTTGCCTTTATCCTTGCCCCGCTTTTCAGTACTGCTGCCTTGGCTGCCGGCTACACCGGCCCCGGTGCGCAGTCGGTCACCACTGTAGCGGCAGCCAATGATGCCGCCGACGACACCCCGGTGGTGCTGCAAGGCTTCGTGACCAAGAAGATCAACAACGACGACAAGTACGAGTTCAAGGACAACACAGGCACCATTACTGTCGAGATCGATGACGAAGACCTGCCGCCGACGCCGTTCAACGACAAGACCAAGGTCAAGCTGACCGGTGAGGTGGAGAAGCACTTGATGAGCCGGGAAGTGGATGTGGATATTGTCGAGATCATCAATTGATCCGAGATTTTGGGGCTGCTTTTGCAGCCCATCGCGGCACAAGGCCGCTCCTACAGGGAGTCGCGTACCCCTGTAGGAGCGGCCTTGTGCCGCGATGGCCGCAATGCGGCCCCCGGGTCAGCTCGATTTAGGTGGTAACTTGCTTAAGTGCAAGGCCACCAGCAACGCCACCGCCAGCAGGCTGCCAATGAACAGCCCGATCCCGTTCCAGCCCCACTGGTGCCAGAACACACCACCTGCCGTACCCGCCACGCTCGACCCAGCGTAGTAGCTGAACAGGTACAGCGACGACGCCTGCCCCTTGGCCTTCAGTGCCCGCCGGCCGATCCAGCTGCTGGCCACCGAATGCGCACCAAAGAAGCCGAAGGTGAACACCAGCATGCCCACGATCACCATCGGCAGCGGGCTGGCCAGGGTCATCAGCAAGCCACCCGCCATCACCACGATACTGGCCCAGAACACCTTGCGCCGGCCAAGCTTGTCCGCCAGGGCGCCAACTTGCGCCGAGCTCGTAGATACCTGACAGGTACACCACCGACAGCAAGCCCACCAGCGCCTGGTTCATGTGGTAGGGCTCGGCCAGCAAGCGGTAGCCGATGTAGTTGAACAGGGTGACGAACGCCCCCATCAGCAGGAAGGCTTCGAGGAACAGCCAGGGCAACCCGGCATCCTTGAAGTGCATGACAAAGCCGTCCAGCAGGCTGCGCGGGCTCATCATCTGCGGGCGGAAGTTGCGCGATTCGGGCAGTACCTTCCAGAACACCAGTGCGGCTACCAGGGCCAGGCCACCGATGGTCAGCATTGCCGTGTGCCAGCTGACGAAGTCGATCAGCACGCCGGTAATCAGCCGTCCGCTCATGCCGCCAATCGCGTTGCCGCCGATGTACAGGCCCATGGCCAGGCCGATGTGCTGCGGGTGGATCTCTTCGCTCAGGTAGGTCATTGCCACAGCTGCCAGGCCGCTCAGCGACAGGCCCACCAGGGCGCGGGTGGCCAACACCAGTTCCCAGCTTGGCATCACCGCGCTGGCCAGGGTGGAGAGGGCGGCGCAAACCAGGGCAAAAACCATAACCGGCTTGCGCCCGATGCGGTCAGAAATGGGGCCGGTGATCAGCAAGCCGAACGCCAGCATGGCGGTGGACACCGACAGCACCAGGCTGCTCTGGGCCGCGTTGATGGCAAATTCCTTGGACAGCAGCGGCATCATCGGCTGCACGCAGTACAGCAGGGCGAAGGTGGCAAAGCCGCCGCTGAACAGGGCCAGCACGGTCTTCATGAAGGCGGGGGTGCCTTTTTCGATCCACATTTCGTTCAGTAGAGCAGGTTCTGGCTCGGCGGGAAGGGGGGCTACAGCAGTTTTCACGGGCGGGTACCTCTGGCGCAATGAAAAAAGCATATAGCTGGCTAATGATTAGATCCAATATATTGTTCGACCTATTTAAGACGTTTCGCGACTCATTCGGAGCTGATCATGGAACTGCGCCATTTGCGTTACTTCATCGCCGTGGCCGAAGAGCTGCACTTTGGCCGTGCCGCCCAGCAGCTGGGTATTTCGCAACCACCTCTGAGCCAGCAGATCCAGGCGCTGGAGCAAGAGCTGGGGGCCCGACTGTTCGAGCGTACCAACCGTCGGGTCGAGTTGAGCGAGGCGGGGCGGCTGTTCCTTGAAGAGGCTCGGCAGGTGCTGGCGCAGGTGGAAAAGGCTGCTGATGTGGCCCGGCGAGCGCAACTGGGTGAACTGGGCGAGATGAAAATCGGATTCACCTCGTCGGCTCCGTTTACCTCGAAAATCCCCAAGGCCATCCATGCCTTCCGCCAGCGCTTCCCTGCGGTGCACCTGAACCTCAAGGAAATGAGCAGCCGCGATGTCGCCGAGGGGGTGTTCGACGAGTCCATCGAAGTGGGGCTGATGCGGCCAATGCCTTTGCCGGAAGGCTTGTTGGCTACCGAGTTGTTCCGCGAGCCACTGGTGGCGGTGATCAACGCATCGCACCCGCTGGCTGAAGGCACTGAACAAGGGGTGCACATGGCGGCGCTGGCCCACGAGCCGTTCGTATTCTTCCCGCGCAGTTATGGCAGCGGCCTGCATGCGCAGTTGCTCAACCTGGCGCGGCAGGCAGGCTTCAGCCCGCACTTTGCCCAAGAGGCCGGAGAGGCGATGACCATCATCGGGCTGGTGTCGGCGGGGCTGGGGGTTTCGGTGTTACCGGCCTCGTTCCAGCGCATGCGTATCGAAGGCGTGGTGTACCGCACGCTGCTGGATGAAGGGGCGATGTCGGCGGTGTGGCTGGTGCAGCGCGAGCGCGGCAACTCGGTGATGGCCAAGGCGTTTGCCGAGCTGTTGACGGGGCAGGTGGTCGGCCAGGGCTGATGCTGGTCAAATGGCACTGGCCATTGCCGCAGTGCCGCCACATACTCGGGCATTCGTTGAAACACGGAGGTCAATCATGCGGCGCGTGGTGTTCAATCAGAAAGGTGGCGTGGGCAAGTCGAGCATCGCCTGCAACCTGGCGGCGGTCAGTGCCAATGAAGGCTATCGGACCTTGTTGATCGACCTGGATGCCCAGGCCAACTCGACTCAGTACCTCACCGGCCTGACCGGCGAGGACATCCCCATGGGTATTGCCGACTTCTTCAAGCAAAGCCTGTCCAGTGGGCCGTTCAGCAAGAAGAACAAGGTGGATATCTACGAAACCCCGTTCGACAACCTGCACGTGGTCACGGCCACTGCCGAGCTGGCCGACCTGCAGCCCAAGCTTGAGGCAAAGCACAAGATCAACAAGCTGCGTAAGTTGCTCGACGAGCTGGACGAGGATTACGAGCGTATCTACATCGATACCCCGCCGGCGCTTAACTTTTACGCGGTTTCCGCGTTGATCGCCGCTGATCGCGTGCTGATCCCCTTCGACTGCGACAGCTTCTCGCGCCAGGCCCTGTACGGCCTGCTGGCCGAGATCGAAGACCTCAAGGAAGACCACAACGAAGACCTGATGGTCGAAGGCATTGTGGTCAACCAGTTCCAGTCCCGTGCCAGCTTGCCGCAGCAGATGCTCGACGAATTGCTGGCCGAAGGCCTGCCAGTGCTACCGGTATACCTGGGCAGCTCGGTGAAGATGCGCGAGTCGCACCACGCCAGCCTGCCGCTGATTCACCTGGAGCCGAAGCACAAGCTGACCCAGCAGTTTGTGGAGTTGCATTCGTTGCTCGAAGAGAACGCTTAAACCCCTTGGCTACGCACCCACTCCAGCAACGACTGGAGTGGAAATGCCCCGGCCTGGCGGCTGACTTCGCGGCCGTTCTTGAACAGCAGCAGGCTGGGGATTGAGCGGATGCCCAGTTGCCCGGCAAGGTTGCGGTTGGCTTCGCTGTCGAGTTTTGCCAAGCGGCAGCGGCCAGTGAGTTGGCGGGCGGCTTGCTCGAAAGTGGGGGCGAAGGATTTGCACGGGCCGCACCAGTCGGCCCAGATGTCGACCAGCAGTGGGAGGTCGCCTTTGATCTGGCTGGTGTAGCTGGCTTCGGTGAGCTCAAACGGGGTGCTAAGCAGCACGTCCTGTTTGCAGCGGCCGCATTTCGGTGCATCGCCCAGGCGCTCGGCGGGCAGGCGGTTGAGGCCGTTGCAGTGGGGGCAGGGGATTACCAGTGGGTCGGACATGTTGTTTCCTTGAGATTTTGGGCGGCTTTGCAGCCCATCGCGGCACAAGGCCGCTCCTACAGGAGATCGCGTTCCCTGTAGGAGCGGCCTTGTGCCGCGATGGCCGCAAAGCGGCCCCAGGATTTACGATGAGCAGCTGATTTCCAGATGCTTGCCCCACTCCGGCGGTCGCTCGGCGTAGGCCTGCATGCCGGCTTGCTCTTCGAATGGCCGGCTCAACACCTGATGCAACTGCCGCACTTCACTGTAATCCCCAGCCTCGGCGGCTTCGATGGCTTTCTGCGCCAGGTAGTTGCGCAGCACGTACAGCGGGTTCACCGCATGCATCCGCTCACGGCGGCCTTGGGCATTACCGGGTTCGCGTTCACAGCGGGCCAGGTAGTCGGCGCCCCAGGCGTCGAAGCCGGCCAGGTCGATGAAGTCGTCGCGCACCACCTTCAGTGCCTCGGCCACGGGTTGTTCGCCCAGCTTTCGGAAGAACAGGCTGTAGTCCACGCCACCCCGCTGCATGCATTGCAGCAGGCGTTCGACCAGCGCCATGTCGTCATCTTCGGCAGTGGTCAGGCCCAGACGCCGGCGCATCAGGTCCAGGTAATGGGCCTGGTACAGCGGCAGGAACAGCCCCAACGCTTCCTTCAAGGGCTCGACCTCGATCACCGTGGTCAGAGCCTGGGCCAGCGCGCTGAGGTTCCAGTGGGCGATGGGCACCTGGTTGGCGTAGCTGTAGCGGCCGCGGTCGTCGGAGTGGTTGCAGATGAAGTTGGCGTCGAAGTCGTCGAGGAAGGCGTAAGGGCCGAAGTCGAAGGTGATGCCCAGGATCGACATGTTGTCGGTGTTCATTACCCCGTGGCAGAAGCCATAGGCCTGCCAGCGGGCGATCAGTTCGGCATTGCGCTCGACGATGGCACGGAACATGGCCAGGTAGGGCTGTTCGGCATCGCGGCATTCAGGGTAATGCTGCTCTAGCACATGGTCGATCAGCACACGCTGCTGCTCGGGCTGCTTGGTGTAGTAGAAGTACTCGAAATGGCCGAAACGCACATGGCTCGGCGCCAAGCGGGTGAGCATGGCGGCGCTTTCGCGGGTTTCACGCCACACCGCGGTGCTGGAGCCGATCACGCACAGCGCCCGGCTGCTGGGGATGCCGAGTGCGTGCAGGGCTTCGGAGGCAAGGAATTCGCGGATCGACGAGCGCAGCACGGCGCGGCCGTCGCCCATGCGTGAGTAGGGGGTTTGGCCGGCACCTTTGAGGTGCAGGTCCCAGTGCTCGCCTTTGTCGTTGAGCACTTCGGCCAGCAGCAGGCCGCGGCCGTCGCCCAGGCGTGGGTTGTACGAGCCGAACTGGTGACCGGAATACACCATCGCCCGCGGGTCGGCTTCTTCCCACAGCTTGTGGCCGCTGAACAGTTCGGCGAACACCGGCAGGTCGGCCTGGGCGGGGTCGAGCTCGAGCAGGGCCATGGCCGACGCGCTCGCTACCACCAGGCGCGGGTCTGCAATGGGCTCGGGCAGCACCTGGGTGGAGAACGCGTCACCCAGGCGGGCGAAGCGGTTGTCAAAGGTGAGTTGGTCGAGGGCTTTCACGGGCTGCTCCTGAGGTTCAGCACAGAATAAAGCATTCGAACCCACTCAGGCCTGTGCAGTGCCATCCGGTTTAGGTTGCTCCAGCGGAATCAACTGCTGCTTGCCGCCCTTCTGGTCCATCAGGAACACCTCGACCTGGCGTACCGAGATCTTGATGTTGTGGGCCTTGAACTCGCGGTTGATATAGCGGTTGATCTCGTCAAGCGTCGGGTTGCGGTCGCCCAGGTCGCGCACGTGCATGCGCAACTCGTGGTCCAGCGAGCTTTCACCGAAGTTGAGGAAGTACACGATCGGCTCCGGGTCCTTGAGTACCCGTGGGTTTTCGTGTGCACCCTTGAGCAGCAAGTCACGTACAAGGTCCAGGTCGGAGCCATAGTCGATGCCCAGCTTCAGCGTCACCCGGGTGACCGTGTCGGTCAGCGACCAGTTGATCAGCTGGCCGGTGATGAAGGTCTTGTTGGGGACGATGATGTCCTTGCGGTCGAAGTCGGTGATGGTGGTGGCACGGATGCGGATCTTGCTCACCGTGCCCGACAGGTTGCCGATGGTGATGGTGTCGCCGATACGTACCGGGCGCTCGAACAGGATCATGATGCCGGAGATGAAGTTGGCGAAGATTTCCTGCATGCCGAAGCCCAGGCCCACCGACAACGCGGCCACCAGCCATTGCAGCTTGTCCCAGCTCACCCCCAGGGTCGACAGGGTGCTGACGATACCGATACCGACGATGGTGTACGACAGCAGCGTGGTGGTGGCGTAGGCGCTGCCCTGGGCCAGGTTCAGGCGTGACAGCACCAGTACTTCCAGCAGGCCCGGCAAGTTGCCGGCCAGGGCGAAGGTGATGCCGACGATTACCAGCGCACCCAGCAGGTCGCCGAGGCTGATCGGTACCATGCTGGCGGCGGCGCCGGTGCCGCTGGTGTATTCGTACAGGACAAAGTTGTTGAGGTAGGCGAATACCGAGATCAGGTCTGCCCACACCCAGTACAGGCCGGCGATGAAGCCGCCGAGCAAGGCCAGGCGGATCAGGCGCAGCGACTGCTGGTTGACCTGCTCGATGTCCAGCGTCGGCTCTTCGGTGATGACTTCGCCGTCCAGCCCTTCCTTGGCCGCTGCCCGTTTGCTGAGCGCGCGCTGATAGGCCAGGCGCCGTGCCGCCACCGACAGGCCGCGCACGAAGGCGGCCTCGATCACCAGCCAGAACAGCAGCAGGTACAGGGTGTAGATCAGCCGGTCGGTGAGCTTCAGCGCGGTGTAGTAGTAACCGAAGCACACGGCGACGAACAGGGCGATGGGCAGGGCGGTGAACGCGACGCCAACGGCCCTGCGGAACAGCGAGGTGTCGCGGTGCGCGGGGCTGCTGAGCAGCAGGCGGCTGAGCAGCCAGGCCATCAGTGCGTAGCAGGTCAGCACCACGCCAATACCCAGTACGTCGTCGGCCAGTGCCGAGGGCTGGTGCTCGGCCACCGCTACCACGCCGACCAGTGCCAGCACCACGGTGCCCAGGCGGCGTACCCAGCCACGCAGGAACTCGACCTGCGGCTTGTGCCAGCGGAAGTGGATTTCTGCCACGCCACCGGGGGCGAGGATACGGTAGGCGGTGTAGAACACCAGCCAAGCCTGGGCCAGTTGCCAGAGTGCGGCGCCCAGGTTGGCGTTTTGCCCGCGGGCGTCGATCTGCAGGGCGTAGCTGCACAGCGCCAGGCCAAGGCTGACCGGCATCGCCAAGAGGATATTGATGAGGATCGCCTGGGGCGTATGCCACTGGCTGTCACGGCGGAAGTGGCCGATATCCTGATGCACCTTGCCCAGCCGTTGGTACAGGTACTTGCGCCGCCACAACAGGGCGCCGATGACCAGCAACAGTGGCAGGAACAGCAGCGGGCGCTGGCTCAGGCCGTCGGCCAGCTCTTTCAGGCCCGAGCCCCACGGCAGGTTGGCGACCTGGTCGGCCAGGCGCTGGGGCACATAGCTCAGCCAGTCCCAGTCCAGCGGCTTGTTGCTGGGAATCCAGAACATCTGTTCGTCGAGGGTGGTGCGCAGGCTCTGCGCGGTGCCCAGCAGCTGCTTCTGGTTCAGCTGCAGCGTGATCGATTCGTTGAGCAGCGCCGACAGTTCGCGGTTCAGCCGTTCCAGCAGGTCACTGCGGGTAATCGCCACTTCCAGCAAAGCCTTGCGCAGTTGCGGGCTCACGTCTTCTTGCGGTTGCGCGGCCAGCAGCTTGTCGACGTAGGTGACCGGGCTGCTCATTTGCTCGCGTTGCTGGTTGACCTCGAACTGGTACAGGCGGGTGTCGGCGATCTGGTCGGCCAGGTCGCGGTCGACCTTCAGGTGTGGCAGGGTCTGCTTCTGCTTGTAGAGGATCTTGGACAGCAGCAGGCTGCCCTTGAGCACGTTGATCTGCTCGTCCAGCGCCTGGTCGGCCTGGGTCAGGCTGTCCAGTTGCTGCTTGGTGCGCAGGTTCTGTTGGGTCAGCTCGTTGAGGCGGTCGGTGCTTTTCAGCAGGTAGTCGGAGAGCTTGAGGTTGACCGCGCTTTCGGTGGCCAGCAGGCTGCTGCCGCCGGCCTTCTGGGCCTCGATCGACTGCTGGGTGACGGCCTCCTGGGACTGGGCCAGGCGTTTGTCATTGATCAGGGTCTGCAGGTCCTGGATTTCCTGCTCCAGGCGCGCGGCGCGCTCGATCAGCAAATCATGACGCGCATTGCCCAGGTCTTGCAGCAGGCTGTTGCCGGCCAGTTCCTGGCGGCGCAGCAAGGTCAGCGCGTTGAGCGAGGCGAGTTCGGCGTTGAGTTGGTTGCGCTGGTCGGCGTTGATCGATTTGCCGCCGTCCTTGCCGGTTTTGAGGATGTTGTTGATTTGCTGGGTGCGTGCCTGGCTGTTGCTGATCTCGGCCTGTGCACGCTCGGGGCGGGTTTGCGAATTGATGATCAGGCTGTTGGCTTCGGACAGCGCCTTTTGCAGCTCGCCCTGCTGGGTATTGCGCTCGCTGAGCATCTGCTCAAGCTGTGGCACGGTCAGCGTGGCGTACCGCTGGGCGACGGGTTGGGCCTTGCTTTCCTTGAGCCTGGCGAGCTCTTTCTGGCTGTCGCTGGTTTCCTTCGGAGCGCCGGTCAGCTGCTGCTTCAGTGCAGCAAGCTTCTTCTCGTTGTCTTCCTTGCTGGCGAGCAAGCCCAAGGTCTGTTCAAGCACCTGCTGCAGGGCCTTCTGGTCAGCTTCGGGCAGTTTGCGCTCGGCGATCTTGTCGAGGCTGTTCTGGATGCTGGCGGTGGTCGGGGCTTCTGCCGCGGTGGCCGCAAAGGAAAGGGACAGGCACAGCCCGAGCAGGGCTGTGCGAAGGTACACGCGCAGGGACATAGGCAGACTACTTGTGGATCCGGCAGAAACGAAGTTTAGAGGAACAATCCTGGTCCGGGTCGCGTTCCTTCGGGGAATCTGACGCCTACTTTCTGGATCTTGTTCCCGTCCATGGTCGCCACGGTCCAGATCGTGCCATGCCAATCGACCTGGTCACCTACTACTGGAGCGCCTCCGACCTTCTGTCGGATGAACTGCGCCAGCGGCATTTTCGCGTCCAGGCCATCAAGTTTCAGGCCGTAAAGCGCTGCCACCGCACCCAGTTCGGCATCGCCTTCGAGCACGAAGTCGCCAAAAAAACGCAGGTCCAGGCCACGCTGTGGCGCCTGGCTGAACAGTTTGCCCAGCGCCGGCAGGTTGTGCTCGTGACCGATCACGCAGAGCATGTCGCCTACTTCCAGCACGGTACTGCCAGACGGGTGCAGCAGCTGCTCGCCACGGAACAGGGCGGCAATCCGTGTGCCTTCGGGCATTTTCAGCTCGCGCAGGGCGGCGCCGATGCACCATTTTTCGGCACCCAGGCGGTAGACGAACATTTCCCACTCGCTGGTGATGTGCACTTCCAGGGCAGAGCGTGAGATGGGCGCCGGGTCTGGCGGTACGGTCACTTTCAGCAGTTTTGCCATCCACGGCAGGCTGGTGCCTTGCACCAGCAGTGACACCAGCACGATGAAGAAGGCCAGGTTGAAGAACAGCTGGGCGTCCGGCAGGCCGGCCATCAGCGGGAACACCGCCAGAATGATGGGGACCGCGCCGCGCAAGCCTACCCAGGAAATGAAGCCTTTTTCGCGGCCATGGAAGGCCTTGAACGGCAGCAGAGCGGCAACAACCGACAGCGGCCGCGCCACCAGGATCATCCACAGCGCCAGGCCCAGCGCCGGCAGGGCGATGGGCAGCAGGTCGTGGGGCGTGACCAACAGCCCCAGTACCAGGAACATACCAATCTGGGCCAGCCAGGCCATGCCGTCGAGCATGTGCAGGATGCCGTGGCGGCTGCGGATCGGCTTGTTGCCCAGCACCAGGCCGCACAGGTACACGGCGAGGAAGCCGCTGCCGTGCAGGGCGTTGGTCAGCGAGAACACCACCAGGCCGCCGGCCACCACCAGGATCGGGTACAGGCCACCGGCCAGGTTGATGCGGTTGACCAGTTGCAGCATCAGCCAGCCGCCGCCCAGGCCCAGAAGCCCGCCGATGCCAAACTCGCGCAGCAGGTGGCCCAGCAGGCTCCAGTGCAGGCCGGTCTGGCCGCTGGCGATCATGTCGATCAGGGTAACCGTCAGGAACACGGCCATCGGGTCGTTGCTGCCCGATTCGATCTCCAGGGTGGCGGTCACCCGCTCGTTCAGGCCTTTACCGCCCAACAGCGAGAACACCGCCGCAGCGTCGGTAGAGCCGACAATGGCGCCGATCAGCAGGCCCTGGATCAGGCTCAGGTTGAACAGCCAGGCGGCGACCAGGCCGGTAAGGGCGGTGGTGATCATCACCCCGACCGTGGCCAGCGACAGCGCCGGCCACAGCGCCACGCGAAAGCTTGCCACCCGTGTGCGCAGACCGCCGTCGAGCAGGATCACGGCCAGTGCCAGGTTGCCCACCAGGTAGGCGGTGGGGTAGTTGTTGAAGATGATGCCGCCACCATCCACACCGGCGACCATGCCGACGGCGAGGATGATGACCAGGATAGGGATGCCCAGGCGCGACGACAGCGAGCTGACCAGGATACTTGCGCCCACCAGCAATGCGCCGATCAGGAACAGGCTATTGATGGTGCTTGCATCCAAAGGCAGGTACTCCGAAACAGCGCGGGAAAATGGACTTGATAGCATGCTGCTAGCAGGTCGCGTGCCAATCGATTCTAACCTGATGAATTGGCAGCATGTAAAGCGTTTCTGCAGATGTGAAAAAGGCACCGCAGTGGGTGCCTTTTCTTGTGTTGCCTGGGCGGGCCTCTTCGCAGCACAAGGCTGCTCCTACAGGGGAATGCGCATTCCTGTAGGAGCAGCCTTGTGCTGCGAATGGGCCGCAAAGCGGCCCCAGGATTTATCAGGCCTGCTTCACTTCACGCATCGGCTTGCCTTTCACCGGTGCATCGCCTGCCACGTAGTACTTGGCAGTGCTGCGCGGCAATGGCTTGCGGCCACGGATCTTGTCCGAGATTTTCTCGGCAATCATGATCGTGGTGGCGTTGAGGTTGCCGGTAATGATCAGCGGCATGATCGATGCGTCGACCACACGCAGGCCCTTCATGCCATGCACGCGGCCTTCGCCATCGACCACCGCCATGTCGTCGGTGCCCATCTTGCACGAGCAGGATGGGTGGAAGGCGGTTTCGGCATGCTCGCGGATGAACTTGTCCAGCTGCTCGTCGGTTTGCACGTCGGCGCCCGGGCTGATCTCGCGGCCACGGTACGGGTCCAGCGCCGGCTGGGCCATGATTTCGCGAGTCAGGCGGATGCCGTCACGGAATTCCTGCCAGTCCTGCTCGGTGGACATGTAGTTGAACAGGATGCTCGGGTGCTGGCGCGGGTTCTTCGACTTGGCCTGGATGCGACCACGGGCAGGCGAGCGCATGGAACCCATGTGCGCCTGGAAGCCGTGTTCTTTCACGCCGTTGGAGCCGTTGTAGTTAATGGCCACCGGCAGGAAGTGGTACTGAATGTTCGGCCACTTGAATTCAGGGCGGGTACGGATGAAACCGCCAGCCTCGAACTGGTTGCTGGCGCCGATGCCGGTGCCTTTGAACATCCACTCGGCACCGATGGCCGGCTGGTTCCACCACAGCAGCGACGGGTACAGCGATACCGGCTGGGTGCAGGCGTACTGCAGGTACAGCTCAAGGTGGTCCTGCAGGTTTTCACCAACGCCCGGCAGGTCGTGCACAACCGGGATGTCGAGGCTTTCCAGCAGGTGGCGCGGGCCGACACCGGAGCGCTGCAGCAGCTGCGGCGACGCGATGGCGCCAGAGCTGACGATCACTTCCTTGCGGGCGCGGGCTTCAACACGCTCTTCGCTGTCGCCGACCAGGTAGGTCACGCCAACGGCGCGCTTGCCGTCGAACAGTACGCGGTCGCTCAGGGCGTGGGTGACGATGGTCAGGTTCGGGCGCTTCTTGGCCTGGTCCAGGTAGCCACGGGCGGTGCTGGAGCGGCGGCCGTTCTTGGTTACCGAACGGTCCATCGGGCCGAAGCCTTCCTGCTGGTAGCCGTTGAGGTCTTCGGTGCGCGGGTAACCGGCTTGTACGCCGGCTTCGACCATGGCGTGGAACAGCGGGTTGTTGCCGGCCTTTGGCGTGGCAACGCTGACCGGGCCTTCGCCGCCGTGGTAATCGTTCGGGCCGATGTCGCGGGTTTCGGCTTTGCGGAAGTACGGCAGGCAGTCGAGGTAGGTCCAGTCTTCCAGGCCTGGCAGTTCTGCCCAGCCGTCGAAGTCCATGGCGTTACCGCGGATGTAGCACATGCCGTTGATCAGCGACGAACCACCCAGGCCTTTGCCACGGCCACATTCCATGCGGCGGCCGTCCATGTGCGGCTCCGGGTCGGTCTCGTAGGCCCAGTTGTAGCGACGGCCTTGCAGCGGGAAGGCCAGGGCGGCTGGCATCTGGGTGCGGAAGTCGAAGCGGTAGTCGGGGCCACCGGCTTCCAGCAGCAGGACGGTGACGCCGGCGTCTTCGGTCAGGCGGGTAGCCAGGGTGTTACCGGCCGAGCCGGCACCGACGATGATGTAATCGAATTCTTGGGACATGAGAGTACCCTCGTGTTGGCGGTGATCAGGGAGCGGGAACGCCCGTGCGCGGCGGCACGGGCGTGGCTAGACAGGGTTTAGAAAACCGAGTTGTAGCCGCCCAGCTCGACCTGGACCGACTTGATGCGAGTGTATTGAGCCAGCGAGCTGACGCCGTTCTCACGGCCGACGCCCGACTGCTTGTAGCCACCGACCGGCATTTCGGCCGGCGATTCACCCCAGGCGTTGATCCAGCAGATACCGGCTTCCAGCTTGTGGATGATGCGGTGGGCGCGGGTGATGTCGTTGGTGCACACACCGGCGGCCAGGCCGTACTCGGTGTCGTTGGCACGACGGATCACTTCTTCTTCGGTCTCGTAGGACAGAATGCTCATGACCGGGCCGAAGATTTCTTCCTTGACGATGGTCATGTCGTCGGTGCAATCGGTGAACACGGTCGGGGCCACGAAGGCGCCCTTGGCGAAGTCACCTTCGGTCAGACGCTCGCCGCCGCACAGTACGCGGGCACCTTCTTCTTTACCCTTGGCGATGTAGCCCAGCACGTTTTCCATGTGGGCAAAGCTGACCAGCGGGCCGAAGTTGGTGTTTTCGTCTTCCGGGTTGCCAACACGAATGCGGGCAACGCGCTCGGCGATCTTGGCTTCGAAAGCGGCCTTCATCTCGGCAGGGATGAACACGCGGGTGCCGTTGGTGCACACCTGGCCCGAGCTGTAGAAGTTGGCCATCATGGCGATGTCGGCGGCCTTGTCCAGGTCGGCGTCGGCGCAGATGATCAGTGGCGACTTGCCGCCCAGTTCCATGGTGACTTCCTTCAGCGAGGAGCTGGAGGCGCTGGCCATGACTTTCTTGCCGGTGGTGGTGCCGCCGGTGAAGGATACTTTTTCGATGCGCGGGTGCTCGGTCAGCCAGGTGCCGACTTCGCGGCCGCTGCCGGTCAGAACGTTGAACACGCCATTTGGCAGGCCGGCTTCGGTGTAGATCTCGGCCAGTTTCAGGGTGGTCAGCGAAGTGACTTCCGACGGCTTGAAGATCATCGCGTTGCCGGCGGCCAGGGCCGGGGCGGATTTCCACAGGGCGATCTGGATCGGGTAGTTCCAGGCGCCGATACCTACGGTCACGCCCAGTGGCTCGCGGCGGGTGTAGACGAAGGACGATTCACGCAGCGGGATCTGCTCGCCTTCGATGGCCGGTACCAGGCCTGCGTAGTATTCCAGCACGTCGGCGCCGGTGACGATGTCGACGTAGCGGGTTTCGGAGTACGACTTGCCGGTGTCCAGGGTTTCCAGCTGGGCCAGCTCATCGTTGCGCTCGCGCAGGATGTCGACGGCGCGGCGCAGGATGCGCGAACGCTGCATGGCGGTCATCGCAGCCCAGACTTTCTGGCCACGCTCGGCGCTTTCCACAGCCTTCTCGACGTCGGCCTCGGTTGCACGCTGTACGTGGGCGAGGACTTCGCCGGTGGCCGGGTTGATGGCTTCGAAGGTGGCATCGCTGCCAGCGTCGACGTAAGCGCCATCAATGTAGAGTTTTTGCGTTCCGAAACGGGCCATAGTGTCCTCGCAAGTGCAGTGTGTGGTTTGGCTTGCGCGTCACGCTCCTGCCGGGTTGGCAAGGGCCGTGCGTGCTTGTTCAGCGGCCTGGTCGTTTGTACCCAGGGTGTGCTGTTTAGCCAGTTGTAGATCCATGTATTCGTAAGCAATCCGTATCGCCTGGTCGGTGTCGAATGCATCACCCGACAGGGCGCCGCGCAGCCACAAGCCGTCGATCAAGGCTGCCAGGCCGCGGGCTGCCTTACGCGCATGGTAGAGCGGCAGGGCGCGGCGAAACTGGCAGCACAGGTTGGAATACAAGCGGTGGTCGTTGATCCGCTGCAACCTGTGCAAATCGGGCTGGTGCATGCTGGAAGCCCAGAAGGCCAACCAGGTTTTCATTGCCGGGCCGTTCACCTGGCTGGCATCGAAGTTGCCCTCGATGATCACTTTCAGGTGAGCGCGCGGGCTGTCGTCCGTCAGGGCCTGGCGGCGTGCTCTGACACCTTCGTTGAGCATGCTCATGATGTAACCCATCGTCGCTGCTATCAGGCCGTTCTTGTCCCGAAAGTAGTGACTGATGATGCCGTTCGACACACCGGCCAAACGGGCAATCAGCGCAATGCTGGCGTCCCCCAGACCGACCTGATCGACCGCCTGCAACGTGGCTTCGATCAACTGCTGGCGGCGGATGGGTTGCATACCGACCTTGGGCATCTTGCTATCTCCTCAGGCCTGCGAGCAGACGACGGGCGGCTGACTCGGCGAAGGCCAGTCTATTTTGTTTTGATTGAACGTTCAATCAATAAAGAATAAGCTCTGCGACAATTTGTGCCATTGACAGTTTTTAAGGCGGTCGAGAAGGCACGGATTGACACCCCAGGAAATCGCGTAACCCCCGGAATACAAGGCGTTGACGGGCATGAGCGATGCGAAATGCAGATTCTGCCGTACGGTCTCTGGCCCTGCGACAGGCCCTTGGAGCGGGCGGGGTGATCTGTGACGAATGCGCGCACCTCTGCGGATGCGTGGCATTTTTCAGCAGGCCACCTGTCTGTTTTTTTGCAACGTATCGATTCGGGATCACGGTTTCCAGGGTGCTTTTATAACACCTGACGCAGTGGGGATATTCCACCAATTGCTCGGGAAAGATTGATTAGCCTCCACAAAGCCGTACTGCCCGGAGCATTCGTGCAATGAGTTCTGCCTCACTTACCAAGCCCCCCGCCGAGAGGGTACGGGTCAACCGCGTGGTGTTCTTCACCTCCGCGCTGATGATCCTTGTTCTGACTGCCTTGCTGATCGCTGTACCCGAAACCGCTGGCCAAGTGCTGGGCGTGGCCCAGAAATGGCTGACGCGCACCTTCGGCTGGTACTACATGCTGGTGATCTGCGGTTACCTGCTGTTTGTCGTCTACCTGGCCTTCTCCGACTATGGCAGCCTCAAACTGGGCGGCAAGGACGACCAGCCTGACTTCAGTTACGGCGCCTGGGCCGGCATGCTGTTCTCTTCCGGTATCGGTATTTCGCTGCTTTACTTCGGCGCTTCCGAGCCGCTGGACCACTACTTCAACCCACCGGAAGGCACCCCGGCCAGCCTCGAAGCTGCGCGCCAGGGCCTGCAACTGACCTTCCTGCACTGGGGCCTGCACGGCTGGGCAATCTATGCCCTGGTCGGCCTGGCCGTGGGTTACTTCGCCTACCGCCACAACCAGCCACTGGCACTGCGCTCGGCGCTGTACCCGCTGGTGGGTGAGCGTTGGGTCAAGGGCGCTGCCGGCAACGCCGTGGACATCTTCGGCATGTTCGTCACCCTGCTGGGCCTGGTGACCAACCTGGGCATTGGCTCGATGCAAGTGTCGTCCGGCCTGGAATACCTGTTCGGCATGGACCACAGCAAGACCAACCTGCTGGTGGTGATCCTGGTCATGGCCGGTGTGGCCACCGTGGCGGCGGTTTCGGGTGTGGAAAACGGTATCCGCCGTCTGTCCAACCTGAACATCATGCTGTTTAGCGGCCTGCTGATCTTCGTGCTGCTGGGCGGTGAAACCTTGCACCTGCTCAACGGCTTCGTGCAGAACATCGGCGATTACCTGAACGGCATCGTGCTGAAGACCTTCGACCTGTACGTGTACGAAGGCGAGGCGGGCAAGTCCGAGCGCTGGCTGGGCCTGTGGACCGTGTTCTACTGGGCCTGGTGGATTTCCTGGGGCCCGTTCGTCGGCATGTTCATTGCCCGTATCTCCAAAGGCCGCACCGTGCGCCAACTGGTGATGGGTGTGCTGCTGATTCCACTGGGCTTCACCCTGGCCTGGCTATCGATCTTCGGCAACACCGCGCTGGACCTGGTCATCAATCAGGGCGCCGTGGAGTTGGGCAAGACCGCGCTGGAACAGCCGTCGATGTCGATCTATCAGCTGCTGGAATACTTCCCGGCGGCCAAGATCGTGATCGGTGTGGCGGTGTTCGTCGGCTTCGTACTGTTCCTCACCCCGGCCGACTCCGGCGCGGTGATGATGGCCAACCTGTCGTGCAAAGGCGGCAAGGTCGACGAAGACGCCCCGCACTGGATGGTGGTGTTCTGGTCGGTGGTCATCACCCTGGTCACCATCGGCCTGCTGTTTGCCGGTAACTTCGAAGCCATGCAGACCATGGTCGTGCTGGCGGGCCTGCCGTTCTCGGTGGTGCTGGTGCTGTTCATGTTCGGCCTGTACAAGGCCATGAAGCAGGACGTGGCGGTTGAAAGCGAACGCGCCGAGCTGGCCGCCCGTGGTCGTCGTGGCTTCAGCGAGCGCCTGACCCAGCTGGAGCTGCAACCGACACAAGCGGTGGTGCAGCGCTTCATGGACAAGCAGGTCAGCCCGGCACTGAAAGAAGCGGCCGCGCAGCTGCAGACCCTGGGCTTCGAGGTGGAATCCCGGGTGGGCCAGTCGCGCAACATGATGGGCCTGCGGGTGATGATGGACGAGGGTAACCCGTTCGTTTATGAAGTGAGCCTGGACGGCTACATGGCCGCGCCAAGCGAAGCACCGGTGGAAGGCGAGCCGGAAGTACGTCAGCGCTACTACCGTGCCGAGGTGTACCTGCACGATGGCAGCCAGGAGTACGACCTGATGGGCTTTGCGCCAGAGCAGATCGTGCGTGATGTGCTGGATCAGTTCGAAAGCCACCGCCAGTTGCTTGGGCGTGTGTATAGCTGATAAGCGCCAGCGCTGCATGGAAGGGCCCTGCCGGTAACGGCAGGGCCTTTTTCTTTGGAGCAGACTTAGATACTCCCAGCCCGTCCGGGTGCTGCTCATCCTTGTCGATCATTTTCGCAAGGAGTTGCCCTGGTATGTCTCTCGAACCGATTGCCACACAAGACTTTCACGCGGTTGTCAGCGCAGCATTTGCCCAGCGGCCTACGCTTCGTCAGGTTGTGGGGCAGCAAGTGCTTGCCGTCCTGGCCCGGCATGTGTCGATTCTTCCAACTGCCGCACTGCCTTCGGCCGAGTACCTGTCGTTGATGATTCCCAACGACAACGCCGCCATGCCGACGCCTTATGACAGCTGGTCGGCTCGCCCTTTTGTCGATTGTGCCATCGAAGCCATGTGCAAAGGCTGCGCCCTTGCGTCCCTTGGTGCCGAGCAAGGCGTCTTTCAGATAAGCGTGGTTGAGCCCTACAGCTTGCGAAACAGCGAGGGGGAGCCTTTACCGTATTCATCGGTGGCGATTACCGCGGCGATGAGCGACCTGGAAGACCTTGTGCAAGCGTTGCCGGAGTATTTCTGCCAAGCCCAGGTCGATTACTGGTCGCAGGCGGGCAACTTGGGCGTTGCCCGCGAACGCTGGTTGAACCATGTCATTCGCTCGGCACTGTTACAGAACTTGCCACTTCAGGGCTTGGATACGCTACAACGCGAATGCGTACTCGGCTTGCTCCAGGGCGGGGCGCAAAAGCCTTCGGTATTTGTCGTGCGCGTTCATCTGGCCACTGGCAACCAGTCAGTCTCACTGCTGCTGCCCAACCTTTTGCTGAGTGGCGAGCGCGATGAGGCGCAGGCCATCCTGTGGTGCGCGCCATCAAGCGTGGTTCAGGCGTATGCCTGCTTCGATGATTTTGCCCAAACGCTGTGTGAGCGGTTGGCTGAACGTTACCGTTTCGATTCGATGACCTGGGATCGGTATGAGCTGGAGGGCGATTGCTTTGCGCAGCAATGTACGTTGCTGCTTGAGCACATGATCAACATCGCCCAGCAATTGCGTTACATCACGTTCGAAGATGCGCAGGCAATGGAGCAGGCCTACGCAAGCGCCATGGACCCTGCACACTGGTTCATCGAAGGCTACCGGGCGGATGTCGGCAGCGAGCTGGGCTTGCCTGCGGGGCTGCTGGCGGCCAGTGCGGTGAACAGCTTCGCCTGCCAGGAAGCGCTGTTTGACCTGGCGTTGGCCCAGATGCAGTCCGAGGGGCTGGGCGCGCTTGACGATATTCTCGACTTGCCCAGTTACACCCGCCAACGCCTTAGGGCAGTAATGTTGGCCGACCATCCGGTGGATGCCAACTACTTCGCTGACGACTTGCAACTGACCCTCACCGTCGCCAGAGGCGTGCCGGGGGGCGCAGGCACAGGGCCCGGTGGCGGTGTTGTGGAGCAGAGCAGCATGAGCCTGACTGACTTTGCCATTGGCAACGAGGCTTCGCTGAAAGGGGCGGTATTAACAGCTGTCAGCCACGCGCAAGGCCAGTTGATCATGGGCTGGCTGACGCCGGCGTATTTGAAAGCACTGGTCGCCAGAGTCGACATCGGTGCCCACTACCCGGCGTATGTGGCCGCGAAGCTGGATGACGCTGACACACGCCAGCTACGCACCGCACGATTTGCTCGCGAGTGGCGTTGCTCGCTGCTGTTCAGTGCCTTGTCGGCCAGAATGAGCGGCACATTGAGTGAGGCAGGCCTGCGGGCGGTGGGCGATTACTGCCGCGGGCTGCTTGATGAGCAGCTGCCAGCCAGTGTGCTGATGCCATTGGCGTTCAAGTGTGAGCCAGGTGCAGCCGAGTCCGATCAGGTGGCGGGTATGTACGTGCTGAAGTGCACAGAGCCCTCGACAGTGATGCTGTATCGGCCGCTGTACGGCAACAGAGCGTTGATAGAGTTCGCCACGCTATCGCAGCTGATGGACGCTATCCGAAGACCTGGCCCTTTGCAGCAGAGTGTGCTGGCATGGCTGCCAGATGCGGCCAGGGTTGTTTATGACAATGGCGGCTTTGCAGAACCACATCTCGGCCGGCCAATCATTGATACGTCGGTCCTGCCCGAGCCCTTGCAGCCTGCCAGTTTCAGTGCGCAATTCTGGACGTCGGATGTCGATGCCCACCTGTACAAGGCCAACCGGAAGCTGCTGGTCGAGCTGGCTGATCGTAATTCAGTTTCCAATGCAGAGAGCCGTTGGGAAATCCTGAGCAAGGGGGCCTGGCTACTGTTCGATGTGGCGACGCTGCTGTTCCGCGGCCCGGTGGCCACTGTTGCCTGGTTGGTTCAAGCCATGGCTGGCATCACAAGTGATGTTTCTGCTCTGCGTCATGGCACTTCGTTCGAGCGTTCGGCCGCGGTGGTCGACCTGGTGCTCAATGCATCCATGGCCCTGCTGCATATGCGGCTGCCGTCAGCCGAGATATCACACAAGCCGATGCCGGGTGCGCCGCAGGTGTACTCGGGCTTGAAACTGGGCGGTGCATTCAAGGCCGTGCCCAGTGATCCGCCTGCCCAGGGCAAGGTAGGGCTGCCTGGAGGGCTGAGCGACCAGGTTACGACTTTGCTGGAAACCCAGTGGCGTGATCTTCAGGGCTTCAACCTGCTGGCACCTGAGCGCCGCAAGGCGATGCTACGGTTGCGCTCGCCTGTTTCGGTCAATGGCCTTGAAGCGATCGCGAGCGGGCCGTGGAAAGGCCTCTACCAGGTTGGGGAGCGCTTTTACGTGACCCTTGCGGGTGATGTGTATGAGGTTCGGCCCGACAATGACCGTGTGCGTGTTGTCACAACGGTAGGGGAGATGGGGCCCTGGCTTGAGCTCAAATACGGGCAATGGCACATCGATGCGGGCTTGCGCTTGCGCGGGGGCATGCCCAAGAGCCGTCGTACGCTGCTCAAGGAGCAAAATAAACGCAAGATCGAAGCGCTGAAGGCCAAGGAAAGTGAACACACCAGGCGTCACAACGAGCTGGTCGAACCGCTCAACCGGCACCGTAAACTTCTGCTCGCGAAGGACGAACGAATCGAGGCCCTGGAGGCGATCGAGCAACCTGACGAGCTTGCCCTGCAAGAGCTTGAGCTTACTCGACGTTTGCGCAAGCAGATCAATATCAAGCTTGCATACGAACTGAAGGCAGTCATCGATAACTACGTCGAACATGACGCCGTCTTTTCTGAGCTGTACGCAATGCGGCAAGACGATCCGACCTTCACCAGTGCGCTGGCTGACCTACGTAGCACCACGCGCCAGGACCTGATCGACAGTGTTGCGATCTTCTTCAATGAGTTGGCCAAGTTCGTTAACACAGCGGACATCGACACACTTGGGGAGCAAATTAGCGTGCACCCCGAAAGTGATGCGGAAATCACGTCGTACCGAGCGTTTCGCCAGGCGCTCGAAGTCGTCGTGAAATGGGAGATGGACCTGGTGGATGCATCCAGCCTGCTCGACCGTTTGCTCGAGCAGACCCTGAAGGACGACAGCATCCACTTTCGCGATGAAAAAACCCGAACGCGCATCAACAAAGACCGGGAGTTGAGCGCCCAGATCGAGCAGCGGCGCCTGACGGCAGTAGATCTGGAATTCCGCTTGCTCCAGGACCTGGCCGAGCTCAGCCTCGACCGGCTTGCAGATACCGATGAGCGCTTGCTGCAGGAATACTTCGATTACCTGTCTGGAAGCAGCTTGAGAAGTGCCGGTAGCGCACATGGCGACCTTGCCGGCAGTACGTTGAGCGTGGCCGATCGCATCGAGGTTTTGAAAGGGGTGCTGGAGGTTTATGAGGAAGCATCGACCATGGCGGACTACCTGGCCAGTGTCGGTGGCGCTGCAGTCAGGGGCGAGCAACTCAAGGCCTATCAGAAAGCGCTTGGTGAATTGAAGGGCGCAGCTGAAAAGGAAATGGCGCAGTGGGTGCGAGAGGAGCAGTTGCACGAGTTGCGCCCCGCGCGGGTGCAGGTGCATGCCCCCAGGAATGGAAGGCGGCACTTGGCGCGGACACACCAGGGGCGTCGTGTATTGGCCGAGGAAGTAGAGGTGGATGGGGTTGCGTTTGTTCAGCAGCGTGACGCTCGAACACAGCACGTACTCAAGACATTCCGGCAGAAAGGCGAGGAGTGGGTCGAGGATACGCCTGAAGAGAGCGAGACCGGCCCGCTTTCGCCGCTCGAACCACACGTCACCCGTAAACAGGCCCGGGCGTTGATAAAGAACGTTGACGCGGTTATCGGCCTGGCGCGTGGTTACCTGAAAGCCAACGAGCCTTTGAACCTGGCAACCATCATTGATGGGCATCTGGAAAAACTCGACGAGGCGTTGGCAGGGCAATCGTCAGAAAGTGAGCTGTTCGACGGGTTGTCGGCCTCGATCGAGCGGTTGCAGTCTATACGGCGAGATTTTCTGACAACCCTGTATTTCTCGACCAGCTGGCCCAATGCGAACGGCCTGCGCTTCCTGCACGAGCAAAAACTGATAACCCTGCAGCGCGTTGGGGCGCGCAAGGCACTGGCAGCCAGCGATTATCTGGAGGTATACGAAGTGCGGCGCTTACCCAGAGAGGGCAGTGCCGAGGGCGAGGGGCTGTGGGAGGTGCACTTTCATTACCCCAGTAGCACGACACCTGCCAGCGCGTTCACCAAGGGGCACCTGAAACTGTGGTCGCAGCGCAAATTGGGGCGAGCCGCGCAGATGCGTGCGGCCACCAGTGGGCGCGCTTTGCTGGATATCTATCGGGGTGAGCTGCGCCTGGCCGACTTGGTGGGCCTTATCGATTTTTCCTGAACGGTTCAGCGATTGTTGTACTGGCCGTGTTTGCCGTGGGCGGGCATCGCCAGGTTGCTGCGCACGGCAATCATCTGGCTGAGCTTGATCAGTTCGATACCCTGGCCCTTGAGCTGTGGCAGGGCCCGTTCCAGCACTTCGAGGGTTTGTGGGTAAGGATGCCCGATCAGCACCGCCGAACCTTGCTTGCGCGCCAGGGCAATGCCTTGCTGCAACTGCCCGGTGATCGCCTCGGTCGTGCGAACATCGTCGAGGAACACATCACGCGAAACGTGGGCAAGGCCAATGCGCTGCGCCTCGGCTGCGGCCACGGTGGCGGCGCTGGTACGGCTGTCGACGAAGAACAGGTGGCGTTGCTGCAACTCACCCATCAACCAGGCCATGGGTTCGCGCTGTGCCGTCATGCGGCTGCCCATGTGGTTGTTGATGCCGGAGGCATAAGGCACCTTGACCAAAGCGGCATCCAGGCGCCGGGCCAGTTCTTCGATGGCGATGCCCGGGTGCCAGGCATAGGGCCCGGTGGCCGGGTCCATGGGCATGTGCAGGATCACTGCCTTGCCGGCCTTGTGGGCCTGGCGGGCGAAGTCGCTGGCATGCGGGGTATCGGGCATGATCGCCATGGTCACCGGCCCCGGCAGGGCCAGGGTACGGCTGTCACGGTCGGGGCTCTGGCCCAGGTCGTCGATGATGATGCTCATGTAGGCCTTGCCGGCCGGCGCCGCTTGCGCGACCCCGGCCAACAGGCAGAACAGCAGACACAGCAGGTAACGCATCGTCTGAATCATTTGCCCGAGGTGATGTTCAGCCCTTTGAGCAGGCTCAGGGCCTGGCTCAGCTGGAAGTCGTCATCCTGCGGGCGTTCCTTGCGCTTGCTGCTGCCGGTCGGGCGGTCGGCGCCACCGTTGCCGTTGCCCAGGTGGCCCTGCAGGTCGGCTTCCTTGAAGTTTTCGGTATCGACTTCGGCGGTGAGCTTGGCCGGGCGCACTTCGATATCCGGCACGATGCCCTGGGCCTGGATCGAGCGGCCGTTGGGGGTGTAGTACAGCGCGGTGGTGAGCTTCAGGGCGCGGTCGTTGGCCAGCGGCAGCACGGTTTGCACCGAACCTTTGCCGAAGCTGTCGGTACCCATCAGCACGGCGCGCTTCTGGTCCTGCAAGGCGCCGGCGACAATCTCGGAGGCCGAGGCACTGCCGCCGTTGATCAGCACCACCAGTGGCACGCCTTCGCTGGCGTCGGCCGGGTCGGCGGAGAAGCGCAGTTCGGAGTTGGCGATGCGGCCCTTGGTGTAAACGATCAGGCCTTTGGTCAGGAAGTGGTCGGCCACTTCTACTGCCGACTGCAACACCCCGCCCGGGTTGTTGCGCAGGTCCAGCACTACCCCGCGCAACTTCTTGCCGTTGTCCTTGCGCAGCTTGGCCAGCGCCTTGCCCACTTCGTCGCCGGTCTTGACCTGGAACTGGGTGATGCGGATGTAGCCGTAGTCATTCTCCAGCAGCTGGCTCTTCACGCTCTTGACCTGGATGACCGCGCGGGCCAGGGTCACGTCGAACGGATTGCCGCCGTCACGCACCAGGGTCAGGGTGATCTTCTCGCCAATCTTGCCGCGCATCTTGTCGACCGCTTCGGTCATGGTCTGGCCGCGGGTCGGGGCGCCGTTGATCTTCACGATCAGGTCGCCCGCCTGCACGCCGGCCCGCGAAGCCGGGGTGTCGTCGATTGGCGAGACCACCTTGATGAAGCCGTCTTCCTGACCCACCTCGATGCCCAGCCCGCCGAACTCGCCGCTGGTGCTTTCCTGCAGCTCCTGGAAGTCCTCGGGGCCAAGGTAGGCGGAGTGTGGGTCGAGGTTGCTGAGCATGCCCTTGATGGCGTTTTCCAGCAGGGTCTTGTCATCCACAGGTTCCACGTAGGCCGCCTTGATGCGGTCCATGACCTCGGCGAAGGTGCGCAGCTCTTCCAGCGGCAGCGGCGCCTTGGCGGTCACCTCGGTAGCTGGCACTGCGGCGGCCTTGGCCGGCTCTGCGGCGGTGGCCAGGGGCGCGCCGACCGCCAGAGCGATGGACAGGGCCAGCTGGGTGAGACGAGGCGAGTGCAGCATGTCGAACGAACTCCTGATCCTGTAAGCGCTCCCTGGGGAGCATCGGCGCAGCATTCAGGCTACGCCGTAGAAATTTGACTAGCCCCGGCACCACTGCGAAGGGTCGGTAGGCCGGCCCTGCTGGCGGATGGCGAAGTACAAGCCTGCCGCATCCTGGCCACCGCTGTCGCCAACGGTGGAAATGGCTTCCCCGGCCTTGACGATATCACCGGCACTCTTGAGCAGGCTCTGGTTGTGGCCGTACAGGCTCAGGTAACCGTTACCATGGTCGAGAATGACCAGAAGCCCGGCGCCGCGCAACCAGTCGGCGAACACCACGCGCCCGCCGTGCACCGCACGTACCTGGGTGCCTGGGTTGGCGCTGATCATCACCCCGTCCCACTTGGCACGGGCGTCGCTGCCGCGGGCATCACCGAAGCGTGCCAGCAATCGACCGTTGACGGGCCACGGAAGTTTTCCCCGTGCGGAAGAAAATGCGCCGCCATAGCTTGCGCCGTCGGTGGAAACCATCGGGCCGAGGGTGGTGCGGGCCTTTTTCGGTGGTTCTACGGGCTCCACGGGTTCCGCGGCCCGTTCGCGGGCAGCGGCGGCAGCCAGGGCCTCCTGCTGGCGGCGTTTTTCCGCTTCTTGCTGGGCCAGCAAGGCTTTCTTGCGTGCTTCTTCAGCTTCGCGGGCCTGCCGGGCCAGGGTTTCCTCGATGGTCTTGAGGACTTTGGCCAGGTCGGCCTGGTCTTGCTCGCGGGCCTGCAACTTCTGGTCGCGGTCCTTCATGTCGCCATTGAGCTTGGCCAGTACCTGCTGGCGCTTGCCGCGCTCGGCTTCCAGGGCCTGGCGGCGGCTGTCGAGGTCGGCGCGCTGGGCCAGCAGTTGCTGCTGCTGGCCGGCAATTTCCTGCTCGACGTTGGCCAACTGGCGCAAAGTCTCGTTGAAGGTGCGTAATTGCTCCAGGCGCGCCTTGCTCAGGTAATCGTAGTAGGTGAGGGTGCGCGCGAACTTCTCGGGGTTCTGCTGGTTGAGCAGCAGCTTCAGGTATTCCTCGCGACCGTTATTCTGGTAGGCCGAACGGGCCTGGATAGCAATCAGTCGCTGTTGTTCAACGCGGGCGCTCTGGAGTTTTTTTCTCGGTATCAAGGCGCTCCAGATCGCCCTCGGTCTTTTTTAGCTCTTGCTGCAGAGCCTCCACCTGTTTTTCGAGGTCGCCGATGTCGGTCTCGGTGGCTTTGAGGTCCTTTTGCACACCGGCCTTTTCTTCCTGGAGTTTGCCCAGCGTTTTCTTGAGCTCGGCAATATCCTGGCGGGTGGCGTCCAGTTGCTGCTGGGTCTGCGCACGCTCATCGGCAAAGGCCGGGCTGAGCAGGCAAGACAGGGCTAGGAGGATCAGGGCGCGAAGCATGGGGTTTGGCGTACCAAGGATGGAGACTGGCCTAGTATGCCCGCCCGGGCGGGCAAAAAAAACGCCTCGCTGCGGGTGCAGAGGGGCGTTTGTCTGGAATTCATGTGCAAAGGGGCTGCTTTGCAGCCCATTCGCAGCACAAGGCTGCTCCTACAAACATCACGCAAGCCTTTGTAGGAGCAGCCTTGTGCTGCGAATGGGCCGCAAAGCGGCCCCAATACACCGAATCAGGCGTCAACCAGGATCGAGGTGCCGGTCATTTCTACCGGCTTCTCCAGCCCCAGCAGCTTCAGCATGGTCGGCGCCACATCGGCCAGCACGCCGCCATCGCGTACCTTGACGTTGCGCTTGCCCACATAGATGAACGGTACCGGCTCGGTGGTGTGCGCGGTGTGCGCCTGGCCGGTGCATTCGTCTTCCATTTGCTCGACGTTGCCGTGGTCGGCGGTGATCAGCGCTTCGCCGTCTACCTTCTCCAGTGCTTCGACAATGCGGCCTACACAGGTATCCAGTGCTTCGACCGCCTTGACCGCCGCCTCGAACACGCCCGTGTGGCCGACCATGTCGCCGTTGGCGTAGTTGACCACGATCACGTCGTAACGCTGCTGCTCGATGGCTTCGACAATGCGGTCGGTCACTTCCGGTGCGTTCATTTCCGGCTGCAGGTCGTAGGTGGCGACCTTCGGCGACGGGATCAGGATGCGTTCTTCGCCTTCGAACGGCTCTTCACGCCCGCCCGAGAAGAAGAAGGTGACGTGGGCGTACTTCTCGGTCTCGGCAATGCGCAGCTGGGTCTTGCCGTTCTTGGCCAGGTACTCGCCCAGCACATTGTTCAAGCTGGACGGTGCAAAGGCTGCGGGGGCCGGGATTTTGGCCGAGTACTGGGTCAGGCCGATGTAGGCCGCCAGTTTTGGCAGGCGGGCACGCGGGAACTCGTTGAAGTCGGCTTCGACGAACGCACGCGACAGCTCGCGGGCGCGGTCGGCGCGGAAGTTCATGAAGATCACGGCATCGCCATCTTCAACCTTGACCGCTTCACCAATGCGCGTGGCCTTGACGAACTCGTCGCTCTCGTCACGGGCGTAGGCGGCTTCCAGGCCGGCCTGGGCGCTGTCGGCGGTGTACTCGGCGGCGCTGTCGACGATCAGGTTGTAGGCGGCGCTGACGCGGTCCCAACGGTTGTCGCGGTCCATGGCGAAGTAGCGGCCGATCAGGCTGGCGATGCGGCCCTTGCCCAGCTTGGCGAAGGTGGCGTCGAGCAGTTCGATGGACGACTGCGCGCTGCGTGGCGGGGTGTCGCGGCCATCGAGGAAGGCGTGCAGGTAGATCTTTTCTGCACCGCGCTGCGCAGCCAGTTCGGCCATGGCCACCAGGTGGTCCTGGTGGCTGTGCACGCCACCATCGGACAGCAGGCCGAGAATGTGCACGGCCTTGCCGGCACCGGCAGCCTTGTCCACGGCAGCGGTGAGCACCGGGTTTTCGAAGAACTCGCCATCGCGGATGGCTTTGGTGACGCGGGTGAAGTCCTGGTAGACGACGCGGCCGGCCCCCAGGTTCATGTGACCGACTTCGGAGTTGCCCATCTGCCCGTCCGGCAGGCCGACATCCATGCCCGAGCCGGAAATGAGGCCATGCGGCTGTGTGGCGCGCAGGCGGTCATAGACCGGCGTGTTGGCGGCAAAGATGGCGTTGTGTTCGGGGATTTCGCTGTGGCCGAAGCCATCCAGGATGATCAGGACCAGGGGTTTGGGCGTACTCGTCATCAATCAAACTCACGGTTGTTCAAAGATGATAAAGACACGCATTTTAGGGCAAATGCGCCACCTGCGGCGAATATTCGTCCTATTGCCTGACCAGCGCGCCCGATGTAGCAACATGAAGGTACCTTTGCCTCCGGCCTGTCGGGCTTTGGTGGCAATGGGGGGGTGTGTATACTGGCCGGCATTTTCAATCGCCTGGAACACCGCTGATGGTTGCTCACCTGATTCAATTCGCGACAGATCACTACATCCTGGTTGCGATCTTCGTTGTTCTGCTGGTCCTGCTGCTGCTCAATGAAATCCGCCGTGGCGGCCAGAGCCTGACCAATGGCCAGCTGACTGCGCTGGTCAACGCCGACAAGGGCCTGGTCCTCGACATCCGTACTGCCAAGGAATACGCCGCCGGCCACATCGTCGGTGCGATCAACATTCCGCAGGACAAGCTGGCCACCCGCATGAGCGAGCTGGACAAGCACAAAGAGAAGACCCTGATCGTCGTCGACGCAATGGGCCAGCAGTCCGGCACTCACTGCCGCGAGCTGCTCAAGGCTGGTTACAACGCCGCCAAGCTGAGCGGTGGCGTTTCCAGCTGGAAAGCCGATAACCTGCCCCTGGTGAAGTGATATGAAGCCCGTCATCGTCTATTCCAGCGACTACTGCCCCTACTGCATGCGCGCCAAGTACCTGCTTGAGAGCAAGGGCGTGGCCTTCGAGGAAATCAAGGTCGACGGCAAACCGCAGGTTCGCGCCGAGATGAGCCAGAAGGCCGGCCGTACGTCGGTGCCGCAGATCTGGATTGGCAGCACCCATGTCGGTGGATGCGATGACCTCTATGCCCTGGAGCGCGCCGGCAAGCTCGACGCGCTGCTGGCGGCCTGATTTGCACTGCATTCAAAAACATTAGGATAAGGACCTGCCATGACTGACCAACAGACCAACGGCGCTGCTGCAGAAGACAACAGCCCTCAGTTCTCCCTGCAGCGCATCTATGTGCGTGACCTGTCGTTCGAGGCCCCGAAAAGCCCGCAGATCTTCCGTCAGACCTGGGAGCCGAGCGTTGCGCTGGACCTGAATACCAAGCAAAAAGCACTGGAAGGCGACTTCCACGAAGTGGTGCTGACCCTGTCGGTTACCGTCAAGAACGGTGACGAAGTGGCCTTCATTGCTGAAGTGCAGCAGGCTGGCATCTTCCTGATCGCCAACCTGGATGCGGCTTCGATGAGCCACACCCTGGGTGCGTTCTGCCCGAACATCCTGTTCCCGTACGCCCGTGAGACCCTGGACAGCCTGGTGACCCGCGGTTCGTTCCCGGCCCTGATGCTGTCGCCGGTCAACTTCGACGCCCTGTACGCGCAAGAAATGCAGCGCATGCAGGAAGCGGGCGAAGTGCCGACTGTGCAGTAATCGCTGCCGGTTTCAGAAAAGCGCCTCTCGGGGCGCTTTTTTATTGCCTGTTCCGGCCCTATCGCCGGCAAGCCAGCTCCCACAGGTACTGCACAGATTTCAAGGCTGATGCGGTCCCTGTGGGAGCTGGCTTGCCGGCGATAGGGCCAGTGCAGGCAGCGCATCAACTGCCGGCAAACCCGTTCTGCCGCCAGGCCTCATACACCGTCACCGCCACGGTATTGGACAGGTTCAGGCTCCGGCACCCCGGCCGCATTGGCAGGCGCAGGCGTTGTTCGGCTGGCAGGCTGTCCAGCACCTCGGCCGGCAAACCGCGGCTTTCTGGCCCGAACAGGAAGGCGTCGCCCGGCTGATAGGCCACTTCATGGAACGGGTGCGAGCCCTTGGTGGTGAAGGCGAACAGCCGCGGGTTGCCGAGGCTTTCCAGGCATCCGGCCAGGCTCTCGTGGCGCTTGAGCGTGGCATACTCATGGTAATCCAGCCCCGCGCGCCGCAGGCGCTTGTCATCCAGTTCGAAGCTGATGGGTTCGATCAGGTGCAGGTCGCAGCCGCTGTTGGCGCACAGGCGAATGATGTTGCCGGTATTCGGCGGAATTTCTGGTTGAAAAAGGATGACGTGAAACATGCACGGCTCCAAGCGTGAAGATGACGGGCATTCTACCCCTGAACCGGACGTGCGTTCGAAGGCCTTCCCACGGGTAATGCTGTCACTGGCGATTGTTGGTTTGATGGTAGGGCTGATGATCGGCCGCCTGACTGCACCCGACGAGCGTGAGCTGCAGCAGGTGGAGGTGGTACAGGACGGCCTGACGCTGTGGTTCAACGAAGAACCCAAGCTGCATGGCGAGAACGTGGAAGGCACGGTTGCGATACTGTTCCAAGCTCAGGGCAAGGCCCAGCAGGGGCAATTGAGCCTGCAGGGCAAACCGGTCGGTTGGCGGGTGCAGAAGAGTAAGGAAGGGTTGTTGCTGACGGTAGTTGCCGCGCGTCCCCTGCACGGCGAGTGGGCCGGTGCAGAGGACGATGGGCGCTGGCGGGTGCAGGTGAAGCTGCACGAATAAAAGAGGGGATATCCCGGCCTGCCTGTACCAGGGTCCCCAAAAGGGGTTACTGCGTATAAAGGGGGGATTCCCGGCCTGCCTGTACCGAGGTCCCCAAAACGGGCGGTGCTGCGAATAAAAGAGGGGTTCACCCGGCCTGCCTGTACCAGGGCCCCCGAAACTGGGTATGTATTAGCTATTGCAGGGGGCGTGCCAGTTTTGAAAAGCCCGTGAATACTGGGCTTTGAGGGGGATTTGGCCGGGTTTTGAGGGGGTTTGTGCCTTCGAGAGGTGCATCGGGCACAGGATCGGTGCATCGGGGGCTTAAATGGCTGGGGCCGCAAAGCGGCCCCCGGGATCTTGAGGGGTTACTCAGAACTCAGTGGTCGTCACCTTCCTCATCATCCCCACCCGCCACATTCATCCCCAGTTCCTTGATCTTGCGCGTCAGGGTATTGCGCCCCCACCCCAGCAACAGTGCCGCATCCCGGCGCCGTCCGGCAGTGTGCTTGAGCGCGGTCTCGATCATGATCCGTTCAAAGCTCGGCACCGCGCTGTCCAGCAGGTTGGACTGCCCGCGCGCCAACGCCTGGTCGGCCCACTGGCGCAGGGCCTGCTCCCAGTTGGTGACCGGTGCGGCATCCTGTGGCAGGTTAAGCAACTCGGGCGGCAGGTCGCCGATCAGCACCTCACGGCTGGAAGCCATCACGGTGATCCAGCGGCAGGTGTTTTCCATCTGCCGCACGTTGCCTGGCCATGGCAGGTTGCGGATGAACTCTTCGGTCTCCGGCTTGAGGATCTTCGGCTCTACCGCCAGTTCCTGGGCGGCGCGGGCGAGGAAGTGGCGGGCGAGGGCAGGGATGTCCTCACGGCGGTCAGCCAGCCGCGGGATGTGAATGCGGATCACGTTCAGGCGGTGGAACAAGTCCTCACGGAACTTGCCCGCCTGCACCAGCGACTCCAGGTTCTGGTGGGTCGCAGCAATGATGCGCACGTCGACCTTGACCGGTACATGGCCGCCCACGCGGTAGAACTCGCCATCGGCCAGCACCCGCAGCAGGCGGGTTTGGGTGTCGGCGGGCATGTCACCGATTTCGTCGAGGAACAAGGTGCCGCCATCGGCCTGTTCGAAGCGGCCCCGGCGCAGGTTGGCAGCACCGGTGAACGCACCTTTCTCATGGCCGAACAGTTCCGATTCCATCAAGTCCTTGGGGATGGCCGCCATGTTCAGTGCAATGAACGGTGACGCCGCACGCGGGCTGTGACGGTGCAGGGCGTGGGCCACCAGTTCTTTACCGGTGCCGGACTCGCCGTTGATCAGTACGGTGATGTTGGAGTGGCTGAGGCGGCCGATGGCGCGGAACACCTCCTGCATCGCCGGGGCTTCACCAATGATTTCCGGGGTGCGTGCCAGGTTCTGTGGCACATCCAGGCCTTGTTGCTCCTGGGCGTGTTGGTTGGCGCGCTTGACCAGCGAGACGGCTTCGTCCACATCGAACGGCTTGGGCAGGTACTCGAAGGCACCGCCCTGGTACGACGCCACGGCGCTGTCGAGGTCGGAATGGGCAGTCATGATGATGACCGGCAGGCGCGGGTGCTGTTCGCGGATCTGGGCCAGCAGGTCGAGGCCGCTGGCGCCCGGCATGCGAATGTCGGAAATGATCACATCCGGTTGCTGGCGTGCCAGGCGGCCCATTACCCCATCTGCGCTGTCGAAGCTCTGGGTGGTCATGCCTTCTTGTTGAAGGGCTTTTTCCAGGACCCAGCGGATGGAGCGATCATCGTCGACGATCCATACGGTTTCACTTCGGCTCATGAGGCGGTGGCTCCTTGTTCCAGGGGCAGGTAGATCGAGAAGGCGGTGTGGCCTGCGTGGCTTTCACACTCGATCAGGCCCTGGTGCTGGCTGATGATGTTCTGGGTAATGGCCAGGCCCAGCCCGGTACCGTCCGGGCGGCCACTGACCATGGGATAGAAGAGGGTGTCTTGCAGTTCCGGTGGAATGCCCGGGCCGTTATCGATGATCTCCACCCGCGCGACCAGGCGATGGCGCACATGGCCGATGGTGAACTGGCGCAAGGCGCGGCTGCGCAGGGTGATGCGGCCCAGGCGCAGTTCGTTCTGCGAACTGATCGCCTGCATGGCATTACGCACAATGTTGAGTACGGCCTGGATCATCTGCTCGCGGTCGATCAGCACGTCCGGCAGGCTTGGGTCGTAATCGCGCACCAAAGTGATGCACCCCTGGCTTTCGGCGTCGACCAGGCTGCAGACCCGCTCCAGCACTTCGTGGATGTTGGTCATGGCCAGCGATGGCAGTTTGTTCGAACCGAGCATGCGGTCGACCAGGTTGCGCAGGCGGTCGGCCTCTTCGATGATCACGTTGGTGTAGTCGCGCAGGCCTTCCTCGGGTAACTCGCGGGCCAGCAACTGGGCCGCGCCGCGGATGCCGCCAAGGGGGTTCTTGATTTCGTGAGCCAGGCCGCGCACCAGCATTTTGGTGGTTTCCTGCTTGCTCAGCTGGGCCTCTTCCTTGGTGATGCGCAGCAGCCGGTCGCGTGGGTGCACCTCCAGCAACAGCAGGGTCTGGCCCTGGTTCAGGATGGGGGTTACCGCGTAGTCGACGGTGATGGTCTGCCCGGTCAGCGAGGTAAGCTGCGCTTCGCGCTTGGTGAACGGGTGCGCCTGTTCGACGGCCTGGCGCAACGAGCTGAGCGCTTCGGTCGATTCGGTAAACAGCTCGCTGATGAACTGCCCATGGCTACGTTGACCACTGACGGCCAGCAGCATTTCTGCGGCCGGGTTCATGTATTCCAGGCGCAGCTCGGCGTTGAGCAGCAACGTGGCGGTGGTCAGGTTGTCCAGAAGCAGACGGTGCTGCGCATCGCTGATGGTCATAAGGCGTCGTTGACCTCTTTTGGCGCTTGCCTGGCACTTTTCTGGCCAGGGCCGGGCTCGGGGTGCATCTGCCGATGCGTGTCTCTTTGCAGAAAAAATGCAAGAAACAAACCAAAGCTCCGAAAAGAAGCGGGATTTGCCGATAAAGGCCTGGATCTGCGCAAATTCGGATCAGAAAGTCTTGGTGAAACGTTTATTGTGAACCAGATTGGGGAGCAAATCGGGGCACTGCACTCAATATTGCACCAAGATAGAGCATAGCGTGGGTGGCAAGGTTTCTGCGTGAGGCGCAAACGAAAACGGCCTCCCGAGGGAGGCCGTCATGATCATGTCATCGGCGCGAGGCGCCGATCAGATCAGCAGCTGTAGTACAGCTCGTATTCCAGCGGGTGTACGAAGGTGCGGACCTTGATTTCTTCTTCCGACTTCAGCTCGATGAAGGCATCGATGAAGTCATCGGAGAACACGCCGCCCTTGGTCAGGAACGCACGGCCTTTGTCCAGCTCTTCCAGGGCTTCTTTCAGGCTGCCGCACACTTGCGGAATGTCCTTGGCCTCTTCTGGTGGCAGGTCGTACAGGTTCTTGTCGGCAGCATCGCCTGGGTGGATCTTGTTCTGGATGCCGTCCAGGCCAGCCATCAGCAGGGCCGCGAAGGCCAGGTACGGGTTGGCCGATGGGTCCGGGAAGCGTGCTTCGATACGACGGGCTTTCGGGCTACCGACGTAAGGAATACGGATCGAGGCGGAACGGTTGCGAGCCGAGTAAGCCAGCATTACCGGGGCTTCGAAGCCTGGTACCAGACGCTTGTAGGAGTTGGTCGACGGGTTGGTGAAGCCGTTCAGGGCCTTACCGTGCTTGATGATACCGCCGATGAAGTACAGGGCAGTGTCGGACAGGCCGGCATAGCCTTCACCCGAGAAGGTGTTCTTGCCGTCTTTCCAGATCGACATGTGCACGTGCATGCCCGAGCCGTTGTCGCCGTACAGTGGCTTCGGCATGAAGGTGGCGGTACGGCCGTAGGCGTCGGCAACGTTGTGCACGACGTATTTCAGGGCCTGTACTTCGTCAGCTTTCTTCACCAGGGTGTTGAACTTGACGCCGATTTCGTTCTGGCCGGCAGTCGCCACTTCGTGGTGGTGAACTTCAACGGTCTGGCCCATTTCTTCCAGTGCGTTGCACATGGCAGTACGGATTTCGTGGTCGTGGTCGAACGGCGGAACCGGGAAGTAGCCGCCTTTCACGCCTGGACGGTGGCCTTTGTTGCCGCCTTCCACGTCAGCGCCGGTCATCCACGAGCCTTGCTCGGAGAAGATCTTGAACATCGAGCCGGAGATGTCCGAGTGGAACTTCACTTCGTCGAAGATGAAGAACTCTGGCTCCGGGCCTGCGAATACGGTGTCACCGATACCGGTGCTCTTCAGGTACTCTTCGGCGCGCTTGGCGATCGCACGTGGGTCGCGATCGTAGCCCTGCATGCTCGACGGGTCGACGATGTCGCAGGTGATGATCAGGGTAGGTTCTTCGGTGAACGGGTCCAGTACGGCAGTGTCGTCAACCGGCATCAGGATCATGTCGGAAGCTTCGATGCCTTTCCAGCCAGCGATGGAGGAACCGTCGAACATCTTGCCGACTTCGAAGAAGTCTTCGTCCAGCGCATCACGCGACGGCATGGTCACGTGGTGCTGAATGCCTTTGGTGTCCGTGAAACGCAGATCAATCCACTTGACGTCATGATCTTTGATGAGTTGAACCGACTTCGACATGTTGTCCTCCGGATGGTCTAGAGCGCGGTGGGCCGCTGCCCTGGAAAAAGGGTGTTGCCGGGCGCGGATAGTCGGCCAAGCTTACCTGCCTCACAAGGGAGCAAATTGCATGCCAGTGCCCGAAAATGGCGAGGGCAGGATAAAAGAAGGCGTTTGCGGGCATTTGGCGGCGGGTTGGCGGGGAAAAATGCACCCTTAAGATGCGGTTTTTGTTAGAGATGCACCAATAGTGTGCACTGGCGCGCTATTGTGCATTCTTTGAGGGCCTCATCGCCGGCAAGCCAGCGCCCACAGGTAGGGTGCAAGTCTTGCGGCCTGTGGATGGCCTGTGGGAGCTGGCTTACCGGCGATGAGGCCGGAGCAGGCAATATAAATCCGACCTTCTGTACAAAAGTTGGTCAAATCCTGAGCAATTTCCGATATAATTCGCGCCCCTCATTTTCGGCAGGCCCTGCGCGCGCTGTTAACCAATGAAACTTATCGTCAAAGTCTTCCCAGAAATCACCATCAAGAGCCGGCCGGTGCGCAAGCGTTTCATCCGCCAGCTCGCCAAGAACATCCGCAACGTGCTCAAGGACCTCGATCCAGAGCTCGCGGTCGATGGTGTCTGGGATAACCTCGAAGTGGTCACCCGCGTCGAAGACGAAAAAGTCCAGCGCGAGATGATCGAACGCCTCACCTGTACGCCGGGTATCACCCATTTCCTGCAGGTCGAGGAATACCCGCTGGGTGACTTCGACGACATCGTTGCCAAGTGCAAGCACCACTTCGGCCATTTGCTGGCCGGCAAGCACTTCGCCGTGCGCTGCAAGCGTGGTGGCCACCATGACTTCACTTCGATGGACGTCGACCGTTACGTCGGCAGCCAGCTGCGCCAGCAGTGTGGCGCCGCCGGTATCGAGCTGAAGAAGCCAGAAGTGCTGGTGCGCATCGAAATCCGCAATCAGCGCCTGTACGTGATCCACAACCAGCACCAGGGCATCGGCGGCTACCCGCTGGGCGCCCTGGAGCAGACCCTGGTACTGATGTCCGGTGGTTTCGATTCCACCGTGGCGGCCTACCAGATGATGCGCCGTGGCCTGATGACCCACTTCTGCTTCTTCAACCTCGGCGGCCGTGCCCACGAGCTGGGCGTGATGGAAGTGGCTCACTACCTGTGGAAGAAGTACGGCAGCAGCCAGCGCGTGCTGTTCATCAGCGTGCCGTTCGAAGAAGTGGTCGGCGAGATCCTCAACAAGGTCGACAACAGCTACATGGGCGTGACCCTCAAGCGCATGATGCTGCGCGGTGCCGCCCACATGGCTGACCGCCTGGAGATCGATGCCCTGGTGACTGGCGAGGCCATTTCCCAGGTGTCCAGCCAGACCCTGCCGAACCTGTCGATCATCGACTCGGCCACCGACAAGCTGGTGCTGCGCCCGTTGCTGGCCAGCCACAAGCAGGACATCATCGACCAGGCCACCGAAATCGGCACCGCCGATTTCGCCAAGCACATGCCAGAATACTGCGGCGTGATTTCGGTAAACCCGACCACTCACGCCAAGCGCCACCGCATGGAGCATGAAGAGAAACAGTTCGACATGGCCGTGCTGGAGCGCGCCCTGGAGCGCGCCAAGCTGATCTCTATCGACCATGTGATCGACGAGCTGGGCAAAGATGTCGAAATCGAGGAAGTGACCGAGGCGCTGTCGGGCCAGATCGTCATCGACATTCGTCACCCCGATGCCCAGGAAGACGAACCTCTGGTGCTGGAAGGTATCGAAGTCCAGGCCATGCCGTTCTATGCCATCAACAGCAAGTTCAAGCACCTGGACCCGACGCGCCAGTACTTGCTGTATTGCGACAAGGGTGTGATGAGCCGTTTGCACGCACACCATCTGCTCAGTGAGGGACATGCCAATGTGCGTGTTTATCGTCCGACATAAGACGCCGGGGCTGTATGGCGGCAGTATCCGCCATCGCCCTCCCGACCGCCGGGCCCGCTGAGCCTTAAACAGTACATATTGGCCGCCTACACTGGGCGGCAACCGAATCCTCTGATCGAGATACACTTGTGATCGAAAATCTGCGTAACATCGCCATCATCGCCCACGTTGACCATGGTAAAACCACCCTGGTCGACAAACTCCTGCGTCAGTCCGGCACTCTGGAGCGTAACGAGCTCAACGACGAGCGCGTCATGGACTCCAACGATCAGGAAAAAGAGCGCGGTATTACCATTCTGGCGAAAAACACCGCCATCAACTGGAACGGCTACCACATCAACATCGTCGACACCCCCGGCCACGCCGACTTCGGTGGCGAGGTTGAGCGTGTAATGTCGATGGTCGACTCCGTGCTGCTGCTGGTCGACGCCCAGGACGGCCCTATGCCGCAAACCCGCTTCGTGACCAAGAAGGCCTTCGAAGCCGGCCTGAAGCCAATCGTTGTTATCAACAAGGTTGACCGCCCGGGCGCGCGTCCTGACTGGGTTCTGGACCAGATCTTCGACCTGTTCGACAACCTCGGCGCTACCGACGAGCAGCTGGACTTCAAAGTTGTCTACGCCTCGGCCCTGAACGGCATTGCCGGCCTGGACCACACCGAAATGGGCGAAGACATGACTGCCCTGTACCAGGCTGTCGTCGACCACGTTCCAGCGCCAGCTGTTGACCGTGACGGCCCGTTCCAGATGCAGATTTCCGCACTGGACTACAACAGCTTCCTGGGTGTAATCGGCGTTGGCCGTATTGCCCGTGGTCGCGTCAAGCCGAACACCCCGGTTGTCGCCATCGACGCCGACGGCAAGAAGCGTAACGGTCGTATCCTCAAGCTGATGGGCCACCACGGTCTGCACCGCGTGGACGTCGAAGAAGCCCAGGCTGGCGACATCGTCTGCATCAGCGGTTTCGACGAGCTGTTCATCTCCGACACCTTGTGCGACCCGACTGCCGTTGAGGCGATGAAGCCGCTGACCGTTGACGAGCCTACCGTTTCGATGACCTTCCAGGTCAACGACTCGCCGTTCTGCGGCAAGGAAGGCAAGTTTGTCACCAGCCGTAACATCAAGGACCGTCTGGACAAAGAGCTGCTGTACAACGTTGCCCTGCGCGTTGAAGAAACCGACTCCCCAGACAAGTTCAAGGTCTCGGGCCGTGGCGAGCTGCACCTCTCGGTACTGATCGAAACCATGCGTCGCGAAGGCTTCGAGCTGGCCCTGGGCCGTCCGGAAGTAATCATTCGCGAAGTAGACGGCGTCAAGCAAGAGCCGTTCGAAAACGTCACCATCGACATCCCTGAAGAATCGCAGGGCAAGGTCATGGAAGAAATGGGTCTGCGTAAAGGCGACCTGACCAACATGGTTCCGGATGGCAAGGGCCGTGTACGCCTGGAATACAACATCCCGGCGCGTGGTCTGATCGGTTTCCGTAACCAGTTCCTGACCCTGACCAACGGTGCAGGCATCCTGACTTCGATCTTTGATCGCTACGACGCTGTGAAGTCCGGCCACATGTCCGGCCGTCAGAACGGCGTACTGGTTTCGGTCGAAACCGGCAAGGCGCTGACCTACTCGCTGGAAACCCTGCAGGCGCGCGGCAAGCTGTTTGTCGAGCACGGCCAGGAGATCTACAACGGTCAGATCATCGGCCAGAACAGCCGCGACAACGACCTGGGCGTCAACCCTACCAAGGGCAAGAAGCTCGACAACATGCGTGCTTCGGGTAAAGACGAAGTCATCGCCCTGGTTCCGCCAGTTCGCTTCACCCTGGAACAGGCTCTGGAATACATCCAGGAAGACGAGCAGTGCGAAGTAACGCCGAAGTCCATCCGTCTTCGCAAGAAGATCCTGGACGAAAGCGAGCGTACCCGCGCTGCCAAGAAAGCCAAAAACAGCTAAGTTAGCGTTGGCTGAATGAAAACGCCCCCGGTCGAAAGGCCGGGGGCGTTTTTTTATGCCTTCAGTATTTGCGCTGGCCTCTTCGCGGGTACAGGCTAAAGATCAGCGCCCAACCACCTTGGGCTTATAGGCGCAATACCCCGGCCGTGGCCCGACCTTGGGGTGGTTGCGGCAGGTATCCGGGCGCTTGTCATAAATGGTGCACAGCCGGCTCTTACGATCCAGATACATGCAGTCATCGTTGCTCATCCGGGTCAGGGTGAAGATGCCCGACTTCTGGTTGAAGCGCTCGATGATGCCTTCCTTCTGCAGGCGTTTGGCCACGTTTTTTGGCGGTTCGTCTTTTTCGAACTCGTCTACCACGCCGATACGGATCAGATCCTTGATCTTCACCTCCACTGGCAGGGTACAGCAGGTCGAATGGCAGCCGTGGCACATGTTGCTGGTGTAGCGCTGCCAAGTCTCCAGGCGGTCGACTTCGGCGGCGGCGATCAGGGTTGTTTTCATCTTTATAGGGTGGATCACGGTCTTGGGGCGCGCGATCATACCGGAATTGTTCAATTTATGAACAACCTTTTGCCGGAATCGCAGAGTGGGCATGAAAACTGCGAACAGTAACTGTCACTCCCTGTCGAAGGGTCTAGTCTCATCAATCTCCCTCCGCTTTCGTCAACTTGCCAGAGGATGCCGCATGTCCCAGGAACCCAAAGCACGTGACGCCGAGGTGGCCGAATTTCGCGCCGCTGTACTGAACAAGCTGACCTACGCGGTTGGCAAGGACCCGGAGCATGCGTTCGACCACGACTGGTTCGAGGCCATCGCCCTGGCCGCACGCGATCACATGGTCGACCACTGGATGGACCACACCCGTCAGGCTTATCGCCGTAGCCAGAAGCGGGTCTATTACCTCTCCCTCGAATTTCTCATCGGGCGCTTGCTGTACGACAGCCTGAGCAACCTGGGGCTGCTGGACGTCGCCCGTGATGCGCTGCAAGGGCTGGACGTGGACCTGGAGCGCATCCGCCTGCTCGAACCCGACGCCGCGCTGGGCAACGGCGGCCTTGGCCGCTTGGCTGCGTGCTTCATGGAAAGCATGTCCACTCTGGGCATCGCCGCCCATGGTTACGGCATCCGCTACGAGCATGGGTTGTTCCGTCAGGCCGTGGTCGATGGCTGGCAGCAGGAACAGACCGAAAACTGGCTGGACTTTGGTAACCCCTGGGAGTTCGAGCGTGCCGAGGTGATCTACCCGATCAGCTTCGGCGGCAGTGTCGAAACCCTAAACGATGCCAATGGTACCCAGCGGCAGGTATGGTCGCCGGGCGAAACGGTGCGGGCAGTGGCCTACGACACGCCGGTGGTCGGCTGGCGCGGGTCCAGCGTCAACACCCTGCGCCTGTGGCGTGCACGTGCACTGGAAGAGCTGCACCTGGAGCGCTTCAACGCCGGTGACCACCTGGGGGCCGTGGCCGAAGTGGCGCGGGCCGAGAGCATTTCGCGCGTGCTGTACCCGGCCGACAGCACCGAAGCCGGGCAGGAACTGCGCCTGCGCCAGGAGTACTTCTTTGTGTCGGCTTCGCTGCAGGACTTGCTACGCCGCCACCTGAACATGCACAAGGACCTGCTCAACCTGCCCGACGCAGCGGCCATCCAGCTCAACGACACCCACCCGTCGATTGCCGTGGCAGAGCTGATGCGGTTGCTGGTGGACCAGCATGAAGTGCCGTGGGAAAAGGCCTGGGAGCTGACCGTTGGTACGCTCGCCTACACCAACCACACCCTGCTGCCCGAAGCCCTGGAAACCTGGCCGGTAGCCCTGATGGAGCGCATGCTGCCAAGGCACATGCAGATCATCTACCTGATCAACGCCTACCATATCGACGCATTGCGGGCCAAAGGCATGCACGATTTCGACGTGCTGCGCGCGGTGTCGCTGATCGAGGAAGACAACGGCCGCCGGGTGCGCATGGGTAACCTGGCGTTCCTTGGCTCGCACAGCGTCAACGGCGTGTCGGCGCTGCACAGCAAGCTGATGAAGAGCACGGTGTTTTCCGAGCTGCACAAGCTTTACCCGCAACGGATCAACAACAAGACCAACGGCATTACCTTCCGCCGCTGGCTGTACCAGTCAAACCCACAGCTGACCGAAATGCTGGTCGAAGCGCTGGGGCCTGGGCTCAAGGATGACCCTGAAGGCCTTCTGGCCGGGCTGGTGCCCTTTGCTGACAAGGCCGGTTTCCGCAAGCAGTTCGCCGCCCAGCGCCTGCACAGCAAGCGCGCCTTGGCCAGCATCATCCAGGACCGCATTGGTGTCACGGTGAACCCCGAGGCGCTGTTCGATGTGCAGGTCAAGCGCATCCACGAGTACAAGCGCCAGTTGCTCAACCTGCTGCACACCGTGGCGCTGTACCAGGCCATACGCAACGACCCTGGCACCAACTGGGTGCCACGGGTGAAGATCTTCGCCGGCAAGGCTGCGGCCAGCTACCACCAGGCCAAGCTGATCATCAAGCTGGCCAACGACATCGCCCGGGTGGTGAACAACGACCCGACCGTGCGCGGCTTGCTCAAGGTGGTGTTCCTGCCCAACTACAACGTCAGCCTGGCCGAAAGCATCATCCCGGCGGCCGACCTTTCCGAGCAGATTTCCACGGCCGGTTATGAAGCCTCCGGTACCAGCAACATGAAGTTCGGCCTGAACGGCGCGCTGACCATCGGCACCCTGGACGGTGCCAACGTGGAAATGTGCGAGCAAGTGGGCGCCGACAACATGTTCATCTTCGGCCTGACGGCGCAGCAGGTCGAGGCGCGCAAGCGTGCCGGTGATTTTGGTGCCAATGCTGCCATTGCCGCTTCCCACCGCTTGAGCGACGTGTTGCAGGCTATTCGCAGTGGTGTTTTCTCGCCAGACGACCCCTCACGCTACACCGGGTTGATCGACGGGCTGGTGGCCTATGACCGCTTCCTGGTGTGTGCCGACTTCGATGCCTACTGGGATGCCCAGCGGCGGGTCGAGGAGCTGTGGCATACGCCGCAGGAATGGTGGCGCATGGCGGTGCTGAACACGGCGCGGATGGGCTGGTTCTCGTCGGACCGGACCATTCGCGAATATGCCACCGAGATCTGGAAGGCACTGGATTGACAAGCGAGCGCGGTCATTGTGGGAGCGGCCTTGTGTCGCGAAAGGGCTGCGTAGCAGCCCCACAATTTAAGCTGCGCAGCGGAAATCCTGGGGCCGCTCTGCGGCCCTTTCGCGACACAAGGCCGCTCCCACAGACCGTGCACAGGCTCACATGGTGTAGATGGCCACAACCGGACCATCGGCCTGGCGAAGGCTGAACTAGCGACCTATTGTGCCGTCTGAGAGCCGTGGCGAGTCTCATTACTCGCTAGCCTGCCACTCTCCCTGTAAACTGCGGGGGTTTTTTACTCCCCAATCCTTTCGGAGCCATACATGTCCCGCGTTACCCTGAGTCGCTATCTGATTGAGCAGACCCGCAGCAACAATACCCCTGCCGATCTGCGCTTCCTGATCGAAGTGGTGGCGCGTGCGTGCAAGGAAATCAGCCATCACGTGTCCAAGGGCGCCCTGGGCGGCGTGCTGGGCAGCATGGGCACTGAGAACGTGCAGGGCGAAGTCCAGAAGAAACTGGACGTGATTTCCAACGACATCCTGCTGGAAGCCAACGAGTGGGGCGGCCACCTGGCCGGCATGGCCTCCGAAGAAATGGACAACGCCTACCAGATCCCGGGCAAGTACCCTAAAGGTGCTTACCTGCTGGTCTTCGACCCACTGGACGGTTCGTCGAACATCGACGTCAACGTTTCGGTCGGCACCATCTTCTCGGTACTGCGTTGCCCTAACCAATACCTGAGCCAGAACGAAAGCCTCAACGAAGAAGCCTTCCTGCAGCCAGGCACCGAGCAGGTCGCCGCCGGTTACGCCATCTACGGCCCGCAGACCATGCTGATCCTCACCCTGGGCAACGGCGTCAAGGGCTTCACCCTGGACCGCGAACTGGGCAGCTTCGTCCTGACCCACGAAAACATCCAGGTACCGGCAACCACTGCCGAGTTCGCCATCAACATGTCCAACCAGCGTCACTGGGAAGCCCCGGTACAACGCTACGTGGGCGAACTGCTGGCCGGCGAAACCGGCCCGCTGAAAAAGAACTACAACATGCGCTGGATTGCCTCGATGGTGGCGGACGTGCACCGCATCCTGACCCGTGGCGGCCTGTTCATGTACCCACGTGACGCCCGCGAGCCAAGCAAGCCGGGCAAGCTGCGCCTGATGTACGAAGCCAACCCGATGTCGTTCATTATCGAACAGGCAGGTGGCGCCTCTACCAACGGTTACGATCGTATCCTCGACATCAAGCCAGAGAGCCTGCACCAGCGCGTGTCGGTAATCCTCGGCTCGAAGGAAGAAGTAGAGCGCGTCACCGCCTACCACAAGGAGTAAGTCATGCTCGCACCTTGGCAGCCGTTGCTGGAATGGTGGTTCGGTTGGGGCACCAGTGCCCAGGCCGTGGCTGACGAGAAGAGCACGCTGTGGTTCGGCAAGCACCACGATGCCGATGCCCATGCGCTGTTTGGCGACCTGGTCGAGCATGCCTTGGCGGGCGGGCTCGACGAATGGCAGCAAAGCCCACAGGGCTGGCTGGGCCTGCTGATCTTGCTGGACCAGTTGCCGCGCATGCTCTATCGCGACACACCGCGCGCTTTCGAAGGCGACCGGCGGGCCCAGGTGGTTGCCATGCAGGGTCTGCAGAAAGGCTGGGACTACCAGTTGCTGCCGATCCAGCGCGTGTTCGTGCTGCTGGTGCTGGAGCATGCCGAGGTGCTGGACTGGCAGAACCTGAGCGTCGAGCGCTACCAGTTGTTGCTGGACGAGCAGCCCGAAGCCAGCCGGCGGTTGTTCGAAGGCTTCCTGGACTATGCCGAGCAGCACCAGCGGGTGATTGCCCGGTTTGGGCGCTTCCCGCACCGCAACCTGGTGCTGGAGCGGCCGAGCACAAGCGAAGAGATGGACTTTTTGCTGGAGCCTGGGTCCAGGTTCTGAGCAAGGGCTGAATGGCCTCTGTAGGAGCAGCCTTGTGCTGCGAAGAGGCCACCCCTGGCAGCACAATTCGATTGGCCGTACTGGCCCTTTCGCAGCACAAGGCTGCTCCTACCGTGTGTAGGGGCGGCCTTTTGTGTTTTTGGGGTTATTACTTTGTGATTAATCGCACAGTAGTGGCCATCCGACCAATGGTGTAGGTGCAAAGGGGGGAGGGCAGGGAACCCGGGAGGGATTTTCCCGTCGAAGGTCACTGCAGGCCACTCGCCTGTATCCCCTCTCCAGGAGTGTCCTTCATGTCGTTGCGTTCCCTCGCCCTGTTGTCGCTGTGCGTCGTCCTGACTGCTTGCAGCAAGATCAACCAGGAAAACTATTCCAAGATCAAGGCCGGTATGAACAAGGCCGAGGTCGAGCAGTTGCTCGGCACGCCGACCGAATGCTCTGGCGCGCTGGGCATGAGCAGTTGCACCTGGGGGGACGAGAAGAGCTTCATCAGCGTGCAGTACGCAGCCGACAAGGTACTGATGTATTCAGGGCAGGGCCTCAAATGAGGCCTCTGTACCTGCTGATGGGGGTATGCCTGGCGATGCTGCTGGGCGGTTGCGCAGGCTCCGTGCACGACCCGCTGGCGCCGAAGACCGCTGGCAATGTCGACCTCAAGCGCTACCAGGGCAAATGGTTCGAGTTGGCGCGTCTGCCCATGCGCTATCAGACCGGCTGCGAGCAGTCCGAGGCGCACTACAACCTCAAGCCGGATGGCACGTTTGGTGTGCTCAACCGCTGCCGCACCATGGGTGATGAGTGGCTGCGTGCCGAGGGGCACGCCAGCATTCAGGAACCGGGGCACACCGACAAGCTGTGGGTAGAGTTCGATAACTGGTTCACCAAGCTGGTGCCTGGCGTGGCTCGGGGCGAATACTGGATTCTGTACGTGGACGATCGCTACCGTACGGCAGTGGTCGGCAGCCCGGACCGCAAGCACCTGTGGATTCTGTCGCGTACGCCGACGCTACCGGCCTGGGAGCGCGAGAACCTGCTGTCCAAGGCGCGACAGCAAGGGTATGACACCAGCCGGCTGATCTGGCGGGCGTCCGATCAGCAAATCGTAAAAATGCACTGATTTTTGGGGCCGCTTTGCGGCCTTTTCGCGGCACAAGGCCGCTCCTACAGGAATACGCGTTCCCCTGTAGGAGCGGCCTTGTGCCGCGAAAGGGCTGCAAAGCAGCCCCAATACGCTCAGCCCAAGAGCTGGCGCAACACCCCGGCAAACGCCTGCGCGCTTTCCTCTTCCTGGGCATGCCACCCCTGGCGCACCACCCATTGCCCGTTCACCATCACATCGCGTACCTGGCGATCCCCGCCAGCAAACAGCCAGCGGTTGAGAATGGCATCGCCGTCCGCAATAGCGATGTAAGGGTCCTGCCCATCAAGCACCAGCCAGTCGGCGCGTTTGCCCACGGCCAGCTCCCCGACCGCTTGCCCCAGTGCCTGGGCGCCGCCTGCCAGCGCGGCGTCATACAGCGTGCGCCCGACCATCGGCTGGTCGCCGCGGTACACGCGGTTGCGTCGCTGGTCACGCAGGCGCTGGCCATATTCCAGCCAGCGCAGTTCTTCCACCACGCTTAGCGATACATGGCTGTCCGAGCCAATGCCCATGCGCCCACCCTGGGCCAGGAAATCCACCGCCGGGAAAATTCCGTCGCCCAGGTTGGCCTCGGTGGTCAGGCACAGCCCGGCCACTGCGCCACTGCGGGCCATGGCGGTGACTTCATCCGGCTTGGCATGGGTGGCATGCACCAGGCACCAGCGGCGGTCCACCTCCACATGTTCGTACAACCATTGCAGCGGGCGCAGGCCGCTCCAGGCCAGGCAGTCGTCCACTTCCTTCTGTTGCTCGGCGATATGGATGTGCACCGGACATTGCTTGTTGCTGGCCGCCAGCACTTCGGCGATCTGTGCCGGCGTCACCGCACGCAGCGAATGGAAGCACAGGCCCAGTTGCTGCGCAGGTTGCGCGGCCAGCAGCGGGGCCAGTTGCGCTTGCAGTTGCAGGTACTGTTCGGTGGCGTTGATGAAGCGCCGCTGCCCGTCGTTAGGTGCCTGCCCGCCAAACCCGGCGTAGCTGTACAGCACCGGCAACAAGGTCAGGCCTATGCCGCTTTCGGTTGCAGCCGCGCTGATGCGGCGGGACAGTTCGGCCGGGTCGGCGTAGGCCTTGCCCGCCTGGTCATGGTGCACGTAATGAAATTCGGCCACCGAGGTGTAGCCGGCCTTGAGCATTTCGATGTACAGCTGGCGGGCGATGACCTGCAGCTGCTCCGGGGTGATCTGCCCGACCAGGCGGTACATCAGGTCGCGCCAGGTCCAGAAGCTGTCGTTGGGGTTGCCGGCGACTTCCGCCAAACCCGCCATGGCGCGCTGGAAGGCATGCGAGTGCAGGTTGGGCATGCCGGGCAGCAACGGGCCGGCCAGGCGCTCTGCGCCTTCGGCCGAAGCGCCCGGCTCGATGCGGGCCACATGGCCATCGCTGGCGACCTCGATACGGACATGGCTGGCCCAGCCTGTAGGTAGCAAAGCACGTTCGGCGAAGTAGGCGGACATCGGTGAAATCCTGTTATTGTTAACTTGTATATACATATACAGGCGTTTGCCTGCCGGGTAAACTGCGGCAAGCTACCGCTCATTCCCTATGCACAAGGATCCAACGCCGTGCCGACACCTCCTGTCTCCGCGCTGGTTGCCCAGATGGGCGAGGGCCCGGCGCCGCTGTACGCCCGGGTCAAACAGATGATCATCCAGCAAATCGACAACGGCAGCTGGCCACCGCATCACCGGGTCCCCTCGGAGAGTGAACTGGTCAACGAGCTGGGCTTCAGCCGCATGACCATCAACCGTGCCCTGCGCGAACTCACGGCCGAAGGCCTGTTGGTGCGCATGCAAGGGGTCGGTACTTTCGTGGCCGAGCCCAAGGGCCGTTCGGCATTGTTCGAGGTCAACAACATTGCCGATGAAATTGCCGCGCGCGGCCACCAGCATAGCTGCCAGGTGATCACCCTCACCGAGGAAGCAGCCGGTTCCGAGCGGGCCCTGGCCCTGGACATGCGTGAGGGCCAGCGGGTGTTCCACTCGCTGATCGTGCATTTCGAGAACGGCGTGCCGGTGCAGATCGAGGACCGCTACGTCAACGCCGCGATTGCCCCCGACTACCTCAAGCAGGATTTCACCCGGCAGACGCCTTACGCCTACCTGTCCCAGGTGGCGCCGCTGACCGAGGGTGAGCACGTAGTCGAAGCCATCCTGGCCGAGCCGGAAGAGTGCCGCCTGTTGCAGATCGAGCGGGGCGAACCCTGCCTGCTGATCCGTCGCCGCACCTGGTCCGGCCGCCAGCCGGTAACCGCTGCGCGGCTGATCCACCCCGGTTCCCGTCATCGCCTGGAAGGACGTTTCAGCAAATGAGCCAGCTGCAGTTGTTGCATGCACAGGATTACCCGCGCATGCCGTGGAAAAACGGCGGCGGGTTCACCGAAGAAATCACCCGCGACAGTGGCGAGGGCCTGGAAGGCTTTGGCTGGCGCCTGTCGATTGCCGATATCGAAGAGTCTGGCGGCTTTTCCACCTTTGCCGGCTACCAGAGGATCATCACTGTGCTGCAGGGCGATGGCATGCGCCTGTTGGTCGACGGCCAGCAAAGCCGGCCATTGCTGCCATTCGATGCCTTTGCCTTCAGCGGCGAAAGCCAGGTCAGCTGCAAGCTGCTGGGTGGGCCGATCCGCGATTTCAACCTGATCTATGCGCCGCAGCGGTACCGGGCGCGGTTGCAGTGGTTCGATGGCACCAGCCGGTTGTACAGTTCGGCGTCGACGGTGCTGTTGTTTGCGGCCAGCAGCCAGGTGGAAGTGACCATGGCGGGGCGCGAGGTGCAGCGGTTGGGGTTGTATGACTGCCTGCGGCTGGAGGGCAACGACGAGTTGCTGGGGCTGGAGGTTCAGGGGCGATTCTGCCTGATCGAACTGATTTCACGCTGAATTGGCTGGGGCTGCTGTGCAGCCCTTTCGCGGCACAAGGCCGCTCCTACAAGGACCGCGCAATCCCTAGGCGTACGCGGCCGGTGTAGGAGCGGCCTTGTGCCGCGAAAGGGCCGCAAAGCGGCCCCAGCGTTTTTCGACCTTTCAGCGCACAGGTCCGAATATTTTGGTTGTCCGTGCTTGTACATACAAGTAAAGGTGTGTTTGTATATTGACCACGACATACCCGCCCGCGGACGACCGCAGAGGACCTTTCCCGTGACCGACAACAACAAATACCGTGACGTTGAAATCCGTGCCCCACGTGGCAACAAGCTGACCGCCAAAAGCTGGCTGACCGAAGCGCCACTGCGCATGCTGATGAACAACCTCGACCCACAGGTTGCGGAAAACCCGAAAGAACTGGTGGTGTACGGCGGTATCGGCCGCGCCGCCCGTAACTGGGAATGCTACGACAAGATCGTCGAAACCCTGACCCGCCTGGAAGACGACGAAACCCTGCTGGTGCAGTCGGGCAAGCCGGTCGGCGTGTTCAAGACCCACAGCAACGCCCCGCGCGTGCTGATCGCCAACTCCAACCTGGTGCCGCACTGGGCCAACTGGGAACACTTCAACGAACTGGACGCCAAAGGCCTGGCCATGTACGGCCAGATGACCGCCGGCAGCTGGATCTACATCGGCAGCCAGGGCATCGTCCAGGGCACTTATGAAACCTTCGTCGAAGCCGGTCGCCAGCACTACGGCGGCAGCCTGAAAGGCAAGTGGGTACTCACCGCAGGCCTTGGCGGCATGGGCGGCGCCCAGCCACTGGCTGCCACCCTGGCCGGCGCCTGCTCGCTGAACATCGAGTGCCAGCAAAGCCGCATCGACTTCCGCCTGGAAACCCGCTATGTCGACGAGCAGGCCACCGACCTCGACGACGCCCTGGTGCGCATCGCCAAGTACACCGCCGAAGGCAAGGCCATCTCCATCGCCCTGCACGGCAACGCTGCCGAAATCCTGCCAGAGCTGGTCAAGCGTGGCGTGCGCCCGGACATGGTCACCGACCAGACCAGCGCCCACGACCCCCTGAACGGCTACCTGCCAGCCGGCTGGACCTGGGAGCAGTACCGCGACCGCGCGCAGACCGAACCGGCTGCAGTGGTCAAGTCTGCCAAGCAGTCGATGGCCGTGCACGTGCAGGCCATGCTGGACTTCCAGAAGCAGGGCGTCCCGACCTTCGACTACGGCAACAACATCCGCCAGATGGCCAAGGAAGAGGGCGTGGCCAATGCCTTCGACTTCCCGGGCTTTGTCCCTGCCTATATCCGTCCGCTGTTCTGCCGCGGCGTTGGCCCTTTCCGCTGGGCGGCGCTGTCTGGCGAGGCCGAGGACATCTACAGGACCGACGCCAAGGTCAAGGAACTGATCCCCGACGACGCCCACCTGCACCGCTGGCTGGACATGGCCCGCGAGCGCATCAGCTTCCAGGGCCTGCCGGCACGTATCTGCTGGGTTGGCCTGGGCCTGCGCGCCAAGCTGGGCCTGGCCTTCAACGAAATGGTCCGCAGCGGCGAGCTGTCGGCACCGGTGGTGATCGGCCGTGACCACCTGGACTCGGGCTCGGTATCCAGCCCCAACCGCGAAACCGAAGCCATGCGCGATGGCTCGGATGCTGTTTCCGACTGGCCGCTGCTTAATGCCCTGCTGAACACCGCAGGTGGCGCCACCTGGGTGTCGCTGCACCATGGTGGTGGCGTGGGCATGGGCTTCTCGCAGCACTCGGGCATGGTCATTGTCTGCGACGGCACCGACGAAGCCGCCGAGCGCATCGCCCGTGTACTGACCAACGACCCAGGGACTGGCGTGATGCGCCACGCCGATGCCGGTTATGACATCGCCATCGACTGCGCCAAGGAGCAGGGCCTGGACCTGCCGATGATCACTGGCTGATTGCCACGCTTTGGATCGCACCCCGCAAGGGGTGATACTGAACAACAAGAAGGAGCGCGCAGGCACCCACGAACGGGCCTGCGGCTCCACGCGATTTGGAGTAGTAACGTGACCGAACTCACCCTCAAGCCCGGCACCCTGACCCTGGCCCAGCTGCGTGCGATCTACGCCGCGCCCGTGCGCCTGCAACTGGATGCCAGCGCTGCGCCGGCCATCGACGCCAGCGTCGCCTGCGTCGAGAAAATCATCGCTGAGGACCGTACTGCCTACGGCATCAACACCGGTTTCGGCCTGCTGGCCTCGACCCGCATCGCCAGCCACGACCTGGAAAACCTGCAGCGCTCGCTGGTGCTGTCCCACGCCGCCGGTATCGGCGCGCCGCTGGATGACGACCTGGTGCGGTTGATCATGGTGCTGAAAATCAACAGCCTCAGCCGTGGGTTCTCCGGTATTCGCCGCAAAGTCATCGACGCGCTGATCGCCTTGGTCAACGCCGAAGTCTACCCGCACATTCCGCTGAAAGGCTCGGTGGGTGCTTCCGGTGACCTGGCGCCGCTGGCGCACATGTCGCTGGTGCTGCTGGGCGAAGGCAAAGCGCGCTACAAGGGCCAATGGTTGTCGGCCACCGAAGCCCTGGCGGTTGCCGGCCTCGAACCGCTGACCTTGGCTGCCAAAGAGGGCCTGGCCCTGCTCAACGGCACCCAGGCGTCCACCGCCTATGCCCTGCGTGGCCTGTTCTATGCCGAAGACTTGTACGCTGCGGCCATTGCCTGCGGCGGCCTAAGCGTCGAAGCCGTACTGGGCTCGCGTTCGCCGTTCGATGCGCGTATCCACGAAGCGCGTGGCCAGCGCGGCCAGATCGACACCGCCGCCTGCTTCCGCGACCTGCTGGGCGATTCCAGCGAAGTGTCGCTGTCGCACAAGAACTGCGACAAGGTCCAGGACCCGTACTCGCTGCGCTGCCAGCCGCAGGTCATGGGCGCGTGCCTGACCCAGCTGCGCCAGGCCGCCGAAGTACTGGGCATCGAAGCCAACGCCGTGTCGGACAACCCGTTGGTGTTCGCTGCCGAAGGTGATGTGATTTCTGGCGGCAACTTCCACGCCGAGCCGGTGGCCATGGCCGCCGACAACCTGGCCCTGGCCATCGCCGAAATCGGTTCGCTCAGCGAGCGCCGCATCTCGCTGATGATGGACAAGCACATGTCCCAGCTGCCGCCGTTCCTGGTGGAAAACGGTGGGGTCAACTCTGGCTTCATGATCGCCCAGGTTACCGCTGCCGCCCTGGCCAGCGAGAACAAGGCCCTGTCGCACCCGCACAGTGTCGACAGCCTGCCGACCTCGGCCAACCAGGAAGACCACGTATCGATGGCCCCGGCTGCCGGCAAGCGCCTGTGGGAAATGGCCGAAAACACCCGTGGCGTGCTGGCCATCGAATGGCTGGGCGCATGCCAGGGCCTGGACCTGCGCAAAGGCCTGAAGACTTCGACCAAGCTGGAGAAAGCGCGCCAGGCGCTGCGCAGCGAAGTGCCGCACTACGACCGTGACCGTTTCTTCGCGCCGGACATCGAAAAGGCTGTGGAACTGTTGGCCAAGGGTAGTTTGACCGGTTTGCTGCCGGCAGGTGTGCTGCCAAGCCTGTAATGCCCCCCGGGGCCGCTGTGCGGCCCATTCGCAGCACAAGGCTGCTCCTGCAAAGGCGACGCGCTCCCTTGTAGGAGCAGCCTTGTGCTGCGAAAGGGCTGCAAGGCAGCCCCTCTGATCTCACGACCACAAAAACAATTTAAGGACGTGACATGCAACAAGCTCAAGGTCTCAAACGCGGGCTAAGTGCCCGCCACATCCGTTTCATGGCCCTCGGTTCCGCCATCGGTACCGGGCTGTTCTACGGCTCCGCCTCGGCCATCCAGATGGCCGGCCCAGCCGTGCTGCTGGCTTACCTGATCGGCGGCGCCGCCGTGTTCATGGTCATGCGCGCCCTCGGCGAAATGGCCGTACACAATCCGGTGGCCGGCTCCTTCGGCCACTACGCCAGCACCTACCTGGGGCCCATGGCCGGCTTTATCCTTGGCTGGACCTACGCCTTCGAGATGGTCATTGTCGCCATCGCCGACGTCACCGCCTTCGGTATCTACATGGGCTTCTGGTTCCCGGAAGTGGCCCGCTGGATCTGGGTGCTGGGCATCGTCTTCCTGATCGGCGGCCTCAACCTGTGCAACGTCAAGGTGTTCGGCGAGATGGAGTTCTGGCTGTCGCTGCTCAAGGTCGGCGCCATCGTCGCGATGATCCTGGCCGGTCTCGGCATCATGGCCTTTGGTTTCAGCCAGGTAGGTACCGGGCATGCCGTAGGTGTAAGCAACCTGTTCGACCACGGTGGCTTCATGCCCAATGGCGTGGGCGGGCTGATCGCTTCCTTTGCCGTGGTGATGTTCGCCTTCGGCGGCATCGAGATCATTGGTGTTACCGCCGGTGAAGCCAAGGACCCGCAGCGGGTTATCCCCAAGGCAATCAACGCCGTGCCCCTGCGCATCCTGCTGTTCTATGTGCTCACCCTGTTCGTGCTGATGTGCCTGTACCCGTGGCCGCAGATCGGCAGCGAAGGCAGCCCGTTCGTGCAGATTTTCAGCAACCTGGGGATTGGCTCTGCCGCTGCGGTGCTGAACGTGGTGGTGATTTCCGCTGCAATCTCTGCCATCAACAGTGACATCTTCGGTGCTGGCCGCATGATGTATGGCCTGGCCCAGCAAGGCCATGCGCCACGCAGTTTCGGCAAGCTGTCGAAACACGGGGTGCCATGGATGACCGTGGTGGTGATGGGGGCTGCGCTGCTGATTGGCGTGCTGCTCAACTACCTGATCCCGGAGAACGTGTTCCTGCTGATCGCTTCGATCGCCACCTTCGCCACCGTGTGGGTGTGGCTGATGATCCTGCTCACCCAGGTGGCCATGCGCCGCAGCATGAGCCGTGAAGAAGTGGCTCAGCTCAAGTTCCCGGTACCGTTCTGGCCATATGGCCCGGCCATGGCCATTGCGTTCATGGTGTTCATCTTTGGCGTGCTTGGCTACTTCCCGGATACCCAGGCGGCGTTGATCGTCGGTGTGGTCTGGGTGGTGTTCCTGGTGGCGTCCTACCTGCTGTGGTGCAAGCCGCGCGCAGGGCAGGGCCAGCCGGTGGCAGAGCCGGTCGAGCTGCACCGCTAGCAAAGGAGATTGTGCATGAGAACCCTCTGGCAGCATTGCCATGTGGCAACCATGGCCGAGGGCCGTTATTCGGTCATCGAAGACGCGGCCATCGTCACCAGCGCCGGCCTGATCGAATGGATCGGCCCGCGCGCCGAGCTGGCGCCGGTCGACGCTGACCGCACGGTGGACCTGGCCGGCGCCTGGGTCACCCCGGGGCTGATCGATTGCCACACCCACGCGGTGTTCGGTGGCAACCGCAGCGGCGAGTTCGAGCAGCGCCTGCAAGGTGTCAGCTATGCCGAAATCGCCGCACAGGGCGGCGGTATCGCCAGTACCGTGCGGGCCACCCGCGCGGCCAGCGAAGACGAACTGTTCGCCAGTGCTCGCCAGCGGGTCCAGGCGTTGATGCGCGATGGCGTCACCACCATCGAGGTCAAGTCCGGTTACGGCCTGGACCTGGCTAACGAGCGCAAGATGCTGCGTGTGGCCCGGCGCCTGGCCGACGAGCCGCCACTGGCGGTGCGCGTCACCTGCCTGGCCGCGCATGCCCTGCCGCCGGAGTACGCCGGCCGGGCCGACGACTACATTGCGCACATCTGCGACGAGATGCTGCCGGCCCTGGCCGCCGAAGGCCTGGTGGATGCAGTGGATGCTTTCTGCGAACACCTGGCGTTCTCCCCAGCCCAGGTCGAGCGGCTGTTCATCAAGGCGCGTGAGCTTGGCCTGCCGGTCAAGCTGCATGCCGAACAGCTGTCGTCGCTGCATGGCTCCAGCCTGGCGGCACGCTACCAGGCACTGTCGGCCGACCACCTGGAGTTCATGACTGAGGAAGACGCTATTGCCATGGCAAAAGCCGGCACGGTCGCCGTGCTGCTGCCGGGCGCGTTCTATTTCTTGCGTGAAACCCAGTTGCCGCCGATGGATGCCTTGCGCCGCCACGGGGTGAAGATTGCCCTGGCCAGCGACCTCAACCCCGGCACCTCGCCAGGGCTGTCGCTGCGGCTGATGTTGAACATGGGCTGCACCTGTTTCCGCATGACGCCGGAAGAAGCCTTGGCCGGCGTCACCGTGCATGCCGCTACGGCGCTGGGCCTGGGCGACAGCCACGGCTCGCTGGAAGTGGGCAAGGTGGCCGACTTCGTCGCCTGGCAAATCGAACGCCCCGCCGACCTGGCCTACTGGCTGGGTGGCGACCTGCCCAAGCGCGTGGTGCGCAAGGGCCACGAAATCTCCAATTGAGCGAGGCACGATGGACAAGGTACTGACGTTTCACCAAGGCCGCCTGCCGCTGCTGATCAGCATGCCCCACGCCGGCCTGCGCCTGAGCGACGCGGTGCGCGACGGCCTGGTCGACGAGGCGCGCAGCTTGCCGGACACCGACTGGCACATCCCGCAGCTGTACGACTTCGCTCGCGACATGGGCGCCAGCGTGGTCGCCGCGGAGTACTCGCGCTTTGTCATCGACCTGAACCGCCCGGATGACGACAAGCCGCTGTACGCCGGCGCCACCACGGGCCTGTACCCGGCCACGCTGTTCGAGGGCGAGCCGCTGTTCAAGGATGGGCTGGAACCCTCTGCCGAAGCGCGTAAACAGTATCTGGAGCAGATCTGGCGCCCCTATCACGACACCATCCGACAAGAGCTGGGCCGGCTGCGGGAGCAGTTTGGCTACGCGCTGTTGTGGGACGCCCACTCGATCCGTTCGCACATTCCGCACTTGTTCGACGGCAAGCTGCCGGACTTCAACCTGGGCACCTTTAACGGTGCCAGTTGCGCCCCGACACTGGCTGAGCGCTTGAAAGGCGTATGTGCCGAGGCTGAAGGCTACAGTCATGTGCTTAACGGCCGCTTCAAGGGCGGGCACATTACCCGGCATTACGGCGACCCGGCCAATCACATCCATGCCGTACAGCTGGAACTGGCGCAAAGCACCTACATGGAAGAGACCGAGCCGTTTGCCTATCGGCAAGACCTGGCGCAACCGACGCAGCAGGTATTGACGAAGCTTTTGCAGGCGCTGCTGGATTGGGGCAAGGAGCGGTACGGACGCTGAAGTTCGCCCGTGAAGGTGGCGACGCGCTGCGGGCCGTGCGCGTCGCCATTTAAAGCGGGTAGTCAGTCGTTGAGCTGCGCGATTGTGAGCTCACGCAACAGCTCCTGCTCCTCCAGGTCCTTATCGTTTTGTAATCGCTGCTGCAGGCGCAGTTCCTCCCGAAGCGCGTGATCCTTGTTGGCCAGTTCAAGCACCAGCAGGCGGAAGCGGGCGTCTATTTCGGCGAAGCGGTCGGCATGCTCGGCTCGCAGGCGTGCAACCCAGTCCGTGCTCGCCAGCATGTAGTCGACCAGCGCATTGCCCAGTTCACTGTTACGGACCTTTTCCAGTACTCGCGACAGCTCATCAGGCGCCAGGTTCGCGGCACTTCGAAAACGCATGCTGTCGGCAAGCGGCAGGTCAAGCTCACGGGCCAGCTCCCGGCGGTAGGCCAGGCGCACCGAAACCCTGTCGCCTGCGCCGGATCGCTGGTTGGCCAGTATCTCCAGCTGTTCGACCCTGAACAGCTGCACCAGGCGCCGGCGCAACGTTTGCAAGGTATCGCCAGCCTCGATCATCAGGCGCTGGCCCATCAGGTACAACTCGATATTGTTGAACTCCTGCAGGGCGCCATCGTGGCATGTCTGCGAGCCGGTTTCAGGGTCAGGCAATGCGGCCGCAGCGATACTCTCCATAAGCGGGCGTTCAGCTTCGTTGCTAGCGGCCACAACCAGTACCATGCGTACGCGCTCGCAGAAGCTGGCTTGCGTGTTCGGGTCAACGTACGGCGCGGCATTGCGCAAACGGCCCGCCAGGCGCAGCAGAACGCTGCCTTCGAGCATTGCCCAGCAGTCGCGCAATGCCTCGTTCTGCGCTTCGTTGCCAAGCATCCAGTCTTCGAGCCTGGGCGTATCGTCGCCCAGCAGAGGGAAGTGAGGGTGATCGAGTGAGCCTTCGCTTGAAGATTCCACAAGCATCAGGTTGTCCGGGATATCCAGCGCGAAAGAAAAACTGTGCTGGCTGTCCGAGAAGGCGCGCACCCGCAGGATGGTCTCAAGTGGCAACGGGTTGTCGAACAGCGAGATCGACGAAATCGGCATGGGATTGTTCAGGTTCGAGAGAATGTGATCGGGCAGTTGGGTAATGCTGTTGGCACTCAAGTCCAGCAGTTCCAGCGGCAGCAAGCTGTCGCACCAGCTGGGCCAGGCTTGCAGGTTCATGTTGGTCAGCGCGAGTGATTGCAGGTTGCTGGAAAGCCGTGCAGGTACCTGGCTGATGGTACCGACGCGGTTGCCTGACAGGTCCAGTGACGTCAGGTGCTCCAGCCCCGCCAGCACCTCCAGCATGGGTTGATTGACCTCCAGCCCCATGTTGCGAAACTCCAGGTAGTTGAGTTGGGGTAGGCGCGCCAAGGCAGACGCCAGTGAGGAAGTGGCCGCCTGATGTGCATCGATGGTCAAGCGGGTGACATTGGGGAAGTGCCTGAGCAATTCGTCCAGTTGCGATGCGGTGCCGCTCGTGCGGGTCAGTGTCAGTGCTTGAACGCGGTCTTCAAAGAATGCTGGAAGCCGCCTGGGGAACTGCTCGACATGCACATCCTCCAGTTGCAGGCGAAGGTACCGCTGGCCCCGCTCCTGTTGCTCCCAGAACTGGCTGATCGCGGCCTGAATGCGCTGCCTGTCCGCCAGCGCTGCCTGGGTCAGTGGGTTGCTCGAACTGGAGGCCTGAGCCCAGCCGTCGATCGCGTCGCGCATTTGCTGGCGTTCATCGCGAATGCGTGCAAGCCGGCTGGTGAGCTCTGCGGGTACATCCACGGTAATACCGGCTGTCTCGGCCCGCTCGGTCAGCAACAAACGCTGCAAATGGGTTTCGTTGATGGTGTTGCCTTCGAGTGAGATCAGCGTCGGGTTGGGCAGTGCGTCGGCTTCATTGAGCAGGAACGATGGCAATGACCTGAGGTTGTTGTTGCGCATGGACAGGTGAGCGATACGCCCCAGGGCATCACTGCCAATCCCGATGGGCCACTGCGCCAGTTGCATATGGTCCAGGCCCAGGAAGTCCAGGGACAGTTCATGGAAGCTTGGGGTGCTGTTCTGGGCCAGGCGGTTGCCACTGAGGTCCAGGTACCTCAAGTGGCGAAGTTCGGCCAGCAGGTTGAGGTCGTTTTCGGAGAATGCGATGTTCTGGTTGGCGAGCACCAGCCGTTGCAGTTCGGGCAAGATCCGGGTGATGGAAGGGACGCTGAGGAGAAAGAAGGAAGGCGCTGACCTGGGGTTGTAAGGCCGGCCGATTTCCAATGATTCGATCTGCGGCATTTGCCTGAGCAGGCGCTGCAGCAAGCGTTCGTGCTGTGCCCAGCCGGAAAGGCTGCCTGACGGTAGATCGAGCAGGCTCAGGCTACGCACGCGGCTGTTGAAGAAATCGGGCAAGGTCTGGGGTATATCGCCCAAGGGGACCTGGGTTATGCGTAGCTCGGCCGTGTGCTGAGTGCCTTCAGACAGGGCGGTGTCGTACCAGTGTTGCATGATCGACTCGCGCAGGCCGTTGTAGTCGCGTGCGGCCTGTTCTGTCTCAGGTGAAATCGCCTCGCTCCAGTCAGCCAGCCTGCTTTGCAGTTCATTGCGCTGCTCCAGCAGCACCTGCAAATGCTCGAGTACCTGTACTTGCGTACGGCCGCGACTGGCAAGCGAAAGCAATACCTGGTCCGCCGACAGCCCGGTATGTGCCACCAGCCCTGTTGCTTCGACAGCGTCGATCAGGCGCTGGCGGGTAGCGCCTTGTGTGGCCGGGCCAACTCCGCTCAGCGGATAGCCCAGGCGCCCATCGGCCAAACGCATGGGTGAACGGTAGCCGGGGTGCACCGGCTGCATGCCCAGTATCGTCCTCATGGCCGAGCGGGGCAGCAGGGGGCTTTCCTGTACCAGGTGCTTCAGTGCTTGCGGATTTGCCACACCCAGCTGTGCCATGGCCTCTGGCAGCGCTTCGTACAGCGCGGCATAAAGGCTTGGGTAAGCTGTGACCGCTGCACTCGGGCGGCTTTCATCGTGGACGATGTAGCCCGCCTGGGCACGGGTGATGGTCTGGTAGGGCCGAGTGTCCTGCGGGCCAATGCCATGTGCCTGGGCAGGCCAGGACGTGCGCTGAAGCACCTGCAATTTTGTCTCGGCAGGCCAGCCTTGCAGGCGTTGTAGCGTATGCATGATCAGCCGGTCACTGTCCCGGTTTGCCACCCCTGACAGATACAGCCCTTCGCAGGCGCGCGCCAGGCGGATGTGTTGCTGGTAGACGCGGATCTCTTCGCCAAGGCGCATGGGGACTTTGCCGTTGCCAAGCATTTGCCGTTCGCTGGCATTGGCACCGCGTTCCAGCTCATTGCAGACGACGGTTGGCAGGCTCGGATACACCCGGCGTATGGCCTCAGCCCCCGGCGCAAGCTCGCCCGCAAGGCCAATGTAAGCCCTGGAAAACTCGGCTGGCCAGGTGCTTGCGTCCGGCAGCTGGCGGATCGTTTCGTCCAGCTTGAAGCGTTGCAGCGTGTCTTCCAGCAAGGCCGGTAGCCGCTGGTTGTCGGCCAAGGCCCGGCGCAGTACGTCTTCGTGGGTGTCGCTGACGGCAAGTATTCGTTGTAGCGTCGGTTCGTCGAAGTGGGCATTCAAGTGCCCGATACGGCGTAACAGCGCCATGCCCGACCAGCTCAGCGGCCTATCTGTTACCTGCAACCAGGCCCCGGCGCCATTGTGCCGCAGCGGCGGCTCATAACCGTCAGCCTTGCCGGGGTGCTCGATGCTGTAGGTGCCGGTACCAGCATTCCATTTAAGTGAAAATGCCTTGTCTTCGAGGCGTAGCCAGACCTTGCCATCCTGGCGGTACAGCCCAAGCTCATCCGGGCTGGCCTGTGACGGGAGCGTGACGTCTTGTTCGAAAGGGGTCAGGTCCTGGTTCCACAGGCGCGTGCTGCCATCCGGTAGCTCGACTTCCACCAGCTCTTCGATGAACGAGGGGGTAGGCACCGCAACATGTTCTACCTCGGGCTCCTCCAGCGCACCGGCTGCTTCGCTGCCTGCTGTGGTTCTTGCCGCTTTGGCTGCTGCGGTCAGTGCGGCCATGATTGCCACGTTCTCAATGACATCGACCATGTAGTTGAAGGCCTGGTCGCGCTCGTCGTTTTTCCAGGCCTCGATGCCTTCGTATACCTCGTGGGCTAGTTGGGTCACGCAGACGGCAAGCATCACCTCGCCCAGCCCGGGCACGAAGAAACCGGCGATGTTCAGGCCCGTAAGCACACGACCGGCGATCAGCCCCGGTGAGCCTGGGCGGTGCGCCGGTCGACGATCTCGGTCGGGGTTGCATGGAACAGCGCATCTTGTTCATGGCGCCTGGCTTTCTGGAAGGCCATGACGCCCTGGAACGCGTGGCTGAAGGGCTCTGCGACCGGATGCAGGGTGGCATGTGGGTCAGGGACGCGTTCAAGTACCCCACGGACGCTCCACGCGATGGGCGTGAGCCGGTCCTTGAGGCGGGTGAGCGTAGGCGCCTTGTCACGGTCGGCGATGTGTTTGTCCAGGTAACTGATGTTTGCCTGAAGCCGGTCACGCAAGCCGGCCTGCAGAGCCTCCAGGGTTGCAAATTCCTTGAGGGGCTCTGCGCTGTCCTCAGGGATGTACAGGGCCACGGCCTGGTGCCCTGCGGCATGCAGGGTGATTAGCACAACCCCGGTCAGCTCCGCTTCCCACAAGTCGAGATAGCTGAACGTCACGGGCGAGGTTGCCGATAGCGGCTGGTCAACGGGCACGGCAAGGGCTGCGGTGTACAGCGTTTCGCTGATAGCGCCTTTGAGGCGGGCGAAATGCAACGATTGCCGGAAGGCCGAGACTTCTACCCGGCCCAGGGCCTGGTAAACGGACAGCCTGGCTTCATCCGCGCTGAGCTGCGCGGTGGCCGAAGGGTAATAGTGCGCATGCACCAGGCCATGGTACTGCCCACCGATGTCCAGCGTGCGGCACAGGTCGGCTAAGTCTTCGGCGCGTATATCCACGGCATTGGTGATCGGGACGGTGCCCATGAAGCGCCGATGATCGACGATGACAGACTTGCTCAGCAGTGCCTTGGGGGCGTCCATGCCATGTTCGGCAGCGGCGTCCTTGTCAAAGTTGTGCAGGGCGCTGTGTAGCAGCGAACGGGTAGCCTGGTTCACCGCCATGCGCGCGTCGCTTGCGTGGGCCGTGTCGATCAGCCGGGCATCCACCAGGTACGTGTTGTGCACATCCAGGTCGAGCCCGAATCGCTGTTTGATGGCTTCAGTCAGTGTCTGTACGGCGAAGGTTTGCAGATCGGGCAGCCGTTCGAACAGTTTCTGCACCTGTGCCTGGTGCTCGCGGTGGCGGGCATGTTCCGCCTGCCACGCTTTGGCAATTTCCGGTAACCGCTGGACCGCTGTGGCCAGCCAGGCAGGGGCCTGCTGCCAGTTGCGCATGGCGCGATGAGTTTCGGGTGGGGCTTGCTTGAGCCAGGCGGGGGTCTTGCACGCGATGGTGGCGTAATGAACGCCAGGCGAAGTAGTGGCTGGGGTTGGCATGGCGGGCCCTTGCTAGGTATGGGGCAAGGGACTATCGAGGGTCTGGCGGGCGTGCTGGGGGTAAATATGTGTGCCCGGCTTGCGGCCGTGCCCTAGAGGACGGTGCTCAAAGCGCAATTCAGGTTTATGATGCCCAACGGCAGTCAATATCCTCACACGGAGTGCGCAATGCAGACCCTCTACCCGCAGATCAAACCCTACGCCCGGCACGATCTGGCCGTGGAAGCGCCGCATGTGCTGTATGTCGACGAAAGCGGCTCGCCGGAAGGTCTGCCTGTGGTGTTCATCCACGGCGGCCCGGGTGCTGGCTGCGACGCCCAGAGCCGTTGCTACTTTGACCCCAACCTGTACCGCATCATCACCTTCGACCAGCGCGGCTGTGGCCGTTCCACGCCCCATGCGAGCCTGGAAAACAACACCACCTGGCACCTGGTCGAGGACCTGGAGCGCATCCGCGAGCACCTTGGCATCGACAAATGGGTGCTGTTCGGCGGCTCGTGGGGCTCGACCCTGGCCCTGGCCTACGCCCAGACCCACCCCGAGCGTGTGCATGGGCTGATCCTGCGCGGCATCTTCCTGTGCCGGCCGCAGGAGATCGAGTGGTTCTACCAGGAGGGTGCCAGCCGCCTGTTCCCCGACTACTGGCAGGATTACATCGCGCCGATTCCGCCAGAAGAGCGCGGCGACCTGGTCAAGGCCTTCCACAAGCGCCTGACCGGTAACGACCAGATTGCCCAGATGCACGCCGCCAAGGCCTGGTCTACCTGGGAGGGCCGTACCGCCACCCTGCGCCCGAACCCGCTGGTGGTCGACCGCTTCTCCGAGCCGCAGCGGGCACTGTCGATCGCCCGCATCGAGTGCCACTACTTCATGAACAATGCGTTCCTTGAGCCGGACCAGCTGATCCGCGACCTGCCGAAGATCGCTCACCTTCCAGCGGTGATCGTGCACGGCCGCTATGATGTGATCTGCCCGCTGGACAACGCCTGGGCCCTGCACCAGGCCTGGCCGAACAGCGAACTGAAGGTGATCCGCGACGCTGGCCACGCCGCGTCCGAACCAGGCATCACCGATGCCTTGGTGCGTGCCGCCGACCAGATGGCCCGCCGCCTGCTCGACTTGCCCCTGGAAGAAGCATGAGGGGCTTGTTGCAGCGCGTGCGCGGTGCGCGGGTTGAAGTCGCGGGGGAGGTGGTTGGCGCCATCGACCAGGGTTTGCTGGTGCTGGTGGCCGTCGAGCCTGAAGATTCCCGTGAGCAGGCCGATAAACTGTTGCACAAGCTGCTGAACTACCGTGTATTCAGCGATGAGCAAGGCAAGATGAACCTGTCGCTCAAGGATGTCGGGGGTGGTTTGTTGCTGGTGTCGCAGTTCACCTTGGCGGCGGACACCCGCAACGGCATGCGCCCGAGCTTCTCGACGGCCGCACCGCCGGCCCTCGGGGCTGAATTGTTCGACTATCTTTTGCAGCAAGCGAAGAGCCAGCATGCCGAGGTGGCGAGCGGGCAGTTCGGAGCAGACATGCAGGTGCATCTGGTCAATGATGGCCCCGTAACATTTATGTTACAAATATGAGGTCAAAAAACCCTTTGTTTATAGGAAAACAAGGGGTTTTGTACGATAAATAGTTCTTCCAGCCTGATGCGTTGTAACGCGACCTGCTGGATAATCGCGCGCTGCATGGACCTGCGTTCGCAGGTTCGTTTCACTCTGACTCGAGCATTGTCTGGATCCGTTTGGGGAATCATTACGCCCTCACGGGGTCCGAACAGTGCTCGCCAACCCGGCATTTGTCGCTGGCCGTTGGTTTCATGATCTGTTTTCGGCGAGGGTTGCTCGTGATTGTTAGTCCCCAAAAAGCATCAAGAATCCCCGGCACCGGGCTGCGCAAGGCCCTGATGGCCAGTGTGGCACTGGTCGGCCTGATGAGCGCGGGCCAGCTGTGGGCATTCAATCTTGACGATGTTGCAGCCAAGGCAAAGGATCTGGCCGGCCAGAAGTACGAAGCACCAAAAAGCAACCTGCCTGCAGTATTCCGCGACATGAAGTTTGCGGACTATCAGAAAATTCATTTCCTGCAGGAAAAGGCCGAGTGGGCCAAGGACAAGACCCCGTTCAAGCTTTCGTTCTACCACCAGGGCATGCACTTCGACACCCCGGTGAAAATCAACGAGGTCACCGCCACCAAGGTCGAGGAAATCAAGTACGACCCGAGCCGCTTCGAGTTCGGTGACGTGCCACATGACCCGGAAACCACCAAGAACCTGGGTTATGCCGGCTTCCGCGTGCTGTACCCGATCAACAAGGCCGACAAGCAAGACGAAATCATGACCTTGCTGGGTGCCAGCTACTTCCGCGTGGTCGGCAAGGGCCATGTGTATGGCCTGTCGGCCCGTGGCCTGGCCATTGACACTGCGCTGCCGTCGGGCGAGGAATTCCCGCGCTTCACCGAGTTCTGGGTCGAGAAGCCCAAGCCGGCCGACAAGCACCTGGTGATCTACGCCCTGCTCGATTCGCCGCGCTCCACTGGCGCCTACAAGCTGACCCTGCGCCCGGGCAACGACACCGTGGTCGACGTACAGTCCCAGGTCTTCCTGCGTGACCAGGTCAGCCGCCTGGGCATTGCCCCGCTGACCAGCATGTTCCTGTTCGGCCCCAACCAGCCGTCCAAGGTCCTCAACTATCGCCCGGCCCTGCACGACTCCGAAGGCCTGTCGATTCATGCCGGCAATGGCGAGTGGATCTGGCGCCCGCTGAACAACCCGAAACACCTGGCCGTGAGCAACTTCAGTGTCGAGAACCCGCGTGGTTTCGGCCTGATGCAGCGCCAGCGCGCCTTCAGCGACTACGAAGACCTCGACGACAACTACCAGAAGCGCCCAAGCGCCTGGATCGAGCCGAAGGGTGACTGGGGCAAAGGCACCGTCGATCTGGTCGAAATCCCGACCGCCGACGAGACCAACGACAATATCGTTGCTTTCTGGAGCCCGGAGAAACTGCCGGAGCCAGGCAAGCCGTTCGAGTATGCCTACCGCCTGCACTGGACCATCGACGAAGCGAAGTTCCAGGCGCCTGAGCTGGGCTCGGTCAAGCAGACCCTGCGCTCCACCGGTGACGTCAAGCAGTCCAACCTGATCCGCCAGCCAGACGGTAGCGTGGCCTTCCTGGTCGACTTCGCCGGCCCGGCCCTGGCCGCACTGCCGGAAGACACCGCCGTGCGCAGCCAGATCAGCGTTGACGACAACGCCGAGGTGGTCGAGAACAATCTGCGCTATAACCCTGAGACCAAGGGCTGGCGCCTGACCCTGCGCTTGAAGGTCAAGGAAGCCAACAAATCGACCGAAATGCGTGCCGCGCTGGTGCGTGATGTGCCGGTCGAGCCCGCCAAGCCTGCCCAGGACGCCAAGCAGGACAAGGCCGCAGCCAAACATGCCAAGGCCGAGAAAGCCGTCAAGGCCGAACAACCTGCCGCCGATGCGGCGCCCACCAACGGGGCCCCGGCCACCACCGAGAAGGTGCTGACCGAGACCTGGAGCTATCAGTTGCCTGCCGATGAGTAACTCAAGCGCAAGGCCAGTATCGCTTGGCGAGTACCTGGCTCACCTACCACTGAGTGACGAGCAACGGGCGGAGCTCGCCAGTTGCACGTCGTTCAGTGAGCTGCACCAACGCTTGGCGGCCAAACCGGCCGCCGACGCTGCCGAGGCCGTGCAGGCCTCGGTGGGCCCGCGCCTCACCGTAGGCAGCGCCGCCGAGCTGGAAGATGCCGAAATGCTTGGCGTCGACGGCAGCGGCCGCCTGTGCCTGAAGATCGCCCCGCCGATCAAACGCACCAAAGTCGTGCCCGAGCCTTGGCGCACCAACGTGCTGATCCGCATGTGGCGGCGCATGACCGGCCGCCCCAACGCGCCGCAGCCACCCAAGCGCGAGCTGCCGCCGGCACGCTGGCGCACGGTTGGTTCGATCCGCCGTTACATCCTGCTGACCCTGATGATCGGCCAGACCATCGTCGCCGGTTGGTACATGAAGGGCATCCTGCCGTACCAGGGCTGGTCGTTCGTCGACATGGACGAAATCGTTAACCAGTCACTGTGGCAAACCGTTGTCCAGGTATGGCCGTACGCCTTGCAGACGTCCATCCTGATCCTCTTCGGTATCCTGTTCTGCTGGGTGTCGGCGGGCTTCTGGACCGCGCTCATGGGCTTCCTTGAGCTGCTCACCGGGCGTGACAAATACAAGATTTCGGGCAGTAGTGCCGGCAACGAGCCGATTGCACCCGAGGCGCGTACCGCGCTGGTGATGCCGATCTGCAACGAAGACGTGCCGCGTGTGTTCGCCGGCCTGCGCGCAACGTTCGAGTCGGTGGCCGCCAGCGGCAACCTCGACCGTTTCGACTTCTTCGTGCTCAGCGACACCAACGACACCGACATTGCCGTGGCCGAGCAACAGGCCTGGCTGGACGTGTGCCGCGAAACCAAAGGCTTTGGCCGCATCTTCTACCGCCGCCGTCGGCGCCGGGTGAAGCGCAAGAGCGGCAACCTCGACGACTTCTGCCGTCGCTGGGGTGGCGAGTACAAGTACATGGTCGTGCTTGACGCAGACAGCGTCATGAGCGGTGAGTGCCTGAGCAGCCTGGTGCGCCTGATGGAGGCAAACCCGGACGCCGGCATCATCCAGACCGGGCCGAAAGCCTCGGGCATGGACACCCTGTACGCACGCATGCAGCAGTTTGCCACCCGCGTGTACGGCCCGCTGTTCACCGCTGGCCTGCACTTCTGGCAGCTGGGCGAGTCGCACTACTGGGGCCACAACGCGATCATCCGCATGAAGCCGTTCATCGAGCACTGCGCTCTGGCGCCGTTGCCGGGCAAGGGCGCGTTCGCCGGTGCAATCCTTTCCCACGACTTCGTCGAAGCTGCGTTGATGCGCCGTGCCGGCTGGGGCGTGTGGATCGCCTACGACCTGCCGGGTAGCTACGAAGAACTGCCACCCAACCTGCTGGACGAGCTCAAGCGCGACCGCCGCTGGTGCCACGGCAACCTGATGAACTTCCGCCTGTTCCTGGTCAAGGGCATGCACCCGGTGCACCGTGCGGTGTTCCTCACCGGGGTGATGTCGTACCTGTCGGCGCCGCTGTGGTTCCTGTTCCTGGTGCTGTCGACGGCGTTGCTGGCGACCAACACACTGATGGAGCCGCAGTACTTCATCGAGCCGTACCAGCTCTACCCGCTATGGCCGCAGTGGCACCCGGAAAAGGCCGTAGCGCTGTTCTCCACCACCATCGTGCTGCTGTTCCTGCCCAAGCTGCTCAGTATCATCCTGATCTGGGCCAAGGGTGCAGTCGAGTTCGGCGGGCGGATCAAGGTCACCTTGTCGATGCTGATGGAGATGCTGTTCTCCATGCTGCTGGCACCGGTGCGCATGATCTTCCACACCCGCTTTGTGCTGGCCGCGTTCCTTGGCTGGGCCGCGACCTGGAACTCGCCGCAGCGTGACGACGACTCCACGCCGTGGAGCGAGGCTGTGCGCCGCCATGGCCCGCAAACCTTGCTGGGTATTGCCTGGGCTGGGCTGGTGGCATGGTTGAACCCGAGCTTCCTGTGGTGGCTGGCGCCAATCGTTGGTTCGCTGGTGCTGTCGATCCCGGTTTCGGTGATCTCCAGCCGCACCCGCCTGGGCCTGGCGGCCAAGGACGAGAAGCTGTTCCTCATCCCCGAGGAATACGCCACCCCGCAAGAGCTGCTGGCCACCGACCAGTACACCCACGAAAACCGCTGGCATGCCCTGCATGACGGCTTCGTGCGGGCCGTGGTCGACCCGCGGCAGAACGCCCTGGCGTGCGCCATGGCCACTGCCCGCCATGGCCAGGCGGCGCCAATCGAAGCGTTGCGTGCCGAACGCGTGGCCAAGGCGATGGAAGTCGGCCCGAAAGGTCTGGACCTCAATACTCGCCTGGCCCTGCTCAGCGACCCGGTGGCGCTGGCCCGCCTGCACGAGCAGGTGTGGGCAGAGCACAATGCGGCGTGGATCGATGTGTGGCGCGCGTCGATCAAGAACGACCCGCACTCGCCGCTGTTGCCGCTGCACCCTGAGAACGAAGGCCAACCGGCACTCGTCGGCGCCTGATCGGGCCTCTTCGCGGCACAAGGCCGCTCCTACAGGAATATGCATTCCTCTGTAGGAGCGGCCTTGTGCCGCGAAACGAGGGCGAAGCCCTCGCCAGCAATTCCCCCTGCATAACGGATTTTGGCCAACAAAGTCCCCCCCGGCGCTAGGTCCCCGAGCCGCCATGCGTTAGCATCCCATTCCGATACGACGCCTCGGCCAGTACGGCCGTGCCAACACAATAAGATTCGCTACTTTTCTTGCTAGGGGACTTGGTGATGATCAAGAAATACCTTTCGCGACTGCTGGTCGGTGTAACCGCCCTGGTCGCTGTAACTGCGGCCCAGGCAGGCGCCATCGATGACGCGGTCAAGCGTGGCACCCTGAAGGTGGGCATGGACCCGACCTACATGCCGTTCCAGATGACCAACAAGCGTGGCGAGATCATCGGCTTCGAAGTCGACATTCTCAAAGCCATGGCCAAGTCCATGGGCGTCAAGTTCGAGGCAGTGTCCACCGCCTATGACGGTATCATCCCGGCCCTGCTGACCGACAAGTTCGACATGATCGGCAGCGGCATGACCCTGACCCAGGAACGCAACCTGCGCCTGAACTTCAGCGAACCCTTCATCGTGGTTGGCCAGACCCTGCTGATTCGCAAGGAACTGGCGGGCGAGATCAAGTCGTACAAAGACCTGAACAACGAGAAGTACCGCCTGACTTCCAAGCTGGGTACTACCGGTGAAATGGTGTCCAAGAAGCTGATCGGCAAAGCCAAGTACCACGGCTACGACAACGAACAGGAAGCGGTAATGGACGTGGTCAACGGCAAGGCTGACGCCTTCGTCTATGACGCGCCATACAACGTGGTAGCCGTGGAGAAGGCCGGTGCCGGCAAGCTGCTGTTCCTCGAAGAGCCCTTCACCTACGAGCCGCTGGCCTTCGGCCTGAAAAAAGGCGACTACGACAGCATCAACTTCATCAACAACTTCCTGCACCAGATCAAGCACGACGGGACCTACGATCGTATTCACGACAAGTGGTTCAAGAACAAAGACTGGCTGAAGGACATGGAATAAGGCCCAGGCCACAAGCCCGGCTTTTGACCCCGACGCGCAGGCAAACCCTGCGCGTTCGCATTTACGGAAGTACCCCACGTGATCAAACACAAGAAAGCCCAGTGGCCCTGGCACGGGCTGACCGCCCTGGTGCTGGTCGGCCTGGCGATCAGCCTGTACATGGCCACCTCGATGATGTCCTACGAGTGGCGCTGGAACCGCGTACCGCAGTACTTCGCCTACAAGGCCGAAGACGTGCAGCGCGCTGCCGGTTATGGCACCGTGCAGGACATCGTCATTGCCGGCGATAACGCCCGCGTCACGCTGAAGGACGAGCAAGGTGACGAGCAGGTGCTCGACGTGGCCAAGGACAGCCTGCAACTGAGCCGCGGCGACGATGTTGCCGAAGGCGACCAGGTTGGTGTTACCCGCCACTGGGCAGCCGGCCCGCTGGCCTGGGGCCTGTGGACCACCTTGTGGCTGTCGGTGGTGTCTGGCGCCCTGGGCCTGGTCATCGGCCTGTTCGCTGGCTTGTGCCGGTTGTCCAGCAACCCGACCCTGCGTGACCTTTCCACCGTTTATGTCGAACTGGTGCGTGGCACGCCGTTGCTGGTGCAGATCTTTATTTTCTACTTCTTCATCGGCACCGTGCTCAACCTGTCCCGCGAGTTCGCCGGGGTGGCGGCGCTGGCACTGTTCACGGGCGCCTATGTGGCTGAAATCGTCCGTGCGGGCGTGCAGTCCATCGCCAAGGGCCAGAACGAAGCCGCCCGCTCGCTAGGCTTGAATGCGGGCCAGTCGATGCGCCACGTGATCTTGCCGCAGGCCTTCAAACGCGTGCTGCCACCGTTGGCTGGCCAGTTCATCAGCCTGGTCAAAGACACGTCGCTGGTCTCGGTGATCGCGATCACCGAACTGACCAAGAGCGGCCGCGAGGCCATTACCACCTCGTTCTCGACCTTCGAGATCTGGTTCTGCGTGGCAGGCCTGTACCTGCTGATCAACCTGCCGCTGTCGCACCTGGCCAGCCGGCTCGAGCGGAGGCTTGCGCAAAGTGATTGAAGTCCGTGACCTGCTGAAAGTCTTCGACACCCGTGGCCATGTGGTTCGGGCTGTGGACAACGTCACCACCCAGGTCGCCAAGGGCGAAGTGGTGGTAGTGCTCGGCCCGTCGGGCTCGGGCAAGTCGACCTTCTTGCGCTGCCTCAACGGCCTGGAGCATTTCGACGAAGGCCACGTGGCCATCGACGGCCTGCAACTGGCCGACCCGAAGACCGACATCAACGCCTACCGCCGGGAAGTCGGCATGGTGTTCCAGCACTTCAACCTGTTCCCGCACATGACCGTGCTGGAAAACCTGTGCCTGGCGCAGAAGGTGGTGCGCAAGCGCAACAAGGCCGAGCGTGAAGCCAAGGCCCGGGCGTTGCTGGAAAAGGTGGGTATTTCGCAGAAGGCCAACGAGTACCCGTCGCGCCTGTCCGGTGGCCAGCAACAGCGGGTGGCGATTGCCCGTGCCTTGGCCATGGACCCGAAAGTGATGCTGTTCGACGAACCGACCTCGGCGCTTGACCCGGAAATGGTCGGCGAGGTGCTGGACGTGATGAAGACCCTGGCCCAGGAAGGCATGACCATGGTCTGCGTCACCCATGAAATGGGCTTTGCCCGCGAAGTGGCGGACCGGGTGCTGTTCTTCGATCATGGCAAGTTACTGGAAGATGCCGCCCCAGGGGCGTTCTTCGATGCGCCGAAGGACCCGCGCGCGCAGGCGTTCCTGCGCCAAGTGCTGTAACCGCTGAGAGGGCGCTCCTACAAAGGACCGTGTATCCCTGTAGGAGCGGCCTTGTGCCGCGAAGGGCCGCGACGCGGCCCCGACAATCTCAAAGCCTGAACCGCCCCACCAGCCCCTGCAAGTGGGTGCCCAAACGCGCCAGCTCCACACTCGAACTGGCCGTCTCTTCACTGGCCGCCGACGTCTGGTCAGAAATATCCCGCACATTCATCACGCTACGGTTGATCTCTTCGGCCACGGCCGTCTGTTCCTCGGCTGCCGTGGCAATCTGCTGGTTCATCGCCTGGATCGACGATACCGTCCGGGTGATGGTTTCCAGCGAGCTGCCAGCACGGCGGGTCAGCTCGACGCTGCTGTCGGTCAGTTGGCGGCTGTTGTCCATCACGCTGGCCACCCGTTGGGTGCCGCTTTGCAGGCCGGCAATCAGTTCTTCGATCTCTTCGGTCGACTGCTGGGTGCGTTGGGCCAGGCTGCGCACCTCGTCGGCGACCACGGCAAAACCACGCCCGGCCTCGCCGGCACGGGCGGCTTCGATCGCGGCGTTGAGGGCCAGCAAATTGGTCTGCTGGGCCACCGACTTGATCACGTCGAGCACGCTGCCGATCTTGTCGCTCTCGGCTTTTAGCTGGTTCATCGCTTCGCTGGAGTTGACCACTTCGCCAGCCAGGCGCTCGATCTGCGCCACCGCCTCGCCCACTACCCGGTCGCCTTCGCGGGCTTGCTGGTCGGCCATCAGGGCGGCTTCCGAGGCCTGCTCGGCGTTGCGTGCTACCTCGTGCACGGTGGCGGTCATCTGGTTCATGGCGGTGGCCACCTGGTCGGTCTCGACCTTCTGGTTGTTGACCCCGGCACTGGTCTGCTCGGTGACGGCCGACAGCTGTTCGGCGGCGCTGGCGATTTGCGTTACCCCGTCGCCGATGCCGCCGATCAGCTCGCGCAGGCCCTGGGTCATGCGCTGCATGCTGGCCTGCAACTGGCCCAGTTCGTCGCGCCGCTGTACCGGCCGGCTCTGGGTCAGGTCGCCATTGGCCACACGCTCGGCGGCATGCAAGGTCTGGCGCAACGGGATGATGATCTGGCGGGTGATGGCCCAGGCGGCCAACAGGCCGAGGGCCAGCGCCAGCACAGTGGCTATGGCGAGCAGGGTCTTGGCCTGGGCCGCGCCTGCGTCACGTACTTCGGTTTGCGAGGTGGTCATCGCCTGGCTGGTCTGTAGCAGCAACGTGCCTTGCTCGGCCATGTGCTGCAGGGCTTGCTCGCTGGCGGCCTGGGCATTGCCGAACTGGGTGACTGCATCGCGGTAGCCGCCCATGGCAGTGGCAGCATCGTCGAGACCAGCGGCATGTTCGGCCGACACTTTGGCCGGCAAAGCGCGCAGCTCGGCCAGGGCCTGGTCAATGGCCTTCAGCGCCGTTTGCTGGAACTCGGCATTGCCGCTGTAGGTGTAGCCCCGCACCTGGAAGCGCGCTTGCTGCAGCAGGGCGCTGACTTCTACCGCGTGCTGGTACTGGTTGATATCGCCACCTTGCAACAGGCCCCGCTGCACGCGGCCGATCAGCTCTGCGGCCTTGTCGGCGCTGTCGCCGAGCACGCTACGGCTGGCTTCGCGGCGCTGGCCGGCCTGCTTCAGTTCGTTGAATGCCTGCTGGTAGATGCGCACGGCCTCGCGCTGCTGCTCCAGGCGCTGGCGGTCGGCGGGGTGTTCGATCTGCCCGAGCATCAGCTGCACCTGGCGGTCTAGGTTGGCCAGGGCTTTTTCCAGCTCGGCCACCGACGCGTCATCACTGCGGCGCTCGTAATGCTGGCGGGCAATACGCAGTTCCTGGGTGTACTGCTGGATGACCGAGATATTACCCAGCTTGTCGCCACGGTCGATGATGCTATCCATGCCGTGCCAGCCGGCCAGGGTAATAGCCAGAGTCAACAGCAGCACCAGGCCGAAACCCAGCCCCAGTTTGCGATTGACGCTCACATTGCCCAGCGATTGGGCTAACCATTGATACATGTACGACTCCCCGGCGGCTTGGCAGCACAAATAATTGTTGTGTTGCCAAGGCCATCGGCCCGGGAGAGGGAAACTTGATGGGTGAAAAAGTGGCGTTTGCGTCAGAAAATACGCGAAAGCAGCGCGGTGACGGCGGTCTCTACCCGCAAGATCCGATCGCCCAGTTGCACCGGTGCCAGGCCAGCCTTGCCAAGCAGGTCGATTTCGTAGGGGATCCAGCCGCCCTCGGGGCCGATGGCCAGGGTTACGGGCTGTTCCACGGCACGCGGGCATGCGGGGTAGGGGCCGGGGTGGCCGACCAGGCCCAGGGTGCCTGCGGCGATTGCGGGCAGGCGGTCTTCGACGAACGGCTTGAACCGTTTTTCGATGATGACCTCGGGCAGCACCGTGTCACGCGCCTGTTCCAGGCCGAGGATCAGGTTTTCGCGAATGCTCTCGGGCTGCAGGAAAGGCGTTTGCCAGAAGCTTTTCTCGACCTTGTAGCTGTTCACCAGGATCAGCCGTGACACGCCGAGGGTCGCCACGGTCTGGAACAGCCGCCGCAGCATTTTCGGCCGCGGCACTGCCAGCACCAGGGTCAACGGCAGTTTGGCCGGAGGCTGCTGGTCGAAGGCCACTTCAAGTTCGGCTTCGTGCTTTTCCAGGCGCAGCACCGTGGCTTTGCCCATCAGGCCGTTGATGCGGCCCACGCGCAGGTTGTCACCCACCGCCACGCGGTGGATTTCCTGCATGTGGGTGAAGCGCCGGTCAGCGAGAACGACGCGGTCGGCCGAGACGAAGTCGGCCTCTTCAAGAAGCAACAGGTTCACGGTTGGGTCGCTGGTGGCTGGTCGTTATGGTCGTCGGCGGCTTCGTCGTGGGCGCTACGCTTGCGGATCAGGCTGCCGCACAGCACGCCGACCTCGAACAGCAGCCACATGGGCACGGCCAGCAGGGTTTGGGAGAAGATGTCTGGCGGGGTAAGCACCATGCCGACCACGAAGCAGCCGATGATCACGTAAGGGCGGATTTTTTTCAGGTACTTGACGTCGACGACGCCGATCCACACCAGCAGCACCACCGCCACCGGGATTTCGAAGGCAACGCCAAAGGCGAAGAACAGCGTCATCACAAAGTCGAGGTAGTTGGCGATGTCGGTCATCATTGCCACGCCTGCCGGGGTGGCGGCGGCAAAGAACTTGAACATCAGCGGGAACACCAGGAAATAGGCAAAGGCCATCCCGGCGTAGAACAACAGAATGCTCGACACCAGCAGCGGAATGGCAATGCGCTTTTCATGGCGGTACAACCCAGGCGCGATAAAGCCCCAGATCTGCTGCAGGATGAACGGTATCGCCAGGAACAGCGACACGATCATGGTCAGCTTGAACGGCGTCAGGAACGGCGAGGCCACGTCAGTGGCGATCATCGTCGCATTGGCGGGCAAATGGTCGCGCAGCGGCGCCGAGACCAGGGTGTAGATCTGCTGGGCGAAGGAAAACAGCCCGGCAAAGATCAGGAAAATGACGGCAACGCAGCGCAGCAGGCGGGTGCGCAGTTCGGTCAGGTGCGAGACCAGCGGCATTGGCTGGTCGTGTTCCGGATTCTCGCTCATGGGGCTCGCGGCGGTTGAGGCGGTTCGGAAGGTGCGGCCGGGGCGGCAGGTGTATCGGCCGGCCTGGCCTCAAGCCCGGCAGGCGGCTGCACGCTGGCCGTGGTAACGGGTGGCTGCGCCGGTGGGGTCAGCGGGTTGAGGATGCGCTTGGCTTCCTCTTCCATCTGCAGGATGTGCTCGTTGTGCAGCTGACGGCGGATGTCGTCGGCACCAATTTCGCGCTCCACTTCCATCTTGATGCTGTTGAAGCTGCGTTTGAGTCGGCCGATCCACAGGCCGGCCGTGCGCGCGGCACCGGGCAGGCGCTCGGGGCCGAGCACCAGCAGGGCGACCAAGCCTACGAGTAGCAGTTCGCTGAAACTGATGCCGAACATGGGTCAGTCTTTCCGCTGCGGCTCTTGGACCGGTTGGGCCTGGCCTTCGATGGTGTGGCCTTGCTGCGGCTGCGCAGTGTTTTGCACCGGCGGCACAGGCTGGGCTGGCGGCGGAGTCTGCTCGGCCGGCTTGTTCTCTTCTTCGTTCATGGCCTTGCGGAAGCCCTTGATCGACTCGCCCAGGTCACTGCCGAAGTTTTTCAGCTTCTTGGTGCCGAACACCAGGACCACGACGACCAGCAGGACGATCCAGTGTTTCCAGTCAAAGATACCCATTTCGTACTCCTGAAATTTACAGGTACAGCAAATCTGTCTGGCAGCGCGATCCCTTGTGGGAGCGGGTTTACCCGCGAACACCGGCGCAGCCGGTGCCATATACCGCGTTGCATTCTTCGCGGGTGAACCCGCTCCCACAGGGGCGCGCAGCGCGCCCGATATACATCAGGCCGAAGGCTGTCGTGCGGCCTTCTCATCATGCCCGGACAAGCCAAAACGGCGATCCAGTTCATCGAGCACGGCTTGTGGATGCTGGCCCAGCGCGCTGAGCATCACCAGGCTATGAAACCACAGGTCGGCGGTTTCGTAGATGACATCGCTGTAATCCTTGCTGACGGCGGCATCCTTGGCGGCAATAATCGTTTCGACCGACTCTTCACCGAGCTTTTCAAGGATCTTGTTCAGGCCCTTGTGGTACAGGCTGGCCACATAGGAGCTGTCAGGCGCCGCTTGCTTGCGTTCTTCAAGCACGTCGGCCAGGCGGTTGAGGGTGTCGCTCATGTCAGTGTCCTGCGCTGTAGATGGCATCCGGGTCCTTCAGGACCGGGTCGACGATTTTCCACTGGCCGTCTTCAAAGACGCGGTAGAAGCAGCTTTCACGGCCGGTATGGCAGGCGATATGGCCCAGTTGCTCGACCATCAGGATGATCACGTCGGCGTCGCAGTCCAGGCGCAGTTCGTGCAGCTTCTGCACGTGCCCGGATTCTTCGCCTTTACGCCACAGCTTGCCACGCGAACGCGACCAGTAGATGGCGCGCTGTTCGGTGGCGGTCAGCGCCAGCGATTCGCGGTTCATCCAGGCCATCATCAGCACGCGTCCGGTCTTGTGGTCCTGAGCGATTGCCGGTACCAGGCCATCGCTGTTCCACTTGATCTCGTCCAGCCAGTCTTTCATCGTCGACTCCAAAGCGGGCCCGCTCCTGTATCGGGCCCTTTGCGCTAGTGTGCCAGCCACAGGCGCGGCTGGCTATTGGCGCACGATCAGGTAAAGGCCTGCGGCCAGCATCAGCCAGGCCGGCCAGGCAGCTGGGGCGGCCAGGCTGGCGGCCTCGGCGGCACCCGCGGCCAGCACCGCGCCGCCACCGAGCAGGCCGGCGCCCAGCAGGCGCAGTGCCCAGCGGTCACCCTGGCGGCGGCGTTCCGGCAGTTGCGGATCGTTCAGGTGCGGTTGCGACAGGCGTTCGAGCAGGTCACGCGCCATGTTGGCCAGGTGCGGCAACTGCTCGACCTGGCCGTGAATGTTGCCAAACACAGCCTTGGGGCTGTAGCGGTCGCGCATCCAGCGCTCGAGGAACGGCTTGGCGGTGCTCCACAGGTCCAGGTCGGGGTACAGCTGGCGGCCCAGGCCCTCGATGTTGAGCAGGGTTTTCTGCAACAGCACCAGCTGCGGCTGCACTTCCATGTTGAAGCGCCGCGCGGTCTGGAACAGGCGCATCAGCACCTGGCCGAAGGAAATATCCTTTAACGGTTTTTCGAAGATTGGCTCGCACACGGTGCGGATTGCTGCTTCGAATTCGTTGACCTTGGTATGTGCCGGCACCCAGCCCGAGTCGATGTGCAGCTGGGCGACGCGACGGTAGTCACGCTTGAAGAAGGCAATCAGGTTGCGCGCCAGGTAGTCCTGGTCCTCGGCGGTGAGGCTACCGACGATGCCGCAGTCGATGGCGATGTACTGCGGGCTCCACGGTTTGACCGTGCTGACGAAGATGTTGCCCGGGTGCATGTCGGCATGGAAGAAGCTGTCGCGGAACACCTGGGTGAAGAACACCTCCACGCCTCGCTCGGCCAGCAGCTTCATGTCGGTACGCTGGTCGGCCAGGGTGGCCATGTCGGTCACTGGCACGCCGTAGATGCGCTCCATCACCAGCACTTTCGGGCGGCACAGGTCCCAGTAGACCTGAGGTACGTACATCAGCTCCGAGCCTTCGAAGTTGCGCCGCAGCTGGCTGGCGTTGGCAGCCTCGCGTAGCAGGTCGAGCTCGTCGTAGATGGTTTTTTCGTAGTCGCCGACGATTTCCACCGGGTGCAGACGGCGAGCGTCCGCCGAAGCGCGTTCGGAGGCCTTGGCGATCAGGAACAGCCAGGCCAGGTCCTGGGCAATGACCGGCTTCAGGCCCGGGCGTACCACCTTGACCACCACTTCTTCGCCGGTTTTCAGGCGTGCGGCGTGTACCTGGGCCACCGAGGCCGAGGCCAGCGGTTCGACGTCGAAGCGGCTGAACACCTCGCCGACCTTCGCGCCGAGTTGTTCCTCGATCAACGCCACGGCCTTTTTCGGGTCGAACGGCGGCACACGGTCTTGCAGCAGCATCAGCTCGTCGGCGATGTCGGTGGGCAGCAGGTCGCGGCGGGTGGACAGCAATTGGCCGAACTTGATGAAGATCGGCCCCAGGTCTTGCAATGCCAGGCGCAAGCGCGCGCCACGGCTGAGCTCGGTGGGTTTGCGTGGCAGCCAGCGCCACGGCATCAGCAGGCGCAGGCTGGCCAGCCACCAGGGCAGCAATGGCTGTTCGAACAGCAGGTCATCGAGACGGTAGCGGATCACCACACGCTGGATGCGAAAAAGACGGCGGACGGCGAGCAGCTTCATGCGTTATCGCTGGTATCAAGGGATCGGGAGAGGCGCTTGAGGCGTGCCTCAAGGCGTTCTGTATCGAGCTTCAGGGCATCGAGTTCGCTGAAGGCGGCTTCGGCTTCGCGCTTGCCTACCAGGGTGCGGGACTCTTCGGCCAGGTACTCGGAAAGGTTCTGGCTGAAGCGCGCCAGGCCCTGGCGGGTCCAGCGTGCACGCAGGCGGATGTGGCCTGCCAGCAGCGCCGTGGCGACCGGGCCGAGCCAGCGTTGCAGTTCGTGCTCCCAGTCCAGCTCCAGGTCCTGCAGCACGCCGAACAGGTCGAGCAGCACGGCGCTGTCGCCATGCAGTTCTACCTGTGGGCTGTGCAGTACGGCGGTCTTGTCCCTGGCCAGGGCCAGTTGCGCCAGGCTGCCGGCCGGGGCGCGCAGGCTGCAGTCGACCTCGCCTTCCCAGTGGGCAGCGAGCATCAGGCCGTCTTCATCGGGCAGGATGAAGACCTGCAGGGCCGGTTGGCGGCAGTCGATCTCGATGACCTTGCCTTCCAGCGCGGCCAGCCGCGGCAGGGCCGTGCTGTCCATGCGCAGGACGCGGTTCAGGCCATGTTCGACGCTGGCGAGCAGCCCGGCCAGCAGCATCAGGGTTTGATCCCCCGGTGCACGGCAACGATGCCGCTGGTCATGTTGTGGTAGGTGACGCGGTCGAAACCGGCCTCGACCATCATGCTCTTCAGGGTTTCCTGGTCCGGGTGCATGCGGATCGATTCGGCGAGGTAACGGTAGCTTTCCGAGTCGTTGGTGATCAGCTTGCCGGCCAGCGGCATGAAGGCGAACGAATAGGCGTCGTACGCCTTGGACATCAGCTTGCTGGTCGGTTTGGAGAATTCCAGGATCAGCAGGCGGCCACCGGGCTTGAGCACGCGCAGCATCGAACGGATGGCTTCGTCCTTGTGCGTGACGTTGCGCAGGCCGAAAGCGATGGTCACGCAGTCGAAGTGGTTGTCTGGGAACGGCAGTTTTTCGGCGTCGGCCTGGACGAACTCGATGTTGCCGGCCACGCCACGGTCGAGCAGGCGGTCGCGGCCAACCTTGAGCATCGAATCGTTGATGTCGGCCAGCACCACCTGACCCGTCGGGCCGACCAGGCGCGAGAACTTGGCAGCCAGGTCACCGGTACCGCCGGCGATGTCCAGCACCCGGTTGCCGCTGCGCACGCCCGACAGTTCGATGGTAAAGCGCTTCCACAGGCGGTGCATGCCGCCGGAAAGCACATCGTTCATCAGGTCGTACTTGGCTGCCACCGAGTGGAACACTTCGGCGACTTTTTTCGCCTTCTGGCTTTCAGGTACGTCCTGGTAGCCAAAGTGGGTGGTGGGTTCGGCGTGGTCGCCTTTGCGCTGGTCGTTCATATCGCTTCACCGGAAAAAATTACCGCCATTCTAGGGCGAACGGGCGGATTTGTCTTGGCGGGGTGTGCCAGCGGGCAGGGGCGGGCATAATGCCAATTATGTCTTCATCTTCAGGAACACCCGCATGACCCAGATCAGCGTCGAACGCAAACACTCCCTCGGCCGCGATGCTGCCCGGGCCAAGGCCGAAGCGCTGGTGGACAAGCTCAGCCGCGAATACGACCTCAAGGCCACCTGGAACGGTGACCGGGTCGATGTGGCACGCAGCGGCGCAAACGGCAGCGTGCACATTGGCGAAGACAGCATTCGCGTCGAGCTGAAACTCGGCATGATGCTGTCAATGATGAGCGGCACCATCAAGGGTGAAATCGAGCGGGCGCTGGACAAGGCGCTGGCCTGACACCCTCTGCTGTCAGTTGTCGGGGAACGGGACCAGGTCCTCGATCTGCTCCAGGCGCAGGTCACCCCGATAGATCTGATAGCGCTCCCTGGGCGCCAGTGCCCGATGCAACCGCTCGTCACGGCTCATGGCGTCCGGGAACTTCAAATGCCCTTTGGCAAAGCGCCGGGCATCGGCATTGACGCTGGTGTAATGAAAATGCGCTTCCCAGAGCTTTTGCCTGGGTTGCAGGCGATAAACGTCATATACATCCAGAAAGTCATTGGCCTTGAGTTTCTTGCGGCTTTTACTTGATTTGACCTCGACTTCGCCTGCTTCCACCAAAAAACGCAAGGCCTTGCTGTCCGGGTGCCGGGTGCCAAGGTAGGCGCTGGTCAACAGGCGCTGTTTTTCTGCCTGCACCTCGGTAATCGCCTGATCCAGCCGGGTGGCCAGTGAGTGCCCTTGCGCCGGGCCGGTATGTAATTGCACGGCCACCTCCGACATGTCCTGAACATAGAAATCAAGCTGGTCCGCCAGGCTGTTGGGCCCGTCCAGATGGCGGGAGGCGTGGGCGATCCTGGCGGTTTTCTGGGCCAGCAGGTCATTGCCGGTACGGCGCAGGCGAGCGTAGTCAGGTGCGGGTACAGCCTGCGCCACGGCCTCCCAGTGGTCACCGTGTTGCTGATAGCGCGCAACGGTCTGTTCGGTCAGCGGGTCGATCTGCACGGTCTCGCTGCCTTCCTCAACCTCCTCGACGACCAGGGATCTGCCCCGGGAGGTGTGGATCACCTTGCGCCTGGCGGGGCGTACCTTGTGGGTCAGCGGTTGTTCGGGCACCGCTTCCTGTGTGTCGGCTGCGGCAGAAACGAAGGCAAGGTCACTTTCCGTGAGGTTTATCAGTGCATGCAGTTCAGCGATGTATTCGTTGAGCTTGCTACTGTCCACCGCCGGGATGTTGCGTGAAAGCAAGTACTCGGCATTACCCAGTGACAGTTTGTACTCGCGCAGCGCGCTTTCCAGCGGCGCTTTCTGTTGCTCTGGCTTGAGGTTGGCTGCCGCCAGGCTGTCGTGGCTCAGCAGTGCTTCATGCAGATGCCGGCTGCGCAGGGTTTTATGCAAGAGCAGGGTGCTTTCGAAATTGTCTGCGGTCAGTTGGTCTCTCTTTACGGTCAACTGATTCAAGTCGCTCAGAATCTGGGCGCGGGTGATCAACGTCGAGTAACGCCGGTTGTTGATGATTGCATCGAGCTTCTTGCGCTTGCCGGAGAACTGGATCTGCCCATCTGTCAGTGCCTCACCAAGGCTTTGGTCGAGGCGTTGGCTGACGTTGAACACGCGTCGATGGGTAGCCAGTGCTGCTGCAACGTTCTTGCTGTAGTCCAGGTACAGTTGTGCCTGCTCCGGGCCGAAAGGCAGTTGCACAAGCCGACGCGACTGCTCCTTCAGCGTTTCATAGTCATTCATGTCGAGCAGGCGACGGAACTGATGCAGGTCGCAGGTCAGCAACTGCTCCCACCACTGTCCACGGGCATAGGAGGCTGCGGCTTTGGGGTCGAACCGGGCGTATTTCGGGTCGCTCATGGCGGCGTACAACTGCGCCTGCTCCCTGATCAGCCCAGCCTGTTTTTCGTAGGTAAGTGCCAGTACATCAAGGTTTGCACGTTCCCTGTTGCGCAGGGCGCGCAGTGCCTGCCGCGGCGCTCGCAGTTCTTCCGGCAGGTTGTCGAGTGTGACATCGGGGTAATCAACCAGGGACTTCTGGAATGCCAGGTGCGCCTGGTCATACACCTTTACCCGTTCCAGGTAGCCATCGATGAACGCTTCCATGCTGGTCAGTTTCTTGTCATTTGCGACCCTGCTTTCCAGCATATGCGTGAAGGCTTGCTTTTTTTCATCGATCAGCGCCTTGGCCGTTCTCGGCATCCCGCCCGACAGGTTCAAATCGAGCATCCATTCGCCGTTCCAGCGCGCAAGCCAAGGGCCGCGGCTGCGTTCGCGGCCGACGATATAGTAGCCATCGGGCTCTGCGCCCCAGGTTTGCGACCATTCGCTCTGGCTGACTTGCGGGCCAATGATGCGCATGCCGCTATAGCTCTCTTCGACTTCATAGGCGACATCCTGCAATTTCACGTAGTAACGCTCGTCTACCTTGAACAGGCCGCGCATACGGCCGTTGGGCAGCGCACTGTGCCCGTGCAGGCTGACCTTGGCGCGTAAGGTATCGAGGGCCGCACGGGCCTCGCGAGGCAGGTTGCCGAGCCGCTGGTCGTGGCCCCATTGGCTGACGTTCAGCGCTGCAGGCCGGGGGTGTTCGTCCGGGGCTTGCCAGCTGGTTTGTTCGGGCGGCTGCGCGGCAGTTGTGCGGGGCACACGGCGTGATGTGGCCTGAACGGGCCGTTCTGGTTCAGGGATGGCAGTAGCCGGGCCGTGGGCCAGCAGCATGGCCAGGTTCAGCAGGATGTCGGCACCGGCGAGCAACTTTTCCCCGGTGCTGCCTTGGGTCAATGCTGCCAGGTCATCCTTGATGCTGATCAGGGCGGCCACCAACCAGGCCAGCACGCCCGCAGGCCCACGCAGCAGGGGGGTGACCGTGTTGAACGCCAGCCAGGCAAACTGCACGACCAACGCCCAGCGTTGCTGGGCATTGGAGACGCTACGCCATGAAGCCAGCAGCAGGAGCATGTCGGCCCTGGCCTCGAACATCATCTTGTCCAGGTCGTCGGACCATGGCGTGAACGCCAGCGTGACAGGGGCCCTCAAGCGTTCGATGGCATCTGCGGCCAGCCCGGCAGCGGGGCCCAGCAGGTGCGCCAGTTCCTTGAGGCCGGCATGCAGGTGCGGGTGGTTGAAGCCATCATCGGCGTAGATGGGGCGGGCGTCGTCATCCAGCCAGGGGAGGATGTCCTGCTGCAGGGGCTGCTCGGTCCGGATGCGGGTCATCAACTGGGTGCGGCTGTCGAACTGCCTGACAGCCTGCGTAGTGCTCATGGGCCGGTAGAGCAGCCAGGCTCCGGTGGCAGGTACCTCGATGACGAACATGCCATGCACCCGGTTTGCCTTCGGGCCGCCCAGCACGCTGTTGAATGACAGCGGCGCCAGTTTCAGCGCTGTGCTGGCGTGGGCTTCACGGCGGCAAAAATCAGCGACCACCTGCCAGGTACCTTCGCTCAGCTGCCCGGCGATCTTGGCCTGCAGCGCGCTCAGCAGCAAGGCCGCACGCCATTCCTCGGCAAAGCGCTGGCGGTGTTGGTCAGTGCCGGTTTGCAACTGTTCGTGGACATAGTGCGGGTACTGGCCACCAACATCCACGGCGGCGATCGCTGCATGGACATCGTCAAGGTTCATCCAGCTTTTTGGAGCCTGTGGCCCGGTCACGTGAATGGCCGAGGCCACCTGGTCGCTACCCAATGGCAGGCGCGAGATGGCCAGTTCGGTCAGGCTTATGGTTTTCAGGTAATCAAGCTTTGCTGGCCCCGTGGACGACACCGGCACTACTTGTGAAATCGTGATGTGTACCTGGTCAGGGTCGCAAGGCGGCTGGCCCGGGTGGTCATCGCGCATTTGCTCGCGCAGGCGACGAACAGTGTATTGCTGCAGGTCTTCGATCCCGTCCAGTGAGGCCTTGCCCTGTGCCAGCATTTGCCCTGCCGACAGCTCCAGCAGGGCCATGTGGTACTGGAAGCGGTCAGTCGCCGTGGCGTTTTCGAGCCAGCCAGGCAGCGTGATCGCGGGCGTGGATTGTTCGAGCTGGAAGCTCGCCGGAAATACCCATGAGGGGTCACTCAGCGTGCTGAATACCTGCTCCAGATCACTAACGTGCCCAATCGCACCAAGCTGCACCTGGTCAATCTTTTGCAACAGGCAGTTGAGCAATTGCCGGGCCATATAGCCGAACGGGTCTTCAGTCAATGTCGTGCAGGCCCAGGACATCGTATCGAATGCAGGGTGTTCGGAGCGCTCGTCACGTAAGGCAACGGCGAAGTCCGCAAGGTCGTTGAACCCGCGTACGGTGCCAGAAGGCTTGCACCACAAGACCAGGGTGCGCGCGCCTTTATTGCCGGTGATGAGCAGGTCCGGCACGGCCTCGTGAACGGTGTTGCCTGGTGCCCCGAGCGAAACCTGCACACCCTGCACGGTTGCCGAGGGTTTTGCCTGGGCGAGTACCGCGTACAGCAAGGCCTTCTGGTCGCTGTCCAGGCCCTGGCGCTCAAGTGTGCCGAGCAATGCGGCTTTCAGCATCTGCTGCATCCAGCGCAAACGGGTTACATCCGAGTCACCTTCGCAACTGTTCCAGAAACTGACCTGCGCCTGCTGGAATGCCTCGCAGAGGGTTGCAAGCATATCGTCGTAGGCAGCGTTCAGGTCGGCCATGCGAATGTCGATTGTCGGTGCCTGCTCCTTGGGCCGGAAGACCACTGGCGGGTTCAGGCTGAGCTGGTCCGTTGGCCTCAGCGCCAAGGGCTGGCCGTTGAGGAAATGTTCAAGCAACTTGTCCACCAGGGTGCCTGGCTGCGCCGGTTGTTCGGCATTTGGGCCAGGCAGGATGACGAAGCCCCTGATGGATTGCAGGTGTGGGTGGTTCTGGCGGGTCCATGGATAGCGTGCCGCAAGTGCGTCGAAGCCTGCGCTGGCCACGACCTCGCGCAGGCTGGGACGGTTGGCGAACTGCGTCGTTACCCGTTGCTTGAACGATGCGGGTGGCGAGGTCGGTGGCAGGGGCATGGCAAAGGCTCCGGTAAAAGGGAGCCGAATGCTGGAACGCCAGCCTGGAGCTGCTGCGGTAGATACATCAGTGCGGCGATCTTAGGGTGAAGATTCTAATTCCTGCCTCTACCTTATGCTCAAGCCCAACCTCCATGGGCGGTTCTCCTCCACTCATGAGCATGAGGTACAGAGCATGGCCAAAGTGACTGTGAAGAAAAAGGACGACGCCCCGGGTACGCTGGGCGAAGTGCGCGGCTACGCACGCAAGATCTGGCTGGCTGGCATCGGCGCTTATGCGCGGGTGGGCCAGGAAGGCTCCGACTACTTCCAGGAGCTGGTCAAGGCCGGCGAAGGCGTCGAGAAGCGTGGCAAGAAACGCATCGACAAAGAGCTCGATGCTGCCAACAACCAGATCGACGAAGCCGCTGAAGAAGTCAGTCGCGTACGCGGCAAGGTAGAAATTCAACTCGACAAGATCGAAAAAGCTTTCGACGCACGGGTAGGACGCGCCTTGAATCGCCTCGGCATTCCGTCTAAACATGACGTTGAGGCGTTGTCGGTCAAGCTTGAACAGCTGCACGAGCTGCTTGAGCGCGTCGCGCACAAACCATAAGGAGAGCAGGATGGCTGGCAAGAAGAACACCGAAAAAGAAGGCGAGCTCCTGGGTCGGCGGGATCGAGAAGTACTCCCGCAAGATCTGGCTGGCGGGGCTGGGTATCTATTCGAAAGTCGACCAGGACGGCCCTAAGCTGTTCGACTCGCTGGTGAAAGACGGCGAGAAAGCCGAGAAGCAGGCGAAGAAAACGGCTGAAGAAGTCGCCGAAACCGCCAAGTCGTCGACCACTTCGCGCGTGTCTGGCGTGAAGGACCGTGCGCTGGGCAAGTGGAGCGAACTCGAAGAGGCCTTCGACAAGCGCCTGAACAGCGCCATCTCGCGCCTGGGCGTGCCGAGCCGCAACGAGATCAAGGCCCTGCACCAGCAGGTGGACAGCCTGACCAAGCAGATCGAGAAGCTGACCGGCGCTTCGGTTACGCCAATTTCGTCGCGCTCTGCCGCCGCCAAACCGGCTGCGAGCAAGGCAGCGGCCAAGCCACTGGCCAAGGCAGCAGCGGCCAAGCCCGCGGCGAAAACTGCGGCGGCCAAACCTGCAGCTAAGACGGCAGCGGCCAAACCTGCGGCCAAACCTGTAGCGGCCAAGCCTGCAGCGAAACCGGCAGCGGCCAAGCCCGCGGCAGCGAAGAAACCTGCGGTCAAGAAAGCCCCGGCCAAACCGGCCGCCGCCAAGCCAGCAGCCCCAGCGGCCAGCGCCGCCCCGGCCGCTACCGCAGCACCGGCACCTGCCGCCGCCCCGGCCAGCAGCGCGCCATCGGCACCAACGGGCACCGGTACCTTGATCTAAAAGCAGATTGCTTTCCTGGCTAACGCGGTCAGTGTAGGAGCGGCCTTGTGCCGCGAAAGGGCTGCAAAGCAGCCCCGGGATCTTTGCATGGACGCTGAGATTGCGGGGCCGCTTTGCGGCCCTTTCGCGGCACAAGGCCGCTCCTACAATGACGGCGTTGTCAGCGTGCTGTTTTTACCCCTCCAGATACCGCACCGCCAACTGCTCTGCCGCCGCCCGCGCCTGGGCTTGCAGATGCGGCGCCACCAGCATCATCACCTGATACACCACAATCCCCACGTCCCCCTCGCGCCCAAGCACCCGCTGGTAATCCAGCGAGAACAGCAGCGTCATTGTGATCTGTTCCACCAGTTGCCCCAGCGACTGGGTCTCACTCTCTACCAGCCCCTGGCCCTTGAGGCTGGCCAGCAGCGCCGCCAGCGTACGCTTGATTGCATTGATCAGGCTGCGCATGCCGCGCGCCAGCTTGGGTAAACGGCCGGTGAGGTTGGACAGGTCCTGGAACAGAAAGCGGTACTGGGCCATGCGCTCGACGATCAGGTGCAGGAACAGCCAGTAGTCCTCGGCGTCCAGGCGGACCTCCAGGGGCGGGTCGAGCAAGGGCATCAGCGCTTCCTCGAAGCGCTCGAACAGGCCCAGCACCAAGGGCTCCTTGCCGTGGAAGTGGTAGTACAGGTTGCCCGGGCTGATGCCCAGTTCGTTGGCAATTTCCAGGGTGGATACGTTCGGTTCGCCCTGCTGGTTGAACAGCTGCAGGGCGCATTCGAGGATACGGTCGCGGGTCTTCATCCAGTGGTCGGGCTCATCGGGTCAGGACATAGGTGCCTGGCGCCGGGCCGAGCGGTGGATAGGTACTGTTGCCCAACTCGGTACGCGGAGCCTTGAGCGGGCCGGAGCGCGGCGTGATCCATTCCAGCCACAGGGGCCACCAGCTGCCGTCGCTGCGTTGGGCCTCGTAGAACCAGGCGCGTGGGTCGCCGGAAAGCTTGGGGTTTTCCAGGTAGTAGGCCTTGGGGTTGCCTGGCGGGTTGATGATGCTTTGGATATGCCCGCTATTGGCCAGCACGAAACGCCGGTTGCCACCGAGCAGCAAGGCCGAGCGGTACACGGCGTCCCACGGGGTGATGTGATCGTTGCTGCCGGCCACGGTAAAGCTGTCCAGGTTGACCTGCTTGAGGTCGATGGGCGTGCCGCACACTTCAAGGCCTGCCGGGTGGGTGAGCGGGTTGTGCTTGAAAAAGTCCAGCAAGTCGCCGTGCAGCGCTGCTGGCAGGCGCGTGTTGTCGGCGTTCCAGTACAGGATGTCGAATGCGGGCGGGGCTTTGCCGAGCAGGTAGTTGTTGACCCAGTAGTTCCAGATCAGGTCGTTGGGGCGCATCCAGGCGAAAATCCTTGCCACTTCGCCGCCGTCCAGTACACCCCGTTGATAGGAGCGGCGCTTGGCAGCCTCGACGGTTTGCTCGTCGGCAAACAGGCTGGCCGGGCTGTCGAACTTGCTGTCGAGCAGGCTGACCAGGTAAGTGGCGCTGCGGACCTTGCGCAGCTGATGTTTCGCCTGCAGGTGGCCCTGCAGTGCGGCCATGGTCAGGCCACCGGCGCAGGCACCCATCAGGTTGGGGTCGCGGTTGCCGCTGATGCTGCGGCAGGCGTTCAGTGCTTCTTCCAGCGCCTGCACGTACGAAGACAGGCCCCATTCGCGGTGGCGCGGGTCGGGGTTGCGCCAACTGATCATGAACACTTGCAGGCCGTTTTTGAGCATGTACTGGACGAAGCTGTTGTGCGCCTGCATGTCGAAGATATAGAACTTGTTGATTTGCGGCGGCACCACCAGCAAGGGCCTGGCGTGCTGTTTTTCACTCATCGGCTTGTACTGGATCAGTTCCAGCAGCTCGTTGCGAAACACCACCGCGCCCGGCGTTGCCGCCAAGCTGCCACCGACCTCGAAGGCGCGTTCGTCCACCTGGCGCGGCAGGCCGTCGTTGTGGCGCAGGTCGTCGAGCAAGTGGGCCACGCCACGCACCAGGCTTTGCCCGCCGGTGTTCAACAGTTCTTTGACTGCCAGCGGGTTGAGTAGCGAGTTGCTCGGTGCCAGGGCGTCATTGATCATGCCGAACAGAAAGTGCGCGCGGGCCCGGTCATCGTCGTCCAGATGGCTTTCGTCGATCCACTGGCGCGTTTGCTTCTGCCAGGCCAGATAGGCCTGCAGGCCACGGCGATAAAACGGGTTCTGGCTCCAGGTCGGGTCGCTGAAGCGGCTGTCGCGGGGGTTGGGCTGGTAGGGCGTGTCGCCCAGCATCACGCGGCCCAGCTGGCTGCCGAACGCCAACAGGTGCCGCGCCGTGTGCAGGGGGTTGGTCAAGCCGTGGCGGCCGACCCTGCGCAGGGTCGACACCAGGTCGCGCCCGCGCAGGCCGAGTATGGCGTTCTGCACGTTCATGCTGGTGGCGGGAGGCGTTTTCGTTCCTTTGGCCGGTTTGTCTGTCATGGCAACACTCCCTCGTCTTCCCCGATTCTTGGGCAGCGACAATCAACCGCCAGAGGCGGGGCGCGGGTGCATCACCGCGCGCTGACGTTCTTCCTGGAGAAACTTCATGATGATCGGTGCGACGGCCTCGGCCCGGGTAATCAGGAACAGGTGGCCATCGTCGATTATGTGTAGTTGGGCATTGGGAATCCGCCAGGCCAGCAGGCGCATGTTGATCAGCGGGATCAGCGGGTCGTCGTCACCGGCCAGCACCAGCGTTGGCTGATGGATCTTGTGCAGCCAGTGGATGCTGGTCCAGCCCAGGCCGGCGAACAGCTGCCAGTAGTAGCCCAGCTTGCCGCCGGAGCGCACCTTGGACGCATGGTGCATGGCCAGGTCCGGGTCGCGGCGGAAGGCGCCGCCGTAGATCAGCGGTGCAATACGGATCACATGGGAAGGCTGCACGTAGCGCCTGGGGCTGGCCATCATCCACAAGACCTTGGGTTTGCCCGGCACCATGACTGCGCCGGCCGCAGTGGCGGCCAGCACCAGTTTCTTGCAGCGCTCCGGGTAGTCGTGGGCAAATTGCTGGGCCAGGGCGCCGCCCCAGGACACGCCGATGGCGCTGACCTGGCCGTAGTCCAGGTAATCGAGCATGCGTGCCGTGAGCTTGGCCAGGCCAGGAAAGCGATAGGGGTGACGCGGGGTGGATGAACCACCTACACCGGGCACATCGAAGGCGATCACCTCCAGGTCCGGGTCCAGCGCCTCGATGAACGGGAACACCAGCTCCAGGTTGGCGCCGATGCCGTTGAAGATCAGCAACGGTGTCAGGTGCGGCTTGCCCGGGCGGACGGCGGTGCGAATGGACTGGTCGTCCAGTTCGACGGTCCTGAAGATGTAGGGTTCCGGCATGCGTTCGACTCTGTCGTGAAAAAAGTGCCGTGGCGCCCTCATGGCGGCCACGGCAGCGCAACTCAACGCTCGTGAACGTAGGTGCCCGGGGCGGCTTCGCCAGCGGCATAAGCGCGGTTGCCCAGGCGGGTAGGTGCTTTTTTCAGCTCCCCGGCGCGTTCGCTCAGCCAGGCTCTGCCAGTGCAGCCACCAGGAGTCGGCATGCTTGGTGGCGTTTTCCTGCCAGGCCACCGGGTCGCCCGGGCGATCGGCGCCGGTCATGAAGCGCGCCTTGGGGTTGCCTGGCGGGTTGAGGATGCTCTGGATGTGGCCGCTGTTGGACAGCACGAACTCGATCTTGCCGCCGAACAAGTGCGCCGAGCGGTAGCACGATTGCCACGGGGTAATGTGGTCGGCGGTACCGGCAACGCTGAAGATGTCGCAGTGCACATTCTTCAGGTCGATCGGGGTGCCGCACACTTCCAGGGCGTCCGGGCGGATCAAGGGGTTGCTCTTGAACATTTCGATCAGGTCGCCGTGGAAGGCGGCCGGCAGGCGCGTGGTGTCGTTGTTCCAGAACAGGATGTCGAACACCGGCGGCTCGTTGCCGAGCAGGTAGTTGTTGACCCAGTAGTTCCAGATCAGGTCGTTGGGGCGCATCCAGGCGAACACCTTGGCCATTTCGCTGCCTTCCAGCACGCCAGCCTGGTAGGAGTGGCGCTTGGCGGCTTCCAGGGTCTGTTCGTCGACGAACAATGCCACCTGGTTGTCCATGGTGGTGTCCAGCACGCTGACCAGCAGGGTCAGGGCATTGACCTTGTTTTCGCCAATGGCGGCGTAGTGGCCCACCAGCGCGGTGCAGGTGATACCGCCGGAGCAGGCACCGAGCATGTTCAGGTCTTTGCTGCCGGTAATCGCCAGCACCGCGTCGACGGCTTCCTTGAGCGCATCGATGTAGGTGGACAGGCCCCATTCACGCTGGGCCTTGGTCGGGTTGCGCCAGCTGATGATGAAGGTTTGCTGCTGCGAGCGCAGGCAGTAGCGCGCCAGGCTCTTTTCCGGGCTCAGGTCGAACACGTAGAACTTGTTGATCTGCGGTGGCACCACCAGTAGCGGGCGGGCATGCACCTGTTCGGTGATGGGGCTGTACTGGATCAGCTCCAGCACATCGTTGCGGAACACCACCGCCCCTTCGCTGGTGCCCAGGTTCTTGCCCACTTCGAAGGCTTCCATGTTCACCTGGCTGGGCATGCCGCCATTGTTGACCATGTCCTTGGCCAGGTTGGACAGGCCGTCGAGCAGGCTCTTGCCGCCGGTTTCGAAGAAGCGTTTGACCGCTGCCGGGTTGGACAAGGTATTGGTCGGTGCCATGGCTTCGGTCATCAGGTTGATGACGAACTGGCCGCGGCTGATGTCCTGGGGGGGCAGGTCGCTGTTGCCGATCCAGTCCTGCAGCTCCTTGCGCCAGGCCAGGTAGGTTTGCAAGTAGCGGCGGTACAGCGGGTTGTTGCTCCAGGCCGGGTCATTGAAGCGACGGTCGTCGCTTTCCGGGGCCAGGCTGGACTTGCCCAACAGCACGTTTTTCAGCTCCAGGCCAAAGTGGGCCACATGCTTGGCGCTGTGCAGCGGTTGGCGCACGGCCTGGCGCAGCACGGTGCGTGCCGAGCTCAACAGGTCCTTGCGGCGAATGCCGATGACCGGGTTCAGCCCCAGGGTGTTTTCCGAGGCCTGCCGCTGCAGCTCATCGTTGTTCTTGTTACTCATCTACGACGCTCCGTTGTCCTGAGACGAGTACCGGTTGCTGTGACAGGTGCACAGTCCTGAGCCCGGTACTGCTACTCGGGTGACCAGTGATAAGGAACAGCGGTGCTGCGGGGGTTCTGACTGCCTGCAAAGTGATGCAGGGAACTTGCCACACCCATTGGTTACCCGACTTTCATGTAATGCGCAAGACAGCCCTTCACTGGGCTGTCTGTAAGTCATTCAAACAGATGAATTTAGAAAATGCGCTCTAAACCCTGCAGGCCTTGCGCTAGAGCATGAGTTTCACAACCGATTCGGCCGGGTCGCGGGATTTTCCGGCCTTGTGCAGCTCGTCGAGGTATTCGGCCCACAGCTGTTCCTGGCGCAGGCACAGCTGTTCCAGGTATTCCCAGGTGAACAGGCCGCTGTCATGGCCGTCGTCGAAGGTCAGTTTCAGTGCATATTGGCCGGCAGGTTCCAGGCCGATGAGGCCGACGTTGATCTTGCCAAATTGCAGGATGGGGTTGCCGTGGCCCTGGACCTCGGCGGAGGGGGAGTGCACGCGCAGGAGCTCGGCGGGCAGGTGGTAGACCTCGCCGGGGGCGTAGGTGAGGGTGAGGGTTTTAGAAGCTTTGTGCAGGTTGATGGCGGTGGGCATGCGGGCCATGGTGGGCAATCTCTTGTGGTAGCTGATGGTGCAAGCTTCAGGAGATTCAGTGGTTTGTGCAAGGGGCTGCTTTGCAGCCCATTCGCGGCACAAGGCCGCTCCTACAGGCCGGCGTTGGATTCAGGATTTGCGCGGTCCCTGTAGGAGCGGCCTTGTGCCGCGAATGGGCCGCACAGCGGCCCTCTGCGGTCTTACAGGATGTAACGCGACAGGTCTTCGTTCTGCGCCAGTTCACCCAGGTGGCTGTTCACATACGCAGCGTCGATCTGGATCGGCGTTTCGTCATGGGCACTGGCCAGGTCACCAGCGCTGAACGACACCTCTTCAAGCAAACGCTCAAGCAGGGTGTGCAGGCGACGTGCACCGATGTTCTCGGTTTTCTCGTTCACCTGGTAGGCAATCTCGGCCAGGCGCTTGATGCCGTCTGCCTGGAACTCGATGTTCAGGCCTTCGGTCTTCAGCAGGGCCTGGTACTGCTCGGTCAGCGAAGCGTGCGGCTCTTGCAGGATGCGCTCGAAGTCTTCCGGGGTCAGTGCCTTCAGCTCGACACGGATCGGCAGACGGCCTTGCAGCTCGGGCACCAAGTCGCTTGGCTTGCTCAGGTGGAACGCACCCGAGGCAATGAACAGGATGTGGTCGGTCTTGACCATGCCCAGCTTGGTGTTGACGGTGCAGCCCTCGATCAGCGGCAGCAGGTCGCGCTGCACGCCTTCACGGGACACATCGGCACCGCCAACGTTGCCGCGCTTGGCAACCTTGTCGATTTCGTCGATGAACACAATGCCGTGCTGCTCGACCGCTTCCAGGGCCTTGGCCTTGAGCTCTTCCTCGTTGACCAGGCGGCTCGCTTCTTCATCGCGAACCATTTTCAGCGCTTCTTTCACCTTCAGCTTGCGCGCCTTGCGCTTGCCCTTGCCCATGTTGGCAAACAGGCTTTGCAGCTGGTTGGTCATTTCTTCCATGCCGGGCGGCGCGGCAATTTCGACGCCCACGGCATCGGCCACCTCGATTTCGATTTCCTTGTCGTCCAGCTGGCCTTCACGCAGGCGTTTGCGGAACAGCTGACGGGTGTTGGAATCGCTGCTGGTCTGCGCAGCTTCTTCAGAGAAGCTGCTGACCCGCGCCTGCGGCAGCAGGGCATCGAGGATACGGTCTTCAGCGGCGTCCTCGGCGCGGTGGCGCACGCGGATGATCTCCTGCTCGCGCAGCATCTTCAGCGCGGCGTCGGCCAGGTCACGGATGATCGACTCGACGTCGCGGCCCACGTAGCCCACTTCGGTGAACTTGGTGGCTTCGACCTTGAGGAACGGCGCGTTGGCCAGCTTGGCCAGGCGACGGGCGATTTCGGTCTTGCCGACGCCGGTAGGGCCGATCATCAGGATGTTCTTCGGGGTCACTTCGGCACGCAGCTCGGCAGGCAGCTGCATCCGGCGCCAGCGGTTGCGCAGGGCGATGGCCACAGCGCGCTTGGCGTCGTCCTGGCCGATGATGTGGCGGTTGAGTTCGTGGACGATCTCGCGGGGGGTCATGGACATGATCAATAGGGTCCTTGGGCAGATGAGTCAGCGTGGAAAAGCCCCTTCACCGGGAAGAGGCGCCAGGGCAGCTGAATCAGTCGGCCAGGTCCTGCTCCTCGATGGTCAGGTTGTGGTTGGTGAACACGCAGATGTCGCCGGCGATGTTCAGGGCGGTTTCAGCGATTTCGCGGGCCGAAAGGTCGGTTTTGTTCAGCAGGGCGCGGGCTGCGGCCTGGGCATAGGCGCCACCGGACCCCATGGCGATCAGGCCGTCTTCGGGTTCGACCACGTCACCGTTGCCGGTGATGATCAGCGAGGCATCCTTGTTGGCCACGGCCAACATGGCCTCCAGGCGGCTCAGGGAACGGTCGGTACGCCATTCCTTGGCCAGTTCGACGGCAGCGCGGACCAGGTGGCCCTGGTGTTTTTCCAGCTGGCCTTCGAAGCGCTCGAACAGGGTGAAGGCATCGGCGGTGGCACCTGCGAAGCCAGCGATGACCTGGCCGTGGTACAGGCGGCGCACTTTCTTGGCGTTGCCTTTCATCACGGTGTTGCCGAGGGATACCTGGCCGTCGCCGCCCATGACGACTTTGCCGTTACGGCGGACAGAAACGATGGTGGTCAAGGGGAGAGTCTCCACGCAGCGGGGCGAAAGTGCCTGATGCAGACTCATATGGGGGTGGGGGGAAAGATTTCAACCATTAGCGACCAGCTGCAAGCTGCAAGCTGCAAGAAAAAGCGCGTCGGCGCCATGCCTGCTTTCTCTTGAAGCTTGCAGCTTGAGGCTTACAGCTGGAGGTCAGGCCTCGTGGCAGACGTGCCCATCGACCAAGGTATAACGCACCGCACCTGGCAGGCAGTGGCCGATGAACGGGCAGTTCTCGCCGCGTGAGAACCACTGCTCGCCGGCAACGGTGGAAGCTTGCGGGTCGAACAGTATCAGGTCGGCCGCGCCACCCACTTTCAGCTCACCGGCCGGCAGGCGCAGGGCAGCAGCAGGGCCGCTGCTCAGGCGGGCCAGCAAGGTCGGCAGGTCGAGCAGGCCGTCCTGCACCAGGGTCATGGCCAGTGGCAGCAGCAACTCGACGCTGCTGATGCCCGGCTCGGTGGCGCCGAACGGGGCCAGCTTGGCATCGCGTTCATGCGGCTGGTGATGGCTGGAAATCGCCTGGATCACGCCCGATTTGACGGCGGCGCGCAAGCCGTCCCGGTCTTTGGCGGTGCGCAGCGGTGGCTGCACGTGGTAAAGGCTGGAAAACTCGCGCAGCGATTCATCGGTGAGTATCAGCTGGTACAGCGCCACATCGGCGGTCACCGGCAGGCCGAGTGCCTGCGCCTGGGCAATCAGCTGGGCGCCACGGGCGCTGGTGATCTGGCTGAAGTGCGCACGCACGCCGCTTTGTTCCACCAGCAGCAGGTTGCGCGCCAGGGCCACGGTTTCGGCGCTTTCAGGGATGCCCGGCAGGCCGAGGAAGCTGGCCATGGCGCCTTCGTGGGCCAGGCCGCCCTGGGCCAGGTCGCGGTCCTGGGAGTGGAACACCACGGTCAGGTCGAAAGTGGCAGCGTACTCCAGGGCACGGGCCAGGGTACGGTTGTTGGGGATTTCCTTCAGGCCGTTGCCGAAGGCCACGCAACCGGTATCGCGCAGGGCCACCAGCTCGGCCAGTTGCTCGCCTTCAAGGCCTTTGGTCAGGGCGCCGATCGGGTACACCTTGCTGTTGGCGGCCTCGCGGGCACGGTCCAGGATAAGCTCGGCCACCGCCGAGGTGTCCAGCACCGGCTTGGTCTGCGGCGGGCAGCACAGGCTGGTGACACCGCCTGCCACGGCAGCGCGGGTTTCGCTGGCGATGTTGCCTTTGCGGCTGTAGCCCGGCTCGCGCAGGGACACGCCCAGGTCGACCAGGCCAGGTGCGGCGACCAGGCCATCGGCCTGGATCGTGCGGCTGGCGCTGAAACCGGCCGGCGCGGCGCCGATGGCGGCAATGCGGCCACCGTCCAGGTGCAGGTCGGTGACCTGGTCCAGGCCGGTCTTGGGATCGATGACCCGGGCGCCAAGAATACTGATGGTCACAGGGCGTTCTCCTGGTCGAATTGACGTTGCGCGTTCTGCCCGCTCATGGCCATGGACAACACGGCCATGCGCACGGCGATGCCGTAGGTGACCTGATTGAGGATCACCGAGTGCTTGCCGTCGGCCACGGCCGACTCGATTTCCACGCCACGGTTGATCGGGCCCGGGTGCATGACGATGGCGTCAGGCTTGGCCCCGGCCAGGCGCGCGGTAGTCAGGCCGAACAGGCGGTAGAACTCGCCTTCGCTGGGCAGCAGGCCGCCGGCCATGCGCTCGCGTTGCAGGCGCAGCATGATCACCACGTCGACGTCTTTCAGGCCTTCGGCCAGGTCGGTGTAGACCTTCACACCGTACTGTTCGATGCCGATCGGGATCAGGGTTTTCGGGCCGATCACGCGGATGTCCGGGCAGCCCAGCGCCTTGAGCGCCAGCATGTCGGAGCGGGCCACGCGCGAGTGCAGGATATCGCCGACAATGGCCACCGAGAGGTTCTCGAAGCTGCCCTTGTGGCGGCGGATGGTGAGCATGTCGAGCATGCCCTGGGTCGGGTGCGCGTGGCGGCCGTCACCGCCGTTGATCACGGCGACATCCGGGCACACGTGCTCGGCGATGAAGTGTGCGGCACCGGAGTCGGAATGGCGTACCACAAACATGTCGGCAGCCATGGCTTCGAGGTTGCGCAGGGTGTCGAACAGGGTCTCGCCCTTGCTGGTCGAGGACGTCGACACGTTGAGGCTGATAACGTCGGCCGACAGGCGCTGGGCCGCCAGTTCGAAGGTGGTGCGGGTACGGGTCGAGTTCTCGAAGAACACGTTGCACACGGTCTTGCCGCGCAGCAAGGGGACTTTTTTCACGGCCCGGGCACCGACTTCCAGGAAGGAGTCGGCGGTGTCGAGGATCTCGGTGAGCAGTTCGCGGGGCAAACCGTCGAGCGAGAGGAAGTGGCGCAGCTGGCCCTGATCATTGAGCTGCAGCGGGCGCTTGGCGTCGATTGGCGTCATCGCGGGGGACTCTTAAAGGGCGGAAGCGGAGGCGAGGTCCTGGCGCTCGAGGGCGAGCGGTGCGGGTCCGGTCAATTTTACCCGTTCATGGGCGGCCAGCGACAGGGTGGCACCCAGCACATTCGGACGGATCGGCAATTCGCCGGCATCCAGGTCCAGCAGGCAGACCAAGGTGACACTGGCAGGGCGGCCATAATCGAACAGTTCGTTGAGCGCCGCGCGTATGGTGCGACCGCTCATCAGCACGTCATCCACCAGCACCAGGTGCTGGCCTTCGACCTCGAACGGCAGCTCGGACGGGCGCACCTGTGGGTGCAGGCCGTTCTGGCTGAAGTCGTCGCGGTAGAACGACACGTCCAGAGTACCCATGGGGCTGGTGTCGCCCATGGCTTCCTGCAGGGCCTGGGCAACCCAGACACCGCCGGTGCGGATACCGATGTAGCGGGGCTCGGTGATTGCCCGGCGCGTCAGGTGGGCACGAAGGTCGACAGCCATCTGCCGAATCAGGTCGGCGGGATTGGGTAGGCTCATTGCGGGCTCCTCGGAAGGGTGCGCCGGGCGGGCCCGGCGGCAAAGATGATCAGGTATTGGCCTCCAGCCAGCCTTGCAGCAACAGGGCGGCGGCGATGGCATCGACCGGGTTGTCGCGGTAACTGCCGCGCTGGCCGCCACGGGCCATGCGCTCGCCTTTGGCCTCGAAGGTGGTCAGGCGTTCGTCGTGGGTGTGCACGGGCAGGTTGAAGCGACCGTTCAGGCGGCGGGCGAACTTTTCGGCACGGGCGCTCATTTCGCTGGGTGTGCCGTCCATGTTCAATGGCAGGCCAACGACAATGGCATCGGGTTTCCACTCATTGATGAGCTTTTCCACCTGAACCCAGTCCGGCACCCCGTTCTGAGCCTTCAGGGTGCACAGTTCGCGGGCTTGGCCGGTGACCACCTGGCCTACGGCCACGCCGATCTGTTTGCTGCCGTAGTCGAAACCCAGCAAGAGGCGTAGTTCAGCCATCAGGCGTGGCCCGCCTGGCTGGTCAGCAGGTGCAGGTTGATCCCCAGGCTGGCGGCCGCTGCATCCAGGCGCAGGTCGCTGGCCCGGTCAAAGATGATGTCCGGGTCGAACGGGCAGTTGAGCCAGGCGTTGTCGGCCAGTTCCGCTTCCAGTTGCCCCGCTTCCCAGCCGGCATACCCCAGTGTGATCAGGCTCTGTTTCGGGCCTACCCCGGCGGCAATGGCGAGCAGCACATCCTGCGATGTGGTCAGCGCCAGCCCTTCGAGGGCGACGGTGGCCTGGAAGCTGCATTCGCTGCTATGCAGCACGAAGCCGCGGTCGGTCTGCACCGGGCCACCCTGGTAGATCGGCACCTGCAAGGTGCTGGGCGGTGGCGTTTCATCCGGGCGCAGCTGTTCGAGGATGTCGGCCAGGCTCAGTTCCTGCGGGCGGTTGACCACCAGGCCCATGGCGCCATGCTCATTGTGCTCGACGATGTACGTGAGGGTCTGGGCGAAGTTCGGATCGGCCATATGCGGCATGGCGATCAGGAACTGGTGCTTGAGGTAGCTCGGGGCGAGGGTTTTCATGGGGGATAGTGTGGCGCCAGGTGGCGAGGCTGACAAGGTGCTCGGCATGGCTGATTTGGGGCTGCTGCGCAGCCCATCGCCGGCAAGCCAGCCCCACAGGAGCTGCACATGACTTGAAACCGATGCGGTCGGTGTGGGAGGCTGGCTTGCCGGCGATGGGGCGCGCAGCGGCCCTGATTCAGTTACTGGACAAACGGTCCCCACGGGCAAAGCGCCAGGTGCGGATGATTTCCAGCCGGTCAAACTCGGCCAGGTCCCCGGTAAACGGTGCAAACGGTGCCGCCAGCCGCACGATGCGTTGCGCCGCCTGGTCCAGCACCTGCTGCCCGGACGATTCCAGCACCAGCACCTCGTACAGCGAGCCGTCGCGGTTGATCGATACCATCATCCGCAAGTTGCCGTAAATCTGCTGCCGACGGGCTTCGTCGGGGTAGTTCAGGTTGCCCACCCGCTCGACCTTCTTGCGCCACTCTTCCTTGTACCAGGCGCCCTTGTCGCGCATGGTCGAGGCGGCGTTCAGCCGGTGGATACGCGGGCGCTTGGCGTACATCTGCTGCTCGTTGGACAGCTCCGCCTCCAGGCTGGCGATCTGGCTGGACAACTGCGAGCTGTCGAAGTCTGGCGCTGGCGCGGCCGGCTTGGGCTGTGCCTTGCTTTCCTTGGGCTTGGGTTCGACCTTTTGCGCTTTGGGCGCCGTGGTCACCACCGCCGACTTTTGTGGGGCCGGGGGTGGCACTACCTCGGGCCTGGCGGCAGGCGGCGGGGTGATCTTGTTGATCTTGCTGTCCTGGAACGGCGCCAGCTCGGTGGTAGTGGGCACCGCTTTCTTGTCCAGCGTGCCGCTGCCCTGCTGGTTGTCCTGAGCCTGGAAATCAGCCTTCTCGGGCGCTTTCTCGCTTTTGAAGGTGGCCAGGGTGATGTCCATGGTGTGGCGGATTTCGGCAGGCTTGACCACGGAGAAGCTGACGCCAAGGATCAGCGCCAGGTGCACCAAGGCAGCCAGAAACAGGGTAAAGCCGAGCCGGTCCACCGGGCGAACACGGGGAGGCAGCAGGTCGGCAGGGATGTCAGCGGGCAGCGTCATCAGGTATCCAGCAACCGCAGGGCGGGGCAGCAGCACAGTCGAATAGGACCGGCATCATACCCCACTCTGCGGTTTTGCTTCGCGTTGGCTGTCAGCGTGCCTTGAGCTTGCGATCAATGGCATCCATCAGCTTGCCACCGATATCGGTGTTGTAGGCGGCATCGATCTCGCGGATGCAGGTGGGGCTGGTGACGTTGATTTCGGTGAGGTAGTCGCCAATCACGTCCAGGCCCACGAACAGCAGGCCCTTTTCGCGCAGGGTAGGGCCGACCTGGGCGGCGATCCAGCGGTCGCGTTCGGTCAGCGGGCGTGCTTCGCCACGCCCGCCGGCGGCCAGGTTGCCGCGGGTCTCGCCGCTGGCCGGAATACGCGCCAGGCAGTAGTCCACCGGCTCGCCATCGATCATCAGGATGCGCTTGTCGCCGTCCTTGATTGCCGGCAGGTAGGCCTGGGCCATGATCTGCTGGGTACCCAGTGCGGTCAGGGTTTCGAGGATCACCGACAGGTTGGGGTCGCCAGCCCGGTGACGGAAGATCGACGTACCGCCCATGCCATCCAGCGGCTTGAGGATCACGTCGACATGCTTGGCCGCGAATTCGCGGATGATGTCCGGGCGGCGGCTGACCAAGGTGGGGGTGGTGCACTGCGGGAACAGCGTGGCGAACATCTTCTCGTTGCAGTCGCGCAGGCTCTGCGGGCGGTTGACCACCAGCACGCCATCATGCTCGGCCTGCTCCAGCAGGTAGGTGCTGTAGACGAACTCCATGTCGAACGGCGGGTCCTTGCGCATCAGGATCACGTCCAGCTCGGCCAGCGGGCTGTCCTGCTCCTCGCCCAGTTCGAACCAGTGCGCCGGGTCGGCAAATACCTTCAGCGGGCGCATGCGGGCGCGGGCCTTGCTTTCGCCCTGGTACAGGTCTTGCTGTTCCATGTAGAACAGGCTCCAGCCGCGTGCCTGGGCGGCCAGCAGCATGGCCAGCGAGCTGTCCTTCTTGTAGGAGATGGACGCGATGGGGTCCATGACAATGCCGAGGCGAACGCTCATGGGGTGGTTCCTCTTGGCGGCAGGTGGCCGCGATGGATCGAAAGAAAAGTGGCTCAGGGTGGCGCCGCGAACGCCGCCGGTCAAGGGGCGGCGCAGATGGAATGACCACCCGGAGTATGCTAAAAGTGCAGCTGCAAGCCTTAAGCTACAAGCCTCAAGAAAAGAGCATCCATGCGCCGAGCCGCTGTTCTTGTAGCTTGCCGCTTGCAACTTGCAGCTTCATTCCTATTGGTAGGCGTCTATGGAACAACCCCTGAAGGTGATGGTGATCGACGATTCGCGCACGATCCGCCGCACCGCACAGATGTTGCTCGGTGAAGCGGGCTGCGAGGTGATCACCGCCAGCGATGGCTTCGATGCCCTGGCCAAGATCGTCGACCACCAGCCCAGCATCATCTTCGTCGATGTGCTGATGCCGCGCCTGGACGGCTACCAGACCTGCGCCGTGATCAAGCACAACAGTGCTTTCAAGGACACCCCGGTCATCCTGCTGTCGTCGCGCGACGGGCTGTTCGACAAGGCCCGCGGCCGGGTGGTGGGCTCTGATCAGTTCCTGACCAAACCGTTCAGCAAGGAAGAGCTGCTCGACGCGATCCGCGCCCACGTGCCCGGGTTTACCGCGCCTCAACAACACGCACCCTGACCGCGCCCCGCCATGGCACGGCCTTACTTTCCTGATGGGGAAACAGCATGGCCCGAGTTCTGATTGTCGACGACTCGCCGACAGAGATGTACCGCTTGACCGAATGGCTGGAAAAGCACGGCTACCAGGTGCTCAAGGCCAGCAACGGTGCCGACGGCGTGGCCCTGGCCCGCCAGGACAAGCCCGATGCGGTGTTGATGGACATCGTCATGCCTGGCATGAACGGTTTCCAGGCCACCCGCCAGCTCAGCAAGGACCCGGAAACCAGCGCTATCCCCGTGATCGTGGTCACCACCAAGGACCAGGAAACCGACCGCATCTGGGCCACGCGCCAGGGTGCCCGTGACTTCCTGACCAAACCGGTGGAAGAAGACGCGCTGATCGCCAAGCTCAAAGAAGTGCTGGGGCTTGACCACCCGCCCGCAAGGCGCGTCGCTGACCGCCTTCGAGCTGTTGCTGGACATTGACCGGCGCTGCCGCCTGCTGGTCGCCGACCAGCCGCCGCAGGACAATCGCCTGCAACAGTGGAGTGGCATCGGTTTTCGCATTGCCGGGCAGTGGTTCGTCGCGCCCATGGGCGAAGTGGCCGAGGTGCTGCGCGAACCGCGCAGCAGCCGGGTCCCCGGTGTGCAGCCGTGGGTGTGCGGGGTCGCCAACCTGCGCGGCCGGTTGTTGCCGGTGATGGACCTGAGCAGCTTCTTCGGCCTGGGCCACGTTGCCCCCGGCAAACAACGGCGGGTGCTGGTGCTGGACCACGAGGCCCTGTTCGTCGGCCTGCTGGTGGACGAGGTACTGGGCTTGCAGCACTTTGCCCTGGACAGCCTGCAACTGTCGCCGCCGCAGCCGCTGATCCGCGCCGCTGCACGGTTTGTGCAGGGGCATTTCCCGCGTGAACGCAACTGGGCGATCTTCAGCCCCTTCGCCCTGGCCCAGGCGCCGGGCTTTCTCGATGTGGCGTTATAGGACCTGCGAACGTGAACAAGCCTGCCACCTCCGTCACCGCAACCACTGTGAGCCCACGTACCCGCAGTATCGCGCAGATCACTGTGCTGTTTTTGATCCTGATCCTGTCGATCATCCTGTTGTTCGCCAACTTCGCGTATTTGAACACCCAATCCAACTACGACAAGCAGTACATCGGCCATGCCGGGGAACTGCGGGTGCTGTCGCAACGTATCGCCAAGAACGCCACCGAAGCTGCCGCCGGCAAGGCCCTGGCCTTCAAGTTGCTGTCGGATGCGCGCAACGATTTTGAACGGCGCTGGGGCTACCTGCGCCAGGGCGACAAGTCCACCGGCCTGCCGCCCGCGCCGCCCACGGTGCGTGACGAGATGGAATCGGTACGCCGCGACTGGGAAAACCTGCGCAAGAACACCGACACCATCCTAGCCAGCGAGCAGACTGTGCTGTCGCTGCACCAGGTGGCGGCGACGTTGGCCGAGACCGTGCCGCAGTTGCAGGTGGAATACGAGAAAGTGGTCGAGATCCTGCTGCAAAGCGGCGCCCCGGCCAACCAGGTGGCGGTGGCCCAGCGCCAGCTGCTGCTGGCCGAGCGCATCCTTGGCTCGGTCAACACTGTGCTGGCCGGTGACGACACCGCAGCCCAGGCGGCTGACGCCTTTGGCCGCGATGCCGGGCGCTTTGGCCAGGTGCTGGAGGGCATGCTCAGCGGTAATGCGGCAATCCAGGTAACCCGGGTCGAAGACGCCGATGCCCGCGCACGCCTGGGCGAAATCGCCGAGCTGTTCCAGTTCGTCGCCGGCTCTGTGGATGAAATCCTCGAAACCTCGCCCGAACTGTTCCGCGTGCGCGAGGCTGCCGGCAACATCTTCAGCCTGTCGCAAACCCTGCTCGACGAAGCGTCGCACCTGGCCAACGGCTTTGAGAACCTGGCCGGTGGGCGCACCCTCGATACGGTTGGCGGCTATGCCCTGGGCCTGCTGGCGCTGGCCTCGATCATCCTCATTGGCCTGGTAATGGTGCGCACCACCAACCGCCAATTGCGTGAAACGGCAGAAAAGAACGAGCGCAACCAGCAGGCGATCATGCGCCTGCTCGACGAAATCGAAGAGCTGGCCGATGGCGACCTGACCGTGACCGTATCCGTGACCGAAGACTTCACCGGCGCCATTGCCGACTCGATCAACTATTCCGTGGACCAACTGCGCGACCTGGTCGCCACCATCAACCACAGCGCCGTGCAAGTGGCTGCGGCCGTGCAGGACACGCAAAACACTGCTCGCCAGCTGGCCAAGGCCTCCGAGCACCAGGCCGCGCAGATCAGCGAGGCCTCCGAGGCGGTCGGCGACATGGTTGAGTCGATCGACCGGGTATCGGCGCATGCCTACGAATCGGCCAAGGTGGCGGAACGCTCGGTAGCCATCGCCAACAAGGGTAACGAGGTGGTGCACAACACCATCAATGGCATGGACAACATTCGCGAGCAAATCCAGGACACCGCCAAGCGGATCAAGCGCCTGGGTGAGTCTTCCCAGGAAATCGGCGACATCGTCAGCCTGATCGACGACATTGCCGACCAGACCAACATCCTTGCCCTTAATGCGGCGATCCAGGCCTCGCTGGCCGGTGAGGCCGGCCGTGGTTTTGCCGTGGTCGCCGACGAAGTGCAGCGCCTGGCCGAACGCTCGTCATCGGCCACCCGCCAGATCGAGGCGCTGGTGCGCACCATCCAGGCCGACACCAACGAGGCGGTAATCTCCATGGAGCAGACCACCGCCGAAGTGGTGCGCGGCGCTCGCCTGGCCCAGGATGCCGGGGTGGCGCTGGCCGAGATCGAAGGGGTATCGCAGAACCTGGCCGACCTTATCCACAGCATCTCCGACGCTGCCCAGTTGCAGACCTCGTCGGCCGGGCAGATCTCCCACACCATGGCGGTCATCCAGCAGATTACCGCGCAGACCTCCGCCGGCTCCGGGGCCACTGCCGACAGCATCCGCCACCTGGCCCGCATGGCCAGCGAGATGCGCCGTTCGGTATCCGGTTTTACCCTGCCGCCACCTGCCGAGCCCAAGTGAAGCGCCGCGCTGAGGAAGTGACCATGGCATCTGCTGCTGTAAGCCCCGAGCGCCACGACACGGTAGCGCTGGCCTGGACCAAGGCTGCCATCCTCGACTGCCTGGGCCAGGCGCGCCAAGCGCTGGAGCGTTTTGCCGGCGAGCCTGGCGACCTGTCTATTCTGGCCTTCGTTGTCGACAACCTGCACCAGGTGCATGGCTGCCTGCGCATGCTCGAACTGCGAGGTGCGACGCGCCTGGCCGAAGAACTGGAACTGTTCGCCAAGGCCCTGGCCGACGGCCAGGTGAGCCCGCGGGGTGATTGCCTGGGTGCGTTGTTCCGCGGCCTGGAGCAATTGCCCTCCTACCTTGAGCGCTTGCGCGGTGCCCGCCACGACCTGCCCTTGGTGATGCTGCCGCTGCTCAACCAGCTGCGCGCCTGCCGGGGTATCGAGCCACTGGCCCAGGCCAGCCTGATCAGCGGTGCTGCGCAGCGCTTTGCAGGCTCCGACGACCTGGCCAACCTCGACCTGTCGCTGGGCAACTGGCGCGAACAATTGCAGGCCGGGCCGGGGCGCGATGCCTTGCGCTCGGTGGTGACCGCACTCTGCGACGACCTTATGCGCATCAAGGAGCGGCTGGACCAGTTCGTGCGCAGCGACCGCCAGCACAGCGAGCAACTGGATGCCCTGCTGGCACCGCTGCGCCACGTGGCCGATACCCTGGCTGTGCTGGGCTTTCAGCAACCACGGCGTGTGATTATCGACCAGGTGCTGGCGCTGCAAGCCCTGGCCCAGGGCGAGCGGGCGGTAGACGACGCGGTGTTGATGGATGTAGCGGGCGCCCTTTTGTACGTGGAAGCCTCCCTGAACGGCATGGTCGGCCCGCTGGAGGAAAACGGCCAAGGCGGCCTGCCAGGCTCGGACCTGGCCGAGATACGCCAGCTGGTGCTGAATGAATCGCTGAACGTGTTGCAGCAGGCCAAGGACCTGATCGGCGATTATGTGGAGTCCGACTGGCCCCGACAGCGGCTGCAACCCTTGCCAGGGTTGTTGCAGCAGGTTCGCGGCGCTTTGGCCATGTTGATGCTACCCGCCGTGGCCGAGCTGCTTGCCGGTTGCGCAAGCTATGCCCAGCGTTGGTTGCAGCACCTGGAGGAGGAGCCGCCCGCCGACGAGCTGGCCCACTTGGCTGAGGCCTTGAGCGCCGCTGAATGCTACCTGCAGTGGCGGGTGGCCGACCCGCTGGCGGATGGCCAGCCGTTTATCGACATGGCGCGTGCCAGCCTGGCGGCGTTGGGTGTGTATTGTGCGCAAGCCGACGCCCGGGCGGGCGTTGATGCCGATGGCGATGGTATTGATGACGAGCTGCGCGAGGTGTTCCTCGAAGAAGCTGGCGAGTTACTGCCGGAACTCGAGCGCCAGTGGTTGCGTTGGCGTGCCGACAACCAGCAGCGCGCTGCACTGGGTGAAGTGCGCCGTGCGCTGCATACGCTCAAAGGCAGCGGCCGCATGGTGCATGCCGAGGCGGTGGCCGAACTGGCCTGGGGCGCCGAGCACCTGCTGAACCGCGTGCTGGAGGGCCGTAGTGTGCTCAGCCCTGAAGGTGTGGTGGCCCTGCAACAGGTGTTCGTCCATCTGCCCGACCTGCTGGCTGATTTTGCCGCCGGCCAGTTGCCGCAACTGACCGAAATCGAACAACTGGCCGGGCACCTGCATGCGCTGGCCGAAAACGACGCCCCGGCAGCAGCAAATATTGATGGCCTCGATCCGCAGTTGCTGGATATCTTCCGCAGTGAGGCGCAGGGCCACCTGGCCAGCCTCGATGCCTACCTGCAGGGTGCCGACGGCCACGACACGCCGGTCAGCGATGGCCTGCAGCGTGCCCTGCACACGCTCAAGGGCAGTGCTGCCATGGCCGGGGTGATGCCGGTCGCCGAGCTGGCCACCGCCTTCGACCGCCTGGCCCGTGAATACAAGGGCCATCAACTGCCCCTGCAAATGGCCGAGATTGAATGGCTGGAAGCCGCGCGTTCGCTGTTCCATCTGGGCCTGGCGCAACTCGACAGCACGCCGCTGGCAGCCATCCCTGGCGCTGCGGAGCTGATCGAAACAGTTGGCCAAGCAGTAGATAACCGTCTGGCCAGCGTGCATGACGACCCGCAGCATGCCCGGCGCAGCAAGCGCGACCCGCAGTTGGTTGCCAGTTTCCTGGCCCAGGCCATGGACATTCTGCTCGATGCCGAGTCGTTGCTGTCGCGCTGGCAGCAACAGCCCGGCCAGCGCGACGCACTGGATACCCTGCTTGACCAGATGACCACCTTGGGCCACGCCGCGCACCTGGCCGACTTGTGGCAGATGGACGATGTGTGCGAGGCCTTGCTGGACCTGTATGGCGCGGTGGAAGAGGGCAGCCTGCCCGCCGATGCACGCTTTTTCGCCCAGGCGCAGCGCGCCCATGAAGCCCTGCTGGACATGCTTGACGAAGTGGCCGCCGGGCAGGACATCGCCTCACGGCCAGAGCTGGTCGACAGCCTGCGCAACCTGCTGGACCAGGCCTTGGCACCGGATGCCACCGGCTTGGTGGGGATCGACACGGTTACCCCGCTGCACCCGGACATGGACCTGACGGATACCTTGGGGCTGTCGCATAGCCCTCTGCTGCCTGAGGTTGGCGAGCCTCTGCCTGAAGAGCCGGAAAGCGCCGGCGAAGAGCTGCTGGAAGTGTTCCTCGAAGAAAGCTCGGACATCGTCGAGAGCGCCGCCGCCGCCTTGGCGCGCTGGCAGGCCGACCCGCGCAGCAGCGTCGAGGTGGACAACCTGATGCGCGACCTGCACACCCTCAAGGGCGTGGCGCGCATGGTCGAAATTGCCCCGATCGGTGACCTGGCCCACGAACTGGAGTTTGTTTACGAGCTGTTGGCTGCCGGGCGCTTGCCGCCGAGCCCGCCCCTGTTCGCCCTGCTGCAGAATTGCCATGACCGCCTGGCGCACATGCTTGATGCGGTGCGCCTGGGGCAGCCTTTGCATGCCGCCACGGCGCTGATCGACTATATCCGTAACTTCAGCAGTGCGGCCCTGACCGACAGTGCTGCCGGTCAAGGGCCGATCGAAGCCGCTGCCAGCGAAATGCCAGCGGCAGCGCCAGAGCGGGCGCCTGGCGACATGGTCAAGGTTGATGCCGAGTTGCTCGATGACCTGGGCAACCTCGCTGGCGAACACTCGATCATTCGCGGGCGCATCGAGCAGCAGGTCAACGATGCGCAGTTCACCCTCAACGAAATGGAAACCACCCTGGAGCGCATGCGCGACCAGTTACTGCGCCTGGACATTGAGACCCAGGGGCGGATCTCCAGCCGCCAGCCGTTCGAAAGCGATGCCTATGACGACTTCGACCCCCTGGAGATGGACCGCCATTCGCAGTTGCAGCAACTGTCGCGGGCCTTGTTCGAGTCTGCCTCGGACTTGCTTGACCTGAAAGAAACCCTGGCCCAGCGTGCCCAGGAGGCTTACAGCCTGCTGCAGCAGCAGGCACGGGTGAACAGCCAGTTGCAGGAAGGCCTGACCGCCACTTTGATGGTGCCTTTCGAACGCTTGGTACCACGCCTGCAGCGTGTGGTGCGACAGGTGGCCAGCGAACTGGGCAAGCAGGTGGAACTGGTGGTCGGCAACGCCGAAGGCGAACTGGACCGTAGTGTGCTTGAACGCATGGTGGCGCCGCTTGAGCACATGCTGCGCAACGCGGTCGACCATGGCCTGGAAAGCCGCGAAGCACGCCTGGCCGCCGGCAAGCCGGAGCAGGGCACTATCCACCTTAACTTGCTGCACGAAGGTGCCGATATCGTTATCGAAATGACCGACGACGGTGCCGGTGTGCCATTGGAAGCGGTGCGGCGCAAGGCAATCAAGCGCGGCCTGCTGGACCCGCAGGCGAACCTGAGTGATCACGAGATCTTGCAGTTCATCCTGCGCCCGGGGTTTTCAACCGCCGAAAAGATCACCCAGATTTCCGGGCGCGGCCTGGGCATGGACGTGGTGCACGAGGAGGTCAAGCAACTGGGTGGCGCGATGAGCATCGAGTCGGCCCAAGGCAAGGGCGCGCGCTTCTTGATTCGCCTGCCGTTCACCGTTTCGATCAACCGTGCGCTGATGGTGCACCTGGGCGAGGAGCAGTACGCCATCCCGCTCAATACCATCGAGGGCATCGTCCGCGTGCCGCCGGCAGAACTGGCGGCGTGCTATCAGCTGGACACGCCCCGCTATGTCTACGCCGGGTACGAATACGAGCTGCGCTACCTGGGCGAATTGCTGCAAGGCCTGCCGCGCCCCGCGCTGCTGGGGCAGAGCGTGCCGTTGCCAGTACTGCTGGTGCATTCCAAGGAGCAGTCGTTCGCCATCCAGGCCGACAGCCTGTCGCCAAGCCGCGAGATTGTAGTGAAGAGCCTGGGGCCACAGTTTGCGGCGGTTGCCGGGCTGTCGGGGGCGACACTACTGGGCGATGGCCGGGTAGTGCTGATTCTCGACCTGCTTGGCCAGCTGCGCGGCCAGCAGCGGCGCCTGGCCCGCTTGCCAGGTGGTGGCTCCCAGCGCCAGCTGCTCGGCCCGGCGCCGCGCCGTGCATTGCTGGTGATGGTGGTGGATGACTCGGTGACTGTGCGCAAAGTCACCAGCCGCCTGCTTGAGCGCCACGGCATGAGCGTGCTCACGGCCAAAGACGGGGTCGATGCCATGGCCCTGCTGGAGGAGCACCGCCCCGACGTCCTGCTGCTGGACATCGAAATGCCACGTATGGACGGGTTTGAGGTGGCCACACGCATCCGCCGTGACGCCCGGCTGAAAGACCTGCCGATCATCATGATCACCTCGCGCACCGGGCAGAAGCACCGCGACCGTGCCATGGCCATCGGCGTCAACGAATACCTGGGCAAGCCGTACCAGGAGTCGCTGCTGTTGCAGAGCATCGCCCATTGGAGCCAAGCCCATGCTTGAACTGATTTCCGGGCAGCGCAGCAGCCTGACAGGGCTGTTGCTGCCGTTGGGCGACCGCACCTTGGTGTTGCCCAACGTGGCGGTGGCCGAGTTGAGTGGCCAGCGCAATCTGGTGTGTCAGCACGGTGACCCCGCCTGGCATCTGGGCTGGATCGACTGGCGTAAGCAACGCTTGCCGCTGATCGGTTTCGAGGCCGCGTGCGGTGGTGAGACACCGTGCGGTGAGCGGGCTCGCGTAGTCGTGCTCAATGCGCTGGGTGATACCGGCCTGCGCTACCTGGCATTGCTGCTGCAAGACATACCGCGCTCGTGCAAGCTCGACAGCCAGTTGAATTACGTGGATGTGGCGCTAGGGCGCCTGGAGCTGGCGGCAGTGCAGGTGGGCGAGCAGGTGGCACGGGTGCCGGACCTGATTGCACTGGAAAGGCTGGTGCGTGACGCGGAACTGCAACCAGGAGAGCTGTAAGCTGCAAGCGGAAAGTTGCAAGCTAGAGCGGTGATATCAGTGCTACCGCGTTTCGCTTGCTGCTTGCCGCTTGAAACTTATAACTGTTGGGGGAGGTCTGTGTTTGCATGTATTACGGTGAACGCTTCAATGCCTGGACTCACCTGGTCGGTGCTGTCCTCGCCTGTATCGGTGCCATCTGGCTGATCGTGGTAGCGGGCCTGCAAGGCGACCCGTGGAAGATCGTCAGCTTCTCCATCTACGGCAGCACGCTGCTGTTGCTGTACAGCATCTCCACCCTGTACCACAGCACCCGGGGGCGGGCGAAGGTGATCATGCGTAAGCTCGATCACCTGTCGATCTACCTGCTGATCGCCGGCAGTTACACGCCATTCTGCCTGGTCAGCCTGCGCGGCCCTTGGGGCTGGAGCTTGTTCGGCGTGGTCTGGGGGCTGGCGGTGATCGGTATGTTGCAGGAGATCAAGCCGCGCTCCGAAGCACGGGTCCTGTCGATCATCATTTATGCCGTGATGGGCTGGATCGTGCTGGTGGCGGTCAAGCCGCTGCTGCACTCACTGGGCAGCGCCGGCTTTGCCTGGTTGGCCGCCGGCGGGGTGTTCTACACCGTGGGCATCATCTTCTTTGCGCTCGACAGCCGCTTGCGCCACGGGCACGGCATCTGGCACCTGTTCGTGATTGCCGGCAGCCTGCTGCACTTCGTGGCGGTGTCGTTCTACGTGCGCTAGTTAAAAATCGCCCCACAGTTGCTGTGCCACCGACAGTGCCACCACCGGCGCGGTCTCGGTGCGTAGCACGCGTGGGCCGAGGCGGGCGGCGTGGAAACCAGACGCTTTGGCCTGCTCCACTTCAGCGTCGCTCAGGCCGCCTTCGGGGCCGATCAGGAAGGCCAGGGTCGCAGGTTTGTCGTGGCTGGTGAGCGGCTCGGCTACCGGGTGCAGGACCAGTTTCAGGTCAGCCTGGGTGCCAGCCAGCCATTCGGCCAGGGTCACGGGGGGGTGGATGACCGGCAAGGTAGAGCGGCCGCATTGTTCGCAGGCACTGATCGCCACTTGGCGCCAGTGGGCCAGGCGCTTGTCGGCGCGTTCGTCTTTCAGGCGCACCTCACAGCGCTCGCTGACGATCGGGGTAATTTCGTTGGCACCCAGCTCGGTAGCCTTCTGGACCGCCCAGTCCATGCGCTCGCCACGGGACAGGCCTTGGCCGAGGTGCACGTGCAGCGGTGAATCGGCCTGCCCGGCGAGGGCCTGGTCCAGGCTGACGCGGACGGTTTTCTTGCCCACTTCAAGTAACTGGCCGAGGTATTCCTGGCCGCTGCCGTCGAACAGTTGCACGGCGTCGCCGGGGGCCATGCGCAGTACGCGGCCAATGTAGTGGGCCTGTGCTTCGGGCAGGTCGTGCTCGCCAAGGCTCAGGGGGGCGTCGATGAAGAAGCGGGAAAGTCTCATGGTTCAGCTCGGACGAAAAGGGATCATGTGACCCTGTGGGAGCGGGTTTACCCGCGAATGCGATGGTGGGGTAACACCGCATTCGCGGGTAAACCCGCTCCCACAGGGTCGGAGGCGGGCTTATGGGGGCTAGCCTGGGTCTCGGAAGTCGGGGTGGAAGTTGGCCGGCACGGCAACGCTGACGCTGTCGCGGGTGGCAATGTCGATGCCTTCGCTGGCCACTTCGGCCAGGAAATCGATCTGCTCCGGGGTGATCACGTACGGCGGCAGGAAGTACACCACGCTGCCCAGCGGGCGCAGCAGGGCGCCGCGGGTCAGGGCGTGTTCGAATACCTTCAGGCCACGCCGCTCCTGCCAGGGGTAGGCCACCTTGCCGGCCTTGTCCTGGACCATCTCGATGGCCAGGGCCATGCCGGTCTGGCGGATTTCGGCAACGTGCGCATGATCGGCCAGGTGCGCAGTGGCGGTGGCCATGCGCGTGGCCAGGGCTTTGTTGGCCTCGATCACGTTGTCTTGCTCGAAGATATCCAGGGTCGCCAGCGCCGCAGCGCACGCCAGCGGGTTGCCGGTGTAGCTGTGCGAGTGCAGGAATGCGCGCAGCGTCGGGTAGTCGTCATAAAACGCCTGGTACACCTTGTCGGTGGTCAGGCAGGCGGCCAGCGGCAGGTAGCCGCCGGTCAGGGCCTTGGACAGGCACAGGAAGTCCGGGCGGATGCCGGCCTGTTCGCAGGCGAACATCGTGCCGGTGCGGCCAAAGCCCACTGCGATTTCATCGTGGATCAGGTGCACGTCGTAGCGGTCGCAGGCCTCGCGCAGCAGCTTGAGGTACACCGGGTGGTACATGCGCATGCCGCCGGCGCCCTGGATCAGCGGCTCGACGATCACCGCGCTGATCGAGGCGTGGTGCTCGGCCAGGGTCTGCTCCATGGCGGCAAACATGTTGCGCGAGTGTTCTTCCCAGCTCATGCCCTCGGGGCGCAGGTAGCAGTCGGGGCTGGGCACTTTGAGGGTGTCCAGCAGCAACGCCTTGTAGGTCTCGGTGAACAGCGGCACATCACCTACCGACATGGCGGCGATGGTTTCGCCGTGGTAGCTGTTGGTCAGGGTGACGAAGCGTTTCTTGCCCGGTTTGCCGATGTTCTGCCAGTAATGGAAGCTCATCTTCAGGGCGACTTCGATGCACGACGAGCCGTTGTCGGCGTAGAACACCCGGTCGAGGCCGGCCGGGGTCATGGCCACCAGGCGCTCGGACAGCTCGATCACCGGCTGGTGGCTGAAACCGGCCAGGATCACGTGCTCCAGTTGGTCGACCTGGTCCTTGATGCGCTGGTTGATGCGCGGGTTGGAGTGGCCGAATACATTGACCCACCAGCTGCTCACCGCGTCCAGGTAGCGCTTGCCTTCGAAGTCCTCCAGCCACACGCCTTCGCCGCGCTTGATCGGGATCAGCGGCAGCTGCTCGTGGTCTTTCATCTGGGTACAGGGGTGCCACAGGACCTTGAGGTCGCGTTGCATCCACTGATCGTTGAGGCCCATGGGCACTTCTCCTGGCTTTGCGGCGTGGTTCGACCGCGTAAGCCTAAGCAATGCCGCAAGGCAGGACAACCGCTGCCTTTCAATGGCGGTTGGTGCCGGTCCATTCGAGGCGCCGGATGTGCACGGTGCCGGCCTGCGAAGTGGAGATGGTCAGGCGGCGGAAAGGGCCGTCGATCACCTGGTGATAGGGGTGGGTGGCGATAGGGCCCGGGAGCAGGTCGCGAATCCCGCTGCCTTCCACGGTAAGCCAGTAGAAGTTGCGCGGGGCCGGGGCGGCCAGGTCGTAATCGTGGCTTTCGGTATCGAACAGCATGTGCAGGTCGTCGCAAAGGTAATCACTGACCACGTAGTACTCCAGCCGCAGGCACTCGACTTCATGAGCGAAGGTAATTTCCACATCACTGTGTTCGCCAATGACCAGCTCGGTACCGTCTTCGCCCTTGAACGCTTCATGAAAGCCGGTCCATGAAGTGCTGTTGGAGCGGATACTCAGGCCAGAGGCCATATGAAGGGTTTGCTTGTGCCACAGGAACTGCCGTTCAACGTGCTGGAAATGCTCCTCGAAAATCATGCGCATGCCCTCCTGGCGGGGCTTCTGGCCATCTTTGCCAGCTTCGCCTGCCACCGTGTGACATGGCTACTGGCAAAAATGTCAGTTGCCAAAAGGACTTGATGTCACTGCGCTGGCAGGGTGGCCGGAGCTGACGTATTCTTAACGCATCTTCCCGGGGCATTCCTGCCTCTCCCCGTTTCTGTAACCTCTGACTCGGAGTTCGCCGACATGGCTGCTGCTTGGGTGCGCCTGTGCGCGTTGGTATTGATTGGTGTCTCCAGCGGCGCCGCGCTGGCTAAGGACAAGACGCCCACGGCAATTGTCGTGGGTGGCGGCCTGGCGGGCCTGACAGCAGCCTACGAGCTGCAGAACAAAGGCTGGCAGGTGACCCTGCTGGAGGCCAAGTCGGGGATGGGCGGGCGTTCGGGGCTGGCCACCAGCGAGTGGATCGGCAATGCCAAGGCGCAGCCGGTGCTCAACCAGTACCTTGACCGTTTCAAGCTTGAAACACTGCCGGCGCCGGAGTTCGTGCGTACCCCGGGTTACCTGATCGACGGTGAGTATTTCAGCGCCACCGACCTGGCCACCAAGCAACCTGCTACCGCCGAAGCGCTCAAACGCTACGAGAAAACCCTCGATGACCTGGCCCGTTCGATCGATGACCCGCTGAACCCGCAGGCCACCAGCACGCTGTTCGCCCTCGACCAGATCAACGTGTCCACCTGGCTGGATAAACTGCAACTGCCGGCCACCGCCCGTCAGTTGGTCAACCAGCAAATCCGTACCCGTTACGATGAGCCATCGCGCCTGTCGCTGCTGTACTTCGCCCAGCAGAACCGCGTGTACCGCGGTGTCAGCGACCGCGACCTGCGTGCTGCACGCCTGCCAGGTGGCAGCCCGGTGCTGGCCCAGGCCTTCGTCAAGCAACTGAAAACCATCAAGACCAATTCGCCGGTCACCGCTATCGTTCAGGACAAGGATGGCGTAACGGTAAAAGTCGGCAGTGTCGGCTACCAGGCGGATTACCTGGTGATGGCTGTGCCGCTGCGCGCCCTGGCCAAGATCCAGATGACCCCAGGCCTGGACAACCAGCACCTGGCGGCGCTCAAAGGTACCAACTATGGCTGGCGCGACCAGCTGATGCTCAAATTCAAGAAGCCAGTGTGGGAAAGCCGCGCACGCATGTCGGGCGAAATCTTCAGTAACGCCGGCCTCGGCATGCTGTGGATCGAGCCAGCGCTCAAGGGCGGCGCCAACGTGGTGATCAACCTTTCTGGCGACAACGCCCGCCTGCTGCAAGCGTTTGGCGACAAGCAGATGGTCGATCAGGTGCTGATCCGCCTGCATGCCTTCTATCCGCAGGCCCGCGGTGCCTTCACCGGTTATGAGGTGAAGCGCTATAGCACCGATGCTGGAACCGGCGGCGCCTATCTGGCCTATGGCCCGGGTCAGATCAGCAAATACTGGCGCCTGTGGGAGCGCCCGGTGCAGCGCATCACCTTTGCCGGTGAGCATACCGACGCCCTGTACCCTGGCACCTTGGAAGGCGCCCTGCGCAGTGGCCAGCGTGCCGCCAGCCAGGCACAGGACCTGTTGGCCGGCAAGTCGTTCGACCCCGCCAAGGCGGTGCCGGTTGCGGCAGCGGCAGCCGGTGCGGCGGCGGCCAAGGACAGCAAGGGCGGGTTCTTCTCCAATATGTTTGGGGGTTCGTCCGACAAGGGCGACAAGGCTGACAAGGCACCTGTCAAAGCCGAGCCGCAGAAGGTCGAAGAGGCCAAGCAGGACAAGCCAGGCTTCTTCAAGCGCCTGTTTGGTGGGGCTGAAACGCCAGCGGTGAAGGCTGAGCCAATCGCCAGGGCCGAGGAAGTGGCGCCGGTACCTGCGCCTGCTCCACAAGCCGCGCCGGCCCCGGTAGCACCAGCACCAGTGGTCAAAGAGGCGGCGGCCAAGCCTGCGCCAACCAAGGCATCCCCGGCCAAGCATGCGCCGGCACACAAGCCGGCGCATAAGCCTGCCGAGATCAAGAAAGCCACTGCCAAGTCCGAGCCTGCCAAAAAGCCTGTGGCCAATACCCAGGCAAAGGCTGGCTGATTGATCGACAGTGCCGGCCTCTTCGCAGCACAAGGCTGCTCCTACAGGCACCGCACCCCTGTAGGAGCAGCCTTGTGCTGCGAAGAGGCCAGTACTGGCAACCTCTATTTCCCCGACTATCGTTAATGTTTCCTTAATGGGAAGCTTACAGAATACATATCGGATTTCTCGATAAACCAGAGCAAGTTTTTCCGCTTTTATTCGATACGTTACGCGTTAGTCTGTGCACAGCTTTCACGGGGATACACGCCAACATGCAACTGCGCAATTCACCTTCTCGCTACGGCATGGTCAGTATCGTCCTGCACTGGGGCGTGGCACTGGCAGTCTTTGGCCTGTTCGGCCTGGGCCTGTGGATGGTCGGCCTCGACTACTACAGCCCTTGGCGCAAAGCAGGCCCGGACCTGCACAAGAGCATCGGCCTGGTGCTGCTGGCGGTGATGCTGCTGCGAGTGGTCTGGCGTTTCATCAGCCCACCACCACCGGCACCGGCCAACCATGGCGCAGTCACACGCCTGGCGGCCAAGCTGGGCCATCTGGCCCTGTACCTTGGTCTGTTTGCGGTGATGGCGGCCGGTTACCTGATTTCCACCGCCGACGGCGTCGGCATTCCGGTGTTCGGCCTGTTCGAAGTGCCGGCACTGGTCAGCGACCTGCCTGACCAGGCAGATGTGGCGGGTGTGATTCATCTCTGGCTGGCCTGGGGCCTGGTCATTTTTGCCGTGCTGCATGCCCTGGCAGCGCTCAAGCACCATTTCATCGACCGTGACGCGACCCTGACTCGCATGTTGGGCCGCAAAGCTTGACCCTCAACTCAATTGCATAGGAAGGACATAAGGATGTTGAAAAAGACTTTTGCCGCTCTGGCGCTCGGTACCGCTCTGCTTTCCGCCGGCCAGGTCATGGCTGCCGAGTACAAGATCGACAAGGAAGGCCAGCACGCGTTCGTCGACTGGAAGATCAGCCACCTGGGTTACAGCTTCATTCACGGCACCTTCAAGGACTTCGATGGCAACTTCACTTGGGACAGCGCCAAGCCTGAAGCCAGCAAGATCAGCGTCGACCTGAAAACCGCCAGCCTGACGTCCAACCATGCCGAGCGTGACAAGCACATCGCCAGCGCCGACTTCCTCGACGTGAAGAAGTACCCTGAAGCCAAGTTTGTCTCTACCGCCGTCAAGTCGACGGGTGAAAAGACTGCTGACGTGACTGGCGACCTGACCATGCACGGCGTAACCAAGCCGGTCACCTTCAAGGCTACCTTCAACGGTGAAGGCAAGGACCCATGGGGCGGTGAGCGCGCTGGTTTCAACGCCACCACCACCCTTAACCTGAACGACTTCGGCATCAAAGGCCCTGGCCCGACTTCGCAGACCCTGGACCTGGATATCAGTGTTGAAGGTGTGAAGCAGAAGTAAGCATTGCTTTGGCAATAGAAAACGCCGCCCATTGGGCGGCGTTTTCATTTCCCGTTCAGGGCCCTGGCAGGGCCACTGCAGGCTACCTCTGAATCAACCCTTGCGGGTCAACAGGGCAGGGCGCTCACCGCGCGGGCGGGCTGGCAGGTCATCCAGTTGCTCAGGCGTCGGGAAACGGTCGAGTTTGGATTCCTTGCGGATGATCACCGGCTGTTTTTCCGGCTGACGCGGGTTGCGCACGGCCGGCTCTTGCCGGGCAGCATCGTCACGGGCCGGGCGACCACGGCCACCGCCACCCTCACGACGGGCACCGCCACCGTTGTTGGCGCGAGGCGGGCGTTTTTCGCCGCCGGCACTGCCACCATTGCGTTGCTGGCCGCCATTGCGAGCTTGGCCCTGGCCCCCAGTGTTGCTGCGTTGGCCGGTACCCTGAGCTTGACCAGCACCACCACCTGGGCGGCGATTGCGGCCCTGGTTCTTGCCTTGGTACGGGCTGACGTAGTCGGCGCGGTTACCAAAGTTGTCGATGTCGTCGTCCAGGAACTCTTCCGGGTCGCGGTTACCTTGTGCCTGAGGCGCGCTGTTGCTGCTGGCCTGCTGCTGTGGCTGGCGCGGTTTCTTGTCACGCGGTTTACGCGGCTGCTGCTGCCTGTCGCCGCTCTTTTCCTTGTCGGCCGGCTTGTCGGCAGCCTGTGGCTTGGCCTTGCCTTTATCTTTGCCTTTGTCCTTGCGGCCGCCGTTGGTGTCTTTACCGCCTTCGCCGCGGGCCTGCTGGTTACGACCACCACGGCCGTTGTTTTGCGGGCGCTCGCGTACTTCGGGTTTCTCGGCTTCTACCTGGCTGGCATCAAAGCCCATCAGGTCGCCGTCCGCGATCTTCTGACGGGTTACCCGCTCAATGCTCTTGAGCAGCTTCTCTTCATCCGGTGCGACCAGCGAAATAGCCTCGCCCGAACGGCCGGCGCGGCCAGTACGGCCGATACGGTGCACGTAATCTTCCTCGACATTCGGCAGCTCGAAGTTGACCACGTGGGGCAACTGGTCGATGTCCAGGCCGCGTGCGGCGATGTCGGTGGCGACCAGTACGCGCACGCTGTTGGCCTTGAAGTCGGCCAGGGCCTTGGTGCGGGCGTTCTGGCTCTTGTTGCCGTGAATCGCTGCGGCGGTCAGGCCTTGCTTTTCCAGGTACTCGGCCAGGCGGTTGGCGCCGTGCTTGGTACGGGTAAACACCAGTACCTGCTCCCAGGCACCCAGGGTGATCAGGTGTGCCAGCAGCGCACGCTTGTGGCTGGCAGGCAGGCGGTAGACGCGCTGCTCGATACGCTCGACAGTAGTGTTCGGCGGCGTGACCTCGATACGCTCCGGGTTGTGCAGGAGCTTGTCGGCGAGGTCGGTGATGTCCTTGGAGAAGGTGGCCGAGAACAGCAGGTTCTGGCGTTTGGCTGGCAGGCGGGCCAGTACCTTCTTGACGTCGTGGATGAAGCCCATGTCGAGCATGCGGTCGGCTTCGTCGAGCACCAGGATTTCTACGTGGGCCAGGTCGACCTTGCCTTGGCCGGCCAGGTCAAGCAGGCGACCCGGGCAGGCAACCAGCACGTCGACGCCCTTGGCAATCGCCTGGACCTGCGGGTTCATGCCAACGCCGCCGAAGATGCAGGCGCTGACCAGTGGCAGGTCGCGGGCATAGACCTTGAAGCTGTCGTGCACCTGGGCTGCCAGCTCGCGGGTCGGGGTCAGGACCAGCACGCGAGGTTGGCGCGGGCCATGACGCTGTGACTTGTCGGGGTGGCCGGCCGGGAACAGGCGCTCGAGAATCGGCAGGGCGAAGCCGCCGGTTTTACCAGTACCTGTCTGTGCAGCAACCATCAGGTCGCGGCCTTGCAACACGGCGGGAATCGCCCGCTGTTGCACGGGGGTCGGCTGGGTATAGCCCGCAGCCTCGATAGCGCGGACAAGAGCCTCGGAGAGACCGAGGGAAGCAAAGGACATGGGCGATCCTGTTCTCGTGTGGGCTGGGCCCGTTGGGATGTTCTGCCTGGCGCGACGGGCATCGGTGGGATGCGATCGCGTCCGGTCCAGCTGGGCTTTCACTGCACATCCGGGAAACGGAGGGGGACGCGAAGGGGCGTCGAAGCCGATCGGGATGCCTGTTGCGAGGCCGAGCGTCCGGGCGTGAGCCGGGCGGGAAGGCCCGAGTATAACAGAGCTATCGCGCTGTGCCGCTTTCCTGCTGCTCAACGGCGTTGAGAATGTTTCCGATGTCGCCTGTGTAACGGTGGCTGATGGCGGCAAAGGCCGGCTCCTGCTTGAAACGCTGCAGTTCTTCGGCAAAGGCCAGGGCCAGTGCCTCGCGCCCCGGTTTGCGCACCAGCCCCAGGTACTGGGCCTGGCGGTTGATCACCAGCGGCAGTTCCTCCACTTGCTGCTCCATGCCCAGATGCCGGATCAGATAATGTCCAACCACGCGGTCGGTGATTGCCAGGTCGATACGGCCTAGCACCAGCTTGCCGAAGTTGGCTTCCTGGGTCGGCGCCGCTTCACGTCGAAAATGAGTGGCCTGGTTGAACGCGGCGCCATAGGCGTAGCCTGGCGAGGTGCCTACGGTGAGGCCCGTGAGGTCGTCAGGGCCGGCCACGTCATGGCGGCGTGCGCGGGCCTGGAACAGCACGAACTCGACCTCTGACAAGGGCTCGGGGGCGTAGACCAGATAAGGGCGCCGGGCTTCGGTCTGGAAGATGTCCAGAATGCCGTCGGCCAGGCCTTGCTCGACCATTGCCAGGCAGCGCTTCCACGGCAGGAACTGCCATTCCACTTCGACACCAAGGCGCTTGAATATTTCGGTGGTGACTTCGTAGTCGATACCGCGTGGCTGGCCGTCGTGCTGATAAATGTAGGGTGCCCAGTCATCGGACACCAGGCGCAGGCGCTCGCCCAGGGCCAACGGGCTCAGGCAGGCGAGCAGCAGGATCCAGAACAGGCGGGCGACGAGTGGCATGGCCGGAGATTACGCGCTCGGCCTGTTCTAGGCCAGAGGGGGTGTTGTTCTCCTGTGCCGGCTCAAATGTGGGCAAACCTCAGCAGATGCGCTTCGATATCCTTCCTTCGCTCACCCAGTGACAAGCGCAACCCCGGGTGGCGCAAGCACTGACGCAGTTGCTCGGGCCGCATCTGGCCATGGCGGGCATTGAGGTTTTCCAGGGCCTTGTCCCACCAGGCGGGGGCGCAGGCGCGGTCGAACTCATTGGGGTAGGGGTAGCAGCCATACAGCAACTCGCGGGCGAACTGGCGTTCGTGGCGGGGCAGGGTCAGGCTCAGCGCCTTGTAGCCCAGGCGGTGCAGGGCCGGAGGCCGTGGTAGCTGGTCGTTGACCAGGGTGACGTCGGCCAGTGCCGCCTGGCTCAGCGGGTTATGGCCGTGCTTGCGCAACCAGGCCTGGATCTTGGCGCGAAACTGCGCCTTGCGGCTCCAGTAGTGGTGAATGACATCGGTGCACTCGGCCAGCGCCAGCCTGCGGTGGGCCGCCACCGCCAGGCAGAACTCTTCGAGGGTGTAGGCCTCGCGCGCCAGCGGGTGGAACTCGTCCATCATGGCGATGGAGCGGTCCAGGGCGCTGGCATCTTCGGCAGTGAGCCCGATGACCCCGGAGTTGATCAGGGGCATCTGGCAGTTGGCCAAGTCACGGGCTTCAAGAATGGCCAGCAGGTTTTTGTACAGCAGGCACTTCTGGTTTGCGCCATAGCGCGGGCCGATGGCATTGCACAGCAATTTGCCAGGGGCCACCCGGGCGAACAGCTGCAGCGGCGATGTGCGGAAGAAGGTGTCGGTGTCGATCAGCACTGCCAGCGGGTGTTGCTGCAGCACTTGGCGCAGCAGTACATGCTTGCTGCGAAAATGGTAACCGTGTGGGGCGTTCCATGCCTGGCGCGTGGCTTCGTCCAGCAAGTGGACATTGACGGGCAGCTTGGCGTAGGGCTGCGGGTTGTCGGTGTACACCTGGATGTCCATGGCTTCGCCGGCAGCCGTCCCCAGGTGGGCGAGGGCGCTGACGATGCTGAAGCAGGCTTCCTGATGGTAGGTTGCCGGGCCAAAAGCCAGGTAGACAAGCTGTGGGCGCGATGGCTGGAGATGCTGGATGGCTGGCAAGACCTGTAAACCCGAAAATGAATAAGGCTTTAGTCTATGACCAAAGCCTTAATCATTTCTTAAGCAGACTTTGCCAAAAAGTTTCAGCGCGGCAGCTTAAGGTTGTTCCAGATCGCCAGGCTCGGTTCGGCCTGGTTCAAGGTGTAGAAGTGCAGGCCCGGTGCGCCGCCTTGCAGCAGTTGTTCGCACATGCGGGTAATCACCTCTTCGCCGAATGCCTGGATGCTGGCGGTGTCGTCGGCATAGGCTTCCAGCTGCTTGCGGATCCAGCGCGGGATCTCGGCGCCACAGGCGTCGGAGAAGCGAGCCAGCTTGCTGTAGTTGGTGATCGGCATGATGCCCGGCACTACCGGAATGTCCACGCCCAGCTTCTGTGCGCGCTCGACGAAGTAGAAGTAGCTGTCGGCGTTGAAGAAGTACTGGGTGATGGCGCTGTCGGCGCCCGCCTTGACCTTGTGCACGAAGTTGGCCAGGTCGGTTTCGAAGTTGCGTGCCTGCGGGTGCATTTCCGGGTAGGCGGCCACTTCCAGGTGGAAGTGGTCAGCAGTTTCCTGGCGGATGAACTCGACCAGGTCGCTGGCGTAGCGCAGTTCGCCACTGGCCATGCCCATGCCCGATGGCAAGTCGCCGCGCAGGGCGACGATGCGCTTGATGCCGGCAGCTTTGTATTCCGTCAGCAGGGTGCGCAGGTCGTCCTTGGAGTCGCCCACACACGACAGGTGCGGTGCGGCAGGTACCTTCACTTCGTTTTCCAGCTGCAGCACGGTGTTCAGCGTGCGGTCGCGGGTCGAGCCACCGGCACCGTAGGTGCAGGAGAAGAAGTCCGGGTTGTAGGTAGCCAGCTGGCGGGCGACGCCCATCAGCTTTTCGTGACCGGCGTCGGTCTTGGTCGGGAAGAACTCGAAACTGTAGCGGCGTTCTTGTGACATTACTCGTTCCTCAAGCAGCCTGCTTCAAACGGCAGGCTGCAAGTAAAAGCCAGGGCGGTGGGGGCCGGCCTGGCTTGGGCATCGTTGCGAAGCGTTGCCTGCGACTACTTAGTAGCGGTAGGCGTGCGGCTTGAACGGGCCTTCGACGGTCACGCCGATGTAGTCGGCTTGCTGCTTGGTCAGCTGAGTAACCACGCCGCCGAAGCCGCGGACCATTTCCAGGGCCACTTCTTCGTCGAGTTTCTTCGGCAGTACTTCAACAGTCAGGCGCTCGGCTTTCTTCTCGGCCGACAGGTCGGCGTACTTCTGCTCGAACAGGAAGATCTGGGCCAGCACCTGGTTGGCGAACGAACCGTCCATGATGCGGCTTGGGTGGCCAGTGGCGTTACCCAGGTTGACCAAGCGGCCTTCGGCCAGCAGGATCAGGTAGTCGTCGTTCTGCGGGTCGAAGCTGCCAGCGCCGGTGCGGTGGATCTTGTGTACCTGCGGCTTGACCTCTTCCCAGGCCCAGTTCTTGCGCATGAAGGCGGTGTCGATCTCGTTGTCGAAGTGGCCGATGTTGCAGACCACGGCACGCTTCTTCAGGGCCTTGAGCATGTTGGCATCGCAGACGTTGACGTTACCGGTGGTGGTGACGATCAGGTCGATCTTGCCCAGCAGGGCCTTGTCGATGCTGGCTTCGGTGCCGTCGTTGATACCGTCGATGAACGGCGAGACCAGCTCGAAGCCGTCCATGCAGGCCTGCATGGCGCAGATCGGGTCAACTTCGGTGACCTTGACGATCATGCCTTCCTGACGCAGGGACTGGGCCGAGCCCTTGCCCACGTCACCGTAGCCGATCACCAGGGCTTGCTTGCCCGACAGCAGGTGGTCGGTACCACGCTTGATGGCGTCGTTCAGGCTGTGACGGCAGCCGTACTTGTTGTCGTTCTTGCTCTTGGTGACCGAGTCGTTGACGTTGATCGCCGGGACTTTCAGCTCGCCCTTGGCCAGCATGTCCAGCAGGCGGTGTACGCCGGTGGTGGTCTCTTCGGTCACACCGTGAACGCGGTCGAGTACTTGCGGGTACTTCTTGTGCAGCAGCTCGGTCAGGTCACCGCCGTCGTCGAGGATCATGTTGGCGTCCCATGGCTGGCCATCTTTCAGGATGGTCTGCTCCAGGCACCACTCGTACTCTTCTTCGGTTTCACCTTTCCAGGCGAATACCGGGATGCCGGCGGCGGCGATCGATGCGGCGGCCTGGTCTTGAGTCGAGAAGATGTTGCAGGACGACCAGCGCACTTCGGCACCCAGGGCAACCAGGGTTTCGATCAGCACGGCAGTCTGGATGGTCATGTGGATGCAGCCCAGGATCTTCGCACCCTTGAGCGGTTGCTCGGTCAGGTACTTGCGACGCAGGCCCATCAGGGCTGGCATTTCCGATTCGGCGATGATGGTTTCGCGACGGCCCCAGGCAGCCAGGGAGATGTCAGCGACTTTGAAATCGGTAAAACCAGCAGGCGTGTTTACAGCGCTCATCAGAGCCTCCATTCGTAGTGTGCGAATGGGCGCCGTTGTGCGTTAAGCGCCCGCGAGAGCGGACAACGCCCCATCCGAGCCTGACAGGCCTAGCCTGCTGCAGCGCCCCTCGGACAGGTGGCGGGCATGGCGCCGCAGTGGGCGACCATGTGAAACGGCGCAGATTATAGCCGCGCGCGGCCACTTGCCCAAGGTTTTCTGTCGATTAATCGAGACGATAGTCGATGTTCAATGGAGCGATGGCGGCCGCTCTGCCATCATTGCTACACGTTAGCCAAGCAGGTCAGGAGTACAGATGAACTTTCACACCCGCAAGTGGGTTAAACCCGAAGACCTCAACCCCAACGGCACCCTGTTCGGTGGCAGCCTGTTGCGCTGGATCGACGAAGAGGCGGCCATCTACGCCATCGTCCAGCTGGGCAACCAGCGCGTTGTGACCAAGTACATATCGGAAATCAACTTCGTCAGTGCTTCGCGCCAGGGCGACATCATCGAGCTGGGCATCACTGCCACCGAGTTCGGCCGCACCTCCATCACCCTCAAGTGCGAAGTGCGCAACAAGATCACCCGCAAGAGCATTCTGACTGTCGACAAGATGGTGTTCGTCAACCTGGGTGAGGACGGCTTGCCGGCAGCGCATGGGCGCACCGAGATCAAGTATGTCCAGGACCAGTTCCCGGATTCGGCAGTCGAGTGACGATTTGTTGGGGCTGCGTTGCAGCCCTTTCGCGGCACAAGGCCGCTCCTACAGGGGATCGCGAAATCCTGTCGGAGCGGCCCCGGCATTCTCAAGGTTGGGCGCTGACCTTGCGCACTACCCGCCCGATGCTCAAGCCCTGCACCAGGATCGACGACAACACCACGATGTAGGTGATCGACAGCAGCAGGTCGCGCTCCTCGCCCAATGGCAATGACAGCGCCAGGGCCACCGACACCCCGCCACGCAGGCCACCCCAGGTCAGCACCCGTACCGTGCCTTTCGGCACCGGGCGCCAGCGCCGCAGCAGCACAATGGCCGGGGCCACGGTCAGCAACCGCGACAGCAGCACCGCCAGCGCCAGCACGCCGCCGGCCGCCAGGTGCATCCAGTTGAACGGCAGCAGCAACAGCTCCAGGCCGATCAGCGCGAACAGCAGGGCGTTGAGCATGTCATCGATCAGCTCCCAGAAGCCGTCCATGTAGCGACGGGTCATGTCGTTCATCGCCAGGTTGCGCCCCAGGTTGCCGATGATCAGGCCAGCCACCACCATGGCGATCGGCGCCGAAACGTGCAGCTCGTAGCACATGGCCGAGCCACCGATGACCAGCGCCAGGGTCAGCATGACTTCCACCTGGTACTGCTCGATGCTCTTGATCATGCGGTAGGTGGCGTAGCCGATCAGGCCGCCAAATACCACACCACCGATGGCCTCGCGGGCGAACAGGATCGCGGTGTCGGCCATGCTTGGTGTTTCACCCAGCTGGATGATGCCCAGCAACACGGTGAACACCACCACCGCGGTGCCATCGTTGAACAGCGATTCGCCGACAATGGTGGTTTTCAGCGGTTTGGAGGCATTGGCGGTACGCAGCGCGCCCAGCACGGCAATTGGGTCGGTGGGCGAGATCAGTGCACCGAACAGCAGGCAGTAGATCAGCGGCACTTGCCAGCCGAACATCGCAAACACCCAGTGCGACAGATAGCCGATGACCACGGTGGCGATCAGCACCCCAATCGTCGCCAGCAAGCCGATCGGCCAGCGGTAACTGCGCAAATCGCTGAGGTTCACGTGCAAGGCGCCGGCAAACAGCAGGAACGCCAGCATCCAGTGCATCAGCAGGTCGTTGAAATCGATCTGGTTCATCAGCCCTTCGACGCGCTCTTCCAGGCCAGGGAAGCCGATCAGGCTCAGGCCCTGCAGCATCAGGGAGAACAGCAGTGCCGTGACCATCACGCCGATGGCGGGTGGCAGGCCGATGAAACGGTAATTTACATAGGTAAGGAGGGTGGTGAGGCAGATAAACGCGGCAACTAATTCAAGCATCCCGAATCCTGTGACAGTGGCTTCCAAGTCGTTACCCGAATAGCTCGGGCAGTTCTTTGATGACCTGGCTCGGGGTTCGGGACACAGGGTTTGACCCAATTAGTCCAATTCGTTCCCAGCTATGGGGCTGCTGCGCAGCCCAATCGCCGGCAAGCCAGCTCCCACAGATACTGCACCGGCTTCAAGCCATGTACAGTTTTTGTGGGAGGCTGGCTTGCCGGCGATTGGGGCGCGCAGCGGCCCCCTGGAACGCTATATATTCAACTTTGGAAAAATCGCACAAGGATAAGAAGGCGTGTTGGCAACATCCCTGGTGCTGGTCGCCGCCCTGCTGCATGCGACCTGGAATACCCTGATCAAATTCAGCGGCGAGCGCTTGCTGGTGATCGCCAGCATGGACACGGTGGCGCTGGTGTTCGCGGTGCTGGCTGTGGCTTTCGTCGATTTACCGCCGGCTGAAATATGGCCCTGGTTGCTAGCCTCGGCGCTGGCCGAGCAACTGTACCGCTACCTGCTGATACAGGCCTACCGCGTAGGCGACCTGGGGCTGGTCTATCCTCTGATGCGCGGGCTGTCGCCGCTGGTGGTGCTGGGGCTGACCCTGGCCTTTGCCGGGGAGTCGCTGAGCCAGCAGCAGATCATCGGCATCTTGCTGATCCCGTGTGGCATGGCCTGCCTGTTGTGGCAGGGTGGCGGCGGTGACCGGCTGCCCTGGTCAATGTTGCCGGTGGTCGCCCTGATCGGCCTTTGTATCGGCTGTTACACCTGGTTCGACGGCCAGGCCGTGCGCTTGTGGGGCAAACCCTGGGACTACCTGGTGTGGCTGACCTTGCTCAGTGCCTGGCAATTCCCGCTACTGGCCAGTGTGGCGCGGCGAGCACCGTTCGTGCTGTTCTGGCGAACACAATGGCGCCTGGGTCTGGCGGTAGGCTTCTGCGTATTGTTCAGTTATGCCCTGGTGTTGTGGGCCATGCACCTGGGGTCGGTGGCCGAGGCGGCAGCGTTGCGCGAATTGAGCGTGATTCTTGTGGTGCTGTTCGGCATGCGCTACCTCAAAGAACCTTTTGGCGGGCCGAGACTCCTAGCTTGCGGGCTGGTCCTGGCGGGCATGCTGGTGATGAAGCTCTAACCCATTTTCGAACAAGGAGTCCTGAGCATGACCGTTGCCCTGTGGTGCATTTTGATCGCGCTGCTGCTGAACCCGCTGTGCGCCTTGGTCGCCAAGGTGGCCAGCGGCCGCTTCGGCCTCAAGGACAATCATGATCCGCGGGCTTTCCTCGATACCTTGTCGGGCTTGCCACGGCGTGCCCATGCTGCGCAGCAGAATGGCTATGAGGCGTTTCCGGCGTTTGCTGCTGCGGTTTTGGTGGCGGATATCGTCGGCAATGCCGAGCAGGTGACGCAGGATGTGCTGGGGGTGATGTACATCACCAGCCGCCTGCTTTACATCATCTGCTACCTGGCGGACTGGGCGGCCCTGCGCTCGCTGGTGTGGTTTGCCGGGTTGGCAATTATCGTGTCGTTCTTCGTGGTGTCCATCTGATACCGAGTTGCCTTCTTCGCGGGCGAGCCCGCGAAGAATCCAGCGCCGATCAAGGCACCTTAGGTACTTCTGGCAGTGGTTGACCCTTGGGCCACAGCATCCAGATCTGCCCCTGCTGTTTCATGTTCCCGGCCAGTTCGCCGGCTTCCGGCCCTGTACCCCAGAACAGGTCGGCACGCACTTCGCCAGCAATCGCCCCGCCCGTGTCCTGAGCACCCACCGGGCGCACCACCGGCGAGCCGTCCGGGCGGGTCGTGGACAGCCACAGCAAGCTGCCCAATGGTATGACTTTGCGGTCGATGGCCACGCTGTACCCGGCAGTCAGCGGCACGTTGAGCGAGCCGCGCGGGCCTTCGTTGCTGTCCGGGCGGGTGCTGAAGAACACGTAGCTGGGGTTGCTGGCCAGCAGTTCCGGCACACGCTGCGGGTTGGCCTGGGCCCAGGCATGAATGGCGCCCATGCTCACTTCTTCTTTTTTCAGTTGGCCCTGCTCCACCAGCCAGCGGCCGATGGGGCGGTAGGGGTGGCCGTTCTGGTCGGCGTAGCCCAGGCGCAGTTGGCGGCCATCCTCCAGTTGTACCCGGCCAGAGCCCTGGATTTGCAGGAACTGCAGGTCCATCGGGTCGGTCAGCCAGGCCAGCACCGGTGCCTTGACGCCGTTACGGTTGATCACTTCGGCCGTGTCGTAGGGCTTGAGTACCCGGCCATCAAGCCGACCGCGCAGGCGTTTGCCCTTCAGTTCGGGGTATACGCTGGCCAGGTCGACCACGATCATGTCATCCGGGATGCCGTAGACCGCCACATGGTTGGTCGCCGTCTGGCTCAGGCTGCCGGGGTAGACCGGCTCGTAGTAACCGGTAATCAGGCCGTTGGCGTTGTTCTCGGCGGAGCGCAGGCCGTACACCTGCAGGTTCTGCTCAAGGAAGGTACGCACCTGGGCAGCGCTCGCCGTGTCGCTGCCGGCCGCTTCGCAGGTGGCGGCCCACACCGGGTCGCGCTTGAGCTTCTCACAGCCACTGCGCCAGGCGTAGAAGCCGGCCAGCAGGTCTTCATCGCTGACTGCGGGCAGGTCTTTCCAGGTGGCCGGGGCGTAGGTGGCGATGGCGTGGGGCTCGGGCTTGGCGTTCTCGCCGCCGTTGCAACCGGCCAGCAAAGCCAGTACCGGGAGTGTCCAGGCCAGGTGGCGCAGGGCAGGTTTCATGTGTGGATTCCTGTCATGGGCGAACATGAAGATTCGCCCCTGTATTTTATGTGGCTATTGGTGTTTGGCCCTTGGGCAGCGATACTGGCCGCCCATTTGCGAAGGCCGAAGTGAGCGTGATGTTGAAGCGATTGACCGTTGTTCTGCTGGCAGCCCTGGCCCTGAGCGGTTGTGACCGGGTTGACCCGAACTCGCCGCTGGGCAAGCGCAAGGTGATCTTCAAGGACATGCTCAAGACCAGCGAAGACCTGGGCGGCATGCTGCGTGGCCGCTTGCCGTTCGACGGGCTGAAGTTTGCCGACGGTGCGCTGAGGCTGGACAGCCTGTCGCACCAGCCCTGGCAGCACTTTCCACAGGTGCGCGATGGCGGTGACAGCGCTGCACGCGCCGAGGTATGGGAGCGCCAGGCGCGCTTTCATGACCTGGCCCGGCAGCTGGAAAGCGTCACTGGCGAACTGGTCGATGTCAGCCGCAGCCAACCGCTGGATGCTGCGCAGTTGAAGGCGCCGATGGACAAGGTCGAAGCGGCTTGCAAGGCCTGTCATACTGAGTTTCGAAATCATTGATAGCCTGTAGTGGCCTCATCGCCGGCAAGCCAGCCCCACAGGTCTTGCATAGCATTCGAAGGCGGTGTGATACCTCTGGGGCTGGCAAGCCAGCATACATCGGTACTGCATAGCATTCGAAGGCGGTGCCGTACCTGTGGGAGCTGGCTTGCCGGCGATGAGGCCAGTAAAGACAACGCGAATCGCTGTTAGCGGTCGAGGTCGTCCACAGCTTCCTGCAGTTCTTTACGCGACTCGGCCAGCTTGTCCTTGCGCTTGTTGATCTTCTCGGCGTCGCCTTTCTTCTCGGCCTTCTTCAAGTCCTTTTCCCGCTGCGCCACTTCATGGCGTGCATCGAGCACCTTCTGCTCACGCTCTTTGCGCAGGCTTGCATCGGTGCAGTTGTCCACGCCGCGCAGGGCTTCTTCCAGCCCCGCGACCTGGTCGCTGTTGCCGTGGTCGCGGGCAATTTTCAGCTGGTTTTCGATGGCACTGCGCTTGGCGGCGCAGCCAGTCAGGCCGGCATCCGGCTCGGCAGCCTGGGCAGCGCCCGTAGCCAGGCCAAGTGTCGCCAGCAGCAAAAGAGTCGAAATACGTTTCATGAAAAGCCTCCTGAACGGGGCGGGGCAGCAAAAGTTGGTGGAAATCCTGCCTTGGTTTTGCCCATTTAGAAACCCTTGGTGAAGTTTTCCGGTTGAATCTCGGGGTTTTCGTGCGGGCGAATTAGTAAAAAATCATTGCTCAACGGGCTGGGGCATGGTGTGGAACCCTTCTATGCCTGCTTCCGCCAACCGTGCGGCAATCGCTTGCACCTCAGCGGCAGCAAAGAAATCCACAAGTTGGCGTGAGCGTTTTGCACCGATGCCGGGCACGGTTTGCCATTGTCCGGCACTGCGCGAAGCCAGCTCTGGCCAGCCGCCTGTCAGTTGTAGATGCTTGCCGATCGGGGCGCCAATGCCGCGCAGCCACTGATCGAAGGGCCGTGAGCGGGCTTGGTCGAAACTGCCCAGCAGTTGTGTCGCCGTCAGGCTGCTTATCCCGGGTACCTGTTGCAGGCGCTCGACATCGAGATGCAGCCAGTCGGTCATCGACATTACCAGGCCGGCTTCGACCAGCCGGCGCCATGTGCCGGGCCCGGTGCGCGGCAAGGCAAGGCCCTGCTTGCCGCCGAGCCAGGTGAGCCGGGCTATGAATTGTTCCTCACAGCCTTCGCTGGCCTGCCAGCAACTAAGGGCATGATGTTGGCCGGGGGCAGGCGCGGTCAGTGGCTGGCGCTCGACAGCACGGTGCACCACGTGCTCGAAACGTGGGATGGTCAGCCCGGCAAGGCTGATGGCCACCTGGTCGCCGGGGCCGATATCCAAGGTTTTCCAGCGCGCCAGCGAGCCCAGGCTTACCTGGGTGATGCGCCGGTCATCGAGGGTTACCGGCTGCACGTGCACAATGGGCGTGACCCTGCCCGTGCGGCCAACCCGGAAGCGTACGTCGCGTACTTCGGCCAAAGCTTGCACGTAGGGGTATTTCCAGGCCGCGATCCAATACGGCGCCTTGGCCTGCCAGCGCTCGGCGGGTGGCCGGCTACCCTGGCGCAGGATGACGCCGTCGCTGGCGAAGGGCAGGGGGGAGCGGTACCAGTGGCCACGCCAATGGGCCACGTCGTCCAAGGTGTCGATGGCAACGCTGAAGCGCAGGCCCTCCGGAAAACCCAGTTGCGCCAGTTGCTCCAGGCGCTCGTCCTGCTGGCTAGGGCCGTGCGGCCAGTCCCAGACGAACAGGCCAATCCCCGCGCCTTGCTCACGGGTCAGCTGCTTGCGTGCCAGCAGACCGGCCACGCTGGCGCGGGCGTTGGCGCTGCCTGCCTGGGCCTGCACATGCCCCTCCAGGCGCAGGTAAAGTTCGCCTTGCAAGTGCAGGTCAATCGCCTTGGGCAAATGCCGGGTCACTGCGCCGAGCAGGGGAATGTGCCGGCTCCAGTCGTGGCCTTGCACCCCGTCTCCGCGGCTGATCAGCTGTGCCAACTGGCCCTGTCGATAAATGAGGGAAACTGCAACGCCGTCGACTTTGGGCTGTACCCAAACGCCGGTTTTGCCGGCCATCCAGTTTGCCACGGCCAGGCGGTCTGCCAGCTTTTCGACACCGGTATGCGGCACCGGGTGGTTGGCCGGGCCGCCAGCGCTGGCCAAGGGGGACGGGCTGGCCGCGAGGCCAAAGCACTGCTGCAGGTGTGTCAGACGCTGGCGGCTCTGATCGTACAGTTCGTCGGCCACCGGTGTGATGCCCTGACGATGGTACTGGTCGTCCCAGCGGGCGAGTGTGGCCAGCAGTTGTGCTACTTCGGCGTCGGTTTGTTGTGGAGCCCAGTCGGGGCACTGTTCGGCCCGGGCCCACGGCGCGTGGAGAAACAGCAGCAGGGTGAGCAACAGCGTGTACAGCATGGCCAGCATCCTTGCGTGGCAGGTGGGAGCCCCCAGCCTAGGCAGGTTTGCAGGTGCTTGCCGCCGCACGATTGTCAGCCGATATGTCACAAAAAAGCCCCTGCCGATCACTCGGCAGGGGCTTTCGTCTGGCGCTGTAGGAAACTTACAGGCCGGCAGCGTCACGCAGCGACTGGGCGCGGTCGGTGCGCTCCCAGGTGAAGGTGGTGAAGGTGTCGTCGCCGACAGTCTTCTGCTGCGGCTCGCGGCCGAAGTGGCCGTAGGCAGCGGTTTCCTGGTACATCGGGTGCAGCAGGTCGAGCATGGTGGTGATGGCGTACGGACGCAGGTCGAAGCACTCACGCACCAGCTGGATGATCTTGTCGTCGGAGACCTTGCCGGTACCGAAGGTGTTGATCGAGATAGAGGTCGGCTGGGCCACGCCGATGGCGTAGGACACCTGGATCTCGCAGCGCTCGGCCAGGCCGGCGGCAACGATGTTCTTGGCCACGTAGCGGCCGGCATAGGCGGCGGAGCGGTCGACCTTGGACGGGTCCTTGCCGGAGAACGCGCCGCCGCCGTGGCGGGCCATGCCGCCGTAGGAGTCGACGATGATCTTGCGGCCGGTCAGGCCACAGTCACCCACCGGGCCACCGATGATGAAGTTGCCGGTCGGGTTGATGTGGTACTGGGTGCCCTTGTGCAGCAGTTCGGCAGGCAGGGTGTGCTTGACGATCAGCTCCATCACGGCTTCTTGCAGGTCTTTCTGCGAAACTTCCGGGTTGTGCTGGGTCGACAGCACCACGGCGTCGATACCGACCACCTTGCCGTTTTCGTAGCGGCAGGTGACCTGCGACTTGGCATCCGGGCGCAGCCACGGCAGCAGGCCGGATTTGCGCGCTTCGGCCTGGCGCTCGACCAGGCGGTGTGAGAAGCAGATCGGTGCAGGCATCAGCACTTCGGTTTCATTGCTGGCATAGCCGAACATCAGGCCCTGGTCACCGGCACCCTGGTCTTCCGGCTTGGAACGGTCCACGCCTTGGGCGATGTCCACCGACTGCTTGCCGATGATGTTCATCACGGCGCAGGTGGCGCCGTCGAAGCCGACGTCGGAGCTGTTGTAGCCGATGTCGATGATGACCTTGCGCACCAGGTCTTCCAGGTCGACCCAGGCCGAGGTAGTCACTTCGCCGGCGATGATGGCGACACCGGTCTTGACCAGGGTTTCGCACGCGACGCGGGCGTATTTGTCCTGGGCGATGATGGCATCAAGGACGGCGTCCGAAATCTGGTCGGCGATCTTGTCCGGATGCCCTTCGGACACGGACTCGGAGGTGAAAAGGGAGTATTCGCTCATCTCGAAGGTTCCTGAAATTTACCGATGGTGTATGTCGCCAGCCGTCCGCTGGAAGTGGCGGACCTGGATCTGGAAACCGTTACGCAAGCCTACGTACAGGCTGTCCCCATGGGCCAGCCCGGCAGCGTTGGCCCAGCGGGCCAGGTCGTCCTGTTCAAAGCCAAGCCACAGGTCGCCGCAGGCGTCCCGCGCCCACCCCTGGTCATGGCTGCACAATTCGGTGACCAGCAGGCTACCGCCCGCCTTCACCCGTTTGGCCAGCTGGCGCAAGGCCAGGGCCGGGTCGCTGAAATGGTGCAGCACCATGTTCAGCACAACGCAGTCGGCGACCACGTCCGTTGCACCCAGTGCATCGGCCAACTGCAGGTTCACGTTGTCGAGCCCCTCGCGCTGGCACACCTGGCGTGCCAGTTCGAGCATGGTCGGGCTGTTGTCCAGGGCGGTGACCTGGGCGAAGCGCCGGGCCAGGTCGGGGAGGAAGCCGCCGTCACCGGGGCCGACCTCCAGCGCGCTGGCGGCCGGGTCGAAATGCAGTTTGTCGAGCAGCGCCAGCAGGCTTTCGCGGTACTGCGGCAGGCCGGCTATCAAGTCTTGCTGGGCGCGAAACTTCTCTTCCACACGCAGGAAGAAGTCCTGGCTGGTGGCCGCACGGCGTTGCTGCACCTGGGCGATCCGCGCCTGCACATCGGGCGGCAGGGCCAGGTCGTCGACTTCTTCGAGCAGCGCCGCATGCAGCCGACCGCCCAGGCGCAGGCCGTCGGGCAGGGCACGGCGATAGAAGATGGCGTTGCCTTCACGGCGGGTTGCCACCAGCTCGGCCTGGGCCAGCACCTTCAGGTGGTGGCTCATGCCCGACTGGCCGATGTCGAAGATCTGCGCCAGCTCCAGCACGCCGAACGAATCGTTGGCCAGGGCGCGCAATACGTTCAGGCGCAGCGCGTCGCCACTGGCTTTGCACAGGGCGGCCAATGCTTCGCGTTGCTCGGGGATCGATTGCGCACGGAGGTTCATGGGGCGGCAGTCTAGACAGGCATCGATGGCCTAGCAAGGGCAATATCAAAAAGTTTTGATATTGGGTGATGAGCGGGACGGTTAACCCGGTTTTGCCCCGAATTGAATGCCAATCACAGGAAAATCCCCCGACTGCGACCATACGTCATTGCCCCAAGCCCCCCCAGTGGGCGAAAATGGCCGCCTTTTTTCGTAACACTACCTATTCAAGCCCCCAGGAGATCAGCGATGCCCAGCCGTCGTGAACGTGCCAACGCCATTCGTGCACTCAGCATGGATGCCGTGCAAAAGGCCAACAGCGGCCACCCAGGTGCCCCCATGGGCATGGCGGATATCGCCGAAGTGCTTTGGCGCGACTATCTGAAGCACAACCCGAGCAACCCGAACTTCGCCGACCGTGACCGCTTCGTGCTGTCCAACGGCCACGGCTCGATGCTGATCTACTCGCTGTTGCACCTGACCGGCTACGACGTCACCATCGATGACCTCAAGTCGTTCCGCCAGCTGCACAGCCGTACCCCGGGCCACCCGGAGTTTGGCTACACCCCAGGTGTCGAGACCACCACCGGCCCGCTGGGCCAAGGCCTGGCCAACGCCGTGGGCTTTGCCCTGGCCGAAAAAGTGCTGGGCGCCCAGTTCAACCGTGAAGGCCACAACGTCGTCGACCACAACACCTACGTGTTCCTGGGCGATGGCTGCATGATGGAAGGCATCTCCCACGAAGTTGCTTCGTTGGCCGGTACGTTGGGTCTGGGCAAGCTGATTGCCTTCTATGACGACAACGGCATCTCCATCGACGGTGAGGTCGAAGGCTGGTTCACCGACGATACTCCGAAGCGTTTCGAGTCCTACAACTGGCAAGTGATCCGCAACGTTGACGGCCACGACCCGGAAGAAATCAAGACCGCCATCGAAACCGCTCGCAAGAGCCAGCAGCCGACCCTGATCTGCTGCAAGACCACCATTGGCTTCGGTTCCCCGAACAAAGGCGGCAAGGAAGACTGCCACGGCGCTCCGCTGGGTGACGCGGAAATCGCCCTGACCCGTGAAGCGCTGAAGTGGAACCACGGCCCGTTCGAAATCCCTGCCGACATCTACGCCGAGTGGGATGCCAAGCAAGCCGGTGCCAAGGCCGAAGCCGAATGGAACACGCGTTTCGACGCCTACGCCGCTGCCTTCCCGGAACTGGCCAGCGAACTCAAGCGCCGCCTGAACGGTGAGCTGCCAGCCGACTTCGCAGAAAAAGCCGCTGCTTATATTGCCGAAGTCGCTGCCAAGGGCGAGACCATCGCCAGCCGCAAGGCCAGCCAGAACACCCTGAACGCCTTCGGCCCGCTGCTGCCAGAGCTGCTGGGCGGCTCGGCCGACCTGGCCGGCTCCAACCTGACCCTGTGGAAAGGTTGCAAGGGCGTCAGCCATGAAGATGCCAGTGGCAACTACATGTACTACGGCGTGCGCGAGTTCGGCATGACCGCCATCATGAACGGCGTTGCCCTGCACGGTGGCCTGGTACCTTACGGCGCGACCTTCCTGATGTTCATGGAGTACGCCCGCAACGCCGTGCGCATGTCCGCCCTGATGAAGCAGCGCGTAATCCATGTGTACACCCACGACTCCATCGGCCTGGGCGAAGACGGCCCGACTCACCAGCCGATCGAGCAGCTGGCCAGCCTGCGCAGCACGCCGAACCTGGACACCTGGCGCCCGGCCGACGCGGTGGAATCCGCCGTGTCCTGGAAGCACGCCCTGGAGCGCAAAGACGGCCCATCGGCGCTGATCTTCTCGCGTCAGAACCTGCAGCACCAGGTGCGCAGCGATGCACAGATCGCCGACATCGCCCGTGGCGGTTACGTCCTCAAGGACTGCGCAGGCGAGCCTGAGCTGATCCTGATCGCCACCGGTTCCGAAGTGGGCCTGGCCGTTCAGGCCTTCGACAAACTGACCGAGCAAGGCCGCCAGGTACGTGTTGTATCGATGCCGAGCACCAGCGTGTTCGATGCCCAGGACGCTGCCTACAAGCAGTCCGTGCTGCCGTTGGAAGTGGGTGCGCGCATCGCCATCGAAGCCGCCCACGCCGACTTCTGGTACAAGTACGTCGGCCTGGAAGGCCGTATCATTGGCATGACCACCTACGGTGAGTCGGCGCCAGCTTCGGCACTGTTCGAAGAGTTCGGCTTCACCCTGGAGAACATCCTGGGCACTGCCGAAGAGCTGCTGGAAGACTGATGTAACAATGGAGGGTAGTGACGCCCTCCAGGTCGTGCACAGGGAGGGCTTCGCCCTCCATCGCGACGCAAGGCCGCTCCCACAGGTTCGGCGCTGTTCAGACGACGGCGCGGTCCCTGTGGGAGCGGCCTTGTGTCGCGATGGGCCGCAACGCGGCCCCAAAAGCCATCATGCGTTAGCGAGCCAACGAATGCCCCACCTGCGTCCCTACAAAGTTGCACTCAACGGTTATGGCCGTATCGGCCGCTGTGTCCTGCGCGCGCTGTTCGAGCGGGGGGCGAAGGCCGGTTTCGAGATCGTCGCGCTGAACGACCTGGCCGACCAGGCCAGCCTGGAATACCTGACACGCTTCGACTCCACCCACGGGCGCTTCCCCGGCGAGGTGAAGGTCGACGGCGACTGTCTGCATATCAATGGCGACTGCGTGAAGGTTATGCGCAGTGCCACCCCCGAAGGCATCGACTGGGCCTCGCTGGGCATTGACCTGGTACTGGAGTGCTCGGGTGCCTACAACACCCGTGCCGATGGCCAGCGCTTCCTCGACGCCGGTGCACCGCGTGTGCTGTTCTCGCAGCCCATGGCCAGCGAGGCCGACGTTGACGCCACGGTGGTCTACGGTATCAACCAGGCGTGCCTGACCGGCAGCGAGCGCCTGGTGTCCAATGCCTCGTGTACCACCAACTGCGGCGTGCCGCTGCTGCGTGTACTGGACCAGGCGTTCGGCATTGAATACGTGCAGATCACCACCATCCACTCGGCGATGAACGACCAGCCGGTGATCGACGCCTATCACCACGAAGACCTGCGCCGTACGCGGTCGGCCTTCCAGTCGGTAATCCCGGTGTCCACTGGTCTGGCGCGAGGCATCGAACGCCTGCTCCCGGAACTTGCCGGGCGAATCCAGGCCAAAGCGGTACGTGTACCGACCGTAAACGTCTCGTGCCTGGACATCACCCTGCAGACCGCCCGCGACACCAATGCGGCCGAGGTCAACCGGGTGCTGCGCGAGGCCGCGCTGGAGGGCCCGCTGAAGGGCTTGCTGGCCTACACCGAGCTGCCCCACGCCAGCTGTGATTTCAACCATGACCCGCATTCGGCGATCGTCGATGCCAGCCAGACCCGTGTTTCCGGCCCCCGCCTGGTGAACCTGCTGGCCTGGTTCGACAACGAATGGGGTTTTGCCAACCGTATGCTCGACGTTGCCGAACACTTTTTGCACGTCGTTCACCCAACCCGCAACAAACAGCCCTGAAGGACTGCATTCATGACCGTGTTGAAGATGACCGACCTCGACCTGCAAGGTAAGCGCGTACTGATCCGCGAAGACCTCAACGTGCCTGTGAAGGACGGTGTGGTAACCAGCGATGCGCGTATCCTGGCAGCGCTGCCGACCATCAAGCTGGCCCTGGAGAAGGGTGCGGCGGTAATGGTCTGCTCGCACCTGGGCCGCCCGACCGAAGGCGAATTCTCTGCCGAGAATAGCCTCAAGCCGGTTGCCGACTACCTGAGCAAGGCCCTGGGCCGCGATGTGCCGCTGGTTGCCGACTACCTGGACGGTGTCGCGGTACAGGCCGGTGAGCTGGTCCTGTTCGAGAACGTGCGCTTCAACAAGGGCGAGAAAAAGAACGCCGACGAGCTGGCGCAGAAGTACGCCGCCCTGTGCGACGTGTTCGTCATGGACGCGTTCGGCACCGCTCACCGCGCCGAAGGTTCGACCCACGGTGTGGCCAAGTTCGCCAAGGTCGCTGCTGCCGGCCCGCTGCTGGCTGCCGAGCTGGACGCCCTGGGCAAGGCCCTGAAAGCCCCAGCCAAACCGATGGCGGCTATCGTCGCCGGCTCCAAGGTGTCCACCAAGCTGGACGTGCTGAACAGCCTGAGCGCCGTGTGCGACCAGCTGATCGTCGGTGGCGGTATTGCCAACACCTTCCTGGCCGCTGCCGGCCACCCGGTAGGCAAGTCGCTGTACGAGCCTGACCTGGTCGACACCGCCAAGGCCATCGCCGCCAAGGTCAGCGTACCGCTGCCAGTCGACGTGGTGGTTGCCAAGGAGTTCGCCGAAACTGCCGAAGCCACTGTCAAGGCCATCGCCGACGTTGCTGCCGACGACATGATCCTGGACATCGGCCCGCAAACCGCGGCCAACTTCGCCGAGCTGCTGAAGTCGTCGAAGACCGTCCTGTGGAACGGCCCGGTCGGCGTATTCGAGTTCGACCAGTTCGGCAACGGCACCCAGGTACTGGCCAAGGCCATCGCCGACAGCGCCGCGTTCTCTATCGCCGGTGGCGGTGACACCCTGGCCGCCATCGACAAATATGGCGTCAGCGAGCAAATCTCCTACATTTCTACCGGTGGTGGTGCCTTCCTCGAGTTCGTCGAGGGCAAGGTCTTGCCAGCGGTGGCAATCCTGGAAGAGCGGGCCAAGGCCTGATGACGTCGGCGCTTGGCAAAGGGAGTGGCCTGATGGTCAAGCAATTGCCTGTGATGATGCTGGCTGGCCTGCTGAGCGCCTGCTCTGGCAGCCCGGCCTCGGACGGCGACCCGGCGCAGCCGCCCAAGGGCGGTTGCTACCAGTCCGAGTGGCAGGCCGAAACCGTGCCGGTCATCAGCAAGCGCGTGGGCCCGGAAGGCCTGGAAAAGTACGACGAAGACCACCAGCGCAAGGCGCCGGGTTGCCCTTGAGCCCGGCGTTTCGTCGGGCCAGGCAACCAAGCGACCGTTGTGTGGTCATCTAGAGGATATGTAATGAAAGCGCTTTTGGCCGTAACGGCCCTGGCGACACTGGCAGGATGCTCACTGCTGCAGCCGGCGCAACCCGCCCCGGCAGACAACTGGACCCGTTGGGTCTGTGACACCCAGGCCGAAGTGCTGTGGCGCTTCGCCGATGCACAACGCGACCAGGTCGACGTGCGCCTTGGCGGCGGTGACCAGGTCTACCGGCTCAAGTCCGAGCCGGGTGCTTCGGGTGCGCTGTACAGCGATGGCATGCTGGCCTTCCACACCAAGGGCGAAGAAGGCCTGGTGTACTGGGTGGCAACCAACGATCTGATTGGGCGGGGCTGCAAGGCACCGTGACTGGCCGGGCCGCGTGAATGGCCCACACTACTTGAACAGCAACCGCCCCTGCGGCAGGCTTGCACGAAACAAACGACGCTTGTCGGGAGAGAGATACACAATGGCACTCATTAGCATGCGCCAGATGCTGGACCACGCCGCCGAGTTCGGTTACGGCGTACCAGCTTTCAACGTCAACAACCTCGAGCAGATGCGCGCCATCATGGAAGCGGCTGACAAGACCGACTCCCCGGTGATCGTCCAGGCTTCGGCCGGTGCCCGTAAATACGCGGGCGCCCCGTTCCTGCGTCACCTGATCCTGGCGGCCATCGAAGAGTTCCCGCACATCCCGGTGTGCATGCACCAGGACCACGGCACCAGCCCTGACGTCTGCCAGCGCTCCATTCAGCTGGGCTTCGAGCTCGGTGATGATGGACGGCTCGCTGGGTGAAGACGGCAAGACCCCGACCGACTACGAATACAACGTCCGCGTTACCCAGCAGACCGTTGCCATGGCACACGCCTGTGGCGTCTCGGTAGAAGGCGAGCTGGGCTGCCTGGGTTCGCTGGAAACCGGCATGGCCGGTGAAGAAGACGGCATCGGCGCCGAAGGCGTGCTTGACCACAGCCAAATGCTGACCGACCCGGAAGAAGCCGCTGACTTCGTCAAGAAGACCCAGGTCGACGCCTTGGCGATTGCCATCGGTACCAGCCACGGTGCCTACAAGTTCACCAAGCCACCTACCGGTGACGTGCTGGCCATCGACCGCATCAAGGAAATCCACAAGCGCATCCCCAACACCCACCTGGTGATGCACGGTTCTTCCTCGGTACCGCAAGAGTGGCTGGCGATCATCAACCAGTACGGCGGTGACATCAAGGAAACCTACGGTGTGCCGGTCGAAGAGATCGTTGAAGGCATCAAGTACGGCGTACGCAAGGTCAACATCGACACCGACCTGCGTCTGGCGTCCACCGGTGCCATGCGCCGCCTGATGGCGACCAACCCGAGCGAGTTCGACCCACGCAAGTTCTTTGGCGAAACCGTCAAGGCCATGCGTGACGTGTGCATCGCCCGTTACGAAGCCTTTGGCACTGCCGGTAATGCCTCGAAGATCAAGCCGATCTCCCTGGAAGGCATGTACCAGCGCTACCTGAAAGGTGAACTGGCCGCCAAGGTCAACTGATCGACTGGCAGCAGCAAAAAACCCGCAGCGATGCGGGTTTTTTATGGGCGACATAAAGACGGAACATAAATCCGGCAAACCGACCGTTAGTCGGCTACCGTACAGTTGAACCACTGATAGCGTTCTGATTGCATTGCGCGTTACCACCTCAGGTCTAGAGTACTAATGGATCCAACCGTATTTTGAAGTCGGTCACATAATCGAGAAGCAGCATGGATGGCGCTCAAGCTCAAGTTCAACCACAGCCACTGGATGGCAGCTCGGTTCTATTGGTGGTAGATGACTACCCCGAGAACCTCATCAGTATGCGGGCGTTGCTGGCCCGGCAGGATTGGCAAGTGTTGACGGCAAGCTCGGGGATGGAAGCCTTGAGTGCATTGCTCGAACACGATGTCGACCTGGTCTTGCTGGATGTACAGATGCCGGAGATGGACGGTTTCGAAGTCGCCCGGCTGATGCGTGGCAGCCAGCGCACCCGGCTGACACCGATCATATTCCTCACTGCCAACGAACAGTCCGAAGCGGCCGTGCTCAAAGGGTACGCCAGTGGCGCTGTGGACTACATGTTCAAACCGTTCGACCCGCAAATTCTCAAGCCCAAGGTCCAGGCCTTGCTCGACCAGCAACGCAACCGGCGCATGCTGCAGCGGCTGACCCGCGAGCTGGAGGCAGCCAGGGCCTTCAATGCGTCGATCCTGGAGAACGCCGCCGAGGGCATCCTGGTGGTGGACGCCCAGGGCGTTATCAGTTTTGCCAACCCGGCCATTTCGCGCTTGCTGTCTGCCCCGGTGCAACAGTTGCAGGGCGTTCACCTGCTCGACCTGGTGCAACTGGCCAGTGCCAGCCTGTGGGGGGAGTCGGACTTTTACCAGGCCTACCTGGGGCGACGTATCTTCCGCGTGCATGATGCCCAGCTGCGTACCCTCGGTGGCGAACTGGTGCCGGTGGCGTTGTCCTGCGCACCGTTGCCGGCTGACCAGCAGGCCATGGTGGTCACCGTGCTGGACATGTCGGTGGTGCGCAACCTGCACCAGCAGCTTGAATACCAGGCCGTGACCGACCCACTCACCGGCCTGCTCAACCGACGTGGTTTCTACCAGGCTGCCGAAGGTGCACTGCTGCGCAATGAGCGCTCGGACAAGGCGCAGGCCTTGATGTACATGGACCTGGATGGCTTCAAGCGCATCAATGACTCGCTGGGCCACGAAACCGGTGACCGTGTGCTGCGCTGGGTGGGCGAGCAGCTAAAGGATTGCCTGGGCAGCGAAGCCTTGCTGGCCCGCATGGGGGGGATGAATTCACTGCGCTTTTCGACAGCCTGCCGTATCCCGAACAGGCAGGGCGCTATGCCGAGCAATTGCTTGAGCGTATTTCGATCAGCCACCAGATCGAAGGGCTTGATGTAAGCCTTGGGGTCAGCATCGGCATCGCCACCTACCCGGACTGCGGGGCCAATGTAGAGGGCCTGTTGCGCGCAGCCGATGCGGCGATGTATGCCGCCAAGCAGGCCGGGCGCCAGCAGTACCGCTTCTATGACCAGGAGCTCAATGGCCGTGCTCGCTCGCGGCTGATGCTGGAAGACGGCGTGCGCACCGCTATCGAGCAACAGGACTTCACCTTGGTGTACCAGCCGCAGGTGTCCTTCCTTGATGGCCGTCTGCGTGGCTTCGAGGCCTTGTTGCGCTGGCAGCACCCCAGCGTTGGCGACGTACCGCCGGGGCTGTTCATTCCGTTGCTTGAAGAAGCGCGCCTGATCAACCGCCTGGCCAGCTGGATCTACCGCCAGGGGGCCGCCCAGCGCCAGGCCTGGTACGAACGCTTCCCGGCGGACCTTGTGCTTGGCATCAGCCTGAGCCGCGCGCAGTTTGTCATGCCCGGCCTGGTCGAAGAGTTGCAGCGGGTGATCCAGCTGTACCAGCTGGATCCGGCGCAGCTGGAGGTTGAAGTTGCGGAAACCTCGCTGATGTACAACATCGATGCGGCCGTCAAACAGATACACCGCTTGCGCGAGCAGGGGGTACGGGTGGCCCTGGACGATTTTGGCGCAGGCGACTGCTCGTTGCGCATGCTGCGTGACTTGCCGATCGACACCTTGAAGCTCGACCGCCACCTGGTGGCGCGCTTGCCCGATTCTGCGGTGGATGCTGCCCTGGTTCGCAGTGTTATCGGCCTGTGCGCCGACTACTGCATCACGGTGATCGCCGAGGGCGTGGAAACCCCAGCCCAGGCAGCTTGGCTCAAGGCCAACGGGTGTGAATACGTGCAGGGCTTTCTGGTGGGGTACCCGATGACCGCGGCGGATGCCAGCGGCTTCCCGGCGATTTTCTCCTGGCCTGGGCCTTGATTGGCTAGAATCGGCATTCGTTACGCCGAATGCAGCGCCATGACCGTATTACGTTACCTGCAAGCCTACCCCCCGCACCTGCAAGCGCAGGTGCAGCAGATGATCGACAGCGACCGCCTGGGCGAATACCTGCAGCGCCGCTACCCCGACCGCCATGACGTGCAGAGCGACAAGGCGCTGTACGGCTATGCCCAGGACTTGCGCCAGCATTACCTGCGCAGTGCGCCGAACCTGGACAAAGTGCTGTTCGACAACCGTCTTGACCTGACCCATCGGGCCTTGGGCCTGAACACGGCGGTGTCGCGGGTGCAGGGCGGCAAGCTCAAGGCGAAGAAGGAAATCCGCATTGCCTCGCTGTTCAAGGAAGCTGCGCCGCAGTTTCTGCGCATGATCGTGGTGCACGAACTGGCGCACTTGCGCGAGCGCGATCACAACAAGGCGTTCTACCAGCTCTGCCAGCATATGGAGCCGGACTACCACCAACTGGAATTCGACCTGCGCGTCTACCTGACCTATCGGGAGCTGCCGGGCAACTGTTAAGGACCACGCAGCATGGAAGTGAGCAAGACCAAGAGCAGCTTCTACCGCCGCCTGTACGTGGCCTGGCTGATCGACAGCCAGACCGCGACCAGCGTGCCTGCCCTGATGGAGGCTACCGGCATGCCACGGCGCACGGCCCAGGACACCATCGCCGCCCTGGCCGACCTGGACATCGTCTGCGAGTTTGAACAGCAGGAAGGTGCACGCAACCACGCCGGGCATTACCGCATTCATGATTGGGGCGCGATCGACAAGCAGTGGATCATTCAGCATCTGCGCCAGATCCGTGAAGTGCTGGGTTACCCCTAAGGTTTCTGGCGGCTGCACTGGCCTCATCGCCGGCAAGCCAGCCCCACAGGTTCTGTGCAGGCCTGAGAGACACGCAATTGCTATGGGAGCTGGCTTGCCGGCGAAAGGGGTGCAAAGTACCCCCGGCAATGTCAGCCTTTACGCATCCCGATATGCGCAATGCCGTCCTCCAGCGACTCTTCGCTCACCACCGAAAACCCGTGGCGGGCATAAAACCCCTGCAAATGCGCCTGGGCCGACAGATAAACCGGCACCCCCGGCCAGCAATGCTCCGCCGCCTCAAGCCCTTTGAGCAGCAAGTGTTCTTCAAGCGCCAACTCGCGTGCTTCAGGTGAAGTCACCAGGCGGCCGATCACCACATCCCCGCCCTGGGACTGCGGGTCGAGCAAGCGCAGGTAGGCCACCAGCTTGTCATCCTGCCAGGCCATGAGGTGCAGGGTATCGTCTGAAAGGTCCTGGCCATCGACTTCCTGATAGGCGCAGCGCTGCTCGACCACCAGCACTTGCGTGCGCAATCGCAAAATGGCGTAGAGCTGGTCTTTGCCGAGGTCGGTGTGGTGCTTGCAGATCCAGTCGACGGACATTGGCGCGAACTCCTTGAGTGGGCCTTCGATCATCGCATGGTGTATGCCCTTCGGCCAAAATAGAGGCTAAATGACACTATTGGCCGCTGCCCTAGGCAACGGCTTTGTGTAATCTCTTCGGCAGTGTGTGCCCACCATTGCGAAAGGACTTGAGCATGCGGCCACTGCTTTGTGTTCTGGGATTACTGGCAATGATGCTGGCAACGCCCGCCGCGGGCCATGTCAAGCTACGCCTGGTGGCCGACAACTGGCCACCGTTTACCGATGCCAACATGCCGGGCGGCGGCCTGGCGACCAGCATCGTCACCACGGCGCTGGCCCGTGCCGGCTACACCAGCAGCTATGAAGAAGCCCCCTGGGCGCGGGCGCTGCTGGGGGTAGGTGAAGGGCGCTACGACGTACTGATCAATGCCTGGTACAACGACGCACGCGCAAATACCGGGCAGTTTTCCAAAGCCTACCTGATTAACCGCATTCGCTTGCTGCAACGCAAGGGCGAGCCGTTCCACTACAAAGGCCAGTCGGATTTGTACCCCTTTAGCATCGCCGTGGTGCGTGATTACGCCTACTCACCGGAATTTGACGGTGATACTCGTCTGCACAAGGTGCCGGTGCGCAACTTTTCGTCGGCGGTACGCATGCTGGCGGCAGGGCGAGTGAACCTGGCGGTGGAAGACGAGTATGTGGCCCGCTACAACTTGCAGCGCGAGCCGCAGGAGGTTCGGGATGGGGTGATGCTGGTGGAGCCGCCGCTGGGGGAGAACACCCTGCATATCCTGGTCAGCCTGAAGCACCCGGAGCACAAGCGGATCGTTGAACGGTTCGAGCAGGCGATTGCGGCAATGAAGGCCGATGGCAGCTATGCCAGGCTGATGCGCCAGCATGGCTTCTGATCTCTATCGCCTGTTAGGGCCCTATCGCCGGCAAACCAGCCCCACAGTGACTGCACAGGGCCTGAGGGTAGCGGAATCAATGTGGGAGGCTGGCTTGCCGGCGATAGGGCCCTGACAGGCAACAAAGCACTCAGGCTGGGGCACCTTCCTTGATCAGGTGCGCCGCCAAAGTCCGCAATGGCCCCAATTGCCGGCAAATCAACGCCAACTGTGTCTGCACCAACCGCTGGTGCTCATCCAGTTCTTCCGGCATCTGCTCCAGGGCATTGGCCAGCGCTTCTTCGGCATCGCTGTGAATCGCCACCGGTAGCCGTGCGGCCAGGCCGTTGGCAATCTCGTCCAGGCTGCTGGCCAGGCTTTGCCCGGCACCTTCGATCAACTGCTCCTGTACCTCTGCCGGCAACGCCGTGTCGCGGTGCGCGCCCAGCCCTGAGAGGTAGCTGAGCAAGGTGTGTGACAGCACCAGGAAGCGGAAGCCAACGTCGGCTTCCTTACGGAAGTGCCCAGGCTCCATCAGCATGTTGGCCAGGGTAGTGGACAGCGCCGCGTCGGCGTTATGGGCGTTGCGCCGGGCCAGGCGGTAGGCCAGGTCGTCGCGCTTGCCGTGGGCATACTGCTGCATGATCTGGCGCAGGTACACGCTGGCGCAGGCCAGGGTATTGGCCAACGCCTTGTTCAGCCGCCGCCCTTGCCAGTCAGGCAGGAACAGGAACACCGCCAGGATGGCGATCAGGCTGCCCACCAGGGTATCGAACAGGCGCGGCAGGAACAGGCCATAGCCATCGCCGATCTGGTTGAAGCAGAACAGCACCATCAGGGTGATTGCGGCCGTGGCCAGGGTGTAGCGGGTGGTGCGGTTGACGAAGAACACCACCCCGGCCACCACGGCGAACAGCGACTGGATGACCGGGTTGGGGAACAGGTCGAACAAGGCCCAGCCCACTGTCAGGCCGACGGCGGTGCCGAAGATTCGCTGCACCAGCTTGCGCCGGGTTGCACCGTAGTTGGGTTGGCATACGAAGAGCGTGGTGAGGATGATCCAGTAGCCTTGGGTCGGGTGGATCAGGTGCACCATGCCGTAGCCAATCGACAGTGCCAGCGGCAGGCGCAGGGCATGGCGGAACAACAGCGAGGTTGGCGTGAGCCGAGTACGCAGGCGCTTCCACACGTCCTTCAGCGAGCGTGGTGAGCGGTCGAGCAGGCTGCTGTCGCTGGCATCGGCCAGGCTATCCGGGTTGCTGGCGGCGCTTAGCAGGCGGTCCAGCGTTGCCAGGTTGGCGGCCAGTGCCCGCAGTGAGCGCAACAGGCCGCGCCAGGCCGGGTTGCTCTGGATGCGCAGGTGCTCGAGCGAAGCGTTGAGGTCTTCGAGGGCTTCTGGATAACCGCTGGCCAGCACGAACGGTTGGCGCAGGCGGATCGAGCGGGCCAGCTCCTGGCAGGACGAGCCTTGTTTACGCAGCAGGCGTTGGCAGCGGAACATGACGTCGCTGTGGAAAAACGCCTCGGTCAGGCCGTTGTAGGGGTAGTGCGAGGCGCTGACCCGCTCATGGATGTCCTGGGCCAGGAAGTACAGCTTGAGGTAACGGCTGACCTTTGAGTTCGGCTGGCTGTTGCCCACCCGGTGCAGGATGATCTCTTTGGCTGCGTTCAGCGCTGCCACCACCTTGCCGTTCTGCTGGGCCAGTTCCAGGCGCCGGGCCTCGACGTCGAGGGTGCGGATGGGCTCGAACAGGCTGGCCTTGAGCTTGAGGTAGCTGCCCAGTTCGAAAAACAGCTTGGCCAGGCTCTGCTGCACCGGCTGGTTGGAAAACAATGCCTGCCAAAGTACCGAAAGCAGCCCGTACCAGGCCGCGCCCGCCACCAACAGCAGCGGCTCGTGCCAGAAGTCCGTCACTTGGCCACCGCGCTGGTCCACGCCAATCATGGTGTAAACCGCCGTGATCAGTGTCGCCGAGGCAATCGCACCATAGCGTTCGCCCAAGGCGCCGAGCATGGTCAGGCCGAACGCTGCCAACGCCAGGGCGACGGCAAAGATCCAGGGGTAGGGGAACAACAATTCGACTGCCAGGGCGGCGATGGCGAAACACACCAAGGTAACGGCCAGGGCGCTGAGGCGGCCCTGCCAGCTGTCATCGGTTTCGGCCAGGGCGCTGGCGATGATGCCGAGGAACAGCGGAATCAGCAGGGCCATCTCGTTCTGGTACCAGCACAGGGCCAGGCTGCCGGTGAGGGCGATGGTGACCCGGATGCTGTAGCTGAACTTGTCTTGGCCCCACAGGCGACGCAGTGACTGACGGAACGAGCTCGATGACATGATGGCCTGCTAGGCAGTGAGCGAAGAATGCATTGCAGCACGGGCCAGCAAGAAGCGTTCCGTGCTGCTGAATGGATTCTACTCTACACGAACTGCGCTGCGGCGTTGGCCGATGCCCAGGCCCACTGGAAGTTGAAGCCGCCCAGGTGGCCGGTGACGTCGAGCACTTCGCCGATGAAGTACAGCCCGGGGCTTTTCAGCGATTCCATGGTCTTGGATGACACTTCGCGGGTATCCACGCCGCCCAGGGTCACTTCGGCGGTGCGGTAGCCTTCGGTGCCGGCCGGCACTACTTGCCAGTTCGCCAGTTTTTCGGCGATGTGCGCCAGCTCCGCCGGGGTGTACTGCTTCATTGGCTTGGACTCGAACCACTGCTCGGCCAGCAGGTTGGCCAGCTTGCGGGTGAATACCTCGCCCAGCACGGTCTTCAGTTCGGCGTTGGCACGTTCGGCCTGCATCTGTTGCAGCCAGGTCAGCGCATCGCGGTCGGGCAGCAGGTTGATCTCGACCGTGTCACCGGCTTCCCAGAACGAGGAAATCTGCAAGATCGCCGGGCCGCTCAGGCCGCGGTGGGTAAACAGCAGGTTTTCGCGGAAGCTGGTGCCGTTGCAACTGGCGGTGCAGTCCAGCGAGGTGCCGGACAACTCGGTGCACAGTGCCTTGAGTTGGGGCTCGGTGATGGTGAACGGCACCAGCCCGGCGCGGGTCGGCAGCAGGGTGTGGCCAAACTGGCGCGCCACCTGGTAGCCGAAGCCGGTGGCGCCCAGGGTCGGGATCGACAGCCCGCCGGTGGCAATCACCAGCGACTGGCAGGCAAACTGGCCGCCGCTGGTTTGCAGCAGGTAGCCGCCTTCGGTCTTCTCGATCTGTTCGATGCTGGTGTGCATGCGGATCTCGGCGCCGGCCTCGTCGCATTCGGCCAGCAGCATGTCGAGGATGTCGCTGGCCTTGTTGTCGCAGAACAGCTGGCCGAGCTTCTTCTCGTGGTACGCCACGCCGTGCTTGCACACCAGCTCGATGAAGTCCCACTGGGTGTAGCGGGCCAGGGCCGACTTGCAGAAGTGCGCGTTGTGCGACAGGAAGTTGGCGGGCTCGGTGTACATGTTGGTGAAGTTGCAACGCCCGCCGCCGGACATGAGGATCTTCTTGCCCGGCTTGTTGGCGTGGTCGAGCAGCAGAACGCGGCGGCCCCGGCGGGCGCTGAGCTGGGCGCACATCAGGCCGGCGGCGCCGGCGCCGAGGATGATCACGTCGGTGGAATGCACGGTGTTACCTCATGGATAGCCGGGGCCGCTGTTGCGGCCCATCGCAGGCAAGCCAGCTCCCACAAGTACTGCACAAGCCTTGGGCCTGCGGAGATCCTGTGGGAGCTGGCTTGCCTGCGATGGCTGCAAAGCAGCCCCAAAAAATATCAGACGATGCGGACTTTCAGGGCGCGGCCCTTGATCTTGCCGCTGTTCAGCCGCTGCATGGCCTGTTTGGCCAGTGCGCGCTCTACGGCAACGAACGCCTGGAAGTCGAAGATGGCGATCTTGCCCACCTGCTTGCCCGGGATGCCGGCGTCACCGGTCAGCGCACCCAGAATATCGCCAGGGCGCAGTTTATCCTTGCGGCCAGCGGCAATGCACAGCGTGGTCATCACCGGCAGCAGTGGTTCGCCGCCCTTGTTCTTCAGGCTGTCCAGCGAGTCCCAGCGCAGCGGGCTTTTCTGCAGGTCTTCGATAGCCTGGGCGCGGTGGCCTTCGGCCGGCGCCACCAGGCTTACCGCCACACCTTTCTCGCCGGCACGGCCGGTGCGGCCCACGCGGTGCACGTGGATTTCGGCATCACGCGCCAGCTCCACGTTGATGACCATGTCCAGGCCATCGATATCCAGGCCGCGCGCGGCCACGTCGGTGGCTACCAGCACCGAGCTGCTGCGGTTGGCGAACATGGTCAGCACCTGGTCGCGGTCGCGTTGTTCCAGGTCACCGTGCAGGGCCTGGGCGACGATGCCCTTGGCGGTCAGGTGGGCAACTACGTCCTCGCACTGCTGCTTGGTGAAGCAGAACGCCACGCAGGACTGCGGGCGGTAGTGGCCGAGCACGCGGGTGACGGCTTCCAGGCGGTGCTGTGGGTCGATCTCGATGAAGCGCTGTTCGATCTGGTTGTCGGTGTGCAGGCTCTCGACCTTGACCTGTTGCGGGTTACGCATGAAGTCGGCGGCCAGCTGCTTGATGCCGGACGGGTAGGTGGCCGAGAACAGCAGGGTCTGGCGGCGCGACGGGGTCTTGCCGATGATGCTGGCGATGGCGTCGAAGAAGCCCATGTCGAGCATGCGGTCGGCTTCGTCCAGCACCAGCGTGTTCAGGCCATCGAGCACCAGGGTGCCTTTGTCCAGGTGCTGCTGGATGCGCCCCGGGGTGCCGACGATGATGTGCGCACCGTGCTCTAGCGAAGCGATCTGCGGGCCCAGCGAAACGCCACCGCACAGGGTGAGGATCTTGATGTTGTCCTCGGCGCGGGCCAGGCGGCGCAGCTCCTTGGCCACCTGGTCGGCGAGCTCGCGGGTAGGGCATAGCACCAGGGCCTGGCAGCCGAAGTAGCGCGGGTTGATCGGGTTCAGCAGGCCGATGCCGAAGGCGGCAGTCTTGCCGCTGCCGGTCTTGGCCTGGGCGATCAGGTCCTGGCCTTTGAGGATGACGGGCAGGCTCTGGGCCTGGATCGGCGTCATCGAGGCATAGCCGAGAGCGTCCAGGTTCGCCAGCATGGCGGCGGACAACGGCAGAGTGGCAAAGGCGGTGGATTCGGTGGTCACGAGGCGGGCCTGCGTTGCGAAGCGAAAAATGCCGCACAGTCTACCAGCCTCGTGGCCATTCGCCCTACGGTTCCATGTGTTGTTCCGGACGACGGGCACGCCTTCCGTCCGTCGGCGCCAGTTGCAGGAAGATCGCTGCCGCCAGCATGGCCATCACGCCGATGGTGACGAACGTCAACTGGAAGGCGCCCAGGGTGCTTTCCACACCCTCGGCACTACCCGCGGCGGTAAAGCCGCCCAGCAGTGCGCCGGCACAGGCCACGCCCAGGCTCAGCGCCAACTGTGCGACCACCGACAGCAGGCTGTTGCCGCTGCTGGCGCTGGCGTCGTCCAGGTCGATCAGGGTCACGGTGTTCATCGCGGTGAACTGCATGGAGTTCACCGCGCCCAGCAGGCCCAGCTGGATCAGCAGTACGGCGTAGGGTGTTTGCTCATCGACCAGGCCGAGGCTGGCCAGCAGCAGGCCCAACAGCAAGGTATTGCCGGTGAGGATGATGCGGTAGCCGAAGCGCTCGATCAGTGGGCGAGCGACGGACTTGGCCAGCATGGCCGCTGCCGCCAGCGGGATCATGCTCATGCCGGCCTGGGCGGGTGAGTAGCCCAGCGCCACCTGCAACAGCAACGGCACCAGAAACGGCAGGGCGCCGCTGCCCAGGCGGGCGAACAGGTTGCCGAGGATGCCGATGGCGAAGGTACGCACGCGGAACAGGCTGGGCGAGAACAGCGGCTCCGGGTCGCGCCCGGCACGCAGCCAGTAGGCAGCCAGGCAAGCCATGCCGGCGAACAGCAGCAACATCACCCGCAGGTGCGGCAGGTGCAACTCGCCCAGGCCTTCCATGGCGATGGTGATCAGCACCATCGCGGCGCCAAACAGCAGGAAACCGGGGCCGTCGAACGTGGTGCGCTCGGCGCCGCGCAGGTCCGGGATGAACTTCCATACGGCAATGCAGCCGATCAGGCCGACCGGCAGGTTGAGCAGGAAGATCCAGTGCCAGCTGAGGATTTCTACCAGCCAGCCGCCGACGGTTGGGCCCAGCAGTGGGCCGAGCAGGCCGGGGATGGTGATGAAGCTCATGATCCGCACCAGCTCGCTGCGCGGGTAGGCGCGCAGCACCACCAGCCGCCCGACCGGCAGCATCAGCGCACCGCCCAGGCCCTGCACGACGCGGGCGAAGATCAGGAAACCGAGGCTGTTGGCTGCTGCGCACAGCAGCGAGCCGAAGCTGAACAGCAGAATGGCGCTGAAGAAGATGCGCTTGGTGCCGAAGCGGTCGGCGATCCACCCAGAGGCGGGGATCAGCAGGGCCACGGTGAGCATGTAGGCGATAATCACGCCCTGCATGCGCAGCGGGTCTTCGGCCAGCGAGCGGGCCATGGCTGGCAGTGCGGTGTTGAGGATGGTGCCGTCCAGGGACTGCATGAAGAAGGCGATGGCCACCACCCAGGGGATCCAGCGGGCGGTGACGGGGTCCAGCGGGGTGCGTTCGGGCATGAGGAACCTCAATGTTCGGCATTGCCTGTACTGGCCTCATCGCCGGCAAGCCAGCTCCCACAGGATCACCACAGGCCTCGAGCTGGGTGCGGTCCCTGTGGGAGCTGGCTTGCCGGCGATGAGGCCGGAATGGCCTATCACAATGTCAGGGTCAGGCCTTTGACCAGTGCCCCGGGCAAATGACTCGACCCGGTACTGCGCTGTCCATAGGTGCTGGTCGACAAGATCATCTCGCGCTCTTGGGTCAGGTCTTCCAGCTGGCTACCCAGCAAGCTGTACAGGCTGTCGTCGAAGCGCATGGTGCTCACCGGCCCCTGAATCTGCCCGTTTTCCACCCAGAAGGTGGCGAAGCGGGTAAGCCCTGTCATGCGTGCTGCCGGCAGGTCAGAGTAGTTCAGGTACCACAGGTTGCTGATGTACAGCCCGGTGCCCAGCCGCTCAAGGATCTGTTCGTTCGCCAGGTTGCCCGGCGCCAGGCTGAGCGCGCAGGGCGACTCGTAACTGTCGGCGCCATTGGCCAGCAGCTCGAATTCGGCCGCACTGCGTGCGCAGATCAAGCGTTGCTGCGCCACGCCTTGCTGGATCAACGGCACATCCAGACGTGGTGCGCCTTCATCGGAAAACGCCGGGCTCAGCGAGCCGCTGACCTGCTCGGTGAAACTCACCAGTGGGCTCAGCCGGGCATCGCCGTTGTACAAACGCTGCAAGGCGCTGTTGCCAGTAGCCAGGGCCTGTGCGGAAAAACCGCCCCAGCACAGCATGCCGGCGATTTCGTCCATGGCAGCAGGCGCCAGGTAGGCACGGTAGCTCCCGGGTTTGAGGGTGATCACCGGGCGTCCGAGGAAGCCCAACTGTTCCCGCGCCTGACGCAAACGTGCCGTGAAGTCGTCGATGTTCCAAACCTGGCCGGCATAGTTGGCCTTTACCGCTTGGCCGTTCTCGTGGAACAGGCTCCAGTCAAAGTTGAAGCTGTTGGCCTGGTGCCAGCCAAAGGCGCCGAACGAACTGGCAAAGCCCCGGCAGATCGCGCCGGCAGCGTAGATACCGACCAGGTCCAGTTCGCCTGCTTCGCGGTCGAGCAGGGCCAGCACGTCGCTCAGTTCGGGCAGGGGGTGTTCCTGCAAGCTGTGGCTGTGCCAGGCGCTGTCGTCCAGGCGCAGGTAAGGGTCGATAGCCAACAGCGGCAAGGTCTGGCGCAGCTGCTCCATGGCACCGATCAGGCGCTGGCGGTCCAGTTGCACGTCACCGCTCAAGGTCACCTGTTGTTCCGCCTGACGGCCATCGCGGACCAGCCGCAGTTGCGCGCTGGCCTGGCTCACTTCACCGGCCTGGCGCACCTTGGCGTGGTTGAAGCGCAAAAATTGCGACTGTTCGGCGCTGTAACCGAGGGTGAACTGCTCGCCTGCTTGCAAGGCGGCGCGCATATCCCCGACCAGGGTTTCGAAAGTGTGTTTCATCAGGCGTCCCCTCCGAATACGTCGATCTGGCGGAATACGCAGGCCGGCGAGGCATGCCCGACCCGCACCACCTGGTTAGGTTCGCCTTTGCCACAGTTGGGCGTGCCCAGTACCTGGAAGGTGCTGCGGTCGCCGACGGCCGACAGGTTGCGCCAGAACTGCGCGGAGATGCCGCGGTAGTTGGGGTTCTTGACGACGCCCTTGAGCTCGCCGTTTTTAATCAGCTGGCCCCATTCACAGCCAAACTGGAACTTGTTGCGCGCATCGTCGATGGACCAGGAGCGGTTGGTGCGCATCAGGATGCCATGCTCGATGCCCTTCACCAGTTGCTCCAGGCTCTGGTCGCCAGGCTCGATGTTCAGGTTGGCCATGCGGTCGATCGGCGCGCGGTTCCAGCCACAGGCGCGGCTGTTGGCCACGCCATCCAGGCCTGAGCGGAATTGCGACAGTGCGCCGCCCAATGGGCGCAGCAGCAGGCCGTCGCGGATCAGGAACTGCTTGCTGGCCGGGGTACCGTCATCATCAAAGCTGTAGCTGGCCAGCTCTTCGCCGATGGTTGGGTCGAAGGTCACGTTCAGCAGGCTGGAGCCGTATTGCAGGTGGCCGAAGTCGCTGGCTTTGACGAAGCTGGTGCCCGCGTAGTTGCGCTCGTCGCCGAGGATGCGGTCCATCTCCAGCGGGTGGCCGATGGACTCGTGGATCTGCAGCATCATCTGGTCCGGCATCAACAGCAGGTCACGCTGGCCGCTTGGGGTGTTGGGGGCCAGCAGCAGTTGCAGTGCCTCGTCGGCGACCTGCCGGGCGGCGCCGACCAGCCCGCAGCGCTCGATGATCTCGAAACCGCCCTGCTGGCCGAAGTTGTCGCGGCCCAGGCTGCGGCTCTGGCTGTCTTGGCCATCGCTGGCGGTGACGCCCAGGCCCGGGAACAGAAAGCGCTGTGCGTGGCGCAGTTCGGCACCCGCGGAGTTCAGGTAGGTTTGCTCCACCAGGCTCAGGCCCAGACTGGCCTGCCAGTCTACCAGGCGGCTGTCCTTGGGTACGCTGGCCGATTCGGCAGCCAGCAGGCCAAGGCAGTCGGCGAGGGAGGGCACGGGTTGCTCGAAGTTGGGCGAAATGTGGTCGTGACGGGCGTTGGTCACTGGCTGGTCGCGCAGGTCGAGCAGGCTGTGCGGGGCGATCTGCCGGGCCAAAGCCTCGGCTTGATCCAGTGCGCGTTGCAGGCCGGCCTGGGACAGGTCGGCGGTGGCCGCATAGGCCTCCACGCCGTTCACCCGCACGGTGAGCATGGCACCTTCGTCCTGGCTGAAGAACGGTGGTTCGGCAACGTTGCGGCGAACCGATAGCGCCTGGTGCGACTGTTTCACATGGCGCAGGGAAAACAACTCGGCCGTGCTGCGCAGCGCGGCAAAGCGCTGGCGCAGCAGGGCGCTGGTATCGAACATGTGGAAGCCTCCGTGTACACGGTGGCTCCCCCTTAGAACCACTCGTCCTGCATGGTGAGGCAAGTGTCGTCGCGCGCCTCTAGCAATGCCAGCTCATTATGGCAGCCCGGTACTTCCCAGGTCAGGAAATAACGCGCGGCCTGAAGCTTGCCGAGGTAAAAGTCGCGGTCGGCAGGGTTGCCCTTGAGCAAGCCAAGCTCGGCGTGGATCCCTTGCTCCAGCCAGCGCCAGCCGACCACACAGTGACCGAAGGCCTTGAGGTATAGGGCCGAGTTGGCCAAGGCGCCAGCGACCTTGCCCTGGGCCAGGTCGCTGAGCAGGGCAAGGGTGACGCTTTGCAGGCGGTTGACCAGTTGTTCCAGCGGCTGGCGCAAGGGGTCGAGGTTGGGGTGGTGGCTGGCACGTTCGCCGGTGCCTGCGATCAGGCGAATCAGCTGCTTTAGCCCGGCCCCATTGTTTTGTGCCAGCTTGCGTCCAAGCAGGTCGAGCGACTGGATGCCTTCGGTACCCTCGTGGATCGGGTTCAGGCGGTTATCGCGGTAGTACTGCTCCACCGGGTATTCGCGGGTGTAGCCGTGGCCGCCGAGAATCTGGATGGCCAGTTCGTTGGCCTTGAGGCAGAACGTTGAGGGCCAGGACTTGACGATCGGGGTCAGCAGGTCGAGCAACGCGTGCGCTTGGCTGCGGAGCGTTTCGTCGTCGGCAGTCTGGGTATCGTCGAACAGGCGCGCTGCGTACAGGCCCAGGTCGAAGGCACCTTCCACGTAAGCCTTTTGTGCCAGCAGCATACGTTTCACATCGGTGTGCGCGATGATCGGTACCGCGGGGCTGAGCGGGTCCTTGCTGTCCGGCAGCCGACCCTGCGGCCGCTGGCGGGCGTATTCCAGCGAATACAGGTAGCCGGCGTAACCGAGCATCACTGCGCCCATGCCAACGCCGATGCGCGCCTCGTTCATCATCTGGAACATGCAGGCCAGGCCCTGGTGCGGCTGGCCGATCAGGTAGCCGACACACTGGCCGTTGTCGCCGAAGTTCAGCGCGGTGGAGGTGGTGCCGCGCCAGCCCATCTTGTGGAACAGCCCGGCCAGCAGCACATCGTTGCGCGGGCCACGGCTGCCGTCGGGGTTGACGTTGTACTTGGGCACGATGAACAGCGAGATGCCTTTCACCCCGGGCGGGGCGTCGGGCAGCTTGGCCAGCACCATGTGCACGATGTTTTCCGACAGTTCGTGGTCGCCACCGGAGATGAAGATCTTGTTGCCCTTGAGCCGGTAGCTGCCGTCGCCCACAGGTTCGGCGCGGGTGCGGATATCGGCCAGCGATGAGCCTGCGTGGGGTTCGGTGAGCGCCATGGTGCCGAAGTAGCGGCCTTCGATCATGGGTTGCAGGAACAGGCGCTTCTGTTCGTCGGTGCCGAAGCTCTCGATGAGGTTGGCCGCGCCCATGGTCAGAAACGGGTAGGCCGTGGTGCCCGCGTTGGCGGCCTGGAAGTGGGCGAAGCAGGCTTGCGAGACAAGGCTGGGCAACTGCATGCCGCCAGCTTCGAAGTCGCGGTTGGCGTTGAGGAAACCGGCTTCGAGGAACGCATCGACGGCGGGTTTCACCTCGGGGATCAGCTCGGCGCGGCCGTCAACATAGCGCGGCTCGTTTTCGTCGGCCTTGCGGTTGTGCGGGGCGAAGAACTTTTCGGCGATGGTGCGGGCGATGGTCAGTGCCGCGTCGAAGGTTTCGCGGCTGTGCTCGGCGAAGCGTGGGCGCTGGGTGAGGGCTTCGGCGTCGAGGACTTCGTAGAGCTCGAAGGCGAGGTTGCGGGGGCTGAGCAGGGTCTCGGGCATGGTGGCGGTCCTGAGGCGGGATGCTGCGAGTGTAGGCGGGGGTGGAGGGCGGGGGCAGGTTAATAGATTTGGGTGATATGGGTTAAGAAAACTCATTGAGATCTAGCGGTCTGGCATCTGTTCAGGTCTTATTTCCCACGCAAACAAGAGAAATTTCCCACAATATTTTCGGGCGTTGCCATGCGACTTTCTTGAGTTAAATCATGTAAATGTCAGTCTTTGGAGTTGAGGATTGGCAATGGAAAAGCTCGCTCGCTGGACGGCTGTCAAGAAAGAAGATCTGCGCAAAGTTGAAGACCCATTCTTTGCGGTCTCGATAATTAGAGATAACTTGAAAAGCAGAGGTTATGTTCGAGAGGTATATGGTGTAACTGACCTCCTGAAGGAGTGTGGTCTGTATTATAGCTCGGTTAGCCTTGTGGGCGATCAAATTGATAGAGCACTCAGGCCGGTTGCGTCAGGCGAGTGGATGCTGATTAAAGATGAACCATTCAAGCCGATAAATATCGAAGAGAATTGGTATGCAAGAATTTGTAATAGGCAAAATGACGGCGATCATTTGATTAATACTGTCTCTGAGATGAGTGGTCCGGGCAAGTGGAAGATAACATCTATGCATGTTAATAAATTTGCTTCGAGTGCTGCCTTTGTTGCAAATTTCCTGGTGTCGAGGGGCGATGAGGGTCGAGTTTTCTTATCGTCAGGGAAAGATTTTGCCAATACGACGCGGACCGTAACACAGGAGTGGGTGCCGCTTAACGCTGAAGAACGCAACTTTTCATTGTCTTCAGCAATTCACCGATATGGTATGGAGCGGAAAATCACGCAAATTTATGTTGAGGCTGATGATGCATGGGATGTGTCGGGGTCATCATGGCATTGGCGGCCAGTAATCGCAAACGAAGAGTATGAGTTAAAACAAAAATGACCTGGAACATGGATTTGACAAAGTCAACGCGATTGGTCGGTTTGCTTTGGGGTGGTATGGATGCTTTTTACGTTTCGTTCGTGGTATTCAGTAGCTTGAATAGAGGTGTGACACCCTTTGTGAGCGACCTCAATTCTGCCCTTGCAAACATGGAGCAGTGGGGGGGAGGGCTCGAGTTCATGATTTGGATGGGGCTGGTCGTCCAGATATCCCTTGTCGCCAGTAGTATATTGCTTTGCTTGGGGAGAGTCTCCGGAGTCTACTTGGCTGGTGTCCAATTCCCTTTTCGCATTTTCTTTATAATTCCATCGTTTTCCTTGATTTTGCTATTGCCTGATACCAGCATGTGGACTTGGTTGACCCTTGTCGTCGCATCTGAAGGGATTAAAGTCTGGAGCCTTTGGTGGCTTTGGCGAAGCGCACGTGAACGACTTAGGGCATAAAGATACTTGCCTTGATGCTTTTGCGCCTGTGAGATCGAGCGCCGCCCGCGCGGCGCTCGATCTCACAGGCGCTGCAAAGGGTGAGGCGAACACCTTCCAGCCTCACGCCATTCCGGCCAGTTTCGGCAGACCATTTTAGGTTTTCACCTATTCCATGTAGTCCATTTCCCAAACATACTCCCAACCCCCTCCAAGCCATTGCGGTGCTCTGGGTAGGGCCCTAGTCTCGGGTGGTCGCTGCCAAATCAGTGACCGGCTTTGACAGGCCGTCCAGAAAATTCTCATGGCCTTCGTCTTTATGGCGGCTGTGTATGGGGCACTTCGTGTGCGCCGGGTTTTTGGTTTTTTCTGCCGGTCTGTCAACCCATGCACAGCTGCCACCCTCTTGTTTGACAGCAGATGGTGGTGGTCCTTACCGAGAAAAATCCAATGCTGAAGATAGTCCCCGATCCACCCTATAACGCCCATTCCCTTGAAGACACCCTGATCCAGGCCACGGACTACGCGCTATGTGCCGCCACCGTTGTGCATCAGGCAATGCTGCTTCAGCCCAGGTCACCGGCTTCGATCCTGATGATGACCTCCATGCATGAGCTGGAGGCGCTGCGGGCTTTGCTTGAGTCGGCATTGATTCAGGTGCAGGTGCTCGTAGAGCCCAGGACTTCGCACTAAGGCTTGATTGATGTGTTGCCTAGGCGGGCCCTTTCGCGGGTAAACCCGCTCCCACAGGGTCATCACAAGCCCCATGACCTGCACCGTACCTGTGGGAGCGGGTTTGATCTGGTCAAGTAATTTTGGACACCGGTTAAGGTTTATGACGCTGCCCTCAGTTTTTCCTCCATGGCTACCGGGGTCTCGTAGCCGTTGTAGCTGTGGAGGCGTTTGAGGTTGTAGCGCACCAGATAAGCCATGATGTCGGCCTTAGCCTCAGCTTCGGATTCATAGCCTCCTGCCGGCATCCATTCTGATTTCAACGCCCCGAAGAATCGCTCCATGGCGGCGTTGTCCCAGCATTGGCCGCGGTGGCTCATGCTTTGTTTCAAGCGGCATTCTTCAAGCACAGCCCTGAATTTATGGCTGGTGTACTGACAACCTTGATCTGAATGAAACATCACGCCAGCAGGCTTGCCCCTAGACTCAGACGCCATGCGCAGCGCGTCACAGGCCAACCTGGCATCGGCAGTCATTGAAAACGCCCAGCCCACAACTCGGCGTGCGTACAAGTCGATTACCGCGGCCAAGTACAGCCAGCGCCTGCCAACCTGGATGTAAGTCACATCGCCACACCAAACCTCGTTGATAGTCGAAACTTTGAAATTTCGCTTCAGTTGGTTTTCCGCAATCAGTGCTTCTGTACCTGACGAGCGATACCGGTGCGGCCTGCGCTGCCGGCATTTCAAGCCAGCCTCACGCATAAGCGCGCGCACTTTGTAACGCCCGACTTTATGGCCTTGACGACGCAACTCCTGCACGAGAGTTCGTGATCCAGAAGCATTTCGCGACGCCTTGAAATGGTCGACTACCAGCAGGCGCAGAGCATCTCTGTCAGGGTTTTCACGCCCTTGGCGTTTGCGCCATGCATAGAAACTGCTGCGCTTGACCCCAAGCACGCGACAGCAGTCGACAACACCGTAATGCTCACTCAGCTCGTTGATCAGCGAGAACGATCTTTGGAGTCCCGAAGCAGGAGAGCACTGGCCTTTTTTAGGATTTCGATATCCCGATCCTTTTGACGAACCAGGCTTTCCAGCTCCTCGATTCGTCGTTGCTCCGGGGTGATAGCCTTTGCACCAGCCGGGACTTTCCCCTCTCTCTCCTGCCGTACCTGGTCAACCCACCGGCGAAGAGCTGTGCGGCCAATCCCGAGGATTTCACATACCTCAGGAACTGACTGGCCACCGTCCAGCACCATTTCAGCTGCTTGGATTTTGTGTTCTTTCGAATAAGATTTTCGCACTGATTTTGCCTCCAATTGGGCGTCATCATAGCGCCCGAAGAAGGTGTCCAAAATCATTAGGCCAGTTCAGTTTACCCGCGAAAGGGCCCGCCTAGGCACTAGAGAATTTTCAGGGGATTGAACAATGACAACAGAAGACACCCAGTTCACCGTCGGCAAGACCGCTTTCTACCAAGGCGAAAACGGCACGCATCCACTGTTCCGAATCGAGCCCGGCATTCCGTGCAGGGACGCCCGCGAGCAATCATCGGAGCTGATGGGCTATGTCCGTGAGTTGACCATCACCGGGCTGATGGACGAGAAACCGATGATGATATGGGCTGCGCATTACCTGAGCGCAATGGCCAAGGCACTGATGGATGATGCCGAGTTGGGCATGAAGCAGTGAGTGGTCGCCTTCGGATCGCATGAGGGCTGACAGGTGTTCGCCACAACATTTTCTGCGCCTATGAAATCGAGCGCCGCCCGCGCGGCGCATCGCGACGCAAGGCCGCTCCTACATTTGTTTCGGGCCAGTCTCTCCTGTGCCTATGGCGCGCGTACCCTAGGTGCATGGCTGGAGATCGATAAAGAGCGACTGCGTCCCCTTCGATACCGCATGGGACAAACAGGGCGGACAGCGGTGGTCTCACAGGATGGACTGGCCCGAAACAAATGTGGGAGCGGCCTTGCGTCGCGATGCGCCGCGCGGGCGGCGCTCGATCTCATAGGCGCAGAAAATGCTGTGGCGAGCACCTGTCAGCCCAACCCTATCTCAAGACAAGCGCCCAAAAAAAAGGAGAGCCGAAGCTCTCCTTTTTCTTCAACAACCCTCAGCCTCAGCCAATGGTCATCAAGCTGGCATTACCACCAGCAGCTGCAGTGTTCACACTCACCGCCCGCTCAATCACAAGGCGCTCCAGCGCAATCTGGTGATCCCCGCTGGACAGCCCGTGCACACCCACGATCGCACCGGCACGCTTGGCCACCTGCTGGCATACGCCGCGCAGTTGGTCCGAGTCGCCATGGTGGATCACGGCGTCAAACGCCACTTCATCCTTGTTCCAGTCCGACACCAGCTTCACCTTGGCCTGCAGGCTCTCGCGGCAGTCGCTGGCGCAGGGCCTTGCCGGGTTCGCCGTCAGCCCATACCGCCGAGCTGCCAACCGCAAGCACGGCAGCCAACTGGGCCAGCAGATCTGCCTCGTTGTCGGCCAGGCACAGCACGTGCTCGCGCGGCAGGATGGTGTAGCTGTTGCGCTCGCCGGTAGGGCCTGGCAGCAGGCGGGCGATGCCGCTCTGCGACTGGCTGGCAAACTGGTCGCACAGCGCAGCCAGGTCGGCCAACTGGTTGCTCTCTGCCCAGGCCTTCAGGCCGTGCAGCGGCTTGATCAGCTGTTCGTGCAGGGTACGGTCCGGCTTGCCTTCGCCATCCTGCTGCTGGAAGTGGCGGCCAATTGCGTCGGCCGGGCGGGTCGACAGCAGGCGGTACAGGTACAGCGGGCCGCCGGCTTTCGGGCCGGTGCCCGACAGGCCTTCACCACCAAACGGCTGCACGCCCACCACTGCGCCCACAATGTTGCGGTTGACGTACATGTTGCCGGCGTTGGCGGTTTCGACCACCTTGGCGATGGTCTCGTCGATGCGGGTGTGCACGCCGAGGGTCAGGCCATAGCCGGAGTTGTTGATCTGCTCGATCAACTGGTCCAGGTTGCGGCGGTTATAGCGCACTACGTGCAGCACCGGGCCGAAGATTTCGCGCTTCAGTTCGTCGAAGCTGTCCAGTTCGATCAGGGTCGGCATCACGAAGGTGCCACGCTTGACCTCAGCAGCATCGGCAATGGCCACCTGATAGACCGAGCGGCCTTTCTCGCGCATGCCCTGGATGTGCTTCTCGATGCCGGCCTTGGCTTCGGCGTCGATCACCGGGCCGATGTCCACGGCCAGGCGGTCCGGGCAACCCAGGCGGCTTTCGGCCATGGCACCCTTGAGCATTTCGATCACGCGGTCGGCGGAATCTTCTTGCAGGCACAGCACGCGCAGGGCCGAGCAACGCTGGCCGGCGCTGTCGAAGGCGGAGGACACCACGTCGATCACCACCTGTTCGGTCAGGGCCGAAGAGTCGACGATCATGGCGTTCTGGCCACCGGTTTCGGCGATCAGCGGGATCGGGCGGCCCTGGTTGTCCAGGCGGCCGGCGACGTTACGCTGCAGCAGGCGGGCCACTTCGGTGGAGCCAGTGAACATCACGCCTTTGACGCGCTCATCGCCCACCAGGCCGGCACCGACGGTTTCACCGCGGCCCGGCAGCAGTTGCAGCACGCCTTCAGGAATGCCGGCCTCCAGCAGCAGGCGCACGGCCTGGGCGGCGATCAGCGGGGTTTGCTCGGCTGGCTTGGCCAGCACCGGGTTGCCGGCGGCCAGGGCAGCGGCCACCTGGCCGGTGAAGATCGCCAGCGGGAAGTTCCACGGGCTGATGCACACCACCGGGCCCAGCGGGCGGTGGGCGTCGTTGCTGAAGTCGTTGCGGGCCTGCACGGCGTAGTAGCGCAGGAAGTCCACGGCTTCACGCACTTCGGCGATGGCGTTGGCGAAAGTCTTGCCGGCTTCGCGGATGAGCAAGCCCATCAAAGGCTGGATTTCGGCCTCCATCAGGTCGGCGGTGCGCTCCAGAATGGCGGCGCGCTCGGCGGGCGGGGTGGCTTGCCAGATCGGCGCAGCGTTCAGTGCGCACTGGATGGCGTTGTCCACGTCGGCAACGGTGGCTTCCTGCACGTGGCCGACCACATCGCGGTGGTCTGCCGGGTTCAGTACCGGCGCGGCAGCGCTTTCGCTGGCGGCGCAGGCCAGCAGCGGGGCGGCCTTCCAGTCGTTGTGAGCGGTGGCCAGCATGGCGCAGGACAGCGACGCCAGGCGGTGTTCGTTGGCCATGTCGATGCCGGCCGAGTTGGCCCGCTCGGGGCCATACAGGTCACGTGGCAGCGGGATGCGCGGGTGTGGCAGGCCAATGTTGCCTTCCTGGGTGCCCATGCGCTCGATGCTGGCGACCGGGTCGGCAACCAGCTCCTGGATGGAGATCGAGTGGTCGGCGATGCGGTTGACGAACGAGGTGTTGGCACCGTTTTCCAGCAGGCGGCGCACCAGGTAGGCCAGCAGCGTTTCGTGGGTGCCGACCGGTGCATAGACGCGGCATGGGCGGTTCAGCTTGCCATCGGCAATTTTGCCGACCACTTGCTCGTACAGCGGCTCGCCCATGCCGTGCAGGCACTGGAACTCGTACTGGCCCGGGTAGTAGTTTTGCCCGGCAATGTGGTAGATGGCCGACAGGGTGTGGGCGTTGTGGGTGGCGAACTGCGGGTAGATGGCTTCTGGCACGGCCAGCAGCTTGCGGGCGCAGGCGACGTAGGACACGTCGGTGTACACCTTGCGGGTGTACACCGGGTAGCCTTCCAGGCCTTCGACCTGGGCGCGCTTGATCTCGCTGTCCCAGTAGGCGCCTTTTACCAGGCGGATCATCAGGCGGTGGCGGCTGCGCTTGGCCAGGTCGATGACGTAGTCGATCACGTACGGGCAGCGCTTCTGGTAGGCCTGGATGACAAAGCCGATGCCGTTCCAACCTGCCAGCGACGGCTCGAAACACAGACGTTCGAGCAGGTCGAGCGACAGCTCCAGGCGGTCGGCTTCTTCGGCATCGATGTTCAGGCCGATGTCGTACTGCTTGGCCAGCAGGGTCAGCGACAGCAGGCGCGGGTACAACTCTTCCATCACGCGCTCGTACTGGGCGCGGCTGTAGCGTGGGTGCAGTGCCGACAGCTTGATCGAGATGCCCGGGCCTTCATAGATGCCGCGGCCATGGGAGGCCTTGCCGATCGAATGGATGGCCTGCTCGTAGGACGCCAGGTACTTCTGCGCGTCATGCTCGGTCAGTGCGGCTTCGCCGAGCATGTCGTAGGAATAACGGAAGCCCTTGGCCTCGAAGCGGCTGGCGTTGGCCAGGGCTTCGGCGATGGTCTCGCCGGTGACGAACTGCTCGCCCATCAGGCGCATGGCCATGTCGACGCCCTTGCGGATCATCGGTTCGCCGCTCTTGCCGATGATGCGGGTGAGCGAAGAGGTAAGGCCGGATTCGTTGTGGGTGCTGACCAGCTTGCCCGTCAGCAGCAGGCCCCAGGTAGCGGCGTTGACGAACAGCGACGGGCTGTTGCCCAGGTGCGGCTGCCAGTTGCCGGTGCTGATCTTGTCGCGGATCAGTGCATCGCGGGTGCCCTTGTCGGGGATGCGCAGCAGGGCCTCGGCCAGGCACATAAGCGCCACGCCTTCCTGGGACGACAGCGAAAACTCCTGCAGCAGGCCCTGGACGATGCCGGCACGGCCGCCGGCGCTCTTCTGGTTGCGCAGTTTTTCGGCGATGCCGGCGGCCAGCTTGTTGGTGGCTTCGGCCAGCGGGGCGCTCAGGCGTGCCTGCTCCAGCAGCATCGGTACCACTTCCTGCTCGGGGCGGCGGTAGGCGGCGGTGATCGCCGAGCGCAGTACCGACTGCGGCAGGATGCTTTCGGCAAATTCGAGGAAGCACTGGTGGCTGTGGTCGGGCTGAACATCACCGGCATCATCGGCCAGGCTGGTGGCGTGGCCGTTGAGTTCGGTCAGGGTGGCACCACCCTCGAGCTTCTCCAGGTAGTTGAAGATCGCTTGCTTGATCAACCAGTGCGGCGTGCGGTCAATCGACTGCGCAGCTGCCTTGAGTCGCTCACGGGTCGGGTCATCGAGTTTGACCCCAAGGGTGGTCGTCGCCATTTCTTATCCTCGTTATTGCCACGGTTGTGGCCTAAGCTGGCGCCAAGAGTAGCTGTAGGATAACTCGGGTGCAACCAGGTGCAACCCGAATTTTTTGTGTAGAAGGTGCAACTCGTCTGACAGACATTTCCACACCCTGAAAAGGGGCGTTTGCGGTGCGTTTTATTCTGAAAAACCGGCTTGATGCGCCAAAAAGGAGCAAAAAAGCGGCTTTTACAAAAAATGCTCAAGCGGGTGCAACTTGCAAATGAAAAATGGTTGCACCTGCTTTGCGTTGTTGCATAGGATTCGCCGCCTGGGTGCAACCGCCATGGCTGCGGTTGTACATGAGATAAAAACAAACGCCAGGGCACACGCATGGGCAATCCAATCACGATCACCTTTGTGATCTACATCGCGGCAATGGTGCTGATCGGCTTCGCGGCCTATCGCGCTACCAACAACCTTTCCGACTACATCCTCGGTGGTCGCAGCCTGGGCAGCGTGGTCACCGCGCTCTCCGCCGGCGCTTCCGACATGAGCGGCTGGTTGCTGATGGGCCTGCCGGGCGCCATCTACTTCTCCGGCCTCTCCGAAGCCTGGATCGCCATCGGCCTTACCGTCGGCGCCTACCTGAACTGGCTGTTCGTTGCTGGCCGTCTGCGGGTGCAAACCGAGCACAACGGTGACGCACTGACTCTGCCGGACTACTTCGCCAGCCGCTTCGAAGACAAGAGCGGCATGCTGCGGATCATCTCGGCCATCGTCATCCTGGTGTTCTTCACCATCTACTGCGCCTCCGGCATCGTCGCCGGCGCCCGCCTGTTCGAAAGCACCTTCGGCATGTCCTACGAGACTGCGCTGTGGGCTGGCGCTGCGGCCACCATTGCCTACACCTTCGTCGGTGGCTTCCTGGCAGTGAGCTGGACCGACACCGTGCAAGCCACGCTGATGATCTTCGCGCTCATCCTTACCCCGGTGATCGTGCTGATCTCCACCGGTGGTTTCGATCAGACCTTCGCCGCCATCGAAACGGTGAACCCGGCCAACTTCGACATGCTCAAGGGTGCAACCTTCGTCGGCATCATCTCGCTGATGGGTTGGGGCCTGGGTTACTTCGGCCAGCCGCACATCCTGGCGCGCTTCATGGCTGCCGATTCGGTTAAATCGATTGCCAACGCCCGCCGCATCTCCATGACCTGGATGATCCTGTGCCTGGCCGGTACCTGTGCCGTGGGCTTCTTCGGCATCGCCTACTTCTCGGCCAACCCTGACCTTGCAGGCCCTGTCACCGAGAACCACGAGCGTGTCTTCATCGAGCTGGCCAAGATCCTGTTCAACCCATGGATCGCCGGTGTACTGCTGTCGGCCATCCTGGCGGCGGTGATGAGCACCCTGAGCTGCCAACTGCTGGTGTGCTCCAGCGCACTGACCGAAGACTTCTACAAGGCCTTCCTGCGCAAGAACGCTTCGCAGGTCGAGCTGGTGTGGGTCGGCCGCCTGATGGTGCTGGCCGTGGCCCTGATCGCCATCGCCATGGCTGCCAACCCGGAAAACCGCGTGCTGGGCCTGGTGGCTTATGCCTGGGCCGGCTTCGGTGCCGCCTTCGGCCCTGTGGTGCTTATTTCGGTACTGTGGAAAGGCATGACCCGTAACGGCGCGCTGGCCGGTATCGTGGTGGGTGCACTGACCGTGATCCTGTGGAAGAACTTCGACACCCTCGGGCTGTACGAAATCATCCCGGGCTTCCTGTTTGCCAGCATCTCCATCATCTTGGTGAGCAAGCTGGGCAGCCCGTCGCAAGCGATGGTGCAGCGCTTTGAAACTGCCGATGCGGCGTATCACGCAGACAAGTAATACCCGTTGAATCGGCGGCGCCTGCTTCGCGGGCTCGCCCGCTCCCACAGGTACTCCACAGGTTCTGAGAGCTGTGCAGGCCCTGTGGGAACGGGCAAGCCCGCGAAGAAGGTGCCGCCGATCAGCAGCCAGGCCTGACTCCGCCTGCAAGGCAAGGTAAACTTGCCGCCTTCGCAGGAGTCGCCATGAACTATCGTCACGCCTTCCACGCCGGCAACCACGCCGACGTCCTCAAACATATCGTGCTGACCCGCCTCATCGCCTTGATGTCGCGCAAGGAGCAGCCGTTCGCCTACATCGATACCCACGCTGGGCTCGGCCTGTACGACCTGCAAGGCGATCAGGCAACCCGTACCGGCGAGTACCTGGAAGGCGTCGCCCGCCTGTGGGGGCGCGATGATGTGCCGGCCATGGCCGCCGATTACCTGCGGGTCATCAAGCGCCTGAACGCCGACGGTGAGCTGCGTTACTACCCCGGCTCGCCCGAGCTGGCTCGCCGCCTGATGCGCCAGCAAGATCGCGCCCTGCTCAACGAGAAGCACCCTGAAGACGGGCCGCTGCTCAAAGAGAACATGAAAAAAGACCCGCGTGTGGTGGTGCATCTGGGCGAAGGCTGGCATGTGCCGCGGGCCTTGCTGCCGGTGCAGGAAAAGCGCGCGATCATGCTGATTGACCCGCCGTTCGAGCAGGCCGATGAGCTCAAGCGCTGCACCAACTCCATGAAAGAGGCGATCAGCCGCATGCGCCAGACCGTCGCGGCCATCTGGTACCCGATCAAGGACCAGCGCTCGCTGACGCGCTACTACCAGGACCTGACCAGCACCGGCGCGCCGAAACTGCTGCGGGTCGAGCTGTATGTGCACCACCAGGACAGCCCGCAGGGCCTCAATGGTTCGGGCCTGGCTATCGCCAACCCGCCGTGGGGCCTGGAAGAAGAGCTCAAGGAGCTGCTGCCTTGGCTGGCCAAAGAGCTGGCGCAGACGGACGGTAGCTACCGCATGGACTGGCTGATCGCCGAGTAAATTTGCTTGCCTGCACCGGCCTCATCGCCGGCAAGCCAGCCCCACAGGTAAATCGCTGGCCTCACAGGCGGTGCAGTACCTGTGGGAGCCGGCTTGCCGGCGATGAGGCCGGTACAGGTTGCCGCGTTGCGCACATGTTTGCGTTATAATCCCGCCCTTTAGCCGCCACCCGCCCAAGAGGCCGCTGGCGCATTTTTACCGAATGAAGAGGCTAATCCCTTGGCATTGACGATTCTTGGCCTGTCCGGCGCCCTTAGCCATGACCCTTCCGCGGCCCTGTACATTGACGGCAAGCTGATTGCCGCCGCCGAAGAAGAGCGCTTCGTGCGTGACAAGCATGCGAAGAACCGCATGCCCTACGAGTCGGCAAAGTTCTGCCTGGAGCAGGCAGGCATCAAGCCGTCCGACGTCGACGTGGTAGCCATCCCGTTCGCCCCGATCAGCCTGTTCGGCAAGGCGCGCTGGCACTATGCCAAGCGCTACTGGTACGCCCCGGATCGCGCCCTCGACGCCATCCTGATGGGCAATCGTCGCTACAAGCGCTACCGCAAGAAGATCGTCTGGTGCCTGGAGCAGCTGGGCTTCGACCCGAAAAAGGTCAAGATCGAGCCGGTCGAGCACCACCTGGCCCACGCCTCCAGTGCCTACCACTGCTCGGGCTTCAAGGAAAAAACCGCCATCCTTGGCATCGACGGTAAAGGCGAATACGCCACCACCTTCTTTGGCTACGGCGAAAACGGCAAGATCCACAAGATCAAGGAATTCTTCGACCCGGACTCCCTGGGTGGCCTGTACGGCGCGATTACCGAGTTCCTTGGTTTCGAGATGCTGGATGGCGAGTTCAAGGTCATGGGGATGGCGCCGTATGGCGACGCCAGCAAGTACGACTTCTCGCGCCTGGCCAGCTTCGAAAACGGCGAACTGGTGATCAACACCGAGTACGCCAACGTCATCGGCCTGCGCCGCTACAAAGAGAAGGGCAAAGGCTTCTACTTCTCGCCGAAGCTGATCGAGTGGCTGGGCCCCAAGCGCGAAGGCGATATCGCCGACGAGCCTTACATCCATTACGCGGCCAGCATGCAGGCGTTGTTCGAGAAGCTGGCGCTGCAGATGATTGACCACTACCTGGGCGACACCCTGCGTGAAACCGGCAAGCTGGCCTTCGCCGGCGGCTGTGCGCTGAACGTCAAGCTCAACCAGAAGATCATCGCCCGCCCGGACGTTAAAGAGCTGTTCGTCCAGCCGGCTTCCGGCGATGCCGGTACTGCCGTTGGCGCCGCAGCTTATGTTTCCCACGCCCGCGGCGTGCCGGTCGAGAAGATGGAACACGTCTACCTCGGCCCGTCGTACTCCAACGAAGACGTGATCGCCGCCTGCGCCCGTCACCCGAACCAGCCGAAGTGGCGCAAGCTCGATAACATGCCGCAGCAGATCGCCCAGATCATGGTCGATGGCAACCCGGTGGCCTGGTTCCAGGGCCGCATGGAGTTCGGCCCGCGTGCCCTGGGTGGCCGTTCGATCATCGGTTGCCCGAGCGTCGAAGGCGTGGCTGACCGCATCAACCACCAGATCAAGTTCCGCGAGCGCTGGAGACCTTTCTGCCCGTCGATGCTCGACACCGTCGCCCCGCAGATGATCAAGGTCGACCACCCGGCGCCGTTCATGACCTTCACCTTCGAAGTGGCTGAAGAGTGGAAGACTCGCGTACCGGAAGTGGTGCACGAGGACGGTACTTCGCGTGCCCAGGTGCTCAAGCGCGAGTACAACCCGCGCTACTACGACATGATGAAGGCGCTGGAAGACCTGACCGGCAACGGCGTGTCGCTGAACACCTCGCTCAACCGTCGTGGTGAGCCGATGATCTGCTCGCCGACCGACGCCCTGAACATGTTCTTCGGCTCGGACCTGCAGTACCTGATCATGGAAGACATCCTGGTTGTGAAGGACGGCGCAGCCGCGTATGACCAGCCGCTCTGAACCGCGCATCCTGCAGTTCTGCCATGGCTATGACGGGCCGTTCCTTGACTGCGCTCGTCAGTACGCCAGCCTGTTCCAGGGGCATGGCTACCAGGTCACCACGGTGTTCCTCACCGGCGCCGCCGACCCGCAGGTAGCGGCCGGCTGCGCGTCGGACGAGGTGCTGTTCCTGGAGTTCGAGCCCAAGGCCGTGCGTGGCCTGAAGCTCGGCGCCATCCGTGCCTTGCGGCGCATTGCGTCCGAGCGCAACTTCGCCTTCTGCATTGCCCACCGCTTCAAGCCCATCTACGTGGCCTTGCTGGGTACCGGCCTGCCGGTAATTGGCGTGCACCATGCCTTTGGTGACTATGAGCGTAAAGGCCGTCGGCTGTTCGCCAACCTGTTCAGCAAGCGCCTGAGCCTGCTGGGCGTGTCGGACGCGGTGCGTGACGACATGCGCCGTTGCCTGCCGCAGTGGCCGGCCGAACGCATCCAGACCCTGTACAACCGTATCGACATCGACGCCCTGCAAACGGCCCTGGTGCCGCGCGCCGCGGCACGCCAGGCCCTGGGACTGGATGCGCAGGCGTGGGTCGTCGGCAACGTCGGCCGCCTGCACCCGGACAAAGACCAGGCCACGCTGCTGCGCGGTTTTGCCCAAGCGTTGCCGGGGCTGCCTGCCGGCGCGCGTCTGGCGATCCTCGGCAAGGGCCGGCTAGAGGCCGAGCTCAAGGCGTTGGCCGCTGAGCTGGGCATTGCCGGGCAGGTGGACTTCCTGGGCCAGGTGCCGGATGCACGCCGCTACTTCCAGGCCTTCGATGTGTTTGCCCTGAGCTCCGACCATGAGCCGTTCGGCATGGTCCTGCTCGAAGCCATGGTCGCTGGCGTACCCGTGTTGGCCACGGCCTGCGGTGGGGCCCGTGAGGTGGTCGAGGGTGTGGGCGTGCTGTTCCCGTTGGGCGATGCAGCGCAATTGGCCCAAGGCCTGAAGCATATGGCCACACTGGACGCAGAACAGCGCCAGGCCTGTGCCGTGCACATGCTGCAACGCCTGCATGAACGCTTCTCTGACCAAGCGGTACGTGAGGCTTTCTGGCAGCTGCCGCAGGTGCGTGCGCTGGTGGGGCAGGCCTGATGCTCAACCGTATCCAGGCCTTCCGCGAACGCGGCTGGCAAACTATCGACGCCAAGGCCTATGCCGAGGCGTGGGCGCGTTACGGTGGCAGTGTCGCCACCCATCCGCTGGTGGTCGAGCAGTTGGCCGACCTGGCGCAGATCCCGGTGCGTTACCTGGGCTGGTACCAGGCCGGCGAGCTGAAAGCCGCCATCCCGACCTGGGGGCGTCACCTGGCGCTGGCCAAGGACGTGCTCAAGCGGGCCGGCAAAAAAGCCTTGTTCGACCTGGGTAATGCCGAAATCATCCTGCCAGCAGCGGCCGATGCCGCTGCACCATTGCGCCATACCGCTCGCTACCTGTCCGAACTGAGCCAGGGCCGCTTCAGCGGCCTCAAGGCGCAGAAGGAGCAGCTGGCGATGGCGCGGGCACACGAAGACCTGTCGAAAAAATTCCGCTACAACCAGCGCCGCGAACTGCGCTTGCTGGAAGAGGCGGGTGGCGTGGTACGCCCGATCAGCGACTTCAGTGCGCAGGACATCGCCGGCATGTACTGCGACCTGTTCCAGCGCCGCTGGGGCTTCCCGGCCACCGGTGCCGAGCGCATGGCCGAGGTGCTGGAGCGCCTGCGCGAGCTGCTGATCGGCTCGGTGCTGATGCTGGACGGCAAGCCGATTGCCATCCAGCTGGTGTACCGCGTCGAAGCGCCGGAATGGGTCAGTGTCGAGTACATCAATGGCGGTGTAGACCCTGAAACCAAGGCTTTCAGCCCTGGCAGCGTGCTGAGTTTCCTCAATACCCAGGCCGCCTGGGAGGATGCCCGGGCGCGCAACAAGCCATTACGGTTCTCGTTCGGCCGAGCCGACCGCGAATACAAGGACCGTTGGTGCAACCCTGTGCCGGTGTATCAGGCGTGAGTCGCAAGCAGCAGTTGCTCAAGCGCCACCGGCGTAACAAGCGCCTGGGCTTGCTGGCAGGCCTGGTTGCGCTGGTTGCCCTCGGGGTAGTGGCCTGGTGGTGGCTACCGCTGTTGCTGTTGCCGCTACTCTGGGCCGCCCACGAGGCCTGGTTTGCCGACCACCTGTTCTATGCACCGGGCGAGGACTACGCCTACGACTTCGGTGACCAGGCGCGGCAGGTTCCGGCCAGCCTGCACGATGGCCTGCTCAAGGCCGACTGCGTGCTACAGGGCGATGAAACCCTTGTGCTTGAGCTGCGGGTAAAAGGTAGCTGGCTCGGGCGGTTCTTCGACCCACAGGTCGCGTTGCTGGCGGGTGAGCAGGCCGACCGGCAAACCTTCGAGCGTGGCGTCGATGGCGTGCGCTTCCTCAACCTGACGGGTCTGGCTGCGCCGCTGCAAGCCGGCATGTTGCGCCTGCGTGGTCGTCATTGTCGGCTGCTGGGCCAGCCGCGCCTGTGGATAACGCCGGCGGTCGAACTGCAACGGCGCCGGGTGATGGTGATTGCGCCGCATGCCGACGACGCCGAGCTGGCTGCGTATGGCCTTTACAGCCAGGCAGATGAAACCTGGGTAGTGACGCTGACTGCCGGTGAAATCGAGGCCGAACACTACCAGCAGATGGGCCTTGCCAAGGCCGAGGCCGCGCGCCTGAAGGGCCGCCTGCGCGCCTGGGACAGCATTGCAGTGCCGCGCTGGGCCGGTGTGCCGGAATCGCGTTGTGTGCAACTGGGCTACTTCTGCTTGCAACTGCCTGCCATGCAGGCCGCGCCGGGCCAGCCGGCCGCCTCCCGTGAAGCCGATCTCGACGATATCCGCCTATTCCGCCAGTTGAACCCGTTCCTGCTGCCAGCCGACAGCGATGGTGCGCCAACCTGGCACAACCTGCTGGCCGACCTGCGTGCCTTGCTGGAAATGGCCCGGCCAGAGGTGCTGGTAATGCCACACCCGCAGCTCGACCCGCACCCCGATCACATCTGCGCCCAGGCGGCGGTGCTGGAGGCCTTGCAAGGCCTGGCCTGGCAGCCACAAACCCTGCTGTGCTACGCCAACCACCTGCATGACAACGACCGCTGGCCGATGGGCGACAGCGGCGATGGCGTGGCCTTGCCTCCGCAACTGAGTGCTGCGCAGGCCTGGGCACCGTGCAGCCTGGTCCTGGACCTGGCTACCCAGCACGACAAGGCCATGGCCCTGGGCATGATGCACGACTTGCAGCCACCCGCGCCGTTCAAGCGCCGCCTGCGCCGCTTGTTGCAACGCTGGCTGGCCGGGCGGCGGCCGTCGCCTTATGGCGAGAACGAGTTCTTCCGCAAGGCCGTGCGCCGACACGAACTCTTTTGGCGGCGCGAGCTGTAAGCACGCCCCATGGTTGACCGCGATGGCGCAGAGCGCCCAAGGAAAGCAATGAAAGTCCTATTTCTGGTGCAGAAGGAACAGCGGGCGATTCTCGACCGCCTGTACGATGGCGTCGCGGCCAACTGCGAGTGCGACCTGCGTTGGCTGACCAGCGAAGACCAGCGCAACCTGCGTCGCTACTTCAAGCGTGAAGTGCAGGTCGAGCGTTATGACCGCATCGTGTTCTTCCTGCGTTTCAAGCAGGAAATCCGCCAGGTTGCCTTTATTCGCACCGTACCGAACCTGGTCATCCTCGAGCATGACGCCTACCAGAACTACATCCCGTGCAAGTACACCGGCAAATTCAGCGCTCATTACCGCCAATTGCCATGGGCACGGGTGATCAGCTCTGGTTACATGGTCAGCGAGCGCCTGCGCCAGGAGGGTTTTGACGCGGTGTTCGTGCCCAAGGGCTATGACGAGCAGTTGCTGGCCGACCAAGGGCGTGAGCGCGACATCGAACTGGCCTTCGTCGGCAGTGTCAACAGCGTGGCCTACAGCGGTCGCAAGGCGCTGCTGGATGAGTTGGGGCAGGTCGAGAATCTGCTGGTAACCCGCACCAAGTCGGGTGAAGACTATTGCAACACGCTCAACCGTATTCGTTTCTTCGTCAGTGCCGATGTCGGCATGGGCGAATACATGATCAAGAACTTCGAAGCCATGGCCTGTGGCTGTGTGTTGCTGGCGTACAACCAGGGCGAGGAAGAAAACCGCGCACTGGGCCTGCAAGACATGCACAACGTGGTGTTCTATGACAACATCCCGACCCTTCAGGAAAAGCTCCGTCATTTGCGTGCAGACCCTGAACTGGCCCGGAGGATTGCAGAAAATGGCCGCCATCTGGCGGTTTCCCGTTTCAGTTTCGCCGCGGTAGGCCGTAGCATCGTCGACCACATGCGCCCGGCGCTCAGGCCCCACCCACCACTGTCTGCTTGGCAGCGGCTGCGCCTGAAGCTGGGCATCTAAATAAGAGCTTTCGCGCCCAGGAGCGGGTGTTGAAAGCCGATAGTCGCAATGCGGAGGGAGTCCGGTGCGCTTTTCAGAAGAAAGTGATGTCACGCTTGTCGTGACCAGTTGTGGGCGGTTCGATCTGCTCAAAGACACCCTTGAGAGTTTCGATCGCTACAACACCGCGCCTATTCGCGAAGTGTTCATCACCGAAGATTCCGGTGACGATGCCGTGCATGGCGCTGTGCCGGAGCACTGGAAACCGTACTGCAAGGTATTCGTCAACCGGCCCAAGCTCGGCCAGTTGCCGTCAATCGACCTGGCGTACAGCCACGTCAAGACGCCGTACATCTTCCACTGCGAGGACGACTGGCATTTCTACCGCCAGGGCTTTGTCGAAGATTCGCGGGCCATCCTGGAGGTCAGCCCCAACCTTTTGCAGGTGTGGTTGCGTAGCCATGCACATGACCTGGCCATCCACAGCCCGTACATCCACTTGGGCGATCGCCAGATCATCGCCGGTGTGCCGTGCTACCCGCTGCTGTCCGACAAGGCCGAATGGCAGGCGTTTTCGCTCAACCCCGGCCTGCGTCGATTGAGCGATTACCAGCGCTGTGCGCCATTTGCCGCCTATGCTGGAGAGAAGGCGCTTTCCCGGCGTTACGCTGAGTTGAATCTGACAGCGGTCACCTTGGAGGGTGATGCAGTATTGCACACAGGGTTCGGTAATCACGTGACCTTGCCCATAGAAGTGGAGCGCAAGGCCAAGCGTCGTCAACGTGACCGGATCAAGCTGGCATTGACGCTGGTGGCGGGTGCCTTGATCGGCATGGGAATCACCCTTTTTGTTCAATGAAGTCGCTGTCCCATCTGACATGAACGGGAGAGGGCCCATGAACATCGTCAATATGATGTGGGCGGGTGGAACGCCGTACATGTCCATCCACAAGGTGCACCGGCAAGTGCTGTCGCACGCAGGCACCGACGCCCGAATCAGTAACTGGTTGCTGCTGGGCAGCGGGCTGTGCTGTGGGCTTGGCTCGACCCGGGAGTGGCACATGCCGCCACGCGCGCTGAAAGGCCGGCATCTGTGGCGCCTGCTGCGGCCGTGGTTGCGCATGCGTTTGCGCAAGGCGCTGGCCGAGGCCAAGGCCGAAATCGTGCTGCTCGACGGTATTGGTGTCGCGCGTTTGGTCTTGCCACTGCTGCAGGATTTTCCGCAGGTGCGAGCCAAGGTGCTGTTCCATGGCAAGACGCGCTTGAACAGCAGTGATGTGCGCCTGTTGCGTATGCTCCCGGCCGAGCGCCTGAGCATTGCTGCGGTCTCGCACACCTTGGCTGAATCACTGGAGCATGACTTGGGCAGGCCGGTACAAACCCTGCGCATGGCACTCGACCCCCTGGCGTTTGTCGAACCGTTGCTGAGCCGTGACGAGGCCAGGCAGGCGCTGCAGTTACCTCCGGTAACTGCTGTCATGCTGGGCGCGGTAGGGCGGTTGGTGGAAAGCAAAGGTTTCGAGATGTTGATCGAGGCGTTTGCCAAGGCCAGTGCTCAGCAGCCGGACCTGCAGTTGGCAATCATTGGTGAAGGGCCTCTGCACGCGGTGCTGCAGCAGCGTATCGATGCGTTGGGCCTGGTCGGGCGTGTTCACCTGCGCGGTCACCGTGAAGACCTGCCACAGTTGTACCGGGCGTTCGATTGGCTGCTGGTACCTTCACGTGCCGAAGGGCTGGGGCTGGTGGTGCAGGAGGCCGTCATGGCTGACGTACCGGTGGTGTGCAGCGACCTGCAGGTGTTTCGCGAGCAGTTGCAGGATACCGGCGGCTACCTGCCGGTCGCCGATGAGGGGGCCTGGGCCGAGGCGATCAAGCGTTGCACAGCCCTCAGTGCCCCGGCGGTGGCCGCGCAGCAGCGTCAGGCGCTGGCGCCGGAGCAAGCCTGGCAGGCCTTCTGCAATGGCTCGCAGAACCTGCTGCGCAACTGATTTCAGCGGGCCAGCAGGGCGGCCTCGAACGCAGCGAGGGGGAACCGGTCGCCGAGGTTCTCCCGCTCGATATAGCGCACCATGTGCTGCACATTGCGCCGAATCATGCGTGCCGACAGTGGCGGACGCAGGAAACGCATGTCGGCCACATCGATCAGGCCGAGCTGTTGTTCAGGGGTAACCACCACATTGCCAAGGTGCAGCGAGCGGAAGTACACACCGCTGTGGTGCAACTGGCGAACCAGCTGGATCAGTTGCGGCAGGTAGGTGTCCCAGCTGAACCCGTCATCGCGCGACATCTGCAGCAGGGTGCGCCCTGGTAGCGGGCGATACAGCACGGCGGTGCGGCCTGGCAGGTCGAGCTTGTGCTGGCTGATCACTTCGAGGGTCGGGATACCCAGTTGCGCCAGGCGCGCGGCGTTGTCGACGAAGCGTTGCGAGTACGGGCGCAGTAGCGCAGATGAAATAAGCCGCTTCCTACGAAAAACCTTGAGGAAATTCCCATCCTTGAGCAGGTAGACTTTGGCGCCATGGCTATCTGCCTCAAGCACCTGTGCGCCTTGTGTCAGCTGATCGAAGTCGACCTGGGTGAGCCGGGAGCATTGCATGAATAGAGCCTTGTCGTCTGGCGAACAAAATGACCGGCAATAATGCCGAAAATAATGCTGTTACACCATGGATGTTGTCTTTGATTCATCGGGGGAAAGGATGTTGTATCAAAAAAACTGGGCACGGGCTTGGTTAGGATTGGGTCTGGTCTGGTTCCTGGCGGGGATTGCCCTGGCACCGAGCAACAAGATTTATCAGCAAGGCCTGGTGTTGTTCCTGTGGCTACCGACCTTGGTGCTGGCGTGGTCCGCCCGTGAGGTGTTGGTGCAGGCCTGGAAGCGTCAGCCGGCGCTCTGGCTGAGTGTGTTGCTGTTGTTGGCGTGGAGCGGGCTGAGCCTGGCCTGGTCGCCTGCCGAGAATGCGGGGCGTGAGATCAAGCGCCTTATCTACATCCTGGTGTTTCTGATGGCGTTCCCGCTGTTGGCGCAGCTTGGCCAGGCCCGCATTCGCCAGTTACTGCTGATAGGCAGCGCGCTGCTGGCCGTTGCCGCGCTGATTTCGGTCATCAACTACTATGGCGTGCTTGGCAAACCGATACTGACCCGTTTGGCAGGTATTGGCGAGGTATCGCACCCGATCCTGGGCGCCTATGTGATCGGCTCGGCGGTGCTCTTGATGCTTTACGAGCCCCCACGCCAGCGTGGCATGCAACTGCTGTGGCTGGTGGCACTGGTTTGCCTGGGGGCCTTCGCCATGCTCAGCCAGAGCCGCGGTGCAATTCTGGCCCTGGTGATCACCGTGGTGATTGCACCGCTGTGGTTCCGTGACCGCCACAGCCGGGTGTTTTCGATTCTGGCGCTTATTGCTACCTGCGTTGCCTTCTATGCCGTGTACGACATCATCGCCAAGCGCGGCGTGTCCCATCGGCCGGAAATTTTCCACTCCGTGGTCGACATGGTCGCCGCGCACCCCTGGACTGGCCTGGGTCTGGGTGCTGCCTACGACGTCATCGTCGGCGCGAGACACTTCGACCACACGCACAACATGTTCACCCACATTGCAGTGGAAATGGGCCTGCCCGGCATGTTGCTGTGGGTCATGGTATGGCTGTACACCCTGGCTGAAATCGTCCGCGCCCGCGGCACGCTGTTCGGCAAGATCCTACTTGGCTTCTGGGTGTACTCGACCCTGTCCATGCAATTTGACGCCGCCAGCCTGACGGGGACGCCGCGCGCCGAATGGTTCATCAGCTGGTTGCCTGTCGGCCTTGCCATGATGCTGCCATGGGGGCGTGCCGAAAATGACGCCTGTGGTAAAATTTCCGGTTCAACCTGAACAGCGAGCTCGATAATGGCCGAAACACCGCGACCAGCGGAGCACACCTCCAGCCTGAAGATCTACTTCCGGCTGTTGAGCTATGTGAAACCCTATGTCGGCATTTTCCTGCTGAGCATTGTCGGTTTCGTGATCTTTGCCTCGACCCAGCCGATGCTGGCCGGCATCCTCAAGTACTTTGTCGACGGGCTGAGCAACCCCGAAGCGGTGTTGTTCCCCAACGTCCCCTACCTGCGCGACCTGCAATTGCTGCAGGCGGTGCCCTTGCTGATCATCCTGATCGCTGCGTGGCAGGGCCTGGGGTCGTTCCTTGGCAACTATTTCCTGGCCAAGGTTTCCCTGTGCCTGGTGCACGACCTGCGGGTGGAGTTGTTCAACAAGCTGCTGGTACTGCCCAACCGCTACTTCGACAACCACAACTCCGGGCACCTGATTTCGCGTATCACCTTCAACGTGACCATGGTCACCGGTGCTGCTACCGATGCCATCAAGGTGGTCATCCGTGAAGGCCTGACCGTGGTGTTCCTGTTCGCCTACCTGCTGTGGATGAACTGGCACCTCACTTTGGTGATGGTTGCCATCCTGCCGGTGATTGCGGTGATGGTCAGCGTTGCCAGCAAAAAATTCCGCAAGCAGAGCAAGAAGATCCAGGTGGCCATGGGCGATGTCACCCACGTTGCCTCGGAAACCATCCAGGGTTACCGCGTGGTGCGCAGCTTCGGTGGCGAGGCCTACGAGGAACAGCGTTTCAGCAAGGCCAGCCAGAGCAACACCGACAAGCAGCTGCGCATGACCAAGACCGGCTCGCTGTATACGCCGATGCTGCAACTGGTGATCTACAGCGCCATGGCCGCGCTGATGTTCCTGGTGCTGTTCCTGCGTGGTGAGTCCACCGCCGGCGACTTGGTGGCCTACATCACCGCCGCCGGCCTGCTGCCAAAACCGATTCGCCAGCTGTCGGAAGTCGAGCCGACCATCCAGAAGGGCCTGGCAGGTGCAGAAAGCATCTTCGAGCAACTGGACGAAGAGCCTGAGCTGGACACCGGTACTGTCGAGAAGGAGCGTGTGGAAGGGCGCCTGGAAGTGCGCAACCTGAGCTTCACCTACCCGGGTACCGAGCGTGAAGTGCTGAGCGACATCAGCTTTGTCGCCGAGCCTGGACAGATGATCGCCCTGGTCGGCCGCTCTGGCAGCGGCAAGTCGACCCTGGCGGCGTTGATCCCGCGTTTCTATCACCACGACCAGGGGCAGATCCTGCTCGATGGCGTGGAAATCGAGAACTACCGCCTGCGCAACCTGCGTCGCCACGTTTCGCAGGTGACCCAGCATGTCACACTGTTCAACGACACCGTGGCCAACAACATCGCCTATGGCGATCTGGCGGGCGCCCCCCGCGCAGACATCGAAGCCGCTGCGGCCGATGCCTACGCCAAGGAGTTCGTCGACCGCTTGCCCAAGGGCTTTGATACCGACGTGGGTGAAAACGGTGTGCTGCTTTCTGGTGGCCAGCGCCAGCGCCTGGCTATTGCCCGGGCGCTGCTGAAGAACGCGCCGCTGCTGATTCTTGACGAAGCCACCTCGGCCCTGGATACCGAGTCCGAGCGCCACATCCAGGCTGCCCTGGACCATGTGATGCAAGGCCGCACTACGCTGGTGATCGCCCACCGCCTGTCGACCATCGAGAAGGCCGACCAGATCCTGGTCATGGACCAAGGCCGTCTGGTCGAGCGTGGCACCCATGCCGAGCTGCTCGCGGCTAATGGCCATTATGCCCGCCTGCACGCCATGGGCCTGGATGAGCCGGTCAAGGCCGATATCACCTGAGTCCTCCCTGATCGGGGCCGTAACGGCCCCGATTGTCACGGGAATTTTCCGCGGGTGATCTGGCCATAAAGCCGTCGTCTACCCTGTGCTAATATCCTGCCCCTGTTCATTATTTCCATATGGGTTGCCCATGAAGTTGTCCATGCCGCGTTTCGATCAAGCCCCGGTTCTGGTGGTCGGCGATGTCATGCTCGACCGCTACTGGCATGGCGGTACTTCGCGTATCTCGCCTGAAGCGCCAGTGCCGGTGGTCAAGGTCGATCAGATCGAGGACCGCCCCGGCGGCGCGGCCAACGTTGCCTTGAACATCGCCGCCCTGGGCGCACCGGCTTCGCTGATCGGCGTTACCGGCCAGGACGAGGCTGCCGACAGCCTGGCCAACAGCCTGCAGGCTGCGGGGGTGCGCTCGGTGTTCCAGCGCATCGCGCACCAGCCGACCATCGTCAAGCTGCGGGTCATGAGCCGTCACCAGCAGTTGCTGCGTATCGATTTCGAAGAGCCGTTCGCCACCGATCCGCTGTCTTTGGGGGCGGAAGTCGACAGCCTGCTCGAAGGCGTCAAGGTGCTGGTCTTGTCCGACTACGGCAAAGGCGCACTGAAGAATCACCAAAGCCTGATCCAGGCGGCGCGGGCCAAGGGCATTCCGGTACTGGCCGACCCCAAGGGCAAGGATTTTTCCATCTACCGCGGCGCCAGCCTGATCACCCCGAACCTCAGCGAGTTCGAGGCCATCGTTGGCCGTTGCGCCGATGAGGCCGAACTGGTCGCCAAAGGTTTGCAGCTGCTGCAGGAGCTGGATCTGGGGGCCGTGCTGGTCACTCGTGGCGAGCACGGCATGACCCTGCTGCGCGTTGGCCAGCCAGCGCTGCACCTGCCGGCGCGGGCGCGTGAAGTGTTCGATGTGACCGGTGCCGGTGATACCGTCATTTCCACCCTCGCAGCGGCCATTGCGGCTGGCGAGGACCTGCCCCACGCGGTGGCCCTGGCCAACCTGGCGGCAGGTATTGTGGTAGGCAAGCTGGGTACGGCCGCGATCAGTGCCCCCGAGCTGCGCCGGGCAATCCAGCGCGAGGAAGGCTCCGAACGCGGTGTGCTGGGCCTGGAGCAACTGCTGCTGGCCATCGATGATGCACGGGCGCACAAAGAGAAGATCGTCTTCACCAACGGCTGCTTCGACATCCTGCATGCCGGGCATGTCACCTACCTGGAGCAGGCTCGGGCCCAAGGCGACCGCCTGATCGTCGCGGTCAACGACGACGCCTCGGTCAGCCGTCTGAAAGGGCCGGGCCGGCCGATCAACAGCGTCGACCGGCGTATGGCTGTGCTGGCCGGCTTGGGCGCGGTGGACTGGGTGATCAGCTTCCCGGAGGGCACGCCGGAAAACCTGCTGAGCCAGGTCAAGCCGGATGTGCTGGTCAAGGGTGGCGACTATGGCATCGACCAGGTAGTAGGCGCTGACATCGTCAAGGCGTATGGCGGTACCGTGAAGGTGCTGGGCCTGGTCGAGAACAGCTCGACCACGGCAATTGTCGAGAAGATTCGCAAGAACTGATACCGCTGGGGCCGCTTCGCGGCCCGTTCGCGGCACAAGGCCGCTCCTACAGGGATCGCGTAAGCCATTGTTAACGCGGTCCCTGTAGGAGCGGCCTTGTGCCGCGAACGGGCTGCAAAGCAGCCCCAATATCACTTATTCAGGCCAGTACGGGCCCGCGCCAGCAATGCCCGTGCCTTGTCGCCAAAGCGCTGCAGGTGCGACGCCCGCGCCGGCTTGCTCTCCACCAAACCCTGCTGCTTCACCCAGTCCTTCCAGCGCACCCGCTCGTCCGTCACTACCCAGCCTTCCTGCCGGGCAAAACTCTCGGCCAGGTACAGCCCGCGTGTGCTTGCCGGCACCAGCTCGTCCTTCTTCAGCGTATACAGCTCGGCCAACGGTTGGCCGTCTTTCAACGGCATCAGGTACAGGTCTGGCCGTTTGCGGTTGAGGCGGGCCACCAGCTGGCCGCCCTCCAGCCGCTCATCGACGTGAAACAGGCTGAGTTTCTTGGCTTCTCGGGGCACCTGCAGGCGCATGTCGTAGATCAGTTGCAGCGAGGCGGTGGGCAAGTGCACATAGGCCCGTGGCCGCTCCAGCAGCATCAGGTTGCCGCAATGTACGGGGCGGGCGGCGCCGGACTCCGGGGCCAGCAAGAAGTGCGGTGCTTCGCGATAATGCAGGGCCGCGGCGTACGGGACCGGCAGCCAGGTATCGTTGAAGCGCCCGCCCAGCCAGCCTTCCGGGGTTTCCAGCAGGCATTCCTCGGCCACTTCCTGAACAGCCGTGTGCAACGGCAGGTTCAACTCCTGCGCCGGTACATAGCCAGAAATCAGTTTCAACACCACATCGCCCCGGTCTTGGCGACGCTGACGTACCAACACCCAGTAATCGCGGTTTTGCCAATGCAGGGTAAGGCGTACCGACACACCCAGGTTGGCCAGTTCAACCACAAAGCGTTGCGTGTCGGGCAGCTGGATGGACTTGCGCCGCTGTTGGGTCTGGGCAAAGTTCAGCGGCATGCCGATGCTCTGGTAGATCAGCCCTTCGGGCGTTGCCTCGACATGCAGTGGCAGTGTCTTGAAGTTGCTCGGGTTCTTGCGGATCAGCGTTCGCGCCACGAGGCTCCTCCTTGCGTCGGGTCATTCGCCTGGCCCTTGGGCCAGGGGCAACTCATTGCTGGCCCAGGATGCGGGCGACGGTGGCCACGTTGTGGGCCAGGTGCAGCGGATTGATGGTGCCGACGATAGCACTGCTGACCCCCGGGTGGGCGAACAACAGCTCGAAACTTGCTTGCACCGGGTCAACGCCCGGGGCCAGGCAGACATGCCCGCTGGCCAGGGCCTTCTTTACCAGGATGGCTTTGCCGTGTTCGGCAGCGTAGTCCAGCACAGGGCGTTCCGCCTGCTCGTTGAGGTTGTAGGTGACCATGGCGCAGTCACCTTGCTCCAGTGCTTTCAGGCCGCCGGCGACGGTCTTGCCGGACAGGCCGAAGCCCAGGATCTTGCCCTCCTGTTTGAGCTCCGCCAAGGTCTGGTAGACCTCCTGGTGTTCGAGGATCGCCAGGTCGTTGCCGTCGGAATGCACCAGTAGCAGTTCGATGCGGTCGGTTTCCAGGCGGCGTAGGCTGCGCTCCACCGAGCGGCGGGTGTGGGCGGCACTGAAGTCGAAGTGCGACAGGCCGTTGTCGAACTCTTCGCCGACCTTGCTGACGATCACCCACTCATCGCGTTGGCCGCGCAGCAGCGGGCCCAGGCGTTCTTCGCTGCGGCCATAGGCGGGGGCGGTGTCGATCAGGTTGATGCCCAGTTCGCGGGCCTGGGCCAGCAGCAGGCGGGCTTCGTCATCGCCGGGGATGGTGAAACCGGTGGGGTATTTCACACCCTGATCGCGGCCCAACTTGACTGTGCCCAAGCCTAATGGGGACACATTCAAGCCGGTGCTGCCAAGTGGGCGGTGAAAATCGTGCAAGGTCGGCAGGGTCATGGCAGCAGTTGCTCCCAGGCCGGCACGCCCAGCGCTGGGCGTGGCAGGCCGGCCAGGTCAGCGCGTGCCTGCGGGCGGATGCCGTCGCGCTCCAGGTGGCTGATGACCCGGTCGCTGAAGTCCGGTGCCAGGGCCAGCTTGGTCGGCCAGCCCACCAGCAGGCGCTGCTGCTCGGCGAGGAAGGCGTTGTCCGGGCGTACCAGGCCGGATTGTGCAGGTTCTGCACGGTCGACCCGCAGGGTGGCCCAGCGCACCTGGCTTTGGTCGACCCACGGCAACAGGTTGGCGATTTCCTTTTGCGCCGCAGCAATCTGTGCGGCAGGCTCGCGAGCTACCCCGTCCGCTTCGGCAAGGTCGCCGCCCAGGTACCATACCCATTGCCCATCCGAGGCCGGGTGGGTGGTGATCGTTACCCGAGGCTTCGGCCCGCCGCCCAGGCAGTGTGCGTAAAGCGGTTTAAGGTTGGCGCCCTTGGCCATGACCATGTGCAGGGGGCGTGTCTGCATCGCGGGCTGTTGCAAGCCGAGGGTGTGCAGCAGGTCTTCGGTGCCGGCACCTGCACTCAATACAACGCGCTGGGCACGGATTTCGCGGCCGTCGACGCACAGGCCGATCAGTTCGCCGTCTTCGTGCAGCGGTTCTATGCGTTCGCCCGCCAACAGGCTGTCACCTGCCAGTTCGGCCAGGTTGGCCAGCAGGCTGGGCACGTCGATGACCAGTTCGGCCAGGCGATAGACCTTGCCCTTGAAAGCGCGGTCTTGCAGAGCGGGCGGCAATTGCTCACCTTTGACCTGGTCGACCCGGCCGCGCACGGCTTTGCTGGCGAAGAAGCTGGTGAGGTTTCCGGCCAAGGTCCCTGGCGACCACAGGTAATGGGCATCGGAAAGCAGACGGGTACGCCCGAGGTCAAGTTCGCCGTCGCCAGCCAGGGATTCGCGCCAGCGGCGCGGCATATCGGCAATGGCTTCCGAAGCACCGGTAAGGGCGCCGTGCAGGGCGTACTTGGTACCGCCGTGGATAATGCCCTGGGACTTGATCGTTTGCTCACCGCCAAGGCTGGCGCGCTCCACCAGCACTGTCGAGTACCCCAGGCGGCGCAGGCGGGCATTGAGCCAGAGGCCTGCGACCCCGGCGCCGACGATCAGTACGTCAGTGGAAATGGCAGATGGCATGGCGGTACCTCGAAGACTGGGACAGCTGGCAAGTATACAGGCTATACCTGTGAGGGCCCTATCGCCGGCAAGCCAGCTCCCACAGGTACTGCACAAGGCTTGATGGCAGTGGAGAACTTGTGGGAGCTGGCTTGCCGGCGATAGGGCCCTACAGGTTGTCTCAATGCCCGGCTGTCTTGGAAAACAGCTGAATCACCACCACCCCACCCACGATCATGGCCATGCCCAGCATCGCCGGCACATCCAGCTTCTGCCCGTAGATCACCAGCGCCGCCACACTGATCAGCACAATCCCCAGCCCCGACCAGATGGCATAGGCGATCCCCACTGGAATGCTGCGCACCACCAAGGTCAGCATCCAGAACGCGATGCCATAGCCGACCACCATCAGCAGCAGTGGCAGTGGCGTGCTAAGGCCTTTCACCGCCTTCATGGAGGCAGTTGCGATAACTTCGGCGCAGATGGCGATGGCGAGATAGGTATAGGCATTCATGGCGGGATCCTCCGGTTACTGGCCGGGCATTCTAGACCTTGCCCAGATGCGGTAAAGTCATTACCTATCTGATATGGGGATAGGTTGATGGCTGAGCAATGGAACCTGGAGCAGCTGCGTATTTTTCTGCGTGTCGCCGAATTGCGCTCGTTTTCTGCTGTGGCCCGCGAACAGCGCAAGGCCCAATCAGCCATCAGCAATGCCATCGCCCTGCTGGAAGCAGACTTGGGTGTCACGTTGTTCGAGCGAAGCAGTGGCCGGCAACCGAAGCTGACTGAAAATGGCAGCGCGTTGCTGGAAGATGCCCGCGAACTGCTGCGCCAATGCGAACACCTGGATGGTCGTGCCCTGGCCCTGATGCGCGGGCAGGAGGCCTTGCTGCGGGTTGCCCAGGACGAAGCCATGCCTTATCAGCCGGTGATCGACAGCCTCGATGAGCTGGCCAGCAGCTTCCCGTTCCTGGAGGTACAGTTGGCCAGCGGTGCCCAGGGCGATGTGGCGCGCAAGCTGGTTGAGCGGCGCGCCGATCTGGGTTTGTTCTTTCACCATGAAAGCATCCCGGCTTCACTGGAGCGGCGGGCCTTGGGCAGCGTGGAGATGGTCACGGTGTGCGCAGCCGGCCACCCGCTTGCTGGGCAAGGTCGGGTCACCCGTCAGCAACTGGCACGCCACCGGCAATTGCTCATCACCCCACAGCAAAGCGGTTACCCTGGCGGCGAGGCGATCAGCCCGCAGGTATGGCGTGCCGACAGTTTCTACGCCATGGCTGAACTGCTGATGCGCGGCCTGGGCTGGGCCTGGCTGCCGCGGCACGTGGTGCAGTACCCGACTTACCAGGCGCATATGGTCGAGCTGGACAGCGAGTGGCGGCCACCAGCGTTGGTGGCAGAACTGGCCTGGCGCCGTGATGAGCCCCTTGGGCCTGCCGCGCAGTGGTTGGCCGAGCGCTTTGCGGTGCACCTGCGCGCGATCGGGTAAACTTCGCCGCCATGAACAGAACACTCTATACCTTGCTGTTTCACTTGGGCCTGCCGCTGGTTGCGCTACGCCTGTACCTGCGCGCACGCAAGGCACCGGCCTATGGGCAGCGCATCGGCGAGCGCTTTGCTTTCAAGTTGCCGGCCATGCGCCAGGGCGGCATCTGGGTGCACGCGGTGTCGGTGGGTGAGAGCATCGCTGCCGCGCCCATGGTGCGAGCCTTGCTCAAGGCCTACCCGCAATTGCCGATCACGCTTACCTGCATGACGCCCACCGGTTCCGAGCGTATTCGCGCCATGTTCGCCGACGAACCGCGTGTGCAGCACTGCTATTTGCCCTACGACCTGCCGTGGGCGGCCGGGCGCTTTCTTGACCATGTGCAGCCGAAGCTGGGCATCATCATGGAAACCGAGTTGTGGCCCAACCACATTCACCAGTGTGCCAAGCGCGGCATTCCGGTAGCGCTGGCCAACGCGCGATTGTCCGAGCGCTCGGCACGCGGCTACGGGCGCTTTGCCAAATTGACTCGGCCGATGCTGGCCGAAATGAGCCTGATCGCCGTGCAGACCGAAACCGAGGCGCAACGCTTCCGTGACCTGGGCGCGCGCCCTGAGTGCGTGCAGGTCACCGGTTCGATCAAGTTCGACCTGAAGATCGATGAGCAACTGCTGCCGCGTGCCAGGGCATTGCGTGAGCAGTGGGGGGCGCAGCAGCGTCCTGTGTGGATTGCCGCCAGTACCCATGACGGTGAAGATGCGCTGATTTTGCAGGCGCATCGGCAGCTGTTGCAGGTGCATGGCGATGCCTTGCTGATCCTCGTGCCGCGCCATCCCGAGCGTTTCAACGCTGTGCACATGCTTTGCAGCGAGCAATTCAACACCGTGCGCCGTTCTTCTGCCGCGCCGGTCGATGCGCAAACGCAGGTGTTGCTGGGCGACACCATGGGTGAGCTGCTGTTCCTGTATGCCCTGGCCGACATTGCCTTCGTCGGTGGCAGCCTGGTGCCGACCGGTGGGCACAACCCGTTGGAACCGGCAGCGCTGGCTTTGCCAGTGCTCATGGGGCCGCATGTGTTCAACTTCCTTGAAATCAGCGCGATGTTGCGTGAGGCAGGGGCGTTGCAGCAGGTGGATGATGCCGATGGGCTGGCCGAAGCGGTGCGGCGCTTGGTCGAGTTGCCGCAGGATGCGCAACGCATGGGCGAGGCGGGCAGGGCGGTGATGCGGGCCAATCAGGGCGCGTTGCAGCGCTTGCTCGATGGCCTGGATGCGCTTATCCGCTGAGATGTCTGCATTGGCGTGATCCCTGTAGGAGCGGCCTTGTGCCGCGAAAGGGCCGCAAAGCGGCCCCAGCAATTTTGCAGTGATCTGCAGATCCTGGGGGCGCTTCGCACCCCTTTCGCGGCACAAGGCCGCTCCTACAGTGACCGTGCCATGCCCTGGATCAGGGCCTGCGCTCGAAGTTCTTGGCCGCTGCCGCAGCCAGGTCTGGCGGCAGGAAGTCTTTGTCCGGGTTGTAGTCCGGCTTCAGGTAGCGTTTGAGGTCTTGCAGGTCCTGTGGGCTCAACGTACCTGCCGCCTGTTTCAGGCTCAGGTTGTCGAGGATGTAGTCATAGCGGCTGTTGTTGTAATCCCTCACCGAGGTGTACAGCTGGCGCTGGGCATCGAGCACGTCGACGATGTTGCGGGTACCCACCTGGTAGCCGATTTCGGTGGCCTCCAGTGCACTCTGGTTGGAGATGATCGACTGCTTGCGTGCCTGCACCTGTTCTACGTCAGTGTTCACCGCGCGGTGCAGGTTGCGGGTGTTTTCCACCACCTGGCGGCGCAGGCTTTCACGTTGCTGCTCGCTTTGGCTCAGGCGCTGGTAGGCCTCGCGTACCTGCGAGCTGGTCAGGCCACCGCTGTAGATCGGGATGTTCAGTTGCAGGCCGACGCTGGTCTGTTCCACGTCGCCGCTGTAGCGCACGCCCAGTTGCGAAGGGTTGGTAAAGCCGAGGCTGTCGTTGTCACCCTTCTGGTACTTGGCCACGGCATCCAGGGTCGGCGCATGGCCGGCCTTGCGCTGGCGCAGGGTCTCTTCGGCGGCAGACACCGCGTAGTTGGTGGCCAGCAGGTTGAGGTTCTGACGCCCTGCGGTTTCGACCCAGGCCTTGGCGTCGTTTGGCGTGGGTACCTGCACCGGCAGGGTGTGCACCACACCTTGAATCGAGGTGTATTCACGGTTGGTCAGGGTGACCAGCGCTTCAAAGGCATCCTGCACCTGGCGCTCGGCGATGATCCGGTTGGCCCGAGCCGTGTCGTAGCTGGCCTGGGATTGCAACACGTCGGTCTTGTCCGACAGGCCCACATCGAAACGCTCGTTGGACTGGTCCAGTTGGCGCTTGAACGCGGCTTCTTCGGCCTTGGTAGCGGCCAGGTTGTCCTGTGCGCGCAGCACGGCGAAGTAGTTTTGTGCGGTTTGCAGGATCAGGTTCTGTTCAGTGGCCGACAGCTCCAGCGCGGCCTGCTCGTTGACTGCCTCGGCTGCCTGCAACTGGAACCAGCGGTCAGCGCGGAAAATTGGCTGGGCCAGGGTCGCGCTCCATGAGTTGCCGCTGCGGTTGGAGGTGATGGACGGCTCGTCCAGCTTGGTGCGGGTGTTCATCATCTCGGCACCGGCCGACAGGTTTGGCAGCAAACCGGCACGGGCCTGCGGCACCACTTCGCGGCGGGCGCCATAATCGGCGCGTGCCGCAGCCAGGTCGGCGTTGTTGTCTACCGCTTCCTGATAGACGCTCACCAGGTCGGTTTTGACTGTAGTGGGCATGTCCGCTGCCCAGACCACTCCGTTGGACGCACAAGACACGGCTATCGCCAGTGAGAGTTTGCGCAGCATAGAGGCAATCCTTGTACGAAATTTAATTACTGAACTGTTGAGTATCGAGTGACGGCCAGTGTAGTGCCATGCGCCCCTGGCAACAATCGCCCGGTGTGCCTTTCATCAACCGCGCATTTACCCGCTTGGCTTTGCCGACCACTCCAGTCTAGACTGCGCATGTTCTTGTCGGGGTGCCTTGAAGCAAAGGCTGAGATCGCAGAGGTGCGGATCCCGTTGAACCTGATCAGGTTAGCGCCTGCGTAGGGAACAAGATTGCTCGCCTTCCCGGGGAGCCTCTTGTGCCAGGTCCGGGAATGTCGCAGCTGCATGCAGCTTCAGGCACCCCCATATCCGGCACTGCACCCCGTCCATGGGTGCGTCCGCGCTTTTCAGGTTCTCCCCCGACATTCCACTGCTAGGAAGCCGTCTGGAGAGCCTGTGATGACCAAACAAGAAAAAGCGATCAACCTCAGCGAATCGGCACAAGTCGATCAGCAGTCCGTGCAACCCTTCCCGCGCTCGCGCAAAATCTATGTCGAAGGCTCTCGCCCGGACATCCGCGTACCCATGCGCGAAATCAGCCTGGACGACACCCCGACCGATTTTGGTGGCGAAACCAACGCGCCGGTACTGGTTTACGACACGTCCGGCCCGTACACCGACCCCAACGTGATCATCGATGTGCGCAAGGGCCTGGCCGACGTGCGTTCGGCCTGGATCGAGGCCCGCGGTGACACCGAACGCCTGGGTGGGCTCAGCTCCGATTTCGGCCAGCAGCGCCTGAACGACGCCGAACTGGCCAAACTGCGCTTCGCGCACGTGCGCAACCCACGCCGTGCAAAGGCCGGCGCAAACGTCTCGCAGATGCACTATGCCCGCCAAGGCATCATCACCGCCGAGATGGAATACGTCGCCATCCGCGAGAACATGAAGCTGCAAGAGGCCCGCGCCGCTGGCCTGTTGAACGAACAGCACGCCGGCCATAGCTTCGGTGCCAACATCCCGAAAGAAATCACCCCCGAATTTGTCCGCCAGGAAATCGCCCGCGGGCGCGCGATCATTCCGGCCAACATCAACCACCCGGAAGTGGAGCCGATGATCATCGGCCGCAACTTCCTGGTGAAGATCAACGGCAACATCGGAAACAGTGCCCTGGGTTCCTCGATCGAGGAAGAAGTGGCCAAGCTGACGTGGGGCATCCGCTGGGGTTCGGACACGGTCATGGACCTGTCCACCGGCAAGCACATTCACGAAACCCGCGAGTGGATCATCCGCAACTCGCCGGTACCGATCGGTACCGTGCCGATCTACCAGGCCCTGGAAAAGGTCAACGGCGTGGCCGAAGACCTGACCTGGGAGCTGTTCCGCGACACCCTGATCGAGCAGGCCGAGCAGGGCGTGGATTACTTCACCATCCACGCCGGTGTGCTGCTGCGCTATGTACCGCTGACCGCCAAGCGTGTCACTGGTATCGTCAGCCGCGGTGGTTCGATCATGGCCAAGTGGTGCCTGGCGCACCACAAGGAAAACTTCCTCTACACCCACTTCGACGAAATCTGCGAAATCATGAAGGCCTACGACGTCAGCTTCTCGCTGGGTGACGGCCTGCGCCCCGGCTCGATTGCCGACGCCAACGACGCCGCGCAGTTCGGTGAGCTGGAAACCCTGGGCGAGCTGACCAAGATTGCCTGGAAGCACGACGTGCAGTGCATGATCGAAGGCCCTGGCCATGTACCGATGCAGCTGATCAAGGAGAACATGGACAAGCAGCTGGAGTGCTGCGACGAGGCGCCGTTCTACACCCTCGGCCCGCTGACCACCGACATTGCCCCGGGTTACGACCACATCACCTCGGGCATTGGTGCGGCGATGATCGGCTGGTTCGGTTGCGCCATGCTGTGCTACGTCACGCCCAAGGAGCACCTGGGCCTGCCGAACAAGGACGACGTCAAGACCGGCATCATCACCTACAAGATCGCCGCGCACGCTGCCGACCTTGCCAAGGGCCATCCGGGCGCGCAGATTCGCGACAACGCCCTGTCCAAGGCGCGTTTCGAGTTCCGTTGGGAAGACCAGTTCAACCTCGGCCTGGACCCGGACACTGCCCGCGCTTTCCATGACGAGACCCTGCCGAAGGAGTCGGCCAAGGTCGCGCACTTCTGCTCGATGTGCGGGCCGAAGTTCTGCTCGATGAAGATCACCCAGGAAGTGCGTGAGTACGCCGCCAGGATCGAAACGGTGGACGTATCAGTCGAAGAGGGCATGCGCGAGCAGGCCGAGCGGTTCCGCCAGGAAGGCAGCCAGCTGTACCACAAAGTGTAAAAACGCTGGGGCCGCTTTGCGGCCCTATCGCAACACAAGGCCGCTCCCACAGGGACCGTACAAGGCTCAAGGCCTGCGCGGCCCCTGTGGGAGCGGCCTTGCGTCGCGATTCGAGGACGAAGTCCTCGCCAAGAACACCAACAACATTGCCGGCGAGCGCCAAACATGACATCACCCAGCCAATTCTCCCCCGACCATCCGGTCCCCACCCACCAGCGCATCTTCGGCGCCCGCGACCTGTTCTCGCTGTGGTTCTCCCTCGGCATCGGCCTGATGGTGCTGCAGGTTGGCGCCATGCTGGCCCCAGGCCTGGGCCTTGCCGGCGCGGTACTGGCCATTGCCTTGGGCACCGGTGTCGGTGTGCTGTTGCTGGGCGCCGCCGGTGTCATCGGCAGTGACACCGGCCTGTCCGCCATGGGTACCCTGAAACTCAGCCTGGGCAGCCATGGCGCGCGCTTGCCGGCTGTGCTCAACCTGCTGCAACTGGTGGGCTGGGGTGCATTCGAGATTATCGTCATGCGCGATGCCGCCAGCCTGCTGGGCGCGCGGGCGTTCGGAGAGGACAGTGCCTGGAACAGCCCGATGCTCTGGACCCTGTGTTTCGGTGCCCTGGCCACCCTGCTGGCCGTCAGCGGGCCGCTGGCGTTCGTGCGCAAGGTGCTGCGCGCCTGGGGTATCTGGGTGCTGCTGGGCGCTTGCCTGTGGCTGACCTGGAACCTGTTCGCCAAGGCCGACCTGGCCGAGCTGTGGGGCCGCGCCGGTGACGGTTCGATGTCACTGGCCGTGGGCTTCGACATCGTCATTGCCATGCCACTGTCCTGGCTGCCGCTGATTGCCGACTACTCGCGCTTCGCCCGCAACGGCAAGCACGTGTTCGGCGGTACGGTACTTGGCTATTTCATCGGCAACACCTGGCTGATGAGCCTGGGCGTCGCCTACACCCTGGCCTTCGCTGCCAGTGGCGAAGTCAATGCCCTGCTGCTGGCTTTGGCGGGCGCGGGCATGGGGATTCCGCTGCTGCTCATTCTGCTGGACGAGTCGGAAAAGGCCTTCGCCGACATACACTCGGCGGCGGTTTCAACCGGTGTGCTGCTGCCGCTGAAAGTCGAGCACCTGGCGCTGGCCATTGGCGTGCTGTGCACCCTGATCGCGCTGCTGGCGCCACTGGCCCAGTACGAAAACTTCCTGCTGCTGATCGGCTCGGTGTTTGCGCCGCTGTTCGGTGTTGTGCTGATGGACCACTACGTGATCCGTCGTCGTCGCCTGCCGGCGCAGGTGGGTGGCTTGCACTGGCAGGCACTGATTGCCTGGTTTGCGGGGGTGGCGGCCTATCACCTGATTGCCGCCAACGCTCCGGAGCTGGGGGCTACCCTGCCAGCATTGCTGCTGGCAGGTGTGCTGCATGGGCTACTGAGTTTCAGCCGCGGCCGGGAAACAGTTCAGGCTTGAGTACGCCATTCAGGCGCGGGTAGGGGATTTTCAGTTCCACGTGGCCCATGGAATAGGGCGCGATGGCGTAGACCTCGTACTTGACCACTACCGCGCCGTACGTCAGGGCGATGTGCGGCGACTTCTTGAACGGCCAGGTTTTGACGAACTCGGCGTCCTTGTCCATGCCCACGCTTATCAACCAGGCGCGGTGCGACTCCTCGACGGTTTTCCAGAAGGTGTCCTCCTGGCCGGGCACCAGCATGTCCTGCAGGGTCAGCACCTTGTCCAGCTTGCGCGAATAGTTGATGAAGCCGCGCCCAGGCATGCCGTGGGCGCCACCGCTGTCCAGATAGCTGGACAACTCGACGATCACCAGCCCGTCATGCTGCTCGCGTACCTTGGCTTGCAAATAACTGCTGTTACGTTTGTCGGCACTGGCCAGGTATTGCTGTTCGTAGGCCTGCAAGGTGCTTGGGGCGGTGCCATGCTGATTGTCTTCGGTCAGTTGCAATAGGCGCTTTTCGACGATGCCGTCGAGCTTGGGCAGGGCCGGGAAGTGGACCATGTCGATGTTCACCAGCGGGCAGTCGCTTTCGCTGCAGCCGGGTTTGACATGCTCCCAGGCGTCGCGCTTGACCTCGAGCGGGGCCCGGTAGTTGGGCGTGAACAGGCTCTGGCAGGCGCCCAGAGCGAGTGCCAGCACGGCCACGGAAGTCAGTTTGACAAGTGTCATGATGATCCTTGCAGAACAGGGAAAGTCGGCCTTTGACCGTCTGCGCGGCCTTCAGTTCGCCACTAAGCTAACAGAGTGAAGACGCGCTGTCCCGAGTGTGCGAACGGTTGCCGGAAAGGGGTGAAACGCGAAAGCGTGCAGAGTAGGATGGCGCGATGCGGTAATTGAGGTAACGAGGATTTCCATGTCAGACACGTTGAATTCGGTGCCCAGGGCGGTCGAGATCGTCAAGCGGGCCAACTGCTTCCAGGGCTTCTACAAGCTCGACAAGGTGCACCTGCGCCACGAGCTGTTTGCCGGGGGCATGGGCCGCGAGATCAGCCGCGAACTGTTTGTGCGCCACGATGCGGTGTGTGTGCTGCCTTACGACCCGTTGCGCGATGAAGTGGTGCTGATCGAGCAGTTCCGCGTCGGCGCACTGGACAAGGTCGCCAACCCTTGGCTGATCGAGATGGTTGCCGGGCTGATCGACAAGGATGAGCAACCCGAGGAAGTCGCCCACCGCGAAGCCGAAGAAGAAGCCGGCCTTACCTTCAGCGCCTTGTGGCCGATGACCCGCTACTTCCCGTCGCCCGGCGGCAGTGACGAATACGTTCACCTGTTCCTGGGCCGTTGCAGCAGCGAGGGCGCAGGTGGGCTGCATGGCCTGGAAGAAGAGGGCGAAGACATTCGCGTGCGCGTGTGGTCGTTCGAGGATGCCTTGCAGGCAGTGCGCGACGGGCGCATCTGCAACGCGGCAACTATCATCGGCTTGCAATGGCTGGCGCTGAACCGTGACGAAGTAAGAGGTATGTGGAAGTGAACCTGCTGCGCGAGCGCTATCGAGTCGACCTGGTCGGGCTGCAGGCAGCCTGCGAGGCCAACTACGCCCGGTTGATGCGCCTGTTGCCCGACATGCGCACCACCCAGAGCTCGCGCCGCATCGGCATGACCCAGGGCGACCAGATGCTTGGCGTGCTTGTGCTGGACGTGGTGCTGGCCTGCCCGTACACCACCACCCTGCATGTGCGCCAGGAGCACAGCCTGCCGTGGCTGCCGGTGCCGCACCTGGAGGTGCAGGTGTACCATGATGCACGCATGGCCGAAGTGGTCAGCGCCGAACACACCCGGCGCCTGCGCAGTATCTACCCGTATCCGAACGAGGCCATGCACCAGCCGGACGAAAAGGCCCAGCTCAACCTGTTCCTTGGTGAGTGGCTGAGCCACTGCCTGGCCTGTGGCCACGAACTGGCAAGCGTTCGTTGACATGCATCCAGATCAGACGCGCCCTGTACATGTTGTACAACTGACCGACGCCCACCTTTTTGCCGACCCGGCCGGCAGCATGCTGGGCCTCAATACCCGTGACAGCCTGCGCCATGTGGTAGCCCAGGTACGCCGTGAACAACCGCCTGTCGACTTGCTGTTGTGCACGGGCGATTTATCCCAGGACGCCAGTGTTGCCTCTTACGAAGCGTTCCGTGAGCCGACTGCGCCCTTTGCTGCGCCCACCCGCTGGTTGCCGGGCAACCATGACGAGGCCCGGGTCATGGCCGAAGTGGCCCCGGAGTTGGTGCAGGCCGTAACCGATGTTGGCGCCTGGCGCATTGTCATGCTCAACACGGCGGTGCATGGCGCCACCCATGGCTTGCTGGAGGATGACCAGCTTTCAGTGTTGGAAGCCGCCTTGAAAGAGGCGGGCGAGCGGCATTGCCTGGTGTGTTTCCACCACCAGCCGGTGGACATCGGCTGCGCCTGGATCGCGCCGATCGGCTTGCGCAATGCCAAAGCCCTGTTCGATATCGTCGAGGCTTATCCACAGGTGCGGGCGTTGCTGTGGGGGCATGTGCATCAGGAGTGGGACGAGCTGCGCGCTGGCCGGCGCCTGCTGGCTACGCCTTCGACCTGCATCCAGTTCGCGCCACGCAGCGAAGACTTCAAGGTGAGCGAAGAGCAGCCCGGATACCGTTGGTTGCGCCTGCATGCCGATGGGCGGCTGGAAACCGGGGTGGAGCGGGCGCTGGATTTCGATGTGAAGCTCGACTTCGATAGCCCAGGTTATTAAGGCCCGTTATCGCACTCACATTCTCCTGTAGGAGCAGCCTTGTGCTGCGAAGAGGGCCTACCTGGCACAGACCATCTTTTGCCATACCGGCCCCTTCGCAGCACAAGGCTGCTCCTACAAAGGCAGCGCATGCCAAGAGATCGATGCTGGCAATTTGAAGAAATTATTGCGAAACCCGTTGTAATGCGTCAAAACCCGGCGAACGCGCTACACTGCGCGTCCCTGCGCCCGCATCATCAGGCGCGAAGCCACAGATTTCGGGGGCAGCATGTCGGGTTCCATCCTCTATATCCATGGCTTCAACAGCTCGCCGCTTTCGACCAAGGCGCGCCAACTCGAAGCCGTGATGCAGCAACTGGGCCTGTCGGCCCAGCTACGCGTGCCCGCCTTGCATCATCACCCGCGGCAGGCCATCGCCCAGCTCGAAGCGGCCATCGCCGAGCTGGGTGCGCCGCTGCTGGTGGGCAGTTCGCTCGGCGGCTACTATGCCACCTATCTGGCCGAGCAGCATGGCCTCAAGGCCCTGCTGGTCAACCCTGCAGTAACGCCGCACAAGCATTTCGACGGGTACCTTGGCACTCAGCGCAATCACTACAGCGGTGAGACCTGGGAACTGACCCATGATCACGTGCAGGCCCTGGCCGAGCTGGAAGTGCCGGCCCCGGTAGATGCCAGCCGCTATCAAGTGTGGTTGCAGACCGCCGATGAAACCCTGGACTACCGCCACGCCGAGCACTATTACCGTGCATGTGCCCTGCGTATCCAGGCCGGTGGCGATCACAGCTTCCAGGGCTTCGCCGAGCGCCTGCCGGCCTTGCTGGCGTTTGCCGGCATTGCGCGCGGGCAGTATGCGGCGCTCGATTTTTCTGTATTTTGAATTTTTTGCACTCACCAGACTGACGACGAGACCCTATGGCCAATCCCAGCGCTAGCGCCTATAACGCAGACGCCATCGAAGTCCTCTCGGGCCTTGACCCGGTCCGCAAGCGGCCGGGCATGTATACCGATACCAGCCGCCCCAACCACCTGGCCCAGGAAGTCATCGACAACAGTGTCGACGAAGCCCTGGCCGGCCACGCGCGTTCGGTGCAGGTCATCCTGCATGCCGACCACTCGCTGGAAGTCAGCGACGATGGCCGCGGCATGCCGGTGGATATCCATCCGGAAGAAGGCGTGTCCGGGGTCGAGCTGATCCTTACCAAGCTGCACGCTGGCGGCAAGTTCTCCAACAAGAACTACCAGTTCTCCGGCGGGTTGCACGGTGTGGGTATCTCGGTGGTCAACGCCCTGTCGACCCAGGTGCGCGTGCGCGTCAAACGTGACGGCAACGAATACCAGATGACCTTCGCCGATGGTTTCAAGGCCAGCGAGCTGGAAGTGGTCGGCTCGGTCGGCAAGCGCAACACTGGCACCAGCGTTTACTTCAGCCCCGACCCCAAGTATTTCGACTCGCCCAAGTTCTCCATCAGCCGCCTCAAGCATGTGCTCAAGGCCAAGGCCGTGCTGTGCCCGGGCCTGCTGGTCAGTTTCGAGGACAAAGCCACCGGCGAGAAAGTCGAGTGGCACTATGAAGACGGCCTGCGTTCTTACCTGGTCGATGCGGTCAGCGAGTTCCAGCGCCTGCCGGACGAGCCGTTCTGCGGCAGCCTGGCTGGCAACAAGGAAGCCGCAGACTGGGCGTTGCTGTGGTTGCCAGAAGGCGGCGACAGCGTCCAGGAAAGCTACGTCAACCTGATCCCCACCGCTCAGGGCGGCACCCATGTCAACGGCCTGCGTCAGGGCCTGCTGGATGCCATGCGTGAGTTCTGCGAGTTCCGCAATCTGCTGCCGCGTGGCGTGAAGCTGGCGCCAGAGGACGTGTGGGAGCGCATCTCTTTCGTACTGTCGATGAAAATGCAGGAGCCGCAGTTCTCCGGGCAGACCAAAGAGCGCCTGTCGTCGCGCGAGGCGGCAGCTTTCGTCTCCGGCGTGGTCAAGGATGCCTTCAGCCTGTGGCTCAACGCCCACCCCGAACTGGGCATGCAACTGGCAGAGCCTGGCCATCAGCAACGCCGGGCGGCGGCTCAAGGCCAGCAAGAAGGTCGAGCGCAAGCGCATCACCCAGGGCCCGGCACTGCCTGGCAAGCTGGCCGATTGCGCCGGCCAGGACCCGATGCGTGCCGAACTGTTCCTGGTCGAGGGTGACTCGGCAGGTGGCTCGGCCAAGCAGGCACGGGACAAAGAGTTCCAGGCAATCCTGCCGCTGCGCGGCAAGATCCTCAACACCTGGGAAGTGGACGGTGGCGAAGTCCTGGCCAGCCAGGAAGTGCACAACATTGCCGTGGCCATCGGCGTCGACCCGGGTGCCACAGACCTGGCGCAGCTGCGCTACGGCAAAGTCTGCATCCTCGCCGATGCCGACTCCGACGGCTTGCACATCGCCACGTTGCTGTGTGCGCTGTTCGTCCAGCACTTCCGGGCGCTGGTCGAGGCCGGGCACGTTTACGTGGCCATGCCGCCGCTGTACCGCATCGACCTGGGCAAGGAAATCTACTACGCCCTCGACGAAGCCGAACGTGACGGTATCCTCGACCGGCTGGTGGCCGAGAAGAAGCGTGGCAAGCCGCAGGTCACCCGCTTCAAGGGCCTGGGCGAGATGAACCCGCCACAGTTGCGTGAAACCACCATGGACCCTAACACCCGGCGCCTGGTGCAGCTGACCCTGGACGACGTAGACGCTACCTGCGAGCTGATGGACAAGCTACTGGCCAAGAAGCGCGCCGGTGACCGCAAGAGCCTGGCTGGAGACCAAAGGCAACCTGGCCGAGGTCATGGTTTGATTCGGCAGGTACTTGCCGTATGCCTTGCGTTGGTTGCCCTGCCGAGCCTGGCGGGTAACTGGCCGGAGCTGAAACTGAGTGCCGAGCACCCGATCGACGGCATGCGCGGTGGCAACCTGTCTGGCCTGGCGGAATGCCGGGGCGGGCTGTGGGGCGTGTCCGACCGCGACGACGACCGCATCTACCGCTTTGACCAGCAGAACCCGACCTGGCGTGCGCAACCGCTGACCTTTACCCCGCCATCGCCGCCGGAAAGCGGCCTGCCGTGGGGCCTGAAGTCGCGCAATTGGGCAGCGTCGTACATTCGCGGGGGCGAACTGGATTTCGAAGGCATCACCTGTGACCAGGCGGGCAACCTGTACCTGGCCAGCGAAGCCCATGCCGCTGTGTTGCAGTTACCGGTGCAAGGCGAGCCGGACTGGTTGAAGATCGACCCGGCCATGGTACGCCAGGCCCGTGCCAGCGGCATGTTGCTGAACTTCAACGCCCTGTTCGAAGGCCTGGCGATCAACCCGGCGGGCGACCGCCTGTGGCTGGCCGCCGAGCGCGAGCGCCGTGGCCTGGTGGCCATCGAGCGCCAGCAATCGGTGTGGACCTGTGGGCGCAGCTGTGTGCTGCTGAGCGAGGCCGGGGTCGAGATGCAGCCGGCGCAAATGCCCAATGCCCGGGCACTGTCGCGAGACTTCGCCGACCTGGCCTGGTTCGAAGGCAAGCTGTTCACCCTCGAACGTAATGCCTACCGGGTCTGCCGGCGTGATACCGACAGCGGCAAGGTCGAGCGTTGCTGGTCGTTTGCTGCCGACGCTCTGGTCGAGGCGCGCCGTTACCCGCAACCGTTCGGGCTGGCCGAAGCCCTTGTGATCGATGCCAAGGGCGCCTGGATCGGCCTGGACAACAACAACGGCGCACGCGCCGATGGCGAGACACGCCCGATTGTCTGGCGCTTCGATGCACCGGAAGGTGGCTGGAGCGCCAAGCCATGAGCCAGGCGCCGGGCAAGCGGGCGGGCAGGGTACTGATGGTCGTCGCCTGGGCGGCGGCGATGTTCCTTGCCACGCGCTTTTTTGGCCAGTGGGAAGACAACCAGCGCAACCCCAATGCCCAGGTGCAATCCGAGCACGGCGAAGGCTTTGTGGAGGTGCGCTTGCTGGGCAACGGCCAGGGCCACTTCATGGTGGATGGCGCCATCAACGGCCAAGGGGTGCATTTCATGCTCGACACCGGTGCTACCGATGTGGCGATCCCCGAGGCGTTGGCCCGTGAGCTTAACCTTGAGCGTGGCAGCCCGGTGCTGCTCAGCACCGCCAACGGCCGTGCCGAAGGTTACCGCACGCGCCTGGCCAGCCTGCAACTGGGCGATATCCGCCTGCAGGACGTACGCGCCACCGTGGTGCCGGGCCTGGACGGCCAAACTGTATTGCTGGGCATGAGTGCCCTGAAACAACTTGAATTTACCCAGCGCGGCGGCACCATGCTGTTGCGCCAGAACCTGAAATGACGAGGCCCGCATGAGCGACTCACTGGAACTCAGCCTGGACGGCGTCGAACGCCGCTCGCTGGCTGACTTCACCGAACAGGCCTACCTCAACTATTCCATGTACGTGATCATGGACCGCGCCTTGCCGCATATCGGCGACGGCCTGAAGCCGGTGCAGCGACGCATCGTCTACGCCATGAGCGAGTTGGGGCTCGATGCCGATGCCAAGCACAAGAAGTCGGCACGTACCGTCGGTGACGTGCTCGGCAAGTTCCACCCCCACGGCGACTCGGCTTGCTATGAGGCCATGGTGCTGATGGCGCAGCCGTTCAGCTACCGCTACACCCTGGTCGACGGCCAGGGCAACTGGGGTGCACCGGACGATCCGAAGTCGTTCGCCGCCATGCGTTATACCGAGGCGCGGTTGTCGCGCTACGCCGAAGTGCTGCTCAGCGAAGTTGGCCAAGGCACCGTGGATTGGGTACCGAACTTCGACGGCACCCTGCAGGAACCGGCCGTGCTGCCGGCGCGCTTGCCCAATATCCTGCTCAACGGCACCACCGGCATCGCCGTGGGCATGGCGACCGACGTGCCGCCGCACAACCTGCGTGAAGTGGCCAGTGCCTGTGTGCGTCTGCTCGACGAGCCCAAGGCAACCATCGAGCAATTGTGCGAGCACATCCAGGGGCCGGACTACCCGACCGAGGCGGAAATCATCACGCCACGGGCAGAAATCCTCAAGATGTACGAAAGCGGCCGCGGCTCGATCCGCATGCGTGCCGTTTACCGCGTCGAGGATGGCGACATCATTGTGACCGCGCTGCCGCACCAGGTCTCCGGGGCCAAGGTGCTGGAGCAGATCGCCGCACAGATGCAGGCCAAGAAACTGCCAATGGTCGCCGACCTGCGTGACGAGTCCGACCACGAGAACCCGTGCCGCATCGTCATCATCCCGCGCTCCAACCGCGTGGATGCCGACGAACTGATGCAGCACCTGTTCGCCACCACCGACCTGGAGAGCAGTTACCGGGTCAACGTCAACATCATTGGCCTGGACGGTCGCCCGCAGTTGAAGAACCTGCGTGCACTGTTGGTGGAATGGCTGGAGTTTCGCACCAACACTGTTCGCCGCCGGCTGCAACATCGCCTGGACAAGGTGGAAAGGCGTCTGCACCTGCTGGACGGTTTGCTCACCGCATTCCTCAACCTGGATGAAGTGATCCACATCATCCGTACCGAGGAGCACCCCAAGCAGGCCCTGATTGCCCGGTTCGAGCTAAGCGAAATCCAGGCCGAATACATCCTTGAGACCCGCCTGCGGCAGTTGGCGCGTCTGGAAGAGATGAAAATCCGCGGCGAGCAGGACGAACTGCTGAAGGAACAAGCCAAGCTGCAGGCGCTGCTGGGCAGCGAGGCCAAGCTGCGCAAGCTGGTGCGCAGCGAACTGATCAAGGATGCCGAAACCTACGGCGATGCGCGCCGTTCGCCGATCGTCGAACGCGTCGAAGCCAAGGCCCTGTCGGAAAACGAGCTGATGCCGACCGAGCCGGTCACCGTGGTGCTGTCGGAGAAAGGCTGGGTGCGTTGCGCCAAAGGCCACGACATCGACGCCACCGGCTTGTCGTACAAGGCCGGCGACGGCTTCAAGGCCGCCGCAGCCGGGCGCTCCAACCAGTTTGCCGTGCTCATCGACTCTACGGGCCGCAGTTACTCGGTGGCGGCGCACAGCTTGCCGTCGGCACGTGGCCAGGGCGAGCCGCTGACCGGCCGCCTGACGCCACCGCCAGGGGCCACCTTCGAGTGTGTGCTGTTGCCGGACGACGACGCGCTGTATGTGGTTGCCTCGGATGCGGGCTACGGCTTCGTGGTCAAGGGTGAAGACTTGCAGGCCAAGAACAAGGCCGGCAAGGGGTTGCTCAGCCTGCCCAACGGGGCCAAGGTCATGACCCCGCGCCCGGTGGCCAATCGCGAGCAGGACTGGTTGGCCGCGGTCACCACCGAAGGCCGCCTGTTGGTGTTCAAGGTCAGTGACTTGCCACAACTGGGCAAGGGCAAGGGCAACAAGATCATTGGCGTGCCGGGCGACCGGGTAGCCAGCCGTGAAGAATTTGTCACCGATCTGGCTGTGATTGCCGAAGGCGCGACACTTGTATTGCAAGCCGGCAAGCGTACCCTGTCTCTGAAAGCGGACGACCTGGAGCATTACAAGGGCGAGCGCGGGCGGCGAGGCAGCAAGCTGCCACGCGGCTTCCAGCGCGTCGATGGGTTGCAGGTGGAAGTGCCGGCGTAACGGGCAGAAATGTCTGGAACGGCAATTTCAGCGCCGTTCCGGGCAGAAATGCTGGAGTCGGACGGTTATTTCGCGGATGATATGGCCCTTGCGGTGCCGACGTAGTCGTGTGCCCGTTTGAATCTATATGTATCACTGCGGTGTGCCTGTAGGCGACCGCCTGGATGGGATGATGAAATTTCTGCGCCTTCCATTTGCGCTGTTGATGACTGGCCTGCTGGGCCTTGGCGGGTGCACCATGCACCAGCCGGTTGCCCTGTACCAGCTCGACAGTGGTGATCCTGGCCAGCCTTCGCAAAGTGCAGGCATGGCCGTGGTACTTGGCCCGGTATCGGTAGCCGATTACCTGCAGCGTGAGACGTTCCTGCAGCGTCAGGCCGATGGCAGCCTGAGCGCGGCGACTGACGGCCGTTGGGCCGGTAGCCTTTCGTCGGATATCGACCAGCTGCTGGTGCGTCAACTTGCCTGGCGGCTGGACAGCCAACGTGTAGTGCTGGCGCCGGCGACTGCTGGCTTCAGCCCCGACGTGCAGGTGCTGCTGTCGATCACGCGCCTGGACTCGGGCAAAAACCAGCCGGCCATCCTGGATGCTCAGTGGCGTCTGCTGGACCGCCGTGGCCATGTGCGTGACAACCGCATCGTTCACCTCGAGCAACCGCACGAAGGCAGCGAGTCGTCGCAGGTTCAGGCCCAGGGCCAACTGCTGCAGAAGCTGGCCGAACAGTTGAGCACTGCGGTCAAACCGCTGGCCAACCAGCCGGCGATCGCCGAAGAGCCACCGAAAAAGCCCGCAGCGCCAGTGCAGGTGAAGAAAGAGCCTGAGAAATCCAAGATCCCGATGGCCTCGCCGATTCGCACCGATATGGAAGTCTATCGGTTCTGATCGAACAGCCAGCCACAAAAAAGCCCGCATCTCTGCGGGCTTTTTTGTGGCTGCTGTTTTTGTACCGCCTGTACTGGCCCCATCGCCGGCAAGCCAGCTCCCACAGGTACAGCGCAGCTTTCAAGGACTGCGGAGTACCTGTGGGAGCTGGCTTGCCGGCGATGGGGCCAACTCGGTATCAGGCGCGGCGCTCATGCATGCGGGCCAGCTGCCGTTCCAGCATCGACGGGTAAGGCTCCATCAACCGCTCCACGCAGCAGGCACCCTCAGGGCTGGCGATTGGGCGAATGCGGGCGCGCTGGCGAATCAGCGCGTCATCGCTGATCTGCCGCTCCACCAGCAACAGGTTGCGGCTGTGTTGCGACAGTGCCAGCGCATCCTGGGCCTTTTCGGCCATCAGCAGGTCCACCAGCTCCAGCCCTTGCAGGTCGTTGCCCAAGGCCAGGCCCAGTTGCAGTTGCAGGGTGATGCCGCTGTCGGCCACTTCGATCTGCAGGGCATGGCCCAAGGCACGTAGCAGCTCGCCGCAGCAGATGGCGTTGGTCAGGTAATCCTCGCCACAGTCGCGGCTGTGGAACAGCACCAGGGTGCTGCCGTCGTTGAGCGTGTGGGTTTCACCGTCATAGAGCGAGGCAGCATGCTCCAGGCAATCGCGGTAGCGCTCGGTCAGCTCGGTGAGGCGTGTGCGCGGCAGGCGGCGCAGTTGCTCCTGTGAGCCCAGTTGCACGGCAAGTACGGCGCTGTACTGTGGCTCGTCAGACTCGACCGGAGCGGGTTTGGGCGCACTCTCATCGTCCAGCAGGCCGGCAAAGGCGTCGTCGTCGTCCTCGTCAGCCAATGCTGCAACCTTGGCACGCGGTGCGGCCTTTGCGGCCGGAGCTGCGTCGTGGAAGTCGTCAAAATGCTCGTCCTCCTCCTCCTCCAGCTCTGGCTCCGGCGGTGGCGGCGGGGCCAGGCGCGCATGCAGTTGGCGGGCGATGTCGCCGATCTCGTCCTGGCGGTCGGTGGCCGGGGTATAGGGTTGCGGGTCACGCAGCCACACCCGCAACTGCAGCAGCGGCAGGGTGATGAAGCGCCCCTGTCGCAGGCTCAGGCTGAGGGCCAGGGCCAGCAGGATGGCCGCCAGAATGCCCATGCTTTGCAGGCTGATCAGCATTGGCTGCTGGAACTGACTCATGTCCAGGCTGATGCGCAGTTGCCCGGCCGTCACGTCCTGGAAGGTGATCTTGGTCTGGTACAGCCCCTCGGCCTCACCCAGCAGGCTGTTGCGCGGGCGCTGGCCAGCTTCGGCGAGGATGCGGTTGTCCACGCTGTAGATGGCCGCGTGGGCCACCAGCGGGTTCTTCACCAGGTTGCCCAGCAGCACGTTGAGGCTGAGGATGTCGTTGGACACCAGCAGCTCGGTCGCCGAGGTGGCGGTCTGGGTGGTCAGGCTCTGGCCAAGGGCATCAGCCTGCTCGTGCATGGCCTGCTTGAACTGCAGGCCCATCACGACGGCATAGATCACCAGCGCCAGCGCGACCAGGAAGATGTTGGTGCAGGCGATGCGCAGTGCCAGCGGCACGCGACGTTGACTCAGGGCACGATAGATCATCAGGAAGAAATTGTCTGGTTTGACGGGCGTGGGCCGGTTCACTGAGCTCGGCTCTTAATGGCAGGAAGTGTGGGGCAGTATAGCGACCCGGGTTTTGTCGGCAAAGTATCGTTGGCGCCCGATGGTCACGGAAAATCGGTAGAATGCGCATTTTTCATCGAAGTCGGAGCCAGGTTGTGCGCGAAATCGTCCTGATCAACATCACCGGTGAGGACCGTCCCGGTCTCACTGCGGCTATCACCGGCGTCCTGCTGCAGGGCGGTGTGAGCATCCTCGACATTGGCCTGGCAGTCATGCACGGCACTTTGTCGTTCGGTATCCTGGTCGACATCCCGGACAACGAAGTGGCTACCGCCCTGCTGCAAAGCGTGCAGGCCAAGGCCCACGAGCTGAACCTGCAGGCCCGCTACACGCCGATTTCCGAGGCAGACTACCAGCACTGGGCTGACGGCCAGGGCGAAGCGCGCCACATCGTCACCCTGCTCAGCCGCAAGATTACCCCCGAGCAACTGCAGCGTGTGAGTGCGGTGATCAGCCAGTACGGCCTGACCATCGAGCGCATCGAGCGCTTGTCGGCGCGTGTGGCGCTGGATGCCGAAACCGACAAGGGCAAGGCGGCCATCGAGATCTCCGTACGTGGTGCGCCGAGCGATGCCCAGGCCCTGCGTGGCGACTTCTTTGCCCTGGCCGAAGCCCTGAGCATCGACATCGCCTTCCAGAAGGACGACCTGTTCCGTCGCAACCGCCGCCTGGCGGTGTTCGACATGGACTCGACGCTGATCGAAGCCGAAGTCATCGACGAACTGGCCAAGGCGGCTGGCGTGGGTGAGCAGGTGGCGGCGATCACCGAACGCGCGATGCGCGGTGAGCTGGACTTCCGCGCCAGCTTCAAGGAGCGTATGGCGCTACTCAAGGGCCTGGATGTGGGGGTGCTGGACGAAATCGGTGCCTCGCTGCGCCTGACCGAGGGGGCCGAAAACCTGTTTGCCGAGCTCAAGCGCCTGGGTTACAAGACTGCGATCCTGTCCGGCGGCTTTACCTACTTTGCCCGCCAGGTGCAAGCGCGCCTGGGCATCGACTACGTGTTCGCCAACGAACTGGAAGTGGTCGACGGCAAGGTGACCGGTGTGGCTGTGGAGCCGATCGTCGATGCCCAGCGCAAGGCCGAGCTGCTGCAAAAGCTGGCCAACGAAGAAGGCTTGCAGCTGGAGCAGACCATTGCCGTGGGTGATGGCGCCAACGACCTGCCGATGCTGTCGCTGGCCGGCCTGGGCGTAGCGTTCCGCGCCAAGCCGCTGGTGCGCCAATCGGCCAAGCAGGCCATTTCCACCTTGGGGCTGGATGGCGTGCTGTACCTGCTGGGCCTGCGCGACCGCGACGCCCGCGGCTGACCCGAGATACCGGGGCCTCACAGCGGCCCCAATAAAAAGGCCCTGCATGAGCAGGGCCTTTTTCATGCAGCTTGAATCAAGCCTGTACAGGTGCCGCCAACAGCTGCCCCATGCGCACTGCAGAGCCAGCACCCAGGTTTTCAGCCCACTTCACCTGCTCCGGCCCGAACAGCACGATGGCGGTCGAACCCAGTTTGAAGCGGCCCAGCTCGGCACCTTTTTCCAGGTGGATCGGTGCGCGGCTGGCTTCGTCGTAACGGAAGGTTTTCAACTCGCGCTTGGGTGGCGTCACCAGCCCGGCCCACACGGTTTCGATCGAGGCGACGATCATCGCCCCCACCAGCACCACAGCCATCGGCCCCCGTTCGGTGTCGAACAGGCAGACCACGCGCTCGTTGCGGGCGAACAGCTCGGGTACGTTCTCTGCGGTGGTCTGGTTGACCGAGAACAGACGGCCTGGCACATAGACCATTTCGCGCAGGGTGCCGGCCAGCGGCATGTGCACGCGGTGGTAGTCCTTGGGCGACAGGTAGATGGTGGCAAACTCACCACCCATGAACGGCGCTGCCATGGCCGGGTCGCCGCCCAACAGCTCTTGCGCGCTGAAACCGTGGCCCTTGGCCTGGAAGATGCGGCCGTGCTCGATCGGGCCGAGCTGGCTGACGGCGCCGTCGGCCGGGCACAGGATGGCGCCCGGGGTTTCGTCCAGCGGGCGGGCACCCGGCTTCAGGGCGCGGGTGAAGAACGCATTGAAGTGCTCGTAGGCGCTCAAGTCCTCGACCAGGGCTTCAGACATGTTGACCTGGTAACGCTTGGCGAACCAGGCGGTAAAGGCATTCTTGAACCAGCGCACGCGGCACTCGGCGATGCAGCCGGCCAGCCGCGACAGCAGGTGGTGCGGCAGCAGGTACTGGCTGATGATGAACAAACGGGATTTCATGCAGGTTCCTTAAACTTCTACAGGCGTGTCCGGGTGGTTGCCCCATTCGCTCCACGAGCCGGCGTAAGCCTTGACGCGTGGGTAGCCGAGGGCCTTGGCCACCAGATAAGTGAAGCCGGAGCGGCGGTGTGACTGGCAATGGGTGATCACTTCCTTGTCGGGGGTGATGCCCAGTTGCTCGAGGACCTGTTGGATGTCCTGGCGGATGCGCAGGTGGTCATTGAGGTCCATGCCGGCAGTCCACTCGAAGTTGATCGCGCCGGGAATGTGACCGCCTTTGGCTGCCAGGACCTTTTCACCGTTGAATTCCTGGGGCGCACGGGCATCCCAGATCACCAGGTCGTCGGCGCCCAGACGGCTTTGCAGGTATTCACGGGTTGCCGTCGGCTCGCCGTGCAGTTGCAGGCGTACCTGTGCGTTGGCCGCAGCCGGTACCTCGGTCGAGAGCTTGTCCGCCGGCCAGGCCTGAATACCACCGTTCAGGTAGTGTCTGGCCTTGTGGCCAATGACGTCGAGCATCCAGATGAAGCGCCCGGCCCAGCCGCCGCCCTCATCGTCGTAGACCACGTAGACGGCGTCGTCGTGATGACCAAGCTCGCTGAACAGTTTTTCCAGGTCAGCCAGCGCCGGCAGCAGCCCTGGCGCCGGTGGCAGGCCTAGCTGGGTGCGTTTGCCTTCGACGAAGTGCGCGCCCGGGATATGCCCGCTGACATAGCGGTTGGCGCTACTCAGATCGACCAGGATCAGCTGGGGTGAATCCAGGCGCGACAGCAGGTCAGCAGGCTCGATCACCAGCGGCAGGCCGGAAAAGTCAGTCATCCACGGTCTCCAGTGTGGAAAGAGGAGCGATTGTAGCGCAAGGCTCAGCCCTTGCGGTTGGCAAACACCGACAGTGCCCGCTCGGTGCATTGTGCGGTCTTGCCGAAGGCCTGCACGCTGATATCGGCCAACGGCCGGCAACCCTGGTCGGCCACCATCAGCATCAGCACCTGGTCGTTTACCGCCAGCGAGCGCAGCAGCACATGCTCGCTGCGGAACAGGGCACGTAGCGGGGCTGGCAGCAAGGCCGAGAACTGGCTGTGGTTTTCCGGAGTGATGCGCAGTTGGCCGGCCTGGGCCATCAGCTTTTGCAACAGTTTGTTTTGTGACACCTGTAAGGCCAGGGCCCCGGCCTCTTTGGGTAACCCGGCAGTTTGCTGCACGCGCAGGTAGTCGCTGGCCTTGTCCAGGCCCAGCAGCATGATGCGTTGCATGCCGCAGGCCAGCAGGGCTTCGCGGGCCTGGGTGGCCAGGTGCACGGTATTGGTGAACGGGCTGGGCTGGGCCAGCAGGTCCTGGCATAGCTTGCGCCAGCGTGCCAGGTCGTCGCTGCTGGGCGGTGGCGGGGCCAGCATGTCCGGGTGCGGGCGACGCTGGTGCCAGGGCCAGATCAGTGCTTCAGCCGGGTGGAACAGGGCATGCCTGGCGTGACGGCGGGCGCTGGCGGCAGCCTGCTGGTGCACTTGCTGCTGCACGTCTTCCAGCGAGGTCTGCAGGTACAGCGCGGTCAGCAGTTGCCAGCGCAGCAGGTGCGGGTTGTCCCAGCCCACCTGCGCTGCCAGCGCAAGGTTGTTGGCCAGCAGCACGGTATTGGCCGGCTGGTTGAACCAGCGGCGCAGGCCGGGCTCGGCATCCAGGCGGTGTTGCTGGCTGAGCAGGTCTTCGTCGCGGGCGATGCTCAGCACCTGGGCCAGTTGTTCGCGTTCTTCCAGCAGCAGGCGGTAACCCTGGGTAACCCACTGCGGCAGGCGCCAGTACTCCGCCATGGTCTGGCACAGCGCCATGATGCGCACGCCAAACAGCTCTTCCTCGACCTGGGCAGCATCCTCGCCTTTGTGGATAACCCGTAGTTCCCAGGTGTCGAGCAGCTTGGGGTAGGCCAGTGCCAGCGGCCACAGTGGTGACAGGAACAGCAGGCTGCCCCAGTGAATTTCCTGCCACAGCCGTGCCAGGCGGCTGGCAAACAGGCCGCTGGCCTGCTGCGAAGCGTGCTGGCTGATCAGCTGGAACTGGCTGAGCACGGGCGGGATTTCTTCGACGGGTAGCGAGGGCAGGCGCTTGAGCAGTTGCTCGCTACGCTCCAGGCCCAGGCGGTTAAGGGCAACCTCCAGGCTTTCGGCGGGCTCGGCCTGGCTGGCGTTGGTGGGGTGATTGGCTTCGCGCATCACCGAAAGCACCAGCGCCGGGCTATCCTGCATCAGTTCGGCGATATCGCGCAGCGAGCGGCGGCTATCGTGGATGGCAGCCATGACCCGGTCGTAGCTGTGTTTCGGCACGGGGATGCGAACACTTTCTAGCAGCTTTACCCAGGCCTCTAGCGTACGCGGGGCCTGAGCGGGCACCTTGGTTTCAATTGGCATTTTGACATCAGTCCGAACTGGCTTTTCGCATTGAGTGGCTATAGTCTGGCGCAGTTCTGCCGATAAGTAGAAGAAGAGTTTTAAAGCTCCCGTCTCTTCCCCTGACCACGACAGCAAGTGCTTTGAACCTATGGCTAAAATTATCGGCATCATCGTCGTATTCGCGAGCGTGCTCGGCGGCTACGTGCTCTCCCACGGCAAGATCGCAGCGCTGATCCAGCCGTTCGAAGTACTGATCATTGGCGGTGCGGCCTTTGGTGCGTTCCTGCAGGCCAACCCTGGCCACATGACCATGCACGTCATCAAGAAGTCGATGAAGATGTTCGGCTCGCGCTTCACCCACGCCTACTACCTGGAGGTGTTGGGCCTGGTGTACGAGATCCTCAACAAGAGCCGTCGCGAAGGCATGATGGCCATTGAGGCCGACATCGAGGACGCTGCAGCCAGCCCGATCTTTGCCAAGTACCCGACCGTGCTGGCCGATGAACGCATGACCGCATTCGTCTGTGACTACCTGCGCATCATGTCCACCGGCAACATGGCCCCGCACGAGCTTGAAGGCTTGTTCGACATGGAGCTGCTGAGCATGAAGGAAGAGCTGGAGCACCCGTCCCATGCGGTGACCGGCATCGCCGACGGCATGCCCGGTTTCGGTATCGTCGCGGCGGTACTGGGTATCGTGGTGACCATGGCCTCGCTGGGCGAGGGCGACCAGGCGGCCATCGGCATGCACGTGGGTGCGGCGCTGGTCGGTACCTTCTTCGGTATCCTGGCGGCCTATGGCTTCTTCGGCCCGTTGGCCAAGTGCCTGGAGCACGATGCCAAGGAGGAGCTGAACCTCTACGAATCGATCAAGGCTTCGCTGGTTGCCTCGGCCTCGGGCATGCCACCTTCGCTGGCCGTCGAGTTCGGGCGCAAGGTGCTGTACCCCAAGCACCGCCCAAGCTTCTCCGAGCTGGAACAAGCGGTTCGCGGTCGCTGAGTCATGGAAAACAATCAGCCCATCATCGTCAAGCGCGTCAAGCGCTTTGGCGGCGGCCACCACGGCGGCGCCTGGAAAATCGCCTTCGCCGACTTTGCCACGGCAATGATGGCGTTCTTCCTGGTGCTGTGGTTGATGTCCACGGCCACGCCGGAGCAGAAGATCGCCATTGCCGGTTATTTCAAGGACCCGATCGGTTTCTCTGAAAGCGGCACGCCGTATGTCATCGATCTGGGCGGGTCGCCTGAGCCTGGCGCCGGAAAAGACCATCAACCCTGAGGTGAAGTCCGAGCCGACACCCGACACCACTGTCGAGCTGAACAAGGACCAGGTCGAGACCATGGCCGAGCAGGTCGAGCGCGAGCGCCTGGAGTTGCTGCTGCAAGAACTGCAGAACAAGGTGGAAGAGAACCCGCAGCTGCAGAAGTTCAAGGACCAGATCCTGTTCGAGATCACCCAGGATGGCTTGCGCATCCAGATCATGGATGCCGAGAACCGGCCGATGTTCGACATCGGCAGCGCTCGCTTGCAGCCGTACTTCGAAGACATCCTGCTGGCCATGGCCGACACCATCAAGGCGGTGCCGAACAAGATCAGCATCAGCGGCCACACGGATGCCAAGCCGTATGCCGGCAGTGGTGAGTTCGGCAACTGGGAGCTGTCGGCCAACCGTGCCAACGCGGCGCGCCGTGCGCTGGTGGCGGGCGGTTACCCGGACGGGCAGGTGGCGCGGGTGGTGGGTTATGCCTCGTCGTCGCTGTTCGACCGCAAGGACCCGTTCAACCCGGTCAACCGCCGTATCGATATCATCGTGCTGACCAAGAAGGCCCAGCGCAATATCGAAGGTGAGCAGGGCGCGCCGGAAGCGCCGGCCACCGAGCCTGGTGCACCGCCGGCCAGCGGCGCTGCACCAGGGGCATCGGCACCGGTTGCGCCAACTGCCCCAGGGGCGGCTGGCGAGGCCGAACAGGCGCCGATGCAGCCGCGCGAGCTGCGCCAGAAGCTGAACATCTTCGAAGATGGCACGCTGAAGATGGATGAGGCCAAGGAGCAGTAAACGCTCTGGCTGTCTTGCGCGGCCGGGTGTAGGAGCGGCCTTGTGCCGCGAAAGGGCCGCAAAGCGGCCCCGGCAATTTGTGCATCAAAGCTTATATCTGGGGCCGCTGCGCGGCCCTTTCGCGGCGCAAGGCCGCTCCTGCAAAAGCCGCATGCTGCTTGCAACGATCAGTAGCTGTCTTCCGTCAGGCTGGCGATGATCGAGCGGTAGCTGTTCATGCGTTGCGGCTTGATGCGCCCCTCGTCCAGTGCCTTGAGCAGCGCGCAGCCCGGTTCGCGGTCATGCTTGCAGTCACGGAAGCGGCAGGTGCCGAACAGGTCGCGGAACTCAATGAAGCCGTCTTCCACGTCGTCGCGGCTGACATGGCCAAGGCCAAACTCGCGGATGCCCGGCGAGTCGATCAGGTCGCCGCCGTTAGGGAAGTGGTACAACCGCGCCGTGGTAGTGGTGTGGGTACCTTGGCCCGACCACTCCGACAGGTCGCCGACACGTGTGCCGGCGTCCGGCAGCAGGCTGTTGACCAGCGACGACTTGCCCACCCCCGACTGGCCGACGAACACGCTGATGTGGCCGTCAAGCAGCTGCTGCAGGCGCTGCATGCCGTCACCCTGGTGCGCCGATACTTCCAGCAGCGGGTAGCCCAGTTCGCGGTAGACCTCCAGCAGCGCATGCAAGCCGGGGCCGTTCTCGTCGTTGATCAGGTCGGCTTTGTTCAGCAGCAGCAGCGGGCGCAGGCCGGCATGTTCGGCAGCTACCAGGTAGCGGTCGATCAGGTTGGGGTGCGGTTCGGGTGCAGGGGCGAACACGATCACGATCAGGTCGACGTTGGCTGCCACCGGTTTCAGCTGGCCGTGATTGTTTGGCCGGCACAGTTCGGTGCTGCGCGGCATCTGCGCCACGATCACGCCGATGCCCTGGTTGCCCGCACGCCACACAACGCGGTCGCCGGTGACCAGCGCTGGCAGGTTGGCGCGCAAATGGCAGCGGAACACCTGGCCTGCAGCTTCGCCATCCTGGGCTTCAACTTCTACCTGCACGCCAAAGTGCGCGATTACCAGGCCCAGTTGCTCCGGCCCCAGGTCGCCGCCCTCCAGTTCTTGCAGCGCATGCTGCTCGCGTTTGGCGGCGCGAGCGGCGCGCTCACCCTGGATTTTTTCGATCCGCCAGTTTTGGCGGCGATTGAGCTGGCGTTTGGCCATGAAGGTACCGTGAGAAAGGCCCGGGTAGGGCATTGAAAACGGCTGGCAGTTTAGCACGCCAGGCGCTGGACGAATGGGCGTGCTTTGGCCACTAGGCTAATATGACGGCCTATATGAGGAGCCCTGCATGCAAAACCCACAGAACCTGATCTGGATCGACCTGGAAATGACCGGCCTGGATCCGGACAGCGATGTCATCATCGAGATGGCCACCATCGTCACCGACAGTGAGCTGAATACCTTGGCTGAAGGGCCGGTAATCGCCATCCACCACAGTGACGAAGTGCTGGCGCGCATGGACGAATGGAACACCCGCACCCATGGTGCTTCGGGCCTGACCCAGCGCGTGCGCGAGAGCAAGGTCAGCATGGCTGAGGCCGAGGCGCAGACCATTGCCTTCCTTGAGCAGTGGGTGCCGAAAGGCAAGTCGCCGATCTGCGGCAACAGCATCTGCCAGGACCGCCGCTTCCTCTATCGCCACATGCGCAACCTGGAAAACTACTTCCACTACCGCAACCTGGATGTCTCCACCCTGAAGGAGCTGGCCGCGCGCTGGGCGCCGGATGTGCGCGACAGCTTCAAGAAGGGCAACACCCACCTGGCGCTGGACGATATCCGCGAATCGATCGCCGAGCTGCGCCACTACCGCGAGCACTTCATCAAGCTGTGAGCCGAAAAGGCGCAGATATAGTATCTGCGCCCCCTTTTGGTGCCTTGGGCAACTGGTTAGACTGCGCGCCTTTCTCGCACGGACCCGCGCCATGTTGTTGATGCTCTACCTCATCGCTATCACCGCCGAAGCCATGACCGGCGCGCTGTCCGCCGGGCGTCGCGGCATGGACTGGTTCGGCGTGGTGCTGATCGCCTGCGTCACCGCCCTGGGTGGTGGCTCGGTGCGCGACGTGCTGCTCGGGCATTATCCACTGACCTGGGTAAAGCACCCGGAGTACCTGGTGCTGACCAGCTTTGCCGCGTTGCTGACCATTTTCATTGCCCCGATGATGCGCCGCCTGCGCTCGCTGTTCCTGGTGCTTGATGCCCTGGGGCTGGTGGCCTTTACCCTGATTGGCTGCATGACCGCGCTGGAGATGGGCCAGGGCATGCTGGTGGCGTCGATTAGCGGGGTGATCACCGGGGTATTTGGCGGGATCTTGCGGGATATCTTCTGCAACGACATTCCACTGGTGTTCCGCCGTGAGCTGTATGCCAGCGTGTCGTTTGCGGCGGCGTGGTTCTACCTGGGGTGCGTGTATTTCAAGGTGCCGGCAGAGCAGGCGATGTTGCTGACCTTGTTTGGCGGATTCCTGGTGCGGCTATTGGCGATTCGCTTCCACTGGGAGATGCCCAAGTTTCACTACAACGACCAGCAGTGAATTCTGGGGGCGCTTTGCGCCCCTTTCGCGACGCAAGGCCGCGCAGAGGCCCCGGCTATTGAATGTCGTGCCGGGCCAGCGCCCACTCCACATGTTCGCGCACCAGTTCCGATTCATCGTCACGGCGTGCCTTCAGCGCCTCGATCACTGGAATCGTCGACGGCGCATTGCCCAACCCAACCGCCAGGTTACGCAAGAACCGCTCATACCCCGCCCGCCGCAACGGCCCGCCCTCGGTCCTGCGCAGGAAGGTGCGCTCATCCCACAGGAACATTTCCGCCAGCTCGGCATTCTCCAGCCCATGCCGTGGCTGGAAGTCCTGCTCCTGGCTGTGCTTGGCAAAGCGGTTCCACGGGCAGACGATCTGGCAGTCATCACAACCGAACACCCGGTTGCCCATCATTGGGCGCAACTCGACGGGGATCGCGCCCTTCAGCTCGATGGTCAGGTATGAGATGCAACGCCGCGCATCCAGCACATAGGGCCCCACAAACGCTTGGGTCGGGCAGATGTCCAGGCAGGCCTGGCAGCGCCCGCAGTGTTCGCTGGTAGTCGCTTCGTCTACCGGTAACGGCAGGTCGACAAACAGCTCGGCAAGGAAGAAGTAACTGCCCGCCTTGCGGTTGAGCAGCAGGGTGTTCTTGCCGATCCAGCCCAGCCCGGCCTGTTCGGCCAGGGCCTTCTCCAGCACCGGCGCGCTGTCGACGAATGCGCGGTAGCCGAACGGGCCGATGGCTTCCTGGATGCGGTCGGCCAGGAACTGCACGCGCTTGCGCACCAGCTTGTGGTAGTCCCGGCCCAGCGCATAGCGCGATATGTAGGCCTTTTCTGGCTGTGCCAGGCGCTGCGCCATCTGTGTGTCGCCGGACAGGTAGTCCATGCGCAGCGAGACCACCCGCACCGTGCCGGGAATCAGTTGGTCGGGGTGCGAGCGCTTGCTGCCGTGCGCACCCAGGTACTCCATCTCGCCCTGGTAGCCGGCATCGAGCCAGCGCTGCAGGTGGTGTTCGTGTTCGCCAAGGTCGACCCCGGCGATGCCAACGTGGGCAAAACCGAGTTCCTGGCCCCAAATCTTGATCGATTGGGCCAGTTGGGCGAGGTCAGGTGTGCAGCTGGACATGGATGGGCAAGGCAATACGGGCTCAGGTGCGTATAATTCTGCCAGACATTGGAGCCTTTGACCCCATGCCGCAGACCAAACAACCCAGCCATGCCCCGCAGCTGCTCAGCAGTGTGACCGTCGCGCACCTGCCAACGCGGCCTGCGCATGCCCATAAGGGCGACTTCGGCCATGTACTGGTGGTCGGTGGCGACCTGGGTACCGGCGGTGCCGTGCTGTTGAGCGCTGAGGCGGCCCTGCGCTGTGGTGCCGGGCTGGTCAGCGTGGCGACGCGCCCGGAGCATGTTGGCGCGAGCCTGGCCCGCCTGCCCGAAACCATGTGCCTGGGCATCGAGCCGGCCAACCAGTTGATGGGCGTGCTGGAGCGCGCCTCGGTGCTGGTGGTTGGGCCGGGGTTGGGGCAGGCGGCGTGGGGGCGTAGCCTGCTGTCGGCAGTGGCCAATGCCGAGCGGCCGCAGGTGTGGGACGCAGACGCCCTGAATTTGCTGGCGCGTACCCCCTTGGCCCTGCCCAGTGGCAGCATCCTCACCCCGCACCCGGGGGAGGCGGCGCGGTTGCTGGGCATTTCAACCGAGGCGGTGCAGGCCGACCGCCAGGGCGCTGCGCGCAAGCTGGCGCGCCGTTACAACAGCGTTTGCGTGCTCAAGGGGGCCGGCACCCTGGTGGCCGACCCGGCCGGGCAGCTGATGCTGTGCGAGCGAGGCCACCCGGCGATGGCCGGGGCCGGCTTCGGCGATGTGCTGACCGGTGTGCTGGCGGCGTTGCTGGCCCAAGGGCTGGATGCCTGGCAGGCCGCTGGCCTGGGGGTGTGGTTGCATGCCTGTGCAGGCGAGCGGCTGGGTGTGAAAGGTAGAGGCCTGGCGGCCAGTGATCTGGCGCCGGTCATTCGTGAGTTTCTGGAGGAGCATTCTGCGTGTCTGGCATAACCCTGTTTCTGGCCGATGAAGAGGCCACGGTCAAGTTTGGCGCAGCACTGGCCGAGGTGACCGGCGGTCGCGGCGTGATCTTTCTTGAAGGCGACCTGGGTGCGGGCAAGACTACGCTTTCCCGAGGGCTGATCCGTGGCCTGGGCCATAAAGGTGCAGTGAAAAGCCCTACCTTTACCGTGGTCGAACCCTACGAAATCGGTGAGGTGCGGGCCTTCCACTTCGACCTGTATCGTCTGGTCGATCCGGAGGAGCTGGAGTTCATGGGCATTCGTGACTATTTCGAGGGCGACCCGCTGTGCCTGTTCGAGTGGCCACAAAAGGGTGCGGGCGTTTTGCCAAAGCCTGACCTGACCATTACCATAAGCCCCCAAGCGGGCGGACGCTCGCTGATCCTATCGCCGCAGGGGGCTCGCGGCGAGGCCTGGTGCGTGGCACTGGCCAAACACTATAAACAGTAAGTGGGGTAGGTATGCGCATACGCGCACTGGTCGCCATCGTTGGGCTGCTGCTGACAACGGTGACCGTTGAGGCTCTGGCCGTCACTCAAGTCAAGAGCGTGCGCCTGTGGCGCGCGCCAGACAACACACGGCTGGTCTTCGACCTGTCTGGTCCCGTGCAGCACAGCGTCTTCACCTTGAGCGCGCCTGATCGCCTGGTTATCGACATCAATGGCGCAACCCTGGCTGCGCCATTGAACGTGGCCACCTCCAACACGCCGATCAGCAGCGTGCGTTCGGCCCAGCGCACTCCGACCGACCTGCGGGTGGTGGTCGACCTGAAAAAGTCGGTCACCCCGAAAAGCTTCACGCTGGCGCCAAATGCCCAATACGGCAATCGCCTGGTGGTCGACCTGTACGATCAGGAAGCCGATGCCATTGCGGCCAGCGCGCCACCTCCGGCCCCGGCGCCGGTACAGACGCCGGCTACCACGCCAGCGGTGCCGGTATCCCCGGCACAGCCCGCCATCAAGTTGCCGCCGGTGCCGAGCGGCAAGCGTGAAATCGTGGTTGCCATCGACGCCGGCCACGGTGGCGAAGACCCGGGTGCGTCCGGTTCGCGCGGCCAGCATGAAAAAGACATCGTGCTGCAGATTGCCAAAGAGCTGCAGCGCCAGATCAACAGCGAAAGGGGCTTCCGTGCCGAACTGACCCGCACGGGCGACTACTTCATTCCACTGCGCAAACGCACGGAAATCGCCCGCAAGAAGGGCGCCGACCTGTTCATCTCTATCCACGCCGACGCCGCACCGTCGCGGGCTGCATTTGGTGCCTCGGTGTTCGCCCTGTCCGACCGCGGCGCCACCTCCGAAACCGCACGCTGGCTGGCCGACACGGAAAACCGTTCTGACCTGATCGGCGGTGCCGGCAACGTCAGCCTCGATGACAAGGACCGCATGCTGGCTGGCGTGCTGCTGGACCTGTCGATGACCGCCACGCTCAGTTCCAGCCTCAACGTGGGGCAGAAGGTGCTGGGCAACATGGGCCGTGTCACCTCGCTGCACAAGCAGCGTGTGGAGCAGGCCGGCTTCATGGTGCTGAAGTCGCCGGATATCCCTTCGATCCTCGTTGAAACCGGGTTCATCTCGAACAACAACGAAGCTGCCAAGCTGGCCACCGCCAGCCATCAGCAGGCCTTGGCCCGTTCGATTCATACCGGTGTGCGCCAGTACTTCCAGCAGAACCCGCCGCCGGGCACCTACATCGCCTGGCTGCGTGACACCGGCAAGATTGCCGCAGGCCCGCGTGAGCACACGGTACGCCCAGGCGAAACCCTGGCAATGCTCGCCGTGCGCTATCAGGTCAGCGTGGCCAGCCTGCGCAGCACCAACAGCCTCAAGACTGATGAGCTGAAGGTTGGCCAGCGCCTCGATGTCCCTGCAACCACATTGGCCGCGCAATGAGTGGCGGGTCGCGCATCCAGCTGCTTAGCCCGCGGCTGGCCAACCAGATTGCCGCCGGCGAGGTAGTCGAGCGGCCGGCCTCTGTTGCCAAAGAGTTGTTGGAAAACAGCCTGGACTCCGGTGCCCGACGCATCGATGTGGAAGTGGAGCAGGGCGGCGTCAAGTTGCTCAAGGTGCGGGACGATGGCGGCGGTATTTCTGCTGACGACCTGCCGCTGGCCCTGGCGCGTCACGCCACCAGCAAGATCCGCGAGCTGGAGGACCTTGAAGGTGTATTGAGCCTGGGGTTTCGCGGCGAGGCCTTGGCTTCGATCAGCTCGGTGGCGCGCCTGACCCTGACTTCGCGTACTGCCAGTGCCACTGAGGCCTGGCAGGTCGAAACCGAAGGCCGTGACATGACCCCGCGGGTGCAGCCGGCGGCACACCCTGTGGGTACCTCGGTGGAAGTGCGCGACCTGTTCTTCAATACCCCGGCCCGGCGCAAGTTCCTCAAGGCCGAGAAAACCGAATTCGATCACCTGCAGGAAGTCATCCGCCGGTTGGCGCTGGCGCGTTTCGACGTCGGCTTCCACCTGCGCCACAACGGCAAGAGCATCCTCAGCCTACACGAGGCCCATGACGAAACCGCACGGGCGCGGCGGGTAGGTGCCATTTGCGGCCCGGGCTTCATGGAGCAGGCGCTGCCGATCGACGTCGAGCGCAACGGCTTGCGCCTGTGGGGCTGGGTCGGGCTGCCGACCTTCTCGCGTAGCCAGGCAGACCTGCAGTACTTCTTCGTCAATGGCCGCGCAGTGCGCGACAAGCTGGTCGCCCACGCTGTGCGTCAGGCCTACCGTGACGTGCTGTTCAATGGTCGGCACCCGACATTCGTGCTGTTCCTGGAGCTGGAGCCCAACGGCGTCGACGTCAATGTGCACCCGACCAAGCACGAAGTGCGCTTCCGCGAGGGGCGCTCGGTGCACGACTTCCTGTATGGCACCCTGCACCGCGCGCTGGCCGATGTGCGCCCGGAAGACCAGTTGGCCGCGCCTGCCGCCGTCTCAGAGATGGTCCGCCCCACTGGCCAGCAGGCTGGTGAGTTCGGCCCACAGGGCGAAATGCGCCTGGCCTCGCCAGTGCTTGAGCGGCCCCAGGCGCCGCAGCATGCCATCTCCAATGGCGGCAGTGGCGCCGGTTACCAGTATCAATACACCCCGCGCCCTTCGCAGCCTGTGCCGGCCGCCGAGGCGCAGGCGGTGTATCGCGAGTTCTACAAGCCGCTGGAAGACGGTGCGGCGCCAGTGACGACGCTGCCCGAAAGCCAGGGTGACATTCCCCCGTTGGGCTACGCGTTGGCGCAGCTCAAGGGTATTTATATCCTGGCCGAGAACGCCGTTGGCCTGGTGCTGGTAGACATGCATGCCGCCCACGAGCGCATCATGTACGAGCGCCTCAAGGTGGCCATGGCCAGCGAAGGCCTTAGCGGCCAGCCGCTGCTGGTGCCCGAAACCCTGGCCTTGAGCCAGCGCGAAGCGGATTGCGCCGAAGAGCATGCGCAGTGGTTCCAGCGCCTGGGCTTCGAACTGCAGCGCCTGGGCCCCGAGACCTTGGCGATCCGCCAGATTCCGGCTTTGCTCAAGCAGGCCGAGGCCAACCGACTGGTGCAGGATGTACTTGCCGACCTGATGGAGTACGGCACCAGCGACCGTATCCAGGCGCACCTCAATGAGCTGCTCGGCACCATGGCCTGCCACGGCGCCGTGCGCGCCAACCGGCGCCTGGCAATCCCCGAAATGAACGCCCTGCTGCGCGACATGGAAAACACCGAGCGCAGTGGCCAGTGCAACCATGGCCGTCCCACCTGGACCCAAATGGGCCTGGACGACCTGGACAAACTCTTCCTGCGCGGTCGATGAAATGAGCGGCAAGCCCCCTGCAATATTCCTGATGGGCCCGACGGCGGCCGGCAAGACCGACCTGGCTATCGAGCTGACCAAAGTGCTGCCGTGCGAGCTGATCAGCGTCGACTCGGCACTGGTCTATCGCGGCATGGACATCGGTTCGGCCAAACCGTCGAAAGAAATTCTCGCCGCCCACCCGCACCGGCTGATCGACATCCGTGACCCGGCCGAGAGCTATTCGGCCGCGCAATTTCGCGCCGATGCCCTGGAGGCCATGGCCGACATCACCGCACGGGGCAAGATCCCGCTGCTGGTGGGCGGTACCATGCTCTATTACAAGGCGTTGATCGATGGCCTGGCCGACATGCCGGCAGCCGATGCTGCGGTACGCGCCGACCTGGAAGCCCAGGCCGAGGCGCTGGGGCTGGCCGAACTGCACCGCCAATTGGCCGAGATCGACCCGGAATCGGCGGCGCGCATCCACCCGAACGACCCGCAGCGGCTGATCCGCGCGCTGGAGGTATACCGGGTGAGCGGCGAGAGCATGACGGCTCATCGCCAGCGTCAATTCGCGGAAAGTCGCGGCGCAGACGCAGGCGCTGGCGGACATTTGCCCTATACTGTCGCGAGTTTGGCGATTGCTCCTACAGATCGTCACATTTTGCATCAGCGAATTGCGTTACGATTTTCGCAGATGCTGGAACAGGGCTTCGTTGACGAGGTCCGATCGCTGCGAGCCAGAAGTGACTTGCACGCCGGGCTGCCGTCTATACGGGCAGTGGGGTATCGGCAGGTCTGGGATTACCTGGACGGCACGCTGACTGAGAATGAGATGCGAGAACGCGGTATCATTGCTACCCGGCAGCTGGCCAAGCGGCAGTTCACCTGGTTGCGTGGCTGGCCTGATGTGCATTGGCTTGACAGCATGGCCTGCGACAATCTGTCCCGCACCTTGAAATACCTTGGGGCCATCTCCATATTGAGCTGAGTCCCTGCTGATTGCCGTCTATTCTTGCGAAGGGGCGGCCTAATTTATCGATTTTCTTGATTTTCTATTATTTATCCTTACAGGAGTGCGGCATATGTCAAAAGGGCATTCGCTACAAGACCCTTACTTGAACACCTTGAGAAAAGAAAAGGTTCCGGTATCTATCTACCTGGTCAACGGCATCAAACTGCAGGGCTCGATCGAATCGTTCGACCAGTTCGTGGTACTGCTGAAGAACACCGTCAGCCAAATGGTCTACAAACACGCCATTTCGACCGTGGTGCCTGCCCGTCCGGTTCGCCTGCCAAGCCCGTCCGATTCCGACCTCGGCGACAGCGAGCCAGGCAACGCCTGATAGGAGCCTGCATTGTTCTTTGAGCGCCACGGTGGTGGTGAACGGGCATTGCTCGTTCACTTGGAAGGTCAGAACCCTGAGGCGCGCGAAGATCCGCAGGAGTTTCGGGAGCTGGCATTATCGGCCGGGGCGGACATCGTCTCGCTGGTGACAGTGGCAAGGCATCAGCCTACGGCCAAATACCTGATTGGCAGCGGCAAGGTCGAGGAATTGCACGACCTGGTCCATGCCGAACAGGTAGACCTGGTGATTTTCAATCACACCCTTACGCCCAGTCAGGAGCGCAACCTTGAACGTGTGTTCGAGTGCCGCGTGCTCGACCGTACCGGGCTGATTCTCGATATTTTCGCCCAACGGGCGCGTACCCATGAAGGCAAGCTGCAAGTCGAACTGGCCCAGCTTGATCACATGAGCACGCGGCTGGTGCGTGGCTGGACCCACCTTGAGCGACAAAAAGGTGGTATCGGCCTGCGTGGCCCGGGTGAAACCCAGCTCGAAACCGACCGCCGCCTGTTGCGGGTGCGCATTCGCCAGATCAAGTCACGCCTGGAGAAAGTACGCAGCCAGCGTGAGCAGGCGCGTCGCGGGCGCAAGCGCGCGGATATCCCTTCAGTGTCGCTGGTGGGTTATACCAACGCCGGCAAGTCCACGCTGTTCAACGCCCTGACCGAGTCCGAGGTGTACGCCGCGGACCAGCTGTTCGCCACCCTCGACCCGACCCTGCGCCGGCTTGAGCTCAACGACCTGGGGCCGATCGTGCTGGCCGACACCGTGGGCTTCATTCGCCACCTGCCGCACAAGCTGGTCGAGGCATTTCGGGCTACGCTCGAAGAGTCGAGCAACTCCGACCTGCTGCTGCACGTGATCGACGCCCATGAGCCAGAGCGCATGGAGCAGATCGAGCAGGTGTTGGCCGTGTTGGGCGAGATTGGCGCTGAAGGCTTGCCGATCCTCGAGGTGTATAACAAACTCGACCTGCTCGAAGATGTCGAGCCACAGATCCAGCGCAATGCCGATGGCAAGCCGGAACGGGTCTGGGTATCGGCACGCGATGGGCGTGGTCTGGAGCTGGTTGGCCAGGCGATTGCCGAGTTGCTGGGGGATGATCTGTTTGTCGGTACCCTGTGTCTGGAGCAGCGTTTTGCCCGCTTGCGCGCGCAATTCTTTGCTTTGGGTGCCGTGCAGAGTGAGGAGCATGATGAAGAAGGGCGCAGCCTGCTGAGCGTGCGACTGCCCATGGTCGAATTGAATCGCCTGGTCAGCCGTGAAGGCATGGAGCCGCAAGTGTTTGTCGAGCAACACACTTTGCAATAAATGCTCGTCGAGGTCGCCGGGCAGCAGTGACAGGCATTCTGTAGCATTGGACGGCGCGCCGTGGGCGCGTCTTTGCTTTATCAGATGGAGAGCGCTATGGCTTGGAACGAGCCGGGTGGCAACTCGAACAATCAGGATCCCTGGGGCGGCCGCCGTGGTGGCGGTGGCGGTGGTGGTGACAAGAAAGGTCCGCCGGATCTGGACGAGGCCTTCCGCAAACTGCAGGACAGCCTGAACGGCATGTTCGGCGGTAACAAGAAACGTGGCGGCGGTGACCGCAATGTCGGCAAGGGCGGTGGCCTTGGCCTGCTGGGCATCGGCCTGGCGGTACTGGCTGCCATCTGGCTGTACAGTGCCGTGTACGTGGTCGACGAGCAGGAGCAGGCCGTGGTGCTGCGCTTCGGCAAGTACCATGAGACGGTCGGTCCCGGCCTGAACATCTACTTCCCGCCGATTGATCGCAAGTACATGGAAAACGTCACGCGCGAGCGTGCCTACACCAAGCAGGGCCAGATGCTGACCGAAGACGAGAACATCGTCGAGGTGCCGCTGACCGTCCAGTACAAGATCAGCAACCTGCAGGACTTCGTGCTTAACGTCGACCAGCCTGAGGTAAGCCTGCAGCACGCGACCGACAGTGCCCTGCGCCACGTGGTGGGTTCCACCTCGATGGACCAGGTACTGACCGAAGGCCGTGAGCAGATGGCCGTGGATATCCGCGAACGCCTGCAGCGCTTCCTCGACAACTACCGTACCGGTATCACCGTTACCCAGGTCAACGTACAGAGCGCGGCAGCCCCGCGTGAAGTGCAGGAAGCCTTCGACGACGTGATCCGTGCCCGTGAAGACGAGCAGCGTGCCCGCAACCAGGCCGAGTCCTACGCCAATGGCGTGGTGCCGGAAGCCCGTGGTCAGGCACAGCGCATCATCGAGGACGCCAACGGTTACCGCGACGAAGTCATCGCCCGCGCCAAGGGTGAGGCCGACCGCTTCACCAAGCTGGTTGCCGAGTACCACAAGGCACCTGACGTGACCCGTCAGCGTCTGTACCTGGAGACCATGCAAGAGGTCTACAGCAATTCGAGCAAGGTCATGGTGGCGACCAAGGACGGGCAGAACAACCTGCTCTACCTGCCACTGGACAAGATGGTCGAAGGCAGCCGCAACCCGTCCGCGCCAACCACCAGCGTGTCGCCATCGGTCAACGATGCGGCTGCCCGTGCGGCGCAGGACCTGCAACAGCAACAGCAGCCGCTGCGTACTAGGGAGAGCCGCTGATGAGCAATAGATCGCTGATCGCCCTGATCGCCGCCGTCGTTCTGGCCATCGTGGCCTGGAACAGCTTCTACATCGTGTCCCAGACTGAGCGTGCGGTACTGCTGCGCTTCGGTAAGGTGGTCCAGGCGGACGTTCAGCCTGGCCTGCACGTGAAGATTCCGTACGTGAACCAGGTGCGCAAGTTCGACGCCCGCCTCATGACCCTTGACGCCCCGACCCAGCGGTTCCTGACCCTGGAGAAGAAAGCGGTAATGGTCGACGCCTACGCCAAGTGGCGCGTCAAGGATGCCGAGCGCTTCTACACTGCCACGTCCGGCATGAAGCAGATCGCCGACGAGCGTCTGTCGCGTCGCCTGGAAAGCGGGCTGCGCGACCAGTTCGGTAAACGGACCCTGCACGAGGTGGTTTCCGGTGAACGTGATGCACTGATGGCTGACATCACTGCATCGCTGAACCGCATGGCCAACAAGGAGCTGGGCATCGAGGTGGTCGACGTGCGCGTCAAGGCCATCGACCTGCCGAAGGAAGTGAACCGCAGCGTGTTCGACCGCATGAGCACCGAGCGTGAGCGTGAAGCTCGCGAGCACCGTGCCAAGGGTAACGAGCTGGCTGAAGGTATTCGTGCCGATGCCGACCGTCAGCGCCGTGTGCTGCTGGCCGAGGCCTACCGCGAAGCAGAAGAAACCCGTGGTGACGGCGACGCCCAGGCGGCTGCCATCTATGCCAAGGCCTACAGCCAGGACGCTGATTTCTATGCGTTCCACCGTAGCCTGCAGGCGTACCGCGAGAGCTTCTCGAGCAAAAGCGACGTGCTGGTCCTGGACCCGAAGAACGAGTTCTTCCGTTACCTGGACAAGAGCAGGCCGTGATGCTCAGGCCCTGATTTTCATGCAGCGGCGCCCCGCCTGGCAGCTAAAACACCAGGCGGGGTGCATCCTGAATGAAAAGGGGTGTATGATGAGGCAGCCGGGAAATTTCCCGGCTTTTTTGCGTCTGAAAGGTTGATTGGCAAAGCGCCAGTTGACGGTTTGGTCAGGCTCGCAAGGCAATTCGAGGGTATCGGGTACGGTGGCTGCGCTGGGATCAGTGCTGCCCGCTGCTGTGCGCGATACCGGCTTTACTGACGGCTCGCCTGCTGGCTAGCCGCCCGGACCAGAGGGGAAAAGGCGTAATGGCAACGGTAGACCGCTGGCTGCTGCCAGATGGCATCGAGGAAGTACTGCCACCTGAGGCTGCGCGCATCGAGATCGCGCGCCGCCAGGTGTTGGACCTGTTCCAGAGTTGGGGCTACGAACTGGTCGTCACCCCGCATATCGAGTACCTGGAGTCGCTGCTCACCGGCGCCGGCCAGGACCTGGATCAGCGCACCTTCAAGGTAGTGGACCCGCAGTCCGGCCGCCTGATGGGCTTCCGCGCCGACTTCACCCCGCAGGTGGCGCGCATCGACGCCCACACCCTGCGCCGTGAAGGCCCGAGCCGCCTGTGCTACGCCGGCAGCGTGCTGCACGCCCAGCCGCGTGCGCTGTCCACCTCGCGCAGCCCGATCCAGTTGGGCGCCGAGCTGTATGGCGATGCCAGCCCGACCAGCGACGTGGAAGTCATCAGCCTGATGCTGGCCACGCTGCAACTGGCCGATGTGCCGGACGTACACATGGACCTGGGCCACGTCGGTATCTACCGCGGCCTGGCCCGCGCTGCCGGCCTGTCCGGTGCGGTCGAGCAGCAGCTGTTCGACGCCCTGCAGCGCAAGGCCGTCGATGAAGTGCAGGCGCTGACCGCCGACCTGCCGAAGGACCTGGGCAACATGCTGCGCGCACTGGTCGAACTGTGCGGTGGCCGCGAAGTGCTGGCCGAAGCCCGCGTGCGCCTGGGCCGTGCCCCGGCCAGCGTGCTGGCAGCGCTGGACGACCTGTTGGCGATTGCTGATCGCCTGGCGTCGCGCTACCCGGATCTGCCGTTGTACTTCGATCTCGGCGAGCTGCGTGGTTACAACTATCACACCGGCGTGGTGTTTGCCGTGTTTGTGCCGGGCGAGGGTCAATCGATCGCCCAAGGCGGTCGCTACGACGACATCGGCGCCGACTTTGGCCGGGCACGCCCGGCCACCGGTTTCTCCACGGATTTGAAGACCCTGGTCACACTGGGGCGAGCGGAGGTCGTATTGCCAACGGGCGGCATCTGGATGCCGGACAGTGGCGACGCGGCCCTCTGGCAGCAAGTCTGCCAGTTGCGCAACGAGGGCCAGCGTGTGGTCCAGGCCCTGCCTGGCCAGCCGTTGAGTGCTGCTCTCGAGGCGGATTGTGATCGGCAATTGATTCAGCAAGACGGGCGCTGGCAGGTTCTGCCGCTGGCCCAGTGAGTTTCTGCGTCGGCAACAGGCCGGCAACCAAGTTTGCGTGAATGAGGACCAATGTAATGGGTAAGAATGTCGTCGTCCTGGGCACCCAGTGGGGTGATGAGGGCAAAGGCAAGATCGTCGATCTGCTGACCGAACATGCTGCCGCCGTAGTGCGCTACCAGGGTGGCCACAACGCGGGCCACACCCTGGTGATCAACGGTGAAAAGACCGTTTTGCACCTGATTCCGTCCGGCATCCTGCGTGAAGGCGTACAGTGCCTGATCGGCAACGGCGTGGTCGTTGCCCCGGACGCCCTGATGCGTGAAATCACCAAGCTGGAAGAGAAGGGCGTACCGGTGCGTGAGCGCCTGCGCATCTCCCCGGCTGCGCCGCTGATCCTGTCGTACCACGTGGCCCTGGACCAGGCCCGCGAAAAAGCCCGTGGCGAAGCCAAGATCGGCACCACCGGCCGTGGTATCGGCCCAGCCTACGAAGACAAGGTCGCGCGCCGCGGCCTGCGTGTGGGCGACCTGTTCCACCGCGAGCGTTTCGCTGCCAAGCTGGGTGAGTTGCTGGACTACCACAACTTCCAGCTGGTGAACTACTACAAAGAGCCGGCTATCGACTTCCAGCAAACCCTGGACGAGTGCATGGCCTATGCTGAACAGCTCAAGCCGATGATGCTCGACGTCACCGCCGAGCTGCACAACCTGCGTCGCGCCGGCAAGGACATCATGTTCGAAGGCGCCCAGGGTTCGCTGCTGGACATCGATCACGGTACCTACCCGTACGTCACCGAAGCCCAACACCACTGCTGGCGGCATCTCCACCGGTTCCGGCGTTGGCCCGATGTACCTGGACTACATCCTGGGTATCACCAAGGCCTACACCACTCGCGTGGGTTCCGGTCCGTTCCCGACCGAACTGTTCGACGAGACCGGCGCTACCCTGGCCAAGCGTGGCCACGAGTTCGGCTCCACCACTGGCCGTGCCCGTCGTTGCGGCTGGTTCGATGCCGTCATCCTGCGTCGTGCCATCGACGTCAACAGCATCTCGGGCATCTGCCTGACCAAGCTGGACGTACTGGACGGCCTGGAAACCATCAACATCTGCGTTGGCTACAAGAACGAGAACGGTGCTGTCATCGACGCGCCTTCCGATGCCGACAGCTACATCGGCCTGGAGCCGGTGTACGAAGAGATGCCAGGCTGGAGCGAATCGACCCTGGGTGCAAAAACCCTGGAAGAGCTGCCGCAAGCTGCGCGTGACTACATCAAGCGCATCGAAGCGCTGGTTGGCGCGCCGATCGACATCATTTCGACCGGCCCGGACCGCAACGAGACCATCGTGCTGCGTCACCCGTTCGCCTGATCTGCCCTCCAGGCTGATCTGACGCCGTGGCCCTGAAAGGGGCTGCGGCGTTTTCATTTGTGGGGTATGCCTACCGGGGATAGGGCCCGTACAGTCAATCCCCCCCCTTGCTGAACCTTGGCGTTTATCCCTCCTGCTCCCGGCACAACCCTTGCTGTAAGAAGTTTCTTTAGATGCCATCAAAATAGTGGCGCCAGAAAACACGAGGGTTATACCGTGTCTGCCATCCTCTCACTGTTACGAAGCCGCCTTTTGCGGCCTGTGTTTGTTGCCCTTGGTATCGCTCTTTTGGTGCAGGTGCTGGTTGCCGTTGCGCTCACCCGAAGCACGGTCACCGCCCTGGAGGCCGACCTTGGCGAGCGCCTGGGTAACGACAGCCGCCAGCTGGCCAACGACCTGGAGCAAGCCGGGCAAGATGTACGCTCGGGCCTCGATGGCCTGTCCAGCAGCACCCGCCAGCGCCTGAGCGCCGGGTTGTCGGCGCGCCTGCAAAGCGAACAGCAGCAACTGCGCAGCACCCTGGAAAAGAACCTGAAGGACTCCGCCAACGACATGGCCGAGCTGCTGGCTTCGGTTGCCCCGCGGGCGATCTGGGACAACGACGTGCCGGTGCTCTCCGACTTTGCCCGGCGTGCCCAGCGCAACCCCAACGTGCTGTTTGTGGTTTACGACGATGCCCAAGGCCAGCACCTGACCCGCTACCTGAACCGACAAAACCCGATCAACCAGGCATTGATGGACAAGGGCCAAGGCGAACGCGCCCTGGACAAAGTGATCGATGCCGCCCGGCGCGACCCGGCGGTGTACTTCGTCGAAGCCTCGATCAACCCCAATGGTGCAGAAATCGGCAAGGTGGTGATGGGGGTTTCCACGGCAGGTATCGACCAGGAGCTCAAGGCCTTGGACCAGCGCTTCGCGGCGCTGATTGCCAGTGGTGAGCAACTGGTTGGCGACAGCCTGGTGGGTGCTGCCGCCGACAGCGGCAAAACCCTGCGTGAGCGCCTGGAGAAGGCGCAAGACAGTGCGGCAGCGATGCAGGCCAATACCGCACAGACCGTGCGCGATGCCGCCGCCGAGCTGCGCTGGCGCATTGGCTTGGGCCTGGTGTTGGTCGGTCTTGGTGTGCTGCTGGTGGTGGCCTTGGTGCTTGGCCGTCGGGTGCTGAGCAAGTTGCGTCTGCTGATTGCTGCCCTCGACGACCTGGCGGCAGGCGAGGGCGACCTGACCAAGCGTGTACCGCTCGACAGCCGTGACGAGATCGGCGACATGGCTTCGGCAGTGAACCGCTTTGTCGACAAGCTGCAACCGATCGTGCGTGAGGCGGGTGAGGTGGCGCAGCGTACTGGCGTGGAGATTGACGCGATGGCCCAGCGTAATGCTGGCGCCGATGCGGCTGCCGCACTGCAACGCGATGAAGTGGCGGCCAGCCTGCGCGACCTTTCAAGCATGGCCGACGAAGCCCAGGCCGAAAGCCATGCGATGCAGGCCGCTTTGAAGCAGGTGGTGGATATCCGTCAGGCCACCGACGAAAACAGCCGCACCTCGACCCAGCTCGCAGGGTTGATCGAAAACCTGGCAGGCCAGGTAGAGACTGGCTCCCAGGTAATCGAGCGCCTGGCCAAGCAGAGCGAGCAGATCGAAGTGGTGCTGACGGTGATCCACGGCATTGCCGAGCAGACCAACCTGCTGGCGCTGAACGCGGCCATCGAAGCCGCACGGGCAGGCGAGACCGGGCGCGGCTTTGCCGTGGTGGCCGATGAGGTGCGGGCGCTGGCGAGCAAGACGCAAAGCTCCACGGGGGATATCCAGTCGCACATCGCGGCGCTGCAGAAGGGTGCCAAGGAAGCCGTGGCGACTATCAGTCAGGCCGGACTAAAAGCCAGCGAAGGGTTGCTGGTACTGCGTGACAACGAGCGTCGGCAGCAGTCGGTACAGGCAGCGGTGGAGCAGGTGCATGCAGCCATCGGCCTGGCCACCCGTGCGGCCGAGCAGCAGGCGAGCGGGGCGCAGGCGGTGCGCGGGCGGGTTGAGACCATTCATGCCCAGGCCGAGCGCTCGGCAGAAGTGGTGATGCAGACCACCGCCAGCAGCAAGGTGCTGGATGACCTGGCGGCGCAATTGCGGGCGAGCCTGGGGCAGTTCCGCGCCTGACGGAATCCCTGTAGGAGCGGCTTTGTGTGGCGATGGGCTGCTCCCGCAGCAAGAGGTGTTGCTATGATGGCGGCTACACATGACAAAGGGAGTTGTTCATGTCCGCCCAACTGGTCGCCCCTACGGCCGAACTGGATTTTCTTCATAGTGATGGCGTACTCGTCACTGGGCCAATGACCGCCATCCAGGCTTACTGCGCCATGACTTCGGACGTGCCAGGCTGGCTGGCCGCAGCCTTCCGTTTGCGCGACTTTATTTCGCGCCGGTTCAACGTTTCCGCCATCCATGGTTTCTCATCGCGTAGCCCTGAGCGGCTGCCCGCGGTGGGTGAGCGCTTGGACTTCTTCCGGGTTGAGGCAATCAGCGAGCAGCAACTGGTCCTGACCTCCCGCGATACGCATCTTGCGGTGATGGTGAGCATGGACCTGGGTGAACAGAGGGATGGCCAGCAGCGCTTGAGCGTGACCACTTCGGTGCAGTGCTTTAACACCTTCGGCCGCCTTTACATGCTGCCCGTTGGCAGGGTGCATGGGCTGATCGTGCGCAGAATGCTGGCGAATTTGCGGAAGTTTCGCTGAAGGAAATAGTGAGCAAATGCTACGGTCATCGCCAATCTTGTAGGCAATTTCTGAATATAGCTGTATGCAGCCATCTGTGCTTGCAGCGTCTATTACGAGGATCTAGGGTCATGCTTACCTGAAGGCGCAACGCGCAAGCCAATGCTTACCTTTGGGAATAACCTGGTGACGGCGATGTCCGAACACCGTCGTTGTCAGCCCAATCCTTGCCACGGAGAGGTATGCATGGCTTTCGATGCTTATATTCAAATCGCAGAGATCACAGGCGAATCACTGGACGAGCAATACGCCAACTGGATCGAAATCGTCGGCTACAAGTTCGGTGCCAATCAGAGCACTTCTGCCACCGCAAGCTCTGCGGGTGGCGCATCTTCCGGGCGTACCACGCTCACCAACTTCACTTTCACCAAGTACCTGGACAGCGCCAGCTGCAAGCTGCTGGAGGCGAGTTGTGCTGGCCAGCATCTGAAGGCGGTGAAGCTGGTGGTGTGCCGTGCGGGTGGCGACAAGCTCAAATACTACGAAGTCGTCCTAGAAGAAGTGATCATCGCCGACTACGCCCAGAGCGCCAACGCAGGGGTTCCGGTGGAAGTTGTGCAGCTCAACTATGGCCGTATCAAGACCACCTACACCCGGCAGAAGCGCCTGGATGGAGCGGCCGGTGGCAACGTGACCGGCGGCTGGGACCGCATCAATAATAAGAAATACGCATGAGGTGCGAGCATGTCCGCGGCGCGCAGTTTTATCAATCCGCAAGCGCAATCTTATGAGTCGTTGAAGGCCGGCACGCCAATGTCGGCCAATCAGCGGGTCAAGTTTGACGTGTTGAATGCTCATATTGCCAATAGTGTGGTCGTAGGCGGGGAGTTGGTGATTGTTGGTGATCCCAGCACGCCTATGTGCACAGCCCATGAAGCATTTTTGATGGCGAAGGCGGCGGGAATACACCATCAGCTTGAGATCAACGGCGCTGGGGTGGATGATTTTTTACTGGATAACTATGAGATGTTGAAAAGTCTCTTGGCTCATGCGTCCTTGGGGGCGGGGATGGCCAGTGACGGTTGGAGCAGGCATCTCGGAGCGATCAAGAAAACGTTGGAAGAAATTGAGATGCTGCATCGCGAGTATTTGAAAAACGGCACATTACAAGCGCGTGAAGTATTTTATTCCAAGAGAAAAGTATTGTTTGTCAGATTGGAGATGCAACTTAGCAATCTAGCAGCGTATGGGGCAGGGTTGAAGCGTGAAGGCTCGGTGAAAAGATTGCTCGGGATATCTACCAAGAGCTTCCTGCATACAGGCGAGATTCCTGGATATGCCGAGAAGATTGCAGGCGTATCGAAGGCAGCAAAGCTGATGAAGACGGGTGCCTATATTGGGGTGGGGCTTGATGTGGCATCAACTGGACTGAGTATTCATCATGCATGTACTTTTGGGCGCACTGAAGAGTGCAGGAAGGCAAGATACGTGGAGGGCGGGTCTTTAGTTGGCAGTACCGGAGGATCTATTGCTGGTGGGTCGATGGGTGGTTTTCTTGGCGGAGTTGGGTGCGTGCTTTTCCTCGGAGTGGCTACAGGTGGGCCGGGGGCCCTTGCGTGTACTGTGATTGGAGGAGCGGTCGGTGGTGCCGTGGGCGGGGCGGCCGTAGGTGATATCGGTGGAATGTTTGGTGAGCTGTTGTATGAGGTGACACAGTGATTGTACTCGATGCGAGGTGGCTAGGCCTTCCTTTGATGGTGGCCTTGTTCATGGTTATACTCGCATGGTTATATGTTTCGGTACGATATGTGTATCGGATAGAGTTGTTACTTTCCAATAGCTCAATGATATGTGGCACTAGAAAGGTTTTTTGTCATGCTGGGTTGCTGGGTAAGGTTATGCGCACGGGGTCGGCGTCTGTGATGTTGTCCATGAGAGAACTTTGTATTCGGAAGGGGCTTCTAGATCTTCAGGATGTAAATGGATTTCCTGATGGTTTGCGCCGTATGCTTGTTGGCCTGTGGTTTGTTCATGTCACAGTTTTTCTTGCGCTCATTGGCCTTTGGATTTGGTTAAGGTTGACTGGATATTAAAATTTTCTGTTTGAGTGAGGCAGCACGGAAATATAAGGGGCAGTGCAAGATTTGCATGGCGGCTAGATTGGAAACCAGGGGCGATTCAGTCCGTAGCATTGCGTGCGGATTAGGTCTCGGCCCAGGCCGCGTGGCGGCCTGGGGACACTTCAAGCTTTGCTCAAGTACATCCGCGTAGTGAGCAGATAAACCGGCAACCCCGACACCACAATCAGCAACGCCGCATAAGGTGCCGCCGCCGCGAACTCGACGTTTGCGGTATGTGCCCACACCTCGGTAGCCAAGGTAGTCATCCCTGTCGGGCTCAGCAGCAGCGTGGCCGTCAGCTCTTTCATGGCATCCAGGAACACCAGCGCAAAGGCCGCCGCCATGGCCGGGAAGATGATCGGCAAGGTCACCCGGCAGAACGCGGCAAAGCTGCTTGCGCCCAACGTGCGTGCTGCCTCTTCCAGCGTTGGCGAGGCCTTGTTCAGTGCGGTGCGCACCGGTGACTGGGCCAGTGGCAGGAATAGCAGCGCATAGGCCAGCAGCAACAGCGCCGTGGTCTGGTACAGCGCCGGCACGTAGTGTAGGGCGAAGAACACCAAGGTCAGGGCAATCACCAGGCCGGGCAGGGCGTGCAGCAGGTACGGCAGGCGCTCGGCCCAGATCGCCAGGCGGCCTTTGTAGCGCACCACCAGGAAGCTGATCGGCAAGGCCAGCAGCACACAGAAGCCGGCACCACCCAGCGACACCGACAGCGAGGTGAACAGCGCCTTGGAAATGGCCGCTACCGGGAACGCTGCCGACGAACCTACGCTCAGCCAGTAGCCGAGCATGGCCAGCGGAATACCGCTGCCCAGCACCGCCAGGCCCACACAGAACAGCTGCGCCAACGCCGCCCAGCCACGCAGCCGTACCGGCTGTGCACGCCGTGCTACGCCTTGGCCGATGCGCACATGGCGGGCTTTGCCGCGTACGCGCAGTTCAAGCCACAGCATCACCAGGCACATTGCCAACAGCACGGCAGACAGCATGGCCGCGTTGGCATTGCTGAACTCCAGTTCGAACTGTTGGTAGATGGCCGTGGTAAAGGTCTGCAGGCCGAGGATCGACAGCGCACCGAACTCCACCAGCATGTGCAGGGCAATCAGTAGTGCGCCACCGAGCATCGACGGCCATAGCAGTGGCAGGGTGACCTTGCTGAACACGCCCCAGCGGCTGCAACCCAGGGTGCGCGCCGACTCCTCCAGCGAGGTGTCGAGGTTGCGCAGGGTTGCGGCCACCGGCAGGAACACCAGCGGATATTTGGACAGGGCCATGACCATGATCGCCCCGCCCAGGCCTTCGAAATCCGAGCTCAGCGATACCCAGGTGAAGCTGCTGACGAACGACGGCACGGCGAATGGCAGGCATAGCACCACGCCCCACAGCCGACGGCCTGCCAGGTTGCTGCGTTCCAGCAGCCAGGCCAGCGCCAGGCCGACCACCATGCAGGTCAGCGTCACCCCGACCATCAGCAGCAGGGTGTTGCGCATCAGCCCCCAGACAAAGGGGCGCCACAGCAGGTGCAAAGCTTCACGCCAGCCGGCTTCCCAGGCTTTGATGGCGACATAAGCCAGTGGCAGCAGGCTCATCGCCACCAAAAACAGCACAGGCAGCACCACCCAGATGGAGGGGCGCTTGCGGCGCGGTACGAAGCGTACCGGCACCGGCTCGGACAGGGCGGCAGTCATTAGAGCAGGCCGACCTCGCGCTCAAGTTCGATGGCTTCCTCGGCGTTACCCAGGTCGGCCGGAGAGATCTTCGGCGGGCGCAGTTCGTCGAACGGCTTCAGGCCACGATCAGAAACCATGCCCTTGTGCAGCGGGTATTCCGCGGTGGTCTGGGTGATCACGCGTTGGCCTTCTTCGCTGGCCATCCAGTTCAGCAGGGCCTGGGCTTCTTTCGGGTGCTTGCTGGCCTTGACCACGGCCGCGCCCGAAATGGTCACCAGGTTGCCGGCATCGCCGTCAGCCAGGTAGTAGAGCTTGGTGTCCAGCTTGCCGCGTTCGCGTTCAAGCGCGTACCAGTAGTAGTTGTTCACCAGTACTGCAGCCACCTCGCCTTTTTCCACGGCTTTGAGGGCGACCATGTTGTTGGTGTAGGTCTTGCCGAAGGCTTTCAGGCCGGTCAGCCATTCTTCGGTGGCTTCCCGGCCGTGCATTTTAAGGATGGCCACGGCCTGCTCCTGGAATGCACCACTGGTGGGGACGTAGCCGACGCGGCCTTCCCACTCAGGGTTGGCAAAGTCCATCACCGTGGTTGGCAGGTCTTTTTCGTCGACCTTTTTCGGGTTGTACACCACGATGCGCGTACGGGCCGTGATACCCATCCAGGTGCCGTTGGCGCCAACGTACTCCTTGGGCATCATGTTCGAGGTGGCGTCGTCGATCTTGGCCAACAGGCCCAGTTCGCCCAAATTGTTCAGGGGTGGGGACTCTTCGGTGTAGATGATGTCGGCCGGCGAACGGTCGCCTTCCTCGATGATCTGGCTGGCCAGCTGGTTGCTGCTACCCTTGCGGATGTCGATGTGAATACCGGTCTTGGCCTCGTAGGCCTTGGCGATGGCTTCGCCGATTTCCTTGTGCTGACCGTTGTACATGGTCAGGGTGACCGGTGCGTCTGCCATGGCGGCCGGAGCGCCGATGACCAGGCTCAGCACGGCGGCGGCCAAGGTGCGCATCAGCGGTTGCGGGCGGATCGTCATGCGGGTACTTCCTCGCTTACGGCTACATATTTGGAAACAATGGTAAACGAAATTGTTTCTCAAGTGGCCGCGTGACGAGAAATTCATGGGCAGACCATCGTTCAATCTTCGAGAGTTGTGTTGGCCTCTTCGCGGGCAAGCCCGCGAAGAGGCCGGAACAGGATTACACCTTGCTGGCAGTCACTGCAGTGACCGGAGCAACCGGGTACCTCAGGCCATCCTCCTGCCGCACGTCGGCAAACCCCGTGTTGCGCAATCGCTCAGCAAGCTCCCCGGCTGGCAACACATGCCGTCCCTGCATGCGCATGTGCAGGTAATAAGGCAGCACCCGCGCCGCAGTCTGTTTGTCCTGTGGTACCTCGGCATGACAGCACACCAGCACGCCGCCCGGGTTCAGCGCCGTATGCAGCCGTCGCAGCAACCCATCAAGTTCGTGGGCAAAGTGGAAGACCGACGAGCACCAGATCAGGTCATAGCCACTACCAAAATCATCACTATCCAGATCCCCGCCAATGATCCCGAGGCGCTCTTCCAGCCCGGCGCGCACAATATTCTCCTGGGCCACTACTGCCGTTTCGGCAAAGTCGAACACTGCACCGTGCAAATCCGGCAGCTGCCGGGCCAGGGCGATGGCGACCAGGCCTGGGCCGCCCCCTAAATCCAGCATCCGTCGCAGGCGCGGCGCCTGCGGCAACCGTTCGATCAGCGCGCACGCCACATCCACAGTAACCGCCTGCTGTTCCTGGGCAATCTGCACGCGGGCCGCTTCGGCCCAGCGTCGGGCCATTTCCGGAGCGGGAGCGATGCGGGTGGCAGGCCATTGCGCAATGCTTGTTCCAGAGGCTGGCCAGCCTGACGCAACACCTGATGGCGGAACAGCAGGGCGTCACCGCAATACTCGCTGGTGCTTCGATTCAAAAAGCGTCGGGCGGTTTCGCCATTGCGGTAGTGGCTGCCACGTTCGTCTCGCTCCAGCAGGTCCTGGGCCCAGAGCATTTCCAGCAGGTAGCCAGTATTGAAAGGTTCCAGGTCCAGTTCGGTGGCCAGTTGGGCCGGGGCGATGTATTGCTCGAGGTGGTCGAACAGGTTGATCGTCAGTGCCACGCGCAAGGCATCGGCGGCGAGGCCCGCCAACTGCAGGTCCCAGCACGCTTGCAGCGGGTGAGGGGTGGTCAGGTCCGTGCTCATCGTTCGCTCGCTCCATGAGAGAAAGCTCAATCCTAGATAGGAATCATTCTGGATTGCAATGAGAGGGAGGGCAGGCGGGGGGCAAAAAACGTAGGCAAGAAAAAACCCACTAGCAAGCTAGTGGGTTTTTGTATGGTGCCCAGGAGAAGACTCGAACTTCCACGACCTTGCGGTCACTGATACCTGAAACCAGCGCGTCTACCAATTCCGCCACCTGGGCAAAGCTTTGCATCATCTGATGAAGGCGACTATCGTTCGCTTTCACACAGTAGTAACAGATCCTTGGTCATCTGTTACTTGAAAATATTTGGTGCCCAGGAGAAGACTCGAACTTCCACGACCTTGCGGTCACTGATACCTGAAACCAGCGCGTCTACCAATTCCGCCACCTGGGCACACATTCGAGATTACAAGATGCTTTACAGCGCCGTTCATCTCTACTACAACTTCGGGCTTGTCCGTCGTTGTGGTGCGCACTATACGGACGCTCCCCAAAGCTGTAAACCCCCCAATCAAAAAAAATTTCAAAAAATTCAACTTGTTGATTCCACAGGCCTATTACTGCTCCGGATGCACAGCAGTGGGGGCTGTCCAAGGCAGACATTTCCGGTTTCAATAGGCCTATGCCAGAATTCCTATCTATATACCCCAAGGTGAACCCCTTCTGATGGCCGATTGGCAATCCCTCGATCCCGAGGCCGCTCGCGAAGCGGAAAAATACGACAACCCCATTCCCAGCCGTGAGCTGATCCTGCAACGCCTTGCCGACCGTGGCGAGCCCGCTGCGCGCGAGGAGCTGGCGAAAGAGTTTGGTCTGTATGAAGAAGACCAGATCGAAGCCCTGCGTCGCCGACTGCGTGCCATGGAGCGCGACGGCCAGCTTATCTATACCCGGCGCGGCACTTATGCCCCGGTGGACAAGCTCGACCTGATCTGCGGCCGTATCTCCGGCCACCGCGACGGGTTTGGTTTCCTCATCCCCGATGATGGCAGCGACGACCTGTTCCTCAGCCCGTCGCAAATGCGCCTGGCCTTCGATGGCGACCGCGCGCTGGCGCGGGTGTCCGGTACCGACCGTCGCGGGCGCCGTGAAGGTGTGATCGTCGAGGTCATCTCCCGTGCCCACGAAAGCGTGGTCGGGCGTTACTTCGAAGAAGGCGGCATTGGCTACGTAACCCCGGACAACCCGAAGATCCAGCAAGAAGTGCTGGTGACCGCCGGGCGTAATGGTGGTGCCAAGATCGGCCAGTTCGTCGAAATCAAGATCACCCACTGGCCAACCCCACGCTTCCAGCCGCAAGGCGATGTGGTAGAGGTCATCGGCAACTACATGGCGCCGGGCATGGAAATCGACGTTGCCCTGCGCAGCTACGACATCCCGCACGTCTGGCCCGAGGATGTGGTCAAGGAAGCGCGCAAGTTCCGCTCCGAAGTCGAAGAGAAGGACAAAGAGAAGCGCGTCGACCTGCGTCATCTGCCGTTCGTCACCATCGACGGTGAAGACGCCCGCGACTTCGATGACGCTGTCTATTGCGAACCGCTGGGCAAGCTGCGCCTGTTCTCCGGTGGCTGGCGCCTCTATGTGGCTATCGCCGACGTGTCCAGCTACGTGCGCCTGGGCTCGGCCCTGGACGTCGAGGCCCAGCAGCGTGGTAACTCGGTGTACTTCCCCGAGCGCGTGGTGCCGATGCTCCCCGAAGAGCTGTCCAACGGCCTGTGCTCGCTGAACCCGCACGTCGACCGTTTGGCCATGGTCTGTGAAATGACCATGAACAAAGCCGGCCAGATGGTCGACTACCAGTTCTACGAAGGTGTCATCCACTCCCACGCCCGCCTGACCTACAACAAGGTCAGCAGCATGCTCGAGCACGCCCGCACCCGTGAGGGCAAGGCGCTGCGCGAGGAGTACAAGGCGGTCGTGCCGGACCTGAAGAACCTGTACAACCTGTACAAGGTGCTGGTGGATGCCCGTCACACCCGGGGTGCCATCGACTTCGAAACCCAGGAAACCCGCATCATCTTCGGCGAAGAGCGCAAGATCGCGGAAATCCGCCCGACCGTGCGCAACGACGCCCACAAGCTGATCGAGGAATGCATGCTGGCGGCCAACGTAGCCACCGCCGAGTTCCTGCAGAAGCACGGCGTGCCGGCACTGTACCGCGTGCATGACGGCCCGCCGCCGGAGCGCCTGGAAAAACTGCGTGCCTTCCTGGGCGAGCTGGGCCTGAGCCTGCACAAGGGCAAAGACCCGTCGCCGAAGGATTACCAGGCCCTGCTGGCGAGCATCGCTGGGCGCCCGGATTTCCACCTGATCCAGACCGTGATGCTGCGCTCGCTGAGCCAGGCGGTGTACAGCACCGAGAACAACGGCCACTTCGGCCTGAACTACGAGGCGTACACCCACTTCACCTCGCCGATCCGTCGCTACCCGGACCTGCTGGTGCACCGCGCCATCCGCAGCATCATCCGCTCCAAGGTCGATACCCCGCACGTCAAGCGTGCCGGCGCCATGAGCATCCCCAAGGCGCGCATCTACCCGTACGACGAGAGCACCCTCGAGCAGCTTGGCGAGCAGTGCTCGATGACCGAGCGCCGGGCTGATGAAGCCACCCGTGACGTGGTCAACTGGCTCAAGTGCGAGTACATGAAGGATCGCGTGGGCGAAACCTTCCCGGGTGTGATCACCGCGGTGACCGGTTTCGGCCTGTTCGTCGAGCTGACCGACATCTATGTGGAAGGCCTGGTGCACGTCAGTGCGCTGCCGGGCGACTACTACCACTTCGACCCGGTGCACCACCGCCTGTCCGGTGAGCGCACCGGGCGCAGCTTCCGCCTGGGCGACACGATTGAAGTCAAGGTCATGCGTGTTGACCTGGACGAGCGCAAGATCGACTTCGAAGTGGCCGACAAGACGCTGGCTGCGCCGATCGGCCGCAAGCAGCGCGGCGCCGCGCCGGCTGCCGACAAAGCCGACAAGCCCGAGCCTGCGCCGGTCGAAGCCAAGGCCACACCAAAGCCGCGCAGCCGCAAGAGCGAAACCGCCGAAGCGTATTTCCCGAAAGACGCCGTGCAGCGTAACGCCGAAGTGCGCAAGAGCCGCGAAATGAAAAAAGCGCTGATGAGCGATGCCCGCACCGGCGGCTCGTCCAGCAGCAAGTCGGACAAAGGTGGCAAGGCCACCGGCAAGCCGACCAAGCACCGTAAAGGCCCGCCGAAGTCCGGCGCGCCACGCAAGAGCAAGAGCAAGTCATGAGTCAGCTGGAAAAGATCTACGGCGTGCACGCCGTGCAGGCGTTGCTGCAGCACCATCCGAAGCGGGTCAAGCAGATCTGGCTGTCGGAAGGGCGCAGCGAGCCACGCCTGCAAACGCTGCTGGCGCTGGCTGCAGAAAACCGTGTGCAGGTTGGCCAGGCTGAGCGCCGTGAGATGGATGCCTGGGTTGAAGGCGTGCACCAGGGTGTTGTCGCCGAGGTAAGCCCGAGCCAGGTGTGGGGCGAGTTGATGCTCGAAGAGTTGCTTGAGCGCACCGAAACCCCGCCGCTGATCCTGGTGCTGGACGGTGTCACCGACCCGCACAACCTCGGTGCGTGCCTGCGCACGGCCGATGCGGCCGGTGCCACGGCGGTGCTGGTGCCCAAGGACAAGTCCGCAACCCTGACGCCAGTGGTGCGCAAGGTGGCGTGCGGCGCGGCCGAGGTGATCCCGCTGGTGGCCGTGACCAACCTGGCGCGCACGCTGGAGAAGTTGCAGCAGCGTGGCTTGTGGGTGGTGGGTACCGCCGGCGAAGCCGAGCAGGAGATCTACCAGCAAGACCTGACCGGGCCTTTGGTGATGATCATGGGCGCAGAAGGCAAAGGCATGCGCCGACTGACCCGTGAACATTGCGACTTCCTGGTGAAGTTGCCGATGGGCGGTAGCGTCAGCAGCCTGAACGTTTCGGTGGCGACTGGCGTTTGCCTGTTCGAGGCCGTGCGCCAGCGTCAGGCCAAGCGCTGATATTCAACCGTTAGCCGTGCGCGGGCTCTTGTAGGAGCGACCTTGTGCCGCGAAAGGGCCGCCAAGCGGCCCCAGGGGCCTATGCTTTGATGCATAAATCCTGGGGCCGCTTGGCGGCCCTTTCGCGGCACAAGGCCGCTCCTGCACGCGATAGGGTCGGGGCAGGCATAAAGTGTTTCGGGCTGTTCAAATATTCGCCAATTGCCTTGCTTGTGCGCCACGCCTTCTCTACAATTGCGCCCCTTGCCGAGCTGGCAGGCGCACATGTGCCTCCCCTCCGTGCAAGACATACAGTGTCATTCACTCCTTGTCTGACCAGATACCCTGGCAGACTACTAACCCGTAAGGAGCATTCATGCGTCATTACGAAATCATCTTCCTGGTTCACCCGGACCAGAGCGAGCAAGTCGGCGGCATGGTTGAGCGTTACACCAAGCTGATCGAAGAAGACGGTGGCAAAATCCACCGCCTGGAAGACTGGGGCCGTCGTCAACTGGCCTACGCAATCAACAATGTTCACAAGGCTCACTACGTGATGCTGAACGTTGAGTGCACCGGCAAGGCCCTGGCCGAGCTGGAAGACAACTTCCGCTACAACGATGCCGTTATCCGTAACCTGGTCATCCGTCGCGACGAAGCCGTTACCGGCCAGTCCGAGATGCTGAAGGCTGAAGAAAACCGCAGCGAGCGCCGTGAGCGTCGTGAGCGTCCTGAGCATGCTGACTCCGCCGAAGGCGACGACAGCAATGACAGCGACTCCAGCGATAACGCTGACGAGTAATCCACGGACCTTTAGAGGAGCCTATTAAATGGCACGTTTCTTCCGTCGTCGTAAATTCTGCCGCTTCACTGCTGAAGACGTGAAAGAGATCGACTTCAAAGATCTCAACACCCTGAAAGCTTACGTATCCGAAACCGGCAAGATCGTTCCAAGCCGCATCACCGGTACCAAAGCTCGTTATCAGCGTCAGCTGGCTACCGCTATCAAGCGCGCCCGCTTCCTGGCCCTGCTGCCCTACACCGACAGCCACGGCCGCTGAGACCGGGTCGTCGACAAGCAGTAAGGGATTAGCATGCGAGCGTTAGCAAGTTTCATCATGCGCGGTCGTGTGCAGGCCACCCTGGTGGTGGTCATCAGCGCGGTACTGCCGCTGCTGTTCTGGTTGAGTGCCGCTGCCGGCAGCCTTGTGCTGCTGCGGCGCGGGTTCAAGGATGCTACATCGGTCATCGCCGGCGGCCTGCTGGCCGGGTTGGCCGTGTGGGTCATGGGCGATCCCATCACCTTTATGGTGATTGCGGGTGCCCTGGCCCTGGCCGCCATGTTGCGTGCCGAGCATCCCTGGAGCCGGGTGTTGCTCGCCAGTGCCGTGTTCGCCGTGGCTTTCAGCCTCGTGCTTGATCTGGCGCTGGCGCAAACCTTCGATGTGCTGGCCAAGGCGTTTGCCGAAGCCATGCCGAAAATCGAGGGGCAACCGGTGCTCTCCGGTGAGCTGATCCGCCCTGTGCTGGTCGCTTCCACAGCAGTGACGGTGCAACTGTTCAGCGTTCTGGCTTTGATGCTGGGGCGCTACTGGCAGGCAGCGTTGTACAACCCTGGAGGCTTCGGTCGCGAGTTTCGCGAACTGAAGTTGCCGAAACAGACCATGGCGGTCTTGGTGGCAGTGATGGTGGTGGCGCCGTTTATCGGGCCGCAGTTCATCGTCCTGGCATCGGCTTCGAGCCTGGTACTGGTGCTGGCCGGCATCGCTTTGATGCACGGGCTGGTGGCACAGGGGCGACTGGCCGGTTTCTGGCTGGTTGGCATGTACGTGACGCTGCCGCTGATCATGCAGCTGATTTATCCGTTGTTGTTGGTTTTGGCCATTGTCGACAGCCTGATTGATTTTCGCGGTCGCAAGTCCCCCAAGGGGAATGACTCCGCGAACGGTGAAGGTTAAAAGTTAAGAGGTTTTACCAAATGGAACTGATCCTGCTGGAAAAAGTCGCTAACCTGGGCAACCTGGGCGACAAAGTAAAAGTTAAGGCTGGTTACGGCCGTAACTTCCTGCTGCCATTCGGCAAGGCCACCGTTGCCAACGCCGCCAACCTGGCTGCGTTCGAAGAGCGTCGCGCCGAGCTGGAAAAAGCAGCTGCTGACCGTAAATCGTCGGCTGAAAGCCGCGCTGCCCAACTGGCCGAGCTGGAAGTGACCATCACTGCCACCGCTGGCGACGAAGGCAAGCTGTTCGGTTCGATCGGCACCCACGACATCGCTGACGCCCTGACCGCCTCCGGCGTTGAAGTGGCCAAAGCTGAAGTTCGTCTGCCGAACGGCACCATCCGTCAAGTTGGCGAATACGACGTAGCCGTGCACCTGCACAGCGACGTTGAAGCCACCGTACGTGTGGTTGTCGTAGCTGCCTAAGCTGCGCTAACTGGCTGGCTCCTTGCGGGTCAGGCGGTTAACATCGGGCACGGTCCTGTTTTTTACAGGCCGTGCCCTTTGTCTTTTTCATCCTCCAGAATTCTTTCGTGGCCATGAACGAGATCACCACCTCCGAACAGCTTGACCTGCAAACCGCAGCCCTGAAGGTGCCGCCGCATTCCATCGAGGCCGAACAGGCCGTGCTCGGTGGCCTGATGCTGGACAACGATGCCTGGGAGCGGGTGCTGGACCAGGTGTCGGACGGCGATTTCTACCGGCATGACCACCGGCTGATCTTCCGTGCCGTGCACAAGTTGGTCGATGCCAACCAGCCATTCGACGTGGTGACCCTGCACGAACAGCTGGACAAGGAAGGCCTGTCCTCCCAGGTAGGCGGCCTGGCGTACCTGGCCGAGTTGGCCAAGAACACCCCGTCGGTGGCCAACATCAAGGCCTACGCCGCGATCATTCGCGAACGGGCCACGCTGCGCCAACTGATCAGCATCAGTACCGACATCGCCGACAACGCGTTCAACCCGCAGGGGCGCAACGCCGCAGAGATTCTCGACGATGCCGAGCGGCAGATCTTCCAGATTGCCGAGGCACGCCCCAAAACCGGCGGCCCGGTAGGCGTCAACGAACTGTTGACCATGGCCATCGACCGCATCGATACGCTGTTCAACTCCGACAGTGATATCACCGGTATTTCCACCGGCTACACCGACCTGGACGAGAAAACCAGCGGCCTGCAGGCAGCCGACCTGATCATCGTCGCTGGCCGTCCGTCGATGGGTAAAACCACTTTCGCCATGAACCTGGTGGAAAACGCCGTGCTGCGCAGCGAAAAGGCGGTGCTGGTGTTCTCCCTCGAGATGCCAGGTGAATCGCTGATCATGCGTATGCTTTCGTCCCTCGGCCGAATCGACCAGACCAAGGTGCGGTCTGGCCAACTGGACGACGATGACTGGCCGCGCCTGACCTCCGCCGTCAACCTGCTCAACGACCGCAAGCTGTTCATCGACGATACTGCCGGCATCAGCCCGTCGGAAATGCGTGCGCGTACGCGTCGCCTGGCGCGTGAGCACGGTGAAATCGGCATGATCATGGTCGACTACCTGCAGTTGATGCAGATCCCGGGCTCTTCCGGTGACAACCGAACCAACGAGATTTCCGAAATCTCCCGCTCGCTCAAGGCCCTGGCCAAGGAATTCAACTGCCCGGTCATCGCCCTGTCGCAGCTGAACCGTTCCCTGGAACAGCGCCCGAACAAACGCCCGGTGAACTCCGACTTGCGTGAATCGGGTGCAATCGAGCAGGACGCCGACGTAATCATGTTCGTGTACCGGGACGAGGTGTACCACCCGGAAACCGAGCACAAGGGCGTGGCGGAAATCATCATCGGTAAACAGCGTAACGGCCCCATCGGCTTCGTGCGCCTCGCGTTTATCGGCAAGTACACCCGCTTCGAGAACCTCGCACCGGGCATGTACAACTTCGACGACGACGAATAAGCCACTGGCCTCATCGCCGGCAAGCCAGCCCCACAGGAAAATCACTGCCTTGAGACCTGTGGAGTCTCTGTGGGAGCTGGCTTGCCGGCGATGAGGCCGGTACAGGCATCCCATGAATCCGACAACCACCGTCGGATTTGGTCAAAATTTGTGCTATATTCCGCGCCCGCGATTTCCCTGCACACCAGAACCGGTCACTGACATGCAAGCAGCCAAACCACTCTACGACTATCCCAAGTACTGGGCCGAATGCTTCGGGCCAGCACCTTTCCTGCCGATGAGCAGGCAGGAGATGGATCTGCTCGGCTGGGATTCCTGCGACATCATCATCGTGACCGGTGATGCCTACGTCGACCATCCGTCGTTCGGCATGGCCATCATCGGCCGCCTGCTGGAAGCCCAGGGCTTCCGCGTGGGCATCATTGCCCAGCCGAACTGGCAGTCGAAGGACGACTTCATGAAGCTCGGCGAGCCGAACCTGTTCTTCGGCGTGGCCGCGGGCAACATGGACTCGATGATCAACCGCTACACCGCGGACAAGAAGATCCGTTCCGACGACGCCTACACCCCTGGTGGCCTGGCCGGCAGCCGTCCGGACCGCGCCAGCCTGGTGTACAGCCAGCGCTGCAAGGAAGCCTACAAGCACGTGCCGATCGTGCTCGGCGGCATCGAGGCTTCGCTGCGCCGTATCGCCCACTACGACTACTGGCAGGACAAGGTGCGTCACTCGATCCTGATCGATGCCAGCGCCGATATCCTGCTGTTCGGCAACGCCGAGCGCGCGGTGGTCGAGGTGGCCCAGCGCCTGGCCAGCGGCGAGACGATCGAAAGCATCACTGACATCCGCGGCACCGCCTTCGTGCGCCGCGATACCCCGCAAGGCTGGTACGAGATCGACTCGACCCGTATCGACCGCCCGGGCCGCGTCGACAAGATCATCAACCCGTACGTGAACACCCAGGACACCCAGGCCTGTGCCATCGAGCAGGCCAAGGGCGACCAGGAAGACCCGAACGAAGCCAAGGTGGTGCAGATCCTCGACAGCCCGAGCGTGACCCGTGAAAAGTCGGTAATCCGCCTGCCGTCGTTCGAAAAAGTGCGTAACGACCCGGTGCTCTACGCCCACGCCAACCGCGTGTTGCACCTGGAGACCAACCCGGGCAACGCCCGCGCCCTGGTGCAGAAGCACGGCGAAGTGGATGTGTGGTTCAACCCGCCACCCATTCCCATGACCACCGAAGAAATGGACTACGTGTTCGGCATGCCTTACGCCCGTGTGCCGCACCCGGCCTATGGCAAGGAACGCATCCCGGCCTACGAGATGATCCGTTTCTCGGTAAACATCATGCGTGGCTGCTTCGGTGGCTGCACCTTCTGCTCGATCACCGAGCACGAAGGCCGCATTATCCAGAACCGCTCGCACGAGTCGATCCTGCACGAGATCGAAGAGATGCGTGACAAGGTGCCGGGCTTCACCGGCGTGGTCTCCGACCTTGGCGGGCCGACCGCCAACATGTACCGCATTGCCTGCAAGAGCCATGACATCGAGAAGCACTGCCGCAAGCCGTCGTGCGTGTTCCCGGGCATCTGTGAAAACCTCAACACCGACCACAGCTCGCTGATCGAGCTGTACCGCAAGGCCCGCGCCCTGCCGGGTGTGAAGAAGATCCTGATCGCCTCGGGCCTGCGCTACGACCTGGCCGTGGAGTCGCCGGAATACGTCAAGGAACTGGTGACCCACCACGTTGGCGGCTACCTGAAGATTGCCCCGGAGCACACCGAGCGTGGCCCGCTGGACAAGATGATGAAGCCGGGCATCGGCTCTTACGACCGCTTCAAGCGTATGTTCGAGAAGTACTCGAAAGAGGCGGGCAAGGAGCAGTACCTGATCCCGTACTTCATCGCTGCGCACCCGGGCACCACCGACGAAGACATGATGAACCTGGCCCTGTGGCTGAAGGGTAACGGCTTCCGTGCCGACCAGGTGCAGGCGTTTTACCCGTCGCCGATGGCCTCGGCCACGGCCATGTACCATTCGGGCAAGAACCCGCTGCGTAAGGTGACCTACAAGAGTGAGGGCGTGGAAATCGTCAAGAGCGACGAGCAACGTCGCCTGCACAAGGCGTTCTTGCGCTACCACGACCCGAAGGGTTGGCCGATGCTGCGTGAAGCGCTGGAGCGTATGGGCCGCGCCGACCTGATCGGGCCGGGCAAGCACCAGCTGATCCCGCTGCACCAGCCGCAATCGGATACGTACCAGAGCGCGCGCCGCAAGAACTCGACACCGGCGGGTAGCCACAAGGTTGGCAAGGATCAGAAGATCCTGACCCAGCACACCGGCCTGCCACCACGTGGCAGCGATGGCAGCAAGCCGTGGGACAAGCGTGAGAAGGCCAAGGCCGAAGCGTTTGCGCGCAACCAGCAGGCGGCCAAGGAACGCAAGGAAGCAGCCAAGGGCGGTGGCGGCAAGGGTAAGAAGCCGCGTCAGCCGGTCATCCCGCGCTGAATTTGGGGCCGTTTTGCGGCCCAATCGCCGGCAAGCCAGCCCCACAGGTACAGTGCAAGCTTTGGGCTTTGTGCAATCTCTGTGGGAGCTGGCTTGCCGGCGATTGGGCTGCAAAGCAGCCCTGGATCTCGAGTCAATCAGGCTTCTTGTCGACCCACTTCGGCGCCACCGGCGCGACAAAGTTGTCCATGCCATCCAGCAGTTCGTCCGGCTGCTGCCCCAGCAGCAACATCGCCCGATGTTGCGGCCGCACAAAGCCTTCTTCGACGATATGGTCGAGGAACCCGCCCAGCTTCTCGTAGAAGCCGTTCACATCCAGCAGCCCCAGGGGTTTGGCGTGATAGCCCAATTGCCCCCAAGTCCAGACTTCGAACAATTCTTCCAGCGTACCCAGCCCACCCGGCAAGGCGATGAAGGCATCGCTCAGCTCGGCCATGCGGGCCTTGCGTGCGTGCATGCCGTCCACCACTTCCAGCCGGCTGAGGCCTTTGTGGCCGATTTCGGCGTTCATCAGGCTTTCGGGGATGATTCCGATCACTTCGCCACCGGCTGCCATGGCCGCGTCGGCCACGGTGCCCATCAGGCCGACCGCACCGCCGCCATAAACCAGGGTCAGGCCTCGGCGTGCAATGGCCTGGCCAAGTGCGATGGCTGCTTCACGGTAGGCAGGGTTGGCGCCGATGCTGGCGCCGCAGAACACACAAACAGAACGTACGGGCATTGCTCATCTCCTGTCACTCAGGTGCACAGGGTACGGCGCATGCCCGTCGCTTCCAAGGCCGTGTTCATTCCGGGCGGGAGAATTCGCAGATGGCGCCCGTAGCCCCGTGGGCATAGGCGGCGAGCAGGCTGTTGATAAATGCGGAGATGGGCATTTGGTATTGCTCCTAAATGAGAGGTTGTCCCATCGTCTATTAAAAGGGCATGATGTGCTCTTAGATTGGTTGTATACAATCCATTGAACAATTCTACTGGCTGGCCACTTGACGCCCCCCTTGACCCATATCAGAAAGGGGCTGAACGGTTTCAGGCAGTCTCGCAATTGATAAAACCCTGCCAAGGAGATTCATGATGTTTGCGAAAGCTGTAGCGGTATCCCTGCTGACCCTCGCCAGCGCCTCTGTCTTTGCAGCCGAATGCTCGGTGACTGTCGAATCGACGGACCAGATGTCCTACACCACCAAGGAATTCACCGTCGACAAGAGCCGCAAGGAATTCACCGTCAAACTGACCCACTCCGGCAACCTGCCGAAGAACGTCATGGGTCATAACCTGGTGATCAGCAAGACAGCCGACATGCAGGGCATTGCCACTGAAGGCATGAGCCAGGGCATCGAAAAGGGCTACCTGAAAGAAGATAACGCCAACATCATCGCCCACACCGCGATGATCGGCGCGCCGGAAAAAGAAACCGAAGTGAAGTTCGACACTTCCAAGCTGGAAGCCGGTGGTGACTACAGCTTCTTCTGCACCTTCCCGGGCCACATCTCGATGATGAAGGGCAAGGTTGTAGTCAAGTAATCGGGTAAGGGGAGGGCTTTGCCCTCCATTCGCAGCACAAGGCTGCTCCTACACAGGGACCGCGGTCTACTGTAGGAGCAGCCTTGTGCTGCGAATGGGCCGCAAGGCGGCCCCCGCATGTATCACGGGGCGAACGGCAGTTCGCGCTTGTGCTGGGTCTTGCGGTAGGTGGCGACGATGATGTCGAACGCTGCCTGGTCAACCGGCAACCCATGCAGGAAGGCATCGATCTGCTGGTAGGTCACGCCATGGGACGCTTCGTCCGGCTTGCCCGGCTCCAGGTCCTCAAGGTCCGCAGTCGGCACCTTTTCCACCAGTGACTCCGGTGCGCCAAAGCTGCGCGCAATGGCCCGCACCTGGTTCTTCACCAGCCCGCTCAGCGGCGCCAGGTCGCAGGCACCGTCACCAAACTTGGTAAAGAAGCCCATCACCGCCTCGGCGGCGTGGTCGGTACCGATCACCAGGCCCGCGCGGGCGCCGGCGATGGTGTATTGGGCAACCATGCGCGTACGTGCCTTGACGTTGCCCACCACGAAGTCCACCAGCGTCGGCGAGCCGTTCTTCAATTCCACCACTTCAGATGCCAACGCCCGTACTGCCGGGGCGATGTCCACCGTGTGCACTTCATCGGCCTTGATTACGTCCAGGCACGCCTGGGCGTCATGCTCGTCATGCTGCACCTGGTAGGGCAGGCGCACGGCAATGAAGGTGTAGGCCTTGTCGCCGGTTTCGGCGCGCAGCTCGTTCACGGCGCGCTGGGCGAGCAGGGCGGCCGTCAGCGAGTCGACACCGCCGCTGATGCCCAGCACCAGGGTCTTGAGCCGGGCATTGGCCAGGCAATCCTTGATGAACGCCACGCGGCGGGCGACTTCGGCCTCGAGCGCGTTAGCGTCGGCGAACGGCGGCTGTACCTTCAGCGCCTGGGCAATCTCTTGCTGAACCGCTTGCATGGGTTACTCCTTGCTGGGGACTTTGAATACGTGGCGCATGTAGGCGACGAAGTTCTCGTCACGGCACTGGGTCTTGGCGGCTTCGTCCGAGATCTTGGCCACTGGCGCGCCATTGCAGTCGGTCATTTTAAGCACGATGCTCATCGGGGCCACACCCGGTATGTCACAGGTCAGGTTGGTGCCGATGCCAAAGCTGACGTTGATGCGACCGCGCAGGGCACGGAAGATTTCCAGTGAGCGGGTCAGGTTGAGGCCGTCGGAAAACACCAGGGTCTTGGTCATCGGGTCGATACCCAGTTTCTGGTAATGGGCAATGGCCTTCTCCGCCCAGGCCACCGGCTCGCCCGAGTCGTGGCGCAGGCCGTCGAACAGCTTGGCGAAGTACAGGTCGAAATCGCCGAGAAAGGCATCCATGGTGATGCAGTCGGTCAGGGCGATACCGAGCAGGCCGCGGTACTCGCGCACCCAGCAGTCCAGCGCGGCGATCTGGCTGTCGATCAGGCGCGGGCCGAGCTGCTGGTGGGCCATGATCCACTCATGGGCCATGGTACCCAGCGGCTTGATATCCAGTTTCCATGCCAGGTCGACATTGCTGGTGCCAACGAAGCGGGCCGGGAAGTCGTCGCGCAGCACCCGCACGACGTCTTCCTGCACCCGGCTGGAAAAGCGCCGACGGGTGCCAAAGTCGGCTACCTGCAGGTCGGCCAGTTCGTCATCACTGGCATGCGCGCGCAGCCAGTCGAACTTGCGGTACAGCTGGTCGCGCGCCTCGGCCAGGCGCATGTGCGGGTGCAGTTGGCGGTTGCGCACTTCGCTGATGATGGCCAGCAGCGGCACTTCGAACAGGATCACATGCAGCCACGGGCCTTTCAGGCGCAGGAACAGCTGGTCGTTTTCAATGCCGATGCGCACGTAGCGCAGGTTGAAGCGGAACAGGCGCAGAAAGCGCAGGAAATCGGGCTTGAGGAAGCTGATGCGTTCGAGGAAGGCCAGCTGGCCATCATCCAGGGTGAGGTCGCTGAGCAGTTCGAGCTGGTGGCGGATCTCGCCCAGGTAAGGGCGCAGGTCTTCGCCGTTGCGGCAGCGGAATTCCCATTCGACGTCAGCGTCCGGGTAGTTGTGCAGCACGCCCTGCATCATCGTGAGTTTGTAGAAGTCGGTGTCGAGCAGGTTGTGCACGATGCGCTCGGCGAATGCGCTCTCGCTCATCAATGGGGCTCCGGAAGCGGCGAATGGCCGACATTGTGCCAGCCTTTTTGGCCTTGTTGTGTCTGGGCTGGCCTCTTCGCAAGTGAACTCGCTCCCACATGGGGCCGCGTATCAGCCAAAACAGAGGTGTTTTTCCGTGCACCGGCTAGCCTTCAAACGGTGCCGCCTGTAGCAGTCGCGCACCAGCGGTGTGCACTTCGGTGACGTCCGCTGTTACAGGGCGGTTGCACGTAAACACTTGCCAGGGTTGCAATGATGGCACATGGCGGTTGCTCCTTGTCTGTACGTGTGGTGGCGCCTGCCGCGCGGCAGACGGTTGCACGCTCAATAAAGAAAAGGCCGTCGGTCGCCTGCTGTGCACCTGAGCAGTGTGTTTTCCCGGAAGACAAAACCTATGGCACGGCCCTTGCTCTGAGCACAGGGTTGAGAAGTTGTAGTGCCAACCAAAAAAAACTCTAGGAGCACCACCTCATGTCGCAGACGTTTTACAAGAAAGGTTTCCTGGCTCTGGCCGTAGCTACGGCACTGGGTGTTTCTTCGTATGTTCAGGCCGACGTCAAGATCGGTGTAGCGGGCCCGATGACCGGGGCTAACGCGGCGTTTGGCGAGCAGTACATGAAAGGTGCGCAGGCAGCGGCCGACAAGATCAACGCAGCCGGTGGCGTCAACGGCGAAAAAATCGTCCTGGTCAAAGGCGATGACGCCTGCGAACCGAAGCAGGCCGTGGCCGTGGCCAACCGCCTGGTGGATCAGGACAAGGTGATCGGCGTGGTTGGCCACTTCTGTTCCTCCAACACCATCCCGGCTTCCGAGGTGTATGACGAAGCTGGCGTCATCGCCATTACCCCAGGTTCCACCAACCCGCAGGTTACCGAGCGCGGCCTGAGTGCCATGTTCCGCATGTGCGGCCGTGACGACCAGCAGGGTATCGTCGCTGGCGACTACATCGTCGATGTGCTCAAGGGCAAGAAAGTCGCGGTGCTGCACGACAAGGACACCTATGGCCAGGGCCTGGCCGACGCGACCAAGGCGCAGCTGGAGAAACGCGGCGTGAAGCCTGTGCTGTACGAAGGCCTGACCCGTGGCGAGAAAGACTTCAGCGCCGTGGTTACCAAGATCCGGTCTACCGGCGCCGACGTGGTCTACTTCGGCGGCCTGCACCCTGAGGCTGGCCCGCTGGTACGCCAGCTGCGCGAGCAGGGCCTGAAGGACGTCAAGTTCATGTCCGATGACGGCATCGTCACCGACGAGCTGGTGTCCACTGCCGGCGGCGCGCAATACGTCGATGGCGTGTACATGACCTTCGGCGCCGACCCACGCCTGCTGCCCGACAGCAAGGCGGTGGTGGAAGAGTTCCGCAAGGCCGGTACCGAACCTGAAGGTTACACCCTGTACGCCTACGCTTCGCTGCAAGCCTTGGCCGCTGCTTTCAACGGCGCCAAGTCGAACAAGGGCGAAGAGGCGGCCAAGTGGCTTAAAGCCAACCCGGTGCAGACCGTCATGGGCGAGAAGAAGTGGGACAGCAAGGGCGACCTGACCGTGTCCGACTACGTGGTCTACCAGTGGGACAAAGACGGTAAATACCACCAGCTGGAAAAACAAAAATAATAACGGCCCACGGCCCGGGCTGATGCCCGGGCCCAAGCCCCGCGGTACCTGTCTTTATTCGTAGATCTGCACAGTTCTGCGCTGCGAGGGCCCCGTACCGGTGGCCCGCGCCGTGGTCGGCGCTCGTGCAATCTCAATCAGGTGAGATTGCGTTATGGATGGTATTTTCCTGCAGCAACTGGTCAACGGCCTGACCCTTGGGTCGGTCTATGGCCTGATCGCCATCGGCTACACAATGGTCTATGGCATCATCGGCATGATCAACTTCGCGCACGGCGAGGTGTACATGATTTCCGCGTACCTCGCGGCAATCAGCCTGGCATTGCTGGCCTATTTCGGCGTCGAGTCGTTCCCGCTACTGATGTTGGGTACGCTGTTGTTCACCGTCGTCGTCACGGGCGTCTATGGCTTCACCATCGAACGCATCGCCTACAAACCCCTGCGCAACTCCACCCGCCTGGCACCGCTGATCAGTGCCATCGGCATCTCGCTGATCCTGCAGAACTACGCACAGATCAGCCAGGGCGCCCGCCAGCAAGGCGTGCCAACCCTGCTTGAAGGGGCCTGGCGCGTCGAAGTCGGCACTGGCTTCGTGCAACTGACCTACACCAAGATTTTCATCCTGATTGCCGCCTTCGTGGGCATGGGCCTGCTCACTTACGTGATCAAGTACACCAAGCTCGGCCGCATGTGCCGTGCCACCCAGCAAGACCGCAAGATGGCCTCGATCCTGGGCATCAACACCGACCGGGTGATTTCGTACGTGTTTGTCATCGGTGCGGTAATGGCCGCCCTGGCAGGCGTGCTGATCACCATGAACTACGGCACCTTCGACTTCTATGCCGGCTTCATCATCGGCATCAAGGCGTTCACCGCCGCGGTGCTCGGGGGTATCGGCTCGCTGCCTGGCGCCATGCTTGGCGGCATCATCCTGGGTATTTCCGAGTCGCTGTTCTCTGGCCTGATCAACTCCGACTACAAGGACGTGTTCAGCTTCTCGCTGCTGGTGATGATCCTTATCTTCCGCCCACAAGGCCTGCTGGGTCGCCCGCTCGTGGCTAAGGTGTGAACATGTCCGTTGCCAAAACTGCCTCTGCTTCCGAAACCAAGGGTTTCGACCTTAAACGCAGCCTGCTGGAGACTATCGTCGCTGGCCTGCTGGCACTCATTGTGTTTGGCCCGGTCGTCGGCGTGGTGCTCGACGGCTACACCTTCAATGCCGAGCCGCGCCGGGTGGCCTGGCTGGTCGGCGGGGTGATGCTGGGGCGCTTCCTGCTCAGCCTGTACCTGCAGACCGCCGCTGGCGTGCGCATGCTCCAGGGCTTCGATAGCGGTGGCTCGGGCGTGCATGTGAACGCGCCGGACTACAAGTCGCGCTTGCGCTACATCATCCCGGCGCTGGTGGTGATTGCCATCGTCTTCCCGATCTTTGCCAACAAGTACCTGCTGACCGTGGTCATCCTCGGGCTGATCTACGTATTGCTCGGGCTTGGCCTGAACATCGTGGTCGGCCTGGCCGGCCTGCTCGACCTGGGCTACGTGGCGTTCTATGCCATTGGCGCCTACGGCCTGGCGCTGGGTTACCAGTACCTGGGCCTGGGTTTCTGGAGCGTGCTACCCCTGGCGGCCATCGCCGCAGCACTGGCGGGGTGCATCCTCGGCTTCCCGGTGCTACGCATGCACGGTGATTACCTGGCAATCGTGACCCTGGGCTTTGGCGAGATCATCCGCCTGGTGCTGAACAACTGGCTGTCGTTCACCGGTGGCCCCAACGGCATGCCGGCGCCATCGCCAACCTTCTTCGGCCTGGAGTTCGGCCGCCGGGCCAAGGATGGCGGGGTACCGATCCACGAGTTCTTCGGCTTCGATTACAACGCTAACCTGAAGTTCGTGTTCATCTACGCGGTGCTGTTCCTGGTGGTGCTGGCCGTGCTGTACATCAAGCACCGCCTGACCCGCATGCCGGTCGGCCGCGCCTGGGAAGCGCTGCGCGAAGACGAGATCGCCTGCCGCTCGATGGGCCTGAACCACGTGCTGGTCAAGCTCTCGGCCTTTACCCTGGGTGCTTCCACTGCCGGTCTGGCCGGGGTGTTCTTCGCCACCTACCAGGGCTTCGTCAACCCGTCGTCGTTCACCTTCTTCGAGTCGGCGCTGATCCTCGCCATTGTCGTGCTGGGTGGCATGGGGTCGACCGTGGGCGTGGTGATCGCAGCGTTCGTGCTGACCGTGGCACCCGAACTGCTGCGCAGTTTCTCCGAATACCGGGTGCTGCTGTTCGGCGTGCTGATGGTGCTGATGATGATCTGGCGACCGCGTGGGCTGATCCGCATCAGCCGTACCGGTGTGACCCCGCGTAAAGGAGTGGCGCCATGAGCGACGATATCATTCTCTCGGTGGACAACCTGATGATGCAGTTCGGCGGCATCAAGGCGCTCAGCGATGTCAGCCTGAAGGTCCGCCGCAACCAGATCTTCGCCCTGATCGGCCCCAACGGCGCCGGCAAGACTACGGTGTTCAACTGCCTGACCGGCTTCTACAAGGCCAGTGGCGGGCGCATCGAACTGAACGTGCGCGGCAGCCACACCAACGTCATCCAGCTGCTTGGCGAGCGCTTCCAGGCGGCGGACTTCGTGTCGCCGGCGCGCTTTGCCAGCCGCATGTACTACAAGATGTTTGGCGGTACCCACCTGGTCAACCGCGCAGGTTTGGCGCGCACCTTCCAGAACATTCGCCTGTTCAAGGAAATGTCGGTGGTGGAGAACCTGCTGGTGGCCCAGCACATGTGGGTCAACCGCAACCTGCTGGCCGGGGTGCTCAACACCAAGGCCTACCGCAAGGCCGAAAGCGATGCGCTGGACCACGCCTTCTACTGGCTGGAAGTGGTCGACCTGGTCGACTGCGCCAACCGCCTGGCCGGCGAGCTGTCGTACGGCCAGCAGCGCCGCCTGGAAATCGCCCGGGCCATGTGCACGCGGCCGAAGATCATCTGCCTGGACGAACCGGCGGCGGGCCTGAACCCGCAGGAAACCGAGGCCCTCAGCCGCATGATCCGGGTGCTGCGAGACGAGCACGACATCACCGTGGTGCTGATCGAGCACGACATGGGCATGGTCATGAGCATTTCCGACCATATCGTGGTGCTGGACCACGGCAACGTGATTGCCGAAGGTGCGCCGCAGGAAATCCGCCACAACCCGACGGTGATCGCCGCCTACCTGGGTGCAGACGAAGAGGAACTGGTATGAGTGCACCCATTCTCGAGCTGAAGGACCTGGACGTGTTCTACGGGCCGATCCAGGCGCTGAAAAAGGTTTCGATGCACATCAACGAAGGCGAGACGGTCAGCCTGATCGGGGCCAACGGTGCGGGCAAGTCGACCCTGCTGATGTCGATCTTCGGCCAGCCGCGGGCGGCGTCCGGGCATATCGTCTATCGCGGCACCGACATTACCCGCAAGTCGTCGCACTACATTGCGTCCAACGGCATCGCCCAGTCGCCGGAAGGGCGCCGGGTATTCCCCGACATGACCGTCGAGGAAAACCTGATGATGGGCACCATCCCCATCGGCGACAAGCATGCCGCTGAAGACATGCAGCGCATGTACGAGCTGTTCCCGCGGCTGAAAGAGCGGCGTAACCAGCGGGCCATGACCATGTCCGGTGGCGAGCAGCAGATGCTGGCAATTGCCCGGGCGCTGATGAGCCGGCCAAAGTTGCTGTTGCTGGACGAGCCCTCGCTGGGGCTGGCGCCGATCGTGGTCAAGCAGATCTTCTCTACCCTGCGTGAAGCTGGCCAAGACCGGGATGACCATCTTCCTGGTGGAGCAGAACGCCAACCATGCGTTGAAGCTGTCCGACCGGGCGTATGTGATGGTCAACGGGGAAATTCGCATGACCGGGACCGGGCAGGAGCTGCTGGTCAACGAGGAAGTGCGTAACGCCTATCTCGGCGGGCACTGAGTTACAACCGGGGCCGCTTTGCGGCCCATCGCCGGCAAGCCAGCTCCCACAGGTACTGCGCTGCCTTCAAGGTTTGTGCGATCCCTGTGGGAAGCTGGCTTGCCGGCGATGGGCTGCACAGCAGCCCCATTTTTCAATGTGGACAACTTGTCGCGCCTCTCTCTCGATGCACGTCACTATCCCCTCGCAAGCCCTTGTTTCCACAGGCTGGATCTTGTCCACGGATAATGTGGAGCCGCCTGTGGAAAACATGGTGGCATCTTGCTCAAGCCCTTTGATACCAAGCCCTGTAGCGATGCGATCATTTTTTGATCACATCTGCCTTGTGGATGATTTCGTTAGGTTTTCCACGGCCCTGAAAGCACTCCAAAATCAATGCTGTGCCTGTGGATAACTCTGTGGGAAAACGTTGGACAGACCGCTACAGGCGGCATGCTTGAAAGCCTAGCGCCATCACCGAAAAGATATCCACCGACCACGCAACGCTGAAAGGGTTCCGCACGGCGGACAAGTTGCCCCCAATCCGTGGGGAAAGCCTTGTGGATAACATGCGCATAGCTGGCGCCGAGCCTTCTGCCGCAAGGGTTTGCCGGATATGAATAAAAAATGTACAGCGCCCTGAACGGCTTGCTGACAGCGCCCGGCGCGGGCATGCTGCAAAGCTGCCGATGACAACCTACCGTGAGGAACAGAGCATGACGTCCACCGTATTCATCACTGGCGCCACTTCCGGTTTCGGCGAGGCCACCGCCCGCCGCTTTGCCGAAGCCGGCTGGAAACTGGTGCTCACCGGCCGCCGCAAGGAGCGCCTGGACGCCCTGTGCGCCGAACTGTCGGCCAAGACCGAAGTGCACGGCCTGGTACTCGACGTGCGTGACCGCAAAGCCATGGAGCAGGCCATCGCCAATCTGCCGGCCGGGTTCGAAAAAATTCGCGGCCTGGTCAACAACGCTGGCCTGGCACTGGGGGTGGATGCGGCGCAGAACTGCAGCCTGGACGACTGGGAAACCATGGTCGACACCAACATCAAGGGCCTGATGTACACCACCCGCCTGCTGCTTCCACGCCTGATCGCCCACGGTCGTGGGGCTTCGATCCTCAACGTAGGTTCGGTGGCGGGCAACTACCCGTACCCGGGCAGCAACGTGTATGGCGGCACCAAGGCCTTCGTCGGCCAGTTCTCGCTGAGCCTGCGCTGTGACCTGCGCGGCACTGGCGTGCGTGTGAGCAATATCGAGCCGGGCCTGTGCGAAAGCGAGTTCTCGCTGGTGCGCTTCGGCGGTGACCAGGCCAAGTACGACGCCACCTACGCAGGTGCCGAGCCGATCCAGCCGCAGGACATTGCCGAGACCATCTTCTGGATCCTCAACCAGCCGGCGCACATCAACATCAACAGCCTGGAGCTGATGCCGGTGAGCCAGGATTGGGCAGGGTTCTCCATCGACCGTTCGGTCAAGGGCTGATCCAGAGAAGCGGGGCCGCTTTGCGGCCCATCGCCGGCAAGCCAGCTCCCACAGGGATCGCAAAAGGCTTGAGGGCGGCGCAGTACCTGTGGGAGCTGGCTTGCCGGCGATGGCGTCAGCTCAGGCGCTGCAAACCTTCCAGGCAGGTCGCGAGATGATAGGGCGTAGTGGAAGGCATATCATGCCGACTGACGTTGCCTTCACCATCCCGGCACTCATACCAGCCCTCGTCCCGCAAGAACCGCGCTTCCAGCGCCTGCAACTGCTCAACCAGCTTCGCCTCGCTCCCCGCGCGCAACGCGAGCGCCCGCAGGTATTCCGCTTGGGCCCAGATGCGCTGTGTGGCATCTAGCACCTGGCCATTCACATCCAGCATCGCCAGCACCGCTCCCTCTTTCACCCCGTACTGTTCGGCAAAGCCAAAAGCCCGGTCGATGGACGCATGCAGCGGTGTGTCACGCAGCAGCGGCGAGGTGTGCAGCAGGTAGAACCACTCGAACTGGTGCCCCGGCTCGAACCAGTTATCCACAGCCCCGCGTGGTTTTTCCAGCATCAGGCCGTGGGCCGGCTCGACGAAGTGCGCCTGCAGCGCTTCACACAGCTGCAGCAGCGACTGCTGGGTAGGGTCATCGTCACGCACCGCCAGCACCTGCAAAAACGCCTCGGCCAGGTGCATCTGCGGGTTTTGCAGCGGGCCGCTGCCCAGGTCGGCCCAGTCTTCGCCCAGGCTGGCTTCGTACAGGCCGTCGTCACGGGCGAATTGCTGGTCGATGATGTCCAGCGCGGCGTTCAGTGTGGATTGAACCAGGCTGTCGTGTACCTTGCCCCAGTAGTGCGCGCAGGCAAAGACGATGAACGCGTGGGTGTACAGGTCCTTGCGCCGGTCCAGCGGCTTGCCCTGGGCGTCGATGCTGTAGAACCAGCCACCGTGCTCGGCATCGTGGAAGTGCTTTTGCAGCGAGCGGAATAACGCCGCCGCACGCTCGGCCGCGCCCGGTTGCCCGATACGGCTGCTGAACAGGTACAGCTGGCGTGCACAGGCCATGGCCCGGTAGCGCTGCACCGGCAAAGGCTGGTGCTGGGCGTCCAGGGCCTCGTAGGGCAGGGCCATGTCGGCGTTCCAGCCCGGGCCTTGCCACAACGGCACGATGCATTCGGCGATGTGCTGGTTGAAGCGGGCCAGTTCAGGCAGGGTGGGGCGGGGGTCGGACATGTCGGCGCTCGTTGCTGTCGGGCAGGGCGCCATGGTAGCAGAACTGGGGTTCTCGGTAGCCTGTGCGGGCCTATCGCCGGCAAGCCAGCTCCCACAGGATTACCACAGGCCCGAGCAATGTGGGATACCTGTGGGAGCTGGCTTGCCGGCGATGGGGCCAGAACAGGCTAGCTATCAACCCGGGTTGCCGAGCCCTTGCCAGTGCCGCGCGCCGACAAAGATGAAGCGCAACTGTTGGGTAATCTTTTCCTGCGGTGTCAGCGCCTGTGGATAACCCGATTCTGGGCTGTCGATAAGCTCGGGCAGGGTAGCGAATACGGTCTTCACCACCAGGTCGGCCATCACCGCCAGCGCGGCGCTGTCCAGGTGCTGCCAGCGCTTCATGCGCGCCAGGTCGGTGGCCAGGTCATCGCTGATGTCCTGGCGCAGGCGGGCAATGGCCTGGCGCACGGCCTGTGAGCCACCGTATTGCTCGCGGGCCAGAAACAGGAACTGCGCGCGGTGGGCTGCCACCACGTCGAGAAAAATGCGCACCGAAGCGTCCGTGATGCCGCCCAGTTCGAATTCGTTCTGGCGCACCAGGCGGATGGTCTGGCGGAAGGTGGTGTCGATTTCGGCCACCAGGGCCAGGCCCAGGGCGTCCATGTCGGAGAAATGCCGGTAGAAGCCGGTGGGTACGATGCCCGCTGTCTTCGCTACTTCACGCAGGCTGATGCTGCCGAAACCACGGCCACTCTCCATGAGCAGGCAGGCGGCATCGAGCAGGGCCTGGCGGGTTTGTAGTTTCTGTTCGGCGCGCGGCAGCATGATGCGGGCTTCTGTGAATGTAAGGCTGGGCACTCTAGATAAAAAAACAAAGCCCGGTCAATGGACCGGGCCTGGAGGGGAGCAAGCGTTGTGACATAGGTTGTTCTTTTCGGCCATGGTGATCAGCTCACACGGCTAAGTTCAACCAGGCGATCCGAGCCACCTTCGGCAACGCGGCTACTGCGTTCGATCAGGCGATCCGAGCCACCTTCGGCGACGCGGCCACTGCGCTCGATCAGGCGATCCGAGCCACCTTCGGCAACGCGGCCACTGCGTTCGATCAGGCGATCCGAGCCACCTTCGGCGACGCGGCCACTGCGTTCGATCAGGCGATCCGAGCCACCTTCGGCTACACGGCCGCTGCGTTCGATCAGGCGGTCAGAACCCCCTTCGGCAACGGTTTTCAGCGGCTGGGCGATTTCGGTTGCGCTGGAGCGGGATTCGGCGGTCAGGTGTTGCTCGTCGGCTGGCAGGGCAAAAGCGTTGGCAGCCAGAATGGACAGGGTCAGGGTCAGCAGGTGGCGTTTCATGATTTCGGTGCTCCTCTCGGGGGCTGGAAAGTGGGTACGGAGCCAATGCTACGCTCGGTAACGCCAGAGAGAAGTTCATACGGGTAATGGTAACAATCGACCGCATTGATAGAGGTTTGCAACCGCTCTAGGCAGCGCTTTACAGGTCGCATGATGACGATTTGATCGGGTTGCTGCCGGGTAGCAGGCATCGCTTGACGCGACGTATTGCTGAGCAAAAGGCCAGGAAAACTTCGCTATCATGGCGCTCTCGATAAAACCCCACGGGTTTTCCACAGTCCGAGATATTGACTGCCATCGCTGCGCCAGTTTTGTGCCATGCCGCAAGGAGAATCACGCAATGACGCGTCCCGCCAGAATCCTCGTCTGGACCCTCGCCACCCTGCTCACCCTGCTGGCGATTCTGGTGGTGGTGATCGCCACCTTCGACTGGAACCGCGTAAAGCCCCTGCTCAACGAAAAGGTTTCCGAGGCCCTGCACCGGCCCTTCGCAATCAACGGCAACCTTGCCCTTCACTGGCGCACCGAACCTGAAGAGAGGGGCTGGCGTGCCTGGGTGCCATGGCCGCATTTCATTGCCGAGGACCTGACCCTGGGCAACCCAGAGTGGCTCAAGGAACCGAAGATGGTCGGCCTGGAGCGCGTGGAGTTTCGCCTGGCACCGTTGCCGCTGCTGTTCCAGCAGGTCAGCATCCCGCGCATCGATCTGACCAAGCCCACTGCCAGCCTCACCCGCCTGGCCGATGGCCGTGCCAACTGGGCGTTCGATTTCGGCCCCAAGGATGAAAACGCAGAACCTTCCAAATGGCAGCTGGATATCGGTGCGATCGGTTTCGACCAGGGTAATGTCAGCTTCGACGACCAGACCCTGAAAACCAGCATGAAGGTGCAGATCGACCCGCTGGGCAAGCCGATCCCGTTCAGCGACATCGTCGGCAAAGCCAGCGCCGAGAAGGCCGGCGGTGCACAGGACTATGCCTTCGGGCTCAAGGCCCAAGGCCGTTACAAAGGCCAGCCGGTGTCTGGCACCGGCAAGATCGGTGGCTTGCTGGCCTTGCAGGACGCCAGCCAGCCGTTCCCCCTGCAAGCCGATGTGCGCATCGCCGACACCCATGTGGTGCTCGCCGGTACCCTGACCGACCCGCGCAACCTCGGTGCCCTCGACCTGCGCCTGCGCCTGTCCGGTGCCAGCCTGGGCAACCTTTACCCATTGACCGGGGTAACCCTGCCGGACACGCCGGCCTACTCGACCGACGGTCGCCTCAGCGCCAACCTGCATGCTGCGCAAGGCGCCACGTTCAACTACCAGGGCTTCAACGGCAAGATCGGTGACAGCGATATCCACGGTGACCTGGCCTTCGTCGCCAGCCAGCCACGGCCCAAGCTGTCCGGCAACCTGGTGTCCAACCAATTGCTGTTCAAGGACCTGGCGCCGCTGATTGGTGCCGATTCCAACGCCGAGCAAAAGGCCCGTGGTGGTGCCAGCAAGCAACCGACGGGCAAGGTGCTGCCGGTAGAAGAATTCCGCACCGAGCGTTGGCGCGCGATGGATGCTGACGTCACCTTTGCCGGCAAGCGCATCGTGCACAGCACGCAACTGCCGTTCAATGACCTTTCGGCCCACGTGATTCTCGAAGACGGCCTGTTGCGCCTGGAGCCTCTGCGGTTTGGCGTGGCCGGCGGTAGCCTGGCCTCGAAAATCCGCCTGGACGGTCGCAACGTGCCTTTGCAGGGACGCGCGCAACTGACTGCCCGGGGCTTCAAGCTCAAGCAGCTGTTCCCTACCTTCGCGCCGATGCAGACCAGCTTTGGTGAGTTGAACGGCGATGCCGACATCAGCGGCCTTGGCAATTCGGTGGCGGCCTTGCTGGGGACGGCCAATGGCGACCTGCGCATGCTGATCAACGATGGCGCGATCAGCCGCAGCCTGATGGAGATCGCCGGCTTGAACGTGGGCAACTACGTGGTCGGCAAGCTGTTCGGTGATGAGGATGTGAAGATCAATTGCGCGGCGGCCGATGTGGGTATCAAGGATGGCCTGGCGACTACGCGGCTGTTCATCTTCGATACCGAGAACGCGATCATCTACATCAACGGCACGGCCAATTTTGCCTCCGAGCAGCTGGACTTGAAGGTGACCCCGGAATCGAAAGGGCTGCGGCTGTTCTCACTGCGTTCGCCGCTGTATGTGCGTGGGCCGTTTGCCAAGCCCAATGCCGGGGTGCAGGCGCTGCCGCTGGCATTGCGTGGTGCGGGAATGGTGGCGCTGGGTGTGGTGGCCGGGCCGGCAGCGGGGTTGCTGGCGCTGATTGCACCTAGCAGCGGGGATGATCCCAACCAGTGCACGCCGTTGTTGCAGCAAATGAAGGCCGGCAAGGCGCCGGCTGCGGTGAAAGGGCGGAAATAGCAGCGGGCCGCTTTGCGACCCATTCGCGGCACAAGGCCGCTCCTACAGGGGGTACGCGATCCTCTGTAGGAGCGGCCTTGTGCCGCGAATGGGCTGCAAGGCAGCCCCTTGCAGTTACAGCCCTTGCAGCAGGTCGGACATGTCGTCGGCGTGTTCTTCTTCCTGCGCCAGGATGTCCTCAAAGATGCGCCGCGTAGTCGGGTCTTTGTCGCCGATGTACTGAATGATTTCGCGGTAGCTATCAATGGCAATCCGCTCTGCCACCAAATCCTCCAGCACCATTTCTTTCAACGAACTCCCCGCCACATACTGGGCATGGGAATTCTTGGTCAGGTTGTCGGGGTTGAAATCCGGCTCGCCACCCAGCTGCACGATGCGCTCGGCCAGCTTGTCGGCATGCTCGGCTTCCTGGTTGGCATGCTCCAGAAATTCCTCGGCAGCCACGCTGGCCTTGATACCGCTGGCCATGAAGTAGTGGCGTTTGTAGCGCAGCACACAAACCAGTTCGGTGGCCAGCGACTCGTTCAACAGGCGCAGGATTTCCTTGCGATCGGCGTGATAACCCTCGGTCACCGCACCTTGCTCGACATGTTGGCGGGCACGCTCGCGCAGGGTTTTCACATCGGTCAGTTCAACGTTGCTCATGGTTATCTCCACACAGATCAGTACGGTAGGTGAGGGTGGGGCGCAGGTTTACGCGCCATGGACGGCGTCGCTGTCCTCCTGGCGTTGTTTGCAGGTTTTGAAGCCCTTGGCATCGACGTGCCCGGTTGCATCAAAGCGCACGTAGTAGGGCTGTTGCTTGCCGTCGCGGTTGAGGATGTAGTCGTTGCAGGTACCCCCGTGCGGCAGGTCGATCACATTCGAGGGGCTGCCGCCGATGGCGATGACCTTCTGCATGGTCATGCCGTGCTCCACCTGCTTGACCAGCGGTTCGTCGCGGTAGGTGACGTAGTCCACCGGGTTTTCCGGGCGGCTGCCGCAGGCGGCCAGGGTGGCGCTTGCCAGAAGGATTGCCAGGGTCTGCTTGTACATGGTCCCGCTCCTTGCAAAGGGTCTGTGTGGTTTGGAACCACAGCGCGCGCCGGGAGTTCGATTGCGATGGTCATGATTGGCGCTGTAGTGTTGGCCGGTCGTCCACGGAAAGGGGCTGGGGCAATGCAGCAGGAATTGGCCACGCGATACCCGTTGGTGCTGGTGCCGGGCATGCTCGGGTTTGTCCGGGTAGTGCTTTACCCCTACTGGTTCGGCATCGTGCCGGCCCTGCGCAAGGGCGGGGCGCAGGTGTTCCCGGTGCAGGTTTCGCCGCTGCATGCCAGCGAGGTGCGTGGCGAGCAGTTGCTGGCGATCATCGAAGACATCTGCCAGCGCACCGGTGCCGACAAGGTCAACCTCATCGGCCACAGCCAGGGCGCCCTCAGCGCACGTTACGCAGCGGCCAAGCGGCCTGGGCGGGTGGCTTCGGTAACCTCGGTGGCGGGGCCCAACCATGGCTCGGAACTGGCCGACCACCTGGAGCGCACGGCACCAGGCGACTCACCTCAGGGGCGCATCCTGAAGGCCTTGCTGCATGGCTTTGCCGTGTTGCTGGTGTGGCTGGAAACCGGCTGGCGCCGCGACCCGCTGCCGGTTGATGTGCATGCCTCGCATCAGTCGCTGACCAGTGCCGGGGTCGCGCAGTTCAACCAGGCTTATCCACAGGGCCTGCCGAGCATATGGGGTGGGGAAGGGGCCTATGAGGTCGATGGCGTGCGCTATTACTCATGGTCCGGCACCTTGCAGCCCGGGCTGACTGACCAAGGGCGCAACCGCTTTGACGGCAGCAACCGCTTCTGCCGTCTGTTCGCGCGCAGCTTCGTCAAGGAAAAGGGCCAGTGTGACGGCATGGTCGGGCGTTTCAGCTCGCATTTGGGGCAGGTGATCGGCGACGACTACCCGCTCGATCACCTCGACATCGTCAACCAGTCGCTCGGCGCCGTGGGCAAAGGCGCCGAGCCGGTGCGGCTGTTCACCGAGCATGCCGCCCGGCTCAAGGCTGCCGGGCTTTAGTTTCAGGGCTTGCGCGGCGTATCGGCGTGGTCCAGCGCTCGGCCAGCACTACCCCGGCCAAGGTCAGCAGGCCGCCGATCAGGTGATAGCGGGCCAGTTGCTCGTCGAGCACCACGGCGGCGATCAATGCGGTGACCAATGGCAGCAGGTTGAAGAACAGCGTGGTGCGGCTTGGCCCCAGGCGATGCACGGCCTGCATCCACACCAGCGGCGCGATCATCGAGGCCAGCACACAGGCGTACAGCACCAAGCCGATGTTACGGCTGTTCAGGCCGGTCTTGTCTGACAGCAGGAACAACGGCAGCAGCACCACGATGGCCACCAGCACCTGCAAGTACAGCAGTTGCAGCGGTGGCAGGCGCAACTGCCATTTTTTCAGCAGAAAGCTGTACAGCGCGTAGGCCAGGGTGGCCACCAGCATCAACAGGTCGCCGCTGTTCAGGCCCTGTTCCAGCAGGCTGGCGGGGTGGCCGGCACTGACCACTTCCAGCACGCCGAAAAATGACACCACCGCGCCGAGCAGCGCACCGTAGCTCAGCCGTTGGCCCAGCCAGGCGATGGACAGTGCCAGCGACATCAACGGCATCAGCGAAAGGATGATGCCCATGTTGGTGGCGCTGGTGATGCCGGCGGCGAAGTAGGCCAGGCTCTGGTACATCGCCATGCCCAACACACCCAGCACGAACACCTTGGCCAGGTGAGGGCGGATGGTTGCACGGTTGCGCCACACAGCGGGCAGCAGGAACGGAGTGAACAGCAAGCCGGCCAGCAGCCAACGGTAGAAGCCGATTTCGGCCGGGTGGATGGCACCGGCGGACATCTTGGTGACCACGGTGTTGCCGGCCCAGATGAGGATGGCGGTGAGGGGGAACAGGTAGTTCATCTAGCGGGTTACTCGTTTGGGGCTTAAAGGGGCTGCTTTGCAGCCCATCGCGGCACAAGGCCGCTCCTACAAGGGGCAGCGCCAGCCAAAGGAAACACGGCTCCCTGTAGGAGCGGCCTTGTGCCGCGATGGCCTGCGTAGCAGGCCCTGGTACCCGCAATTATGAACTGTCTGTCCATAAGCCTATACTCCTATCCAGACAACCCACCCCGCAAAGCAGACAGCATGCCGCGCAAACTTCTCGATATCCCCCAGTTCACCCAGCTCCCGGCCCCGGTGTACTTCCGCCACGACGAGTTCGTTGCCGATACCCACAGCGCCGTGCACTGCCACGCCTGGGGCCAGCTCAACTACTCGGCTCACGGCGTGATGCACCTGGATGTGGCCGGCCAGCGTTTCCTGTCGCCGCCGCAATACGCCGTATGGGTACCGCCCGACACTGCGCATGGCTGCTACAACCCGCAGGCCATCGTCTACCGCTCCATTTATCTCGACCGCAGCCTGTGCGTTGCCCTGCCACAGCAACCGTGCAGCCTGATGATCAGCGATATCCTCAAGGCGATCCTCGGCGACTTCGCCCGGCGCGACCTCAAGGTGGCCGAGGACGAGCGCGACCAGCGCCTGGTGCAGGTACTGCTCGACCAGCTGCTGCTGGCGCCCACCCAAGCCTGCTACCTGCCCTTTGCCCACAGCGATGGCCTGCGCCAGGTGCTCGACGCGCTCAGTGCCGAACCTGGAGACAACCGCTCGCTGGCCGACTGGGCCGCTCGCGTGCACGTCAGCGAACGCACCCTGGCTCGCCAGTTTCTGCGTGAGCTGGGCATCAGCTTTGGCGAGTGGCGCCTGCGCCTGCGTTTTCTTCGTGCCATCGAAGCGCTGGAGGCCGGCCTGCCGATTCAGGCCATTGCCTTCGACCTCGGCTACAGCAGCGCATCGGCATTCATCGCCATGTTCCAGCGCCAGGCCAAGTGCACGCCTGAGCAGTACCGCAGGCAGGCACGGGCGGGGCGCTGAAATTCTTGGCTACACTCAGCTCGACCCCCGTGCGTCGGGCACGGAGCCAAGGAGACCTCTCCATGAAAGTGCTGCACATTCCATTACTGGCGCTGGCAGTGTTGTTCAGTGCCCAAGGTTTCGCTGCCAATACCGCGCAGCAGGAAAAGATGAAAACCTGCAATGCCGACGCCACTACCAAAGCCCTCAAGGGCGACGAACGCAAAGCCTTCATGAGCACCTGCCTGAAGAAGGATGTGCCGCAAACCCAGCAAGAGAAGATGAAGACCTGCAACGCCGACGCCACCACCAAAGCCCTGAAGGGGGACGAGCGCAAGGCGTTCATGAGCGACTGCCTGAAGAAGAAGTGACCTGCGCCTATGCCTGCGCCGCCAAGGCTGGCAGACTGCGGGCATTCCCGCTGTCTGCCGTCGAGGCTGTATGACCTTTACCCCCCGTCAGATCACCCTGGCCAGCCTGATCATCGTCATGGGCGGGCTGCTGCTGGCTTTGCCCCTGAAGTTGCTGCCCAGCCTGCTGGCCGGCCTGCTGGTGTTCGAACTGGTCAACATGCTGACCCCGCGCCTGCAACCGCTGCTGGCTGGCCAACGCGCGCGCTGGCTGGCGGTGGCGCTGCTCGGTACGCTGGTGGTCACTACCCTGACGCTGCTGATTGCCGGCGCCTTCAGCTTCTTGCTGCACGAGGCGGAAAACCCCGGCGCCTCGCTGGACAAGTTCATGGCCCTGGTGGAGCGTGCCCGCGGCCAGTTACCGCCCTTCATCGAAGGCTACCTGCCCGCCAGTGCCGCAGAGTTCAAGGTGGCTATCGGCGACTGGATCAAGAGCCACCTGAGCGATTTGCAGCTGGTGGGCAAGGGCATGGCACACATGTTCGTGACGCTGCTGATCGGCATGATCCTCGGCGCCATCATTGCCTTGCAGCGTATTCCCGATGTTTCCAGGCGCAAGCCCCTGGCGGCGGCGTTGTTCGAGCGCCTGAACCTGCTGGTGAAGGCGTTTCGCAACATCGTGTTCGCACAGATCAAGATCTCGCTGCTCAATACGGCCTTTACCGGCATCTTCCTGGCGGTGGTGATGCCGCTGTTCGGCGTGCACCTGCCGCTGACCAAGACGCTGATCGTGCTGACCTTCCTGCTGGGCTTGCTGCCAGTGATCGGCAACCTGATGTCCAATACCCTGATCACCATCGTCGGCCTGTCACTGTCGATCTGGGTGGCGGCGGCGGCACTGGGCTACCTGATCGTCATCCACAAGGTCGAGTACTTCCTCAACGCGCGGATCGTTGGCGGGCAGATCAGTGCCAAGGCATGGGAGCTGTTGCTGGCGATGCTGGTGTTCGAGGCGGCGTTCGGGCTGCCTGGGGTGGTGGCGGGGCCGATCTACTATGCCTACCTGAAGAGTGAGCTGAAGCGCGAAGAGCTGGTCTGACAGATTGCTGGGGCCGCTTTGCGGCCTTTCGCGGCACAAGGCCGCTCCTACAGGGGAACGCGTGAATCCAATGATTGCGCAGTCCCGTGTAGGAGCGGCCTTGTGCCGCGAAAGGGCTGCAACGCAGCCCCAAGATGCTTCAGGCAGCGCCGTACCGCTTGCGCGCCTCGATGGCCAGGCCGCTACCAATGCTGCCAAAGATGTTGCCTTCCACATGCCGCGCATTCGGCAGCATCGCCGACACGCTGTTGCGCAGCGCCGGGATGCCGCTGGAACCGCCAGTGAAGAACACCGTGTCCACCTGGCTTTCGCTCACGCCGGCCTTGGCCAACAGCTCGGTCACGCTGCCGCGCACGCGCGCCAGCAAGCCTTCGATCGCATCTTCGAACAGCGCGCGGGTCAGTTCCGCTGTCGCTCGGGCTCGACGCGGCGCAGGTCGATGTGGCGGCTGTCTTTTTCGGTCAGCTCGATCTTGCTGGCTTCCACTTCCATCGCCAGCCAGTGGCCTGCGCGCTGCTCGATCAGCTTGAACAGGCGGTCGATACCGAAGCTGTCCTCGATGTCATAGCGCATGCTGCCCAGCGCCAGCTGCGACTTCTGCGAATACAGGGCGTTGATGGTGTGCCAGGTGGCCAGGTTGAGGTGGTAGCTGGTAGGCATCAGCGCGCCACTCTTCATGCGGCTGCCGTAGCCGAACAACGGCATCACGCCTTGCAGGCTCAGTTGCTTGTCGAAGTCGGTCCCGCCGATGTGCACGCCGCCGGTGGCGAGAATATCGCTTTGGCGTTCGGCAACCAGGTGGCGCTCGGGCGACAGGCGGATCAACGTGAAGTCCGAAGTACCACCGCCGATGTCGACGATCAGCACCAGTTCTTCACGGCTGATGCCCGACTCGTAGTCGAAGGCCGCGGCAATCGGCTCGTACTGGAACGACACATCCTTGAAGCCGATTTTGCGCGCCACGTCGGCCAGGGTGTCCTCGGCCTCCTGGTCGGCGGCCGGGTCTTCGTCGACGAAAAACACCGGGCGGCCCAGTACCACTTGGTCGAACTCACGGCCAGCGTCGGCCTCAGCGCGCTTTTTCAGCTCGCCGATGAACATGCCCAGCAGGTCCTTGAACGGCAGGGCGCTGCCCAGCACGCTGGTGTCGTGCTTGATCAGCTTGGAGCCCAGCAAGCTCTTCAACGAGCGCATCAGGCGGCCTTCGTAGCCTTCCAGGTACTCGTGCAGCGCCAGGCGGCCATACACCGGGCGCCGCTCTTCGATATTGAAGAACACCACCGAGGGCAAGGTGATCTTGCCGTCTTCCAGGGCAATCAGCGACTCCACGCCAGGGCGGTGCCAGCCGACCGTGGAGTTGGAGGTGCCAAAGTCGATGCCCAGGGCGCGGGCCGGGGATACGTCAGACATGGGAAATCAGCTTCCGGAGGGAAAACGGCCGCGCAGTTTATGCCACTTGGCTACAGAATCAAGACCAGTCGTCTGCCATGGCGCAAACCCAAGGCGGTCTTGAAAGGCTATGCTTGACCCCTATCTTCTGTTGCAACACGTACATTCACATTGGTGATCCACAGATGGACTTCAAAGACTATTACAAGATACTCGGCGTAGAGCCCACGGCGGACGACAAGGCGATCAAGGCCGCGTACCGCAAGCTCGCGCGCAAGTATCACCCCGATGTCAGCAAGGAGCGCGACGCCGAGGACAAGTTCAAGGAGGCCAACGAGGCCTACGAAGTGCTGGGCGACGCGCAGAAACGTGCCGAATTCGACGAAATTCGCAAGTATGGCGGCCAGCATGGCCGGCCGTTCCAGGCACCACCGGGCTGGGAGAGCCGTGGCGGTGGCGGCGGCTTCGAGGGCGGCGACTTCTCCGACTTCTTCAGTTCGGTCTTCGGTGGGCGGGGTGGCAACCCCTTCGGTGGCGCCCGGCAGCAGCAACGCAGTGCCGGCAGGCGAGGGCAGGATGTGGAGCTTGAACTGGCGGTGTTCCTTGAAGAGACCCTGAGCAAGGAGTCCAAGCAGATCAGCTTCCAGGTGCCGCAAACCAATGCCTTGGGCCAACGCACCGGCTTCACCACCAAGACCCTGAACGTGAAGATCCCGGCCGGTGTAACCGACGGCGAGCGTATCCGCCTGAAGGGCCAGGGCGCGCCGGGCAGCGGTGGCGGGGCCAATGGCGACCTGTTCCTGACCATCCGCATGGCACCGCACCCGCTGTTCGATGTCGAAGGACATGACCTGATCATCACTGTGCCGCTGGCACCGTGGGAGGCGGCCTTGGGCACCAAGGTGGCGGTACCGACCCTGGAAGGCAAGATCAACCTGACCATCCGCCCCGACAGCCAGAGCGGCCAGCGCCTGCGCGTACCGGGCAAGGGCCTGGCGAACAAGAGTGGCGAGCGCGGTAACCTTTACGCGCAACTGAAAGTGGTGATGCCGCCGGCCTCCGATGAGGCAGCCCGCGAACTGTGGACCAAGCTCTCCGAGCACGCGGCGTTCAACCCGAGGACACAATGGAGTAAGTGATCATGAGCAGCACCCTGATCGTTCAACTGGACATGCGTACCTTGTGTCAGGAAGCCGATGTCACGGCGGACTGCGTGATCGAAATTGTCGAACACGGCATTGTCGAACCCTCCGGGCGAACGCCTGAGGACTGGTTGTTCGACGATCAGGCGCCGTTGGTGGCCAAGCGCGCGGCGAAGCTGCACCAGGAACTGGAGCTGGAGTGGGAAGGGGTGGCGCTGGCGCTGGAGTTGTTGCAGGAAGTGCAGCAGTTGCGCAGCGAGAACACCATGCTGCGCCAGCGGCTGGGCAGGTTTACCCAGATGTGAGGGTTGCAGGCCCGGCCTCATCGCCGGCAAGCCAGCTCCCACAAAAACCCCACAGGCCTTGAGACTTGCGCCTTACCTGTGGGAGCTGGCTTGCCGGCGATGAGGCCAGTACAGGCAGCATCAATGTCAGGCCGGTTCAGCCCCCGGGTTCAACACCAGCTGCATGAAGGTCAAATCCAGCCACCGGCCAAACTTCACCCCCACCTGCGGCATCTGCCCGGTCACCACAAAGCCCAGCCGCTCATGCAGGCGCACCGATGCCGCATTGCCACTCTCGATGGCCGCAACCATCACATGCTTGCCACAACCGCGCGCACGCTCCACCAGCGCCGCCATCAACACCGGCCCCAGCCCCTTGCCACGCTGGTCACCCCGCACATACACCGAGTGCTCCACGGTCAGGCGAAACCCTTCGAACGGCCGCCAGTCGCCAAACGAGGCATAACCCAGCACACCGGTGTCATCCATCGCCACCAGGATCGGATACCCCTGCTGCGCCCGTGCGTCGAACCAGGCCTGGCGGTTGGCCAGGTCAACCGGCGTTTCGTTCCAGATCGCCGTGGTGTTGCGCACAGCGTCGTTGTAGATGTCGAGGATGCCCGGCACGTCGGTGGGCAGGGCGTCGCGGATTTCGTAACTCATGACAGCGTCTCGCAGGGTCTTTGCTTGCAGATTAAATGGTTACCAGCCCGCGCACACCTTCGGCTTGCATGTTTTCGCCGCGCCCGCGCTGCACGATCTCGCCACGGGCCATGACCAGGTACTGGTCGGCCAGTTCTTCGGCAAAGTCGTAGAACTGTTCCACCAGCAAGATCGCCATGTCGCCACGTTCGGCAAGGCGGCGGATGACGGCGCCGATTTCCTTGATGACCGAGGGCTGGATGCCCTCGGTCGGCTCATCAAGGATCAGCAGGCGCGGCCGGCTGGCCAGTGCGCGGCCGATGGCCAGCTGTTGTTGCTGGCCGCCCGACAGGTCGCCGCCGCGGCGTTGCTTCATCTGCTCCAGCACCGGGAACAGCTCGTAGATGAAGGCCGGCACTTCGCGCGCTTCACGGGCGGGGAAGCGCGACAGGCCCATCAGCAGGTTTTCCTCGACGGTGAGGCGCGGGAAAATTTCGCGGCCCTGGGGCACGTAGGCGATACCGGCATGCACCCGCTGCTGGGGCTTGAGGCTGGTGATCGGTTTGCCTTCCCATTCGATGCTGCCGTCACGGGCCGTTACCAGGCCCATCAGGCAGCGCAGCAGTGTGGTCTTGCCCACACCATTGCGGCCAAGCAGGCAGGTAACTTCGCCGACCTTGGCTTCGAAGGACAGGCCGCGCAGGATGTGGCTGCCGCCGTAGTACTGGTGCAGCGTGTCGATTTTCAGCATGTCATGTCCTTGGAATAGTTCATCGGCCCAGGTAGACCTCGACCACCCGCTCATCCGCCTGCACCTGCTCCAGCGACCCTTCTGCCAGCACACTGCCTTGGTGCAGCACGGTCACATGGTCGGCAATGCTCCCCACAAACCCCATGTCATGCTCCACCACCATCAGCGAATGCTTGCCCGCCAGGCCTTTGAACAGCTCGGCGGTGAACTCGGTCTCGGCATCGGTCATGCCGGCTACCGGCTCATCCAGCAGCAGCAATTGCGGCTCTTGCACCAGCAGCATGCCGATTTCCAGAAACTGCTTCTGCCCGTGCGACAGCAAGCCGGCCTGGCGTTGGGCCAGGGGCAGCAGGCGCAGGGTGGTCAGCACTTCTTCGATGCGCTGGCGCTGCTCACTACCCAGGCGCGCAGCCAGGCTGGCCCACACCGACTTGTCGGTTTTCAGTGCCAATTCCAGGTTTTCGAACACCGTCAGCGCCTCGAACACCGTGGGCTTCTGGAACTTGCGGCCAATGCCGGCCTGGGCGATCTGGTATTCGCTCATGCGGGTCAGGTCAAGGGTGTCGCCAAAGTAGGCGCTGCCGGTGTCGGGGCGGGTCTTGCCGGTGATCACATCCATCATCGTGGTCTTGCCGGCGCCGTTGGGGCCGATGATGCAGCGCAGCTCGCCCACGCCGATGTACAGGTTCAGCGCGTTGAGCGCCTTGAAGCCATCGAAGCTGACGCTGATGTCCTCCAGGCTAAGCACCGTGCCGTGGCGGGTGTCCAGCCCGGCCTTGCGGCTTTGGCCCAGGCCGATCGCGTCGCGGCCGGCGCCGAGGTTGTCGAACACCGGTTCCAACATGAATTCCGGGTGCACCGGGGGCACGCCTCTCATGGCTGGCTCCTTTTTTCAACAGACCGACCACGCCCTTGGGCAGGTACAGGGTGACGAGGATGAACAGCGCGCCGAGGAAGAACAGCCAGAACTCCGGGAAGGCCACGGTGAACCAGCTCTTCATGCCATTGACCAGGCCGGCGCCGAGCAACGGGCCGATCAACGTGCCGCGCCCGCCCAAGGCTACCCACACGGCGGCTTCGATGGAGTTGGTCGGCGACATTTCGCTGGGGTTGATGATGCCCACTTGCGGCACATACAACGCACCGGCCAGGCCACACAGCACGGCGCTTAGCACCCACACCAGCAGCTTGAAGCCGCGTGGGTCGTAGCCGCAGAACATCAGGCGGTTCTCGGCGTCGCGCACAGCGGTGAGCAGGCGGCCGAACTTGCTGCGGGTCAGGCGCCAGCACAGGTACAGGCTGGCCAGCAGCAGGCCGACGGTGAGCAGGAACAGCACCGCCCGGGTGCCTTGCGCGGTAATGTCAAAGCCCAGGATGGTGCGGAAGTTGGTGAAGCCGTTGTTACCGCCAAAGCCGGTTTCGTTGCGGAAGAACAGCAACATGCCGGCGAAGGTCAGGGCCTGGGTCATGATCGAGAAGTACACGCCCTTGATCCGCGAGCGGAAGGCGAACCAGCCGAACACCAGTGCCAGCAGCCCGGGCGCCAGCACCACCAGGCACAGCGCCCAGGCAAAATGCTGGGTACCGGCCCAGTACCATGGCAGTTCGGTCCATGACAGGAAGGTCATGAACCCCGGCAGGCCGTCACCGGCTGCCTGACGCATCAGGTACATGCCCATGGCGTAGCCGCCCAGGGCGAAGAACAGGCCGTGCCCCAGCGACAGCAGGCCGGCATAGCCCCAGACCAGGTCCAGGGCCAGGGCGACGATGGCATAGCAGAGGATTTTGCCAACCAGGGTCAGGGTGTAGGCCGACACCTGCAGGGCATGATTTGCCGGCAGCAGCGACAGCAGCGGCAGGGCCAGCAACAGCAGCACGACGAGGGCGCCGATGGCCAGGGTCAGGCGCGGCCCGGCCTTTTGCGTAGCGGTGACAAGCAGTGGCTGGTTCATCAGTCGATTACCCGTCCCTTCAGGGCGAACAGGCCTTGCGGGCGCTTCTGGATAAACAGAATGATCAACGCAAGGATGAGGATCTTGCCGAGCACGGCACCGATCTGCGGCTCCAGCAGCTTGTTGGCGATGCCAAGGCCGAAGGCGGCCCAGAGGCTGCCGGCCAGTTGCCCGACACCGCCGAGCACCACCACCAGGAACGAGTCGATGATGTAGCTCTGGCCCAGGTCCGGGCCGACGTTGCCGACCTGGCTCAGGGCCACGCCGCCGAGCCCGGCGATGCCGGAGCCCAGGCCAAAGGCGAGCATGTCGACGCGCCCGGTGGACACGCCGCAGCAGGCGGCCATGTTGCGGTTCTGGGTGACTGCGCGCACGTTCAGGCCCAGCCGCGTGCGGTTGAGCAGCAGCCAGGTCAGCAGCACCACGGCCAGGGCGAAGCCGATAATGACCAGACGGTTGTAGGGCAACACCAGGTTAGGCAGTAGCTGAATGCCGCCCGACAACCACGCCGGGTTGCTCACCTCGACGTTTTGCGCGCCAAACAGCAGGCGGATGGCCTGGATCAGGATCAGGCTGATGCCCCAGGTGGCGAGCAGGGTTTCCAGCGGGCGGCCATACAGGTGGCGGATCACGGTGCGTTCCAGCGCCATGCCGACCCCGGCACTGACGGCGAAGGCCACCGGCAGGGCTATCAGCGGGTAGAACTCGATGGCGCCCGGGGCGTAGCGTTGTACCAGCACCTGGACCATGTAGGTGCTGTAAGCACCGAGCATCAACATTTCGCCGTGAGCCATGTTGATCACCCCCAGCAGGCCGAAGGTGATGGCCAGGCCCAGCGCCGCCAGCAGCAGGATCGAGCCCAGCGACAGGCCGCTGAAGGCTTGGCCGAGCAGTTCGCCGGCCAGCAGCTTGCGCTTGACCTGGGCCAGGCTGGTTTCGGCAGCGGTGCGCACGCCCGGGTCGGTTTCTACGCCGGGTTGCAGCAGCGTTTCAAGGCGGGTGCGGGCAACCGGGTCACCGGTTTCGCCCAGCAAGCGCACGGCGGCCAGGCGCACCGCTGGTTCGCTGGCACCCAGTTGCAGGTTGGCCAGGGCCAGGCCGAGGGCGGCGTGCACGGCGGCATCCGGCTCGCTGGCGAAGCGCCGGTCGAGGAAGGCCATTTGCGCCGGTTGTGCGCTTTTTTGCAGTTGTTGGGCGGCAATCAGGCGGGTGTCGCTGTTGTCGCTGAGCAACTGGTGGCTGGCCAGGGCGTTGTCGATCAGGCCGCGCAGCCGATTGTTCAGGCGCACCTTGCGGGTGTCGCCTTCGGCGATGCGGCCTTGGCGCAGGTTTTCCAGCAGCGGCAGGCGCGCGGCATCGGGTTGCGCCGCCCAGCCTTCGAGCAGGCGGGCTTGCTCGGCGGGCTTGGCGGTGAGGAAGAATTCGCCCTCGCTGGCCTGAGTTGCCAGGGGGAGTAGCAGAAGCAGGGTGAGCAGCATTCTGAGCATGCGGGTAATCCTGGAAATCGGCGGTGGCTTCATCGCCGGCAAGCCAGCTCCCACAAGTCCTCCACAGGCCTTGAGGGCAGTGCATTCCCTGTGGGAGCTGGCTTGCCGGCGATTGGGCTGCAAAGCAGCCCCAATGCACTCAGTTACCTTTCACTGCATAGTCCGGCCGCTTGTCGTTACCCGGAATGAACGGGCTCCACGGCTGCGCCCGCAGCGGCTGCTCGGTTTCCCACACCACACTGAACTGCCCGTCATCCTGGATCTCGCCGATCATCACTGGCTTGTGCAGGTGGTGGTTGGTCTTGTCCATGGTCAGGGTGAAGCCCGACGGCGCCTTGAAGCTCTGCCCGGCCAGTGCCTCACGTACTTTGTCGACATCGGTGGATTTGGCCTTCTCGGCGGCCTGCGCCCACATGTGGATGCCCACGTAGGTGGCCTCCATCGGGTCATTGGTCACCGCCTTGTCGGCACCCGGCAGGCCCTTGGCCTTGGCGTAGGCTTTCCAGTCGGCGACAAACTTCTGGTTCACCGGGTTATCCACCGACTCGAAGTAGTTCCAGGCGGCCAGGTGGCCCACCAGCGGCTTGGTGTCGATACCGCGCAGCTCTTCTTCGCCGACCGAGAACGCGACCACCGGTACGTCGGTGGCCTTCAGGCCCTGGTTGGCCAGTTCCTTGTAGAACGGCACGTTGGAGTCGCCGTTGACCGTGGAGATCACCGCCGTCTTGCCGCCGGCGGAGAACTTCTTGATGTTGGCAACGATGGTCTGGTAATCGGCGTGGCCGAATGGCGTGTAGACCTCTTCGATGTCCTTGTCGGCCACGCCTTTGCTGTGCAGGAAGGCGCGCAGAATCTTGTTGGTGGTGCGCGGGTAGACGTAGTCGGTGCCCAGCAGGAAGAAGCGCTTGGCGCTGCCGCCGTCTTCGCTCATCAGGTATTCCACCGCAGGAATGGCTTGCTGGTTGGGGGCGGCGCCGGTGTAGAACACGTTCGGCGACATTTCTTCACCCTCGTACTGCACCGGGTAGAACAGCAGGCCGTTGAGCTCTTCGAACACTGGCAGCACCGACTTGCGCGACACCGAAGTCCAGCAGCCGAACACCACGGCGACCTTGTCCTGGGTCAGCAACTGGCGGCTCTTTTCAGCGAATAGCGGCCAGTTGGAGGCCGGGTCGACCACCACCGGTTCTAGCATCTTGCCGTTGACCCCGCCCTTGGCGTTGATCTCGTCGATGGTCATCAGCGCCATGTCCTTGAGCGAGGTCTCGGAAATGGCCATCGTCCCCGACAGCGAATGCAGGATGCCAACCTTGATGGTCTCGGCGGCCTGGATGCTCCAGCTCAGGCCCATCGCCGCAATCGACGCGCTGAGGGTAAAAGCCTTGATCAGACTGCGACGCTTCATGTGCTCTCTCCGCTGAGTTTTTTATGGTGTTGGGCAAGCGGAAAGGGGCGTTGCAAGGGGTGTGCCTAGTGGCGAAAGGGGCGCAATAGAAGGGTTGTGCGAGGTGTTGGGGCGCTGGTTGGATCCAGATTGGTGCCTGAGGGATTTATGTGCACAGGATTGGGGCTGCAAAGCAGCCCCGGCGATATCAGCTGTTACGCGCCGCTGTGCGTGGATGGCGCCTGTTGCGCACGAACTGGTAGGTAACCGCCAGCAACAGGAACCAGATCGGCGTCACCACCAGCGCTGAACGTGTATCCGCTTCCAGGCTCAGCAACACCAGGATGAAGGCAAAGAACACCAGGCACACGTAGCACATGAAGCGCCCGCCCGGCATCTTGTACTTCGATGCCTGGTGCAGTGCCGCGCGGTTTTTGCGGTACTTCAGGTACGACAGCAGGATCAGCGTCCACACGAACATGAACAGCACCGCAGAAACGGTAGTCACCAACGTGAACGCCTCGACCACGTTCGGCACCAAGTAGATCAGTACCGCACCGAGCAGCAGGCAGGTGCAGGAGAAGTACAGGCCGTTGGCCGGTACCGAGCGGCTCGACAGTTTCTCGAAGGCCTTGGGTGCATCACCCTCCTGGCTCAGGCCGAAGAGCATGCGGCTGGTGGAGAACACGCCGCTGTTGGCCGACGAAGCCGCCGAGGTCAGCACCACGAAGTTGATGATGCTGGCCGCCGCTGGCAGGCCGGCCAGTACGAACAACTCAACGAACGGGCTCTTGCCCGGAACCACGTCGCGCCAGGGGGTCACGGCCATGATCGCGATCAACGCCAGCACATAGAACACAATGATGCGGATAGGGATCGAGTTGATCGCCCGCGGCAGGGTGCGCTCCGGGTTCTTCGCTTCGGCGGCGGTGGTGCCCACCAGCTCGATGCCGACGAAGGCGAACACGGCAATCTGGAAACCGGCGAAGAAACCCATCAGGCCATGGGGGAACATGCCGCCGTCATTCCACAGGTTGGCCAGCTGTGCAGTGCGCCCGCTGGGTGAGGTGAAGCCGGTGATGACCATGTACAGGCCGGTGGCGACCAGGCCGAGGATGGCGATGATCTTGATCAGGGCGAACCAGAACTCCATCTCGCCGAACATTTTTACCGTCACCAGGTTCAGCGACAGCAGCAGCCCCACACAGGTGAGCGCCGGTATCCACTGCGGTAAATCGGGGAACCAGAACTGCGTGTAGGCGGCGATGGCGACCACGTCGGCGATACCAGTGACTACCCAGCAAAACCAGTAGGTCCAGCCGGTGAAGTAACCAGCCCAGGGGCCGAGCAGGTCGGCGGAGAAGTCGATGAACGACTTGTAGTTGAGGTTCGACAGCAGCAGTTCGCCCATGGCGCGCATGACGAAGAACAGCATGAAGCCAATGATCATGTAGACGAAGATGATCGACGGCCCAGCCAGGCTGATGGTTTTGCCCGAGCCCATGAACAGGCCGGTACCGATTGCGCCACCGATGGCGATCAGCTGGATGTGGCGGTTGGTCAGGTTGCGTTGCAGGTGCTGCTCACCTTGTGGTGTTGGTGAAGTTGCGGTCATAAGCTGCATTCCCTTGAAAGTCGCCGGCTAGGCTAACACGGGGGTTCCGATTCGAGATCGCGACAGATCGACACGATTTTCGGAAAGCGACCCGTGTTCTGTAGGGATAGTCCGACACCTTCGCCGACCTTTTCGCGGGTAAACCCGCTCCCACAGGTATTGCGCCAAGCCTGAGGGCAGCGAGGAACCTGTGGGCGCAGGCAAGCCCGCGAAGAGGACAGTGCAGGTATCAGGCGCTGGCCAGCTCCCGGCGGCGTCTTACTACCAGGCTATCCACCACCCACATCACCACCATCGACACCCCCACCAGCGGGAACAGCACACCCAGCACCAGCATCACCCCCACTGCCGCCTTCCAGCGCGGCAGGTCATGGCGCAGCGGCGGCACGCCCAGCCCGCCAGCAGGCCGGCGTTTCCACCACATCACCAGCCCGCTCACCGAACCCAGTAGAATCATCAGGCACACCAGCAGGATGATGATCTGGTTGAACGCCCCGAACATCTTGCCCTCATGCAGCATCACCCCAAGTTCGGTGGCGCGGGCGACCGGGCTGTAGTCCTGCCAGCGCACGTCGGCCAGAACCTTGCCGGTGTACTGGTCGACATGCAGGGTGGCGTCGTTGCGTGGGTCGTCGGCGAACACGGCAATGGTGAACACACCGTCTGCCGTGGTCGGCAAGGTAATGCTGTAACCCGGCTCGACCTGGCGGGAGGTGGCGATGTCTTCGACCTGCTGCACGCTCACCTGGGGGGCAGCGGGCATGTCCGACATCATGTGGTGCCCGGCGTGTTCGGCGTGTGCGCCGGACTGCGGCATCGGCGTGTTTTCCAGGGCCCAGGGCACGGTCTGGCGGTGTGCACTGTTAAGCTCACCCGCCTGCTGGTCCGATTTGGGCACATCGTTCCACATGGCCGCCGGGAAGCGGTTCCACAAATCGGCGTACTGCTTGCCCCACAGGCCGGTCCAGGTCATGCCGCTGACCAGCATCATCAACAGCAGGGCTGAACCCCAGAAACCGGTGACCGCATGCAGGTCGCGCCAGAACAGCCGGCCACGTGCCGACAGCCGGGGCCACAGTACGCCAGCGCCATTGCGACCGCGCGGCCACCACAGGTACAGGCCCGACACCACCAGTACGATGCCCCAGCCTGCGGCCAGTTCCACCAGGCGGTCACCCACCGTGCCGACCATCAGCTCGCCATGCAGGGCGCGGGCGATGGCCTGCAGGTTCTGCTTGCCGTCCTGCTCGCCCAGCACCTTGCCGCTGTAAGGGTCGACGAATACGTTCAGTTCGCGCCCGCCGTCATGCACCACAAACTGCGCACTGCGCTCGGCGTTGATTGGCGGCAGGTACTGGCCGACGTGGCCCTTTGGGTAGGCCTGGCGCACTTCGGCCAGCATCGCATCGGCGCCCTGTCGGTGGTGGCCGGCTTCGACCACCATCAGGTCGCGGTACAGCAGCGGGTCCAGTTGCGGCTTGAACAAGTAGATGATCCCGGTGATCGCCAACAGGATCATGAACGGGGCCACGAACAGCCCCGCATAGAAGTGCCAACGCCAGGCCAGGTTATAGAAATTGCTGCGTGTTCCTCTCATGGGAACCTCCTGTTTGACCAGCAGATGGGCGCAACCGAAGCTGCGCCCGTTGTTGTTGTCAGAAGCTGAAATCGACCTTGGTCCAGAAGGTCCTGCCTGGCTCGTTGACCGGCTGTGGATCTGTTGCCGGGTAGCCGAACCCGGCGTTCCCGGCCAGGTTCAAGTGCTCGGCGTAGGTTTTGTCGAACAGGTTGTCGACCCCCGCGCTGAGCTTGAGGTTTTTGTTCACCTTGTAGGCGCCGTTCAGGGAAAACACGCCGAAGCCGGCGCTCTTGTCGTAGTCCTTGCCGACGACGTTGCCCTGGTTCTCGGCAATGCGGTTCTGTGCTGCCACCAGCCGCCACAGTGCGCCGACGCTCCACACATCGCGGCTGTAAGTCAGGCCCAGGCGGCTCTCCAGAGGAGGCATTTGCGGTAGCGCTTTGCCATCACTGCTGTTCTTGCCCCAAGCGTAGGCCAGCGTGCCATCGGCCTTCCAGTTTTCGCTCAGCTGGTAGGCCGCGCCCAGTTCGCCGCCCATGATGCGGGCGTCGATGTTCTGTGCCTGGGAAGTGCTCATGCCCATCATGCCGGTGCGGTAGTCGAACAGGATGTAGTCACGGATCTGCCCGACATAGCCCGAAGCCCAGGCTTCCAGGCGCTCGGTGCGGTACTGGATGCCGAAGTCGAGCTGGGTGGTCTTCTCAGGCTTGATGCCGTCGAAGGCATTTGCTGCACCGGGCGGTGCCAGCTTGGGCGAGAACAGCTCCCAGTAGTCGGGGAAGCGCTGGGCATGGCCGAGGCCGATGTAGGTGGTGGCCGGGATGGCTGCCAGGTCGTGCTCGTAGCGGATGAAACCGCTGGGCAGAGTGTCGGCGCGGGTATCACCTTCGGTGGCGCTGCCTTTACGGAAGTCTCGGGCCGAGGCGCGGTCCAGGCGCGCACCGGTAATCAGCCGGTCTTCACCGCTGACGTACCAGGTCAGTTCGCTGAAGGCACCGTAGTTGTGGAAGTCGGCGTCCTTGGTCCAGGCCTGGCCCTTGTGCGCGTCCACGCCCATGCCGCCACGCTGGCGATGTTCGTTGGTTTGCGCGTCGATGCCACTGATCAGTTGCACATCGGCCCAGCGCCAGGTGGCCTTGATGCGTGCGCCCAGGGTGCGACGGTCGACGTTGCTGACCATCGGCATGCCCATCATGCCGCTGCCCGATGGGGTACGCAGGCTGTAGTTGTCCATTACATGGTCGGCATAGTTGTAGTAGACCTGCGCCTCGACCTTGTCGAGCACCTCGCCGAGGTTGGACTTTTCAAAGCGCAGGCCCAGGCTTTCGCGCTTGAACTGCGAGCCGTCCATGCCGCGCCCGGCGTAGCGGGCCTCGCCATCGCCCTTGCCGGCAGTCAGCTCCAGCAGGGTGTCCTGGTCGGGCGTCCAGCCGAGGGCGACATCGCCGTTCCATTTTTCCCAGCGCGACGGCACGGTGTCGTTGTTGCCGTCGTGGTAGTCATCCGAGCGTGACTGGTTGCCAACGAAGCGGGCGTAGGCCTGGCTGTTGCCGGCGGCGGCGTCCAGTACCTTGTCAAAGCGGCCATTGGAGCCGGCCAGCAGGCTGGCATTTACCCGGCTGCCGAGGGTGCCGAACTTCTCCGGTTCGCGCTCGAAAAGGATGGTGCCTGCCGAGCCGCCCGGGCCCCAGATCACGCTTTGCGGGCCTTTGATCACGGTCAGGCGGTCGTAGGTTTCCGGCGAAATGTAGGAGGTGGGCGCGTCCATGCGGTTGGGGCAAGCGCCCAGCATCAGGCCGCCATTGGTGAGGATGTTCAGGCGCGAGCCAAACATGCCGCGCAACACCGGGTCGCCGTTGGTACCGCCGGCACGGATCGCCGAAAAGCCGGGGATGGTCTTCAGGTAGTCGGCGCCGTCGCTGGCCGGCACCGGCTGGCGCGGGTCTTTCGGGTTGGTGACCACGGTCAGCGGCGAGCTTGGGGCCACGGCGGTGATCACCGTCGGGCTCAGCTCGGGTGCGTCGTGCGCATGGCCTTCATGGCCAGGGTCGGCGGCCAGGGCCACGGGCGCGAGCAGCGAGCCGCAGAGGGCGGCGATGGTCCCACGCAGGGACAAGGCAAAAACAGGGGTGCAGCCGGACATAGTGATTCCAGTCGATCAGTCATGAGTTAGCGCGAAGCCTCCTGGCTTCGTGCGCAAAATGTGGGTTCAGACGCTGATCGAGGAAGGTGGGGCGCGGCTGCGCGCACCGGGGAACACAGCCTGCCGGGCATGGCCTTGGTGCGTTGGCGCAAGCAGGTGGGCGGTGGGGACGACGCTGCCGGCGCTGAGCGGGCTGAGGGCCTGGGGCAGGGCCGGGCAGTTGAACAACAGGCTGCAGTAACCGCACTTTTCCCACATCACGTGCAGCTGGCCATCGCCGCCGTGACCGTGGTGGGTATCGCCGACATGCTGATGGGCAGCCGCCATCGGCATGTCCATCGGCATGCTCATGCCGGCGTGGTGGTCCATCGGCATCGACTGGGAAATCAGCGGGCCGATGAAGATCATCCACATGGCGAACAGGCTCAGCCATCCGCCACCGGCGCGCCTGCGGTCAGGGCGGGTGGGACGGCTGATGCTGTTGCGCGGCAGGCTCATGGCGAGTGCCTGTCAGCAGGTGTCAGTGCGCGTGTTCGTGGGCTTGCGGCTGGTCCGTTGGCGCCTGCTTCTGCACGGCCACCTCGACGGTGATGTCGCCGGCCTTCTCGAAGTGCAGGGTCAACGGGAAGCGCTTGCCGTCGACCAGCAGACTGCGGTCCTTGGGCTGCATCAGCATCACGTGGTAAGCGCTGGGGGCGAAGGTCAGGTCCTTGCCGGCAGGCACCACTACGTTGGGCACTTGCTGCATCTTCATGGCACCGCTGGCGCTCATGGCATGCTCGTGCAACTGCGCATCATCGCTGATGGGGCTGTCGACGCTCAGCAGGCGGTCATCGGCCTTGCCATTGTTGTGCACCACGAAATACGCGGCGACATTGGGGGCGTTGGGCGGCAACTGCAGCGACCAGGGGTGGGCGATGTGCAGGTCGCCCACGCTGTATTCGTGGGCATTGGCAAAGGCGCCGGGCAGCAGCAGGGCGGCCATGACGAGGGCGTGCTTGAGCATGGTGAATCTCCGTTCTGTTCAGGTTCAGGCAGACAGCGTGATGAACTCAGGCCAGCGGAGAGGCACGGGGGTTTAACGCAGGCCAGGGCTGGCGCGGCGTGGGTTGGTAGTCGGCAGGGGGCGGCAGCAGGCTGGCAAACCGTGTTGGCGGGTTGTGCAGCTGTGGCGGGTAGCCGGGCAGGGCCAGCAGCGGTGCGGCGCCGGAGCAGCACCAGCAATTCATCATGCTGGCGCTGTCGTCGCTTTGCGGGCCGAGGTCGATCTTGGCCAGGGCCTGGACATCAACCTTGGCCTTGTTGGCCATGCTGGAACAGAAAGCCCCCCACAGCAGCTGCTCGGCCGGGCCTTTGGGCACGGCAGAGGCCAGCGGCATGGCCAGCAGGTTGAACAGCACTGCAAGGCAGGCTATCCAGGCGATGTGCCGACGTGGGGGCATGGAGAGATCCGGTCAGGAATCGTGGTGGGTATTGTAAGGCGGAGTATAGGTAAAAATGGCGGGGTGCGGTGAAGTGACGCAGGTGGTCGGGTAATGGGGCGCAAAGCGCCCCCGACAATCTCAAGCCTTGTTACGGCCCATCAGGCCCCGGACGGTTTCCTGCAAGTCCGCCGGCAGCACCACCACCTTGGCATTGTTGCTGCTCGCCAGATTCTCCATGGCCCCGACATAGCGCTCGCCCAGCAGGTACATGGCCGGCACGGTCTCGTTGCCCACTGCTTCCTTGACCAGCGAAATCGCCCGCGCCGAGGCCTCGGCCAGGCTGATCTGCGCTTCGGCATCCAGCCTGGCTGCTTGCAGGCGTGCTTCCGCTTCCAGGATCGCTGCCTGCTTGGCGCCTTCGGCGCGGGTCACATCGGCCTTGCGCTCACGCTCGGCCGCTGCCTGGCGCTCCATGGCCAGTTGCATGTTTTCCGAAGGCTTGATGTCCTGAATTTCCACCGAGCGCACGGTCACGCCCCAGTCTTCGGTCTGTTCCGACATCGCCTCGCGCAGGCGTGCCTTGATCTGCTCGCGGCTGGACAGCGCTTCATCCAGGTCCATGGCACCGACAATGGCGCGCAGCGATGTCATGGTCAGGCTGGTGACGGCGAACGAGAAGTTCTGCACGCCGTAGGAGGCCTTCTGCGGGTCGACCACCTTGGCGAAGCACAGGGCGTTGGCGACGATTACCGCGTTGTCCCTGGTGATGATTTCCTGCTGTTGCACATCGAGGATGATGTCCTTGGTCGGCAGGCGATAGGCAACCACATCCATGTAAGGGATGAGGATGTTCAGGCCGGGCTTGAGCGTGCTGTGGTAGCGGCCCAGGCGCTCGATGATCCATTCCTCGCCCTGGGGCACGATACGTACCCCCTTGAACACGGTGATCAGGACGAACAAGGCGATGGCGGCGACGACGATGAGGCTGGTCATGATGCGAAATTCCTTTTAGTGCAGGTTCAGGCCCGTATGACGCGGTGTTTCCTTCGATGGCGGTAGGGCGCACCCGCTCGCCAACCGGGATCTCGCTGTCGGCGATGCAGGTCCATTCTTCGCTGCCCAGGATCGGCTTCTGGAAACGCACGCGGCCTTTCTCGAACTCGAAACGCCAGCGGTCAGCTAGTTCACCTCACCGGTCACGCTATCGGCGGTCCATCGCACGTCTGGCTGTTTGCGCCGGAACACTTTGAACCACAGTGCGGTAATGGCGGATGACAGCGGTACCCACAGCCAGGACCTGCATGTCCAGTTGCGGGCTGGGGGCGGCGAGCGAGATGAGCGGGACCAGCACGGCACCGATGCCGAACCAGAGGATGAAGAACGTTGGGAGGACCAGTTCGAGCAGGGTCAGCGCGATGCCAAAGACCAGCCAAATCTGCCATTGCGTTTCCATATGGGTAGCGCCTTCCAGGGGGAGGAAACGAGGTTTAAGGCAGCAGGACGGCCCAGAGCCACTTGCGGGGTGAAAGAAAAATCGAAAGGTTTGTAAGACTGGCGCGGTCTTTTGTGGGAGCGGGCTCTGGCGTGCTTGCGAAACTTGTTATTGCAGGGCGAGTGCTGCTGCCGCGTATCAGCCTGCGACTCGAATGCCCGGTCAACTTCCGGCAATGCCGGGCGCTTCAGGATCAATACCGGCACACCAAGCGCCCGCGCCGCTTCCAGCTTTGGCTCGGTCGCCATGCTGCCGCCATTCTTGCTGATCAGCACATCGATACTGCGGCGCTGGAACAATGCCGCTCATCCTCGATCTGGAACGGCCCGCGCGCTCCAATCACTTCGCAGCGTTAATTGCCAGGGCATTGCCTCCAATGCCCTTAGAGTTCAGAACTGCTCCGGCGGAATCTCGTCCAGATGTTGCAGCGGCTCACGCCCCAGCGTGAACAGCGGCCTGCGAAACAGCTTGAGTGCTTCGATCAGCCCTGCCCAGTCCTCGATCTCGCGCCAGTCATCGCCCGCTTGCGCCTGCCAGGCCGGGCGTCGCAAGGCCCAGCATGTGACGCCGGCGCTACGCGCAGCACTGGCAGCATTGCGGCTGATCTGCGCGGCATAGGGATGGGTGGCATCGATCAGCAGGGTGATACCCGCTTCGCGCAGGTAGCTGGCCAGGCCTTCGGCGCCGCCAAAGCCCCCGACCCGCACCTGGCATTGCAGGTCCTGCGGCACACGGCCAATGCCCGCCAGGCTGTAGACATGCTGTGGGCCGAGGCGGCGGGCGATTGCCAGGGCTTCCGTGACCCCCCCCAGCAGCAGGATGCGCGCAGTCATTGCACACCCGCCCGGCCAACGATGCCGCCCTGGCGGTCGATGGCGAACACTTCCACTTGCACCTGCGCCGGCACGACGCTGCGGGCGAAGGCCAGGGCGTGGGCACACACCGCATCACCAAGGGCAATGCCGGCCGCATGAGCCAGCACGAGCGCTTGCTGGCTGGTATTGGCGCCGATAATGGCAGCCTGCAGCGCTTCGTCAGCGCCGATGTCTGCGGCCCAGCCGGCCAGCTGCGGCAGGTCGATGCTGGAGTGGCGGCTGTGCAGGTCCATGTGCCCGGCGGCCAGTTTGCTGATCTTGCCGAAGCCACCGCACAGGCTCAGGCGTGGCACTGGCACCTTGCGCAGGTGCTTGAGCACTGCGCCGACAAAGTCGCCCATTTCGATCAGGGCGATTTCCGGCAGGCCGTAGACCCGGCGCATGGTGTCTTCACTGGCGTTGCCGGTGCAGGCGGCGATGTGCGTGTAGCCGTTGGTGTGGGCCACGTCGATGCCCTGGTGGATCGAGGCGATGTAGGCCGCACAGGAAAACGGCCGCACGATGCCGCTGGTACCGAGGATCGACAACCCGCCGAGGATGCCCAGGCGCGGGTTCATGGTCTTGAGGGCCAGCTGATCGCCGCCCTGCACATTGACCGTGACCTCGAAGCCACCGAGGTAGCCGCATTCTTCGGTCAGGCGTTGCAGGTGCTCGCTGATCATGCGCCGTGGCACCGGGTTGATGGCCGGCTCACCCACTGCCAGCACCAGCCCCGGGCGGGTCACGGTGCCCACGCCGGTACCGGCGACAAAGCGGATGCCAGGTTCGCCCAGCAGGCGCACCTGGCTGTAGAGCAGGGCGCCGTGGGTCACGTCCGGGTCGTCGCCAGCATCCTTGAGGGTGCCGGCTTCGGCACGCTCGCCAGTCAGGCGGCAGAATTCCAGGCGCATCTGCACCACCTTGCCTTTGGGCAGGGTGATATCCACCGCATCGTCACGCTGCCCGGTGAGCAGCAGCTTGGCTGCCGCCAGGCTGGTGGCGGTGGCGCAGCTGCCGGTGGTCAGGCCGCTGCGCAGCGGCGCGGGCTGTTCACGGGTTTCTTCACGCATCGACGGGTTTCACCACTTCCAGCAGGGTGATCGGCAGCGCTTGGCGCCAGGTGTCGAACGCGCCCAAGGGCTGGGCATGGGCGACATGGATACGGGTCAACTCACCACCGTGCTGTTCGCGAAAATGCGCCAGGGCCAGTTCGCTTTGCAAGGTCACTGCGTTGGCCACCAGCCGGCCGCCGGGGCGCAGGTTTGCCCAGCACAGGTCCAGCACCCCTTCGCGGGTGACGCCGCCGCCGATGAAGATGGCATCGGGCTGTTCCAGGCCTTGCAGTGCCGCTGGCGCCTTGCCGCAGACCAGTTGCAGGCCGGGTACACCCAGCGCGTCACGGTTGTGTTCGATGAAACCCTGGCGGCCTTCGTCGGCCTCGATGGCCAGGGCGCGGCAGGCCGGGTGGGCGCGCATCCATTCGATGCCAATCGAGCCGCAGCCCGCGCCCACGTCCCACAGCAGCTCACCGGGCTGGGGCGCCAGGCGCGCCAGGGTGATGGCGCGGACATCGCGTTTGGTCAGCTGGCCGTCGTGGCGGAAGGCACTGTCCGGCAGCCCGGCCAGCCGGTGCAGGCGTGGGGCATCCGGCGTGGCCAGGCACTCGATGGCCACCAGGTTGAGCGCTGCGACATTGGCGTGCGGCCAGCCCTGGGCGGTGCCGGCCAACTCACGTTCTTCCTGGCCACCCAGGTGTTCGAAAACCCGCAGGCGGCTTGGCCCGAAGCCACACGCGTGCAGCAGCGCGGCAATGGCCGCCGGGCTGTCGCCATCGTTGCTCAGCACCAGCAGGCGGATACCGCTGTACAGGTGGGCATTCAGCGCCGTGAGGGGCCGGGCCACCAGCGACACCACCTGCACCTCCTGCAGCGGCCAGCCCAGGCGGGCGGCGGCCAGGGCGCAGGAGGAGGGCATCGACAGTACGCGCATTTCATCGGCAGGTACCTGTCGCGCCAGGCTGGCGCCGACGCCGTAGAACATCGGGTCGCCGCTGGCCAGCACGCACACCGGCTCGCCGCGCAGGGCCAGCACAGGGCTTAAGGAAAACGGGCTTGGCCAGCCCAACCGTTCGCCGGGCACGCAGCGCGGCAGCAGGCCCAGCTGGCGCGGGCTGCCGAAGATCCGCGTAGCGCCCAGCAGCGCGCGCCGGGCTTGCTTGCCCAGGCCACTGAAGCCGTCTTCGCCGATGCCTACTACTGTCAGCCAGGGTGCCATTGATACCTCTTCAAGACCTGGAGCTGCTTTGCAGCCCATCGCGACACAAGGCCACTCCCACAGCGATCTTCATACCCCTGTGGGAGCGGCCTTGTGTCGCGATGGGGTGCGCAGCGCCTCCAAAAAATCTGCTCAAACTCGAATGATGCTCGACCACCGGCTTTTCATGCCGCCGGACAAAGCAGGCATAATACCGCGCCTTCTACACTCAAGCGCATTTTCACAGATTGCCGGACGCCCCTTTGACGCAGGCCCATGCCCCCAACGTTTCGCCCCGCCCCTCGGCCTGCCCGGGGTTGTGGCGCATTGTCAGTGCCCGTGATGGCGGTATCTGCCGCATCAAGCTGCCGGGCGGCCTGCTGCTGGCCGACCAGGCCGAAGCGGTGGCGACGGCAGCCGAGCGCTTTGCCGGCGGCGTGATCGAGGCCACCAACCGTGGCAACTTGCAGATCCGCGGCATTGGCAGCGAGCATCGCGCCTTGGTTGAGGCCCTGCTCGCCGCCGGCCTGGGCCCGCGCGACGCGGCCGGTGACGATGTGCGCAACCTGATGCTCAGCCCGCTGGCCGGGCATGACCCGGCGATGCTGCTGGACGCACGGCCGTTGGCAGGGCAGATCCTCGACCTGTTGGAAGGGACCCCGCGCTTTCACCAGTTGTCGGCCAAGTTCGCCGTGCAACTGGATGCCGGCGAACGCCTGGCCATGCTCGAACACCCTCACGACCTGTGGCTGTCAGCGCTGCGCCTGAAGCAGCAGACCTGGCTGGCGTTCGGCCTGGCGGGTTGCCCGGTGGACGGTCAGGTGCTCGGCGCAGTGCCGCTGGAGCAGGGCTTGGCTCTGGTGCGTGCCGTGCTGGAACGCTTTCTCGATCTGGCAACCCCTGCGCAGTCGCGCATGCGCCAGTTGCTTGAGGTGTGCCCGCCAAGCGATTTCGTCGATGGGCTCGGGTTGGACATCCGCCGCGATGCCACCGTGCTCGCGTGGCGACGCGAACAACAGCGTGCCTCTTGGCTGGGCGAGCTACCCCAAGCTCAAGGCCTCGCCCTCGGCGTCGCCCCGCCCCAAGGCCGCCTGACCCCGGCCATGCTGCGCGGTGCCGCACGTATTGCCCGCGAATGGGGCGATGGCAGCCTGCGCTTCAGCCCTTGGCAGAGTCTGGTGCTGACCAACCTGCAATTGCAGCGCATTGAACAGGCCCAAGCCGAGTTGTCTGCACAGGGCTTGCTGTGCCACGACCATGAACCCCTGGCGCGCATCAGCGCCTGCACCGGTGCCAGCGGCTGCGCCAAGGCGCTTGGCGAGACCAAGGCCGACGCCGTTGCCCTGGCCGCGCTGCTGGGCCCTGGCGTGCCCGCCAGTGTGCACTTGTCTGGCTGCCCCCGTTCCTGTGCCGTGGCCCATGTTGCCCCGGCCACCCTGCTGGCCCGCTCGCCGGGCCGTTACGACCTCTATCTGCGTGACGCGCGCCAGCCGGGCTTCGGCGCCCTGCGCGCCACCGACCTTACCTTGAATGAAGCAGGCGCCATGCTCGACCTGCCGACGGAGCACCTTGATGATTGACTACATCCGCGATGGTCAGGAGATCTATCGCAATTCCTTCCGGATCATCCGTGAGGAAGCCCGACTCGAGCGGATCCCCGCAGACCTCGAAAAGCTCGCCGTGCGCGTGATCCACGCCTGTGGCATGGTCGATGCCATCGATGGCCTGCAGTTCTCCGAAGGCGCCGGCCGGGCGGGGCGCGAGGCGCTGCTTAACGGCGCGCCGATCCTGTGCGATGCGCACATGGTGGCCGAAGGCATCACCCGGGCCCGCCTGCCAGCGGACAACAAAGTCATTTGCACCCTGCGCGACCCGAGCGTGCCGGGCCTTGCCAAAGACGCCGGCAATACCCGCTCCGCCGTCGCCCTGGAGTTGTGGCGCCCGTACCTGGAAGGCAGCGTGGTGGTAATCGGCAACGCCCCTACCGCCCTGTTCTACCTGCTGGAGATGATTGACGCTGGCGCACCCAAGCCGGCACTGATCCTCGGCTTCCCGGTTGGTTTCGTCGGTGCTGCCGAGTCCAAGGCGATGCTCGCCGCCGACAGCCGTGGCGTGCCGTTCGTGATCATGCAAGGCCGCCTGGGCGGCAGTGCGATGGCTGCCGCTGCGGTCAACGCCCTCGCCACGGAGGTGGAATGATGGCGCCGCGTGGACGACTGCTGGGCCTGGGCGTGGGCCCGGGCGACCCTGAACTGATCACCCTCAAGGCCCTGCGCCTGCTGCGCGAAGCACCAGTGGTCGGCTACTTCGTGGCCAAGGGCAAGCGTGGCAACGCCTTCGGCATCATCGAGGCGCACCTGCAACCCGAGCAGACGCTGTTGCCGCTGGTCTACCCGGTCACCACCGAGGCTCTGCCAGCGCCGCTGTCCTATGAACAAGTGATCAGCGACTTCTACGACGAAGCCAGCGTGCAGGTGGCCGAGCACCTGGATGCCGGCCGTGACGTGGCGGTGATCTGCGAAGGTGACCCGTTCTTCTACGGTTCCTACATGTACCTGCACGACCGGCTGGCGCAGCGCTATGAGGCCGAAGTGATCCCCGGTGTCTGCTCGATGCTCGGTGGCGCCTCGGTGCTTGGCGCACCGCTGGTGTACCGCAACCAGAGCCTGTCGGTGCTGTCGGGTGTATTACCCGCCGAAGAGCTCAAGCGCCGCCTGGCTGACGCCGATGCAGCGGTAATCATGAAGCTTGGCCGCAACTTCCCCAAAGTACGCGACGTATTGGCCGAACTGGGCCTGGACGGGCGCGCGCTGTATGTAGAGCGGGCCACCATGGCCAACCAGAAGATCGTACCGCTGGACCAGGTCGACCCGCAGTCGTCGCCGTACTTCTCGCTGATCATCGTGCCGGGGGAAAAATGGCAGGGATGAGCATGCACAAGGCACCGGCGATCGTAATTCTTGGCCCGGGCAGCCTGGCGACGGCGCAGCGTATCCAGCACCGTTACCCGCAGGCCACGATCCATGGCCTGCAGGGGCGTGTCGAGGATGCCGACCAGTCGTACACCTCGTTCGGCGATACCCTGCGTGGGCTGTACCAGCAGGACACGCCGATCATCGCCCTGTGTGCTGCGGGCATTGTCATCCGCAGCCTGGCCAGCTTGCTCAGCGAGAAAGGCAGCGAACCGCCGGTACTGGCCGTGGCCGAGGATGGCAGCGCCGTGGTGCCGCTGCTCGGTGGCCTGGGCGGTGTGAACGTGATGGCACGCGAAATTGCCGAAGCACTGGGCGTTGCTGCGGCGATTACCACCAGTGGTGAGCTGCGATTCGGCACCTGTTTGTTGAACCCGCCCCAGGGCTACACGCTGGCAGATATCGAACAAGGCAAACGCTTTGTCTCTGACTTGCTGGCCGGTGAGTCGGTGCGTATCGAAGGCGACGCACCGTGGCTGCAACAGGTGCAGTTGCCTGCCAGCGAAGCAGCCCGACGCACCATTCATGTGGGGTATCAGGCCCGCCCGGCCAACCGCGACGAACTGCTGATTCACCCGCGTTCGGTGGTGGTGGGTGTTGCAAGTGGCAACCTGCACGGTATTCGCGCTGCATTGCAGCAGGCCGGCATCGCCGAGCCATCCGTGGCCTGCGTACTGGCAGACGAGCAAGCCATGGCCGACAGTGCCCTGCACGAGGCCGCGCAGGCTTTGGGTGTTGCCTTGCGCTTTGCTGCCAAGCCGCACGATGTGGCTGGCATGCTTGCCGCGGTAATGCCCGGTGCGCAGTTGATCGAGCAGGCAGATGTGGTTATCGCCGTGGCACCCGCCCCGGTCGAGGTGGCGCAGGTTGGCCGCCGCCGTGGTCGGCTGGCGGTCATCGGCCTGGGCCCGGGTGCTGCCGAGCTGATGGTACCTGCGGTCAAGGCCGAGCTGGCGCAGGCCGAAGATGTACTTGGCTACGAAACCTACGTGCGCATGGCCGGGCCGTTCCGTGACGACCAGACCCTGCACTGCACCGACAACCGTGAAGAGATGCAGCGCGCCCGGCATGCCTTCGAGCTGGCGGCCCAGGGCCGTTCGGTGGTGGTGGTGTCGTCGGGGGACCCAGGCGTGTTCGCCATGGCCGCCGCAGTGCTTGAGGCCTTGCACGAATCCAGTGATCCGGCGTGGCATCGCGTCGACCTCGAGATCCTGCCGGGCGTGTCCGCTTCGCTCGCAACGGCCGCCCAGGCCGGCGCGCCGCTGGGCCATGACTTCTGCGTGATGTCGCTGTCGGACAACCTGAAGCCCTGGTCGATTATCGAGAAACGCCTGGACCTGGCGGCCCAGGCCGACTTGGTGCTGGCCTTCTACAACCCGATTTCCAAGTCCAGGCCGCACCAGCTTGGGGTGGCGCTGGAAGTCGTGCGCCGCCATCGCGACGGGAACACGCCTGTAGTCCTTGGCCGTGACATCGGTAGGCCGGGGCAGACGCTGAAGGTAGTCACCCTGGCCGAACTGCTGCCAGAAATGGTCGACATGCGCACCATGGTGTTGGTGGGCTCCTCTACAACCTGCGTGTTTCCTCGCCTGTCGGGTGGCGTGTGGGCCTATACGCCGCGTTGGTACCCTTCCGCCAGCTAGTTGCGTCGGAAACCCTTCAGCGCGTTGCGTCGCCAGCGCGCTGGCTAAGGTGGATGCCCCTGATTCGAGGGGCAACCATCAAGGAGTTTCTACATGTCCGATGCAACAGAAGTTACTACCACCAACACCGCCATCCTGGTCGAAGGCAACCTGCTGGCGTGCGGCGCGGGCATGTCTGCGCAAAGCCGTCACGATGTGAAGAATGCTTTCCACTTCGCCACGTTAGTGGCCGACAAAGCGTTCGATGCCGAAAAGCAGAGCCGCGAGTGGTACGACAAGTTCGTTGATGTCATGCGTGATCTTGGTTTTACCATCCCGCGGCGTACCTTCGAGCTGGAAACCTCGGCAGAGCTGACTGTCACCGTAGGCGCCGTCGCCATCCGGGCTATCGGTGTGGTCGGTAATGCGGTGCTGGGTGGTACCAAGTTGGGTGGTTTGGCGAAGATGGCCTTCGACAAAATGACCACCGTCGAAAACGACGCCAAGGTGCTCGATCACAAGCGCAAGAACAAGGCCCGTGGCATGGTGGGGCTGGCCGCTTGCATCGAAACCGAAAACAACGATGTGATCATGGTGGTGAGCTGCATCCAGGCGTCTGCCCCGCAACTGGACGATGACGTGTTGGGTATCCAGTGGACGCTGGACAAGACTGAGTATTACGCCGGCACGGCAGTGCTCACGCTCAACAACTTCGTCTACGACAAAGTCCGCGAAACCGTGGAAAACAAACTCGGCGTGCGCAGTGTCGAGAACGTTCTGCAATACGACATCTGATTGCGCGGCGGCGTTGCACCAACGCCGCCTTGTTCACTTATTTGTGATGAGACAAGACCATGAATAGTGCAGTTGAGCAGCTGATGTTGATTGGCGGAACGGCATTGTTGTACTCCACGGGTGCTGTCGAGGCACAACGCCAGGCTGCGTTCGACTCGATACTTTATGCACAGTTGCTGGCCAACAAGAATGCCGGGTCGCGCTTCGACGATTATGAACGCTGGTATGCCGCCTGCAGGGACGCGTACCGTCAACTTGGCTGGATCAAACTGGCCAGTACCCATGACCTCAAACAATTAGGGCAGCCCGTGCGCAGCGCGCTGGTGCAGCCACTAGAGGCGTGGTTGAGAATGCGCTCGATCGGTCATGAGGCCGTGCTGGCAGCCGTGAAGACGGGCTTGAGCCGGTCAGTGGACGGTTTTGGCCATTTGCTGAAGTTCAGTACGCAAGATCAGGTTCAGGGATCGAAGCTTGTCATCGAACTGGGCCTGCTCAAGCCAGGGCCGGTGCTGGACCTTTGCAGTATTTCGATGCACGTCGACACGTCGATTTCGAGTATCCCGCTGGACACATGGCTTCGCGAGCAAGTGCTGCAAGGGGAGGCGGAGTTCAACGGGATTTCGCTGGCCCTGGATAACGGGCGCTTCCAACGTCAGCGGGATGAATTGCAGGCGTTGATGAAAACCAAGGATGCACAAGGGGATTACCGGTTCGACCCTTACGCGCCGGTAACGGGAGCACATCATGAGTGATGCCACGTCTGCGGTGATCGGAGCGGGGATCGTCTCGTTCTTGCCGGGTATTTCCGCTACACAGAAAAACCAGGTGAAACTGGCCTTGGCGATGGCCGAGCGTGCTACCGAGACGGCCTACAGGGAAGGGCTCGTCGAGGATTGGTTTGCCTACTACCGCAACCAGCTCAAATACATGGGCTGGGATGCCGTGTCTGCCGAGCAGGTGCATTGGCCGGACGAACGCCGTGCCAGGCAGGCCGACCAGGTGCTGGAAACCATTGCTGCAACGGCTGGCGAGCATTTCGCTTCGTCGATCGGTATTTCCATGCAAAAGCTGTTGGCCAACCCGTCTGTGCTGCAGGAGCTTGAGCGACGCGCCTACGAGCGCCAGCACTTTCAGTTACTGCCCTGCGCCCCGGCGGGTGCCAATCGTCTGGATATGGTGCTTTACCATGAGACGGATGTGCGCTCGGCATTCAGCGCAGGGTTCATCAGCCGAAAGCGCAGCCATCGGAACGTGCGGGCGGAGTTGATCCGCTTCAACCTTTTGGCGTTCGAACACAGTTTTTTGCCCAAGGTTCAGGACCGCGTCGTGCAGGTCTCTTTGCAGCGCATCCTGGATTACGCCCTTTAAGGCATCATGTAACCTTTGATCCCGGTAAAGATGATTTGCGCAGCCAGGGCACAAACAAACAGCCCCATCAACCGGCTGACAATCTGCAGGCCCTGGTCACCGAGAATTCGTTCGATGCCGTGCGACAGGTAAAGCACCAGGCCGACAGTGAAGCTGGCCAGCGCGATGCTGATGATAGCTAGCAACTTGTCATCCCAATGCGGCTGGCCGACGCCCATCACCAGCAGGGCACCAATGGTGCCGGGGCCGACGGTGAGGGGGATGGTGAGCGGGACGATGGTTACATCCTGCTGCACGTTGTCGGCCTGCACCGCAGGCTTGCCCTGGGCCATACCCAATGCCGAGATGAACAGCACACTGCCAGCGCCGATGCGGAAGGCATCGGCGGTGATGCCGAAAATACCGAAGATCACCCGCCCGAACAGGTACAGCAGCACGCTGGCGACCAGTGCCGCAAAGGCTACCTTCCAGGCCAGTTGCTTGCGCTCTTTGCTGGAGTGGCCGCGGGTCAGGCTGATGAAGCACGACAGCACGAAGAACGGGCTGTAGAGCACGAGCATTTTCAGGTAGACGCTGAACAACTCATGGAGCATGGGGTAGCCCCTTGCAGGGAAGTTGACGGGAAGTGTATCAGCAGCGTTGTGGATGTCTTCACTGGCCTCATCGCCGGCAAGCCAGCTCCCACAGGTACTGCACATGGCTTGAGAGCGATGCGATCGAGGTGGGAGCTGGCTTGCCGGCGATGAGGCCAGTACAGGCACTACAGATCAGGATGTGTGCGCCGGGTCCGCTTTGGCTTCGCGCTGGTTGGCCCAATATTGGATCAGCTCGCGCAACTGCGACAGTTCGACCGGCTTGGCCATGTGCCCGTCCATGCCTGCCAGCCGGGCGCGTTCCTTGTGTTCGGTAAGAATGTGCGCAGTCAGCGCCACCACCGGGGTGCGTTGGCGCTGGTTGGCGGTTTCCCAGGCGCGCAACTGCTGGGTGGCCGAGAACCCGTCCAGAATCGGCATTTCGCAATCCATCAGCACCAGGTCGTAGCGCTGGGTTTTCATCGCCTGCAGGGCTTCCTCGCCATTGCAGGCGGTGTCGGGCTCAAGGTTGAGCTTGCCGAGCATGCCGCGTATCACCTTGGTTGAAATGCTGTTGTCTTCGGCGACCAGCACGCGGAAGTCGCCGGGCAGGTCCAGTGCCTGCGGGATACCGGGCAGGCTGGCCGGCACCGCCTGATCACGGCCGCGCTGGGCCAGCTCTTCGGCCAGGGTGGTCTTCAGCGTGTAGCCGGCCACCGGCTTGGCAAGTATGCGTTTGACCCCGGCGTTGCGTGCGATGACCTTGCTTGGTGCATTGCTGATGCCGGTGAGCATCACCACCAGAATGTCGTGGTTCAGGCTCGGGTCTTCCTTGATCTTGGCGGCCAGCTGCATGCCGGTCATGCCGGGCATGTTCTGGTCCAGTAGCACGGCGTCGAAGTAGTCGCGCAGGTGCGCCTTGGTGCGCAACAGGGCCAGGGCTTCTTTGCCCGACGGCACCGCGCTGACGTTCATGCCCCAGGCGCTGCACTGCTGTACCAGCACTTTGCGGCAGGTGTCATTGTCGTCCACCACCAGCACGCGGGCATCGCGCAGCGGGCTGTCGAGGTCGGCCGGTGGCTGTTCCAGGCGAGAAGGGTCCAGCGGCAGGGTCAGCCACAGCGTATTGCCCATGCCAGCGCTGCTTTTGATGCCGAACTCGCCCTGCATCAGGCCGATCAGCTGTTTGGCGATGACCAGCCCAAGGTGGCCGCCCAGCTTGTTGCTGGACAGGAAGTGGTGGCTGTGCAGCTCGGCCTGCAACAAAGCTTCACGGTCTGCGGCGGCCAACGGCTCGCCGCTGTCCTGCACGGCGATGCGCAGGCGCGGTAACTCACCCCGTTGGTCCAGTGCCACGACCAGCAGGATCTCGCCCTGATCGGTGTTTTTCAAGGCGTTTTCCAGCAGGCTCGACAGGGCCTGGCGCAGGCGCGTCGGGTCGCCGCTGATGACCCGCGGTACTTGCGGCTGGGTGAAGCTGATCAGCTCGATGTTCTGTTGCTCGGCCTTGGCGCGGAAGATGTTCAGGCAATCCTCGATCAGCGCATTGAGGTCGAACTGCACGTCATCCAGTTCGATCTGCCGGGACTCCAGCTTGGAAATGTCGAGAATCTCGTTGATCAGCGTCAGCAGCTCGTTGCCGGCACTGTGGATGGTCTGCACGTAGTCACGCTGTTTGACCGACAGCGGTGTGCCCAGCAGCAGTTCCGTCATGCCCAGCACGCCGTTCATCGGGGTACGGATTTCGTGGCTGATCTTGGCCAGGAACTCGGCCTTGGCGTTTATTTCGGCATCGCTGGCAGCCAAGGCACGGCTGGCGCTGAAGCGCTCCTCGCTCATGCGGCGTAGGCGCTCGCTGACTGCCAGGTTGAGCAGCAGTCCGCTGGCCACGGCCAGCCCCAGCAGGACGCACAGCAGCCACGGCGTCGAGGTGCGGGTCAGGCCCAGCAGTGCCGGCAGCAGCACCAGGCCCCCCAGGTTGAACACCACCATGGCCAGGCTGAACAGGCGCGCAGGTGCGTAACCCCGGTACCAGTGGTAGCTGCTGACCAGCAGCATGCTCACGCTGCCCAGGGCCATCAGGGCGTAGGTCATCAGGTTGAGGGGCAGGGTGTCGACGAACAACAGCACCAGCCCGCTGACCCCCACTACCAGCATTTCGCCTTGTAGCAGGCGGTTGAGCCGCGCTGACTTGCACGGGTTGAAGAAGTGCTGGGTGAAATACAGCCCTGCCAGGCCGGCCAGTACCAGTGTCAGGTAGGCGGCCGGGGTTTGCGCGTTGTGCCACACGTGCCACCAGGGGCCGCTGAGGTTCAGCAGGATCAGGCCGCTGAGCAGCATCAGGCCGTGGTACAGCGCCAGGATCAGGGTGGTGGTGGAGCGGCTGTAGAGGAAGCGGATCAGGTTGTGCAGGATCAACATGATCAGGCCGCCGAACAGCATGCCGAACAGCAGTGGCTGGCTCTGGTCCGAAGCGGCTACGGCTGCAGGTTCCAGGTTGATGGCCGGGCGCAACTGGTGCTCGGAAACCAGGCGCAGGTAGATGTCCAGCGGTTGTTTGCTGTTGGGCAGGGGCAGTACATGGTCGCTGCCGCGCAGGGTCGGGCTGGCATTGCCGGCCTGGCGCCCGTGGTGCAGCTGACGCAGAAGTTGGTCGCCTTCGAGGGCGTAGAGGTCAAGGCCAGACAGGTCGGGGGCAAAAACCCGTAGCAGTTGCTCCTGGTCGCCAGGTGCCAGGCGGTAGTGCAGCCATAAGGCCTGTTCCGGCGGGGCGGCATCCAGCTCGGCGAGGATCAGGGGGCTGAACTGGTTGCGGTAGCGCTCGGAACGCACATCGCTCAGTTGCAGGTTGGCCTGTTCGTCGAGCAGAACGGTCCAGCCTCCGTCATGTTCGGCGGCAGCCGGGAACATGCAGAGCATGGTCAGCAAGGTAACGATCAGAGCTGAGGCAATCCGAAGCCGACGCACTACGAAATCCCTTCTTAGCCGATGTGCCGGGTACTAACTATGCGCGGCGCGCCAAGTCGAAGGCAAGGCCCGTGCCGGGCCTTGTCGACGAGCCGGATGCCGTGCGCCGGGCGGTTGACAGCCCTGGGCGGCACGGCGCTCCGGTAGTGCTTACTGCTGGTGCTCACCGCGCTCGCGGGCAATGGCCCGGTAGCCGATGTCAGTGCGGTAGAAACTACCGTTCCAGCCACTTCCTTGGCCAGGCGGTAAGCCTGCTGCTGCGCATCGGCAACCGTGCTGCCCATCGCCGTGGCGCACAGCACGCGGCCGCCGTTGGTGGCCACCTGGCCGTCCTTGAGCGAAGTGCCGGCATGGAACACCTTGCCTTCGATCTTGGCTGCTGCGTCCAGGCCGCTGATCACGTCGCCCTTGGCGTAGTCGCCCGGGTAACCGCCAGCCGCCAGCACAACGCCCAGGCTCGGGCGCGGGTCCCACTGGGCTTCTACCTTGTCCAGCGCCTTGGCAAAGGCGGCTTCGATCAGCAGCACCAGGCTCGACTCCAGGCGCAGCATCACCGGCTGGGTCTCTGGGTCGCCGAAGCGGCAGTTGAACTCGATGACCTTGGGGTTGCCCGCCTTGTCGATCATCAGGCCAGCGTAGAGGAAGCCGGTGTACACGTTGCCTTCTTCGGCCATGCCGCGCACGGTTGGCCAGATCACCTGGTCCATCACGCGCTGGTGCACGTCGGCGGTAACCACCGGGGCAGGGGAGTAGGCACCCATGCCGCCGGTGTTCGGGCCGGTGTCCTGGTCGCCGACGCGCTTGTGGTCCTGGCTGGTGGCCATGGGCAGCACGTTGTGGCCGTCGACCATGACGATGAAGCTGGCTTCCTCGCCGTCGAGGAACTCTTCGATCACCACACGCGAACCGGCTTCACCGAAGGCGTTACCGGCCAGCATGTCACGTACGGCAGCTTCGGCTTCTTCCAGGGTCATGGCGACGATCACGCCTTTGCCCGCAGCCAGGCCGTCGGCCTTGATCACGATCGGCGCGCCTTTTTCTTGCAGGTAGGCCAGGGCCGGCTCGATTTCGGTGAAGTTCTGGTAGTCGGCGGTCGGGATCTTGTGGCGCGCCAGGAAGTCCTTGGTGAAGGCCTTGGAGCCTTCCAGCTGTGCCGCACCCTTGGTTGGGCCGAAGCAGTCCAGGCCGCGGCTGCGGAACAGGTCGACCACACCGATGACCAGTGGTGCTTCCGGGCCAACGATGGTCAGGTCGACGTTTTTCTCGGCAAAGTCGGCCAGTTGCTCCAGGGCGCACACGTCGATGGCGACGTTCTCGCACTTGGCTTCAATGGCGGTGCCGGCGTTGCCTGGGGCAACGAAGACTTTCTCGACGCGTGGGTCCTGGGCGACTTTCCAGGCCAGGGCGTGCTCACGGCCGCCGCTGCCGATGATCAAAACTTTCATGTCAAAAACCTCGAATGCTGTATTACGGCGATCCGCGTTCCCTGTAGGAGAGGCCTTGTGCCGCGAAAGGGGCGCGTAGCGGCCCCAGGCTTTCAGCTTCGCAGCAGACGTTGCCGGGGCCGCTTTGCGGCCCTTTCGCGGCACAAGGCCGCTCCTACAGGGGCCGGGATCGGCCCGACATCTGATTAGTGGCGGAAGTGGCGCATACCGGTGAACACCATGGCAATGCCGGCTTCATCAGCGGCAGCAATTACCTCGGCATCGCGCATCGAACCACCCGGCTGGATCACGGCGCTGATACCCACTTTAGCCGCATTGTCGATGCCATCACGGAACGGGAAGAACGCATCCGATGCCATGACTGCGCCCTGCACCTGCAGGCCAGCATGCTCGGCCTTGATTGCAGCAATACGTGCGGAGTTGACGCGGCTCATCTGGCCGGCGCCCACGCCGATGGTCTGGCGCTGCTTGGCGTAGACAATGGCGTTGGACTTGACGAACTTGGCCACTTTCCAGGCAAACACCAGGTCGTGGACTTCTTGCTCGGTCGGGGCACGCTTGGTGACGATCTTCAGGTCGTCGGCGGTGATCATGCCGATATCGCGGCTTTGCACCAGCAGGCCGCCGTTGACGCGCTTGAAGTCCCAACCGGCTGCGCGCTCGGCTGGCCACTCGCCGCACTCCAGCAGGCGTACGTTCTGCTTGGCAGCCACTACGTCGCGGGCAGCCTGGGAAATTTTCGGGGCGATGATCACTTCGACGAACTGGCGCTCGACGATGGCCTTGGCGGTTTCGCCGTCCAGCTCGCGGTTGAAGGCAATGATGCCGCCGAAGGCCGACTCGGTGTCGGTGGCGTAGGCCAGGTCGTAGGCCTTGCGGATGCCGCCTTCGTCTTCAGGTACAACGGCCACGCCGCACGGGTTGGCGTGCTTGACGATGACACAGGCTGGCTTGACGAAGCTCTTCACGCACTCCAGCGCGGCGTCGGTGTCGGCCACGTTGTTGAACGACAGTTCCTTGCCCTGCAGCTGGATGGCGGTGGAAATGCTGGCTTCGCCTTTTTTGGCTTCTACGTAGAACGCCGCACTCTGGTGCGGGTTCTCGCCGTAGCGCATTTCCTGGGCCTTGACGAACTGGCTGTTGAAGGTGCGCGGGAATTCGCTGCGCGCTTCAGTGCTCAGGGTCTCTTTGGCTTGGTCGATGGTGCCCATGTAGTTGGCGATCATGCCGTCGTAGGCGGCGGTGTGCTCGAACGCCTTGAGCATCAGGTCGAAGCGCTGAGCGTAGGTCAGGCCGCCGGCCTTGAGGCCTTCGACGATGCCAGTGTAGTCGCTGGCGTTGACCACGATGGCGACGTCTTTGTGGTTTTTGGCTGCCGAACGGACCATGGTCGGGCCGCCGATGTCGATGTTCTCGATAGCGGTCGGCAAGTCACAGCCTGGCTTGGAAATGGTGGCTTCGAACGGGTACAGGTTGACCGCGACCAGGTCGATCGGCTTGATGCCGTGCTCGCTCATGATGGCGTCGTCGGTGCCGCGACGGCCGAGGATGCCACCGTGGATTTTCGGGTGCAGGGTCTTGACCCGGCCATCCATCATTTCGGCGAAGCCGGTGTAGTCGGCCACTTCCACCGCGTTTACGCCGTTGTCCTTGAGCAGCTTGTAGGTGCCGCCGGTGGACAGGATCTCGACACCGAGCTGCTGCAGCTCACGGGCGAATTCGAGGATACCGGTCTTGTCGGAGACGCTGATCAGGGCGCGGCGGACTGGCAGGCGGGTAGTCTGGTCGGTCATTTCGGGTTCCAATAACGCGGTGGAGTCTGCAAAAAAGGCGCCTCTGTTCAGGGAGCCGCCTTTTCTGGTTGGGATTCTGGCTTACAGCAAGTCGTACTGCTTGAGCTTCTTGCGCAGGGTGCCTCGGTTCAGTCCGAGCATCTCGCTGGCCTTGGTCTGGTTGCCCTTCACGTAGTTCATCACGCTTTCGAGCAGGGGCGCCTCCACTTCGGAGAGCACCAGGTTGTACACGTCCGTCACGGTCGCGCCTTCCAGGTGGGCGAAGTAGTTGTGCAGCGCCTTCTCGACGCTGTCGCGAAGGGTCTGGCCCTCTTCGCTCGGCGTGTTGAGGTGCTGTTTCAGGTTGGCGTTGTCGCTCACGGGCGTTGTTCCACTCACAAAATTCTCGGTCATCATCGTCATGCGGCCACCCCTTGTCCGTCCTCTGTCTCAAGGCTCTGTCGACGTTCGCTGAAAAACGCGCGAACGTTGGCGCACTGCGCTTGTGTGTCTTCCAAAGCGTTGAACCGGGAGCGAAACTCCTTGCCGCCGGGTCGTGTTGCCAGGTACCAGCCAACGTGCTTGCGGGCGATACGTACGCCCATCACATCGCCATAAAAGGCATGCAACGCGGCCAGGTGCTCCAGCAGGATGCGTTCCACTTCGTCCAGTTGCGGCGCTGGCAGGTGTTCGCCAGTGCGCAGGTAATGCTCGATCTCGCGAAAGATCCACGGCCGCCCCTGGGCGGCCCGGCCGATCAACAGGCCGTCGACCCCGGTGGCATCCAGCACCGCCCGGGCCTTTTCTGGCGAAGTGATATCGCCATTGGCAAAGACCGGGATAGACACCGCTTGCTTGATGGCCGCGATGGTGTCGTATTCGGCTTCGCCGGTGTACAGGTCGGCGCGTGTGCGGCCATGCACCGCCAGCGCCTGGATGCCAGCCTGTTCGGCGATCTTCGCCACGTTCAGGCCGTTCTTGTTTGCCCGGTCCCAACCGGTGCGGATCTTCAGGGTCACCGGGACGTCCACAGCGCCGACCACGGCGTGGAGGATCTCGCTGACCAAGGCTTCATCTCTCAATAAAGCAGAGCCTGCAGCTTTGTTGCAGACTTTTTTTGCCGGGCAGCCCATGTTGATGTCGATGATCTGGGCACCCGCTTCGACGTTGGCCTTTGCTGCCGCAGCCATCATTTGCGCATCACCGCCGGCGATCTGCACCGAGCGTGGCTCGGGATCACCTTCATGGATGCGGCGCAGGCTCGACTTGCGGCTGTTCCACAGGCTCATGTCGCTGGAGACCATCTCCGACACCACCATGCCCGCGCCCAGGCGCTTGCAAAGTGTACGGAAAGGCTGGTCCGTGACCCCGGCCATGGGCGCGAGGATCAGGTTGTTACGTAGTGTGTATGGGCCGATGCGTACCGCCGACATAGGTGATCCCTGTTGTGGGGCCGAATCTTGGAGTTCGAAAAAGGGTGGGCATGATACCCGCTCTCGGTGACCGGATAAAGATGGATTTGGATAAAATCTGAACAATCGGGGGAGCTGCAAGCAGCAAGCTCCAAGCTGCAAGAGGGAGCAGACCGGCTATCGGCTCGCTTGTCTTGTGGCTTGAAGCTTGCCGCTTGTCGCTTATTCCGGCGAACGGAAGCTGAGGCTGTAGTTCACGGCCTTCGGCCCCGGGTCGAGGATGTCCAGGGCGATATGGATCGGCGTCTGGCTTGGCATGTCGCCACGCCCGGCCAACTCGCCAGACAGGTACTCGCTGGGCTTGAAGCGACGGCTGGCAATCAGCTGGCCATTGAGGTCGGCAAAGCGCAGTTCCAGCAGCGGAAACGGTTGGGCGAACGGCGCACGGTTGTAGATGATCGCATCGACGATCAGTGCGCCTTTGAAGTCCGGGTGGCTGCGCACCACCAGGTTGCTGCTCTTGATTCTTGAGATATCGACGCGGGTCGGCACCTGGCACCCGACGATCGGGCAAATTTGCTGGAAGATCGGCCTGTACTGGTCCTGGCGGGCCATCTCGTCGAAGTGGAACCACACATACTGGAACGCCAGCAGGCCAGCGGCCAGCAGGGTCAGGAAGCCCCACAGCAGGCGCTTGCCCCAGTTGGGCGCGGGTTTCTCCCAGCCCAGCTGCAGCGGGTCGTCGACCACATCGACCAGCGGCTCCTTGCGCGCCGGGCGCTCGGGCTTGCTGGAAAGGCCAGGTTCCAGGCGGTCACCCGGCAGCGGCTCGACGGGGTCGTCGTCGCGCGCCGACAAGTGCAGCGCCAGCGGTTCATCGTCGCGGGCGCTCAAGCCTTTTTCCGGGGGGCGTCTTCGCTGGCGAGCAGCGGTTCGCTGAATGCGGGCTGGTCATCGCTTTCGGCTGCGCGGTGTACGGGCGGCTCGTCATCGATGTCCAGGTCAAGGTTGCTGCCCAGGGTCGGCTCGGTGCGCTCGCCGGGGGCAGGCTCCAGGTCCAGTTCCAGGGGCTGCGGTTCCAGCAGCACAGGTGCGGGCTCTGCCGGCGATTGCGGCTCGAAGGGCTCATCGGTGGCGTTGCCGAACAGGTCATCGGCATGCTCGTCCGGGTGCAGTTCGTCACGCCGAGCCTGCAGCCCGTCATCCTGGTTGGCGGGGCGTGCCGGGGCTGCTTGATCGCGCCGCTCCAGGCGTTCCAGTTCCTGGTCGAGGTCGAGTGCGTCCAGCGCCTGGGCGGTCAGGGCCCAGTCCTCGTCAGCCGTGATGCTGCGCTCGCGGGTGACAGGCTCGGGCGTAATTGCCGGCGCTGCCACTGGCTCGGCAGGCGCCGCAGGCACAGGCGCCGGTACCGGCACCTCAGGTGCGCTGGCACGGTTCTGCTCCAGCAGTTGCTTGGCGGCATTGAACACCTGCAGGCAATGGCCGCAGCGGACCACGCCGCGGGCCACGCTCAACTGGTGGTGAGTAACGCGAAAGCTGGTCTGGCAATGCGGGCACTGGGTGACGAAACTGTCGGTCATGCGGCAATCCGGGAGCTATGCAGAGGGATAGTCTAGGCCCGCTTAGCGGCGGCGACCACTGATGCGCACCCAGCCGTCGCGGACGACGATCGGGTCCAGCTCGAAGTCGGCGGCATAGGCCGCAGCCACGTCCTCGCCCTGTTCGGCCAGGATGCCGGACAGCGCCAGCAGGCCACCTGGGCGAACCAGGCCGGACAGCTGCGGCGCCAGCGATACCAGCGGGCCAGCAAGGATATTGGCGACCAGCACGTCGGCCTGCATGGCCGGCATGTGCTCGGGCAAGTACAGCGCCAGCTTTTCATCGGCGATGCCGTTGCGCTGGGCATTGTCGCGCGAAGCCTCGATGGCCTGCACGTCGATGTCGGTACCGACCGCTTCACGGGCGCCCAGCAGCAGCGAAGCGATGGCCAGGATGCCCGAGCCGCAGCCGAAGTCCAGCACCTGGGTGCCTTCGAGTTGCTGGCCGTCGAGCCATTCCAGGCACAGGGCCGTGGTGGGGTGGGTGCCGGTGCCGAAGGCCAGGCCCGGGTCCAGCAGCAGGTTGACGGCGTCCTTTTCCGGGGCCTCGTGCCAGCTTGGCACGATCCACAGGCGGCGGCCGAAACGCATCGGCTGGAAGTTGTCCATCCAGCTGCGCTCCCAGTCCTGGTCCTCGATCACCTCGGCCTGGTGCTGTGGCAGCCCGCGCCGGTCAGCAGGCGCAGGTGGGCAAATACCTGCTCGGGCTCGGCGTCGGCCTCGAACAGCGCCAACAGGTGGGTGTGCGACCACAGCGGGGTGGTGTTGAGGTCTGGCTCGAAGATCGGTTGATCTTCGGCGTCCATGAACGTGACCGAGACGGCGCCTACTTCGAGCAGGGCATCTTCGTAGGTTTCGGCTTGTTCCGGGCTGATGGCCAGGCGTACTTGCAGCCAGGGCATGGCGGGCACCTTTGATAAATCGACAGGGGCAGCCCTAGGCTGCGCGAAGGCTGGCAGTTTACGCGAGTGCGGGGGATTTGTGGATCGGGGGCTGCGGTGCAGCCCATTCGCAGCACAAGGCTGCTCCTACAGGAGATCGCCTACCCCTGTAGGAGCAGCCTTGTGCTGCGAATGGGGCGCAACGCGCCCCCGGAACTAAATCAGACGAAACAGAGCGACAGCGACTCAGCTATATAAGCAGGCTTCTCTTCACCTTCAATTTCCAGCGTGGCAATCGCCTTGAGCAGCCATTGCCCCGGCTTCTTCTCCACCACCTCGGCCAGGTCCACCTTCAGCCGAACCTGGCTGTCAACCTTGACTGGCTGGATGAACCGTACGCTGTCCAGCCCATAGTTCACCACCATCTTCAGCCCTTCTGGCAGGACCAGGATGTCCTCGATCAGCTTGGGGATCAGTGACAGTGTCAGGAAGCCGTGGGCGATCGTGCCGCCAAACGGGGTTTTGGCCGCCTTTTCGGGGTCAACATGGATGAATTGGAAATCACCCGTTGCTTCGGCGAACAGGTTGATGCGCTGCTGGTCGATTTTCAGCCAGGCGGAGTGGCCCAGTTCCTTACCAACATATTGCGAAAGCGCTGTAACCGGTACATAGGGCATCGCGGACTCTCCAGGTTGTCAGTTGGTACGAAAGTGCAAGATCAGCACGGCGAACCGTTTCAGTCAAGTTGTCTGCTTTTCGGCGAATATCGGTATATAGCTGTGCGTGCTTATAATGGCGGCCATGCCCGAGGGAGATGCTTATGCTGTTGCGTGGTTTGACCTGGCTGGTGCTGTTCCAGTTGTTGGGGACGGCGATCAACCACTTGGTGGTGCCGTTTCTGCCGGGGCCGATCATCGGCCTGGTACTGCTGTTGTTCTTCCTCATGGCCCGCGGTGAGGTGGGCAAGCCGCTGAACGAGGCGGCCAGCAGCCTGCTACGCTACCTGCCGCTGTTGCTGGTGCCGCCGGCAGTGGGGGTGATGGTATACGCCAAGGACATCGCCGCCGACTTCTGGGCGATTGTCGGCGCCTTGCTGATTTCTTGCCTGGTGACGCTGGTGTTTGTTGGTGTGCTGATGCAAAAGCTCATCCACCGCCAGGGCAAGCGCGAGGAGCAGCCATGATGCTCGACTGGCAAGGCGCGCTGGATGCCGTGGTACACCATCCTTTGTTCGGTATCGGCATCACCCTCGGCGCTTACCAGGTGGTGCTGGCGGCCTACGAGAAAACCCGCTGGATCTTCCTGCAGCCGGTACTGGTGTCGATGTTGCTGGTAATCGGCGTGTTGCTGCTGTGCGGCATCGAATACAGCGAGTACCGCAAGAGCACCGAGATCATGAACATCCTGCTAGGCCCCGCCACCGTGGCGCTGGCCGTGCCGCTCTACCTCAACCTGCGGCGTATCCGGCAGCTGTTCTGGCCCACATTTACTACGCTGGTAATCGGGGGCCTGTTCGCCACGCTCTGCTGCCTGTTGCTAGGCTGGTGGTTCGGTGCAGAACACATGATCCTGATGACCATGGCGCCCAAATCGGTGACCTCGCCAATCGCGATGCTGGTGGCAGAGCAGATTGGCGGTGTGGCGGCTCTGGCGGCTGTGTTCGTACTGATCACCGGGGTGATCGGGGCGATCTTCGGCCCGGCGCTGCTGAGCCGCTTCGGCGTGCACAGCCCAGAGGCGCGCGGCATGTCGCTGGGGGTAACCGCGCATGCGGTGGGTACTTCGGTTGCCCTGCAGGAAGGTGATGAATGCGGCGCTTTTGCCGCACTGGCGATGAGCTTGATGGGGGTAGCCACGGCAGTGTTCCTGCCGCTGGCAGTCAGCCTGGTGGCTTGAGGAGTTGTGATGACACTACCGCTGTTTCCGCTCAATACCGTGCTGTTTCCGGGGTGCTTTCTGGATTTGCAGATTTTCGAGGCGCGCTACCTGGACATGATCGGGCGCTGCATGAAGCAAGGCGAAGGCTTTGGGGTGGTGTGCATCCTGGAGGGCGAGCAGGTTGGCAAGGCGCCACCGATGGTTGCTTCGATCGGCTGTGAAGCAGTGATCCGCGACTTCGTGCAGCAGGACAACGGTTTGCTGGGTATCCGCGTCGAGGGCGTACGGCGCTTCAACCTGGAAAGCACCGAGGTGCAGAAGGACCAATTGCTGGTGGGGCAGGTGCAATGGTTGCCGGAGCAGGCGGACAGCCCGTTGCTCGAGGCCGATGATGACTTGCTGGCGCTGCTGGTGGCGTTGGGCGAGCACCCGATGGTCGAGGCGCTGGACATGCCGCGCCCGGTGGACGGGCGTCAGGCGTTGGCCAACCAGTTGGCCTACCTGCTGCCGTTCATGGAAGAAGACAAGCTGGACCTGCTGACCCTCGACTCGCCGCAGCAGCGGTTGGGCGAGATCCAGAAGCTGCTGGAGCGGATTCAGGGTGAGCTGTTTGCCTGATGGTTCTGTTATGCCTGCACCGGCCTCTTCGCAGCGCAAGGCTGCTTCTACAGGGTTCTCGTTAGCCTGTAGGAGCAGCCTTGTGCTGCGAAGAGGCCGGTGCAGGCAACATCAATATTGGTACCTGAGCAACGCCTGAGGCAGCGCATGCATGGCAAAGAACGCCAGCAGCGCGATACAGGCCGGCAACACCAGCCACCACACCCGCAGCGGCAGGGCGGGCAGTGTCTGCTGACGCTGCACCACTGCCAGGCTAAGCGCGCACACGCAGCACGCCAGCAATGCCCCAGCCAGAATGTCGGTTGGCCAGTGCGCCCCCAGGTACACCCGTGACAGGGCAATCGCCAGCGCCGGAATACAACCCAGCATCACCCAGGTCAGGCGCATTCGTGGTGGCTGGCCTCGTCCTGCCAGCACTGCCATTACCAGGAAGAACGCAAACGACGCCGAGCTGTGCCCGCTGGGCATGCTGTAGCTGGTCAGTGGGTCGGTCAGCACTTCCGGCCTTGCCCGGGCGAACAGCCACTTCAGCGTACCGTTGGCGATTGCCGTGCCCATCAGTGCGCCAGCGGCAAAAAACGCGTGCCGCCACTGACGGGCAAGCAGCAGCAGGCCGGTCAGCAGGCCGCCGAGAAACAGTTGCGTGCGGAAATCGCCCAGCCGAGTCACCAGTACCACGGTGCCGTCGATGGCCTGGCTGCGGTGCTCCTGCACCAGTGTCATCACGCCCTGGTCGAATTCGTGAAGGTAGGGCCAGCCGAGGAATACCCCGGCCAAGGCAGCGAAGCTCATGCCGGCGATCAGCCGCGTTCCATGGCGCTGGTCGCGCATGCTGCTGTTCAGGCTAAGGCCGATGATGACTGCCAGAGTACCGGCGATGATACCGGCATCCAGCCAGAAGCCTTCCGGCAACGGCAGGCGCATGGCCGCACCGGTGGCCCAGCCGGGCAGCAGGTAGGCGACCGACCAGCCGGCACCGGCCACCAGGCTGACAGCGATGAAGCGCGGCAGTGGCATGTCGAACATGCCGGCGACCATGGGCAGCATGGGCCGCAGCGGGCCGATAAAGCGCCCTACCAGCAGGCTGGCAATGCCATAGCGCTGGAAGTAGGTTTCGGCGCTGCCGATCCATTCAGGGTGATGGCGCAGCAATGGCAGGCGCCGGATATTCTGGTGGAAGTATTTGCCCACCGTGTATGACAAGGCATCACCCAGCAAACCGCCGAGAAAACCCAGTAGCAGGGTTTCGCCCAGGGTGAAGGCACCACTGCCGGCCAGTACCGCAACGGCAAACAGCAGCACGGTGCCAGGCACGATGATGCCGGCAATGGCCAGGCACTCGATGCAGGCTATGAGGAAAATCGCCACGCCAAGCCACTGCGGGTTGGCGCTGAGCCAGCCGGTCAGGCTGTCGAGCCATTGGCCCATGTTCAGCTTCCTTGTTCGAGAATGAAGAAGTCACGGCCTTCGACTTGGCCGCGACGTAACGGGTTCCGCGTGCAGAAACGGGCGTACTCGGCGTCGACGAAGCGGTAGGGCAGGTGCTCGTCGCGCCCGTGCGGGATGCCCAGCCGCGCGGTCTGGATCACCCGTGGTACGACGGTGCCGCAATCTTCCACGTACAGCCGCTCGGCGTCGAAGCGCTGGGCGTCCCAGTGGGGTACTTTCAGGCCAAGGGCCCGGCATAGCAGGGTCTGGCCGGCGCACAGGCGTGCATCCGGGCGCAGCTGGCCGCTGGCGTCGGGGTTGTTCAGTTGCATCTGCGCCAGGCTGTTCGGGCCCGAGCGGGCGTCCTGCCAAGGATAGGCAGACTTGATCAGCACTGCGTTGCCCGGGCCATGGGCGCTGAAGTTCAGTGAGTCGCCGCCGCGGGCGTAGTACATGTAGATATGCCCACCATCGAGGAACAGTGCCTTGCGCTTTTCGGTGTAACCGAGCGAGGCGTGGCTGCCTTTGTCGGTGAGGTAGTAGGCTTCGGTCTCGATGATGCGCGCGGCCAGCCACAGGTCGCCGTGGCGGTGGCGGATTACCTTGCCCAGCAGGGCCTTGGCCACGGTCTGGGCATCACGGTCGAAAAAGCTGTCGGGCAGGGCTGGCATGCGGGCGGTTCGTGGCTGGGAAGGCGGGGATGATAGCAATGAATGGCTTAATCGAGGCTGAATCGAGTGTGATCTTGGCAGTGCCGGCCTCTTCGCGGGCATGCCCGCTTCCACAGGTGCTGCATAGCCTCAGGCCTTGTGAAACCCCTGTGGGAGCGGGCGCGCCCGCGAAAGGGCTGCAACAGGAGAAAGAAATTTCGATAACCCTGGTTACATCTTTCCTGCACATTGCCCCGGCCATTTTCTACCATCCGCCACCCGCCGCTGGGCGTACACCTGCGCGGCAGTTATAATCAGCCGATTTCCCCTTCGCCAAGACACCGAACCCATGACTGAGTCCGTTCTTGACTATATGACCCGTTTGGGTCGCGCTGCCCGTGAGGCTTCCCGGGTGATCGGCCGTGCCAGCACCGCGCAGAAAAACCGCGCCCTGCAAGCCGCTGCCGATGCACTGGATGCTGCCCGTGCCGAGCTGACTGCCGCCAACGAGCTGGACCTGGCCGCCGGCCGCGCCAATGGCCTGGAACCGGCACTGCTCGACCGCCTGGCGCTGTCCCCTGCGCGTATCGACGGCATGATCACCGGCCTGCGCCAGGTGGCCAGCCTGCCGGACCCGGTCGGTGCCATCCGCGACATGAGCTACCGCCCATCGGGTATTCAGGTGGGCAAGATGCGCGCGCCGCTGGGGGTGATCGGGATCATCTACGAGTCGCGCCCGAACGTGACCATCGATGCTGCCAGCCTGTGCCTGAAGTCGGGTAACGCGACCATCCTGCGTGGCGGTTCCGAAGCTATCCATTCCAACCGCGCCATCGCCACCTGCATCCAGCGTGGCCTGGCCGCAGCGGGCCTGCCTGCCGCAGTGGTGCAGGTAGTCGAGACCACCGACCGCGAAGCCGTGGGTGCGCTGATCAGCATGCCGCAATTTGTCGACGTCATCGTGCCGCGTGGCGGCCGTGGGCTGATCGAGCGCATCAGCCGCGATGCCCGCGTACCGGTAATCAAGCACCTGGACGGCATCTGCCACATCTATGTCAGCCAGCATGCCGACCTGGACAAGGCGTGGAGCGTGGCCTTCAACGCCAAGACTTACCGGTATGGCATCTGCGGCGCCATGGAAACCCTGCTGGTTGACCAGCAAGTGGCCGAGCGCTTCCTGCCGGAAATGGCCCGCCGCTTCCAGGAGAAGGGCGTGGAACTGCGCGGTTGCGAGCGTACCCGCGCGCTGATCGAGGCCAAAGCGGCCACTGAAGACGACTGGCACACCGAGTACCTGGACGCGATTCTGTCGATCCGCGTCGTCGATGGCCTGGACCAGGCCATCGAGCACATCAACCACTATGGCTCGCACCACACCGACTCGATCATCAGCGAACACCAGGGTGAAGCCCGTCAGTTCATGGCCGAGGTCGACTCGGCGTCGGTCATGCTCAACACCCCGACCTGCTTCGCCGACGGTTTCGAGTACGGCCTGGGCGCGGAAATCGGTATTTCCACCGACAAGCTGCATGCCCGTGGCCCGGTCGGCCTCGAAGGCCTGACCTGCGAAAAATATGTGGTGATCGGCGACGGCCAGCTGCGCGGCCAGGGGTCCTGCTGAGTTGAGCAAGGCCCAGGCAGCCCGGCGCATCGGCATTCTAGGCGGCACGTTCGACCCCGTGCACATCGGCCACCTGCGCAGCGCGCTGGAAGTGGCCGAATTCATGGGGCTGGACGAGCTGCGCCTGTTGCCCAACGCCCGGCCGCCGCACCGCGACACCCCGCAGGTGGCCGCGCAGGATCGCCTGGCCATGGTCCGCGAAGCGGTGCAAGGCGTGGCTTGCCTGAGCGTCGATGCCCGCGAGCTGGAACGCGACAAGCCGTCGTACACCATCGATACGCTGGAATCGATCCGCGCCGAACTGGCCGGCAACGATCAGCTGTTCCTGGTGCTGGGCTGGGATGCCTTTTGTGGTTTACCCGGCTGGCACCGCTGGGAAGAATTGCTGCAACACTGTCACATCCTGGTACTGCAACGCCCGGATGCCGACGTAGAACCCCCTGACGAGCTGCGCAACCTGCTGGCTGCGCGCTCGGAGAGCGATCCCGCCGCCATGTCCGGCCCGGCGGGAAATATTTCGTTCGTCTGGCAGACGCCGCTTGCGGTGTCGGCTACACAGATCCGACAGCTGCTGGCCAGCGGCAAATCGGTGAGGTTCCTGGTGCCGGACGCCGTACTGGCCTACATCGAGGCGCACGAACTGTATCGTGCGCCTAACTGACGGTGCCTCTGGCGCCTCATCCAACGAGTTGAACGAGTTTTATATGACCAAGCAGAAAATTTACGGCGAAGAACTGGTCGCAGTGACCAAGGCAGCGCTGGAAGACGTCAAGGCCCAGGACATCCAGGTCATCGACGTGCGTGAAAAGCACAGCCTGACTGATTACATGATCATTGCCACCGGTACCTCCAACCGCCAGATCAACGCCATGGCCGAAAAGGTCCGTGAAGCGGTCAAGGCCAAGGGCGCCCAGCCACTGGGTGAAGAAGGCAAGGGCGACAGCGACTGGGTGTTGCTGGACCTGAACGACGTTATCGTGCACATGATGACCGCCGCTGCCCGCCAGTTCTACGATCTGGAGCGCCTGTGGCAGGGTGCCGAGCAAAGCCGTGCTGCCGATGGCAAGCACCATAGCCCGGAGCATGTCCACGAGTATTCCGACAAGCTCAAAGACCGCGAATAAGGAAAGCGCTGTGCGTCTGCGCCTGATCGCGGTCGGCTCGCGCATGCCGAAGTGGGTTGAGGAAGGCTGGCATGAATATGCCAAGCGCCTGCCCGCCGAGCTGTCGCTGGAGCTGGTGGAAATCCCGCTGAACACCCGTGGCAAGAATGCCGACGTCGCCCGCCTGATCCGTCAGGAGGGCGAAGCCATGCTGAGCAAGGTTCAGCCAGGGGAACGCATTGTCACCCTCGAGGTCCATGGCAAGCCTTGGAGTACCGAGCAGCTGGCGACCGAGCTGGACCGCTGGCGCCTGGATGCGCGTACGGTGAATTTGATGGTGGGCGGCCCGGAAGGCCTGGCGCCTGAGGTTTGTGCGCGCGCCGAGCAACGCTGGTCGCTGTCGCCGCTGACCCTGCCGCACCCGTTGGTAAGGATACTCATCGGCGAGCAGATCTACCGCGCCTGGACCGTGTTGTCCGGGCACCCTTACCACAAATGAGCCTGTAAGCAGTCAGATGTCGCAGCCGATCCGTCTCAAGGACCACGAGAAAGACGCCCGCCTGGTGCGCAACCGCGTCGTGGTCGGCGCGGTGGCGATCATGCTGCTTATTTGCGTGCTGATCGCGCGGCTGTATTACCTGCAGATCATCCAGTACGACTATCACTCGACGCTGTCGGAGAACAACCGGGTGCATGTGCAGCCGATCCCGCCGACCCGCGGGTTGATTTTCGACCGCAACGGGGTGATCGTCGCCGACAACCGGCCCAGCTTCAGCTTGTCGATGACCCGTGAACGTGCGGGTAACTGGCAGGAAGTGCTGGATACCATCGTCGAAGTGCTGGATTTGACGGCCGACGACCGCGCCCTGTTCGAGAAGCGCATGCGCCAGGGCCGTCGGCCGTTCGAGCCGGTGCCGATCCTGTTCGAGCTCAACGAAGAGCAGATCGCCCGGGTGGCGGTGAACCAGTTCCGCCTGCCAGGCGTGGAGGTGGTGGCCCAACTGGTGCGGCACTACCCGCAGGGTGCGCATTTCGCCCATTCGGTGGGTTATGTGGGGCGCATCAACGAGAAAGAGCTGAAAACCCTCGACCCGGTGAACTACAGCGGCACCCACCATATCGGCAAGACCGGCATCGAGCGCTTCTACGAAGACGCCCTGCACGGCCAGGTCGGCTATGAGGAAGTCGAGACCAACGCCCGGGGCCGCGTGCTGCGGGTGCTCAAGCGCACCGATCCGCAACCGGGCAAGGACATTGTGCTGAGCCTGGACATCAAGCTGCAAGAAGCTGCCGAGGCCGCCCTGGGTGGCCGGCGTGGCGCGGTGGTGGCGCTTGACCCGCGTACCGGCGAGGTGCTGGCGATGGTCAGCCAGCCAAGCTTTGACCCCAACCTGTTCGTCACCGGCATCAGCTTCAAGGCCTATGCCGAATTGCGCGACTCGATCGACCGGCCGCTGTTCAACCGCGTCTTGCGTGGCCTGTACCCGCCCGGGTCGACCATCAAGCCGGCGGTGGCCATTGCCGGCCTGGACAGTGGCGTGGTCAATGCCAGCAGCCGGGTGTTCGACCCGGGCTACTACCAACTGCCCAACTACGATCACAAATACCGCAACTGGAACCGCTCGGGCGATGGCTGGGTCGACCTGGATACCGCGATCATGCGTTCCAACGACACCTACTTCTACGACCTTGCGCACAAGATGGGCATCGATCGGCTGTCCAGTTACATGAACAAGTTCGGCATCGGCCAGCGGGTTTCCCTCGACATGTTCGAGGAGTCTGCCGGGTTGATGCCGTCGCGCGAATGGAAACGTGCCACCCGCCGTCAGGCCTGGTTCCCCGGCGAAACCCTGATTCTCGGCATCGGCCAGGGCTATATGCAGGCCACGCCGCTACAACTGGCCCAGGCCACTGCGCTGATCGCCAACAAGGGCGTGTGGAACCGCCCACACCTGGCCAAGACCATCGAAGGCCAGGCGCCCGTGGACGACAACCCGATGGAAAACATTGTGCTGCGTGACAAGTCCGATTGGGCCAAGGTCACCCACGGCATGGAGCAGGTGATGCACAACGCCCGCGGTACCGCACGCAAGGCCGCTGCCGGCGCCCAGTACCGCATTGCCGGCAAGAGCGGTACGGCCCAGGTGGTGGCGATCAAGCAAGGTGAGAAGTACGACCGCAACAAACTTCAGGAGCGCCACCGCGACCACGCCCTGTTCGTCGCCTTTGCCCCGGCCGATAACCCGAAGATCGTGGTTTCGGTGATGGTCGAGAACGGGGAGTCCGGCTCAGGTGTTGCTGCGCCCGTGGTACGCCAGATCATGGACGCTTGGCTGCTCGACGAAAACGGCCGGCTCAAGCCCGAGTTCGCGCCTGCCACCGTTACCCAGGAATCGGCCCTGTGATGAACAATTTCGATCGCATGCTCTCCAGTGAGGATGTGATGCGTCGGCGCGCCAGCTTTCTGCAGCGCATCCATATCGACGGCCCCTTGCTGGTCATTCTGCTGACCCTCGCGGCCGGCAGCCTGTTCGTGCTCTATTCGGCCAGTGGCAAGAACTGGGACCTGCTGCTCAAGCAGGCGACCTCGTTCGGCATCGGCCTGGTGTCGATGTTCGTCATCGCCCAGCTGGAACCACGCTTCATGGCCCGTTGGGTGCCGCTGGCCTACCTGGCCGGGGTGCTGTTGCTGGTGGTGGTAGACGTGATGGGCCACAACGCCATGGGGGCCACGCGCTGGATCAACATCCCCGGGGTGATCCGCTTCCAGCCCTCGGAATTCATGAAGATCATCATGCCGGCGACCATCGCCTGGTACCTGTCCAAGCGCACCTTGCCCCCGCACCTGAAGCACGTGGCAATCAGCCTGGTGCTGATCGGCGTGCCGTTCATCCTGATCGTGCGCCAGCCAGACTTGGGCACGGCGCTACTGATTCTTGCCTCCGGCGCCTTCGTGCTGTTCATGGGTGGCCTGCGCTGGCGCTGGATCCTCAGTGTACTGACGGCGGCGGTGCCGGTAGCGGTGGCGATGTGGTTCTTCGTCATGCATGACTACCAGAAGCAGCGGGTGCTGACCTTCCTCGACCCGGAAAGCGACCCGCTGGGCACGGGCTGGAACATCATCCAGTCCAAGGCGGCGATCGGCTCGGGCGGGGTGTTCGGCAAGGGCTGGCTGCTCGGCACCCAGTCGCACCTGGATTTTCTGCCGGAAAGCCACACCGACTTCATCATCGCCGTACTGGGCGAGGAGTTCGGCCTGGTCGGCATCTGCCTGTTGCTGATCGTCTACCTGCTGCTGATCGGCCGTGGCCTGATGATCACCGCCCAGGCGCAAACCCTGTTCGGCAAGCTGCTCGCGGGCAGCCTGACCATGACCTTCTTTGTATACGTGTTCGTCAATATCGGGATGGTCAGCGGCCTTCTGCCCGTGGTGGGCGTGCCGCTACCCTTCATCAGCTATGGCGGAACATCGTTGGTGACGCTGCTGTCAGCGTTTGGCGTTCTGATGTCGATCCATACGCATCGCAAATGGATCGCGCAGGTTTGAATAAGGTGAAGAATTTCATGCAAGCAGTGCGTAACTGGGCTGCCCGTTGTGCGCCGTGGATCGGCGCGGTGGGCCTGTTCGGCGCTGTACAGCTGGCCCATGCCGGCGATTACCAGGGCTCACCACAGGTGGCCGAGTTTGTTGGCGAAATGAGCCGCGACTACGGTTTTGCCCCTGAGCAACTGATGGGCGTGTTCCGTGAAGTGCAGCGCAAGCAGTCGATCCTCGATGCCATCTCGCGCCCGGCCGAAAAGGTCAAGCCCTGGAAGGACTATCGGCCGATGTTCCTCACCGACGCGCGCATTGCCCGTGGTGTGGACTTCTGGCGTCAGCATGAGGCCGTGCTGGCCCGTGCCGAGCAGGAATACGGCGTGCCGGCGCAGTACATTGTTTCGATCATCGGCGTGGAAACGTTCTTTGGCCGCAACACCGGCAACTACCGGGTGATCGACGCCTTGTCGACCTTGGGCTTCGATTACCCGCCGCGGGCCGAATTCTTCCGCAAGGAACTGCGCGAATTCCTGCTGCTGGCCCGTGATGAGCAGCTCGACCCGCTTACGCTCAAAGGCTCCTATGCCGGCGCCATGGGCTTGCCGCAGTTCATGCCGAGCAGTTTTCGCAACTACGCGGTGGACTTCGACGGCGATGGCCACATCAATATCTGGAACAACCCGGACGATGCCATCGGCAGCGTCGCCAGCTACTTCAAGCGCCATGGCTGGGTGGCGGGCGGGGGCGTGGTCAGCCGCGCCTGGGTGGACGGTGTACGTGCCGACCAGGGCCTGACCACCGGCATCGAGCCAGTGAAAACGGTAGGGGAGTTGCGCACGCTTGGCTGGTCGGTTCATGATTCGCTGCGCGATGATCTACCGGTTACTGCCTTCCGTCTTGAGGGCGACAATGGCCCCGAGTACTGGATGGGGCTCAAGAACTTCTACGCGATCACTCGCTACAACCGCAGCGTGATGTATGCCATGGCGGTGCATCAGCTTGCGGAGCAGCTGGTTCAAGCACGAGGCGTCAAGTAATGCGCGCAATCATCTCTGCCAATTCCTTCAAGCTGTTGACCTGCCTCGCCGTTGGCGTGGTGCTGGCCAGCTGTTCATCCAGCCGCCCGACCCAGCAAAGCAGTGGCAACGTCGTGCGTACCCAGCCGGGCCTGGACATCAACCGGGCACACAAAGACGGCGCACCGTGGTGGGACGTGGATGTAAACAAGATCCCCGACGCCACGCCGACCGTGCACACCGGCAACTACAAGGCCAACCCTTACACGGTGCTGGGCAAGACCTACTACCCGATGCAGGACTCGCGCAATTACCGCGCCGAGGGTACTGCGTCGTGGTACGGCACCAAGTTCCACGGGCAGAACACCGCCAACGGCGAGTTATACGACCTGTATGGCATGAGCGCGGCGCACAAGACCCTGCCGCTGCCGGCCTACGTGCGGGTGACCAACCTGGCCAACGGCCGTAGCGTGATCCTGCGGGTGAATGACCGTGGCCCGTTCTATTCCGATCGCATCATCGACCTGTCCTATGCGGCGGCGAAAAAACTCGGCTATGCCGAGACCGGCACCGCGCATGTGCGTGTCGAGGGCATCGACCCTCAGCAGTGGTGGGCCCAGCGTGGCCAGACACCGCCAATGGTGCTGAAAGAGCCGCAAGTGGCCCAGACCCAGGCGATTCCGGCCACTACCGGGCGTGTCGAGCAATGGACCCCTCCGCCGCAGCAGCACGCGGCACCCGTGGTGCCGGTGCAGGTGGGTGGCAATAACGTACCTGGCGGCAATGGCGGCAGCTTCCTGCAGGTAGGCGCCTTCGCCAACCCGGACGCCGCCGAACTGCTGCGCTCCAAGCTCAGCACCATGGTCAGTGCACCGGTGTTCATCAGCTCGATCGTGCGTAACCAGCAAACCCTGCACCGCGTGCGCCTGGGGCCGATTGGCAGCCAGGGCGAGATCCAGCAGGCACAAGACAGCATCCGTCTGGCGAACTTGGGACAGGCCAAGCTGGTCACAGACTGACCTCAGCTACAAGCAACTAGCTGCAAGCTGCAAGAAGAGGCCGTGCGCACCCGCTTTGTCTTGTGGCTTGCAGCTTGAAGCTAGAGGCTCAAACTGTCGGTTTTGTCATGAATTGCCGGGCGCGGCCATGTACAATGACGGCTTTTGCCCGCAGCGACATAAAGCCGCACTTTAGCGGGCCAGGCCAACGGCCATAAAACTAGACTGACTGGCGCTGGGCACATGATCTTGCCCAGGGAACATCTCAGACCATTAGCGATTTTCGAGAGACGGATGAACATCACCAACCTTGCCAAACGACTTTGCCTGCCTGTACTGCTGATGATCACGCCTGCCGCCTTCGCGGCAGAGCAGATGACGCCGGCGCCACCGCAACTGGCCGCCAAGTCCTACGTACTCATGGACGCGTCCAGCGGCAACGTGCTGGTCGAGAACAACGGTGACGAGCGTCTGCCGCCAGCCAGCCTGACCAAGCTGATGACCGCCTACATCGCCACCCTGGACATCCGCCGCGGCCAGATCGGCGAGAACGACCCGGTTACCGTCAGCGAAAACGCCTGGCGTACCGGCGGTTCGCGCATGTTCATCAAGGTCGGTAGCCAGGTGACTGTCAGCGACCTGCTGCACGGCATCATCATCCAGTCCGGCAACGACGCGTCGGTCGCCCTGTCCGAGCACATCGCCGGCAGTGAAGATGCCTTTGCCGACATGATGAACAAGACGGCTGCCGACCTGGGCATGACCAACAGCCACTTCATGAACCCGACTGGCCTGCCGAACCCGGAGCACTACTCGTCGGCGCATGACATGGCAACCCTGGCCCGCGCGATCATCACCGTCGACCCGGCCCACTACGCCATCTACTCGCAGAAAGAGTTCTTCTGGAACAACATCAAGCAGCCTAACCGCAACCTGCTGCTGTGGCGTGACAAGACCGTCGATGGCCTGAAGACCGGCCACACCGACGAAGCCGGCTACTGCATGGTGGCTTCGGCCGTTCGCGACGGCCAGCGCCTGATTGCCGTGGTATTCGGCACCAACAGCGAGCAGTCGCGTGCTGCCGAAACCCAGAAGCTGCTGACCTATGGCTTCCGCTTCTTCGAAACCCAGACCTTCTACCAGAAAGGCACCGAGCTGACCCAGGCTCCGGTCTGGAAGGGCGCCACCAGCCAGATCAAGGCTGGCCTGGCTGACGACCTGACCATGACTATGCCTAAAGGCCAATTGAAGCGCCTGCAGGCTTCGATGACCATGAACCCGCAGCTCACCGCACCTATCGCCAAAGGTGACGTGATCGGCAAAGTGGAAGTCAAACTGGACGAGAAAGTGGTTCACAGCGCCGACCTGATCGCCCTCGATGGCGTCGAGGAAGGTGGTTTCTTCCGCCGTATGTGGGATAGCATCCGTCTATTCTTCTACGGGTTGTTCAACTGACACGTGACCTGCACGCCCCCGTGGATCTCGCGGGGGCGTTGTTGTTGCCACGGCTTACGAGGCCGTTTCCGCCATGAGCGAACCAGACGTCAAGTCGCATAAAATCGAATTCCCTTGCGACGATTACCCGATCAAGGTAATCGGCGATACCGTTGTCGGCTTCAAGGACACGGTGATCGAGATCCTCAGCAAGCACGCCAAGGTCGACCTTTCCACGTTGGCTGAACGCCAGAGCAAGGAAGGCAAGTACACCACCGTGCAATTGCACATCGTTGCCGAAAGCGAGAACCAGCTGCACGATATCAACAGCGCACTGCGCGCTACCGGCATCGTGAAAATGGTGCTCTGATGTCCGCTTGCCTCGGTTTTCGCGAGCTTGGCCTGCAGCCCTATGAACCGGTGCTGGAGGCCATGCGCCGCTTTACCGAGCAGCGCAGCCCGGACAGCCAGGATGAAATCTGGCTGGTCGAACACCCCGCAGTCTTCACCCAGGGCCAGGCCGGTAAAGCCGAGCACCTGCTGGTGCCGGGCGACATCCCGGTGGTGCAGACGGACCGCGGTGGCCAGGTGACCTACCATGGCCCCGGTCAGCAGGTGGCCTACCTGCTGCTGGATGTGCGCCGGCTGGGCTTTGGCGTACGCGAGCTGGTCAGCCGTATCGAACAGGCCCTGATTGGCCTGCTCGCCAGTTACGACGTTCAGGCATCGGCCAAGCCCGATGCCCCGGGCGTCTATGTCGACGGAGCGAAGATTGCCTCCCTCGGCCTGCGAATTCGCAACGGCCGTTCGTTCCACGGCCTTGCCCTGAACGTGGACATGGACCTTGCGCCATTCCGCCGAATCAACCCCTGCGGCTATGCGGGGCTGGCCATGACCCAGCTGCGCGATCTGGCAGGTCCGATCGAACTCGACGAGGTCAGGACAAGGCTGCGCGGACAGCTGGTCAAGCACCTCGACTACGCTGAGCAGACGACCCTCACGGGCGGAATCGACTGAATATGACAACTGTGCAAGAAGCCGTGCCGAACCTGATACCTACCCAGGATGTCACCCCGCGCCAAGCGCCGAAGAAGGTGGAAGCTGGGGTTAAACTGCGTGGCGCCGACAAGGTTGCGCGCATCCCGGTAAAAATCATCCCTACCGACGAGCTACCGAAAAAGCCTGACTGGATCCGCGTGCGTATCCCGGTTTCGCCCGAGGTAGACCGCATCAAGCAATTGCTGCGCAAGCACAAGCTGCACAGCGTGTGCGAAGAGGCCTCCTGCCCGAACCTGGGCGAGTGCTTCTCGGGTGGTACCGCCACCTTCATGATCATGGGTGATATCTGCACCCGTCGTTGCCCGTTCTGCGACGTTGGCCACGGCCGGCCGAAACCGCTGGACCTGGACGAGCCGAAAAACCTGGCTGTCGCTATTGCCGACCTGCGCCTGAAGTACGTGGTAATCACCTCGGTAGACCGCGACGACCTGCGTGACGGCGGTGCCCAGCACTTTGCCGACTGCATCCGCGAAATTCGCGCACTGTCACCGGGTGTGCAGCTGGAAACACTGGTGCCGGACTACCGTGGCCGCATGGACGTTGCGCTGGAGATCACCGCGCAAGAGCCGCCAGACGTGTTCAACCACAACCTCGAGACCGTGCCGCGTCTGTACAAGGCTGCGCGTCCGGGTTCGGATTACGACTGGTCGCTGGACCTGCTGCAGAAGTTCAAGCAGATGGTGCCGCACGTACCGACCAAGTCGGGCCTGATGCTCGGCCTGGGCGAAACTGACGAAGAAGTGATCGAAGTGATGCACCGCATGCGTGAGCACGAAATCGACATGCTCACCCTCGGCCAGTACCTGCAGCCATCGCGCAGCCACTTGCCGGTGCAACGTTTTGTTCACCCGGACACCTTCGCCTGGTTCGCCGAGGAAGGTTACAAGATGGGCTTCAAGAACGTCGCCTCCGGCCCGCTGGTGCGTTCTTCGTACCACGCTGACCAGCAAGCTCACGAAGCCAAGATCAAGCTCTGAGCCAAGAGCAGAGCCACGTATGCCGATGCACGCCTGATGGCGGCATCGGCATTTTTGTTTGTGCCAAACGCGCTGCAAGGAGCCGCGATGAATTGCGTCGAAACCGCCCAACCCAGCCTGCCAGCTGCGCTGCCGGCTAACGCCTGCTTTGCCATTGTCGCCCCGGCGGGCGCGGCGCGTCTGGATACGCACAAGGTCAGCCAGTGGTTCGTGGACCGCGGCTACCGTTGCCGTATCTACCCGGGGGCCCTGCAGGCGCAGGGTTACCTGGCGGGGCCGGACCAGCAGCGCCTGCAGGACCTGCATGATGCCTTTGCCGACCCGGCCATCGACGCCATCCTGTGCATGCGCGGGGGCTACGGCAGCATGCGCTTGCTCGACCAGCTCGACTTCGAGTTGATCCGGCACAACCCCAAGCCGTTGATCGGCTACAGCGATATTACTGCACTGCACACGGCGATATACCGGCATAGCGGGCTGGTTACCTTCCATGGGGGAATGCTCAATGCCGACCTGCTGGGGGCCAAGTTGCCACCGACCGAGTCGTCGTTGCTGGCGCAGCTGGGTGGGCATGTGCGCACAGGCGAGCAGATCGTGCACCCGGCGGACCATGCCTTGAGCAGTGTGTTGCCGGGCGTGGCCAGTGGGCCGCTGCTGGGCGGCAACCTGTCGATGCTGGGTGCGTCCATGGGGACGCTAGCCGAGCCTGGACACCCTGGGCTGCATCCTGTTCATCGAGGACGTCAACGAGCCGTTGTACCGGGTGGACCGGCTGCTGACCCAGTTGCGCTTGGCGGGCAAGCTGGAGGGGATCAAGGGCGTGCTGGTGGGGGACTTTGCCGGGATTACCACAGCGGCGTTGGCGCCGTTGCTGGAGGACATCTTTGCGCCGCTGGGAGTGCCGGTGTTGGCGGGATGGCGCAGTGGGCACTGTGACCCGAATGTGTGCTTGCCGCTAGGGGCTCGGGTCAGGCTGGACAGTGATCGGCAGAGCCTGGTGTTGGAGCAGGATTTGTTCAGGGCTTGAGATTGTCGGGGCTGCTTTGCAGCCCATCGCGGCACAAGGCCGCTCCTACAGGGGATCGCGTAACTGCAATCTGTTGCGATCCCCTGTAGGAGCGGCCTTGTGCCGCGAAAGGGGCGCAACGCGCGCCCCCAGCAATCTCACTGCTGGCGCAGGCTCTCAAGCAGCTTGTGGGTTGGGTACCCGTCCGCCGGCCACCCCAGCCCTTGCTGGGCATTGCGAATGGCCTCGCGGGTATTGGCGCCGATGATGCCATCGGCATTCCCGGCCTCATGCCCGCGGCTGTTCAGCAGGTTCTGCAACTCCATGCGCTCGCTGCGGCTCAGCGGCAGGTCTTCTTTCGGCCAGCTGCCGGCAATGAAGCCCCAGCCGCTGAAGCGATCCCCCAGCAGGCTCACCGCCAAGGCATAGGACGATGAATTGTTGTACTTGAGGATTGCGCGGAAGTTGTCCAGTACCAGGAACGCCGGCCCGCGTGCGCCAGCCGGCAGCAGCAGGGCGGCAGACAGCTGGTTGCTGTTGGCGGGCAACTGCGTGCCTGCAGGCAGTTTCACGCCCATGGCCAGCCACTCGCTCACGGGTTTGCGCAGCGCGCCATCGGCCTGCCAGAAATCGAAACCTGCCGGCACTTGTACCTCGAAGCCCCACGGCTGACCGCGCTTCCAGCCCGAGCTTTGCAGGTAATGCGCAGTCGAGGCCAGGGCATCCGGTGTGCTGTTCCAGATGTCGCGGCGGCCATCACCGTCGAAGTCCACGGCATGGGTGTTGTAGGTGGTCGGGATGAACTGGGTCTGCCCCATGGCGCCGGCCCACGAACCACGCATGGCCTCGGGCTGGATGTCGCCATGCTGGATGATCTGCAGCGCGGCGATAAGCTGGTCCTGGGCGAACTGCGGGCGACGGCCCTCATAAGCAAGGGTGGCCAGCGAGCGAATCACCGACTTGTTGCCCTGGAACTGGCCAAAGTTGCTTTCCATGCCCCACACCGCGACCAGTACCTGGCGGTCGACGCCATAGCGCTGCTCGATGCTTGTCAGCAGCTCGGCGTTCTGTTCCATCAGTTTCTTGCCGTTGCGCACGCGTAGGGGCGAAAGGGCGCCTTCGAGGTATTCCCACACCGGGCGGGTGAACTCTGGCTGGCTGCGGTCAGCCTTGATCACGTCCATGTCGGGGGTAACGCCGAGGAAGGCGCGGTCAAACGTGCTTGGCGAGATGCCGGCTTGCAGGGCTTGCTGGCGGAAGCCTGCCTGCCATTGGGCGAAGGTTTGCAAAGGCTGGATTTCAGTGCTGACGTCAGGCGTTGTGCCGGGCACAGTCACCACTGGAGCGGGTTGGGCAGGGGCCAGCGGCAGTGCGTCGGCAGCGGTGGGTTTTTCCGCGCAGGCCACGAGCAGGATGAAGCTGGAGGCCGCGATCAGCTGGCGGGTTTCCCAACGGGGGATAAGACGGAAGAGCATGCACAGATCCAGAATTGCAGGTCAGGTGACGACCATACCATGCCTGCGCTTGCGATGCTTTCATGCGGCCAAAAAGTAAGAAGCCTCCCAATCTCTCGATTGGAAGGCTTCGCGGCGGTAGCTGCCTTTGCCCTTGTCTGGTTGTTCCTGGCGGCAGCGGAACAGTGGCTGGGCGATGATGGACTTGGCCTTGTTGGGGCCGTGCTTTTTCGGCTTTTTGCTCATGGCGGCGTTCCCGGGTTGGGTGGGTTTCGGGGCGCACTGTAGGGCTTGGTGCGGGGGCGGGCCAATTGATTGTGTTTATGGTCGAGATTCTGGGGCTGCTTTGCAGCCCTTTCGCGGCACAAGGCCGCTCCTACAGGGATTGCGTATGCCTTGTAGGCGCGGCCTTGTGCCCCGACTATTGCGAAGGTAACGCCAGGCGCTGACCTGCCATCAACAGCGACAGCCGAGCCAGGCCGATCCAGGGCGAGCCCTCGGCCTGGCCTTTGATCTGTGCATCAATACGCTGGGCATCCTGCAACAGCTGAGCCCAGCGCTGTGCCGACAGGCGCTGCAGTGCTTTGCTGACCAGTGGTCGGCGTTTGTCCCAGATCGGCGGGCGGGCCTGGCTGAAGGCTTTGTCCAGCGGCACCCCCTGGCTGAACTGTTGGGCCAGCCCGGCCAACTGGCGCAACTCGCGGGCCAGGGCCCAGAGGATCACGGGCGGCTCTACGCCCTCACCGCGCAAGCCTTCAAGCATGCGCAGGGCATGCGCCGCTTCGCCGTTGAGAATGGCGTCGACCAGGCCGAAGACATCGAAGCGGGCGCTGTCAGCGACGGCGGCCTGCACGGTTTCCACGGTGATCTGGTTACCATCGGCCAACAGCTTGAGCTTTTCGATTTCCTGTGCGGCCGCCAGCAGGTTGCCTTCCACGCGCGCGGCAATCAGGTCGACAGCGTCACGTTGCGCCGACAGGCCGGCTTGTTGCAGCCGCTGGTTGATCCACTGTGGCAGCTGGTGCACATCCACCGGCCAGATCTGGATGAACTGGCAGTGGGCACCTTCGATCAAGGCCTTGCCCCACTTGGTCTTCTGCGCGCTGCCGTCGAGCTTGGGCAGGCTGACCAGCAGCAAGGTGTCTTCGGCGGGATTGGCGCAGTATTCCATCAGCGCGGCGGCGCCCTTGTCACCGGGCTTGCCCGAGGGCAGGCGCAGTTCCAGCAGGCGACGCTGGGCGAACAGCGACAGGCTGGCGCCAGCCTGGAGCAGGGTGCCCCAGTCGAAGTTGGCGTCGGCACTGAATACCTGGCGTTCGTCGAAACCTTGCTGGCGTGCCGCATTGCGGATGGCGTCAGCGGCTTCCTGGCACAGCAGCGGGTCGTCGCCGCTGACCACGTAGACCGGTGCCAGGGCGCCTTGCAGGTGCTTGTTGAGTTGGGCGGGGGCAAGTTTCATGGGAAACAGGTAGGGCACCCGAGGGTGCCCCACGCGGGCTTAGTTGCCCGGTACTTCCAGTGGCGACTGCTGAGGCGTTTCGGCCTGCTGACGGCGGGCGGCCTCCAGCGCGTTAGCTTCGGCCTGGGCGCGTTCGTCAGCCTTGCGCTGCAGCTCGTCCAGTTGGGATGGAGTCAGCATTTGCAGGCGCGTGACCATTGCGTTGACCAGGTCGCGGCGCATTTCTTCGCGGGCGCGGTCGGCCTCCTGCTCGGAACCGGTGATGTTCGAGCCGTCACGCACATAAATCTTGCGTACTTCCAGCTTGTCGCTCATCAGTTCCAGATTGTTCAGGCCCTGGATGCTGTAGTTCAGCACCGTGGTCAGCTCGTACTCGGCGGTATGGTTGCCGCCGCTGTAGGTTGCCGAGCGATCGCTTTCCTGTTCGTTGGTCAGTATCAGGTGGTACGGCGCACCGGCGTGGACGTTCACACCACTACGCTCCAGTACCTTGCGCAGCTCGACCACGGTCGGGCCGTAGGCATTGCGTGCGCTGACGTCCATTTCCTTCACACTCAGCTCGGTGGAGCCGGTGCCGCGCAGCTGGAAACCGCAGGCGCTGAGCATGACCGCCAGGCCGATTACCAGCAAATTGCGTTTGATCATGTTGTTGCTCCCTTGTGGGCCTGTTCCGCCCACCCGCAGCCTCTGCGGGTGGGCGTTTTCATCAGTTGGCGACGATGTTGACTAGCTTGCCCGGTACCACGATGACCTTGCGGATGGTCAGGCCATCGATGAAGCGCAGGACATTTTCGTTGCTGCGGGCGGCGGCTTCGACTTCTTCGCGGCTGGCCGCGGCAGGCATCTCGACCTGGCCGCGCAGTTTACCGTTGACCTGAACCACCAGGGTAACGGTGTCCTGCACCAGTGCTTGCTCATCGACGCTCGGCCAGGCGGCATCGATCACCGAGCCGGCGTGGCCGAGTTGCTGCCACAGCGCGTGGGAGATGTGCGGGGTAATCGGTGCCAGCAGCAGGGTGACGGCTTCCAGGCCTTCGTGCAGCAGGGCGCGGTCCTGTTCGCTGGCTTGCGGGGCCTTTTCCAGCACGTTCATCACAGTCATCACCTGGGCGATGGCGGTGTTGAATTTGTGGAACTGGCCGACGTCGTTGCTGGCCTGCTTGATGGCTGCGTGGATGGCGCGACGGATGACTTTTTGCGCGTCGTCCAGTGCGGCGATATCCAGCTTGCCCGGCAGGCCTTGGCTGACGTGAGCCTGGGCCAGGCGCCAGACACGACGCAGGAAGCGGCTGGCACCTTCGACGCCGGAGTCGGACCATTCCAGGCTCATGTCGGGCGGCGAGGCGAACATCATGAACAGGCGGCAGGTGTCGGCGCCGTAGGCTTCGATCATCGATTGCGGGTCGACGCCGTTGTTTTTCGACTTCGACATCTTCTCGGTGCCGCCGATTTCCACCGGCAGGCCGTCGGTCTTCAGGCGGGCGCCGATGATCTTGGCCTTGGCATCGCGCTCGATTTCGACATCAGCCGGGTTGAACCAGTCCTTGCCGCCATTGCTGGCTACGCGGTAGTAGGTTTCGGCGACCACCATGCCCTGGGTCAGCAGGTTTTTGAACGGCTCGTTCGAGGTGACCAGGCCTTCGTCGCGCATCAGCTTGTGGAAGAAGCGCGCGTACAGCAGGTGCAGGATCGCGTGTTCGATACCACCGATGTACTGGTCGACAGGCAGCCAGTGGTTGGCGGCTTTAGGGTCGACCAGGCCTTTGTCGTAGTTTGGCGAGGCGTAGCGGGCGAAGTACCAGGACGATTCGACGAAGGTGTCCATGGTGTCGGTTTCGCGCTTGGCCGCAGTGCCGCATTTAGGGCAGGTGCACTCGTAGAATTCAGGCATGCGCGCCAATGGCGAACCGGCGCCATCCGGCACCACGTTCTCTGGCAGGGTGACCGGCAGCTGGTCTTCCGGCACCGGCACGTCGCCGCAGGACGGGCAGTGGATGATCGGGATCGGGCAGCCCCAGTAGCGCTGGCGGCTGATGCCCCAGTCGCGCAGGCGGAACTGGGTACGCGATTTGCCCAGTTCCTTGCGGATCAGGGCGGCTTCGATGGCGTCGAATGCGCCGGCGAAGTCCAGGCCGTCGAACTCACCGGAGTTGATCAGCTGGCCGTGCTCGCCATAGGCGGCCTGCCACTCGCTGCCGACGTCATCGCCAGCGCTGGTGCGCACCACGGCCTTGACCGGCAAGTTGTACTTGTGGGCGAACTCGAAGTCGCGCTCGTCGTGGGCCGGCACGGCCATTACTGCGCCATCGCCGTAGTGCATCAGCACATAGTTGGCGACCCATACCGGCAGCTTCTCACCGGTCAGCGGGTGCTCGACCAGCAGGGAAGTGGCCATGCCCTTCTTTTCCTGGGTGGCCATGTCGGCCTCGGCAACGCTGCCGCTCTTGCACTCGTCGATGAATGCCTGCAGCGCCGGGTTGCCCTGGGCAGCCTGGGTGGCCAGCGGGTGCTCGGCGGCGACGGCGACGTAGGTCGCGCCCATCAGCGTGTCCGGGCGGGTGGTGAAGACCTTCAGGGTGCCTTCGTGGCCGATGCTGGCCTGGTCATACGGGAACTGTACTTCCATGCCGCGCGACTTGCCGATCCAGTTGCGCTGCATGGTCTTGACCTGCTCAGGCCAGCCCGGCAGCTCGTCGAGGCTTTCCAGCAGCTCGTCGGCGTAGTCGGTGATGCGGAAGTAATACATCGGGATTTCGCGCTTTTCGATCAGCGCGCCCGAACGCCAGCCACGGCCATCGATGACCTGCTCGTTGGCCAGTACGGTCTGGTCCGCCGGGTCCCAGTTCACGGTACCGTTCTTGCGGTAGATGATGCCTTTTTCGAACAGGCGGGTGAACAGCCACTGCTCCCAACGGTAATAGTCGGGTTTGCAGGTGGTCACTTCACGTGCCCAGTCGATGGCCAGGCCCAGGCTCTTGAGCCTGGGTCTTCATGTAGTCGATGTTTTCGTAGGTCCACTTGGCCGGGGCGACGTTGTTTTTCATCGCCGCGTTTTCCGCGGGCATGCCGAAAGCGTCCCAGCCCATCGGCTGCAGGACGTTCTTGCCCAGCATGCGCTGGTAGCGGGCAATCACGTCGCCGATGGTGTAGTTGCGCACGTGGCCCATGTGTAGCTTGCCGCTCGGGTACGGGAACATCGATAGGCAATAGTAGGTGTCTTTGCCTGGCTGTTCGGTAACAGCGAACGATTGTTGCTCGTCCCAGAAGTTCTGGGCGGCGGCTTCGATATCACGGGGCGTGTATTGTTCGTGCATGGCTACTTTTGGCTGAGAGAGAAGAGACCTTGTTCCAGGCAGCGGAACGTCGCTGCAACCGGTACTCCGGTGTCATTTAGAGTGAACGCCGTAGCATACAGCAGCGTTGCGCATCGTGGGAAACCTTCGTTGCGAATGCCCGCTGGTCGCGGCAGGCGGCTGCTTTTCATAGCGCCGCTAAGCTCAGGTGTGGGGGGAGATATTCTTTATCTTCAATGAGGTGAACGGATGGGAGAGACGCAGCTACCCGCAATCAAGCCGGAGCTTTACGAACGCCTGATCGACCGGCTTGGCCTGGCGCTGGAAGCGGCCAGGACCTCGGTGCGATTGCGCGACGAGATGCCGGCCGAGCTGGAATTGCGCGGCCTGAGCCACGCAGAGTTCGAAGTGATCAAGGCCTACCTGGATTCCCTCCCGGTGCGCCAGAGTGCCTGTGCCGGCAGTTACCCACAAGCGGAGCCGACATCGGCCAAGATCATCTGGCTCAAGGACAAGAAACGCCCCGCCAATACGGCAAGATCCAGGACGCTGCCACATCGCTAGCCGTTCAGGATGCCAGCCGCAGGCCATCGCGCGCCGGTTCTTCAATATCACACAGCTCACGATTGGCGCCGGTCGCACCCTTGTTGACCGGCGTCGATCCTTTTAGGCTGCACGCCTGCCAAGGAGGTGTGGCCGATGCCGATCCGATTCTTCATCAAGCAATGGTTGATGCCGCCGGGCATCCTGTTCCTGTTGCTGCTTGCGGCCTGGTGGCTGCGTACGCGGCGGCCAGGGCTGGCGGCGCTGTGCTTTGCAGTGGGGCTGGGTGGCCTGTGGCTGATGAGCCTGCCGCTGGTGGTGCAGCAAACCGCGCGTATGCTGGAAAGCGAGCCGCCGTTGGCTGTGAGCGACTGGGCCACCCTGGCACGCCGGGCGGATGCGATTGTGGTGCTGGGGGCGGGGCGTGAGCGCGGCGACCCGGCCTGGGGTGGTAGCGACCAGCCCACGGCCACAGCACTGGAGCGCATGCGCTTTGCCGCACGGCTGGCCAAAGCCTCGGGCTTGCCAGTGTTGACCAGTGGTGGGCTGCACTATGGCACGCCGCCGAGCGAGGCGCGGCTAATGGCTGATCGTCTGCATGAAGACTTTGCGGTCGAGGTGAAGTGGCGCGAAGAGGCCAGCCGCACGACCTGGGAAAATGCCCAGCTCACGGCCGAGGTGTTGCAGCCGTTGGGCATTCGCCGCGTGGTGGTGGTGACCCAGGCCTGGCACATGCAGCGCTCGCGCTGGAGCTTCGAGCAGGCAGGCTTTGAGGTGGTGCCGGCGCCGGTGGGGTTCCTGGGGCGCGATCATGCCCGGCCGTTTGGCGGGTTGCTGCCGGAGAGCCGGGCGATGTGGCAGAGCGGGCAGTTGTTTAATGAGGTGGTGGGGTTGGTGGGGTATCGGTTGTTCTACTGATTCAAGGTTGTGCGCAAACCCTTGTAGGAGCGGCCTTGTGCCGCGAAAAGACTGCGCAGCAGCCCCAGGCTTTCAGCTTCGCAGCAGAAATTGACGGGGCCGCTTTGCGGCCCTTTCGCGGCGCAAGGCCGCTCCTGCAGGGATTTGTGTCGCCCGGTTAGACGGTTTTGGCTATGCGCCCGGCCAGCAATGCCCAGCCCAGCAGCAATGCACAGACAATCGCCAGCGGCCACGAGCGCCACTTAAGGTACGGCGTCAGCTGCTGCATCGGCACCACTTCGCCATACAGCACCGCCTGCTGGAACTGCGGCACCTGCGTGGTAATGCGGCCAAACGGGTCGATCAACGCAGTTACGCCGTTGTTGGTGGCGCGGATCATCCAGCGGCCGGCTTCCAGTGCGCGCATCTGTGCCATCTGCAGGTGCTGCAAGGGGCCGATCGATTTGCCGAACCAGGTGTCGTTGCTGATGGTCAGCAGCAGGTCGCTGCGCGCGGCCAGGCCTGCGGCAAACTCGGGGTAGACCACTTCGTAGCAGATGTACGGTGCAATCTGATAACCCTTGGCTTGCAGCAGCGGCTGGTCTTCCGGCCCACGGGCGAAGTCGGACATGGGCAGGTTGAAGAACTCGATCATCCCCCGCAGCAGGTCCTGCAGCGGCACGTATTCACCAAACGGCACCAGCTTCTGCTTGAGGTAGGTGCCATCGCCTTCACCGGTAACGGTGATGCCGTTGTAGTAGCGGCGCTGGTGGTGCACCACCTCACGCACCGGTACGCCGGTGATCAGTGCCGAATGGCGCTCGGCAGCGAAGCGACCCATTACGTCGATGTAACCCTGGGCCTGGTCCTTTAGCACCGGCACTGCGGTTTCTGGCCAGACCAGCAGGTCCACCGGTTTGGCGCTGAAGCTCAGGTCACGGTACAGCGCCAGTTGTGCGTCGATGTGCGCCGGGTCCCACTTCAGGTCCTGCTCGACGTTACCCTGGATGGCTGCCACTTTCAGCGGGTCGCCTGCCGGCTTGGTCCAGGCATGGCCCTTGAGCGCCAGGCCCAGTGCCCAAGGGGCCAGCAACAGCAGGCAGGCCACGGCCAGGAACGAGGGGCGGGCACGCAGGCGGTGCAGGTTGCACAGCAGGGCGGCCGTGAGCGCCAGGGTGAAGGAAATCAGCCATACACCGCCCAGCGGTGCCAGGCCGGCCAGTGGGCCGTCAAGCTGGCTGTAGCCGGCGTAGAGCCAAGGGAAACCCGTCAGGAACCAGCCGCGGAAGGCCTCTTGCAGCAGCCACAGGGCGGCGAAGCACAAGGCGTCGGCCAGGGGGGCTTCACTGCGCCTCAGCCAGCGTGCCCACAGCCAGGTGGGCAGGGCAAAGAACCAGGCCAGGGCGGCGAAGAACGCCAGCAGCAGCAGGATCGCCAGCAGCGGCGAGGCGCCGCCGTAGGTGTTCATGCTGACGTAGATCCACCAGGTGCCGGCGCCATACAGGCCGAAACCGAACCACCAGCCCCGCCACATGGCCTGGCGCGGGCTGAGCTCGCGCAGACCAAGGTAGAGCACGGCGATGGACAACACGGCCAGCGGCCAGATGTCGAACGGCGCCAGGGCCAGAAGGGTGGAAGCACCGGCCGCCAGGGCCAGCAGGTTACCGGGCCAGCCGGGGCGGGTGATCCAACGCATGTTTGTCCTTAACGGGTGATCGGGGTCAGGCGCAGCAAGTGTATCCGCCGGCTGTCGGCGTTGAGAATACGAAACTTGTAAGACCCGATCTCGGTGGTTTCGTTGCGCTTGGGCAGGTGGCCAAAGGCGCTCATCACCAGGCCGCCGACCGTGTCGAACTCGTCATCGGAGAACTCGCTGTCGAAGAACTCGTTGAAGTTCTCGATCGGGGTAAGCGCCTTGACCAGGAAGTCACCACTGGGCAGTGGCTTGATGTAGCTGTCTTCCTCGACGTCGTGCTCGTCCTCGATATCGCCGACAATCTGCTCCAGCACATCCTCGATGGTGACCAGGCCCGCCACACCGCCATATTCGTCGATGACGATGGCCATGTGGTTATGGTTGGCACGAAACTCGCGCAGCAACACGTTCAGGCGCTTGGACTCGGGCACGAAGGTGGCCGGGCGCAGCAGGTCCTTGATGTTGAAGCTGTCACCGTTCTCCTTGAGGATCAGCGGCAGCAGGTCTTTGGCAAGCAGGATCCCGAGCACATCGTCGTGGCTTTCGCCGATCACCGGGTAGCGCGAGTGCGCAGCGTCTATCACCGCCGGCAGAAACTCGCGAGGCGACTGGCCTGCCTTGATGCTGTTCATCTGCGAGCGCGGCACCATGATGTCGCGCACCTGCAGGTCGGCGACCTGGATGGCGCCTTCGACGATGGTCAGCGCTTCGCTGTCCAGCAGTTTGTTCTGATGGGCTTCGCGCAGCAGCTCAAGGAGCTCCTGGCGGTTTTTCGGCTCATGGGCAAAAGCCTGGGTCAGTTTGCCCAGCCAGGACTTTTGCCCGTTGCTCGATCGATCTTCGCTCATGGCGGTTCTCGTGATCCTTCGTGTTTCAGTGTGTGATTGAGTCGGTTTCATCGTCGGCGTACGGGTCGGGGTGACCCAGTTCTGCCAGCAATTCCCGTTCCAGGCTTTCCATTTCCTCGGCTTCCTCATCGTCGATGTGGTCGTAGCCGAGCAGGTGCAGGCAACCATGGATGACCAGGTGTGCCCAGTGGGCTTCGAGCGACTTGCCTTGTTCGGTTGCTTCGCGCTCGACTACCGCTACGCAGATCACCAGGTCGCCAAGCAGCGGAATATCGAGCAGGTCGTCGGGCACATCGGCCGGGAACGACAGCACGTTGGTCGCGTAGTCTTTGTGCCGGTAGGTGTGGTTCAGCTCACGGCCTTCGGCTTCGTCGACCAGGCGAATGGTCATTTCCGAGTCGGCGCTGCGCTGGCGCAGGGCCAGTTCGCACCAGCGGCGGAAGGCGGTGTCATCCGGGGCGGGAGCATCCGTGGCCCGTTGGATATCAAGTTCAAGCATTTTTGCCGGGCGCCTCGGGCTTGGCCTGAAGGGCTTCGAAGCGGTCGTAGGCTTCGACAATACGCTGCACCAGTGGGTGACGAACCACATCTTTGGGTTGGAAGTGGGTAAAGCTGATGCCCGGAACGTCCTTCAGCACCTCGATGACGTGCGCCAGGCCCGACTTGGTGCCACGCGGCAGGTCGACCTGGGTGATGTCGCCGGTGATCACCGCCGTGGAGCCGAAGCCGATACGGGTGAGGAACATTTTCATCTGTTCCAGCGTGGTGTTCTGGCTTTCGTCGAGGATGATGAAGCTGTTGTTCAGGGTGCGGCCACGCATGTAGGCCAGCGGGGCGATCTCGATTACCTGGCGCTCGATCAGCTTGGCCACGTGTTCGAAGCCGAGCATTTCGTACAGGGCGTCGTACAGCGGGCGCAGGTACGGGTCGATTTTCTGTGCCAGGTCGCCGGGTAGGAAGCCAAGCTTTTCGCCTGCCTCGACCGCCGGGCGTACCAGCAGGATACGGCGCACTTGTTCGCGCTCCAGCGCGTCCACGGCGCAGGCCACGGCAAGGTAGGTCTTGCCGGTACCGGCCGGGCCGATGCCGAAGTTGATGTCGTTGGCCAGGATTTCCTTCACGTAACGCTGCTGGTTGAGCCCGCGCGGGCGGATGTTGCCCTTGCGCGTGCGCAGCGACACGCTGACCTCGTTGACGGCCGGGTTGTCGATGTTCTCGACAGCCGATTCCTGCAGGTACAGGTGCACGGTTTCTGGCGACAGGTCGGTGGCCTTGGTCTCGCGGTAGAGACGGCGCAGCAACTGTTCGGCCGCAGAGGTGGTCTTGGGTTCGCCGATCAGTTCGAACTGATTGCCGCGGTTGCGGATTTCGATGGCCAGGCGCTGTTCGATCAGGCGCAAGTGCTCGTCGAACTGCCCGCACAAGTTGGCGAAACGGTGGGCCTCGAAGGGCTCGAGGATGAAACGATGGGGTTCTATGGGTGCGTTCAAGGTCGTTTTTAGCCGCTCGACGGCAATGGGTGTGAACTCAAGAATAACCCTTGAATGCCAGTGGCGAAAGCACTGAAACGTTCAACGGTATGTATGGCCTGTTCCGGCCCTGTCGCCGGCAAGCCAGCGCCCACAGGTACTGCACAGGCCTCAGGCTTGCGCAGTACCTGTGGGAGCTGGCTTGCCGGCGATGAGGCCGGTACAGCCGACACAGATCTGCAAGCCTGTCTGCTATGATGCGCCCCTTTTCTTACGCATGTGTTATCCCACCAGACATGAGCAAACGCGAACCTGCCATCTATAAAGTGATCTTCCTCAACCAGGGGCAGGTCTTCGAGATGTATGCCAAGCAGATCTACCAGAGCGACCTGTGGGGCTTTCTGGAAATCGAGGAGTTCGTGTTCGGCGAGCGCTCGCAACTGGTAGTGGACCCGAGCGAGGAGAAGCTCAAGAGCCAGTTCGAGGGGGTGATCCGCAGTTTTGTGCCGATGCACTCGATCGTGCGCATCGACGAAGTGGAGCGCCTGGGCACGGCGAAGATCAGCGAAGCCAAGGGCGGCGGCAATGTGATGCCGTTCCCGATGCCAATGCCGGAAAAGTAGCCGTCAGGGGAGTGGCGAGAACGGCGTGCGCCCTTCGGCGTTTTGCAGTTCCAGCAGGTATTTGCGGAAGATCTGGCCGAGCACCTGGGTGGCATGCTCCAGCTCGTCGCGGGGCATTTGCTCGGTCACTTCGTCGGCCATGTCCAATGCGTCTTCGGCGCCGTTGACCGCGGCCATCTTCAGCAGGATGTAGGCCTGCACGTTGTTGGCCTTGACCCCTTCGCCATGGAAGAACATGGCACCCAGGCGGTATTGGGCGTCGGCCTGGCCTTGCAGCGAAGCTTTCTGGAACCAATCCAGGGCTTTGTTCAGGTTTTTTGGCGATTGCGTGTAGTAGTACTCGCCCAGCTCGAATTGCGCCTGGGCATCCCCCGCGGTTGCCGTCTGCTCGCAGGCCTTGAGGGCGTTTGCCAGGTCTTCAGGCTGAACATTCAAGGTGCAGCGGCCCGTCGCCGGAATCAGCAACGAGTTACCGCCCTCCGCCAAAGCCAGCAGGGGCTGAAGAAGCAACAGGCAGCCCAGGGTCAGGGCGCGGCCGGTGCGGTTCATGGGGATCGACTTACCTCTGCGAAGCTGCGGCCAATGTCTCTGGTGGCACATTATGGGATAAGCAGCGCCAACCTTACAAAGTTTTACTCGAATTTCTGCTTGGTTGGGGAAGTCAGCTGATTGTGCAGGGTTACTTATTTCCTGTACCGGCCTCTGTGGGAGCGGCCTTGCGTCGCGAAGGGGCCGCAAAGCGGCCCTAGGATTTCAGCAAGCATGCACAAGTTGCCGGGGCTGCTCCGCAGCCCTTTCGCGACGCAAGGCCGCTCCCACAAAAAACCGGCGCAGCGTTTACTTCAGGGCTGCAAAGGCCTTTTCAGCCGCATCCAGGGTGATCTGCAGCTCCTTGTCGCCATGGGCGATGGAGGTGAAGCCCGCCTCGAATGCGCTCGGTGCCAGGTACACGCCACCGTCCAGCATCAGATGGAAGAAGCGCTTGAAGCGTTCGGCATCGCTGCTCATCACGTCTTCGAAGGTGACGATGTCGTCGGCACCGCTGAAGTACAGGCCGAACATGGCACCGGCCTGGGTGGTGACGAAAGGTATGCCAGCGGCATCGGCACGTTGTTGCAGGCCGTCGAGCATGCGGCTGGTGTAATCGGTCAGCTCGGCGTGGAAGCCTGGGCGGCTGATCAGTTTCAGGGTGGTCAGGCCGGCGGCCATGGCCAGCGGGTTGCCCGACAGGGTGCCTGCCTGGTAGACCGGGCCGAGCGGAGCGATGCAACCCATGATTTCGCGCTTGCCGCCGAAGCAGCCGACTGGCATGCCGCCGCCGACGATCTTGCCGAAGGTGGACAGGTCCGGCTTGATGCCATAGTGGCCCTGGGCGCCGCCCAGCGAGACGCGGAAGCCGGTCATCACTTCGTCGAAGATCAGCACTACGCCGTGTTTGTCGCACTGCTCGCGCAGGCCTTCAAGGAAGCCCGGCGCCGGTGGGACGCAGTTCATGTTGCCGGCCACGGGCTCGACGATGATGCAGGCCACGGTCTGGCCGACGTCAGCCAGGGTTTTCTCGACCGCGGCGATGTCGTTGAACGGCAGGGTCAGGGTGTGCTTGGCGAAGTCTGCCGGCACGCCGGCCGAGCTTGGTACGCCCTGGGTCAGCAGGCCGGAACCGGCCTTTACCAGCAGGCTGTCGGAGTGGCCGTGGTAGCAGCCTTCGAACTTGATGATGGCATCACGGCCGGTGTAACCACGGGCCAGGCGGATGGCGCTCATGGTGGCTTCGGTGCCCGAGCTGACCATGCGCACCATTTCCATGGACGGCACCAGCGAGCAGACCAGGTCGGCCATGTCGGTTTCCATGGCGGTCGGCGCGCCGTAGGACAGGCCGTGCTCCAGCTGCTTGCGCACCGAGTCCAGCACGTCCGGGTGGCCGTGGCCGAGGATCATCGGGCCCCAGGAACCGACGTAGTCGACATAGCGCTTGTCGTCTTCGTCAACGACGTAGGCGCCTTCGGCATGCTTGAAGAACAGCGGCGTGCCGCCAACGCTTTTGAAAGCGCGCACTGGCGAGTTCACGCCACCGGGGATGTGCTTCTGGGCTTTGGCGAACAGGTCTTCGGAACGGGACATGAAAAGTTCTCTCGAAATCAGGATGCGAACAAGGCGTTGAAGGCGCGGGCGCGGCGGGTGACTTCCTGCGCGCTGTCGGCACCGAACAGGCCGTGGATCACCGCCAGCAGGTCGGCGCCGTGGGCGACCAGCGGGGCGGCGTTGTCGAGGGTGATGCCGCCGATCACGGCAATCGGCAGTTTTACCTGGGCGCGTGCCTGCTCCAGCAGTTCGACGTTGGCAGCGGGCGCACCCGGCTTGGTGACGGAATTGAAGAAGCGTCCAAAGGCCACGTAGCTGGCGCCTTCGCTGGCGGCCTGGGCGGCCAGGTCGAGGCTGGCGTGGCAGGTTGAGCCGATAATCGCCTGGCGGCCGAGCAGGGCGCGGGCCGGGGTCAGCGGGCCGTCGGTCTGGCCCAGGTGTACGCCAACGCCCAGGCGTGCGGCCAGTTCGGCGTCGTCGTTGATCAGCAGCTGGGTGCCGTAGCGCTCGCAGAGCTTCATCAGCCCTTCGGCTTCACGCAGGCGGCGCGCCGCGTCGTCGCTTTTGTCGCGGTACTGCAGCAGGCACACGCCGCCTTCCAGTGCCGCCTCGACATGGGACAGGAAACGGCCGGCGAGCAGCTGGCTGTCGGTGATTGCATACAGACCGCGTAGCTTCATTGAAGGCCTCGTATCAGGAGCAGAAGTCCAGGGGCAGGCGGCGCGGCACAAACTGGCCCCTACCCAGCTGCTCGGCGTCACGCAGGGTGCGCCAGGTGTAGTCCAGTGCACTGCGTACGGCGCTTTCCAACTGCTCGCCGAGGGCCAGGCGGCCAGCCAGGGCGCTGGCCAGGGTGCAGCCCGAGCCGTGGTAGCTGCCCGGCAGGCGCTGACAGGTCCAGGTGTGGTGCTGACCGTCCTGGGTGTACAGGCGGTTGTGAATTTCGTCTTCGTCGCCGTGACCGCCCGTAATCAGCAGGTGTCTACAGAACGGCAACAGTTTTTCGGCACATTCGTCGGCAGTGCCTTCGGGCAGTTCGGCGAGGATGCGGGCTTCGGGCAGGTTCGGCGTGGCGATGGTCGCCAGCGGCAGCAGGCGTTCGCGCAGGGCGTAGCCCACTTCGTCCTTGCCCAGGCGGCCACCGCCGCCAGCACGCAGCACCGGGTCGCAGACCAGCGGCAAGTGCGGGTGGGCGGCCAGCAGTTCGGCGACGGTGTCGACCATCTCGATCGAGCCGAGCATGCCCAGCTTTACGGCGGCCACCGTGGAGTCGGCCAGCACGGCATTGGCCTGGGCCAGTACCCACTCACGGTCGAGCACGCGGAAGTCGGAAACGTTGACGGTATCCTGCACGGTCAGGGCGGTCACTGCGGGTGCAGCGTGACAGCCTTGGGCGATCAGGGCTTCGATATCTGCCTGCAGGCCGGCGCCGCCACTGGGGTCGTGGCCGGAGAGACAGAGGACAACGGGGCGGGAGCTGTAGGTATTCATGGTCGGCGAGCTTACCACCAAACCTGTTTGGGCGGATCGTCCGACAAACGAGTTTTACTGATCGAACGGTCAGATATTTGTTTTGTGGTCTTCTGAAAGCATTGATTTAGAGCCATTTCTTTGGTTTTTGACATGACCGATTGCCAGGTTGCGAAGCTATGCTAGAGTGCTCGGATAACTCGACAAACGGGTTCTGCCGGATCACGTCGTCTCAAACGGATGGGAGGCTACCGCGACGCGACCGGACAGGCCATGCTGGGGCTGTATGCGCTATTTGCTGATTGTGCTTCTGGGCTTGCTGCCCGTGCTGGCCGGAGCGGTCGATTTCGACGACGCTACCCGGCATCTTCCGTTGGGCAAGGCCATGCAGGTTTACGAAGACCTCGATGGCAGTGCCAGCATCGCCCAGGTCAGTGCCCCCGGGTTCGCCAAATCCTTCCGCCCCCACCATGAAGATGTGCTGAACGCCGGTTACTCCACCTCGGTGTTCTGGCTCAAGGTCGAGCTGCGCCCCGTTGCCCCGCCCGGCGCTGCCCCGCGGCAGTGGTTGCTGGAGCTGGCCTACCCGCCGTTGGACCACCTTGAGCTGTACTTGCCTGACAGCAACGGTGTGTACCGTTTGGCGCAGCGCACCGGCGATGCCTTGCCTTACGACAGCCGGCAGATCCGGCAGAACAACTACCTGTTCGAATTGCAGTTGCCCCCTGGCAAGGTGACCACCGCCTACCTGCGCCTACACAGTCAGGGTTCGGTGCAAGCGCCGTTGGCGCTGTGGTCCCCTGAAGCCTACCTGGAAGAGCAACCCACGCGCCTGTATGTGCTGGGGATCATCTACGGCGTGTTGCTGGTAATGCTGGTATACAACCTGTTCATCTACCTCAGCGTGCGCGACGTCAGCTACCTCTACTACATCCTTTATATTGCCTCGTTCGGCCTTTACCAGGTGTCGGTGAACGGTGCGGGCGTGGCCTACTTCTGGCCGGACAGCCCCTGGTGGGCGAACGCCTCGACGCCGCTGTTCATTGGTGCGGCAGGCCTGTTCGGCTGCCAGTTTGCCCGGCACTTCCTGCAACTGGGCAGCATCAGCCGTGGCTTTGACCGGCTGCTGCTGCTACTGATGCTGGGCGGCGCGCTGGTCATGGTAATGGCGGTGAGCATGCCCTACGGCATTGCCCTGCGCATGGCTACGCTGCTGGCGTTGCTGTTCACCGTGAGCATCTTCAGCGCCGGCTTGTACGCCTGGTGGCGTGGCTTGCGCGTGGCACGCTGGTTCATCATCGCCTGGACGGCCTTCCTGCTCGGTGGGTTGGTCAACACCCTGATGGTGCTGGGCTACCTGCCGAACGTGTTCATCACCATGTATGCCAGCCAACTGGGCTCGGCGCTGGAGGTGGCATTGCTGTCGCTGGCGCTGGCCGACCGTATCAACAGCCTGCGTGAGCAACAGGCGCAGACCTTGCGCGAGACCGGGCGCACGCTGGAGCAACTGAACCTGCAACTGGCCAGGAGCAACCGCCTGAAAGACGAGTTTCTGGCCAGCGTGACCCATGAGCTGCGCACCCCGATGAATGGCGTGATCGGCTCGCTGGAACTGATGCACACCCTGCCGATGGAGGCCGAAATGGCCCAGTACCACCACACGGCGGTGGGGTCGGCGCAAGGCATGATGGACATGGTCGACGCCATTCTCACCCTGTCGGAATTGCAGGCCGGCCGCCTGCGTGCGCAGCCGGCGCCGTTCAGCCTGCGTGCGCTGTTGCAGGGCATGCGCGCCGGTTATGCCGGGCAGGCCCTGCGCAAAGGCTTGTACCTGAGCCTGGACATCCCGGCCGACCTGCCAGACGGGCTGCTGGGCGACGGGCAGAAACTGGCCCACTGCCTGGCTTGCCTGGTGGACAACGGTTTGAAGTTCACCCATCAGGGCGGGGTGATGATCCAGGTGCGCGGCCGCCGCTTGGGGCCAGGCGATCTGGCGTTGACCTTTACCGTCAGTGATAGCGGTATCGGCTTCGATGACCTGGAACAGTCGACCCTGTACCAGCGGTTCTTCCAGGTGGACGGTTCGATGACCCGGCGCTATGGCGGCTTGGGGATTGGCTTGTCGATCTGCCGGCAGATGGGGGAATTGCTGGGCGCGAGGTTGGCGCATGAGTCGACGCGCGGGTTGGGTAGCCGGTTTGAATTCAGTTTGAACATGGCGATTTCGCAGGTGCAGATGAGCTCGAATGTCCTGCAGACACGGCGCTCGCTTTGAAAGCATGGGACTCGGTCAGGGCTGAGGAGGCTCGCCACAACAGGTGCAGCGCCTATGAGATCGAGCGCCGCCCGCGCGGCGCTTCGCAGCACAAGGCTGCTCCTACATTTATTTCGGGCCAGTAACGCCTGCACCAACACGCGCGACCGCCTTGTTTGCCCGACACAATATCGAGGTGAACAGCAAGGGGCCGCGCGCCTCTGCCTCAGGAATAACTGGCCCGAAACAAATGTAGGAGCAGCCTTGTGCTGCGAAGCGCCGCGCGGGCGGCGCTCGATCTCATAGGCGCTGAATGTGTTGTGGCGAGCACCTGTCAGCCCTGCTGCATTCTCAAGACATCCCCCTGCGACCTACAACAACTCCAGACTCTTCCTACGCATCTGCACTGGTAACTCCATTCTCTGCGAAATACCCTACAACTCCTGTCGACACGCGTCTGATTGTTCCTGCACATCCCGCCCTCTAGGCTTTTCCTGTCGCTGACGGTTCAGTGATCGGGTGTGGAAACCTGGCGAGACATATGGTGCGTGTCGTTATGACAGCTGTACGCGGGAGACCTTCGGGTCTACCGGGTTCGCACCATGCCTGGTTTTCCACCCCGTGTGCAGCTGTCGCCCCTATGTGTGGAAACGGACGGGTGACGCATATCACTATGGTGCCCACTCAATGAACGACGAAACCAAAACCACCCCAGGCGTTACCTACTTCTACCAAGGCGAAGGCCAAACCCATCCGCTGTTCCGCATCGCCGAAGGCATTCCCTGCCGCAGCGCCCGCGAGCAAGCCTCGGAACTGATGGGTTACGCACGTGACTTGTCGCTGACCGGCTTGATGGATGGCGACCAGCAGATGCTGTGGGCTTCGCACTACTTCTCAGCCATGGCCAAGGCGCTACTGGATGATGCCGAGTTGGGCTTGATGCGCTGATTCTTGTACTGGCTGTACCGCCCCTTTCGCGGGTGAACCCGCTCCCACAGAAGTTGTGCATATACTGAACTATGCCCATCAGTATGGGTGCGGGTTTGCTCACTAATTAGCTGCGCGAGACGCTAGCCTGCCGGTAATGTGAACTGCTTGGTGTTTTTTGTGGTGGCTATACTATGAAGTAGTTGATAGTTAGCCAGACAAAACCGATAGTGCTTGCCCACGAGGTGGCAACTAATTTGGTTCTCAGGTTTCTCGGTAGTTGATCGTAGTCTCGTGCATCCAGTATGCCCCTGCGGATACTGGATTTAGGGAATGTAATGGTGCCGGTGATCATGAAGATTACCAGTAGCCTCGAGCGTATATTGTTCTCGCCCCAAGTGGCTGTGGCATATGAGAGGCATTTGCTCCGATGGAGCGCTTTGGTCATTGTTGCATATTGACAAGAGCAGGCTATGTGGGTATCTGCTGCAAGTGAGAGAAGGCCAAGGCAGAAAGGTGATGCCAATATAAATAGTCGTAACTCAATGTCCAGATGGTCTAAGGTCATAAGGGGTAGCCTCTCAGGTTGGCTATTCAATGATAAAATTTACGGCTATCCAGATGATGCCGATGATGTTCAATGATGATGAAATAAGTATTTTTCTTTTTAGTTTCTTGGGGAATTGTAGATAGTCTTGTTCATTCAAAATCCCTCTGCGAATACTTGAGGTTGGGGATCCAATTGCGCCAGCGATTACAGAAATGACTAAGACTCTGGAGCCAATCTTTTTTCCCCCACATGCCGGTCGCAAATGGAAGGCACGCACTCCGTTGGAGCGCCGAAGTCATCTCTTTATATTGTCGAGAGCATGCGATGTGAACATCAGAAATAAGCCCGATAAAAATTAGGCATACAGGTGCTGATAGCAACAATAGTCTTAGTTTTAAGTCAAGATGCTCAGTCATCTGCAAAGACCTCGAAAACTAATTCGCCGAGTTTTTCGCCATATTCCATGCCGCCGATGCTACCAGCCAAGGCACCTGTACCAGTGATTACTATTCCGCATGCGAGAGTCCCAGGTCCGAATCTCCAGCAAACCCTTGCAGAGACTCTGGCTGTTACTTTACCGGCCGCCCAACCACCGGCTAAGCCGCCAGAGAAATTACTTGCCTCAGTAACTTTGACTTTTTCGCAGGCTCTGGAGTTTCCCTCTTTGCAGACTTCGGCGACTTTGATTGCCGAGCCGATGCCACCAATAGTAACGCCTATGCGTCCACCGGCTTTCAAATATTTAGCCATCTTGGCCAGCTTGTCCAAGTGTGTCGAGTAACCAGGGATGTGTGTCGGTCCTCCCGCTTTGCTCCAGTGATGGACCAAACTTCTGGATGAGATGCCCAAGTCCCGTCGCAGACTTTCATAGTTTCCGAGATTGAGCTGTTTGTTCAGAACGGTCGCGTTCAGATTTGCACTCAATTGCTTAAACAGTTTTTGACGCTCCGCAAAGAACTCAGGGTGTCTAAGATGCCCATGCTTAAGGAATTGATCTTTATGTAGCTCTTCAATTTTTCGCAATATGTCGCTGAGCTCATCCAGCGACTTGCCAACCATCGCTTCGCTCACCCCCATCGCCAGGCTCACATCGCTGAGCAACCCGGCAATCTCGGCCTGATGGCGCATCATGAACTCGGCCTCTTCTGGCGTCAGGCTCGCCAACGCTTCCCGCGCCTGCTTCGCCGCACTCATTGCAGTCAGTTCTTCACGCGTACACACCGGCCGCCGCAAGCCGTCGCCAATGACAAAGATCTCACCTGCCTTGAACCCACGCTGATAGGTCGGGTTCAGCCGTTCCAGAATCGAGCGGGGCAGGTTGGCCTGCGGCGCGCCGAGTTCTGCCAGGACGTCCTGATACGTCATGCAGCGCGGAACGATGTAGAAGCCAGGGTCCATGGCTTGCGCAGCGGTTGAGGGCTGAAGTGCCCCAGGTTGATAGCTGCTTCTTGCCTGGTTGCTCGCTTGGGCCTGTGGTGGCGCCTCATGAACAGGCTCAGGTGCAGGCGCCCTGCGCGACGCCGCAGGTGCGAAACCACTTGCAACCAGGCGATTGCTGCCCGATGGGCATGCGCATTGCACCAGGGCTCCATCCACTGCCGTGGGTATACCGTCCTGCTGCCAGCGGACTTCGCCCTCGACGATGGTGCCTGGCTGTCCACAGCGCGGGCAGGGTGTGGTCTTGTCGCCTTTGAGCAGCCAGTCGCGGCCATGTACGCGGCCCCTGGCGCGGCCAGCGATGCAGGTGGCGCCGGTGGTGGTTTGGTCGCCGTCCAGGCCCTGGTATCGGCCGAAGATGTTCATGCGCATGCTCATGGCTCGCCTCTTTTTTGAAGATGAGAGCCAGGAACCTAGCAGCCTGTAGGCGGGTATTTTCGGGGTAGGGAGGCTTTAGGAAAGGTCCTACATGGGATAGAGAATTGGACTACAAATCTTCCTGGGTGGCACCGCCTGTCAGCCTTGATGCATTCCCAAGGCATGCACCACCCCCACCACACGTTTAGTCATTAATGCCCCTTTGACTCCCCCGCTAGCAGTGCTTCACTGGGTCTCTCAAGCCTACCCGGATCCAGGAGCCCCCGATGAACCTGCACCAGTACGCTGAAACCCACGAAGTCACCAACCAGCCGCCGTCCCTCGACGGTGCCAACCTGTACCGCCTCGACTTGCCATTGCAGGAATGGTCACGGCGTTTCGGCGCGAGTTGGGCCGAGTCGCGGATCGATGCCTACGGTGCCCTGGCCGGTGGCCCACTCATGCAGGCAGGCTTTTTGGCCAACGCGCACAAACCTGAATTCAGCAGCCACGACCGCTACGGCCATCGCATCGACCTGGTCGAGTTCCACCCGGCCTACCACGAGCTGATGCGCACCGCCGTCGAGCACGGCTTACCTTCTTTGCCATGGGCCGAGCCCCGCGCAGGTGCCCATGTGGCGCGGGCGTCGATGACCTACCTGCACAGCCAGGCCGAAGCTGGTACCGGTTGCCCGCTAACCATGACCTTCGCCGCCGTGCCGGCGCTGCGCCTGCAGCCTGAGCTGGCCGAGTACTGGCTGCCGAAAATCCTTGCCTGCGAATATGACCCGCGCAACGTTGGCGACCGGCACAAGGCCGGGGTCACCCTGGGCATGGCCATGACCGAAAAGCAGGGCGGCACCGATGTACGCGCCAATACCACGCGGGCCTATCCGGTGGGCGCAGCTGGGCCGGGCCAGCCCTACGAGCTGGTGGGGCACAAGTGGTTCTGCTCGGCACCCATGTGCGACGCCTTCCTTACCCTGGCCCAGACCGAGAAAGGCCTGAGTTGTTTCCTGCTGCCGCGCCATCGCCCGGACGACAGCCGTAACCAGTTCTATATCCAGCGCCTGAAGAACAAACTGGGCAACAGCCCAACGCCTCCAGCGAAGTGGAGTTTCGTGGTGCGCTGGCGTGGATGATCGGGGAAGAAGGGCGGGGGGGGCCGACCATCATCGAGATGGTGGCCATGACCCGTTTCGACTGCATGGTCGGCTCCAGCGCACTGATGCGCCAGGCGCTGACCCAGGCGGCTCACCACTGTGCACACCGCAAAGTCGGCGGGCGGGTACTGAACGAGCAGCCATTGATGCAGAACGTGCTGGCCGACCTGGCGCTGGAAAGCGAGGCTGCACTGGCCCTCAGCCTGCGTATGGGGCAGGCGCTGGAGCAGCTCGACGACCCGCAGCAGGCGCATTTTGCCCGGCTGGTCACGGCGGTAGGCAAGTACTGGATCTGCAAACGGGCGCCGGCCATGATCAACGAGGCGGCCGAGTGCATGGGCGGCGCGGGTTATGTGGAAGACAGCATCCTGCCGCGGCTGTACCGCGAGGCACCGGTCAATTCGACCTGGGAGGGCTCGGGCAACGTGCAATGCCTGGACGTGCTGCGGGCCTTGTCCAAGGAACCTGGCGTGCTCGATGCACTGTTCACCGAATTGGGCGATGGGCATGGCGACCCGCGGCTGGCGGCGCATATCGGCAACCTCAAGGGAGCATTTGCCGACACCGGCGACATGCAGTACCGGGCGCGGCAGTTGACCGAGGACATTGCCCTGGCGTTGCAGGCCAAGCTGTTGCTGGAGGCGGGCAACGCGGTGGTCAGCGATGCGTTTATCGGTAGCCGCCTGACGGGTAGTGGACGGGCGTATGGGGCACTTCCGCGGGGTGTGGATGTGGAGGCGTTGGTGATCAGGTCAACACCTGCCTGGCCGAGTTGAGGTGGGTTTGAAGGCCCTATCGCCGGCAAGCCAGCTCCCACAGGTAATGCGCAATGTTCGATACCGGCGCAGTACTTGTGGGAGCTGGCTTGCCGGCGATGAGGCCGGTACTGACCGCCGGGGATGTAATTGCCATGAAACGCAGGCAAGATGGTTCACATGCATGTCCAGACAGGAAGCACAGTGTGAGCCACGCTTTTGTAGTCGTTGATACCCCCGAACAGGCCGTCGACCGTCTGGCGGCCCTGCATGAACAGGCCACCGGGGCCCTTAGCCAGGCCCTCAAGCGTTACCTGAAGGACCGTACCGAGCCGGGCGCCGATGAGCGCGACCTGTTCCGCTACCCGGCACTGCGCCTGACCTACCACAGCCACGGTGAGGTCGCCGCCACCACGCGGGCCTACGCCAAGGTACAGGTGGCCGGCACCTACAGCGTCACCGTCACCCAGCCCGCCGCGTTTCGTGGCTACCTGCTGGAGCAACTGCGCCCGTTGATGCACGACTACACCGTCACGGTCGAGGTGGGCATCAGCGAGCAGAACATTCCGTACCCTTACGTGGTCGACCAGGGCGACGAACTGGCCGGCAGCGGCATTACCGCCGCGCAACTGGCGCGGGTGTTCCCTAGCACCGACCTGTCGGCCGCTACCGACAACATCGCCGATGGCCTGTACGACTGGGACCGTGCCGAAATTTTCCCACTGGCGCTGTTCGACGCTGCGCGCGTCGACTTTTCGCTGCGCCGCCTGGTGCACTACACCGGCAGCGACTGGCGCCATGTGCAGCCGTGGATCCTGCTGACCAACTACCACCGTTATGTCGACCAGTTCATCAGCCATGGCCTTGAGCAGCTTCGCGACGACCCACGCTTTGTGCGCATGGTGCTGCCGGGCAACGTGGTGATCGAAAAAGCCATGGACCACGGTGAAACCCAGGCCTTGGTCGCCAGCGTGATCTGGCACCGCTACCAGATGCCGGCCTATCACCTGATCGCCGCCGACGGCGACGGCGTTACCTTGGTCAACATTGGTGTCGGCCCGTCCAACGCCAAGAACATCACCGACCACCTGGCCGTGCTGCGCCCGCACTGCTGGCTGATGATCGGCCACTGCGGCGGGCTGCGGCAGTCGCAAACCATCGGCGACTACGTGCTGGCCCACGCCTATATGCGCCGTGACGGCATTCTCGACCGGGTGGTGCCGCCGAACATCCCGATTCCTGCTCTGGCCGAGGTGCAACTGGCCTTGCAGGAAGCGGCTGCGCAGGTTACCGGCGAGCGTGGTGAGCAACTGAAGAAGCGGCTGCGCACTGGCACCGTGCTGACCTACGACGACCGCAACTGGGAGCTGCGCTGGGCCCAGGAGCGGCCGCTGATCAACCTGTCACGTGCGGTGGCGGTGGACATGGAAAGCGGCACCATTGCTGCCCAGGGTTATCGTTTGCGCGTGCCTTACGGCACCTTGCTGTGTGTGTCCGACAAGCCGCTGCACAGCGAGATCAAGCTGCCGGGTTCGGCCAACGCCTTCTATAACCGGGCGGTCAGCCAGCACCTGAAGATCGGCATTGCCGCCCTCGACCTGCTGCGCACCGAGCTCAACTCGCTGCACTCGCGTAAACTGCGCAGCTTCGATGAGCCGCCGTTCCGCTGAGGATCCATGTCACTGCCACCCCGTAACAAGCCGCGCCGCCCCCAGGCGCGGCCTGCCGCCGGCCCGCGTCGCCAGCCCAAGGCGCCACCGGCCGAGCCGCGTTTGATCCTGTTCAACAAGCCATTCGACGTGCTGACCCAGTTCAGCGACGGCGAAGGGCGCGCGACCCTCAAGGACTTCATCGATATCGCGGGCGTGTACCCGGCCGGGCGGCTGGACCGCGACAGTGAAGGTTTGCTGTTGCTGACCAACGATGGTGGGCTGCAGGCGCGTATCGCCGACCCCAAGCACAAGCTGGCCAAGACTTACTGGGTGCAGGTGGAAGGGGAGCCGAGCGACGAGCAGTTGCAGCGTTTGCGCGATGGCGTGGAGCTGAACGATGGGCCGACCTTGCCGGCCGAGGCGCGGCGCCTGGAAGAGCCCGAGCTGTGGCCACGCAACCCGCCAGTGCGCTTTCGCAAGAGCGTGCCAACCAGCTGGCTGGAGCTGGTGATTCGTGAGGGGCGTAACCGTCAGGTGCGGCGGATGACGGCGGCGGTGGGGCTGCCGACCTTGCGCCTGGTGCGGGTGCGGATCGGGGATTGGGCGCTGGATGGGCTGGAGCAAGGCTGCTGGCGCGAGGTCCCGGCGAAATTGCAGCGCTAGCCCGTGGGCCGCTTTGCGGCCCATCGCGACACAAGGCCGCTCCCACAGGTACTGCGTAAGCCGAGCCATAGTGCGATCCCTGTGGGAGCGGCCTTGTGTCGCGAAAGGAGCGCAAAGCGCTCCCGGCATTCCTGAGCCTCACACGCCTTCGAGAAACCCCACCACCACGCTTTTGATGATAAAGGCCAACACCCCCAGCCCCAGCACAAAGAACAGGATCAACGTCCCGAACTTGCCGGCCTTGGACTTTTTCGCCAGGTCCCAGACGATGAAGCCCATGAAACCGATCAATACGGTGACCAGGATGATCATCATCCACTCTTCGAATACGGCGGGATCCATCTGTGTTCTCCAGGCAGGCTGAGCAGCCGATTATACGCCGGCTACCTTGGGCATTTAACGCAGGTGGGTCAACGGCAACTCGGTGCTGGCCAGCACCTGGTTGAGTACGAAGCTTGAACGCACGCTGGTAACGCCTTCGATACGGGTCAGGCTGCCTAGAAGCAGTTTCTGGTAATGGTCCATGTCCGGCACCACTACTTTAAGTTGATAGTCGGCATCCATCCCGGTGACCAAGCTGCACTCAAGCACCTGCGGCAGGATGCGGATGGCCGCCTCGAAGGTTTCGAAGCGCTCCGGGGTGTGGCGGTCCATGCCGATCAGCACATAGGCGGTCAGGCTCAGGCCCAGCTTCTTGCGGTCGAGCAGGGCCACCTGGCGCGAGATGTAGCCGTCGTCCTCCAGTTGCTTGACCCGACGCGAGCATGGCGAAGGCGACAGGCCGATGCGTTCTGCCAATTCCTGGTTGGAAATGCGCGCATCGCGCTGCAATTCGGCGAGGATGCTCAGGTCGTAGCGGTCAAGTTTGCTCATGGCATTTGCCTTTTCTGTTCGTATTGCGGCGAATTATCAATCCAGGGTGAAAAATTGCGCAAGTGCTATTTATCTGAGCAATCTTCGCAATCCTCTGCCGCAACCTGTCCGGTATCTTTATCAACAGAATCACTGCCCGGACATCAGTCCACGGCGACGCGCCCTAGGCGGGCGGTCGCGGCCAGCCATCCAACAGGATGCACTTGGCCCCCGGGCTACACACCCTCCAGAAGACGGTGTGAGGTGAGCCGGCGCCACAAGTGCCGAGCACGGACGACAAATTCAGAAGGGAGGCCCTGTGGCCTCCCTTTTTTCTGTCCGGAAATTTAATTGGCCTGTGGGGCCGTCACGGTAGACTGGCTGTGCTTGCCGTATTTTCTACCGAGAGGAACACCATGAAGTCGCGCATCTGGCAGTTGGCAGGTGTTGGTTTGCTGGGTTTGAGCATCAGCCTGGGGGCCTTGGCCGAAGGGCCAGGTGAGGGGCATGGCGAACGAGGCCAGCAGGGGCAGGCAGAAGGCGTGCCCGGCCGTTCGCTAAACTCGCGCGACGAAGTGCGCCAGACCCAGCCGCCAAGGCAGGGCTACTACCAGGATATTCCCCGGCGCCATGGCGATAACCGCCAATGGGAAGCTGGCGGCCCCGGGCAACGCCCCGGCGGTGACTGGCAAGGGCGCCCGGATGGCCACGGCAATGGCTGGGGGCCTGGGCCGCAGTATCGCCCGGGGCACACTGTCGATCATTTTCCCGACCGCTACTGGAAAGTGCCCTACCGGGGGGCGGACTACTTCTACTCCGGTGGCTACTGGTATCGCCCCCATGGTGGCAGCTACATCGTGGTGACCCCGCCTTACGGCGTGCGGGTCAATTACTTGCCACCCTATGCGCAGGAGGTCTGGCTGGGTGGTGCGATGTTCTTCCTGGTGGCCGACACCTATTACCAGTATCTGGCTGACAGCCAGGAATATGTGGTGGTCAACCCGCCCGTCGCCGCCCCTGCGCCTGTACCGGTGGCACCGGCAAACGGTGGGTATGACGTGGTGGCGTACCCGATGAACGGGCAGGGGCCACAGCAGCAGGAGCAGGACCGCTACCAGTGCCACCGCTGGGCGGTGAGCCAATCGGGGTTCGACCCGGCGACGGCGACGTACGCGCCGCCGGCCAATGTGCTCGACACCTATCGGCGGGCGTTGGGTGCCTGCTTCAGTGGCCGGGGTTACAGCATCAACTGAGCCAGACGTGCTGTCTGTCCCGGCCCTATCGCCGGCAAGCCAGCCCAACAGGACTGCACCGGCCTGAAGGCATGCGCAACATCTGTGGGAGCTGGCTTGCCGGCGATAGGGCCCTTGCAGATTCACACCGGGTCGGCGTGCACCATCACATCCGCCTGTGGATAACGCTGGCGGATCACCCGCGAGGCCTCCACGCACAAACTGTGCGCGTCATGCAGCGGCAACTGCCCCGGCAGCTCAAGGTGCAACTGCACGAACCACTGGTTGCCCGATACCCGCGTACGCAAATCGTGCACGCCTTTCACCCCGGGTATGGCCAACACCAGCGTGGTCATGTCCTCGCCAACATCGCTGGGCAGTTCCTTGTCCATCAGGATCGCCGTACTTTCGCGGGCAATCTGCAGCGCGCTCCAGAGTATGTAGAAGGCGATGCCCAGGCCGAACAGTGCATCCAGCTGCGGCCAACCGAAGCGTGCCAGCAGCAGGGCCAGCAGGATGCTGCTGTTTAGCAACAAGTCCGAGCGGTAGTGCAGGGAGTCGGCCCGCACTGCGGTTGAGCCGGTCAGGCGGATGACCTTGTGTTGCAGGCTCAGCAAGGCGATGGTCAGCCCAAGTGACAGCAGCATCACCGCGATGCCGATGCCGGTGTCACCTAATGGTTGTGGGTTTTGCAGCCGTTCAACCGCCTGCACGCCGATAAGCACAGCACTGACGCCGATGAACAGCGCTTGCGCCATACCTGCCAAGGCTTCGGCCTTGCCATGGCCGAAGCGGTGGTCGTCGTCGGCGGGGCGCAGGGCGTAGTGCACGGCCAGCAGGTTGAGAAACGAGGCGACGGCATCCAGTGCCGAGTCGGTCAACCCGGCCAGCAGGCTGACCGAGCCGCTCAGCCACCAGGCCAGCGCCTTGCTCAGCACCAGGATACTGGCCACCGCCAGTGAGGCGCGGGTGGCCAGGCGTAGCAGGCGCTGGTGCTCGGCTGGGGTGATCATCCGTGGTCAACGTCCGTGTATGGGGTTCAGGCTGCCGGTACCAAGCCCAGGCTGGCCAGCTGTTCGACGCTGCCGCGGTGCTGGATCAGCCGAGGGTCGTTCAGTGGCAGGCGCTGGCCCAGCTCGCTTTCGATGATGGCCTGCAATTTCAGGTTGTCGACCTTGCCATCGGGGCTTACGGCTTCTTGCAGTTTGGCCGGGTCGACCTGGGCGGTACGGCCACCTGGGTAGTAGATGGCGCCTGTGGCGAAGTCGATACCAAAGGCAATCAGCCCGGGGATCACGTAGAACAGGATGCCGATGGCGTCCATTGCAGCGACTACGGGGTCGATCTTGCCGCCGATCTGGCCGCGACGGTCTGGGTAGAAGATCGTGCCGCAGGCCGTCAGCTGGGTCAGCAAGGTGACGATGAGGGCGCCGCCGATGACGCGGGATGGGATGCGCATGTAAATCTCCGAGAAGGTATTCAGCAGGGCAAGCGAAGCGCCTGCGCCTGAAGCTTAAGACCATGATAGAGCAGGCTGGGTTCGCCGTTATACTCGCCAGATTGTTCGAGGACCACCATGATTTCATTACCGATCGATGCCGTTTTGCCCGCCTTGCGCCAAGCCCTGGAAAAACGCGACGAAGCCGTGCTTGAGGCGCCCCCTGGCGCCGGCAAGACCACCCGCGTGCCGCTGGCGCTGCTGAACGAGCCGTGGCTGGCCGGGCAGACCATTCTCATGCTTGAACCGCGGCGCCTGGCGGCGCGGGCGGCCGCCGAACGGCTGGCCAGTGAGCTGGGTGAGCAAGTCGGTGAAACGGTGGGTTACCGCATCCGCCTCGACAGCAAGGTTGGGCCGAAAACCCGTATCGAGGTGGTGACCGAGGGCATCCTTACCCGCCGGCTGCAAGCCGACCCGGCACTGGAAGGCGTGGGCCTGCTGATCTTCGACGAATTTCACGAACGCAGCCTGGATGCCGACCTGGCCCTGGCGCTAAGCCTCAACGGCCGTGAGCTGCTGCGTGACGACCCGCCGTTGAAAATCATGCTGATGTCCGCAACCCTGGAAGGCGAGCGCTTGTCGCGGCTGCTGAACGAAGCCCCGGTGGTGAGCAGTGAGGGCCGCATGCACCCGGTGGATATCCGCTGGGGGCGGCCGTTCCAGCCGGGCGAGTTCATCGAGCCGCGGGTAGTGGACAGCGTGCTGCAGGCGTTGGCCGACCAGGCGGGCAGTGTGCTGGTGTTCTTGCCGGGCCAGGCCGAAATCCGCCGGGTGCACCAGAGCCTTCAGGAGGCACTGGGCGAGCGGCCGGAAATTCTGCTGTGCCCGCTGCATGGCGAGCTCGACCTCAATGCCCAGCGCGCGGCCATCGACCCAGCGCCCAAGGGCCAGCGCAAGGTGGTGCTGGCCACCAACATTGCCGAGACCAGCCTGACCATTGACGGCGTGCGCGTAGTGATCGACGCAGGCCTGGCCCGGGTGCCGCGTTTTGACCCTGGCAGTGGCATGACCCGGCTGGATACACAGCGTATCTCCCGCGCCAGCGCCACCCAGCGCGCCGGCCGTGCCGGCCGCCTGGAGCCGGGCGTGTGCTACCGGCTGTGGTCTGAGGCCCAGCATGACCAACTGGCTGCCCACGGCAGCGCCGAAATCCTGCAGGCCGACCTTGCCGGCCTGGCCTTGCAACTGGCGCGTTGGGGCGTCGCCCCCCATCAATTGAGCTGGCTAGACCAGCCGCCCAGCGCAGCGTTTGCCCAGGCTCAAGACCTGCTGGCGCGGCTGGGTGCATTCAAACCGGGCAGCCGCGACAACCTCAGCGATCATGGCCAGGCCATGGCCGAGCTGCCGGCCCATCCCCGTATCGCCCATTTGTTGCTGCGTGGGCAGGGCTTGGGGCTGGCCGCCATGGCCTGTGATGTGGCGGCGTTGCTCGGCGAGCGGGATATCCAGCGTGGCGGCGGTGCCGACCTGCACAGTCGGTTGGCCCTGATCAGCGGCGAGAGCAAGGCCAGCCGTGGCGGCCAGGGTGGCGTGCAGCGAGCCCGGCAGCTTGCGCGTCAGTACCGTGGCCTTTTGCGTGGCAAGGCCGGGGACGCCGTTGCCAACCCCGACCACCCGCGTTGGCTTGGCGCCTTGCTGGCGCTGGCCTATCCCGACCGGGTCGCGCAGCAGCGGCGTGAGGGGGGCGCCGAGTATCGCCTGGCCAACGGCCGTGCAGCCTTGTTCGGCGAAGTCGATGCGTTGATGAAGCACCCGTGGTTGGTGATCGCCGACCTGGGCAGCCGCCAAGGCCAGCGCGAAGAGCGTATCTACCTTGCGGCAGAGTTCGACCCGGCGCTGCTCGATGATGTGCTGGCCGAGCAGGTCGAGCGTGTCGATCTACTCGACTGGGACGAGCGCGAGCAGGTGCTGCGTGCCGAACGCCAAACCAAAGTCGGTGAGCTGATCCTGAGCCGTGAACCACTGACTGGCCTGAGTGACGAAGCGCGCGCCAAAGCACTGCTCGGCCTGGTTCGACGCAAAGGCCTGAACCTGCTGACATGGACCCCGGAATTGCGCCAGTGGCAGGCGCGGGTGGCACTGTTGCGCCAGTTGGACCTGGACAAGGACGGGCAAAGCGAATGGCCCGATCTGGGTGACGAGGCACTGCTTGCCAGCCTGGAAGACTGGTTGCAGCCTTACCTTGGTAAAGTGTCCCGCCTCAGCCACTTCACCGCGCTGGACCTGCCGTCGCTACTGCGCAACCTGCTGCCCTGGCCGCTGCCACAACGCCTGGAAGAACAGGCCCCAGCGCATCTGGCCGTGCCGTCCGGTTCGAACATTCGCCTGGACTACAGCGAAAACCCGCCGATTCTCGCCGTGCGCCTGCAAGAACTGTTCGGCCTTGCCGACACCCCGCGCATCGCCAATGGCCGGCAGCAGGTCAAGTTGCACCTGCTGTCACCGGCCCGCCGGCCGGTGCAGGTGACCCAGGACCTGGCCAACTTCTGGCGCACCACCTATGCCGAGGTCAAAAAGGATTTGAAGGGCCGCTATCCGAAGCACTATTGGCCGGACGACCCGCTGGTGGCCGAGGCCACGGCGCGGGCCAAGCCCCGGGGTACCTGATTACGCTGCTGCCCGGCGCGGTGGTGGGCTTGGGCATCACGCCCCGGCTTCGCCCTCCAGCAGCATGAACAGGCGGTACAGCACCACGGTGCTGAACAATTGCAGGAAGCCGCTGAGGCTGTCCATGGCCAGTTCCATGCCAGGCGATGGCTCGGGGAAGGCCATCAGCAGCAGCCCGTCGATCAGCCAGATCGGTGCCAGCACCGCCACCACGCAGATCATGATGCGCATGAAGTGCCCGGTGGTCATGGCTGCGCTTTCGCGCATCGCCTGCACCACTGGCCGGCCGCGCAGTACCAGCAGGTACTCGGCAAATACCAGGTTGATCATGATCCACACGCCCGGGAAGATGAACAGCGCCAGGCCGGCCATGATCAGCAGCGAGCCGATCAGAATCAGCAGGGCCAGTTGCGGCCAAAGCTGCAGGGCGCGGGCGAACAGGTCGCGCTTGCCGATGTCCTGGCCGTTGCTGCGGGTGTGCAGGTAAAGGATCAATGCGGCGCTGTACAGCGGGTAGAACAACAGGCTGACCAGCATGCCGTAGGCCGGCGATGCCTGGTCGCCCATCTGCCGGTACAGCAGCTGGGTGAGCAGGGCCTCCAGCACCACCAGCGGCAGGCACAGCTGGAGGATGCTCGGCAGGTGGCGGCGGAAGAAGTACAGGGAGTCGCGCAGAACGCTCAGCGGATTCATCAGTCAACATCGCATGGCAGTAAAAACAGGGGCATAACTTTAGCCCAAAGCGGGCGTGGGGCTGTCACTTGCTGAAAAAAGTTTCACGGCGCCAGTGATTGAATCCCGTGCCGCTACACCCCATCTTTGACGCTGTCCGTTGTCCCGCTACCCCACGAGGTCGCCCCATGAACACTGAAGAACAAACCCTGATCGACGGCCTGTTTGGCCGCATCAAGCAAGCCGAGGACCCAAGCCAGCCGCGTGACGCGCAGGCCCAGGCGTGCATCGAGCAACACCTGCGCCAGCAGCCGGCGGCACCTTACTACATGGCCCAGGCGATTCTGGTGCAGGAGGCGGCAATCAAGCGCCTCGACGAGCAGAACAAGCAACTGGAGGCCGAACTGAAGCAGGCCCGCGCCCAGGCCGAGGCTGCACAGGCCGGTAACAGCGCACCGGGCAACGGCGGCGGTGGCTTCTTGTCCAGTATCTTTGGTTCGTCTGGGCGCAATGCGGCCCCGGCTGTGCAGCCTCAGCGCCCTTCGGCACCGCCTGCAGCATCTGGTGGTGGCTGGCGCGAGCCTTCTGCGCCGGGCTTCTCCCAGCCTCAGCCTCAGCCGCAACAGCCTGGCTTTGGCGCCGCGCCAGCGCGCAGCGGTGCCAGCAGCTTCCTCGGTGGGGCCATGCAGACCGCAGCCGGTGTGGCCGGTGGTGTGTTACTGGCGCAGGGCATCAGCAGCCTGTTCAACCACAACTCACAGCCGCAAGAGGTGGTCGAGGTGATCAAGGAAGAACCAACACCGGCCAGTGACAGCGGCGGCTGGAACGACCAGGGCGGGCAGCAGCAGGTGGCTGATAACGGTGGCTGGGGCAGTGACCAGGGCGGTTATGCCGACACCGATTATGGCAGCGACGATGGCGGGTTCTTCTCGGACGACGATTCGTACGTCTGACAGGTCTGGCATACTGCTGGCATTTATGGGGCGCTTTACGCCCCTTTCGCGGCACAGCAGCCCCAGGATCCCAGACAGGACACGAGGTTCCCAGGTGAAAAAGATCGCGCTGTTCGCCGATGTGCAGAACCTCTACTACACCGTGCGCCAGGCTCACGGTTGCCATTTCAACTACACCGCCCTGTGGGCCGACGTCAGCCGTGAAGGCGAAATTGTCGAAGCCGTGGCCTATGCCATCGACCGTGGCGACAGCAAGCAACAGCAGTTCCAGCAGATTTTGCGCAACCTTGGTTTCGATGTGCGCCTCAAACCCTTCATCCAACGCAGCGATGGCTCGGCCAAAGGGGACTGGGATGTGGGTATTACCCTGGATGTGATCGACGCAGCCAGCCGGGTCGACCAAGTGGTGCTGGCCTCTGGCGATGGCGATTTCGACCTGCTGCTGGAGCGGGTGATCCAGCGCCACGGCACAGAAGCCGTGGTGTATGGCGTACCCGGGCTTACCGCATTGTCACTGATCCGTGCGGCCACCCGTTATGTGCCCATCGAGGGTAAGCTGTTGCTCAAACATTGAGGCCCCTTCATGGAACGTATTGCTGTCATCGACTTTGAAACAACCGGCATCAGCCCTGGCGCCGGCTGCCGGGCCACCGAAGTGGCGGTGGTGATGCTGGAAGGCGGGCGCATCGTCGAGCGCTACCAGAGCCTGATGAACGCCGGCGTACCGGTACCGGCCTTCGTCGCCGGGTTGACCGGCATCACCACCGCCATGCTGCGCAGTGCGCCACCGGTGGACAAGGTGATGAACGAAGTCGCCGAGTTTGTCGGCGACACCCCGCTGCTGGCACACAACGCGGCTTTTGATCAAAAGTTCTGGGACTACGAACTGAGCCGCATCGGCCGTAGCCGCAGCCAGTCGTTTGCCTGCTCCCTGCTGCTGTCCCGGCGCTTGCTGCCGATGGCACCGAACCACAAGCTGGGCACCCTGACCCGTTGGGCCGGCCTGCCGGATACCGGCACCGCGCACCGGGCCATGGCCGATGCCGAGATGGCCGCCAACTTGTTGCAACACCTGGTAGGCGAACTGCGCCAGGCCCACGGTATTCAGCAACTGTCACATGGCCTGCTTTGCCGCCTGCAGAAAGTGCCTGCCGCGAAGGTTCGCGAAACCCTGGCCAAATTCCGGTGAGGCCAGCGCCCAAGCCAAACGCACCAAAAGTGTGCCGCTCATTTGGGCCCGTTCTGTAACGCAACTTCACCCAGGCAGGCCGTTAAACTGAATTACCCGTAAACGGATTTCGAGTTTTCCCATGCCTGCCTCCCGTCGCTTCCCGTTGTTGCTCATTGGTGCTTTCCTGGCCTTGTACCTGGTCTGGGGCTCTACCTACCTGTTCATTCGCATTGGTGTGGAGAGCTGGCCGCCGATGCTCATGGCTGGGGTGCGCTTCCTGATTGCTGGCGGCCTGTTGTACGGCTTTCTGCGCTGGCGTGGTGCGCCGGCGCCGACCTGGGTGCAATGGCGGGCGGCAGGGGCAATCGGCTTTCTGCTGCTCAGTTGTGGTAACGGCGGCGTGACTGTGGCCGAACATGCGGGGGTGGCATCGGGCGTGGCGGCGCTGGCGGTGGCAACAGTGCCCTTGTTTACCTTGCTGTTCGGTCTGTTGTTCGGGCACCGCAATTCGAGGCTGGAGTGGGCGGGGATCGCGCTGGGGCTGGTGGGTATCGGCCTGCTGAACCTGGGCTCCAACCTGCAGGCAAGCCCAATTGGCGCGGCGCTGATCATTTTCGCGGCGGCCTCATGGGCGTTCGGCTCGGTGTGGAGCAAGACGTTGCCGTTACCCCAGGGGCCGATGGCCAGCGCTGCGGAAATGCTGGTGGGCGGCGCGGCGCTGTTGCTGGGCAGCGTGCTGTCTGGCGAGCGTATGACGCAGATGCCGACCGCAGCCGGCTGGGGGGCATTGGCCTACCTGGTGTTCTTCGGCTCGATCCTGGCATTCAGTGCCTACATGTACCTGCTCAAAAACGTACGCCCGGCGGCGGCCACCAGCTATGCCTACGTCAACCCGGCGGTCGCCGTATTGCTGGGCATCGTTTTTGCCGGCGAACAGATTGGCGCCGAAGAATGCGTGGCCATGGCAGTGATCATCGGTGCGGTAGTGCTGATCGGCCTGCCACAGTGGCGCAAGGCACCCGCGCCTGCGCAACCGTTGAAAGGCGAAATCTGCAAGTAGGCAGGGGTGATGCGGTAAACTTGCCGCCTTCGCTGAACCCCCTGACGGTATTGCCATGAATTTCGCCAAACTCGGCCTGATCGAACCGCTGCTGCGCACCCTGCAGCAGCTGGACTACACCACCCCGACCCCGGTGCAGGCCAAGGCCATCCCCGCCGTGCTGGCCGGCCGCGACCTGATGGCCGCAGCCCAGACCGGCACCGGCAAGACCGCAGGCTTTGCCCTGCCCGTGCTGCAGCGCCTGGCGCTGGAGGGCGAAAAGGTGGCCAGCAACTCGATCCGCGCGCTGGTGCTGGTGCCCACCCGCGAGCTGGCCGAGCAGGTGCACAACAACGTGCGCGAGTACGCCGAGCACCTGCCGCTGAGCACCTATGCGGTGTACGGCGGCGTCAGCATCAACCCGCAGATGATGCGCCTGCGCCGTGGCGTCGACCTGTTGGTGGCCACCCCGGGCCGCTTGCTCGACCTGTTCCGGCAAAACGCGGTGAAGTTCAACCAGGTGCAGACCCTGGTGCTGGACGAAGCTGACCGCATGCTCGACCTGGGCTTTGCCGAAGAGCCTGCAATCGGTGTACGCCGCGCTGCCCCGCAAGCGCCAGACGCTGTTGTTTTCTGCCACGTTCTCTGACCAGATTCGCGTGCTGGCGGGGCTGGCTTTGAATGACCCGCTCACTGTCGAAGTGAGCCCGCGCAACGCCACTGCAACCAGCGTCAAGCAGTGGCTGGTGCCTGTGGACAAAAAGCGCAAGGAAGACCTGTTCTGCCACCTGCTGCGCAAGCAGCGCTGGACGCAGGTGCTGGTGTTCGCCAAGACCCGTAACGGTGTCGACCAACTGGTGGAGCGTTTGCTGGCCGAAGGTGTGAACGCCGACGGCATCCACGGTGATCGCCCGCAGGCTACCCGCCAGCGTGCGCTGGACAGCTTCAAGGCCCGCGAGATTCAGGTGCTGGTGGCAACCGACGTGGCGGCCCGAGGCCTGGACATTGACGACCTGCCGCTGGTGGTCAATCTGGACCTGCCGATTGTTGCCGAGGATTACGTGCACCGCATCGGCCGTACCGGGCGGGCGGGTAACAAGGGCGAGGCGATTTCGCTGGTGTGTGCGGATGAAGTGCAGTTGCTGGCCTCTATCGAGGTGCTGACCCGCCAGACCCTGCCGCGCCATGAAGAGCCGGATTTCATCCCGGATCACCGGGTGCCGATGACCGACGCCAGTGGCCAGGTAATCAAGAAGCCGAAGAAGCCCAAGAAGCCGAAAGAGAACAGCGCCAAGCGCGGGTTGGGGCGCTGGATGGACAGCAGTGAAGCGGGTAATGCCGAGCCGACAGTAAAGGCGGTGCGCAAGGTGCCTAGCTTCAATGGTGGACCGCGTAAGCGTAAGCCTTGAGATCTTTGGGGCCGCTTTGCGGCCCATCGCGACACAAGGCCGCTCCTACAGGTTCAGTGCAAGCCCCAGGCATTGTGCGGTCCCTGTAGGAGCGGCCTTGTGTCGCGAAAGGGCTGCAAAGCAGCCCCGGCATTCTGTCAGGAAACCCGCAAAACCCAACCCGCCGCCGCCCGCCCGGCGCGCAACCCGCTGGCAAAACATGCTGTCAGCAGATACCCCCCGGTCGGCGCCTCCCAGTCGAGCATCTCGCCGGCACAGAACACCCCCGGCATGCCCTTGATCATCAGCCCTTCATCCAGCCCCTCGAAACGCACCCCGCCGGCGCTACTGATCGCTTCATCCAGCGGCCGCGTGCGCACCAGCGTAATCGGCAATGTCTTGATCGCTTGGGCCAATGCCTGCGGGTCGGCAAAGGTCGCCTGATCGGTCAGTTCACGCAGAAGCGCTGCCTTGACCCCATCGATACCCAACTGGCTGTGCAAGTGCTTGGCCATGGAGCGCGAACCGCGCGGCTTGGCCAGCGCCAGGGCAATCTTGTCCACAGGCTTGTCCGGCAGCAGGTCCAGCAGCAGTGCCCCTCGGCCTTCGCGGTTGATGGCCTCGCGCACCGGCGCCGACCACGCATACACAAGGCTGCCTTCCACACCTTGAGCCGTGAGGATGAACTCACCCTTGCGCGGTGCGCTGCCCGGGACGCTGAGGGCAATGTTCTTCAGCGGTGCGCCGGCAAACTTTTCTTTCAGCAATGCGCTCCAGCCTTCCACCTCAAACCCGCAGTTGCTGGGCTGCAAAGGCGAGATATCCACAGCCCGTTCGGCCAGTAATGGCTGCCAGGCACCATCCGAACCCAGTCGCGCCCAGCTGCCGCCACCCAGCGCCAGTACCACGACTGTAGCTTTTACCGCGCGCTCGCCCTGTGGATAAGCGATCCGCAACGCACCGTCGGCATTCCAGCCCAGCCAGCGGTGCCGGGTGTGGATAACTACCCCGGAGTCGCGCAGGCGCTTGAGCCAGGCGCGCAGCAATGGCGCGGCCTTCATGTCGGTGGGGAACACCCGCCCCGAGGTGCCGACGAAGGTTTCGATGCCCAGGCCGTGAATCCATTGGCGCAAGGCGCTGGCGTCGAAGTCGCGCAGCAGGGTATCGACCTCGCCTTGGCGTTCGGCATAGCGTGAAACGAACGCCGGGTAAGGCTCGGAGTGGGTGATGTTCATGCCGCCCACACCCGCCAGCAGGAACTTGCGCCCCACCGAAGGCATGGCGTCGAACACCTCGACCGCCAGGCCTGCCTGGGCCAATGCTTCGGCAGCCATCAGGCCTGCGGGGCCGCCACCGATGACGACGGCGAGGGGAGGGGAGGCGGGGTTCATATCGGGCATGGTGGGCAGCAGGCTGTGGAAAAGAGGCGCATTCTAGCGCAGCGCTGCCCATGGAAGCACTGATCAAAAAACGATCAGAGTTCTGCAGGCCTTGCGTACAAAGGGCTACAGCGCCTTTCCCGCAGGTTATCCACAAGCGGTTCCACAGTCATTGTGAACAACCGATGACGCGTGCTGCACTGTGGTGAAGGATGCCATGGCGCTTGGCCAACGCTTCGCGGTCTTTGCTGTAGCCGCCGCCGATCACGCCAACCACCGGGATGTCACGGCCCAGGCAATGGCGCAGCACCGCCTCGTCACGGGCGGCCAGGCCGGCGTCGGTCAGTTGCAGGTAGCCCAGGGCGTCGTCCTTGTGCACATCGACCCCGGCGTCATACAGCACCAGGTCGGGTTGGTAGAGCGGCAGCAGGTAGTTGAGGGTGTCGTCCACCACCTTCAGGTAGGCCGCGTCGCCCATGCCACGGGGCAGCGGAATGTCCCAGTCGCTCTGCGCCTTGCGGGCCGGGAAGTTCTGTTCGCAGTGCAGCGATACGGTGATGGCCTCGGGCGTGTCGTGCAGGATGCGCGCGGTGCCATCACCCTGGTGCACGTCGCAGTCAAAGATCAGCACCCGGTGTACCCGGCCAGCCTCCAGCAAGTAGCGGCTGATCACGGCCAAGTCGTTGAAGATGCAAAAGCCGGCGGGGTGGTCGTAATGGGCATGGTGGGTGCCACCGGCGAGGTGGCAGGCGATGCCATGTTGCAGCGCCATCTCGGCGGTCAGCAGCGAACCACCCACAGCCCGCACCGTGCGCCGGGCCAGGGCTTCACTCCAGGGCAGGCCCAGGCGACGCTGGTCCTCGCGGGACAGGTCGCCGTTCATGTAACGCTCGATGTAGCCACGGTCGTGGGCCAGGGCGAGGATGTCGTTGGGGCAGATGTCCGGGCGCAGCAACGCCTGGTCGGTGGTCAGCCCGCTGTCGACCAGGTGGTCATGCAGCAGGCGGAACTTGTCCATCGGGAAGCGGTGTTCGGCGGGGAACTCCGGGCTGTAGTCTTCGTGGTAGATCAGCGGCAACGGCATGGGTGGGGTCGCAATCAGGGCCAGTGCTGATCTTGCCATGGGCGGGGCAGCTTTGCTGCCCAATCGCCTGTAGGAGCAGCCTTGTGCTGCGAAAGGGCCGGTATGACAAACAAGTTTCTGTGGCAGTAATGGCCTCTTCGCAGCACAAGGCTGCTCCTACAAGGGAGCTGTGGTTGCCTGCATCACTTGGCGGTGCTGGCCAATACGCGTTGCCAGTCGGGTTCGTTCAGGCGCCCGAGGATGCGTGCCTTGCCATTGCCATCCACCGACACGAACAGGGCGCTGGCGTAGCCACTCTGGCGCTCGCCACCGGTCACGTTCTGCTGGCGGGCAAAATGGTCGATGCAGCCATTGTGGGTCACCAGCACCAAGTTGTGGCCAGGGCGTTTGCGTGCCAGTGCTTCACTGGCGAATTGTTTATCGCAACTTTCCAGCCAGGCCTCGCTGGCCACTGCCTGGCCGAGGATGAAGTGCGCGGTTTGCCGGGTGCGCAGTTTCGGGCTGCTGAGCATATCGGCGTTGTTCAGGCCCAGTTGGTGCAGCCCCTGGCCAACGCGGCCTGCCGCCTGGCTGCCCGCTACGGTGATGCCGGTGGGGTCGTCCAGGCAAGGGCCGGGGGCACTGTCGCAGCGTTCGGCGTGGCGGATCATCACGATCACTGCGCCGTCGGCCCAGTCCTGCAGCAGGCCGCTGTCACTCAGTTGTTGCTCGTTACCAAGGTCCACGATATGCGTCCTCGTCGCCAGCCAGGTGGTCAACGCCGCCACGACCATGCACAGGCCAAGGGCGGCACCGAGGGCCTTGCGTGACAGGCGTCGTTTGCGCCGGGCGTGAATGGCAGGGTGCCCCAGGGTATTGCTCGATAGCATGCGTTGCTCCATTTGGCATGGCCGCGTCTGGCACGGCAGTAATGGCCGCATCCTGCCAAGCGGCCTGTCGGGGGGCGGTGAAGGGCGTGTGAAAATTGCATTCGGCTGATGAAGGCTGGGTGAAACCTGCGCCCGCGCCTACGCTGTAAACTGCAAGGCGGTAAACCGGAGCACGCCCCATGACCCCCATCCTCGAACTGGAAAGCGCACGGCTGGTGCTGCGCCAATGGCATGACGATGACTTGCGCGAGTTTGCCGCGCTGTGCGCCGACCCGCAGGTGATGCGCTACTTTCCGGCGCCGCTCACGCGTGTTGAGGCGGCTGCGTTGATCGGCCGCGTGCGCGGGCATTTCAATGAATACGGCTTTGGCCTGTGGGCGCTGGAGCGCAAGGACAGCGGCGCGTTCATCGGCATGACCGGGTTGCTTAATGTCAACTTCGACGCGCCTTTTGCCCCGGCGGTGGAGATCGGCTGGCGCCTGGCTCGTCGCCACTGGGGCCTGGGCTTTGCCAGCGAGGCGGCGTGGACCTGCCTGCGTTGTGCTTTCGCCCAATTGCGCCTGGAAGAGGTGGTGTCGTTCACTAGCGAGAGCAACCTGCCGTCGCAGAAGGTGATGCAAGCCATCGGCATGCAACAGGACCTGAACGGCAGCTTCGAACACCCCCGCCTGCCCGTGGGCCACCCGCTGCGCCCGCATGTGCTGTACCGCATCGACCGTGCGCACTGGGAGCGCACCCTGCGCGCCTGAATGCACGGCCATGCCCGGTGCGAATGACAAACCCTGTATCATTTGCCTTCATAACGAGCGCTGTAGAGACGTGTTGCCTTGCGAGGAGAACCCCCAATGAGTCATGTGTTGGACGACCTGGTCGACCTGTTGAGCCTCGAGTCCATTGAGGAGAACCTGTTCCGTGGACGTAGCCAGGACCTGGGCTTCCGCCAGCTGTACGGTGGGCAAGTGCTGGGCCAGTCGTTGTCGGCGGCCAGCCAGACGGTCGAGGACGCTCGCCATGTGCATTCGTTGCACGGCTACTTCCTGCGCCCGGGCGATGCCAGCCTGCCGGTGGTGTACTCGGTGGACCGCGTGCGTGATGGCGGCAGCTTCAGTACCCGTCGGGTGACGGCGATTCAGAAGGGCCAGACCATCTTCACCTGCAGCGCGTCGTTCCAGTACGACGAGGAAGGTTTCGAGCACCAGGCGCAAATGCCTGAGGTGGTCGGCCCGGAGAACCTGCCCACCGAGGTGGAGTTGGCCCGCGCCATGGCCGACCAGTTGCCCGAGCGTATTCGCGACAAAGTACTGTGCGCCAAGCCGATCGAGATCCGCCCGGTCACCGAGCGCGACCCGTTCAACCCCAAGCCCGGCGACCCGGTGAAGTACGCCTGGTTCCGCGCCGACGGCAACCTGCCTGACGTCCCGGCCCTGCACAAGTACCTGCTGGCCTACGCCTCGGACTTCGGCCTGCTGACCACGGCATTGCTGCCCCATGGCAAGTCGGTGTGGCAGCGCGACATGCAGATCGCCAGCCTTGACCATTCGTTGTGGTTCCATGGCAACTTGCGCGCCGACGAGTGGCTGCTGTACGCAACCGACAGCCCCTGGGCCGGGAATTCCCGCGGTTTCTGCCGCGGCAGCATCTTCAACCAGGCTGGGCAACTGGTGGCATCGTCGAGCCAGGAAGGCCTGATTCGCCATCGCAAGGACTGGGCATGAGCCTGGGCGAGGTGCGTAACTGGGTGTTCGACATGGACGGCACCCTGACGGTGGCCGTGCATGATTTCGCCGCCATTCGCGTGGCGTTGGACATCCCGGCCGAGCACGACATCCTCACCCACCTGGCGGCCTTGCCGGCAGACGTAGCGGCGGCCAAGCATGCTTGGTTGCTGGAGCACGAGCGCGACCTGGCGGTTGCCTCCACGGCGGCCACCGGGGCAGTGGAACTGGTGCGCGAGTTGGCCGGCCGAGGCTGCCGGCTGGGCATTTTGACCCGAAATGCCCGCGAGCTGGCGCATGTGACGCTGGAGGCCATCGGCCTGGCAGACTGCTTCCCGGTGGAGCACATTCTGGGGCGTGATGAAGCGGCGCCCAAGCCGAGCCCGGACGGGCTGCTGAAAATTGCCAGTGCCTGGGGCGTGGCGCCCAGCGAGCCTGGTGATGGTGGGGGATTACCGGTTTGACCTGGACTGCGGGCGGGCGGCTGGGGCGCGCACGGTGCTGGTAAACCTGCCGGATAACCCATGGCCGGAGCTGGTGGATTGGCATGCGACCGATTGCCGGGCACTGAAGGTGATGCTGGGCTGAACCCATCATGGGCGGCATACGCAGGCTCTTGTGGGAGCGGCCTTGTGTCGCGAAAGGGTTGCGCAGCGACCCCAGGACCTTAGCCTCACCACAAGATCGCCGGGGGCTGCTTCGCAGCCCTTTCGCGGCGCAAGGCCGCTCCTACAGGAGTTCGCGTAGCCTTTGAAACCGGTAGGGCCGGACCTGTCTATGCTGAACCCCATTCTTTCCTCTGATACGGAGACCCACCCATGACCAGCAAGGCCATCTACGTACAACCCGGCGGCGGCTACGACAAGGTCGAGGTCGGCACCAGCGAGGCCCCCGCGCCCCAGGCCGGCGAGATCACCGTGCGCCTGCATGCCAGCTCTCTCAACTACCATGACTTCGCCGTGGTCAGCGGCATGTGGGGCCCGAGCGAGCGGCGTATCCCCATGGCCGATGGCGCTGGCGAAGTGGTTGCGGTAGGCGAAGGCGTCAACGAGTTCCAGGTCGGCGACGATGTGGTCAGCACCTTCTTCCCCGACTGGCTCGACGGCCAGGCCAATGTCGAGGGCTTCGCCCGGGTGCCTGGCGATGGTATCGATGGGTATGCCCGCGAACAGGTGACCGCCCGCGCTACTGCGTTCACATTGGCGCCCAAAGGCTTCAGCCATGCCGAAGCCGCTACCCTGACCACGGCTGGGCTCACCGCCTGGCGTGCGCTGATGAGCGACGACCACCTCAAGCCTGGCGACACCGTATTGGTGCAGGGCACCGGTGGTGTGTCGATCTTCGCCTTGCAGTTTGCCAAGCTGGCTGGCGCCACGGTAATCGCCACATCGTCCAGCGACGCCAAGCTGGAGCGCCTGAAAGCGTTGGGCGCCGACCACCTGATCAACTACAAGAGCACCCCGGCCTGGGGCGAGAAGGTGCGCGCGCTCACCGGCAACCGCGGTGTCGACCATGTGATTGAAGTGGGCGGCCCGGCGACGCTGGAGCAATCGATGATTGCTGCTCGCATTGGTGGGCATGTGTCGCTGATCGGCATCCTTACCGGCGTGGCTGGGCAGCTGCCGCTGGTGCAGGCGCTGGTGCGGCAGATTCGCCTGCAAGGTGTGCTGGTGGGCAGCCGCGCCCAGCAGCAGGCAATGGTGCGGGCGATCGATGCCAACGGCTTGCGGCCGGTGGTGGACAAGCATTTCGAACTGGAGCAGATCGTCGAGGCGTTCCGCTACCAGGAAAGCAATCGGCATTTCGGCAAGATCTGCCTGACCTGGTGAATCCAGAGGGCTGCTTTGCAGCCCAATTGCCGGCAAGCCAGCTCCCACAGGACATGCACAAGGCCAGGGTTTGTGCATGTCCTGTGGGAGCTGGCTTGCCGGCGATTGGGGCGCACGGCGCCCCCATTCAGCGTTTTCCGAACGGCCTTGGCAAGTCGAGGGTTACCAGCAATCCACCGCCCATGCGTGGCCCCAGTTTCAGGCTGCCACCATGGGCACTGGCAATGCTGGTGGCAATGCTCAAGCCCAACCCATGGCCGCCCGTACTGCGTGAAGGGTCGGCCTGGTAGAACGGCTCCAGCACGCGCTGCATGTGCTCAGGCTCGATCCCCGGGCCCCGGTCGCCAACCTCGATACGCAGCCGGTCTGGTGTATCGCGCACTTCGATCTCCACCGGGCCGGGCGCGTGGCGTCGGGCGTTTTCCAGCAGGTTTTGCAGGCAGCGGCGCAGGCCGCTAGGGTGGGCCTTGTAGGGCAGGGCGTGGCCCGTTACACGCACTTCGCAACCAAGGTCTTCGAAGTCGGCCTGCAGGCCAATCAGCAGTGCGTCGATATCGACCGGTTCGCGCACATTCTCCAGCTCGCCGCTGCGCAGGAAGTCCAGGCTGGCGGAAACCATGTCTTCCATGTGTTGCAGGTCACTGCGAAAACGCTGGCGCAGGCTCTCTTCGGGCAGCAGTTCGGTACGCAGGCGCAACCGGGTGATGGGCGTGCGCAGGTCGTGGGAGACCGCCGCAAAAAAACGCGTGCGTTCGGCAATGCTGTCGATCAGCCGCTGCTGCATCGCATTGAATGCCTGGGCCGCACGGCGCACCTCCTGCGGGCCATCCACGCTCAACGGTGGGCGGTGAATGTCTTGCCCCAGCGCTTCGGCGGCGGCAGTCATCTGTTTGAGCGGGCGCAAGGCCAGGCGCACGGCCAGCAAGGCGATCAGCACCAAGGCGATACTGCGCAGCAGGTAGATGCGGAAGATGAAGTCGAACACCAGCGAGCCGATCGAGGCGTTGCGCCAACCCTGGTCTTCGGTGGTTTGCAGGTACAGTAGCCGACCATCGGGCAGGGTCAGTTGCACCACGGTGCGGACGCTGGCCGGTGCCCCGCGCAGCAACAGGGGCGCGCCACCGGGGTGGCCATCGGGGCCGATGACCTCCAGGGCCAGCAAGCGCACAGGCGCCTCGCCACCGGTACGCGCCGCCAACAGATCACGCAGCAGTGTCGCCTGCTCCGGCTCGCCTGGGGGCGTGCCGGAGGAGGGCGCGGGCAAGCGCTGCCAGCGCGGCGATTCCATGCTCGCGAGCAAGGCATCCAGTTGTTCCGGCTGCTTTTGGGCCACCTGCAACAGGTCGGCCAGGCGCCCGGCAAGCAGGCGCAGGGGTATTTCCATGACCTGGGTCTGGCGCACCTCGTACCAGATACTGCTGGTCAGTAACTGCGCGGCCAGCACGCCGCCGACCAAGATCATCACCATGCGCCCCTGCAGCGAGTTTGGCCACCAGCGCCTCATTCGCTGGCCACCTCATCGACGGTCAGCATGTAGCCCTCGTTGCGCACTGTGCGAATCAGTGCGGGGTTGCGCGGGTCGTCCCCCAGGTGCTGGCGCACGCGGCTGACACACACATCAATGCTGCGGTCGAACGGCTCGCGCTCCCGGTCGAACACATGGTTGAGCAAAAAGTCGCGGCTCAACGCCCGGTTGGGGTGCTGCAGCAGCAGGCGCAACAGGCGGTAGTCGGAGTTGCCCAGGCTGATCACCAGCCCGGCAGGCGAGCGCAGCTGCCGGGTGGCGGTGTCCAGGCGCCAGCCTGCGAAGCGCAGGCGGCTGGCCTCGTCGACCCTGGCGCGCTCGGGGAAACTCTGTGTGCGACGCAGTACCACCTTGATCCGTGCCAGCAGTTCGCGCGGGTCGAAGGGTTTGCCCAGGTAGTCGTCGGCGCCCATTTCCAGGCCGACGATACGGTCCACCAAGGTGCCACGGGCGGTCAGCATGATGACCGGGATGTTGCTACGTGCACGCAGGTCACGGCACAGGCTGAGGCCATCCTCGCCGGGCAGCATCAGGTCCAGTACCACCAGGTCTACCCGTTGCTCGTCCAGGCGCCGGCGCATTTCGCGGCCCTCGGCCGCCACCGAGGTGCGGTAGCCGGCCTCGGCCAGGTAGGTGGACAGCAGCTGGCGGATTTCGGGGTCGTCATCGACGATCAGGATGTGGTCGGGCTTGGTCATGCAGGCGTCTCGGAAGCAGAGCAGGGAGCAGAACTGGGGCGCACCTTACACCGCGTTTTGCCGGGCGAATGTAACGGAATGTGTTGCCGGACCGATGGCCTGCACGGCGATACATTTGCGGACACAAGGGGGCGGCTGGCCATCATTAGAATTCCGCAACACAAATGAGACTGATTTTCTTTAAGGAATTCACATGCCCCTTGCGTCCTCCCAGCGTCTGGCGACGACCCTGGCACCGGCTTTCGGCCTGGTGCTCGGCGCCTGCGTAATGCCGGCCCAAGCCGTTGACTTGCCAGCGACCCAGGTAACCGGCAAGCAGGACCGCTACAAGGTCGACAGCGTGACCTCGAGCAAGATCACCACGCCGCTGCTGGACGCGCCGCAAAGCATCAGTGTGGTCCCGCGGGCCGTGCTGGAAGAGCAGAACGCCCAAAGCCTGCAGGAGGTGCTGCGCAATGTGCCGGGCATCACCTTCATGTCGGGCGAGGGCAACCTGGGGTGGGGCGACCTGTTTTCCATTCGTGGCTTTGCTGCCGAGCAGAGCCTGACTGTCGATGGTGTGCGGGACGCCGGCATGTCCAGCCGCAACGACACCTTCAACCTGGAGCAGGCCGAGGTGTACAAGGGCACCGGTTCGGTGGAGTCGGGCGTGTCGGCGGTCGGCGGTAGCGTCAACCTGGTCAGCAAGCGTGCGCACCTGGGCGATGCCGGCAAGTTGTCGGCCGGTATCGGCACTGACAACTACAAGCGCCTGACCGCCGACATCAACCGCCAGCTCAACGACACCACGGCGGTGCGCATCAACCTGATGAAGCACTACAACGCCGTGGCCGAGCGCGATGAAGTGGACTACGACCGCTGGGGCTTTGCCACCTCGTTCGGCTTTGGCCTGGGCACCGATACCCGGTTGTATCTGGATGCGTTCTACCAGAAGGACAAGAACACCCCGGACGGCGGCGTGCCGATCCAGCGGGGTACCAATGGCAAGCGCATGCCGGGCGTGTCCCGTGATGCCTGGTACGGCGATTCGAGCATCTATACCCAGCAAACCGAAACCCGCTCGCTGACCGGCCTGTTCGAGCATGACTTCAGCGATGACCTGAGCCTGCGCAACCAGTTGCGCTGGCAGCAGACCGACAACTGGGCGGTGCTCTCGCCGGCGCGTTTCATTGCAGCCGACGCCGATGGCAACAAGACCTGCACCGGCACCCGTTGCGCGAGCCTTGGCTACGTAGGCCAGGGCGCGCTGAGCTCGGTCAACGGCATCAACGCCTACACGCAGTACGCCAACAGCAGCAGCGGCTACGGTTACCTGCGCGGCAGCGACTTCGGCCTGTCCAAGCGCTACACCATCATCGATAACCAGACCGACCTGCGTTTCAACCTCGATACTGGCGGCATCCACCACGAGGCGGTGACCGGTATCGAGCTGTACCGCGAAACCTACGGCGGCCTGCACAAAAACATGAAAGTGCCGGACGGGTCGATGTTCTTCGACCTTGCCAACCCATCGCACAGCTTCGCCTACACCTATGCCGACAAAGGCTATGGCGACGCCAAGAGCACGATAAAGAACGCGGCGCTGTATGCGTCCGACACCCTCACGTTCAACCCGCAATGGCAGTTGTTGATGGCCTTGCGTTACGACCACTGGCAGGCCGACAGCGAACGCTCCACCGGTGACAGCAGCACTACCGATGACGCGCTGGGCGGCCGTGTTGGCCTGGTCTACAAGCCACTGCCCAACGGCAGTATCTACGTGTCCTACAGCCAGGCGGCGCAGCCGTCGGCGATTGGCGCCAGTACCAACAACCAGATCTACGGCGCGGCAAGCACCGAAGACTACAAGCCTGCCGTGTCGAAAACCTACGAGCTGGGCACCAAGTGGGAGCTGTTCGACGAGCGTGTGAACCTGACCGCGGCACTGTTCCGCACCGAGCTGGAAGACAGCTGGGAGTACAGCGAAGGTGAGAGCGCCCCGGTACGTGCGCTGCCTGCCAAGCGCGTGGACGGCATCGAGCTGGGCCTGCAAGGGCAGCTGACCGAACGCTGGTCGGCCTACGCCGGTTTCGCGGCGATGAAAAGCCGCCAGACCAAGGGTGACAACAAGGGCGAAGAGGCGAAAAACGTTCCTGACCTGACCGCCAACCTGTGGACCAGCTACGACCTCACCAACCAGCTCAGCGTCAGCTACGGCGCCGACTACGTAGGGCGCCGCCGCTACAGCGACAACAAGTACGTCGGTGGCCTGAACAACAACAGCAGCTACGCCAACGGGCCATCGGGGGTTTACACGATTTCCACCCGAGACCATGAAAAGGCGCCGTCGTACTGGCTGCACAGCCTGGCCGCGCGCTACAAGGTCGACAGCCAGACCACGGTCAACCTGAATGTGTCGAACCTGTTCAACAAGTTCTACTACAGCCGTGTTGGTGCATCGCTCGATGGCTTCCAGCTGTATGGCATTCCGGGTGCCGGGCGCACCCTGACCGCCAGCGTGGACTACAGCTTCTGATGCTGGTGGAAATCGACCGGCTGTTCAGTGCCGCTGAACTGCACACCCTGCGCCAGCAACTGTTGGCGCAACCCTGGGTCGACGGCAAGGCCACTGCCGGTGTGCAGTCGGCCCAGGCCAAGCACAACCGCCAGCTGGACGAAGACGACCCGGTCGCTCGCCAGCTTGGCGGGTTGATCCTGCAACGGCTGTCGGACAACCCGCTGTTCATGTCTGCCGCCTTGCCCAAGCGCATCTACCCGCCGCTGTTCAACCGCTACGGCGAGGGGGAGGGGTTCGGCTTTCACATCGACAACGCCATCCGCGGCATCAAGGGCGTGCGCGAGCGGGTGCGCACCGACCTGTCGGCCACCTTGTTCCTGGCGGACCCGGACAGCTACGACGGCGGTGAACTGGTGATTCGCGACACCTTCGGCGAGCGCCAGGTGAAGCTGCCGGCTGGCCACCTGGTGCTGTACCCGGGCAGCAGCCTGCATCGGGTAGAGCCGGTGACCCGTGGTGAGCGCCTGGCGGCCTTTTTTTGGATCGAGAGCCTGGTGCGTGAAGACAGCCAGCGCAACCTGTTGCTGGACATGGACGTGGCCATCCAGCGGCTTACCGCCCAAGGGGCCGACGCGGGCTCGCTGCTTGAGTTGACCGGGGTCTACCACAACCTGCTCCGTCGCTGGGGCGATACCTGACCATGGGCTTTTCTATGATGACTGCACACACGACGCTACAACGTTCCTGGCGGCGCCTGCTGCCTTTGCTGCTGGTACTGGGGGCCTGCTGCGGCTTCGCCCAAACTGCCATTGCCGTGGAAGTGACCGACGTACTGGGGCGCAAGGTCGAGGTCGATCATGCGCCGCAACGCATCGTGCTTGGCGAGGGGCGGCTGTTCTTTGCCCTGGCGCTGCTCGACCGTGACAACCCGTTCCAGCGGGTGGTCGGTTGGCAGAACGACATGCGCCTACTCGACCCGCATACCTATGAGGTGTATGCGCAGCAGTACCCACAAGTCGCCAAGTTGCCGCTAATAGGCCAGGCATCCGAGCAAAGCGTCAGCGCCGAGCAGATTCTGGCGCTCAAGCCCGACCTGGCCATTTTCAGCATCGCCGGAGAGGGCCCGACCCAGCACAGCCCGGTGGCCGACCTGCTGGAAAAGGCCGGCGTGCCGGTGCTGTTCATCGACTTTCGCGTGCACCCGATCCGCAATACCCGGGTAAGCATGCAGGCGCTGGGCACGCTGCTGGGGCGCGAGCCGCAGGCGGCGGAGTACCTGAACCTGTACGACCGCCACTTGAAGCGGGTCACTGACGGCGTGGCCGGGATCAAGGACAGCGAGCGGCCCAAGGTGTTTCTCGAACTGTTGGCCGGCGTGTGGCAGGCGCCGGGGCATACCACTGGCAAGAGCGGCCTGGGCAGCGTGGTCGAGGCCGTAGGTGGGCATAACATTGGTGCCGATGTGGTGCCTGGGGCGTTGGGTGATGTCAGTGTCGAGTACGTGCTGCAAGCTGACCCGGACGTGTACATCGCCACCGGCAACCGCGCACCGGGGGTGCTGCTGGGGGCCGGTGTGCCCGCCGATACTGCACGCCAGAGCCTGGTGAAGATTACCGCACGCCCCGAGTTCGCCCCGCTGCGGCCGATCCAGGCTGGCCAGGCCCATGGCCTGTGGCATGACTTCTACAACTCGCCGTTCAATATTCTGGCGGTCGAAGCCATGGCCCGCTGGGTGCACCCGGAACGCTTCAAGGACGTAGACCCGCAGGCGACCATGGGTGAAATCAACCGGATGCTCAAGGTAGGCCTGGACGGCCACTACTGGGTCGACGCCCAGTGACCGCGCAGGCTCATACCGGCGCCGCGCAGGCCGCCTGGCATTACCGCCGGTTGTTGTGGCGACGCACTTGGTTGGTGGCGGGCCTGGCCGTACTGCTGCTGTTGTCGGTGCTGGGTGACCTGGCCAGCGGCGCCTCTGGCATGAGCCTGGGGCGCCTGCTGCAAGGGCTTTGCGACCCGACGACGCTCAGCGCCACCGAGCGGGTGATCATCTGGAACGTGCGCCTGCCGTATACGCTGATGGCTGTGCTGGTGGGCTCGGCGTTGTCGCTGGCGGGCGCCGAGATGCAAGCGATCCTCGACAACCCGCTGGCCAGCCCGTTTACCCTGGGCGTGTCATCGTCTGCCGCGCTGGGCGCATCGTTGGCGATTGCCTACCCGCTGGGCATCGCCTGGCTGGCGCCCAGTGCACAGGTGACGGTGATGGCGTTCGTTTTCGCCTGCCTGTCGGTATTGCTGTTGCAGGCCATGTCGCGCTTGCGTGGCGCTGGGGTGGAAAGCCTCGTGCTGTTCGGCATTGCCCTGGTGTTCAGCTGCAACGCGCTGGTGTCGTTGTTGCAACTGCTGGCCACTGAAGACGTACTGCAGCAACTGGTGTTCTGGACCTTGGGCAGCCTGGCCCGGGCCGACTGGCACAAGCTTGCCATCCTGGCGCTGGTACTGGCGCTGTTGCTGCCGTTCTCGCTCAGGGCGGCACCGGCCATGACCTTGCTGCGCATGGGTGAAGACCGGGCTCGCAGCTTTGGCGTGGACACCCGGCGCCTGCGTCTTGCCTCGCTGCTGCGCATCAGCCTGTTGTCGGCGACGGCGGTGGCGTTCGTTGGCACCATCGGCTTCGTCGGCTTGGTCGGGCCGCATATTGCCCGCTTGCTGGTGGGCGAGGATCAGCGCTTCCTGCTGCCGGCCAGTGCGCTAGTGGGGGCGTTGATGCTGTCACTGTCGTCGATAGCCAGCAAGGTGATCCTGCCTGGGGTGATCGTGCCGGTGGGCATCGTCACTGCGTTGGTGGGTGTGCCGGTGTTTGTGGTGTTGGTGTTTCGCCGGGGGAGAAGGTTGTGAGCCTGTTGATCGAGGGTGTTTCGGTGGCTTACGGCGCGCGGCAGATCCTGCATGGGGTAAGCCTGCCGACGCTGCCGGCCGGTAGCCTGGTGGCGCTGGTCGGGCCCAATGGTGCAGGCAAGTCCACCCTACTGCGGGCCCTGGCGGGGCTGGAGCAGATGCGCGGCGGCTTGAGCCTGGATGGGCAGGACGTGACGCGGCTGGGTTTTGCCGAGCGCTCGCGGCGTTTGGCCTACATGCCTCAGCAATTGCCGCCGGGCATTGCCTTGGGCGTGCTGGAAAGTATTGTCGCGGCCTTGCGCGTGAGCGGTAGCGACGACCTGTTGGGCAGTGCTTACGAGGCGCTGCGCCAGTTGGGCATCGAGGGGCTGGCCGAGCGTTCGCTGGATAGCTTGTCTGGCGGGCAGCGGCAATTGGTGGCACTGGCCCAGTTGCTGGCGCGCAACCCGCAGGTGCTGTTGCTGGACGAGCCGACCAGCGCGCTGGACCTGCATTACCAGTTGCGGGTGATGGATGCCGTGCGCGGGCGGGTGCAGGCGCATCGGCTGCTGGCGGTGGCGGTGCTGCACGACATCAACCTGGCAGCCAGCCATGCCGACTGGCTGGTGGTGTTGCGTGAGGGCAGGGTGGTGGCCTGCGGGGCGCCTGCGGATGTGTTGCAGCCTGGGTTGCTGGCTGAGGTGTATGGCGTGGAGGCGCGGGTGGAGTGTTGCTCGCAGGGGCGCTTGCAGGTGCTGGTGGACCGGGCGCTCGCCTGAATTTCAAGTCGACGCGGTCATTGTAGGAGCGGCCTTGTGCCGCGAAAGGGCTGCAAAGCAGCCCCAGGGTTTCAGCTCTGCCGCTTGGATTGCTGGGGCCGCTCTGCGGCCCTTTCGCGGCACAAGGCCGCTCCTACAAGGGTGGCGCGCCAGCCAGTTGAATATCAGTCTGGCAACAACCGGTCGCGGCTGTTGGACAGGTGCAGGCAGATCGCCGCCCGTGCTGCATCCGGGTCTTGCCGGCGGATGGCATTGAGCACTGCCTCATGCTCCAGGTTGGCCAGGTAGGCCTGCCGCGCCAGCTTCGCTCCGCCGCGCTCGGCCAGGGCCATGCGGTTGCGAGGGATCAGGCTGTTGCCCAGTTGCAGCAGCATCTCGGTGAAATACAGGTTGCCGGTGGCTTCGGCGATCAGCAGGTGGAAGCGCCGGTCTGCCTCGATGCAGCTGTCACCGGCGGCCGCCAGGTCCTGGTAGTCATCCAGTGCCTGGCGCATCCGTGTCAGGTGCTCCTCGTCACGCCGTAGCGCTGCCAGTGCAGCAGCCTGACCCTCCAGCCCAATGCGCAGCTCCAGCAGGTCGCGCACACTGGCAGCGCTCTCCGCGCCGATTCGCAGCCCCGCCTGGGCCTGGCGCTCCATCACGAACGTACCGATACCGTGACGCGGCTCCACCAGCCCGGAGGCCTGCAACTTGGACAAGGCTTCGCGCACCACTGTGCGGCTGACCCCATGCTCGCGCACCAGGGTGTTCTCCGAAGGCAGCTTGTCTCCAGGCTTGAAGGTGCCCAGCAAAATCTGCTGGGTCAGGCTAGAGACCAGGTCATGGGCGCGGCTATGGCCGCGTTTGCGGGCGTGTTCGGGTGGCATGGTGTGATCCGTTTCGCGTTGCACTTGTACGACAAGTTAAACCATCAAATTATTTTTTGCCGATTTTTTCTGCGTTCAAGCTGGTATTTAACTTCTCTATTTTTGAATGATCGAAGCATATTGGCATTGTGACAGCTTGTATTTTGCTATTTTGCCGACATTGTTGATCTTGTCGTACAACTTCGCCGCGAATATGCTCATCCCCACTGCCATGTCAGACAACCAAGACCCGCACAAAAATAATTAGTGGGAGATTCGCACGTGAACGACACCCTCGCTCCGTCTGCCCGGAATGACGGCGACGCCCTGGCCAGTGCCGTGGCCAAGGTCAAACGTCATGTTTTGCCGCTGTTCGTCATCATGTTCATCGTCAACTACCTCGACCGCGTCAATATCGGTTTCATCCGCCCGCACCTGGAAAGCGATCTGGGCATTAGCGCCGCCGCCTACGGCTTTGGCGCCGGCTTGTTCTTCATTGGCTACGCGTTGTTCGAAGTGCCTTCGAACATGCTGCTACAAAAGGTGGGGGCGCGGCTTTGGCTGACCCGCATCATGTTCACCTGGGGGCTGGTGGCCACGGCCATGGCCTTTGTGCAGAACGAAACCCAGTTCTACGTGCTGCGCTTTCTGCTGGGTGTTGCCGAGGCGGGCTTCTTCCCTGGCGTGATCTACTACTTCACCCGCTGGCTGCCAGGCGCCGAGCGTGGCAAGGCGATTGCCATCTTCCTCAGCGGCTCTGCGCTGGCTTCGCTGATCTCCGGGCCGCTGGCCGGTGCGCTGATGCAGATCCAGGGCCTGGGCATGCACGGCTGGCAATGGATGCTGTTCATCGAAGGCATGGCCTCGGTGGTGCTGTGCTTCTTCGTGTTCTTCTGGCTGGACTCCAAGCCGCAGGATGCCAAGTGGCTGAGCCAGGCCGAGCAGGAGGCGCTGGTGGCCACCATCGACCGCGAGCAGCGTGAGCGTGAAGCCGTTGGTACGGTGAAGCCTTCTGCCTGGAGCCTGCTGAAGGACCGCCAGATCGTGCTGTTTTGCCTCATCTACTTCTGCATCCAGTTGACCATCTACGCCGCCACCTTCTGGCTGCCGAGCATCATCAAGCGCATGGGCGACCTCAGCGACTTGCAGGTCGGCTTCTTCAACTCGATCCCGTGGCTGATCTCGATTCTGGCCATGTATGCCTTCGCGGCCGGCTCTGCGCGCTGGAAGTTCCAGCAGGCGTGGGTGGCCGGGGCGCTGGTAGTCGCTGCCATTGGCATGTTCATGTCCACCACCGGTGGGCCGGTGTTTGCCTTCGTGGCCGTGTGCTTTGCAGCCATCGGCTTCAAGTCGGCGTCGTCACTGTTCTGGCCTATCCCGCAGGGTTACCTGGACGCCCGCATTGCGGCGGCAGTGATCGCGCTGATCAACTCGGTCGGCAACCTTGGCGGCTTCGTCGCCCCTACCACCTTTGGTTTTCTGGAGCAGCAGACCGGCTCGATCCAGGGCGGGCTGTACGGCCTGGCGGTGACTTCGGTGCTGGCCGCCATTGCCATCTTCTTTGTACGCACTCGCCCAAAGGGCGCCCCTTCTGACGACTTCAAGGCCCGCTCGGCCTTGGGCCAGACCCACTGATGACTGCGAGACAAAAACCATGAATATGCAGACCAATCCCGCCGTTCACACCAGTACTCCGGTGGTCACCGACCTGCGCGTGATCCCCGTGGCCGGCCACGACAGCATGCTGCTGAACCTCAGTGGCGCCCATGGCCCGTACTTCACCCGCAACGTGGTGGTGCTGCGCGACAGCGCCGGTAACACCGGCCTGGGTGAAGTGCCGGGTGGGGAAAAGATTCGCCAGACCCTGGAAGACGCCCGCAGCCTGGTGGTTGGGCAGCCGATCGGCCATTACCAGCGCGTGCTCAATGCCATGCGCCAGGCCTTCGCCAACCGCGATTCGGCAGGCCGCGGCCTGCAAACGTTCGATCTGCGTATTACGGTGCATGCGGTAACCGCCATCGAATCGGCGCTGCTCGACCTGCTGGGCCAGCACCTGAATGTGCCGATGGCGGCATTGCTGGGTGAAGGGCAGCAACGCGATGCGGTGAAGATGCTGGGTTACCTGTTCTACATCGGTGACCGCCAGCAGACCGACCTGGCCTACCGCAACGAAGCGGATGCCGAGGATGACTGGTTCCGCGTGCGCCACGAAAAGGCCCTGACCCCGGAAGCAGTGGTGCGCCTGGCTGAGGCTGCCAAGGCGCGTTATGGCTTCAGCGACTTCAAGCTCAAGGGCGGGGTGTTGCGTGGCGAAGAGGAGATGGAAGCGGTAACGGCACTGGCTGAGCGCTTCCCTGAAGCGCGCATCACACTTGACCCCAACGGCGCCTGGTCACTGCAAGAGGCCATTGCCCTGTGCCGCGACAAGCATCAAGTGCTGGCCTATGCCGAAGACCCTTGCGGCGCCGAGAACGGTTACTCGGGCCGTGAGGTGATGGCCGAGTTCCGCCGTGCCACCGGCCTGCGCACCGCCACTAACATGATTGCCACCGACTGGCGGCAGATGGGCCATGCGATTCAGTCGCAGGCGGTGGACATTCCGCTGGCCGACCCGCATTTCTGGACCTTGCAGGGGTCGGTGCGGGTAGCGCAGATGTGCAATGACTGGGGGCTGACCTGGGGTTCGCACTCCAACAACCACTTTGATATTTCGCTGGCGATGTTCACCCAGGTGGCGGCTGCGGCGCCGGGCGAGATCACCGCGATCGACACCCACTGGATCTGGCAGGACGGCCAGCGCCTGACCCGTGAGCCGCTGCGCATTGTCGACGGGCACGTGCGGGTACCGGCACGGCCGGGGCTGGGGGTGGAGCTGGATGAAGACCAGTTGGCCAAGGCCCACGAGTGCTACCGCAACATGGGGTTGGGTGCGCGGGATGACAGCGTGGCGATGCAGTACCTGATTTCGGGCTGGCGCTTCGATAACAAGCGGCCTTGCCTGGTGCGTTGAGGCGTTTACAGGCCCAGCTGTGCAAAGAGAGCCCCGGGTGACCGGGGCTTTTTTGTGGGTGGCTGAAGATGCCTGGGCCAGTGCCGGCCTCTTCGCAGCACAAGGCTGCTCCTACAAGTCCCCCACAGCCCTCGAGACTGGTGCGGTCCCTGTAGGAGCAGCCTTGCGCTGCGAAGAGGCCGGCACTGGCAACACACATCCAAATGAAAAACAAAAGCTTCAGATGGCCCGGTGACGCGATCGGGCATGCCATTCGCGACATCTGGCGGTAATGGAACTGCCCTGTCGTGATCAAACAGTTCCGGGGCGTTCTCGTGTAATTTCCCACAGCCCTGCAAGGCTTAAATGAAGCCCGAACCGCACGGACACGTTGCTCTGTGATGCGCGCCAAAGATCAACAACAGCGCGCGAGCAACCTGTCGACTTACTGATTTGAAAGGAGATATTTTCGCCTACGCCTGCCCGTCCATCCTTGTGTCAGCAAAAAGAGAACAACATCAATGAGCACCGTGGGATCTGATGGCAACCTTGCACAAGGTTTCAAGCCTCGTCATGTAACGATGCTGTCCATCGCCGGCATCATCGGCGCCGGACTTTTCGTAGGCTCTGGTCACGCCATCGCGGCGGCCGGGCCAGCTACCATAGTTTCTTATTTCGTGGCCGGAACCCTGGTGGTACTGGTCATGCGCATGCTCGGCGAAATGGCCGTGGCACACCCTGACACCGGATCGTTTTCCACCTACGCCGACCAGGCCATCGGCCGCTGGGCCGGCTACACCATCGGCTGGCTGTACTGGTGGTTCTGGGTGCTGGTGATCCCTATCGAAGCACTGGCTGCCGGGCATGTGCTGAACGCCTGGTTCCCGCAGGTGGACAGCTGGATCTTCGCCCTGGCCTCGGTGCTGCTGCTGGCTTGCACCAACCTGTTTAGCGTGGCCAAGTACGGTGAGTTCGAGTTCTGGTTCGCCATCCTCAAGGTAACGGCGATTCTGGGCTTCATCGGCTTGGGCTTTGCCGCGCTGATGGGCTGGCTGCCCAACCGTGAGGTCAGCGGTCTGAGCGGGCTGATGGCCGAGTATGGCGGTTTTGCACCCAAGGGCTGGTCGGCGGTAGTCGGTGCGTTCATCACCGTGATGTTCAGCTTCATCGGCACCGAGGCGGTGACCATCGCCGCGTCCGAGTCCAGCGACCCTTCGCGCAACATCGCCAAAGCCACGCGCTCGGTGATCTGGCGTATCAGCACCTTCTACATCCTGTCGATCTTCGTGATCATTTCGGTGGTGCCGTGGAACGACCCGCAGTTGGCGGTGGTGGGCTCGTACCAGCGTGCGCTGGAAATCATGAACATCCCCAACGCGGCGTTCATGGTCGACCTGGTGGTGCTGGTGGCAGTGACCAGCTGCATGAACTCCTCGATCTACATTGCTTCGCGGATGATGTATTCGCTGGCCAAGCGCGGTGACGCCCCGGCCTTCCTCAACAAGACCTCCAAGGTTGGTGTACCGCGCGCCGCAGTGTTTGGCAGCACCCTGATCGGCGCAGCCATCGCCATCCTCAACTACTTCGCGCCGAAGGGTGTGTTCGAGTTTTTGCTGGCCAGCTCGGGCGCCATCGCCCTGCTGGTGTACATGGTCATCGCCATCTCGCAGCTGCGCATGCGCCGCCGCCTGGAGCGGGAGAACACCGAGCTGAAGTTCCGCATGTGGCTGTTCCCGTACCTGACCTGGGCGGTGATCATCTTCATTGCCGGGGCGCTGGCAGTGATGATGTACACGCCCGAGCACCGGGTGGAGGTGAGTTCGACATTGGGCCTGGCGATCGTGATTTCCTTCCTGGGGATCGTGACCTCGCGCGGCCATGCGCAACCTGTGGGGGCGCGGTCGATGGGGTGATTGAGTTCACCTGGCGGTAGGGCAGAGGGCACCAGTGGATGGGTGCCCTTTGTTTTTTCAGCGCGGCTGAAAAGGCGCACCACCGGTGCGACAAAGGTGACCGGTCAGGCCTTCATCATCTCGATGTACCTCATTGCAGCCGGCGCTTTCTCGAAGCGCCGGTGAACCAGGCTTAGCCACGAGCTAGCCTGGCAATCGACGACCCGCCGGTAATTCACCTGCGGCAGGTTAATGCGCTGCACCACCGATTCCGGGACTACTGCAATGCCTTGCCCCAGTGATACCAAGGTAATCACGGCCACCAGGCTGCCGGGTTGTGGGCCAAGCATCGGCACGAACCCACCTTGCGCCGCCACTTCCAGCGTGCCGGAAATCTGCTCGGGCAGGATGAAGGTTTCATTGGCCAGGCGCGCGGCCGGGATCTGCGGCACTTCGTTGATCCGCGAGCTGGCGGGCAGGGCGAGGACGAAACCTTCCTGGTGCAGTGCAATGGCTTCCAGTTCGTCAGGCAGCTCCATCGGTGAGCGCACGTAGGCAAGGTCGAGCAAGCCGTCGCGGACCCTGCCGGGCAATTCGGCCATGGGCAGTTCGCGGATGTTCAGGCGTACGCCGGGGCACGTTTCGCTGTAGCGGCTGACGTGCTGCTGGAGCATGCCTGAATAGGCGGCCGAGGCCACGTAGCCCAGTTCGATACGCCCGCTTTCGCCACGGGCGGCCCTTTGTGCGCCCAGTTGCGCAGCGTCGAACTGGCGCACAGCGTGCTCGGCCTCGATCAACAGCGCCTGGCCGGCAGCGGTCAGGTTGACCTCACGCTGGCTGCGTTCGAACAGGCGCACGCCCAGTTCGCGTTCCATGTCCTGGATCTGCCGGCTGAGGGTAGGCGGGGCGATGCCCAGTTGCTCGGCGGCACGGGTGAAATGGCCGTGGCGGGCGACGCAGAGGAAATAGCGGAAATGGCGGATTTCCATGGGTGTTACCTACAGGGTAATGATGCGGGCCGCCGGGGCTAACAACCCTTGATGCGGGCGGCGTTATGTTGAGGGCAACACTACAAGGCTGGCGCGGCTGCGACCAGCCTGCTTCTGGAGCCTGCCATGCCTGCCCCCTCTGCACGCTTTACGTTGTTGACCGCTTCCTTGGTCTGCGCCCTGATCATCCTCGACACCAACATCGTCGCGGTCAGCCTGCCCAGCATCGCCCGCGACCTGTCCGGCTCGTTCGCCGATATCGAGTGGGTGGTCAGCGCCTACCTCCTGGCCTTCGCCGCCTGCCTGTTGCCCGCGGGTAGCCTGGCCGACCGTTTTGGCCGGCGGCGCATGCTGCTGCTCGGCCTGGTGCTGTTCGGTTTGGCCTCGCTGGCGTGTGGTGCCGCGCCCAACCTGCTGTTCCTTGACCTGGCCAGGACTGCCAAGGGTGTGGGGGCTGCGTTGTTGCTGACCTCGGCCCTGGCCGCGATCGGCAACCGTTTTCATGAGCCGCAAGAGCGTATGCGCGCCTGGGCTTTCTGGGGCGCCTGTATGGGCGCCACCATCACCTTTGCGCCATTACTGGGCGGGGTGATCGCCAGTACCTTGGGCTGGCGCTGGATCTTCTACATCAACCTGCCGTTGGTGGTGCTGCTTGCCGTAATGGTGATGCGCAGTGTCGAGGAATCTCGCGACAGTGCCGCAGCCCGGGTCGACCCATGGGGCAGCCTGACCTTCGCCGGCAGCCTGGGCTACCTGATCTGGGCGATGATCGATGCCAACCAGGTGGGCTGGGGCAGCGCGCAAACCCTTGGGCGGCTGGTGATCAGCGCCTTCCTGTTCGGCCTGTTCGTCATGGTCGAGCGCAGCCAGGCACGGCCGATGGTCGACCTGCGGCTGATGCGCAGCGGGCGTTTCGTCGGCGCCTTGCTGGGCATGTTCGCGTACGCCGCTTGCGCCCAGGTGATGATGACCCTGCTGCCGCTGTACTTGCAGACCGGCCTGCAACTGTCTGCACTGGCCGCTGGCGCAGGCATGTTGCCGTTCGCCATCGCCATGCTGTTGACGCCGCGTCTGGGCATGCGCCTGGCCACCCGCATGAGCCCGGCGCAGGTGTTTGCGTTGGGCCTGGTGCTGGTGGGGGTGGGTAACTTGCTGTGTGCCTGGGCTACGCGTCACGGCGGCTATGGTGCATTCGCCCTAGCCAGCCTGGTGTTGGGCGCGGGCGCCGGGCTGCTCAATGGCGACACGCAGAAAAACATCATGGCCTGTGTGCCGCGTGAGCGTACGGGTATGGCGTCGGGCCTGAGCACCACCACACGGTTCGGCGCGATCGTACTGGCCATCGGTGTGCTGGGTGGCGTGCTGGCCGCCCGTAGCGGGCATTTGCTGCACGATGCCGTTGCTGCCCTGGCGCCCGCGCAACTGGACCAGGTTGCAGCGATGGCCACGCGAGTTGCTGCGGGTGACCTGCAGGCTGCACTGGGCATGGTCGAGCCTGGCCTGCGTGAAGCGTTAGCCCCTTTGGCTCGCCAAGCGTTTATCGGTGGTTTCGACGCCGTCTTGCAAACCGCTGGTTTTGCGGCGCTGCTGTTCGCCATTGTTGTCGGTGTGTTGCTGTCTCGCCCGTCAATCCAACTGGAGACCGTTACCCAACGCTCGGCGTAGTATCGCGAATAAGTCATCGAGAGATGGCTTAATGCAATTACGGGCGCGGCTAAGCAAGTGTTGATGATAGAGGCTTGCTTTGCACTTGATTACAAGGATGGATAGTATTTCGGCCAGCATCAAAACGGCATTCATCAGTAATGTCATTTTAGTGGCAGTTAATACTGTTCAAGAAAATGGAGTTTCTAGTGCACGATCAGACCACTTCCAATGGCACATCCCCGCAAGATATCAAGCTACCGAGCGGCGTCTTCCCGCCGATGCCCGGATATACGCACGAAGACCTGCTCGCCGTTGTCAATGAGCCTGTTGAAGCTTTCCTGGAATCGTTGAAAATAGACCCTGGGTTTATTCGTGAAACCAGCATCGCGCTGGTCAGCCACTTGTGGGCTGACCTGCAGCGGATGGGCATCGAGTACCAGATTTCGACCTGGTACCAGACGCCGTACCAGCACGCGGGTACGCGCGCGCGCAACATCAGCAACATGGCGCTGGATGTGGGTGGCTTTGCCAAGCAGTCGGCGTTCAAATCGTTAGAGGGCTCGCCGCTGATGAACGCAGGCGATGACATCGTGCAAGCGTTCACCGATAAAGCGGCGTGGGGAATGCATGATCATATCGTCAAGCTGAATGATGAAACGCTCATGAATCCTGACACATTGATGGGCAAGAAGGCGGTGCTGTTGCGTGATGAGTATTCAGATGAAGTACCGAACGCGCCATTTGAACTTACCCCGAACGTGTTGCCTCCGATGGCAGGTTATACCCTCGACGATTTACTTGTGGTTGCTTTACGACCGATTCAAGGTCTGCTTCAAAGCCGCAGTGTCGAGCACGACCAAGCGCGTGACAGCCTGGTCGCGTTGAAAAAACAGTTGACGAGAAGTTTCAATAACACGGGGATCGAATGTTTGATTTCCTTCTACTATCTGCAGCCGTTAGATGACGACGCGTTGCGTACGCGCAATATCACTGGTTTGGCAGAAGATGCTGGAGGCGTCGCGGCTCAGGCTGCTGGCGACTTTTCGCGCAGCTTCACCCTTGTTGGAGCAGGGCGAAGCGTTCTGTAGCGAGTTTGCCGAACGCGTCGGTGAGGCAATCAAGGATCACATTCTTCAATTGAACGGTCCCCGTGTCGAGGCGCCGTTGCATTGAGGGCGGTGTGCGCAAGCGCACAAATATCTGAAAATAAATGAGGTGTTTTCTCATTCTCGTTCGGCTTGTAGAGAAGGCCGGAATACAGGCCAGCCCGCCGACCCCTCTACGGAGCGAGAAAATGAGTTCTACCCCGGTTTCACAGCGCCGTCCATTGAGCCGTGCTGTACACGCTGCTTTCCTGGGCCTGGTTGTCAGCAGCTGTGCGCTGCCTGCGCTTGCGCAAGCTGCAACTGCTGAGCACAACAACCAGGTCCAGCAATGGAACATTCCTGGTGGCCCACTGGCGCCGGCGCTTGACCACTTTGCGCGCCAGGCGGGTGTCAGCCTGTCCTTCGATGCGCAGAGCGTAGCCAACCGCAATACGGCGGGTGTACAGGGTACGTTGGGTACCTCGGCTGCACTCTCGTCGCTGTTGCAGGGGACCGAGCTTCAGGCGGAGCAGCAAGGTCCGGGGGCCTACCTGGTGGTGCCGCAGCCAAAGCCGTCCGGCCCGCTGGAACTTGGCGCAACCGAGGATTACCGACTGGCACCGGTCATCATCAACGCCAAGGTCAAGGCCAGTGCCGACGATGACACCAACTCGGTGGTTGCCAAGGAGCTGTGGGTAGGCGGCAAGGTGGCGACCAGCATCCTTAACACGCCAGCTTCCGTGTCTGTGGTGACCAACAAGGAAATGCAGCAGCGCAGTGTCAGCACCACGGAAGAGGCGCTGCAATACACCCCGGGTGTGGTCAGCGACTTCTACGGTTCGGACGACCGCAACGACTACTTCCAGATCCGCGGCTTCCAGGCCACCACTTACCGTGACGGCCTGACCTTGAGCTCGATGCGTGGTGTGCGCGAAGACCCTTACGCCTACGAGCGCATCGAGATTCTGCGAGGCGCCAACTCCACCCTGTTCGGCCCTGCAGACCCAGGCGGCTCGGTGAACTTCGTGACCAAGCAGCCGCGTTTCGAAAAGTTTGGCCAGGGTTACGTGACTTATGGCTCCTATGACCATGCCGAGACCGGTATCGATGTAGGCGACGCGCTGAACGACGAACAAACTCTGGCAGGCCGCTTCACTGCCAAGATGCAGAACAGCGACCGTGAGTACGACCATTCGCAAGACGACAACCGCTTCGTGATGGGCGGCCTGACCTGGGCACCTACCGACTTCACTTCGGCCACGGTGATCCTCGACTACCTGAAGACCAACAGCCCGCCAAACAGCGGTGGCTACCCACTGGACAAGGAATACGACCGCAGCGATTTCTACGGCGAGCCGGGCTATAACTTCCACGATGTCGAGCGCACCAGCCTCAGCGGCAACATCACCCACGACTTCGATAACGGTTTCACGCTGCGCGGCAATGTGCGCTACAGCGAGTTGAGCGATGACTTTGGCTATGTCTATCTGAGCGACAGCGCCTCGCGGGTGGGCACCACCATACCGCGCTATGTATTCGGTACTGACAGCGATGCCGATCAGCTCAACGGCAACCTGATGCTGCAATACGATGCCCAGTTCGAGCACATCGACAGCAGCACCCTGGTGGGTGTGGAATACCTCGACTCCACCACCAAGCAAAGTTCGGTGTACAGCCTTGCACCTTCCATCGACATTGCCAATCCAGTGTTCACTGGCGTTCCCGGTGGCGTTACGCCCTATACCCGCAAGAAGAACGACGCCACCACCAAGGCCGTGTTCCTGCAGCAGAACCTGTCCTTCTATGACCGGCTGATCGCAACAGCGGGTGTGCGTAATGACTCCATGGACCTGTCCAGCACGGAGTACGTCGGCGGAGTGAACAAGCAAAGCGACAACTTCTCTGAAACGTCCTACCGTGGTGCGCTGACTTACATCGTGAACGATGAAGTCTCCACTTACGTGAGCATGGTGGAATCGGTTTCGCCTCCGCAGGTTGGCGTAACGCCGCAGACTGGCAGGCAGTACGAAGTGGGCGTGAAATACTCGCCATTGGGCATGGATGCGTTGTTCTCTGCCGCCGTTTATGACCTGACCCAGGAAAACGTCACCATCGCCGTCGTGCTGCCGAGCGGCATCATCGAGCAGCAAACGGTGGGCGAGTCACGTGCACGTGGCCTGGACCTGGAAGCGAAGGCGCAAGTCACGCAAAACCTCAGCCTGATCGGTGCTTATTCCTACATGGAAACCGAGGTGCTGCGCGGTGCGCTGTATGACGGCACTTCCCTCAAGGGCAAGGAGTTCACCGTGGCGCCGAAGCATACGGCTTCGCTGTGGAGCTACTACGACATTGCCAACACTGATGTGAGTGTTGGCCTGGGTGCCAGGTATGTGGGTGGCTATTACATGGATGCTGCCAACACCAAGAAAAGCGACGGCACCACGCTGTTTGACGCGGCGCTGAACTACAAGATTGCCAAGGGGACAGACCTTGCCCTGAATGTGAGCAACCTGTTTGACGAACAGCATGTGGTGGGGTCGGGTACGGCGAACTACTACAACCCGGGGCGTGAGGTTACGGCCAAGGTGAGTTATAGCTGGTAAGGACGTGCGGGATGGCACGGGCTTCGCCCGTGTTCGCGGGTAAACCCGCTCCTACAGGTGTTGTGCAGGTCTTCAGCATGGCGCGGTCCCTGTAGGAGCGGCTTTAGCCACGCCGGCGCAGCCGGTGCCATTCAAGTTGGTGCATGCTTTTGGGGGGGCAGTTGGATCCAGCGGCTAACTTTAATTTTTACCGAACAGCTTCACAAAAGCAGTATGTTTGGCTTGGCGCCATGTCTCAGTCAGGTCGCCATTCAGCCCAGTGCTTCGAAGATGCTTTTGACTTGCTCATTGTTGATGAGCTTGGCTGTCAGCATTTTCTTGAGCAACTCATGGCCATGCCAGACAGAAATGTCAAAATCCTTCGCCAACGTGTGCATGCCTAAGTCATCCGTGACCACAATAGCGTTCCGGATTTGACCAAAAGCAAGCACTCGGCAGTCTGTCGGTGATGGTGGAGAGCGGCCTGCCGTGGTGTAGGCCACCGAATTCATCAGCACCCAACCACGTAGCACGCTCTGCGCGGCTTCCAACCGGCCTTTTTCGTCAGCGCTAAGGCGAACCTGTTTCGCAAGTCGCTCAGCCGCAAAATCCTCACCATCAAACCAAGGAAACTTGAATTTCAGTGCACCACTTCGATGCACTTCCTGTTCCACATCTCGCAGGATGGTCAGAACATATTTTTTCTGCCCAAACTCGACCCCAAGCATCGGGCGTACACGCTTCGCCAGCCGCAAATAGGCATTGGTATCTAGCAAGACGAGCGTGGGCGCCTTGCTCAACGCAACAGCTCTCCATGCAGGGCAAGGGAGTCACTGAGAGAGATGTCCATGATTTGCTGGACATACGAATGCCCTGTGGCATGTTCGCGAATCATTCGCTTGAGCGCCAAGAAGAATTCCGACTGAAACACATTAGAGGCCGCAGCAAGATATTGCGAAGGCTTGGGTGGTGTTGGCTCAAACAAGATCGAGCTGACCATTTGCGGTTCAGAGCTGTTCCGTACTCTATGGATCGTCGTCTCGTCCACTCTCAACGGTGGCAACTGCTTTTCCGCAGCGTAACGTCGCGTTTGCTGGAACACGGTATTCAATGAAATCTGGTGATGCCAGGCATGCTGCTGAAGGATTTCAATCTCCCCAGCGATGCTACTGGCTTGTACTACATCGACATATGCGACCTCTGCACAAGCCTCTGGGAACAGAAGGGAAGCGGCGAAAGCATCCGCAAAATCCTCCCCCTCGTTGCTTCCTGCCAGCTCTGGTGTATAGACATGCGCCAACTCGTGAGCCATCCAGAATTTGAAGTCTTCCAGTTTGGTATCGAGGTTGACGAACACGAAAGTGACATCGGAGGCTGGTAGCAGGATGTGCAGAGCATTTTTATGCTGTTGCTTGTGTCCCCATAGAACGGGCACAAGCACGGCTCCGCATGCCTTGAACTCTGCGATTAGCGCTTCGTACCCTAGCACGCTGAGTTCGCCCAGACCGAGCTTGTTACGCACTTGCGAGGCATCGCTTTGCAGGCGTGAATAGCTCATGGACGGAGACGAAATTTTAGTGCGTAAGGTCGGCAGCTTCGGTAGAAATGTGACAAGCGGCTTGAGTAAGTCACCGATGGCCAACGCTTTCAGAATGTGCTCATCGGTGGTCTTGGTGCCTGCCTTTTTGCGGAACGCGACAATGGGCCGATCCTCAGGAGGCGCAACCAGTTGTGAAAACGACAGCTGCAGCATCGTGGCCAGCTTCAGCAGTTTGTCCGGACGAGGAAAATCCTTGCCTTTGAACCAGTTGGTGACGGACTGCGCCGAAACCCCCATCTGGTCTGCCAGGTCTTTCTGTGTCCAGCCACGCTGAGCGAGGGCAGCGCGGAGCGACTCGGTGTGTAGGGTATTTTGCATGGTCGATAATGTAGGGCGTGGGCGGGATGAAATCAAGTTTTGTCAAGTTTTCTCACAGTTAGACAGGTGTAATTTTCAACACAAGGTTTGGGCACATGGACGCGAAGATCGAAGCGAAAATCCAAATGGCATTGGAAGGGCTGTTCACCGCCGTCTCCCAATTGCAGGCGGCATACCCTGGCAAGCCGTTTACCCTGGATGGCCGGTTAGTCGGTGATGTTGGGGAAGTGGTTGCAAGCTTGGCTTACAAATTGACGCTCAACGAAGGGCTGACAAAGCACCACGATGCGATCTGTGACAAGGGCCGTAACGTCCAGATCAAAACCACGTTCGGCACGACGTTGACTTTCCCTGTGCATCATGTGCCTGATTACTATCTAGGCATTCGTATGAACCATGACGGTACGTTCGAAGAGATCTACAACGGGCCAGGAGTTCTCATCCAGCAGCAACTGGCGGGGCGTAAGCCGACGCGTACCGGGCTGCATGGTGGATTGATGGCGATGTTGCGGCGTATCAATGCGACGGTAGCAGAAGAAGACCGCATCCCCCGGCGCTGACGCGGTGGGCAGCAAGGGCCAAGCGGTTGACGCTGGCCCTCTAAACATCTCGGTGCGTGATTCAGCGCATCATGCCGAGTTCGGCATCATCCAGCAGTGCTTTGCCTAAAGCGCACAGGTAATGCGCGGCCCAGATCAGCTTCGGTTTATCTTCCATCAGGCCGTCAATGGTCAGGTCCCGTGCATAGCCCAGCAGTTCTGACGCCTGCTCTCGTGCGTTCTGGCAGGGAATGCCAGCTTCGATTCGGAACAGTGGATGGGTCTGGTTTTCACCTTGAAAGAAGATGGTTTTGCCGACAGTGCATTTGGTGTCTTCGGTGGTCATTGATCAATTTCCCTGGTCTTGTGGTTGCCTGGGCTGGCCCTATCGCCGGCAAGCCGGGCTCCCACAGGTTTTCTGCTCGGTATGCAAATCAATGCATTGGTTGCGGGGTCGCGGGCGTCTGTATTTGCGCCAGCGCTGATTCCAGTAAACGCCGCAGGGCCTCAAGCTCGTGCATTGACGCCATGATCAACAACGAAGCGGGCGATCTTGGCTGCACCAGCATCGCCTGCTGGGCTACGGCTTCTGCACAGAGTGCGTAGTCCGAGGCCATCATGATCGTGTCTTCCAGGGAGTGGAGGTGGTGGGGTGGGTCGGGGACTATCTTCAGCATGGCATGGCTCCTGTCGTAGTGAAGCAACCACCCACCGCGGCTAAACAGTAAGGTGGCAGCTGTACGCGGGTTAGCCGACCGGGACGTCAGGCACCCGGCGCACCCGAAGGTGCCCCACGCACAGCCGCCATAAGGCGCCAATGCCGATTGCTCGGAATTGTACGGCTGTGTTGTCTGACGATATCGGGCGGCTAAACCCGGTCGTTGAATGGCAACGACACGTCGAGACTAGAGACCGCATTTGGCGTGTGCAACGCAAAACAGGTGCTGGGAGTATCTTTGGGAAACGCCCTACAAGGAAGGGGGTAAATCTGATCTCTGTGGCCGCAGATCCCAAAATCCAGACACAAAAAAAGACGCCCGAGGGCGTCTTCTTCTTTGGATTTGGTGGGCCGGGGTAATCTGAACAGATTGTTTAAGATATTGATTTTAATAAATAATATAGGTTGATTTTTTTCGTTGGAATGCCATTTGGAATGCCGATAGGATTTGCTTGGCGCCTTGGGCGTCCTGATGTGGTGCTATTAGTCGCCGCTGATCGAAAACTGATCCAGGTGGTACGAGCTGATCCACCCGCAGTACAACGGCCTTACCGTCGTCGAAGTCTTGGAACTGGAGCGCGTCGGAATGATGCCGATGCCAACGCCTTTCGACGGCTATGTAGAGGGCACGGTTCGTGTTTCCAGCACATCCCTGATCAACTTGGCTCGCAATCGCTATTCAGTACCCTGCGATTGTGCTGGAAAGTGGGTCAGCAGTAGGCTCTATCCCCCGCGGATCGTCGTTATTGCCGATGATGGTGTGATTGTCAGCCATGAGCGACTGTTTGATCGAGATCAGGTCAGCTACGACTGGTCTCCGAGCGGGTAGCTCAGTCGTCAGGCGCCCGCTGCGTTTTGCAGCAGGCGCTTGAAGCCAGTCAGTTCAATCTCTTGAATTCTGCGTCGATGGCTTCGGCCTCAACGCGCCAGGCTTGGAAGCGCTGTTGACGTAAACGGCTTTCATCCACATTGGCCTGCAGCTCTTGTCGACGTGTGTTGAGCAGCAAGTAGTCGGGGAAGAACTGCTCTTTGAAGCGTTCGGAGTTGACCAGGTCAAGGAAGTCCTGACGCTGCTTCTCGAAATTACTGACTATTTCAACGACAGTCTTCTTGAACGCTTCTTCGCGTTTGTATTGTTCCCAGCTATCCCAGGCTTCAAGCGCTACCCCGATAAAGGCAAGTGCTCCGTTTGCTCCTTTGGCAAACTTCACGGCGCCCCATGGCTTGAACTTCAGGTACTTGCCGATATCCATGCCCACCGTCTTGGCAATCGTCGTCAGGCCATCGCGCGCGGCCAGTACCGTGGTGTTGTTGATCAAGTTGCCTTTGAGCACATGGTTGATGCCTTGTTTGCCCAGCGCCTTGACGGTGGTATTGAAGTGGTTGACCTCACTGTCGAAGCCAACCTGCATTTTCTCGACCTCAAGCGTGATCGACTGGGTTTGACGGCTGAACTCGTTCTGCAGGCGAGTGGACACGATAATGCCTTCTGCGCCAATTTCTCGCTCGAAAAAGTCACCGAAGGTTTCCAGGCTGGAACCCTTGGCTTGAAGAATCAGGTCAGAGAAGTAGCGTGTGGCAAAGTTGCGTAGGTTGATGCGTGCATCTTCGATTTGCTGCCCAGTCACTGCCAGCTGTTTGACCAGACGCGTGTTGAGCTCGTCAAGCCGGCCAACCTCCTGTGCAACCTTCTCATCGTTCTCGATGGCAACAGGCAGTTGGTTGTTGAGCACGTCACGGATCACGCTGGCGCGCATTTCGTTGGCCAGCGCGACGCTGCCTCCGTTCTGCTGGATCTTGCCTGTGGTAGCCGTCTGCAAGGTTTCGATATGCGACAACTCTTTGAATTGCTCGAGGTTGGCCAGCCAGTGTTCGACACCCAGGTCGAAGGGGTTGGCGGCGACGGCGACAATGGACAGCTCGGTCGCCTCCTTGTCGGTCAGTCCGATCTGTTCACGAAGTCGACCTACCACGTTGTCGCGTTTGACCTGCAGGTTGGACTGGTAGTCCTGCTCGTCCTCTACATCGGCCACCTCATCGAAGCGGCTGAGGACGAACACTGTGCGGGGCAGTAGGCCCAGAGTGCGGAACAACCAGGTCAGGTCATCCTTGTGGCTTTCCTTGATAGGGTTGGTCGAGTTCATCACGTAAAGCACCAGGTGCGATTCGCTCACGTACTTCTTGGTAATGTCCTTGTACTTTTCGAGGCTGTGCGTTTCGGCATTTTCCTGCTCCTTGAAGCCGAACAACCCAGGGGTGTCGATCAGCACGAAGTCTTCGCCGACCTCGTAGACTTTCACCTCATTGGAGGACTCCTGATGGCTAATCTTCATGCTGGTCTTATCCAGCTTCTCCATCCAGGCCGCCGCGATAGAGGTCTTACCTTCGGAAAAGCCTCCAATCAGAGCGACTTTGAGTTTTTCACCAGACATACCACTGATGACATTCTGCAGCTTGCCGATCAACGCAGAATCAATCGGTATTCCGGCCTGTGCGCCTTGCCCGAGAAAGTCTTGCAGCCTGTCGAGCAATGTCAGTGCGCTCGCCTGTTGGGCCTTGAACGTCTTGAGGGTGTTTTCCATTACAGGTTTCCTGCGATTTCGATTTGGCGGGAGAGGATTTTCAGGCGGTTGGTCGAGCGAGTCAGCGTGTTCACCTGGTTTGCAGCCTGTTTGGCAGGTGCTTCCAGTGCGTGGTCGAGTTGCTCGATCGTTTCCTGCATATCGTTTAGGGCAGCGTCCAGGCTTGCGTGTAGTGTTTCGCGCAGTTGCTCGGTAGCGCTGCGCAGATTCTTATCAAGGGCCAGACGTTGTTGGGACTTTTTGTAGTCCGGCTGAGCGCGCTAAAAATGGCTTTACCGACCGAGACTAGTGCGGCAAGTACCGAGGCGCCGACGAACCAGAGACTGGCCCCGCCAGTAAATGGTGCCGCAGCGATCCCCGCAAGACTGGCCAGTAGCCCGATCACGTTGATGCCGTTATCGATTTTTATGTTGAGGTTGAAATGCTCGTTGAAGCGCATGCTGCCCAGCTTTGCATAGCTCGCAGTCAGTTCCTGGGCATGTTTTTCGAAGCGTTTGAGAATATCTTCGGCCGCCTTCTGGAATTTGCCGACCTCTGAGTTCACCGCCGCCGGTAGCTGCTTGCCCAGCAGTTTTTGCTGGGTTTCAAGCTCCTCGGTCAGGGCGCTTTTGAACGCGTCGTTGCTGATATTTGCTTCGATCTGTTTGTAGACGCTGTTGCGCACGTTGCTGGCGAAGTCATCGATCAAGGTTTCGCCGCACGCTTCCAGCCGTTTTTTCAGCGCTTGGTAGCTACTGCTCAGCTGACTTTTGGCACTTTGCTCTTCCTGAGAGAGCTTTCTCGACAGGGCGCTCAGGGTTTGTTGCACGCCTGAAAGTGTCGTGGTGGTCTGGTTGAGCGCATCATTGGCCTTGTTGAAGTTGGCCCGGACGATTTTGGCCTTGCCGTTAAGGATCAACCGGTCACCAAGCAGTTGCAGGAAGGCACGCAGACGGGACTTTTCCAGCAACTCGTCGGCGCCGAAGTCCTCAAGCGCTTTGATGCGACGTTTGGCATTCTGCGAGCCTGGCGCAAGATGGTCGGTGGAGGCGAGGAATGCCGGCAGCGCGCTTAGTGGAAACACCTCCTGATAGTGTTTGCCAAGCTGCTCGCCCATCTTCTCGTTCAGCCCAGCAAGGCTGATGCTTTCGTCATCGGAAACCAGCGGTCTGTTGCCCAAAGAATGCCTGGGGCTGGTGATCTTCTTGTTGAAAATGGCCCAGACTTCGGTTTGCGCCCCCAGGTGCTGCTTGATCTTCTCCAGTGTGCCTTGGTGTTGCCCATCGCCCGTTTGAGGCGGTGCTGGCTGGTTAGTGACATAGAACACTGCATGAGCCGTCTGCACTGCACGTTCTATCTGCTCGAGTACCAGGCCTTCCTTGCCCTCGATACCTGGTACATCCAGCAGTGCGAATGGCTGGCCGTCTAGCTCGAACTCGTAGCGCTGTGTCTCTCGGGTATAGTCGGCACGGCCGTCACCGATGATTTCACCATCGGCATGCAGCTGTAGCTGTCCAACCAGGTCTGCCAGCTGGCTCTCACTTTCCAGGCGCTGCTGAACGAGCGTCTGTTGCTGTTGGGCTGCCTGTGCCTGTTGGGCGGCAAGTGCCGCACTGGCGTCGTCGCGCGCCGCAGTTACCGAATCCAGTTGCCGCTCTAGCGCAAGGCGTTCTTGGCGGGTCTTCTGTTGTTCGGCGTTTAGGATAGCTGCGGCGTTGTCGCGTGCCTGAGTGGTCTCGGCCAGTGAGGCGGTGACCTTGTTCAGCTCGATTTCTTCGGGCATCTTCCTGAACAGACTCAAGAGCTTCTGCCAGAGAGAGGCGGTGCTTTTGCGTGTGGCGAGAAGCGCATGCAGCCTGGTAACGGCCGCGAGGGCATCCTTATGCGCCTGCTCGTGTTGTTCGAACTCCGTCCCAAGTTGTTGATGCAATTCGCTGGATCGGGCATCAGCTTGGTCGAGTGCGCTCTGGGCTTCACTGAAGGGTTGTTCGAACTGCCGCATTGTGGCACTCAGTTGCTGCATCAGTTCGTCAAGTTGCGCTTCGGTTTGCTTGATGTCCTGTTGCAGCTGGTGCAGTTTTTCTTCGGTCATCCCATACTGCTCGCGCAACTTGCGGAATGCTTGCTGGCTGGCCCGCTTGCCGGGCTCTTGTAGCAGAATGCGCAAGGTTTCGATTAGGGTCGACTTGCCCGCGCCGGTCTCTCCGTAGAATGCAATGGTGAATGTGTTCCACTCGGCGTTCTTCTCAAGTTCGGCGAGCCGCTCGTAAAGGGCTGTGCGATGTTCGTTGAGGCGCTGGAGCGCCTCTTCTCGGGCCTGGTTCAAGGCCTCGTCCTCCGAAGGGTGTCGCAGTTCAGCAATGATCAGTGCCAGTTCATCATTGATTTGCTGGTAAACGTCACGTGGGCTGTTCAGTTCGAGTTTCATCGTGTTTGCTTTGGCGGGTTGTTTGGGCGCGCGGGTTGGCTTTTTTTCTGGAGCGGATGATTGAGTGGGCTCTGGGGAGGGCGGTAAGCACGCTTTGAAGCGTGATTTGGTCAGTACTTCGGGCAGCCGCTCCCAGTAATCGGTGTGGCCGAAGTCATTCATCTCGATGCTCTCGAAGTGCTCGGCTTCGTTACGCCCTAGGCAAGATTCACCCACGTTCAGCAGCAGGGTCTTGTCTGCCTTCGAATAGGCATTGATCAATCGGCCCTGAAGTGCGCCGCGCATTTTGCGTGCCTCGATAGCGGTGACCTCGACGGCTGCCGCCATCAGCAGTACATCGTTGATGATCAACTGTTGCCTGCTCGAAAAGCTTTTCAGACTGCTGATGACCAGTCGGCCGCCGAGCGAGTGGCCGATCAGGTTGATGGTCTTGATCTGTGGATGGTGGCTGTTCAGGTAGTCCTGAAGTTGGTCGAGTAATACCGTACCCATGCTTTCCGCGCGTGCGCGAGCCTGAGTGAAGTTACCCATCCGGTCTCGGGCGAGAGTGCCCACAAGTCCTAGAGAACCCATGGGCGCGCCGATGAACGTGGCTCCGGCACCTAGACCAGCTGAACCAATTTTCCAGAGCGAAGATTTGTCGAACCGGAAGATATGATTCGAAGGCCAGAACGCGAAAATGTTGGTGTAGTGCTTTAGCTGCTCGGGGATCTTGTCGAGCAGAAGCTGCTTGTCCTCATCGCTATGCCCGGCGCTGTAGCCGTGGATGAAGATGTTAGCTTCTGTGGCGCTGGAGCCGGCGGGCCGTGCACTCTGGAAACGGAATGGTTGAGGCATGAAGGCTTCCTATCTACGGCCATGCTGCTTTTCGAGCAGCATTCGTGGAGAGCGGTAGTACGGGATGGCTGGAGTCAGGTGCGGCAGGGGCAGGTGCTTGGGAGGGGGTTCCCTAGGGATGAGCATCGCTACTTCCTTGTTGTCTTGAGCCGGGCGGTGGTTGTTGACCTTATTTCTGTGGCGAATTTACCTTGTTTTAATGGCTGTCTGCCATGGTTACCGGACTTGCCCGGAAGGAGAGAAATGTTGGGGGAGGGAGCCTTAGCGAGGTTGTTGCATGCACTTCGGGCTGAAGGGGGGACGACTGGGTAGGGTAAGTCGAGCGCCGGGGTTAATCTGAACAGATAGAGTAAGCTAGTGATTTTACAAGTACTGAATAGGTAGTTTTTGGGGATGCCATTTGGAATACCGATAGGATTTGCTTGGTACCCTGGGGCGTCTTGATGTGGTGCTTTTGCTATATCGTTCCTTTACCACTTACCTGGAGATCGGCCTGGCTGATGCGCGCAGTGACCGGGGTTTGATCTGGATCCTGTCGAATGACGTCTTCCGGCGGTCGAGTTGCTACGTGAGCTGCCCACCTGTATGTAGGGCGTCGGCTGCTATTTCCTAACTATCGCAAGCCGAACGAGTGCATGACAGCAACGACATTGAGTCGAACACCCGAACGCATTGAATGGTAAGGACCGCATCGGCTTTTCAGCCCATGGCATTCGCGCCAGCGCCTGGACCATGCTCAACTAGATGGGATCTCGCTCGGACGTGATCGAGCGTGAATTGGCGCATGCCGAGAGAAGCAAAAAATCCGGACAAGTTATAATCAGGCTGGATATCTCGCCGAGTTTCGTCAGATGATGAAGTCTTAGGCTTACATGGCCGACGCTATGGTCATGAATGATAAAGCGTGATTGATGTCTTCGTTTTTGGTTGTATAAGGATGTCCTTGGTGGTTGATCACTCAATTTCTAGCAGGAAATTGGCTTTCGCCCGACTGTAATGAGCTAGTCATGCGATTAGTATGACCTTTCTTGACGCTTACGAATATATGCGATGGGTCAGTCTTCACCCTGAAGGCACCCACCTTGCGAGGCATAAAGAATTTGTATTTTCTATTAGCTGCTACCTCGGAATTTTTCTGTCGGTCCAAACGCTCAGGTGTTGGGGGTATCTTGGCTGAAATGGCCAATCAATGAAGAGCAGGCTCGGAAAACTTTGATCGAGGTTTAGCTTTTAAGTGTTTTCTTGTCGTCTATATGAAGATGGTCCTTGAGGATTTTGAAATTACTAAAAAATGGATCTAACTAGTGCTGCTAAACTGGCGGAGCTTCCTTCAAGACTACCTAAAGTGATAGCACAGCATCTCCCGTAATAGACTTGAGGGAATACTTCTGAAAACTTGGTTATGGCAGGGGTGCTTTCCCAGTATGGGTGTGATTTGGTACCAGTGGTCAGGCTAGGGAAGTCCGTAAGAAGGTGGTGGATGACATGCTAAAGATTGGTCTTGGTGCTTCTCCAATTCGTATCTTCAGAAGTAGGAAGCATCGGGCTGGCAAGTGAGTTTTATTGAAAATTGCCGGTGTAATTACAGTGCTGTGCCGAAATAAAAAACGATCACAGGATAACTATAAAACGGATATAAAATGCTGAGCGCAGGGCGCGCCTATCGTCCTGGTTATTGATGATTTTTCGGTTGCAAAACTGGTCGGGTGATTTCTATGATCTCTTCATTGCTCCTGCTCCTGCTCAAGGTAATGGGTTGTTGGTTGTATCTGTCTTTCGTGTGTTCGTATGGCGTCTCTTTTGATGATTGTATTTGATTTCAAGAGTGTTGATTTTTTCTTTCTGAAAAGTTTTTCGATCTGGTCCTTTTGTGGGGTTGGGAGACTTTCTGGGGAAGGGGTTAGTGTTTCAATTTGAAGCGTTAATTTGCAGCTTTCGGTTAGGGCTTCGCTTAGTTTTTCAGTGAGAGTGACAGCTGCTACTTGATAACTGTCGAGTTGTTTGCGGTGGGACTTGTTTAATTCGTTGAGTTGGTCGCGGTATTGGCTTTTTACTTCAAGTCCATTTTTAATTAACCATTCCAGTGTTTCAGTTATGTTGCTGCGTCTTGATTTGGCTAAATTTTCCAGGCATTTTTTTGCTGAAGTCGAAAGTATGAAGTTGCTGGGCTTTTTCCCATTTAGGCTTTCTCTCAGTTTCTTTTGGCGCCAGGCGCCTTTCATTTTTCTTAAAAGCTCTCGTATTTCACTGCTTTCAGGCCATTTCTCAGATTCCCTTATAAGCCCGTCGTAGGTGGTTTGCTCGGGAATATTTGCTCTGTGGTTGTTTAGGTATCGGATGGCCCACTTCAGCATGTTTGGGTTGTCTTTTTCTATCCATCCAAGTCTGTTTTGTGCTTTTTTCAATGAATCCCTCGCTAATGCGTTTATTAGAACTAAAGGTTATATAGAATGATTTTTAATGTTGCGTTACGGAGTGACGTTACGTAGTAGCGTAGTCTATTTTTTATGCTCTTGAAACAGGGTGTTATTCTGCGATTTAATAGCTGCCTTCCTGAAAAGGTGAGGGTGGGTGATGCACTGCGTTCTGTTGGGGATGGAATTGGCTGGGATCAGCCCTGAGACGAAGCTTGTCCTTGTAAGGTTCGTGCAGCTGTACGGGCTGTGGGAGTCGATCACAATCGGGGTTAAGGAGTTAGCCAAGGCCTCAGGTGCTACGGATCGTGTGGTATCTAGCGCTCTGGCTGAATTGGTGGCCGAAGATCTTTTGATACGCACACCTATCGTCTGCGGGCGGGGACGCCCCAAGAGTGGGTATCGGGCGTCAAGTAAGTTGTCTAGGTTGTTAGAAGACGAAAACAAAAAGCTCAATGTGATAAATAGACCGAGAATTGATCACGTACTGAACCCTTCTGCGGAAAATTGTAAGGGTGGCTTGAGTGTTTGTAATCGGTTGCTACTGTCCACTCTGCTTCTATACGCCGATCAATTTGGGATTGTACGGGGAATCGGAGTATCCAGGTTGTCCCAGGCTACTGGTCTGAATCGAGATCGAATAAAGGCCCAGGTGCACAAGCTGATCGCTCTGAGGGTCATGAGAGGGGTGATTCCGGGTGTTGCAACATCTGTTGTATTGGGCGTTTCAAAGTCAGTTTACTTTATTAATTTTCATCATGGGTTTTTTCAAAAAGGTAGTTCGGGAGCGATCGTGCTAACTTTCGTCTCGAAATCCAGTGGGGATTCGGGGGAGATGAGTGAGGTTGCAGCCATCATTGGCTCTGCGGGGCTTGGCAAAGGGCTGGAATTCGAGAGGCATAAAAAGTTTTCTGGAATACTGCCTGATAGCGATAGATTTAATGCGCTGGCGGGGTTGTTTTCTTCTTTAGCCAAGGATAGAAGCTCGTCGAGGGCGCTTCAGGTTAGATTGGAGGAGTACGCGTCAGGGCTACTGTCCAAGCATTGGAAAGCCTTGGAACTAGGTCAGTTTAATTCTGATGATGAATTGCAACTGCGAATCAAGAAAGATTTCAGTAAAGGAACGGGCACAGGGCGAGATTTCAAGGATGATGTCCTTCGAAGCGAGCTGTTTTTTGAGTTCGTTTATGTAGTCGCTGTTTTGATGGCTCGGCGTGTGCAGAGTTTGGTTTTAAGTGCTAAGGGTTTTGCGTACGAAATTGCCGGGTTGCAGATCCTGCCGAGTTTTGAGCCCGGTACATACTTTGGGCGGTTTGCTGTTGGCCGGTCTCTGTTGATTGTTCCTGGTAATAGTTTTCGAGCAGGAGAGTGCTATGTCATGAATGAGAGCAATCTTGGCGAGCCTACGTGTGAGAGGTTTTCAAGTGAGGAGGAGATGCCTGAGATTGACCGTTATCGTTTTGGCCTTCTTTTTCAGGTTCATACTCCCACGCGCTATCGGTATCGGGGGTAAATCGCTCTGTATGCCAGTAATGGTCAGTAACTCTTTACCGGCCTCCTAGATCCTGTGTACGGATTTGAGGAGTTGGTCATGCGCATACTTCGAATGAAAACAGTTATTGAAATTACTGGTCTGGCCCGATCTACGGTGTATAAGTACGTTGCTGAAGGGATATTTCCGAAGCCTATTTCGTTAGGCGGGCGCTCTGTTGGCTGGTTGGAGTCAGAGGTTCATTCCTGGATTCAGTCTAGGCTAGTTGAGCGAAATTAGTAGGTCTTGATGGGCTTGTTCTTGGCAGCTGGTCTGCTTCTTGTTTGCTTTATTTTCTTTCAATGAAAACATCATGTCCGGTTGACTCCCGGACATGATGTTTTTTTGCCGGACCTTTTGGTGGCGTTGTTTTTCTGGCTCTGAACAGGAATGCTTTAACTTTCTCTAGGGTTTATGCTTTTGGAGCTTTCGGTGCGGGTAGTATGCTTTAGTGTTCTAAGCACTACTGTTTAATAACTCCTGCCTATCACTCATGTAGGGCCTGATATTGAATCATTAGGTTAAGGTCATAGATGTCCCTCTAACTGGTATCTATCATGAATGTCTACTTTATACCTTGCGGTTGGCAGTATGGTTTAGGTGATCGATATTGAACTTTGGTATCTGCGTGATGAGCTCGTTGAGGTCTAGCTCAATGGGTTGCGGTGAACGTGTAAATAACTATCAAGCCGACTGAAGATATGAACTTCAGTAGAGTAGGTAGTAACCATGCGTCGTTTTTCAGAGAACCGTAATCTTCGTTTGTACTCAGCAGATACTTTTCAGGGCCTGCCGATAATGGGTGAAAAAGGCCCTTTTATACTTGGATACCTTGAAGCCCTGAGTCGCACCATCAAACTTGCACTTGATCAGTATCCTAGGGTGATTGCGTTCAGGGTGGACCTGCGTCTTCCGCGTTTTGGGGGTATTCCGGATGATGCGTTGTCAAACCGTGTGATTAGTAGGTTCATCGAGTCGTTCAAAGCAAAAATTGAGCACAATCGTGAGAAAGCACGTGAGCAGAACAAGTACGCCCATGACTGCAGGGTACGTTACGTATGGGCGAGAGAGAGGAGCGAGGCAGGGCGACAGCATTACCACCTGCTGATCCTGCTCAACAGGGACGCCTACTACACAATCGGGCGGTTGCAGCCACAGAGGCCGAACATGATCAGCCGCATGCAGGAGGCTTGGGCCAGTGCGTTGAAGTGCGAGGTTGAGCAAGTGAGGGGCTTGGTACATATCCCGTCTAATGCGGAATACCGAGTAGACCGGGAGGTCCGGCCAGGGAATGTGGATTACTTACCTGATCTGTTTCATCGTGCCAGCTACCTTTGTAAAGCTGCGACGAAGCGTTATGGGGAGGGCGCTCATGGCTTCGGATTCAGCCGAGGATAGAGGGTAAGTAGCTTGTTCCCAGTCCAGCCCTCAGGAAGGCAAACTGACCTGAGGGCTTGGAGGGCTTTGTCACTGAGGACAAATTCGAGCCCCGAATTCAAATTCTTGTTGCGTTGACTTCCTACAGGCAAAGCATTCGCGCATATTCAAACGCGTGTGAACGCCTTCCACTCAGTGTAAGCAGCAAGCGGAATCACTTGGTTTGTCACCGGTCATCGCGGGATTGGAATGTGGTCTGCCTAAGCAACAACCGGATAACAAGCATCACCCCATAGCGTTTCCGGGTTATCCAACATCAGCAAAATAATCACAGGCACCAGCTTGCCGAGGAGGTTCGAGCAGTCGCGCAGTTGATCCCGGTTCACACTGCTGTTCCAGGTTGCGCCCCCATGCATTACCTGGTTACGCAATGTATAGATTCGATTGAACAGAACACCGAGTACTGCTGGGGTATTGCGGTTGGCTAACGCTTGCTGCGCTGCTCGTCGACCGCTGGCAAACCGCTCGGTCCACTGTTGCTCGCTGATCTTGCCGTTCTGGTTGTCCCAGAAACTCTGAAATACGTAGGGGTTGTCCAGCAATGCGCGGATACTGCCTGAGAACTCGGACCAGACCAGGTTCTCGATCAGGTTGGCTGTGTCTAGCGCACAGAGTTTGTCCAGGAACGCCTTGAACGTGGACTGCTCGGAAAGTCGGAACTGCTCATCAATGTCCGTGGCATAGGCAGAGTTGAAGGCGATCCACAGAAAGATAAAGCGCCCATCAAGATCATCCGCCTGCTCGGCGCGATTCAGCCAGCTTAATGCGCGATGAACGCGCAAGGTGAGGTTGGGATGGTGGCCTTCACGTTCCTGGCGGTGACGGGCTTTGAGTGCTTGATGGTCCATTAAGTGCCGATCCTTGAAGTCGTGGGCGGTCGGTAAAGAGGTAGCGTGTGCCTGAAAACTTTACAGGTGGCCGGGCCAATCGCCGCTGGCGTTGAAAAGCGTCTATTCAGGGCATTAGAACCTGCTCAATTTGTTTACCTGTATGAACAGACAACGTGGACGTGGTCTGCCATTTTGCTTAGGGTATGGCCATTCGACATTGCCCGCAAGGCGACCTGCATGAAGCGTGAACAGTTCCTGGCACAACCCGAAGTGGAATCTTTCGTTGCATGGCTGGCAGCCAACTTGCCGGCGCTCACGTTCAAGCTGCGCTTCAAGTCCAGCAAGTTTGTACCTGGCGGTTTGACGGTTGAAGTCCAGGGGATTGAGCGGGTACTTGAGCACTATCGCTGGAAGGCAAGCTGGCACGACTCCAACCAGAGTGTGGTTGAGTCTGAAACCTGGGCTGAAACCCAACGCTCTTTGGGGAAACTGCGTGAGTGGCTGACGAGTGCGGTCAACGCTGGTGATGAGCAACAAGCGCTTCAGGCGTGTTTGCAGATTCTTCGTTGGGGCGGCGTGCGGGGCGCCATTCCGTTCTTGCACCGGTTGGAGGCCAAAGACGAGTTGTCGGGCTACCTGAAAAAGATGGCCGGACTCATGACGCTCGACGGTGACAATGACCTGGATGACCTCGACGCTAGCAGTGTCGAGCGTTTCGATTCTGGCCTGACCAAGATTCACGCCTTGCTCGATTTGTCTGGTTCTCCAATCTATGACAGCCGTGTGGGCGCTGCGATTGCCATGTTGTATTCGCTGTTTCGCCAGCAGTGGGCGGGGCGTGGTAAACCCTTGCTGATGTTCCCGTCCGGCGGCGCGCGAGGCAGCCAGATCCGCAACCCAGGAGCGTTCTTGAACAGCGTGGCGGCGCCGCAGTTTTCGACGATCGACTATGCCGAGTGGGCGCGTTGGCAAGTGCGCTTGGGCTGGATTATTCGAGCGCTGCTCGAGCGTACCAATTGGTTTGCTGGGCAAGGGACTCTCCCCGCGCGTTGCCATGCCTTCGAGGCCAGCCTGTTCATGCTTGGCTATGACCTTCGCTGCTTTGGTCTGGCGCTGGCGTCTAATTCCATAGCGGGTAAGCCAGAAGTCGAGGCGCAGGACTGCGAGCGTGGAGGCAATAATTGGGTGCCCACGGGGCATCCTTTCAGCCAGGTTCTCAAGGATTATCTGGCCTTCCGCTACAGCGGTGCTCTCGATAACAAAACCTCGTTTGTTGAATGGCTGGTGGCCCAGCCGCGTGACGAGAAGCCGCTCACGCGTACCACTGCACAGGGCTACTGTTTCCCGTTTTCCATTGAAGAGTTCGACTTGTTCGGCCGACCGCTTGCACAGCTTGAGCGCATCGTTGCCGGTGGTGAGGACGGATTGCGTGCGGCCCTGGCTACCGAGGCCCTCGAGCCGTTCACAGTCGGTGATGAGCGCGTCAGTGTCTGCTTGGTGGATGTGTTGATCACGGGCAACGCGTATGCGCGAGCGACGACCGACAAGGATCGTGTCGACTACATCGTGAGTGCCGGCTATGCCGGTACCGAGAACTCTGCAAGGACACTCATGGCCCTGGGGCGTAACGTGGGCACACACTTCGGCCTGCTTGATGCGCAGCACTCGCCAACGAGTCTGTTCGAGCAGTTTTACCAGGACTGCTCGCTCGACGCCTGAGCAACACACGCAACATTTGCGCAGCACCATGTGCCCCTTGGCCTTTCACAGGGTGGAATACAACCATGCAAACCCGGAACGGCGTTCAGTTGTATTCCGCCTCAGACATCTGTGGTTTTCTGGAGTGCCAGCACCTAACGGCACTGGACCTTCAGCATCTTGTTGCCCCTATGGAAAAAGCGCCGGCAAGCGAGCAGAACCGCCTGATCCAGGGCAAGGGGCTCGCTCATGAAGCGACGTTTCTTGAACGACTCAAACGCGAAAATGCTCACGTAGTCGACATTGCCGAGGGCAATCCGAGTTTCGCGCGGCGGGTGGAACTGACCATTGAGGCCATGAAGGCTGGTGCGGACATCATCTTCCAGGCTTCGCTCCAGGAAGGTGCCTTTATTGGGCATGCCGACTTCCTGCGTAAGGTGCCGCGGGCGTCGACGCTGGGCGATCATAGCTATGAGGTGATCGACACCAAGCTGGCCAAGTCTGCAAAGGCCAAGTTCCTTGTACAGGTTGCGCTTTACTCGCGAATGCTGATTGCGATCCAGGGCATACAGCCGCAGTTCATGTATGTCGTACTGGGTGATTCTGCGCGTACGGAGCAGGCGTTTCGGGTCGCTGACTACGCCGATTATCTGGAGCAAGTGCTGCAGCGTTTCACGGCGTTCGTGAACAGTCACGGACAACCTGTGACGTACCCGGAGCCATGCGGGCATTGCGGGTTTTGTGTGTGGCGCGATCGCTGTGACGAACAACGGCTGCAAGACGATCACCTCTCGGCAGTCGCCGGCATCAGCCGATCGCAAATCAAGAAATTGCAGGCTGGTGGTGTGACCACATTGCAGCAGTTGGCGAACAGTACCGATGACTTGCGCATCCCCAAGTTGCAAGTGGAGTCGCTGGGCAAGTTGCGCCATCAGGCACGTTTGCAGTTCCAGGGGCGCTCCAGCGATGGCCCGTTGTTCGAGTTTCTGCCGGTCGTGGGGAAGAGGCGGGGTTTTAACCGAATGCCCACGGCGGTTGAGGGCGATCTGTTCTTCGACATGGAGGGCAATCCGCTGGAGGAGGGCGGCCTGGAATATCTCTTCGGTCTGTATATCGACGAAGGTGGCCAGCAATCCTTCAAACCTTTCTGGGCCCATAGCCGAGAGGCAGAAAAGATCGCGTTCGAGCAGTTCATCGACTGGGTCATCGCTCACCTCAAGCGTTACCCCAGCGCACATATCTACCACTATGCCAGCTATGAAGAGACGGCCATCAAGCGCCTGATGAGCCAGCACGGTACACGCGAGGCACAAGTGGACTGGTTGCTGCGCAACGGCAAGCTGATCGACCTCTACAAGGTTGTGCGCGAAGCGATCCGGGTGTCTGAGCCCAGCTACTCGATCAAGAACATCGAGCATTTTTACATGGGGCAGCGAGACGGCGACGTTACCAATGCCGGTGCGAGCATCGTGTTTTATGAGCGTTGGAAAGAGACTGGCGAGTCGGCGTTGCTCAAGCAGATCGAGCGGTACAACGAAGACGACGTGCTATCCACCTATCTTCTGCGCAACTGGCTTTTGAGCATTAAACCGTCGGATGCGAGCGCTCTCTCCGAGCCTGAAACAGAAAGCGAGAAAGCTGTAGCGGAACAAAAGGAGATTGAGGTTCGTCTGGAAAGCTATCGCGATCGTTTGCTCGCTGGCTTGCCCGCCGCCGAATGTGCCCTGAGCGAAGCGGATCAAGTCAGGTTGCTCACCTTCCAGCTGCTCGACTTCCACCGTCGGGCAGACAAGCCGACATGGTGGCAGTTGTTCAGCCGTCAGGACATGACCACTGAGGAGCTGCTGGAGGATATCGAGAGCCTGGCCGGTTTGCGGCGTACAAAAACGCCGCCCGAACCGATCAAGAAATCATTTCTGTTTGAATACAGTTTCGAACCTCAAGAAAGCAAGATGCGCACGGGTTCCCAAGGCGTCATCACCGAGTCCCTGGCCAATGTGCAGTTGGTTAACCTGGACAGTAACGCGTGTCTGGCGATGTTCAAAGCCACCGCGAACAAAGCGCCACCGGATGACTTCGACATGATTCCCGGCAGGCCGATTCCATCGACTTCGCTGCGCGAGGCACTGTTTCGCTATGCCGACAGCGTCCTGGCCGGTGAGCAGCGCTTCCAGGCGGTGTCGGACTTTCTCCATCGATGCGCTCCGCGGGTGAAAGACGTCCAGCCGGGTGCGCCACTACTGGATCCACGCCTGACGACGACGGATGCCATCAAGCAGGTGGTACGCAATCTTGAGAACAGCGTGCTGTTTATTCAAGGGCCGCCGGGTGCCGGCAAGACCTACACGGGCTCGCACGTGATTGTTGACCTGCTCAAAGCAGGCAAGCGCATCGGTGTGACCTCCAATTCGCACTATGCCATCAACAACCTGTTGTCTGCTGTTGAGTCTCGTGCACAAGCAGAGGGCGTTGCATTCAAGGGGTTGAAAAAGTCATCGGAGGGAGAGGGCACTGAGTTCACTGGTTGCTGCATTCGCTCCATCGAAGACAAAAAGGATTTCCTTGATGCCTGGGGGCCGGGAATTGACCTGACTGCGGGTACTGCCTGGCTATTTGCCGACGAGACCTTCACCGAGGCGTTGGATTACCTCTTCATCGACGAGGCCGGTCAAGTGAGCGTGGCGAACCTGGTTACCATGGGCATTGCGGCACGCAACATCGTCTTGATGGGCGACCAGATGCAATTGTCGCAACCAGTGCAAGGCGTGCACCCTGGCCGTTCCGGTGACTCTATCCTCGATTATCTGCTGGATGGCACGCCCACCATTGCGCCTGATCGTGGGGTGTTTCTGGCGCAAACCTGGCGGATGCATCCGCACGTTTGCTCATTCATTTCTCATGCGGTGTACGAAGGTCAACTGTCGTCGGCACCAGGAACCGAGCGGCAGGTGTTGCGACTGGATGGCCAGCGGCCAGATGTACCGGGCAGCGGACTGATGTTTTGCTCTGTGGAGCACGACGGCAACGGCCAGAGTTCCGATGAAGAAGCCGCGTACATCAAAGCGCTGTACACGTACTTTCTGCAGCAGCGCTATGTGGATAACACCGGCGAGGAGCACGCTGTGTCTCTCGAAAACATCCTGGTCGTGGCGCCCTATAATTTGCAGGTACAGCTGTTGAAGCAGGTGCTGCCGGCGGGTGCGCGCGTCGGCACTGTGGATAAGTTTCAGGGGCAAGAGGCAGAGATTGTCATCGTCTCGATGGCGACGTCGAATGAAGACTACCTGCCCAGGGACATCGGCTTCCTGTACTCGAAAAACCGTTTGAATGTAGCGGTCAGCCGGGCGAAGTCGCTAGCTTGTATTGTCGCCAGTCCTGATCTGACGGCCATTCGTTGCCAGACGCCGCAAGACATGAACTTGGTCAACGGCTTGTGCATGGCGGTCAGGTACGGAACGCTCGACGAAACCCGTCAATACCAAGAGGTTTTGCTATGAAAAATCTGTTCGCAATTATCGGTGTTATCGTCGTTGCCAAGAAGGGCTACGAGTTTGTCCGTGAATACATGGAGATGAAACAGGAGTTGGACCGACGTGCTTCCGATTCGGCCTGACAAACGCCGATAACGTCGACAACTCCGTCCTTTTTCTGCTTCCAACGGGTGTCTGCTTGGGCCAAGTTGGCGCGACCGTTCAGCTAAGGTCCCATTTCAATGCGAGGTTCGTGATGTGTAATGACCAAGGGGATGGTCACTCGGATGACCCAGGTCCCGCGCAAGTTAGAACCGAGGATGAGGTCGAATACAGCGAGGAATTCGCCGCCATGATCCTGGAGCAGGAGGCGAAGGGCTGCTTTCAGGAAATTGATGTCGATGACATGCTCGCTCTGCTCGACCGCATGATCATCGAGGCCCAAGGCGTGGGGCGGAAACTACAGTGACTGGGGACAAACCTGACTGTTGATACAGATGTCGTCAGCCGGTTTGGCTGAAATCCTCGACGGCTGGATCTCTTCTTGGCTGGCCGCTAGTGAGTCGTTCTCCGAATAGGGTTGAGCAGATACACCTGCGGCTGAACGAGCACGAGCCGGCCATCGACGAGGGGCGTCATGCCCCTCGTCTCGGAGATTTGAGCGTCAGTCATTCATCAGCCACGGCCTCAATTCCTTGAGGTTGCTCACTACAACTTGCTGGGCTTCAGGGCTCGTCGCCAGGTTGCGCGGGTCGATCTGATAACGCTGCAACACATACTTCACCAAGGCCCTGCGGCTGGGCACCACCAATTGTCCTTGCGTCATCCCGAAGTCGGTTTCGATGATTGCCTTCTGCGCCTCGTTCAATCGCCCATCGGGCTCGAAGATAACCGGAATCTCGACATTCCAGTCTTCATCCAGCTCCCGTGTATTCGGCGATTCGTCTAGCAGGTCCGGCTGCCCGCGCAGACGGCTTAGCACGAAGTCGCGGTACTGGCCATTCTTTTCGCAGTAGGCCCGCACATGCCAGCGCATGCCGGTGTACACCAGCGTGTGAGGGGCGATGAGGCGAACCTCTACGTTCGGGGTATTGAACGACACGTACTCGGTTTCCAGGCGCAGGCCTTCGCGGCAGGCCTTGAGCAAGGGGCGCAGAATCTCCGGTCGAATGGGGCGATCGGGCACTTCCAACACCTTGGTGTGCGCATAGGCCAGTGCCAATCCATCAATGTGCGGGGCACGCTCATTGTTCTGATAGAGCAGGTGCAAATAGGCGCTGGCACTGTCGTCGATGAACAGGGGTTTGAACTGCTTGCTCGGCACATACCCCTTGAGCTGCTTGTCATATGTCAAGTTTTTGGGCGCATGCTCGGTGATGTAGGTATTGATGTCCTTGGATGCCTGCTGGCGGCTGATGCCAAAGCTCTGCATCAAGTGCCCCGTGGTCAGCCTGCCTTCCCACCAGGCAACGGTCTCGATCAAACGATAGCGAAGTGCCAGGTCCCAGCGTACCTGTTCAACAGATTGCTTGCGTTTCATACCCTCTCCATGTGCGCGAATACTTTACCTGTATAGGTCTACATTATAGACCTGTCGTTGATCACTACATATCGTGTGTCTGTCTTCGAAATAAATTGAAGTCACGAAAGGATGTGGACATGACTATGTCTGAAGCGGTTTCGACAGGGGCGTTGGTGTTGATCGGGGTGATCCTGACGGTGCTCCTGATGCAGTACCTGAGGTTGCGAGAAATCTGGCACGTGGCGCTTGCCTGCCGCCAGGACGCACGTTGGGCGCGGATCTGGGAGATGGAAAACCGGGAGCTACGTTCGGCACTGCGTGCTGAGAAAGCGCACATCGAGCAGTTGCAAAGCAAGCTGGTGATTTTGCAGAACTTGATCTCTGCAGAGCGATAAGGGAAGTGCATGAACAGACTTGAACGGATCAAAGGCTGCCTGCTGGGTGGTGCTGTCGGAGACGCGCTTGGCGCCCCCGTGGAGTTTCTTGAGTGGCCTGCCATCGAAGCCAAGTTCGGTCCGCAGGGCATCATTGATTTTGCCCCGGCTTACGGCAACACCGGCGCCATCAGCGACGAAACGCAGATGATGCTGTTCACCGCAGAAGGTTTGCTGCGCGCTTTTGTGCTTGGCAGTTTACGGCAGGCGTGCCATGTCCCGAGCATTGTTCACCAAGCGTTGCTGCGCTGGCTGATGACCCAGGATTACCCCTCTGCGATACCGATCGTCACAGATGGCTGGCTGATCAAGCAAGTCGAACTCTGGTCTCGTCGCTCCCCAGGCACAACTTGCCTGAATGCACTAAAGGCCAGCGCGCGGTTGGGAGCGGTTGCCGAGAACAACAGCAAGGGCTGCGGCGCCTTGGTACGTGTTGCACCCTGTGCATTCTTTGCCAATGCATTTGACTACGCGGCGCAGTCTGGACGCCTGACGCACGGGCATCCGACGGGCTACCTGGCGGCAGGGCTATTCGCCGACATTCTTCAGCGTGTTGTCGAAAGACAAGACAGCCTGGAACACGCGGTAACTCAAAGCTTGGCCAAATATGGGCAAGTACCTGGTATGGAAGAAACGCGCAGCCTCATCGAGCGCGTGCTGTTTTTCTACTACGAGGGCTATACACCCACCCCGCAACGCATTGGCGACCTTGGCGGTGGGTGGGTTGCCGAGCAGGCGCTGGCGATTGGACTGTGGTGTGCGCTGACAGCACGATCACTCGAAGAAGGGGTGATCACGGCGGTGAATCACAGTGGCGATAGCAACAGCACAGGGCTTGTCGCCGGGCACTTGTTGGGTGCCCAGTATGGTGCTGCTGCCATTCCTGCCCGCTGGTTCGAACGCCTGGAACTGCGCCAGGTGATCGTGCAGGTAGCCGAGGATCTTGAGCGTGTTCCACGTGATTACTGCGGGTTGGGTGGCGCGTTCGACGAGCAGATCGAATTGGCTTATCCGGGCAGTTGAATGCACCGATGGCAATACATCAGCGAAGAGACCAAGGAGCTTTAGAATGCCCATCAAACCCAGGCCCTTCACCTTTGAATGTGAAGGATGCGGTTGGACAAAGACAGTGGCACTGCAAAGTGATGCGCTGATGCCCGGCGAGTGGTTTGACCAGTGCCCGAGGTGCGGGAGCAAGGCACTGAAGATGCGCACCGCAGGGTGGCTTGAAGGGGCGTTGGCGGAGTTGCTGGCGCGGCGGCGATTTTGAGCGCACAGGCCAGGGTTCAGCGCCCTGGCCAGCAACGGGCTGCCAGCAGGCAGGCCTGGGTTATTAACACTCTGTGTGCCGGCGTTTACCGGCGTATTCGAGTTGCGAAGGAAGTCATCAGACTCGACAGAGGTTCTGGTGCGAACGAGTTCGCAAACCTCCAGGGCTTTTCGAGCGGCCGGCTTGAGCGTTCGACGAAGGCCTTCGCATTCATCAACGAGTTTTTCCAGCCTGGAAGAATCGAACATTTGCTCAGAGATGGGGAATGCTCGATCAATTTCTGTCAAACAGCGCCGTTCCGCCTATTTCCAGCGCATCGAGCTTGAACGCATTGAACTCGCCCTTGCGGCCTTCCAGTTGCGCAATATCGGCCTGGATGGCCTGCTTGTAGGCATCGAATACGGTATCGAGCTTGCTGTTAACCTTACCGACTACATCCACTTTACGGTTGATCGAGTGCAGGAACTGCTCGAACGCCAGGCCGCTGGAGGGGTAGTCTTTCTTGCGCGTGGACGAATAGGCGTACATGCCGGCCTACTCGATACCCGCGAAACTCAGGTCGTCGGCTACTTGCTGCATGATCTCAAGAATATCGTCCTGAGACTTCACATCCGCCTTGTTCAACACGATATACAGCGACTCTGCGCGGAACGGCGTGGACTCGATGTCGGACTGGTCGATGGTCCCGGCCGGGTCAAGGCCGATGACCCAGACCAGCGCCGAGGCCTGATTGACCAGGGAGGCTGCAGTGCTACGGTCGGAGGCTGCGGCCCCACCCGTGGTACCCGGATTGTAGCCGGGCGTATCGATGATGCACAGGTTGCCGAACAGCCCGGGTCAGCGCAGTGGTTATCAACATAACGGAACAGGCAGCGGTTGATACACCATCGGCTCAGTGCGTGTGGAGACTTCGCTGCTCGTCCTTGCTGGAGGGTGGGATGCCACAGCGGGCTCCCTCTGCTCAACACATAGCAAGAGAAGGTAGGTAAAGTGGCGTTATGCCTTCATGGGTGCCTTTACCCGAAGATTCAGAGCTGAGAGTATCGGCACCATCGACTTCCAGCTAAAAAAGACGAGATTGATGTCCCTCTCAATACAACAGCTACAGGAAATGACCAGTGGCTTTGCCGCTTCCGGATATGCCTGCATCCAGCGCCCCAGTTCGCCGAAAAATCCGGTGAAGCTGAAGTGGACGGATATCGCGGGCATTGAACGGAGGGTTCGCCTGTGGGTGTTCGATATCACTCACGGTGGAGGAGGGAGGGACGACAAGGAGTTCCGAATCCAAATCACCAACGCCCCCTCTAGTGAGGAGGGAATGGATCATGGTGGCTTCATCGATCTAGTAATGGGTTATTCTCCAAGTCGGCGGGTTCTGGTGGCTTACGACAGGAGATGGCTCGAAAAACGTATGGAAAAGGGGAAAGGATCCCCCTCCGTTCAGGTGAGTGAACAGGACATCCAAGCAGCGCTTGTCGAAGGGATGCATCACATTACTAAGAGCGGGGTCGCTTTCGGAACAGCCAACATTTTGACCCTCAAACCAGAGTTTTTTCCCGAGTATCTAACCAACCACAATGCATTGCTATCAGGTGCGATGGGGGCAGCCAGGGTGTCCGACACTAACGTAAATGGCAATGTCTCACTTTGGCAGTTCTGTCTAGACAGAGGGTTTCACTTTGAGCCAGACCTGTTGGCAAGGTATGTCGCCTCCATTGCCGCCAAGCCGTTCGTGATCCTTGCTGGAGTCAGCGGCACGGGGAAATCAAAGATGGCAGAGTTGGTAGCTGAATTTTACTCTGTGTCAAGGACCACTCGAACGGCTACATCGGTGGTCTCTGACCCAGAGGTTGGAAATGAGTTTGTTTTCGTAGCCGGTAGTGTCGAGCCCGAGAGAGATCGTTTTGCCCTGGTTCCTGTTAGGCCAGACTGGATCGATAATCAGTCGATTATGGGCTTCGTGAACCCCATTTCGGGTCGATACGAGTCCACGTTGGCTCTAGACCTTATGCTTAGAGCCTCTGCTTCTCTGGAAGAGTCTACTGTCAAAGCAGCGGCGCCGCGCTTTTTCATGCTCCTTGACGAAATGAACCTAGCGCGTGTAGAGCACTATTTCAGCGATTGGTTGGCGTGCTCGGAAAGCAGGCGGCTCCAGCCGGACGGAACGATCAGCCAGCAACCGATCCCATTGCATCGTCACGCTGAAGCAAAAGCCAGCTTACTTGGTGGGGGCGATAGCGACTCCTCGGATATTAGCGTTCCGAGCGCGCTTGCCATACCGACTAATCTAATCGTGACGGGCACGGTGAACGTCGATGAAACAACTTTTGGTTTCAGTCCCAAGGTACTGGACCGCTCGATGGTCATTGAATTCAATGACGTTGATTTGGATGGCATGCGCCGCGGTATTGCTGCGACTGAAGAACATGGCTACCGCTTCCCGGACACGCTTCCGCTCTTCCGGCTGGCCACAACCGAGACATTTCAGGCTCTGCCGCAAGAGACGCACGATCATCTAGTTGCAATCAATCGGATAATGGAAAGAGCCCAGCTTCACTTTGGCTATAGATCCGCCGCTGAAATCAGCCTTTTCATGGAGATCTATAACCGTATTCTTCCCGAGGATGATGAAGACACTATGATGCTAAGGGCGCTGGACGGTGCTCTTCTGCAGAAGGTCCTTCCGCGTATTCAGGGTAACCGCGCACGGCTGGAGGCAACCCTTTGCACGCTTCTCTGGTATCTGCGCGACTTATCCATGCCGGGCCCCGCCCAGGATACTCGAACGATCACGCGCGAGGACGTCGCTAGGCTGCCGAACTCGTACAGCCGGGGATTTGAAATGCTGGAGCGCTTGCGGGAATTCGGCTTTGTGACCTTCTTCAAGTGACTAAGATAGCATTTATCTATCGACCTCGACGCGGCAAGGAGGCGGCCCAGGCATTTGCCGGTGATGTGGTCGTCTTGTTGGAGAATGTCGAGTACGTTATCGAGTTCCCGGAGCCCCGCTCCTCCTTGGAGGTCGGGGCGCTGGTTGAAGTCGGCTATGACCCCATTACTGACAGGACAGGCGTTCTAGCCTTTAAAAACTTTGTGGGGACGGCCTTCCTGGCTGGTGTTAAGCTTCGAGTGATTTCAACCAAACTCGGCGACAGCGGAGTTTCTGGCTTGCTTGAGGAGGTTTCCCGTTTATCCTCAAGTTTGGTGTTTGGCTGGCGATCGCCCTCGGGATTTTCCGCAGCCGCATCTGGCGAACAACAGCCGTCCGTTCCGTTTCACCAGTTGCAGCTTCTTCGGGATGTCATCATTAGGCGGGAGCCAGGGCAGCGCTTACAGGATTTCTTTGCAATCGTAGAGCGGAGCCCCACTCGGAGGTTTTTGCTTGAGCGGCCGGTAGTGCCCATTGAGCGGGCACGAAATTTCGATTCACGCTCTGTCACGGACATATTCACTCATCCTGAACGGCTCGTTGCGGTACGCCGCTTTGACGCTGTTTCCGGCAGTCCGTTGGCTCAGGCGCTCGGGATCGGTGAGCCCCCAGTTGAGCACTACCCAACTAGAGTATCGATATCATCACGGCGCCTGTCCTATGACACTCCCGAGAACCGCTTTATCAAGCACTTTATCGGAGAGTGTTTGGTCATCGTTTACCGGTTTCTTGATGAATCCAATATTCATGCCCAGATGCGAGCAGATTGCCGGGTAATGGCCTCCATCCTAGAGGCCGCCGTAAGATCACCATTTCTCTCTGAGGTAGGAGTTCTAACGGCATTCGCTGGTCCTACCCAGGCACTCGGTAAAGGGGATGGCTACAAGGATATACTGGACCTTTGGTTGCAACTGGGAGTGCACCAGGCATTGCCCGGTGCGGAGGGTGAGGTTGAGCGATTTATACAAGGCAAAGATATCGCGCTGTTATACGAATATTGGGTATTTCTCAAGGTGCTACAAGCCGTTTGTGCGGCAACTGGGAGTTCATCCAGAGAAGTGGCGGTTTCGCGCAATGACTTGGGCGAAGGCCTTGCTCGTAGCCTTACAGTGTCGCTGTCGGACGGTGTAAGCGTTGCCTTCAATCCGTCCTACACCCGGTCGGCAGGCTCTGCCTACTCTACCCCTCTACGCCCTGACGTTGTTGTTATCCTGAATGGGGCTCGCTACGCTTTCGATGCGAAGTACCGCCTGGAGTGGTTACCTTCACTAGAAGATTCGCAGGATGAAGATGCAACATTCGTCCGCGCCGACCTCTACAAAATGCACACGTACAGGGATGCGATCTCGGACTTGAAGGCAGCTTTCATTGTTTATCCAGGCAGCGAGTTCATGTTTTATGAGAGGGGCGGAGGCCGACGACAAAGCCCTGGAGGGATTGCGGTATTTGACGGTGTTGGCGCCATTCCGGCGAGGCCGGAAGGCGCTGATTCATCGACGTTAATGGACTTGGTGCAGGTGCTAGTCGATCAAGGATAGTTGTCCCTTTGGCGCCGTTCCTGGTTGGGACGATTTCTCCAGCATTTCCCGAATTTCCGAGAAGTCGACAAAGTTGCTGGCATCCGTGGAGGCCATGCGGCGCATCACTTCAGCATGGATCCCCTGAACGCCTCGGGCAGCAAACACGGGGTCAGCTGCAAGCTCGGCAACTAGCTCCTGCAGGTTAAAGGCCTTGGTCGTCTTATTCGCTGGGGCCGCCTTGACCCTCTCAGGTTTGCGTAGGTTCATTACCACGTCGAAATGGGCTACATCTTCCTGCCCACTCCGTCCCTTGTAGCCCTTGTGGCTCTGTTGTTTGCGGTCTAAAGATGCGGCCTCGTGAAATTCAAAACCAGCTTCTTTTGCGGCGCTCTGAAGAGCTGCCCAGACCCCCCCGTCGGTATTGTGAAAAACTACGGTGGCCCAGCCGCCCGGTTTGAGCACTCGTGCGATCTCGCGCATCGCGCCCGTCATCAAGGCTTCGTACCCCTCCAAGCTTTTACCGCCAGCAGATTCTGTCAGTGACTTGTTCACAACCGCTTCGTTGGTGGGGTCTGTGATTCTGCCCAGCCAGGACTCCCAGATCAGGTTGCAGTCGGCGTAAAAAAGATTTGAGCCGAAAGGTGGGTCAGTGAATACATAATCGATACTCCCGTCCTGTAGGGCCGAGAGATTCGTGGCGCTTCCATTTAAGACGAACGGCATTTGCTTTGCCGTCGGTTGGAAGGCTGCATAGTATTTTTTCAATTGTGCGATCTTGTTTCGCATAACTTCAAAAACATTGCACTCTGAGGAAAGCTGCGGAATGTATAGCGTTCCAGTAAGTGGGCGTTGGCCTCCGCGTGCGTTGTAGCGGCGCATGCGCGTCCCGTGCCATGCCGTGTTGGTGAAGGCGAAGGCCATAGCCAGACGCTTGCGCTTATCTGTGATCTCACCAATGGCCTTCCAAATCAGTGACAATGCGAGTAGGTTCCGATCCGTGTAGAAATCCGCTATCTCCCGAACATTTTTGTTTTGAAGTGCGCAGCGGATATACATTTCCCTGTCCGGGCCGATGTCAACTGAGGGGAACCAGTCCTCGATATCACCTCTTGAAAACGCGAGAGCCTTCGCGATGTCCTTTTTCTCAGCCTTGCGCTCCAGTCTCCGGCCGTCTTTCGTTTTATAAGCAAGCCAGGCGGGCACGGAGTCGATCGTGGGGAGCTTTTTTCGCACCACTTCATGTTCGCAAAGAGGGCAGGTGATGGTTGACCCTATGCGGCCTTCCGAACGATCAATGGCATCCCAGAGTGCAAAAATCTTTCCGCAATGGGGGCACTTGTGTCGGCTGCTCCACATGGTCCAATGGAGCAGCGCTGGCGCTCCGTTCTCATCCGTGGTGCCATAGATCTCACCCATCCGCTCGCCCACTTTGGCCTCGATTTCGGCGAATGCGACTTCGAGGTCCGACGGATCGCACGGGTGAGTGTGGTTCCAGGCAAGGTGGGTGGCGGCTGGAGATAAATCGTTGAGGATCGCCTGACGACTAGTCAGGGCTGCTGCGACTCCAGTCATGCCTGAACCGCAAAACGGGTCCAAGACCACATCCCCCGGTTTTGTGAAGTGTTCGATGAAAGGGATTATCGCTTCGGGCGGAACCTTCGTGTGGTAACTGTGAGCCGTGTAGAGCGCGCTATTGCGTCCGCCAGGAACGAGAGGCGCAGCAGGCGCCTTCTTAGGGGTTGTGCTTAGCGTCGCGATGGGAAGACTGTCCTTTATCGAAAGGTACTCTTTAACAAAGTCGCGTTGCTCCAGGGACTGCGTGTTTTCCAGCGTCCACTTGCCCGCGACTTCCCTTGCTCCTAGACGAGCGCACCGTTTCGCAATGTTTGGCATTGTAATACCGGAGAGGCTGTAGTTGCCTGCGAGTAGTGCTTGGATCACGGATGAATAAATATCGTCTGTTCGACTGCCACCACTAAGGAGGGCGTTCTTGACGGCGCTGTCAACGAAGGCCGACGAGGCCGTATTGTTGCTTATGTCCTCGACGGTGTATGCAGGCTTTCTCATGGTGATGAGAAGATCGAGCGTTGTGACGCTCTCTTTGCCCGTAACCCCTTTCACGCCTTTGATCGACGGCTGCCCCTTATCTAGGATATGCACCGTGTCAGTTTCGAGCTTTGCCGCGGCCATAGCTTTTTGTATTTCCATCCATATTTGGTCGTCGGAGTTCGAGAAGGCGAGCACTGCGTAGCCGCCCGGCTTCAAAACCCTCGCCACTTCGGAAAAGGCTTTCGTCATCAAGTGGCCGTAATCGTCCATGGTCTTTCCGCCACCCACTCTGCCACGGCTCTTATTGACCACTATCTCCTCGGTGTTGTCGGTTAGGGAGCCAAGCCATGCTTCCCATAACAGGGAACTGTCCGCGTAGAAAATGTTGGATCCAAATGGCGGGTCCATGAAGACCATGGACACTGAACCATCGGGCAAGCATGAGAGGTCTGTTGCTGACCTGTGCATAACCTGAGCGGTGGTCGATGTTTTGGGGAAACGTTCAAAGTACCTTTTTACGTCAGCAGCTTTTCTCCGGAACAGACTCCAGACATTCCACTCGTATCGTAGCGAGGAGATATACAGGGTCCCCGTCATGACATTCGTTGGTCGCTTTGCGTTCCATTGATAACGGCGAGAAGCCCGGTTGATGCAAGCCGTGAAAGCGAACATCAAGGCCTCGCGGATACGTCCTTCTGAGGTGGTGACAATCGCATGGCGAAGCGCAGCAAGGGCATGCAGGTTTCGCTTGGTGAAGAAATGACTGACCTCGGATATGCCCATGCCAGTGTGGGAAGCTCTCCACATCTCACGGTCGGACCCGAACGGCACTCGGGGTATCCAATGGGGAATAGGAGCTTCATTTGCCTCCTCTATCAATTCCATTTCATGCTGAGTCGGCACGTGGGAGGAGATTCGAGTGCTTCCGGCGGATACATGAGTCTGCACGGGTATTTCCGATACCCAGACGAGATCGCTTTTTCGCAGATAGGTGTCGCAGTGTGGGCAGGTAAGCCCGCGCGCGTCGGTCCCGCCCGCTGTATGGACGACGTCCCAATAGAGGATATCTTTCTGGCATTCACCACAACAGAAAACATCACTCCAGGTTGTGTATTCGATGGTCTGACCAGGCTGCATTATGGGCTGGTACAGCCAGCGCATGGTCGGATCGACTTGCTCCGCCACTTTTTGTAGGGCGCTGGAGAACTCTTTTGGATCGCAAGGCGTCGTATAGTTTCTGGATATATGGACTGCAGCAGGGGATAAATCGGAGAGAAGTGCATTGCGGCCTTCCATCAGTGCTGCGACACCGGTCATCCCTGATCCCGAGAAAGGGTCAAGAACAAGGTCCCCAGGCTTGGAAAGGGCTCGAATGAAGGGGCGGATCGCCTCGGGGGGAACCTTGGTGTGATAGCTGTGAGCCCGGTACTCGGTCGTGGATTTGCTGACTGCGACGCGCTCGGGGATGTCTGAAGTGGAGATATTTTCCTTCAAGGTCGACACGGAGGGAAGTGGGCGTGTTGGGCGGTCGGGATATTCGATCGCGTGTTGCTCAAAATGCTGCCGTACGGACGCCGTCACCTCAGCGGCATCAGATGAGATTGCCTCTCTTACATCCGTTGGAAGTCGGCCCGCGCTAAGGAGGAGGAGGTCTGCGGGGATGCCTACGATGCCCGACAGAATCGACGCCTGCTCCTCACTAAGGGAGCGCTCGTCTGACTCGACGTAACTCATGAAGGACTTGCTAACGCCTAGCTTCTCTCCCAGGCTTTCCAGGGACATATTCAAAGACTTGCGTCTAGATTTTATTGCATTTCCTGCTGACCAAGGCTTCATGTGGTTGCTACCGAGAATTTGAGAATCCATGGGCTAGAGGTTAACAAATCTTGTCAACCTTTGCCATGTAGCTGAAAGGCCTGTCTATGCGCGGGTATCTCGCAGGTGGTGGCGGGGATGCTCCCTCTGAACGAAAGGGTAGAGGGATACGCCGGCAGCGGCTTCGCGTGCTTGCCTTCGTCCCAGGTGGTGAGGCGGTACTCAGCTGGAGTTCAGTGAATAGGGCAGCACAGCTAATGTAGAGCGTCGAAAGCATCGACCAGCAGATGTGCTACGACAAGGCGAGGTGCGAGGAGGCCGGTCGCGGCGGTCTTGGTTCGCCGGTTGCAGCCGGTAGTCTAGGATCAAAGGTGTTCGGAATGGATGTCTGTTCGTCGGCGCGCTACGTAGTGTCCAGTACTCGGCTGCGCTGATAGTCTCGATCATTCATCTGAGGAAAGAATGATCCGTTAGCCTTCCTGAATACCTACGGATTATGCTGCCTGAGCAGCAGGCCAGCGATCTCTCAATCTGCTGTCTCAGGGCTTGGCGCATCGCTGATTGTCGGTATACCTTGGCCAAGGGGGCTATTAAAGCCAGTGCTTTGGAATACCCACTCCGTAATTCTTCGCCACCGTCTGCAGCGTTGCGATAATCTCAGCGTGGCGTGCCTGATGAGTCGCTTGCCAACTGTCACGGCGGTCCAGGAGTGCTTTTAACTCATCTAAGTTATACATTCCAAGGCGAAGGAAATTCCCCCAGCTAGGGATACCGAATAGGTTGTAAATCACAACAGTACCATCGCGCTCACTGGCTAGGCGCTTGTTGCCAGTCAGCTTCTCCGCTGCATCTTCGGCTTCATCACGGTCGTCATAGGTGTTGAGGAGTTTCATGTTTTGCAGGATGCAATTAAGAGCGGGAAATGGATTTTGCCTGAGTCGTCGGTGTTTGGATAGAAACTGGAGCCAATTGCGGTGATGAAAAGCCGCCTCTGTGATGCGATTGCTCTGGGGGGACAGGTGCGAATCCTCCGCCACGCTAACCGCGCGGTTGGTCAGCTTGACCCATTACAAAGCGGGCAGCATAAAAAATAAAAAGCAGGATGTGAGGGAATACTGCACCGAGGGCTACCCTGGCCAAGGGTAGTCCATCGGTCGGAATGATTAGCTCTTCGGTTACAGGTACCCTCGCTCAGCCAACGAGACACAACCGTCATGGCCCACCACCACATGATCCAGGATGCGAATGCCGACCATGTTCAGAGCGTTCTTGAGGGTGGTGGTCAGCGTATGATCGGCTTGGCTGGGTTCTGGGTCGCCGGAGGGGTGATTGTGCACCATAATGATGGCCGCAGCGTTGTGCTCCAAGGCGATCTTGACCACTTCTCGTGGGTACACGCTAGCCCCATCCAGCGTACCTCTGAACAGTTCTCTAAAGCCTATGACCCGGTGTTTGGAGTCGAGCAGCACTAGGGCAAAGACTTCATACTCGTGGTACTGCAGCAGTGTTTGCAGGTGACTGAACACCTGCTTCGGCTCAGTCAGTGCCCGGCCTTTAGACAGACGACTCATGGCCAGTTGTTGCGCCATCTGCAGGATGTCGGCCTCGGTGACGGGGGACTCCATGACGTAGGTGCCACTCGCTTCACCGGCTTTGAGCTTGTGATATTTCATGACGGTATTCCTGTAAGAATGGGGAAGGCTGGGGAGGTTGAGCAGAGCGTTACTGAACGGAAGGCCTAGTGCTGGGCTCGATAGCCTGAGCCTCCAGCTTCTGAGCCAGTGAGGGCTTTGACGGCGCCGCCGGTTTGGCCTCTGCGTTGCTGGGTGGGGTTTCAGCAGCGGGAAAGAACTCTTCGACAATGGCGCCACTGTCCTCCTCGCTGTCTTCAAACGCGCCATTGTTAAAACCTTGCCGGGCTGCGTGATCCAAGGAGCTCTGGTCAAAGCCCGAGGCTTGCCGGGTTTTCTCCAGTTGCTTGGCGGCGAGCAAGGCCTCTTCTAGGGGCAGTCCACTGCGCACCGTGATATCGACGTAGAATATCGGCGTGCCGTGGCTCTGACGGGTGGATTTGCCACGCAGACGCAGATCCAATGGCAGGCAGGCCAGGCGATTGCCAGAGATGGCTTGCAGGTAATGCAGGCGCGCTGCCAAGGTGCGGATGCTGTTGAATCCAGTGGTCCGGAAGACAAAACTGCCCAGTGGGTCGTCATCGCCAATCACCACGTTCAGCCGACCGTAAGGCTTACAGGCATTGCCTTGGGCCATTGGGCAGCCATCGGGTGAAGGGCAGGGCAGCGACTGAATGCCGTCCTTGGTCAAACGCTTGCACGTTTCACCGTTGCCGACGCATAGCGGTCTGCCGGTGGTACGGTCGAACAGGCTGTAGTCCGCGCGAAAGTTGAGGTCCGGTTCGTTGAACAGCAATCGGATCGGAATGCTGCGCAGCTTGCCATCCTGGCCATTGCGCAGTTCCTCATTGAGTGGATGCAGTAACCAGCCGTCACGGCTCTGGACTTGCGAGGTGATGGTGAACTGATCATCTTTCTCGGGCAGGCGCTTGCCGTTTTTCTCGACGACCTTACCGATGGAAATGCGCCCGAGTACCGGCGGAGTGATTGCTAAACCTTTGAGCATGGTGGTGCTCCTTGATCTGAAAATAAAAAAGCCACCGGGACGTGAACGGTCCGGGTGGCTAGGGTGAGCAGGTTGTTTCAGGCGAGCAGGAAGCGACGAGTGCCTGCTTTGGCCTTGGGGTAGCGAACCTGCAGGTAGGGCTTGTCTTTGAGCATCTGTTCGACATCCAGACCAATGCTGTCCTTGGATTTCTTCCAGCTGATGTAGCCCTCGGCAAACTCTGCACGGGTGGCTTCCCCCATAGCCTGCTGCAGAACCTGCTTGAGCTGCGCCTCACGCGTTTCCTGCTGAGCAATGTGCTGACGAACAGACTTGAGTTCCAGGAAGGTGCTGGTCAGCGCCGTGTGCTGGCTGAAGTCCAGGGTCTGTCCGTTATCCTCGGGGTAGAGGCAGCGCAATGCCGCTTCCGCAGACGCTGTGCCATCTGCCGGTGGAGGGGTGTCGCTGACGACGTAATCCCAGAACAGCCGTTCTAGGTCAATCAGTCGAGCAATCAGCGCCTCGTCGCGTGTGATGCGATGGATTTCCAGATGCTGGCCACCGAGCAGCACGGCCACATCAGCGGCCTGCTTGCCAGTGACTGCGAGCTGGTGCATGACTTGTAATTGCACATATTCGGGCACGCCCTCTTTCCAGAGGCGTGCCCCGTTTATGCCGGCAGTCTTGCATTCAAGGATCTGAACATCGTCGGCACCTATCACCTCGCGGTCGATATTGGCGAGCATCCAGGGGAGCGCCGGATCGGGATGCTGTAGTACAGCGTTGATCCGTCGAACCTTGTGTTGGCTGCGCTTGCTGTAGTGCCAAGCCACGATGGGCTCCAGCACATTGCCCCAGTACAGCGGGCTTTCCTCATCGTGAGGATCGGCCTTCGGTAGCCCAGCATCGCGACCGGTCTTCTCTAGCCACAGCTCCAACTGCGACTTGTAGGGATTCAGTCCCACCGCAGAGGCGGCATCCGAACTGCCGATGCCCTGCTTGCGGATCTGCAGCCAGTCCTCGCGCGGCAGCTCCTTGGTGCTGACCAGGCGCAGGGCAGGGCGTTTCTTGCCGGTGCTGCCGTTCAATGACGTTGCTTTCATGGGATTCACCTGCAGACATAAAAACGCCCGACCAGCACAAGGCTGACCGGGCGTGAGGGTTGATGTGAGTAAGGGTTAAGCGGCGAGCTGCAGCGCGGCATCCAGGGCGCGTTGCTTGATCTGCGCGCCTTGGCCGAACCAGGCCGAGTCCATGCGGTACTCGTTGCTGCGCGCACGGCGCTCGTGGTCGACGTATTCGGTCACGGCGTTGAGCAGGCCCCAGGCGGTGCCGCGCGCCGAGTCCAGCTGGCTACCGCGACCACGGCCTTCGTACAGCTCCTGGACCTTGCGCAGGGCGCGCTCGTTGGGCAGTTGCTCCGGCAAGGCGCCGGTCGGGCTGGTCTCGCACAGCACGTTCATGAAGAAGCCCAGGGCCTCATGCCACTGAACCTTGCGCTCGGCCAGCACGCGCATGCGGTACATGAAGTCGTCCCATTGCGAGGCGGCGATGCCGAGCTGCTTCTTCACCACCTTGGGATCGAAACGGGTGTTGTGCGGCACCTTGATCGCGCGGCTGGTGCCGTCCAGGGCGATAGCCAGGGTGTTGTTGCACACCACCCGCACCGTGGTGGGCGTGGCCGTGGTGGCCAGGGTGCCGTCGCAGGACGTGGCCAGCAGCAGGTAGCCATTGACCTGGTCGTCGCCCTTGAGCGCAGCGCCTTGCCCGGTACGCGCCAGCGCCCAGAACTTACGACCGCCCTTGAGCACGCCGGCTGTTTCCAGCTCGTAGCCGGAGACCTCGGTCAGGTCGCGGTAGAATTCCAAGACCTCCCGAGGTTGTACCGTGTGATAGCGCTGGGAAACCACCGACAACGGTGCCTTGGTGTCTGAGCGGTAGAGGACCTTTTGTTCAGGGAAGGAGTGAATGGCCCCCAGGTGGCCGACGGCATCCGACTTGAAGTGCACAGGGCTTTCCAAGATTTGCCAGTTCATACCGGCTTCGCGCTGCCAGACTTCAATGGATTGTTTACGCGGCAGATTGTTGCCCAGGCCGTGCCAGGGGGTAGTCCCAACATAAGCCATTTGTTCGATTTGATGAGCCATGGGAGATATTCCTTTGAGCAATAGCCGGCATAAAGCGCTGCGCATTGCACAGCACCGGCAGAAATAGGGAGTGGAAAGGGGGCGGATAAGCGAAATAGGGATCGCGGGGCGTCAGTCGTAGAGGCTGAACTCGTGCCCGCATTCCAGGCACTGGTAATTGTTCAACACTCTCTCATCGATTTGAGAGCCAATCGCTGCACCAGCTACCGCTCCGGTGGCGCCACCTACGAGCCCTCCGAAGATGGCTCCGGTAATACCGCCCAGGGCAATGCCGACAGGGCCGGCAAAAGCACCGAAAGTCGCGCCAGCCTCGGCACCTACTAGTACGCTGGACACGCCACTGGCGGCACCACCAATCGATCCGATGACGCCACCGGCCTTTTTGCCGAGATCCTTCGTTGCAATGCGTTCAGAACTACATACGGGACAGATCATGAGAGAAATTTTCCTATATCAGGCCGATTTAACCGCGGGAGAAGGCCTACTTCTAGGTCTTCAAATTAATGATATAGGTTTGAAAATTATTTAAATCTAATTTGCTGGTGGTTTCTGGCTGAGAGTGGTTGCCTTCTTAGGGATGCTCCGATCAACTTGTCGTGCAGCCGCGGCAAGTTGCAATTTTCCAGGCACCTACAGCGTCATTGGACGAAAAGTGACCGAAAAATCATGTACGGAGAGCTTTTTCGACCGGTTCTCCGTGTTAAACGCGAACCTCACCCATACCCATGAGCTGTTTTCGAACCCTCCACAGGTTTGCCAGGGCGAACAGCGTGGTCAACTGAGCCGTGTTTTTCATCAGCCCACGAAAACGTACTTTCACGTAACCAAACTGCCGCTTGATCACGCGAAACGGATGCTCGACCTTGGCCCGTGTCTGAGCCTTGCAGAACTCGATCTTGCGCTTGGCTTTGTACAGTACGCTGCGCTGGTTCAGCTTGGAATAGGTGCTGCGACGCGCTGCAATCTGCCAGATCACCCCCCGATTTTCATGCTCTTCGCGCCTTTCGACACCGGTGTAACCGGCATCTGCATACACGGCGTTTTCTTCGCCATGCAGCAGTTCAGCCACCTGCGTGACATCGGCCACATTGGCAGCGGTGCCATGGACGTGATGCACCAGGCCGGACTCGACATCGGCACCGATGTGCGCCTTCATCCCGAAGAAATACTGACCGCCTTTCTTGGTCTGGTGCATCTCGGGATCACGCTTGCCTTCTTTATTTTTGGTCGAGCTGGGGGCATGAATAATGGTGGCATCGACGATGGTGCCTTGGCGCAGCGACAGGCCTTTTTCCTGCAGATAACCATTGATGACCGCAAGGATTGCCGGTGCGAGCTGATGCTTCTCCAGCAAGTGCCGGAAGTTCATGATCGTGGTGTCTTCGGGGATTGGCGCGCTCAGCGTCAGGCGTGCGAACTGGCGCATGGGCGTGATTTCGTAGAGCGCTTCTTCCATGGCCGGGTCGCTCAGGGAGAACCAGTTCTGCAACAGATGGATGCGCAGCATGGTTTCCAGAGGATAGGGTTTTCTACCGCCGCCGGCCTTGGGGTAGAACGGTTCGATCAGCTCCAGCAGGCCTGCCCAGGGCACCACCTGATCCATTTCGGCGAGGAAGCGCTCTCGGCGGGTTTGCTTGCGCTTGCCGGCGTACTCAAAGTCGGAAAAGCTCATCTGGCTCATGGGCGGCTCGGATCAGGTGTTGCGGGGATTCTCGCATAACTGAAGGCTTGTTCGGAGATTCCTTAGCATTGATAGACTTGGCGTTGGTATGTTTCGGTTGTTATGCCTGGTTTGGACTAAGTGTTGCGAAGCAGTTTAGAGTTTTGCAGCTTTTCAGAAATGTATAAGCCTTTTTAGCCTCTATCTCTACGAGTATTTCTAGTGCTCGTGCTCGACTGATTTCGTGCTGTTCTGAAACTCTGTCTAGCATTTCTATGGTCTTGTCTGAAAGGACGAAGTTGTACTGTGATTTTCCCTTTAGGGTGTTTCTGTATTTTCTTTGGTTCCATAGTTTTTTAATTTTCCCAATATAAAGTTCTTCTTGTTCGCGGGTGTAGTTCGCGTTGTCGAAAAAGATCAGTAGATCCTCATATGTTTCGATGGGCGTGCGGAAAATGGAGAGGTATGTGTTTTTTTGTAGCCACTCGTAAGCGAGTGAGCATTTTTGATTGTCGTCTTTAAACCATGAGTATTTTTTGTCGTGGGCTTTGTGCTCGCGCCACCGCTGCTCCAGATTTTTGATTTGAGATGTCTTTTCGGTAAGGTCTCGTTCCCAGGCGTCAAGTATTGCTATAGGGAGATCCCTTCCAGAAAGATTGAATGGGAAGTTAAGTTGGCTGTGCTTGGTTGAATTTTGAATTTCTTTTGTTAGCCATTTCACTAGTCGACGTTCGTTCGTAATCCACTCTAAGTGTTTTTTTGAGGTGAGTTGCTCTCGTCTTCTTTGTAATAGTGGATCGACCTTCCATTTGTTTGCTTGGAGGTGTCGAGCCATCTTGTCTCGTATTCCATAGTCTGGGAGTGCTTCTTTATTGAAACTTTGTTCGAAGAAAACGAGTGTGTGCCAAAGCCATATGTCATGGCGCTCGCTGTACTCGGAATCGCCGAGAACCTGGCTTAACTCATCGTTGTAACGTATCGCCATACTAGGCTCTGTACGTAAAGTATTGTCGCAAGCACCGCATAGCGCAGGCCAATGAGACCATCGCCGCAAAACTTGTTGCGAGCTTGTCAAAGCGTGTCACGACCCGGCGGTTCTCTTTCAGCCAGCCAAACATGCGCTCGATGATGTTGCGCTGTCGATACTTGGGTCGATAAAACAGTCGGGGTAAGCCAGGCTTGGGCTTGCGCTTCATCGAGCGCATCGGGATGACAGGTTGGTGCCAGTCACAATGATGAAGGCAGAGATTGATGCGAGAACTTGAAGTGATGATCGGCCTGGGATTCCTGCTCCTGATGGTCGGTTACAGCCGGCGGGAACGGGACAGTGGTGTGCTGGTGATGGCCGCAGGGATAGTGGTTATGTTGGCTACCATTAGTTACAAAATCTACATTGAGCTGAGGTAATGACGGCGTGCACTCGACATTTAGCTGGGCGCTTGTCGCAGAGAGCAAAATCCTCCAATAAGCCATAGATCTGGTGGTCATTTAGTGTGTGCTAGCCACGAACTCCATCCATATCTTGGTTCAGTTCAAGAGTAATTATGTCGTGGGGGTGGCGCTTTATTAGGGAAACTCTGAAGAGGACTTCCAGATTGGCAGAATGCCTGATCTCAGCCGCCGAGACGCCTGATGAAGCAGATGACCTTCGCTGATGCCGAGTACGATGGTAAGCGTAAGCAGACCCGCAAAGAGCTGTTCCTGATCGAGATGGATCAGGTGGTGCCGTGGAAGGGTTTGATTGCCCTGATCGAGCCACACGATCCGAAGGGCGAAGGCGGTTGTCCGGCCTATCCGCTGATGGCGTTGCTGCGCGTGCATCTGATGCAGAACTGGGTCGGCTGACCAAGGCTACCAACGGCTGGCGCTTTTACCGCAAGGCCGGCAGCGCCGAAATCCGCGCCCGGCGCATCGGCCGCAACGAACTGGCCGCATTGCAGTCGAAGCTCGCTTATCACGACGCGCAGATGGACTACGCCTCGATGGACCGCAACGGCAACGGCGCTCTTGAATATGCCCAGCAGATCTTCAGCACGCCCGGCAAGCATGACGGCCTGTTCTGGGAGGGCGAAGAGGGCGGCGAGATCAGCTCGCTGGGGCCGCTGTTTGGCAAGGATGTGGTGGGTGATGCCTGGTACGGCTACCACTTCCGCATCCTCGATGACCAAGGCTCGTCGGCATCGGGCGGCGTCTACAGCTACCTGATCGGCAACCAGATGAGCCGCGGCTTCGCCCTGGTCGCCTGGCCGGTGAAATACAACGATAGTGGTGTCATGTGCTTCATGATCAGCCACGACGGCCAGGTGTTCGAGAAGGATCTGAGGCCACAGACGATAAGATTGCCAAGGCCATGAAACGCTTCGACCTGGATGAGAGCAGGAAGAGGTGGATGTCAGCGCTAGCGAATGACGGCCGGCGCGCACCGCCGATAGCAGGCTGGATGGAAACTATCCTGTGCTGTTCCGCTTTGGTGCGCGCCCGCATCAAAATAGGTATTAACGCACAGGTTTAATTCATCAATTCGGGAAGATAGTGTGCAAGGTGAACAAGTCAGGTTGTGCCGATTGCCCGCAAATTTCCGGTTTTTCGCGCTTGGCAAAAGCGGCCCGCATATTGCTCCCCTAGTCGTAACGACAACCCGGAGCACCGTGCCATGAGCTCACCTACCGAATTCCCGCTATGCGAAGCCCCGCCATCCTCGCGCAAGGGGCTGCAGCCCATTGCCATGGTGCTGTCTCAGCTTTACCTTCTTCACCGGCACCATGTTCGCTGGCGGCAAGCTGGGCATGGCTTTTAACTTCGTCGACATGCTGTGGGTCGCCGCCGTCGGCAACACGTTGCTGGCGCTGTATGCCGCGGCCCTGGCCTTCATCGCCTCGCGCAGCGGGTTGAATACCGTGCTGATGGGGCGCTTCTGTTTCGGCGAGGCGGGCAGCCGGCTTTCCGATTTCCTGCTGGGCTTCGCGGAACTTGGCTGGTACGCCTGGGGCACCGCGACCGTGGCGATCGTGCTGGTCAAGCTGCTGGGCCTGGCAGGCGGTTTCACCGTGCCGCTGATGGTGCTGTTCGGCCTGGGCTTCAGTATCACCGCGATCATCGGTTTCAAGGGCCTGGACCTGCTGTCGCGGGTGTCGGTGCCGCTGATGTTCGCGTTGCTGGTGGTGGCGATGGTCATCGACACCCGCGATGCCGGTGGCTTTGCCGGCCTGGCGGCGGTGGTGCCGCATGAAACCATGACCTTTTCGGCAGCAGTGACCATGGTCTTTGGCACCTTTGCCAGTGGTGCCACCCAGGCCACCAACTGGACCCGGTTGTCGCGCAGCGGACGGGTGGCGGTGGTGGCCAGCATCGTTGCCTTCCTGCTCGGCAACGGCCTGATGGTGGTGGCAGGGGCCTGGTGCGCGATGGTCTACCAGCAGGCCGACATCGTCGAAGTGATGATGCTGCAAGGGTTGTCGTTCGCGGCGGTGGTGATGCTCTGCCTGAACCTCTGGACCATCCAGGGGCCGACCATCTACAACGTCTCGGCTGCCGCCTGCCACATGCTTCGCAGCGAGCGTAGACGCACCGCCACCCTGGTCGCGGCGGCGGTGGGGATCGTGCTGGCGATCGGCGGTATGTATGAAATGCTGATTCCGTTCTTGGTGCTGCTGGGCTCGATCATTCCGCCAGTGGGCGGGGTGATCATGGCCGATTTCTGGTGCCGCCACCGTGGCAAGTACCCGGCGCTGGCTTCGGTGCAGCTGCCGCGCTACAACTTCATGGGGCTGGGGGCCTATGCGCTGGGTGCGGTGCTGGCCTACGCCTCGCCCTGGGTCGCGCCGCTGGTGGGCATTGGCGCCTCGGCCCTGTGCTACATCATCACGCTTGAACTGCGTAGCCGGCGCCGGGCGCTGGGCCAGGCGGGCATCGAGCCTTGAGCCTGGCGCTGGAGGAGATCCTGCACCTGCCGGGCCTGCACGAGATGACCGTGCGTGCCGGCGCGCACAACCTGCAGCGGCGGGTGCGCTGGCCCTACGTGGCGGAGAACGAAGGCATCGCCGAGTGGGTGATGGGGGGGAACTGGTGTTCGTCACCGGCATCAACCACCCGCGTGGCGAGGCCAACCTGCTGAGCCTGGTCGAAGACGGCGAGGCCGTGGGGATTACCTGGATGGTGATCCTTACCGGCGGCACCTTCATCCAGGCCATCCCACCCGCAGTGATCACCCGTGCCGAGCAACTAGGCCTGCCGTTGATCGAGCAGCCCTATGCCCTGAAGATGGTGATCGTCACTCACCTGATCGGCACGGCTCTGGTGCAGATGAACCAGGTGCGCCGGTCGCGCAACGACATTCTCGGGCAGTTGCTCAGCGGCGACTATCCAAGCCTGGCCATCGCCCGCCAGCGCGCGGCGCACCTTGAGCTGGCACTGGATGAGCCGCGTCGGGTAGTGGCGCTGCGCCTGCTGCACGTTGAGCAGTTGTTCGAGCGCCATGGCCTGGCCCAGGGCGAGCGCCTCTGGCAAACCATCCGCCAGGCACTGGAGGACCAGCTCGAAGCCTGGTGCCGTGAGCGGCCGGGGACGGTGACGGCGCAGTTGCCGGGCGACCTGCAGGTGCTGTTGCTGACGGATGCCGCCGACCTGCCGATGACCCTGGCCGCCTTGCATCGGCAGTTGAGCGCGGGGGGCGGGGAGCTGGCCCTGTACATGGGCCTGTCGAGCCTGGTTGCCGATTGCGCCCACTACCGACAGGCGCTCAGCGAGGCGCGCCAGGCCCTGGAGGTGGCGCAGCACCTGCACCCGGCCAACGGCTTCTGCGACTTCAGCGAGCTGGGCGTGCTGCGCCTGCTGCAAGGTATCGTCGACCGCTCGCTGATCGACGATTTCGTCGCCCAGACCCTCGGCCCGCTGATCACCCCCGGGCGCAAGCAGCCGCACGTGCTGGTGCACACCCTCGACGCCCTGCTCAAGGAAAACGGCAACGGGCTCAAGGCGGCACAGCGACTGGGCTTGCACCGCAATACCATCAACCAGCGCATTCAACGCATCGAACAACTGAGCGGACAGTCCCTCGACGACCCGCTGTTTCGCATGAACGCTTCCGTCGCCATGATCGTGTGGCGGATGAACGAAGACCCAGGTAAGGAGTAACGCCATGAACATCATCAATGCCCGCCTGCGCGGCAAGACCGGCCTGTTCCGCGTCGAACTGGACGGCGAGCGCATCGCCGCCATCACGGCACAGGTCAACGTGGCCGCGCCGGCCAGCGCGGATGAGCCTGGACGCCCAGCAGAACCTGGTGGTGGCGCCCTTCGTCGAACCGCACATCCACCTCGACGCCACCCTCACCGCCGGTGAGCCGAAGTGGAACATGAGCGGCACCTTGTTCGAAGGCATCGAGCGCTGGGCCGAGCGCAAGGAAATCACCACCCACGACGACATCAAGACCCGCGCCACGAAGACCATCGGCATGCTGGTAGACCATGGCATCCAGCACGTGCGTACCCACGTCGACGTCACCGACCCCAAGCTCACCGCACTCACCGCCCTGGTCGAGGTGCGCGAGGAAGTGCGCCACCTGGTCGACCTGCAGATCGTTGCCTTCCCCCAGGAAGGCATCGAGTCGTACGCTAATGGCCGGGCGCTGATGACCGAAGCGGTGGCCATGGGCGCCGATGTGGTCGGCGGCATTCCGCATTTCGAGAACACCCGCGACCAGGGCGTGGCGTCGATCAAGTTCCTCATGGACCTGGCCGAGCGCACCGGCTGCCTGGTGGACGTGCATTGCGATGAAACCGACGACCCGCAGTCGCGCTTCCTCGAAGTGCTGGCCGAAGAGGCGCGGGTGCGCGGCATGGGGACGCGGGTCACGGCCAGCCACACCGTGGCCATGGGCTCCTACGACAACGCTTACTGCTACAAGTTGTTCCGCCTGCTGAAAATGTCGGGGATCAACTTCGTCTCGTGCCCCACCGAAAGCATCCACCTGCAAGGGCGCTTCGACGGCTACCCCAAGCGCCGCGGGCTGACACGCGTGGCCGAGATCGACCGTGCCGGGATGAACGTGTGTTTCGGCCAGGATTCGATCGTCGACCCGTGGTACCCGCTGGGCAACGGCAACATCCTGCGCATTCTCGAAGCCGGGCTGCATATCTGCCACATGCTCGGTTACGAAGACCTGCAACGCAGCTTGGACCTGATCACCGACAACAGTGCCCGTACCCTCAACCTCGGCGAACGCTATGGCATCGAGGTCGGCCGGCCGGCCAACCTGCTGCTGCTGTCGGCACCGGATGACTACGAGATGGTTCGCAGCCAGGGCCATGCGCTGGTGTCGGTGCGCAACGGCAAGGTGCTGATGCGCCGTACGCCTGCGCAGGTCGAACGCTTTGCCTGACGCCCTGTAGACAGAGCATTCACCGAGCCCAGTCGGCCTTGGCCGAGCGGGGCGCTTTGCCGTGGGCCAAGGAAACTCATTGATGCTCCATACGGCATCAATGCGCCACGAAATACGAATTATCAGAATCAAAACCGCGCCTTAGACTCGAATCCATGGCCACCCAATCTGGATGCCCGGACAGTCTTGAACCTGTGGAGTCAACGCATGCTATCGAAGCAGACAATCGGGCTACGTCGCGTGGTGGTGACCGGCATGGGCATCGTCTCGTGCCTGGGCAACAGCCCAGCGCAAGTGCTCCAGGCATTGCGCCAGGGGCGCTCGGGAATCGCCTTCAACCCGGCCTATGCGCAAGCGGGGCTGCGCAGCCATGTCAGCGGCCGGCTGGAGGTCGACTTTCAGCGCATCGACCGGCGCCACCGGCGCTTCATGGGCGATGCCGCAGCCTATGGCTACCTTGCCATGGCCGATGCCATCGCCGATGCGCGGCTGACGCCCGAGCAGGTGGCCGCCACCCGTACCGGCTGCGTGATGGGTTCGGGTGGCGGCTCCAGCGAAGACATCGTCGAGGCCAACCAGCTGCTGCACAGCCAGGGTGTACGCAAGGTCGGGCCGTACCGTGTACCTCGTACCATGACCAGTACGGTCTCGGCGTGCCTGGCCAGTTTCTTTGGCATCAGGGGCCTGAACTATTCTATCGCCTCGGCCTGCGCCACCAGCGCCCATTGCATCGGCCATGCCTTCGAGCAGATCCAGTTCGGCAAACAGGATGTGGTGTTTGCTGGTGGTGCCGAAGCCGAGCACTTCAGCCAGAGCTGCATGTTCGACGCCATGGGGGCGTTTTCCACCGGCTACAACGACCGGCCAGCCACTGCCAGTCGCCCCTACGACGTGGCCCGCGATGGCTTTGTCATCAGCGGCGGGGCGGGGGTGCTGGTGCTGGAAGCGCTGGAGCATGCCCAGGCGCGTGGGGCGACGATCCTCGCCGAAGTGATCGGCTATGGCACGGCTTCCGACGGCCAGGACATGGTTTCCCCCAGCGGCGACGGTGCACTGCGCGCCATGCAGATGGCCCTGGCCAGTTGTACGGAGCCGGTGGACTACCTCAACACCCACGGCACCAGCACCCAGGCGGGCGACCTGGTGGAACTGAAGGCGGCACTGCAGGCCTTCGACGGTGAACTGCCGCCGTTCGAGCCGACCAAGTCGCTGAGCGGCCACGCGCTGGGCGCGGCCGGGGTGCACGAGGCGATCTACGCGTTGCTGATGATGCGCCATGGCTTCATGGCGGCCTCGCACAACATCGAACAGCTCGACCCCCAGGTCGAGGGGCTGCCCCTGGTGCGCAGCGTGCGCGAAGGACAGCAGGTGAATTGCGTGATGTCCAACAGCTTCGGTTTCGGTGGGGCCAATGCCTCGCTGGTGTTCAGCCGTCGGGGGCTGGAGGCGCAGGGCGCATATTGACGGTGACGGCCCACCAGAGGCCCACCCGGAAGGAGCTTGAGGGCTGCGCCTGCAGCCCACTCGCTACGTGAAGGTTTCGAACTGCCAATCGCTTGTTCTTCAACAGACAGTGAGGTGGATATGTCGGGTACGTCGCAGCAGCCGGTCGCGCCGGCGCAATTGAAACGCGTGGTCTGGGCCGCGTCCATCGGCAACTTCGTCGAGTGGTTCGACTTTGCCCTGTATGGGTTTCTGGCGACCACCATCGCCCAGTTGTTCTTCCCCTCGGGTGACAGCACCACGGCGCTGCTCAAGACCTTTGCCGTGTTCGCCGTTGCCTTTGCTTTCCGCCCGCTCGGCGGGCTGGTATTCGGCATGCTGGGGGACCGTTTCGGGCGGCGCCGGGTGTTGTCGATCACGATCCTGCTGATGGCCGCAGCCACCACCCTGATCGGGCTGCTGCCGACCTATGCCAGCATTGGCCTGGCCGCTCCGTTGCTGTTGACGCTGATCCGCTGTGTGCAGGGTTTTTCCGCCGGGGGCGAATACGCCGGTGCCTGCATTTACCTCATCGAGCACGCCCCGGCCGGGCAGCGCGCCCGCTATGGCAGTGCCGCGCTGGTGTCGACCTTCGCTTCGTTCGCAGCGGCGGCCGTTGTCACCTATGCCTTGAACACTTGGCTCAGCGCAGAACAGATGGCGAGCTTCGGGTGGCGCCTGCCCTTTCTGATCGCCGCGCCCCTCGGGTTGGTGGGCCTGTACCTGCGCTGGCGCCTGGACGAGACGCCGGCGTTCAAGGCGCTGGCTAGCGCCGAGCGTGCTGTGCATGCTCCGCTGGGCCAGACATTGCGCGAGCAGGGTGGGGCGATGTGCTGCCTGGCGGCGTTCATTTCGCTGACGGCCTTGTCGTTCTACATGTGCACCACGTACTTCGTGACCTACCTGCAACTGCAAGGCGGGCAGCCCCAGCCGACGGCGCTGCTGATCTCGCTGCTGACCTTGCTGTTCGCCGCTGCGTGTTGCCCCTTTGCCGGCCGCTTCTCGGACCGTGTGGGCCGGCGCCCGACCATGCTCGCGGCCGCCGCCTGGCTGGTGCTGACGATCTACCCGGCCTTTCTGCTGGCGCGTTCGGGTGTGTTCCTGCCAGCCCTGGCCGGGGCCTTTCTGCTGGCCATCGGCGCGGTGCTCTGCGGTGTGGTCACGGCCGTGCTGTTGTCGGAAGTGTTCCCCACCCGCAGTCGCTACACCGCCTCGGCCATCACCTACAACATGGCCTACACGCTGTTTGGTGGCACCGCGCCGCTGATCGCCACCTGGCTGATTGAGCGCAGCGGTGACCCACTGGCACCGGCTTACTACCTGGCTGCCATCGCCCTGTTCGCCTTGGCTGGCGGGTTGTCGCTACCTGAAACGGCAGGGCGCCCACTGAACCACGTCAGCGATGTACCCGCCAACCCCTTGGCATAGCTCCAAAGGCCCTGTGCAGGGCCTGCAGCACCTCGACACAACCACAAGACCCACGTGCGAATCGGCTCGGGCGTTGACGTTCGAGCACATTCCGAACACCAGGAGTGACGCAGAATGGCCCGTATAGGCGTAGATGTCGGCGGTACCAACACAGACTTGATTCTGGAGACCACGGAGCGCGACTCCATTGGCCGGCGAATCCTGTCGCACAAAGTCCCCACCACCCTCGAAGACCAGTCGATCGCGGTGATGCGTGGCATCCTCGAACTGTGCGCCAAGGCCGGGATCGGCACCGAAGAGGTGGAGCTGATCGTCCACGGCACCACGGTGGCCACCAACATTTCCATCGAACACAACGGCGCCGAGGTGGGCATGCTCACCACCAAAGGCTTCCGCGACATTCTGCACATCGGCCGGCACAAACGGCCGTACAACTTCTCGCTGCAGTTCGATGTGCCCTGGCAAAGCGCGCCGCTGGTGCGGCGGCGCAACCGCATCGCCATCAACGAACGCATCCTGCCACCCCATGGCCAGGTGGAAACGCCCCTGAATGAGCAGGAGGTGCGTGAGGCGGCGGAGGTGCTCAAGGCCCGTGGTGTGCAGGCGGTGATCATCGGCTTCATGTATGCCTTCCTCGACCGCTCCCACGAACTGCGCGCCAAGGCCATCGTCCAGGAGGTGATGCCTGACGCGTTCGTCTGCTGCTCCACCGACGTGGTGGATGTGATGCGCGAGTACGAGCGCTTTTCCACCACGGCGATGAACGCCTACGTCGGCCCGCGTACCGCCCACTACCTGACCCACCTGGCCACACAACTGCGCGACAACGGCATCCACGCCGACTTGCGCATCATGCAGTCCAACGGTGGCGTGGCCACGGTGGAAAGCTGCTGCGAGCGGCCGGTGAACATCCTCATGTCCGGCCCCGCCGGTGGAGTGATGGGCGGGCACTACTTTGCCGGCCTTGATGGCGAACGTAACCTCATTACCGTCGATATCGGCGGCACCTCAGCGGACATCTCAACCTTGGTCGACGGCCAGATCAAGGTGATGAACCCGCGTGACTCCTACGTCTCCGGCCACCCCGTGCTGGTGCCGATGATCGACCTGATCACCATCGGCGCCGGGGGCGGCTCGGTGGCCTTCATCGACCCGGCCGGGGGGTTTCAGGTCGGCCCGCGCTCGGCCGGCTCCAACCCCGGGCCGGCCTGCTACAACCGCGGTGGTTTGGAGCCGACAGTCACCGATGCCAACATCGTGCTTGGCCGGCTGGACCCGGACCAGATGCTGGGCGGCGACCTGAAGATCGACCCGGCGCTGTCGTTCCAGGCCATTGAGGAAAAGATCGCCAAACCCTTGGGTTTGAACGTGCACCAGGCGGCACTGGGCATCCTGAGGGTGGTCAACAACAACATGGCCCTGGCCATCCGTTCCAACTCGGTGGCCCGGGGTATCGACCCTCGCAATTTCGTCCTGATGCCGTTTGGCGGGGCAGGGCCGGTGCATGGGCCGGCGCTAGCCGACGAGGTCAATGCCAAATCGGTACTGATCCCGCCAGCCCCCGGTATCACCGCCGCCGCCGGGCTACTGACCACAGACCTGCAATACGAGGCATTGCGTTCGCTGCTATGCACCCTCGACCAGATCAGCGACGCGCGACTGCAGAGCATCGAGACCAGCCTGCGGGCGCTGGAAGCCAACGTGCGTGAGCAGTTGCGCAACGACGGCGTCGACGAGGCCTGCATGCAACTGACCCGGATCGCCGAGTGCCGCTACGACGGCCAGGGCTTCGAACTGCGTGCGCTGATCCCCCAGGGCAGGCTGAGCCGTCAGGCCATCGCCGAGGTAGTGGCGCACTTCCACCAAGTGCATGAACAGGACTATGGCTACTGCTACGCCGGTGCGCCGGTGGAGATGGTCAGCCTGCGGGTGATCGGCCACGCCAAGGCCGAGAAACTGGCCTGGCAGCCATTGCCGGCAGCACTCGACAGCGACACCCGCCAGGCCTTCCTCTATGAGCGCGACACCTGGTTCGACGACGGTCAGTGCCTGCCGACGCCGCGTTACGACCGCAGCAAGCTGCACTCTGGCCAGTACATCGAAGGCCCGGCGATGCTCATGCAGCACGACTCCACCTCGCTGGTGCCGCCAGGTTGGGTGGCCAGGGTGAGTGCCCACGGCAACCTGATCATCTCCCACCAGTAATCCAGAGGACACAGCCATGAACACCCAAACGGTCGATCCGATCACCCTGCAAGTCATCAGTGGCGCCTTGAAGACCATCGCCGAAGAGATGGGCCACGTACTGTACCGTATGTCGTTCTCGTCGATCATCCGCGAGTCCCAGGACATGGGCGCCGGGTTGTTCGACACCCGCTACCAGACCATCTGTGAATCTGAATCCACCCCCATGCACATCGGGTCGATTCCGGCCTACCTGCGCGGTATCGAGGCCACCTTGCAGGGTGGCGCGTGGCATGAGGGCGATGTGGTGGTGCACAACCATCCCTACCACGGCTCCAGCCACAGCCCGGACCTGGCGGTGATCGTGCCGGTGTTCCATGAAGGGGAGCTGGTGGGCTTTGCCGGCAATACCGCGCACCATATCGATATCGGCGCGGCCACGCCTGGGCTGATCATCGACGTCGGCGATGTGTATGCCGAGGGCATGTTGATGGCCGGGCTCAAGCTGTACGAGCGTGGCGTGCGCAACGAGGCGTTGGTGCAGATGTTCCGCTACAACAGCCGTGCCGCCGACCAGTTGATCCGCGATATCGAGGCGCAGGTGGCATCGGCGCAGCTCGGTGCACGGCGCTTCAAAGAGCTGCTGGGCCGCTACGGCAGGGACTTCTGCTTTACCGCGATCAGCCAACTGATCGACTACGCCGAGACCATCATGCGCCAGCAGATCGCGCAGATCCCCGACGGCGACTACCGCGCCGAAGGTTACCTCGACGACGATGGCCGTAACCGCGAGCGACGCTTGCCAGTGGTTGTCACCGTCAAGGTCCGCGGCGACGCCCTGGAAGTGGACCTCACCGGTTCCGCGGCGCAGACCGAAACGGCGTACAACGTACCGTTCGAGGGCTCCTGCAAGGTCGCCGCCTACGCCGCCTTCCGCAAGTTGTTGCTCGACGCTGCCACGCTACCCAGCCCGGTGCCGTCGAACGAGGGTTCGTTCCGCCCGATCAGTGTGGTGGCGCCGCTGGGCACGATCTTCAACCCGGTGTTCCCGGCCGCCGCTGAGGCGCGCTTCACCCAGTGCAATCGGATGATCGACCTGATCATCAAGGCCTTGGCCCCGGTGCTGCCGGAGCGGGTGATCGCCGGCAAGCTCTGCGTCGATCTCCTTCGCCGCCTATTCCGGGGTGAAGGCCGATGGCGAGTATTGGGTATTCCTCGAAGTCAACGAGGGGGCATACGGTGGGCGGCCGAAATCCGACGGGCCCGATGCGATCGACAATCTGATGGCCAATACCCGCAACAACCCCATCGAAGACCTGGGGATGCACCTGCCGATGATCTGTGACCGCTACGAGTTGCGTGACGATGTGCAGCCAGGCGCGGGCAAGTACCGCGGTGGGATCGGTGTGGTGAAGGCCCAGCGGGTGCTCACGGCGGGCTTCATCACCCACGAAAGCGAACGGCATTTCGATGTGCCCTGGGGGTTGTTCGGTGGCTGCGAAGGGGTGGTGGGCAAAACCGAGATCTACAACGTCGCCAGCCCCGAGCAGGTAGCCTCAATGCCGTCGAAGTTTTCCGGGTACGCCTCGAAGGCGGGCGATGTGATGGCTTACTACTCGCCCTGTGGCGGTGGCTATGGCAACCCGTTGGAGCGTAGCGCCGAGCAGGTGCGCGAGGATGTGCTGGATGACTTCTGCAGCCTCGACCAGGCCTATGAAGTGTACGGCGTAGTGCTCGACGAGCAGGTGCGCCTGGACATCGAAGCTACCCGAGCCCGGCGCCAGCAGCTGCAAGGCTGACCACAGGCCCTGCCCGCTGCGGCCTTTGCTCGGTTGCTATTCGCCAGCAAAGGCCGTTGCCCCCGTTCGTTCCTTTTCCCAAGAGCCTGCGGCCATTGTCATGGCAGGCAGGTTTACGCCTTCCATTCATGCACAGGTGCTTCGATGAACAGCCCCGAATTGACTACTGTCTCACCGACTCCGGCCGTCTCCCGTCACAACCTGTTGGAACTGTCGATTCTTCCGGTACAACGACGACACCGCTCGATCGGTACCCTGGGTTTCACCTGGATTTGGATCGGTATCGCGTTCATGATCGCCACCTTCCAGCTGGGTGCTACGGGTGTTGCCGGCCTGCCGCTGCCACAGGTCGTAGCGATCATTCTGCTGGCCAACATCGTCCTGGCGCTACTGATGACCCTGACCGCGGACATCGGTACCGAACATGGTTTGTCTTTCGCGGTGTATCTGCGAGCGCCGTTCGGCGTGCATGGCACACATATTCCGTCATTGTTCCGCGGCCTGGTCGCGGCGATCTGGTTCGGTATCCAGACCTACCTCGGCGCCCTGGCCCTGAGCGGTATCGTCGAGTATCTGACCGGGTTCGACAACTGGGCCTTGTGGTATGTGATCTTCGCAGTGGTGCAAATCATCAATACCGCGCTGGGTATCAAGGCGGTGGAACTACTCTCGTCCATCGCAGCGCCGGCGATCATTGCCATCTCGGTTTGGATGTACCTGACCCTCGATGTGCTGGCGGTCACCAAAGGGGTCAATATCTGGACGTTCGTCGGCGACAAGCAGCTCACCATCATTACCCTGTTCCTGGCTAACGTGGCTTTCTGGTCGACCTTGGCCATCGACATTCCCAATATCACCCGTCACGTGCGGACACCGGTCAATGCTCGGGGTTTCCTGTCTCGTAACCGGCATATCTTTCTTGCTCAGCTGGTCGCATTACCGCTGACTCAGACCTGGATCGCGGTCATTGGCGCGGCATCTTTCATCGCCGCCGGCGACTGGAACCCAATCAATGTCATCCAGGCCCAGAGCACGGGGCTGAGCCTGGTTGTGCTGATGGTCCTGGTGGTGCTGGCACAATGGTCGACCAATACGGCGGCCAACCTCATCCCGGCGGCGCTGACCTTCGTCAATGCTGGAGCTCCACGCGTCAGATACCCGACTGCAGTGGTGATCGCGGGCGTCATCGGTACACTTTCGATGCCGTGGGCCATCCTTGATAACTTGTTCGCCTTCCTGTTTTCGTATGGATCGTTCCTCTCGGCAATTGGCGGGATCATGGTGGCTGACTATTATCTGATTCGGCGACGCCGGTTGAACGTGCCGCAGTTGTATGAGCTGCACGGGCAATTCCACTATTGGCGCGGCTTCAACCCTGCCGGCTTGTTAGCGTGGGCTGCGGCCAGCGCGTTGGCGTACTGTTCTGGTGACTGGGCATTCGTGGTCGGTTTCGTCAGCGGTTTGGTGATCCATGCCATGCTGATGAAGTTCTGGATAGTCCGGCGCTATCCCCAGCAAGAACTCACCGGCAATGGCGCGCAGTGGCTGGCCAGCAGTGTCGGCCACGACTGGCGCTACGATGCCAGTACCGATCGCTTCGGCCTTACGCCATCAGATCAGGCGTGAAGCTCCGCAGCCGGTGCCCTAGCAGGGCTTTGAAACGCGCGGCGGTAGGGCTCTGGTATTCCTCGTTCCACGCGGCGATGGTCTGCACCTGGGCATGCTCGTCCTGCAGCGGCACGATGACCACGCCTTCGCGCTGGATCCGGTAGGCGCATTCCGAATACAGCGAAACCCCCATGTTGGCCGCCACCAGCCCTAAAATACCAATGCTGGTGGTGGCCTCTTGGTGGATGTTCGGGCTGAAACCGGCCCGCTGGCACAACTGGAACGCCTGGTCGCGGAACAGACTCCAGCCACTGGGCGCACCGAAGATGAAGCGCTCGTCGCGCAACTGTTCAATGCGCAAAGTGGCCTGTCCGGCCAGCGGGTGCCGTGACGGTAGAATTGCCACCATGCGTTCCTGGTTCACCGGCAATGAGGCGATGTCCGGCTCGGTCATCGGCCCCAGCAGGAACCCCACGTCGATCAGGCAATCGCGGATCGCCTTGTACTGCTCGTGGGAGGGCATGTACAACAACTCCACGGTCACATCCGGGTGCAGGTCCTTGAAGCGCTCGAGGATGCCCGGCAGCGCGCCGTTGATGGCGAAGTCGTTGTAGGCCACGGTCAGGTGGCCGATGTCCCCCGCCGCGGCGCTACGCGCTAGGTCGATACCGCGTTCGATATGGCGGAACACCTGCTGGCATTCCTGCAGGAACAGCCGACCGGCCTCGGTCAGCGCCACATGGCGCGTGGTGCGCATGAACAACTCCGCTCCCAGCTCGCTTTCCAGCGCCTTGATCAGGCGGCTCAAAGCCGGCTGGGTGATGAACAGGGCATCGGCGGCGCGCTTGAAATGCAGCAGCTGCGCGACGCAGACGAAGGCTTTCATCTGCTTGAGATCGAAGCGGATATTGATGCTCATTTTGGTATCAATGCTCGCCAATAATGAATTGGATGTCATCAGTGGTGCAGATTATCGTGAGTTCCAGGTCAAGGCAAACCTTCCTTGCCGAACCGCTCACAACGACCCACTGGGGAGATTCACTATGTCGCAAGACCTGATGACCATGCTCGAACGGGCCTTTGAAGAATCGACCAAGCTCTACAAGGAGCGTGGCTTCCAGCGCCGTATCGGCTTTGGCAAGCGCCCGGCGCTGATCAACGTCGACCTGGCCAACGCCTGGACCCGCCCAGGCAACCCGTTCACCTGCGAAAAGATCGATGACGAGATCATCCCCGGCGTACAGCGCCTGATGAAGGTGTTCCGCGCCAACCACTTCCCGATCGTTCACGTCACCACCTGCTACCAGAACACCGACCGCCAGGACCCCAACACCGACATGGGCCAGTGGCACAACAAGATCCCGGTGGACGTGGTCAACCAGGCCGACGAGAACCTCTGGGCGATCGACTCGCGCATCGCTCCGGTCGATGGCGAGTTCGTACTGGTGAAGAAGCGCGCCAGTTCGTTCAGCGGCACCTCGCTGGCCGGGTACCTGCGCTCGGCCGGGGTCGACACCATCCTGGTGACCGGCGTGACGGCCTCGGCTTGCGTGCGTACCACCCTGTGCGACGGCCTGGCCGAAGGCTTCCGCACCATCGCCGTGAAAGAGTGCATCGGCGACCGGGTGCCGGGCGCGGTGGCCTGGAACCTGTTCGACATCGATGCCAAGTTCGCCGACGTGGAAACCGTCGACAGCTGCCTGGATTACCTGGCCAGCATTGGCAAACGTTGACCGCCCGGGTGTGACCCGCGCCATGCTGAAGCCCGGCTTCAGCATGGCGCGTTGCGTTTGTCCAGCCGCATGGCTGAAACACACCCATACGCAAGCTAGGCGATTGTTAAGGTCGCTCCTCCCAAGAGCCATCCTGAGCGTCGGCGCGTTGCTGCTACTGTCGAACGACCTGCCTGGATCCCCGACTATGCCTGCAAGATCGTCCGTAACCCTGAACGCGCTGTGCCTGTCAATGCTGTCGCTGGCCGGCACCATTCATGCGCAAGGCAACCCCCGAAGAAACAGGTGATCTGGTCAAGTAATTTTGGACACCGGTTAAGGTTCATGGCACAGCCTTGAGCTTTTCCTCCATGGCTACTGGCGTTTCATAGCCGTTGTAGCTGTGGAGGCGCTTGAGGTTGTAGCGCATCAGATAGGCCTGGATATCCACTCGTGCTCGCGCTTCGGTCTCCTAACCCTCTGCCGGCACCCATTCTGATTTCAATGCTCCGAAGAATCGCTCCATGACAGCGTTATCCCAGCATTGGCCTCGATGGCTCATGCTCTGCTCAAGTTGTACTCATCGAGCGCGGCTATGAATCTATGGCTGGTGTACTGGGCGGATTCAACGTAAGCGTCCGGCGAACTCACCTTGCGTAAGTCAGGCTGGCATCCACTGATGCGGTAGCAGCTGCCCGATCTCACTGGCTCGTTGCGTCGGCAGCCGCATCAGCACATCTTTGAGGTAGGCATACGGATCATGTCCATTCATGCGTGCTGACTGGATCAAACTCATGATGGCAGCCGCCCGTTTGCCACTGCGCAGCGACCCGGCAAACAACCAGTTCGAGCGTCCGAGCGCCCAGGGCCGTATCTGGTTCTCGACCTGGTTGTTGTCGATGGGCACACCCCCATCGTCCAGGTAGCGCGTCAGCGCTACCCAGCGTTTCAGGCTGTAATCGAGGGCTTTGGCCGTGGCTGATCCGTTGGGCACCGAATCGCGCTGGGCCAGCATCCAGTCATGCAATGTTTTGATGATCGGCACCGCCATTTCCTGACGTATTCGCCAACGATCTTCATCACTCATGTCCCGCGCTTGGCGCTCGACCTCGTACAAGCCGCTGATTGAGTGCAGCGCTTGTTCAGCCAACTGACTTTTGTTCGCCACGTGCAGATCGAAAAACTTGCGTCGGGCGTGGGCCATGCAGCCGATTTCAGTGATGCCTTGTTCGAAACCGGCTTTGTAGCCAGCGAAGTCGTCGCAGACCAGCTTGCCGTTCCAGTCTCCCAGGAAGTTGCGCGCATGTTCGCCAGCACGGCTTGGGCTGAAGTCGTAAACCACCGCTTTGAGCCCTGAAAACGGCGTCGTGCTGTACGCCCAGACATAGGCCCGGTGGGTTTTCTTCTCGCCTGGCGCAAGCATTTGCACCGGTGTCTCATCAGCGTGGATCACGCCCTGGTTCAGCACGGCTTCACGCAGTGCATCGACCAGCGGCTGAAGCCGCACGCCGGTTTGTCCGACCCACTGCGCCAGGGTCGAGCGAGCAATTGCCAGCCCGGCGCGGCCAAAGATTTTCTCCTGCCGGTACAGCGGCAAGTGATCGGCAAACTTGGCCACCATCATGTGGGCCAACAAACCTGCGGTCGGGATACCTTTGTCGATAACCTGGGCTGGCACCGGTGCCTGGATCAGGGTTTCGCACTGGCGACAGGCCCATTTGCCCCGCACATGTTGCTCGACGGTAAACACGCCCGGCGTGTAATCCAGCTTCTCGCTGACATCTTCGCCAATGCGCTGAAGCTGGCAGCCACAGGCGCACTGAGTGTTTTCGGGTTCGTGACGAATCACAGTGCGCGGAAACTGCGGCGGCAATGGCGCACGCTTGGGCGATTGCCGCGACCCGGCCTGTGACGAAGCGGGAAGAAGCTGTTTTAGCTCTGCCTCGATAGCTTCAAGGTCTGTGTCGAGCAGGTCATCCAGCAAGCTGCTTTGCGCCGGGCTGATTTGCTCGCTGCGCTTGGCAAACTTGTGCCGTTTGAGCAGGGCGATTTCGAACTTGAACTGTTCGATGAGGATTTCATCGTTCTGAATCTTCCTGCTCATCGCCTCGACCTGGGATTGCAATTGCAACGCCTGTGCCGCCAAGGCACGAAGCTGTTCCGGGGTCATCTGGTCGAGGTTGGGCGAGAAAGTCATGCCGCCGATTGTGCCAGAGCAGACGCGGGGCGACGACAAGTAGACCGGCCAAATGGCCGGCGTTTACAGCATGCTAATCACACCGCCTGCACCGACGCGCTGCCAGGGCAGGCCCAGCACCAACGCCTGGAGTTGTTCGCTGTCGAGTTCGACCTCGCAGCCGTGGCGAATGCCGGGCCAGTGGAACTTGCCTTGGTTCAGTCGACGCGCTGCCAGCCAGACACCGACGCCATCGTGCACCAGCACTTTCATCCGGTTAGCCCGGCGATTGGCGAACAGATAAGCGCAGTGCGGCTTCGCCGCACCGAACACCGCAATCACCCGAGCTAATGCTGTCTCGGTGCCAGCGCGCATGTCCATCGGCTCGGTGGCCAGCCAGATGGCATCGATGCGGATCATTGAGCGAAAGCCCGAATAAATTGCGCACAACCCTCGGGATCCGAGGCTGGCCTTTTCACCGTGATCACTTGCCCGGCCACGGGCAACTCGATGATCACTGACGCTTCGACTGGCCGTTTAGGTGCGGCTTTTAGCGGGACGAAAGCTGGTAGTGAAGCCGCTGCGGGCTGATCTCGATAGAGCGGCAGCCATTTGCGGATGCCGTGGTTGATGGCGACACTGGACACGGTTGCGCCAGGTTGCAGGCATTCCTGAACGACCTGGGCTTTGAACGGTTTCGGATAAGAGCTTCGTTGGCGCATGGAAATCCTGGCGATAAGGGTGATCGCGTCCGCTTAAAAATACGCGGACACCATCGCCCTTAATGCTGGAGTTCGGAAGGTGAGTTCGCCGGACGCTTAGAGCGCCAGTTAAAGCTGGCGGAGGATAGTCGATGAAAGTTCGATACTGGTAAGAAATGGCGAATCAACCAGGCCCCGAGTCATGCACCCTGCACCGTGAGGTGCAGGGTGAAGCGTTGACAGGGGAAACCGATGGGCCAGCCATTGAGCCGCGTAATCAGGAATTCGGGATGCCGATGCTGTTAAGCGAAGCAGAAGGCAATACGGAGCATGGCGTTATACGCCAGTCATGCTCTGATCCCGCGCGGTCGGAGACCCTGTGCACGTCGGGAAGTCCTGCGCACAGAAACTGGGAGATCTCAGCGGCGCCCGCTGCGCAAGCACCGGGCGGAGCAGGAAAGGCCAAAAGCCGAAACCCTGCTGTCTACGCCCCTGAGAAGTCGGATACGTCCGTAGTACCTGAGAAGCCATCGAACAAAGGGCCTGGCCCTGCGGAGATAGTGGAGGAAAGGGACGTAGCCAAGGGAAACACCAACAAGCCTCCCGCGCCCCGAACACTGAGTCGGATCAGTTGCGCGTCGATGGGACTTGAAGGTGTACGTGAAGCAGCCCGAAGGAACAAGGGCATGCAGTTCACGGCTTTGCTGCACCACATCACCCCGCAGTTATTGGCGCAGAGTTTCTATGCTTTGCGCCGCGATGCAGCGGTAGGCGTGGACGGCATGTCGTGGCGGGAATACGTGGAAGGTCTTCTCCTGCGGGTAACTGATTTGCACGCAAGGCTCCACGGTGGAGCCTATCGAGCAACGCCATCGCGGCGGGTCTACATTCCCAAAGCCGATGGCAGGCAGCGTCCGCTGGGCATTGCCTCTCTGGAGGACAAGATCGTACAGCAGGCAGTCGTTACCGTTCTGAATGCGATTTATGAAGAGGACTTTCTGGGATTCTCATATGGGTTTCGGCCGGGATGTAGCCAGCACGATGCGCTGGATGCGTTGACGGTCGCGCTGAAGGGCCAGAAGGTGAACTGGATATTGGATGCGGATATCACGTCGTTCTTCGATGAGATCGACCATGAATGGATGCTGATGTTTCTGGGACACCGGATTGCAGACCGGCGCCTGCTCGGGCTTATCTGCAAATGGCTTCAGGTGGGTGTTATGGAAGATGGCCGTAGGGTTGCTGCAACCAAGGGGACGCCTCAAGGCGCAGTGATATCGCCATTGCTGGCGAATATCTATCTTCACTACGTGCTGGATCTGTGGGCAAGGCAGTGGCGCCAGCGGCATGCCCGTGGCGATGTAATTATTGTGCGTTATGCGGACGACAGCGTGGTGGGTTTCAGGACGAAAGTGCAGGCTCAGCAGTTTCTGGTGCAGTTGCAGGAACGGTTGGCCAGGTTCGGTTTATCCCTGAACGCCTCGAAGACACGGCTAATTGAGTTCGGTCGTTTTGCTGCGAGAAATCGCAGGGGTTGTGGTGGACCGTACGCATTCGTTTGTGACGGCATTTCTCATCAGCGCAGGCATCGCATTGATCGCGGCGGCGGTATATGCCCTGGTAGTCAGAAAGCGAGTCGACTCTTCCGACAATGAGCGAACTCCCGAGGTCAGCACAACTACGCCCCAAAACTCATAGGTAAAGACCGAATCCTAGCGAGCCCCTCAGCCAAGCTCGACGGGGCTTGGCTACGGATGGCCCTCAACTGCGCAATACCCCAATTGCTGGGCAATGTACTGATTGGCTTAGGCCGCGAGTCGTTATGCCTATCAGGGCTCAGTGGGACTAGGGATGGTCTGAAAAAGACTTCCCGAATCTGGTGAAATACGCCGATCCCGTTGCCCGAGTTTCCCGATGAAGCAAATGACCTTCGCCGACGCCGAGTACGCCGGCAAGCGCAAGCAGACCCGCAAAGAGTTGTTCCTGATCGAGATGGATCAGGTGGTGCCGTGGAAGGGTTTGATTGCCCTGATCGAGCCGCACTACCCCAAGGGTGAAGGTGGTCGTCCGGCGTATCAGCTGATGGCGATGCTGCGCGTACATTTGATGCAGAACTGGTTCGGCTACAGCGATCCGGCGATGGAGGAGGCGCTGTACGAGACCACAATCTTGCGCCAGTTTGCCGGGCTGAACCTAGAGCGTATTCCCGACGAAACCACCATCCTCAATTTCCGTCGCCTGCTGGAGAAGCACGAGTTGGCGGCCGGGATTCTGGCGGTGATCAATGGTTACCTGGGCGATCGGGGCCTGTCGCTGCGCCAGGGCACCATCGTCGATGCCACGCTGATCCATGCGCCGAGTTCGACCAAGAACAAGGACGGTAAGCGTGACCCGCAAATGCACCAGACCAAGAAGGGCAATCAGTATTACTTCGGCATGAAGGCTCACATCGGCGCGGATGCCGAGTCAGGTCTGGTGCACAGCGTGGTGGGGACGGCAGCCAACGTTGCTGACGTTACCCAGGTCGACAAACTGCTGCATGGAAAGGAAAACAGGGTCGGCGCCGACGCGGGTTACACCGGCGTAGAGAAACGCCCGGAACATGAAGGCCGGGAGGTGATCTGGCAGATTGCGGCCCGCCGCAGTACGTACAAGAAGCTGAGTAAGCGCAGTGCGCTGTACAAAGCCAAGCGCAAGATCGAGAAATCCAAGGCCCAGGTGCGCGCCAAAGTCGAGCACCCGTTCCGGGTGATCAAGCGCCAATTCGGCTACGTGAAGACACGCTTGCGTGGCCTGGCGAAGAACACCGCGCAGTTGGTGACACTGTTCGCGCTGTCGAACCTGTGGATGGCGCGCCGACATTTGCTGACGAATGCAGGAGAGGTGCGTCTGTAATGCGGGAAATGGCCGGCGCGAGGTGCTCGCGCCGGCTATAAATCCGGAAAGAGGGGATGATTTGATCGTTTTTTAGCCGAATTACCGTTTTGAAATCGGCAAGGGCTGGAGTCAGCCAGAAATACCTGACTACTTCAGACCATCCCTAAAGCTTGCGTGGATCTGATAATCCTTGGCTGGCTCTAGGATAAGGGTAGACCTGGTTTTGCAATGATAAGGACTGGATGAAGGAAAAAAAGTCGTTTTAATGATTCTGCGAGTCAGTTTTAAACTGTCTTGATTGCCGTGTATTTTTAGGCGGATTCACCGCGAATCACATGCCATGATACCGCAAGGGTCTAGGCACTCAGCTAACAATTAAAAAGGTGATTTATGATTAATGAGACGTACCCAGATACTCAACTTTTCATCAATGGAGAGTGGCGTGATGCTGAAGGTCGATCAACTATTGATGTTGTTAGCCCCGCAACCGGTTTGAGAATTGGTACCGTTGCCCATGCGTCTGAAGGTGACCTTGTACAAGCTGTTAATGCGGCACAGGCTGGATTCGATGTCTGGCGTAATGTACCTGCATACGAGCGATCTGCCATCATGCGCAAAGCCGCTTCCATCATTCGGGAGCGGGCCGAAACGATCGCCCGGTACATGACTCAAGAGCAGGGCAAACCATTGCTGGAGTCGCGTATCGAAGTCAACTCTGCGGCAGATATCATTGAGTGGTTTGCCGAGGAAGGTCGTCGCGTTTATGGTCGTGTAGTTCCTCCTCGCAATATCAACGCTAGCCAAATTGTCGTAAAGGAGCCAGTTGGCCCGGTAGCAGCCTTTACGCCATGGAATTTCCCGGTTAACCAGGTGGTTCGTAAGCTCTGTGCTGCATTGGCAACAGGTTGCTCTTTCGTGGTGAAGGCTCCTGAAGAGACCCCGCGTTCACCAGCCGAACTGATTCGTGCATTTGCCGACGCAGGTGTACCAAAGGGAGTTATCGGTCTGGTGTACGGTAACCCCGACCAGATCTCCAAATACCTTATCGCGCACCCAGTGATCCGCAAAATCACCTTCACCGGTTCCACTGCGATCGGTAAACAGTTGGCTGCCCTGGCTGGCCTGCACATGAAGCGGGCGACGATGGAGCTGGGTGGACACGCACCAGTGATCATCGCCGAGGATGCCGATTTGGAGTTAGCTATCCAGGTGGCAAGCGCCTCTAAATTCCGGAACGCCGGTCAGGTGTGCATCTCCCCGACACGATTCTTGGTGCATAACAGCATCAAAGATGCCTTTGTGAAAGGCATGGTCGCATACGCTGAAGGCCTCAAAATCGGTAATGGCCTCGAAGATGGAGTTAACTATGGGCCTCTAGCGAATGCTCGTCGAGTAGAGGCAATCGCAGGTTTGGTTGAAGACGCACGTAAATCGGGCGCGACGGTAGCGACTGGTGGTGAGCGAATCGGCTCGACAGGCAACTTCTTCGCCCCAACTGTTCTAGCAGATGTTCCGTTGGATGCTGAAGTGCTTTCTCAAGAACCGTTTGGTCCGATCGCAGCTGTACGTGGATTCGATCATATTGAGGAAGCGATAGCTGAGGCCAACCGTCTCCCATTCGGCCTGGGCGGTTATGCTTTCACGCGTTCATATCGCAACGTTCACCTTCTTACCCAAACTCTCCAAGTGGGCATGCTCTGGATCAACCAGCCTTCGACTCCGGTTCCTGAAATGCCGTTTGGCGGTGTTAAAGACTCGGGCTACGGCTCGGAAGGTGGCCCAGAGGCTCTTGAGCCGTACCTGGTCACCAAGTCGGTCACCGTAATGACCGCCTGAGACCTCACGTCTTCCTAAGGCGGCGTGTGTTGGGGGCTCGATTGTGAGCCTCCAATGCAGTCCAGGCTTGTATCTCTCTGAATCGCCCCTGGTTTCCTAGACACTCTCCAAGCTCAGGAAATAGCGTTTCTCATACTCTATTGGAGACAGCTGCATAGCACTGCTGTGTCGGCGTTTAGGGTTATAGAACATTTCGATGTAATCGAAAATATCACTTCGGGCTTCTTCACGGGTTGTGTAGATCTTTCGTCGGATGCGCTCCCGCTTCAAAAGTTGGAAAAAGCTCTCGGCTACGGCATTGTCGTGGCAGTTTCCCCGCCGACTCATGCTGCTGATTACATTGTTAGCCTTCAAGAAGCTTTGCCAATCTGAGCTACTGAACTGACTACCTTGATCTGAGTGAATCATCACTTGCTGCTGTGGCTTGCGTCGCCACACAGCCATCAACATTGCGTCGATAGCCAGGTCGCTGCACATCCTTGGCTTCATTGACCAACCAATTACTTGGCGTGAGAACAGATCCAGCACTACCGCTAGATAGAGCCATCCTTCATAGGTGCGGATGTAAGTGATATCTGTCACCCAGACCTTGTTCGGCTCACTGACCTTGAACTGCCGCGCGAGGTGGTTGGGCGAGGCCACTGTTGGTTTTCCACCGTAAAACCCTGGACGCCGCCGATCGCCCGTTTGCGAACGCAGCCCCTCCGCCTGCATCAAGCGCCCGACTCGATTTCGTCCGCATTCCTCTCCCAGCTCACGTAGGTCATCGTGAATTTTGCGGTAGCCGTATACACCTCCGCTTTCTAGCCAAGCGTGCTTGATCAAGCCAAGCAGACGTTGATCTTCTTTTGCTCGGGCAGATTGAGGCTCGGCCAGCCAGGCGTAGTAGCCGCTGGGGTGCACCTTGAGGGTTTGGCAAAGGCGCCGCACCGGGTAATCAGTCGAGTGCTTCTTGATGAAGGCGTACTTCAGCCGCACTCCTTGGCAAAGTACGCGGCGGCCTTTTTTAAGATGTCTCGCTCTTCAGTCACGCGCTTGAGTTCAGCGCGTAGCTTGCGCAATTCGGCCTGCTGATCGTCGTCTTGCTGACGCTGCTCTTGGGGCTTGGTGTAGACCTTGATCCAGGCGTAAAGGCTATGTACGGACATGCCCAGGCGCTGGGCGACATCGGCGACGGGTTTGCCTTTCTCGGTCACTTGCTTGACCGCTTCGATCTTGAACTCTTCGGGGTAACGCTGACGACTCATGGCACCTCCTATTTGGGCCTCATTATGAGGCTTGGAGGTGTCTACGAAACCAGGGGCGATTCAGGTTTAGGCTCCGGCCAGGAATAGAATGCTGACGAGAGCGCTGCGGGATGACGGAAAATGGAGAGCGCTGCCGACGGCATTACCAGTCGGTATACGAACGGAATCAGTCAGAGCTCAGTAAGGGCCGTGCTCTTGATGAGAGCCTGCATCATTTCCTCGACCAGCGCCCGGCTGGTAAGAACCAGTCAGCACTTGAGCGTGCACAAGGCCTGGTAACGGCCTCGTTTTGGCTTGATGCGGATGCGGTTGCTCAATCCGAGCTCGCTAGCCTGGCACTCAGCCGGGTGCTGCATTTCGATAATGCAGTCAGCATCGAGCTGCTATTGCACTTTGCCAGCCATAACCCGGAAACCCTCAGATGGGTGATTCGCTACTCGAAGCTGTTTGAGCGTGCCCAGTCGCCCCTCTGGCTTGCCCTGCGTGCGGCGCTCACAGGAGATGACTGGCAAGTATTCTTCGGTGTCTGTGATCGATTGCTTGATCAGCTCAAGCCCTTTGATGAACTGATTGCCAGTGCCGAAAAACAGCTTGAGCATTTATCGCTGCTGGAGCTGTTTTCCTACCTCAGTGTTCTGGCCTATGAGGCCTTTGCGGAAGATGTGCCCGCTGATCGCTCCGGTCAGCAGTGGAAGGTCTACAACCGCATTATTCTGAACAAGCTCCGTGCTTGCTCGGAAGACGATTTCCGCCTGAGCGAATCACGACTCGGACAATCGCTGAAACGGCACCTGTCACCGATTATCTTTCCCGGATCCAGCAATTCTGACGTGGTGAAATGTCGTCAAAATCTTGAGTCTTTAGCCCTTTTGATCGGGGCCACCCAAGAGCGGATCGACTACGAAGATTTCATCGACTGGTTCTGCTTCGACCCTGAATGCCGTTACCAGCTAGAACCGGGTGTCGAAGGAGCGGCAAACACCGTTGTGGGATGGACCTTAATGCTCTGCAAGGAGGGGTTCGGAATATCTTCCCAATTTCGTACCGTTCAACCGAAGATTTCGTCCAGATCCACTTCCTGTTCTTCCCCTATCGAAAGATCCAGCGTGTTCTCGATGTGATTCAGGTGCTCTATCACGAGCCTGACCGCCTCCTCAGTTTCGCCTGACTTGATAGCGTTCACGATCTCAAGATGCTCATGGTTTGGGCATGCCGGCACATTGGGCGCGTCGTACAACAGGATGATCAGACAGGTCAGCGAAGACAGCTCTCGCATAAGTTTCAAAAGTGGGGGACTGCCGACCATTTCTGCGATCCGTAGGTGGAACTCTCCAGACAAGCGAATAACCGCGCGCTTGTCATTGTTTTCCCGAGCAGCGCGCTCTAGGGCCACATGGTCATAGAGTTGAGTGATCTGGTTTTCACCCGCGTGCGCTACGAGTGTCCGAATTAGCGCCGGCTCCAGAATCCTGCGTGCGTTAAATATATGCCGAGCTTCCTCTACAGACGGACTGGCTACGAACGCGCCACGGTTGGGAATCGTGGTGACAACACCTTCATGTGCGAGCCGGGCGAGCACTTCGCGAATGCGGGTGCGGTTGACCTCAAATACGCTGGCAAGCTTCTCCTCCACAAGCTTGGTACCAGGGATGAGCCGGTGTTCCATCACCGCATTCAGGATGCGTTCATAAATGGTGTCGCGTTTCTCGGCTGTTCCAAGAATCTGGCCAGTAGTGCGGGCTTTGCGAGGACGTGCTGTGGGTGAGTCGTCGATGAGCATGGGTGCCGTCTGCATGGTTTGTTACCAAAGAATTGACGATTGTCACAGAATTACCTGGGATTGTTCAAATGTGCACCTCGAATGACCACGAATCATGGGGGCGCACCGAGAGTGAGCAAGAGCTCGGCCAGGGTTGGTTGGTGCTTGACTGGCTGTTGGCTTACCCCATTGCACATCGTGAAGTTCCTGATTTCGGGGCCTGTAAGACTATTGTCATTGACGTTCAAACCGGGAACGAGGTTTTGTCACACCGATGGCACATGGATTGCTATGTGATTGTCACAATTTCAAATTGTTTAGCAACAATCTTGGGGCCGCATGTCAGCTATCGATTCTCTCACTGCCCAAGCCATAGACAGCCATTCTAGAGCGGGGGAGGTGAGCCATAAGTTTATTGGCATCACGTCTTCGTATTTGAGAAGGGCTTACTCAATCACCTCCAACAAAAAATCCCATCCTATGAATACGAAAATAATGCGGTTCCTTCTGAGGCCCGCTGCGCAGGCGCTGGCAGTCGTTTCGCTACTTGGTGGGGCTGTTGCTCCGAATGCATTTGCCCAGAATGCGAGCGCCATCCTGGTGGTTGCAGGCCCTCGCACGCCTGAGTCGCTCGATCAGGAATATCCGCCGACCGAAGCCACCCACGAAGCCAAGCGCAACATCTACGAGCGCCTGCTGGCCTACGACACCAAGGTCGTCGACGGTGTGCAGGTGGAAAACTTCGACAAGCTGGTGGGGGCGCTGGCTGAAAGCTGGACGGTGGCAGACGACAAAACCTCGATCACCTTTCATTTGCGCAGTGGCGTCAAGAGCGCAGCGGGCAACACCCTGTCCGCCGACGATGTGATGTGGTCGTTCGAAAGGGGCTGGAACAAGAACGCGAATTTCCGCTGGTACATGAGCCAGATCCTCGGCATCAAATCCTTTGAAGAAGCGTTCAAGAAGCAGGATGAAATGACCGTCACGGTCACCTTGCCCAAGACCTCTCCGCTGATCGAGCGAATCTGGGTCAACAATGACCTCGGCATTCTGGACGCCACTGCTGCCCGCAAGAACGTCACCAGTGACGACCCTTACGCATCCAGTTGGCTGGCCACTCACTCGGCCTCGTTCGCGCCCTATCAGGTGACGAAATTCCAGTCAGGCCAGGAGGTGGTGTACGAAGCCAACCCGAATTATTACCGGGGCGTGCCGCGTCTTTCGAAAATCATATTCCGCGAAATGCCGACATCGGCCAACCGCCTGGCAGCACTGCAAGCTGGGGCCGTGGATGTAGCCGAATGGCTTTCGCCACGTGAGCTGGCGATGCTGGAGAAGAATCCTCAGCTGAAGATTTGGCAGGTGTTTGGCAACTACATTCACCGCGTTGAAATGAACAACACCACACCTCCGTTCGATAACCCCAAGGTTCGCCAGGCGTTGAATTATCTGGTGCCGCGCGAAGATATTCTGAAGGCGGTGTATTACGGCAAGGCACGGGCAACCAAGAGCCCGATCTCTGAAATCTATCCGTCCTATACCGATGAATATTTCACGTACACCCAGGATGTGGAGAAGGCCAAGGCACTGTTGAAAGAGGCGGGCCAGGAATCGGGCTTCAAAACCCAGCTTGGCTACCGTACCGGTGATCAGATCGAGGAAGAGATTGCCGTCATCCTCAAGACCGCGTTCGCCCGCGCCAACGTTGACGTGGAACTGGTGAAGTTGCCCGCCTCGACGCTGGTGGAGAAGTACTCCAAGGGCACGATCCCCATGTATTTCTTCCGCGACATGGCCATTGTCCCCGATGCGGCTTATGTGGCGAATCTCTGGCTTAACAGCGCCTCACTTATCAACTACCCGAAATTCAACAATGCCGAAGTCGACAAGCTGATCAACGACGCGTTGTCGAGCACGGACGAGGCGGCGAGGGATGCTGGCATGAAGCGCGTCCAGCAAATTGTTGTGGACGAGGCGCCTTGGGTGTTTTTGATGAATCCAGGCTACCAACTGGCCACCCGCGCCAATGTCGCTGGTTTCAGTTGGTACACGCCCAACAGCAACAGTTGGTACGACCTCTACAAGAAATAAGTAGAGCCAGCAGCGGGGTGGTGCTTTGCCCCGCTAGCTGCGCAAGACTACTTGCAAGGAAACCAGTATGAGACTTAGCAATTCATTGCGGTCGCTGCCTCGCCCACTACGTATCGTACTGGCCAGGCTGACTATTCTTGTTCCGCAGATGTTTGGCGTGCTGCTTGCCACGTTTCTGCTGATTCGTTTACTGCCTGGTGACCCGGCCCTGCTGATGCTAGGCAATATGGCCACGCCCGAGCAGATTCTGAGCCTGCGCGAGCGGCTGGGCCTCAACGGCAGCATCTGGTCGCAGTTCACGAGCTACCTTTCAACGGTCGTTCACGGTGACCTGGGAACGTCGATGTTCACCTCCAACCCTGTGGCCGTTGATTTGCTCGACCGGGTGCCGGCAACGCTCGAGCTGATTACCTACGCAATGATTCTGACGATCATGGTGAGCGTGGTGCTTGCGGTTGTTGCAGTGACCAAGCCCAACGGAATGATCAATCGGTTCAGCAAGGTCTACGGCCTGGCGGCGGGCGCGGTGCCTGACTTCTGGGTGGGTCTGCTGCTCATCTACTTTCTGTTCAATGTCGCCGGCATTGCTCCCGCACCGTTCGGCAGGCTGGACCCGATACTCACTGCGCCGCCAGCCGTTACCGGGTTTCTGACCATAGACACGTTGCTTGCCGGTGATACCGCCGCATTCGCCTCGGCTGTCGGCCGCCTGTGGTTGCCGGTGCTTACGCTGACCATCGTCAACGCCGGCGCGTTGATGAAGATGACCCAGATTGTTTTCGCCGATAACTACCGCAGCGAGTTCATTCGTCATGCACGGGCGAGCGGTCTTTCTGAATGGCAGTTGGTTCGGATCGCGATGCGCAACAGCCTGCCACCGATCATCACCATGGTCGGTTTTCTCTTCGGTTTTCTGCTGGGCGCGGCGGTTCTGGTTGAAACGATTTTCGCCTGGGGCGGCCTCGGGCAGTACGCGGTATCCGCTGTCATGAACAGCGATTACCCCGCGTTACAGGGATTTGTGCTGGTCGCTGCCGCTTTCATTCTCATCGTTTACACCGTCGTAGATGTTCTGTACGGCATTGCTGATCCGAGGATTGAAGTATGAGACCGCTATCTGCACAGCGTAGCGTTGCCGGCAAGGCAACCTTGATCATCGGCCTGGTGCTGCTGGCTATTCAGTTTGTGGCGATCATCTTTGCGCCATGGATTGCCCCTTACTCGCCGGAAACCGCTGATCCGATAAATGCACTGCAAGAGCCATCGTTGATTCATTTTTTCGGCACCGATGTGTCCGGCATGGACATTTTTTCCCGTGTCATTTTCGCGACCCGAATCAACCTTCTGATCAGCGTGACCGCCGTGGCCATCGCCTTTGTCATTGGCGTTCCACTCGGGCTCGCCATTGGCTACTACAAAGGCTGGGGCGAACTTCCCTGGCGATGCGTTTTTTTGACTTTATCCAGTCATTTCCTGTGTTTGTGCTGGGCATGGTGCTGGTGTCCGTCATGGGCCAGGAAATATGGAACGTTGCCATTGTGCTGGCCGTACTTTTCACACCGGTCTTCGCCCGGCTGATCCGGGCTGAAGTCTTGTCGCTGCGTGATCGTCCGTTTATTGCCGCGGCCAGATGCAGTGGTGCCACGGACAGCGCAATCATGTTCCAGCACATCCTGCCAAATGCGTTGACGCCTGCCATCGTGCAGATATCCATCAGCATCGGCATGGCCATTCTGCTGACGGCGGGCCTGTCCTTCGTCGGTGCCGGCGTGCGCATGCCTACTCCGGAATGGGGTCTGATGGTCAGCAACGGCGCGCAGCAAATGATCCTGGGTATCTGGTGGGTCGCGCTGTTTCCAGGGCTCGCCATCGTTTTTTCAGTACTGACGTTTGCGCTTCTCGGAGACGCGGCCAAGCAACTGTTCGACCCGCAGACAAGGAGCTCCTCATGACAAACACCAACGAACCCTTACTTGAGGTACGCAACATCAGCGTCGGGTTTTCGGACCGATCAATGCCGCCTGCCTTACAGGAAGTGAGTTTCTCGCTGAAGAAGGGGGAGATTCTCGGCATTGTTGGTGAGACAGGTGCAGGAAAGTCGCTTCTTGCGCGCGCCATTATCGACATGCTGCCAGGCGACGGATGCATTGTTGACGGCGAGATACGGGTCAACGGGCACGCGATTTCCACGATGACACCGCAGCAAAGACGCGGCTATCGAGGCGGCGAGGTTGCGCTGATCGGAACCAACGCTAAATCGTTGCTGGACCCGGTAGTGAAGGTGGGCGAGCAAATCGCCAGAGTTCTTCGGGCCCATCGAGGGATCAACAAAAAAGACGCATGGCAGGAGTCAATTCGCCTGTTTGAGCAAGTCGGAATTGTGAACCCTGAGAAAAGGGCGCACGCCTACCCGCATGAGCTTTCCGGTGGTATGGCGCAGCGGGTGGTAATCGCCATGGCGTTGATCGCACAACCGAAAATTCTGCTCGCCGATGATGCGACCCTGGGGCTTGATGCAACGATCCAACTGCAGGTGCTGGACCTGCTAGTGGAAAAAGGGCGTGAGCTTGGGCTGGCGGTTGTTCTGATTACCCATGACCTCGGCATGGTGGCCAGTTACTGCGATCGGGTCGGCATCATGAAAGCCGGGCGTTTGGTGGAGCTCACCACCATCCGCTCTTTTCTTAACGATGGTCCTCAGCATCCCTATAGCCGGGAGTTGCTGGAGGCAGCCCGTGTACGTCCGTTGCCGATGGATGGCCAGCCGGCACAACCCGGCGCCGAGGCTGCACCGCTGCTAGAGGTCACGAACCTGGTGAAGTTGTTCCATGTGGAGGGCTCCACTGAGCCGGTTCGCGCGGTAGACCATGTGTCGCTGACCATCCGCAAAGGGGAGACCTTGGCCCTGGTTGGGGAAAGCGGATCCGGCAAAACCACGACCGGCCAATGCCTGGTTCGTTTACTGCAATCGGACTTGGGCTCGATCCGGTTCGATGGCCAGGAAACACTGACCCTCTCTGATAAGCAGTTCAGAAACGTGCGCCGGCGGATGCAGATGGTGTTCCAGGAGCCTTATGTGGCGCTTAACCCCAGGTGGCGGGTGCGCGATCTCGTTGTCGAGCCTCTCAAGTTGGGCGCACCGCTGACCCGCGCGGCCAAACAGGCGCGGGTTTTGGAGTTGCTCGATCTGGTTGGCATATCCAGGGCCAAGGCAGATGTTTACCCCCATGAGCTGACGGCCGGCGAGCAGAAGCGCGTAGGCGTGGCCAGGGCCTTGGCGGTCAATCCTGATTTTGTGATTTTCGATGAGCCGACAACGGCACTCGACATTCGGGTTCGAGCGCAGATCATCGACCTTGTGCGGGATTTGCAAAAGCGTATGGGGCTGTCGGCGCTGTTCATTACCCATGATTTGAACTCAGTCCGGTCATTGGCGCATTACGTTGCCGTGATGCGCCACGGCAAGATCATCGAGCAAGGCCCGACGGAGGAGATTTTTGCCAATCCGAAGGAGGCCTATACCCGCAAGCTGCTCGAGGCCGAACTGCCTATCGAGGTCCGAGAAGAGGCGCCAATGCGCGCCCCACAGGCGGAGCTGCGCGCATGAGTTTCGATCAATCGATAAGCAAACCGGTATTGGTCACCGGAGCGGCAGGGTTGGTAGGTCGCCAGGTGGTGCGTCGTCTGGTCGAGCAGGGCCGACCGGTGCTGGCACTGGATCGGCTCGCCTCGGTCACCCAGGAGGGGGTCAAGATCACAGCGTGCGACCTTGGCGATATCCATCGCCTGCATGCCATCGCTCTGGATGGAGTCGATTCCATCATTCATTGCGGTGCGTTTTCCGGGCCAATGGTGGCGCGTGATGCGCCGTATTCGATGGTGCAAGTGAACATTGTCGGTACCGCCAACGTACTTGAGTTGGCGCGTGTTCACGCTGTTCGGCGCTTTGTGTATTGCTCCTCGACCAGTGCTTATGGGGTGGTCGAGTCGGGTCCCGCTTACGAAGACGTTTTACTCAAGCCAGGCAGCCTCTACGGTGCCAGCAAGGTTTCTTCCGAGTACATCACCACGGCCTACGCCGAACAGTATGGGCTGTCTGCGGCGAGTGTTCGACTGTCCTGGGTCTACGGCCCGGGGAGAACCACTGACTGTGTGATTCGTAAGATGATTGAAGATGCCTTGGCCAGGCGCGCCACCCGAATGTCTTTCGGAGCGGACTTCCCCAGGCAATTCATTCACGTTGAAGACGCCGTTCAGGGCTTGCTTTGTGCGCTGGATGCCCCCGTGCTGCCACGCACCACCTACAACGTCACCGGCGACACCCGTGTAACGCTTGAAGAGATCGCGCAGGTCGTGCGCACTATCTTTCCCGGTGCCGATATCGCCCTTGAGCCGGGCGCGGATCCTGTCGATGAATTCCAGCAGAAATTCAGTATTGATGCGGCGCGCCGTGACCTGGGTTACGTGCCAAAAATATCCCTTGATGACGGCATTCAAGCGTACGCGCGCTGGCTGGAATCGACTCACCTTCCTCATAGTTTCGAGGTGCAGAAAGCATGAGTGATCTTCAACGAGATTTTGTCGGCTATGGCCGTAATCCTCCTGATCCTAAATGGCCCGGGGGCGCCCGACTCGCACTGAATTTCGTCATGAACTATGAGGAAGGCTCGGAGCCGTCCATTCAGGACGGCGAGGACAGTAGCGAAACGTGGTTCACCGAAAGCAGCGGCCTCAATACCGGTGTAAAGGGCCGGGATCTGGCCGCTGAAGGGCTATTCGAATATGGCAGCCGAGTGGGTTTCTGGCGGGTGATGCGCCTGTTCCAGGAGCGTTCCCTGCCAGCGACCATCTATGGCTGCGCGCTCGCCCTGGAGCGTAATCCGGATGCCTGTGAAGCCATCCGCGAATCGGGCTTCGATGTGTGCTCCCACGGCTGGCGGTGGATCCAGCACTACCAGCTCAGCGAGGAACAGGAGCGCGAGCACATCCGTAAAGCGGTGGAATCCCTTGAGCGTACAACGGGCGTTCGGCCCCAGGGTTGGTATTGCCGCTACTCCCCGAGCGTCAACACCCGTCGGCTGCTGGTCGAGGAGGGCGGGTTCACCTACGACTCGGATTACTACGGGGACGAGTTACCGTTCTGGACCCAGGTAAGCGGCAAACCTCACCTGATCATCCCGTATTCGTTAACCAACAACGACGGACAGTTCGCCGCTGGCGTCAGTACCGGAAGCCAATGGTTCAGCTTCCTCAAAGATGCGTTCGACATGCTCTACAAGGAAGGAGAAACCCAACCCAAGATGATGTCGGTCGGTCTGCACCTGCGCTTGGTGGGGCATCCGGCCCGGGCAGCTGCATTGGAGCGATTCCTCGATTACGTTTTGAGTTTCCCTGACGTATGGATCACTCGACGCATCGATATTGCCAACCACTGGCAGAGCGTCCATCCCGCTCGAACACTGGGAGTCGGTCATGAGTAACGTGTTTGATCTTTCGGGCCGCAAGGCTGTTATCACCGGCGCAAGCAGGGGAATCGGTGCGGCGATTGCGCAATTGTTTCTGGAGCATGGTGCAGAAGTTGCCATTTGCCATGTGGCAGATCATCAGAATGCCGAGGCGTTCCAGAATCGCGTGCGCTCGCGAGGCCTTGAACTACACGCCAGCGAATGCGACGTCTCTGATCCGGCGGCGGTAAACCGTTTCTGCACCTGGGCGCAGGAGCGTTTGGGGCAGGTCGACATCGTGGTCAATTCGGCCGGTGTGGGTGGCGGCGACCGTCCATTTGCCAAGACCGATGATCAGGATTGGGATCGTATCATCGGGATAAATCTGCGCGGGACGATGCTGGTCACTCACGCCTTTTTCGCCGGGATGCTCGAACGCCAGTATGGCCGCGTCATCAACGTTGCTTCACAACTGGCATACAAGGGCGCGCCAGGGCTGGCGCATTACTGTGCGGCGAAGGCCGGGGTGGTGGGGTTTACCCGAGCACTGGCTTATGAGGGTGCGCCACACAATGTGATGGTCAACGCGATTGCGCCGGGGCCGGTCGATACCGACTTGTTGCGCAATCACAGCGCGCAATGGCTTGAGGCCAAGAAAGCACAGTTGCCGGTGGGGCGCTTCGGCCAGGTAGATGAAATCGCACCTACCGCTTTGCTCCTGGCTTCGAGCGCTGGCGCATTTTATGCCGGGCAAACACTGTCCCCCAATGGCGGCGATGTAATGCTCTGACTACGTAATGCGCGCGCGAGGCATGGCATTCGAGCGACGCAATGTGAACCCGTGATTCCAGATACCACCCGTAGGTTCGAACGCTTCGAGCACCCGGGCGTGGCTTGCTACGCCCGGAATAACGGTGGCTGGCTCCTGCTTGAAAGAGGTTGATATGCAAATTCTGGACACTGTTATCCGTAATGCCCGCGTGGTTACAGCCGCTGACATTTTTACCTGCGACATCGGCATTCGTGATGGACAAATTGTTTCACTGGCGACTGACTTGCCCACTGGATTGAAAGAGATTGACGCGGCGGGGCGGCACGTTACGCCGGGGGGCGTCGATAGCCATGTGCACCTGGATCAGCCGACCGGCGACGGTTCTGTCATGGCGGACGACTTCTACAGTGGCACCGTATCTGCCGCCTGCGGTGGCACTACCACGGTCATTCCCTTTGCCTGCCAGCAGAAAGGCGAGAGTTTGCGTGCCGCTGTCGAGGACTACCATCGGCGAGTTGGCGACAAGCCGGTGATCGATTACGCATTCCACCTTATCGTGACTGACCCCACGCCTGATGTGCTGCAACGGGAGTTGCCCGCTCTGATTGCCGAGGGCTATACCTCGTTCAAGATCTACATGACCTACGACGCGTTGAAGCTCGGTGACCGGGAAATTCTCGAGACGCTGTCGGTGGCACGTCGGGAAGGAGCCATGGTGATGTTGCATGCCGAGAACAGCGATTGCATCGCCTGGCTTACCGAGCGCCTGCTGGCTGCAGGCCTGGACGCGCCCCGTTATCACGCCACGTCCCGGCCCATGCTGGTTGAGCGTGAGGCCACGCATCGAGCGATTGCATTGGCCGAGTTGGTGGATGTGCCAATTCTGATCGTCCATGTGTCTGGTCGTGACGCAGTCGAGCAGATTCGCTGGGCGCAGAGCAAAGGCCTGAAGGTCTACGCCGAGACCTGTCCTCAGTATCTGTTCCTGACGGCGGCTTCGCTCGGATGCGACGACAGTTTTGAAGGCGCGAAATGCATCTGCAGCCCACCACCGCGCGATCCTGCCAACCAGCAGGTCATCTGGGACGGCCTGGAAAATGGTTCATTCGAGGTGTTTTCATCGGACCATGCGCCGTTCCGGTACGAAGGCCACGACGGTAAAAAAGCCCATGGTGAAAGCCCGACGTTTGAACAAGTCGCCAATGGTATTCCTGGGATCGAAACGCGAATGGCGCTTCTCTGGTCCGAAGGTGTTCGCAAAGGCCGGATTACCCCGCAGAGTTTCGTCGCACTCACATCCACCAATGCCGCAAAAATGTATGGTTTGTACCCACGCAAAGGCAGCGTCGCAATTGGCGCCGATGCTGACCTGGTCATCTGGAACGAAGGTGAGCCAGTACGCATTACCAACGAAATGCTGCACCACAATGTGGATTACACCCCCTATGAAGGTATGCAGTTGAGTGCATGGCCGGCCATAACGCTGGCACGAGGAGAGGTCGTTTGGGACGGCGAACCAAGAGGCGCCGCGGGCCGCGGGAAGTTTTTACCGTGCCAGAAGCCTGCTCCCGCTCAAACTCGTCGTCGCCCGCATGAACTGCCGCTATGAACGGCGCGACCCAGGTAGCGGCGGCATTGGTCCGCGCATGGCGACAGCGGCGTAATGTGCCATATGACGGGCTTGGTTTGCTGACTGAAGCCGATGCTTACCAGGTTCAGGAACTTGTCGCCGCCGAGCTTGGCTGGTTCGGTGACTCGTCGGAGACTGCGTGGAAGCTTGGCGGCAGCCCTGGAAGGCTGGTCAGCACTGCGCGCGTGCCGAGCCACTCCATTCATTTATCGGGTTGGGCGGTCCCTGAGGGCTATTGCAGCCGTTTCGGCATCGAAGGTGAGCTGATCGTGCGACTTGGGCGAGATGTCGATGGCGATTCCGATCATGCAGCAGCCTATGAAGCGATTGATGCATGGCATGTCGGGATCGAGCTGTGTGATACCCGCTTTCAACAGGGAGAGCAGGCGCATCCCTTGCTTCGCCTGGCTGATCAGCAACTCAACCGCGCATTGGTGCTGGGCGAAGCGACTCAGCCTCCGGCAAACTGGTCGCAGCAGGCAGTCGAGGTCTGGGTGGATGGGCGGCTGCAGATAGTTGATGTTGGAAGCCATCCCTTCACTGATCCACTGGCCTCGCTGCCGTGGTTGGCGAGGCATGCTGCATCGCAGAACCGGCCCTTGAGGGCTGGTGATCTGATCGCCACAGGAAGCTGGACAGGCCTTTTTTGGGCCCCGCCAGTCGCAAATGTGAAAATTAAATTTCCAGAATTAGGAGAGGTATTGCTCTCAACAGGACCCGCTTAGAGGCGACTTGAAGCTGCCACCCGCCCTGAGAGCGTTGAAACATGGCGTTTATGGAATGCGAGGAGTTATGGCGAACCGCGCAATCTGATGGCGATGCTGCGCGAGAGGTTCTGAAGGTAAAGGGTAAGCCAGCCTCTGGTTTCCGACAGTTCAATTCTGTCGGCGTGGGAAAAAACGCCCCGACAAAACCCTAAAACAGGGACTCAGATAGCTGAGTCTTTGCAGGAAATGGCCGATTAGTCGGTGCGCATCAAGCCGAATTTTCTGGAATCAACGATAACGCCCCGGGCAGCTACTTCGGTCGTAGCTGAAGCTCTCAATCTGATGCTTGGCGGACGGCTTCCAGATTTACCTCATCAGGGCCTAGCACATAGGCCGCGTAATATCCGGCGTGGTAATGGGACCTGATTCCTGGCGCTCCGTTGTCTTGACCCCCAGCGACCAGCCCGGCCGCATGGAACGCGTCGACTGCCTCATGACTCTGGGCGATCAAAGTTATATGCGCCCCGATGCTAGGGGAGGTGGTGGCATGCACCCAGAGAAATGGCTTGCCAGAAGAGCCGAAGCCCAATCTCCGAGAAGCTGATTGCGGAGGGGTGGCTTCTATGCTCGCGAGGAGTGTAATCCCCAGCGGCTTCAGCGCTTGTTCGTAGAAGGCGCGAGCATGTGAAATGTCCGAAACACCAATACCCAGATGATCGATTAACGAACCAGAAAATTCATCCATCAGAGTGTCCTAAGGAAGTTGAAGTTAGGTAGGTCAAGCTCACATTGGCCGCGGGCGCCGCATTGGTCCGTCTCCCAAGGTCGCCAGAAGCAACGTCGTCGGCCAGCGTGAGGACAATGCCGCCATAGCAAAGGTCGCGGCCGATCCAGCAAATGAACTTGTTCGGTGCCAAGAATGTATGTGTACGCAGCGGCACCTAGAGCATGGCCTATCTGCTGATCCCTTTGCGTCAGTCCTTACACGCTACCGGGGTTCCGCCTGGAGGCTCTACGTATACCCGCACCGGCAACACGACACCACGGCGACGGTCCAGCATCCGCACTAGCACTACACCGATGCAGCTTCCTTAGAAATCCACCTAAGGGGCGGCGTTAACCGGAGCGAATGGTTGGTGGCCTGCTCAGGTCTGAGAGGCGCCGCCGTCCGCGAACAGTTCGGCGCCGTTGACGTAGCTCGACGCATCGCTCACCAGGAAGAGCACGGCGGCCCCAATCTCGTCTGCTTGGCCGATGCGGCCCAGGGTTCTCTGTTCGTCATAAGGCTGCGAGGCTTGGTCAAACACTGCCAGAAATTCAGCATTGCCCGATGAACAGGGGAAAAAAGAAAATACTCCTGTTCCAGTATGGGCAGCCTTGCGACTGCCCATACTGATTATGCCGCTTACCGAGGTGCTCCTCGTGAAGATTTCAGCAACCGATTGACGATCCAGCATGCCAGCACCACGGCAATCAGCAGTGGTGGAAAGCGCACCATCAGAAGTACCAGCAGCAGAAGGGCCAGGCAGCCCGCGAGGATGCCGGCGAACATGAACACGGCGGCAAAGATCCGTAGTAGCTTCATGCAGCCTCCTTACAGGTAGCCCTGTTCCGCCAGCGATACGCAGCCCTCGTGGCCCACCACGATATGGTCCAGGGTTCGTGCCCCGACCAGGTTCAGGGCCTCCTGCAGTTTGTGAGTCAGGGTGAGATCTGATTGGCTGGGTTCCGGATCACCGGAAGGGTAGTTGTGGACCAGCACGGTTGCCGCGGCGTTGTGCTCCAGGGCAGCCTTGACGACTTCCCGGGGATAGACGCTGGCGCTGTCCAGGGTGCCCCGGAACAGTTCGTGAAAGACGATCACCCGATGCCGGCTGTCGAGCAGAAGCAGGGCGAAGACTTCATGCTCGTAATCGCCCAGCAGCGCCTGCAGGTGGCTGAACACTTCCTTCGGTGAGGTCAGTGCGCGCCCTCGGCGCAGACGCAGATTCGCCAACTGCCGGGCCATCAGCAGGATGTCGGTTTCGGTGACCGGCGACTCGACCAGGTAGGTGCCGGTCGATTCACTGGCCTTCAGCTTGTGCAGGCGCATGCTGGGCTCCTTGATGGTGATCGGTCGGTGGGATATGGCGTTGGGCTTGCGCGTCCAGCTTCTCGGCCAGGCTGGTTTTCGCCGAGCGTTGGGGAGTGGTGGTGGCTGAAGATGAGGTTTCTTCGGCGGGGTAGAACTCCTCGGCGACGGCACCAGCATCTTCCTCGCTGTCCTCGAAAGCCCCGTTGCCAAAGCCACGCTGCGCCGCTTCATCCAAGGCGGCCTGATCGAATCCTGCTGCTTGCCGCTGTGCATTGAGCTCTTTGGCGGCCTGCAGCGCCTCCGTCATCTCCATACCGCCGCGTACCGTCAGGTCGACGTAGAAGATCGGCGTCCCGTGGCTTTGCCGGGTGGACTTTCCGCGTAGTCGCAACTCCAGCGGCAGGCACGCCAGGCGATTGCCCGAGATGGCCTGGAAGTAATGCAGCCGGGCGGCGAGGGTGCGGATGCTGTTGAAACCGGTGGTACGGAACGCGAAGCTACCCAGCGGATCGTCATCACCAATGACCACGTTCAGCCGGCCGTAGGGCCTGCAGGCATTACCTTTGGCCAGCGGGCAGGCATCCGGCGAAGGGCAGGGCAGCGACTGCATGCCGTCCTGAGTGACGCGCTTGCAGGTCTCGCCATTGCCCACGCATAGCGGGCGTCCGGACTGGCGGTCGAACAAGGTGTAGTCGGCGCGGAAATTCAGCTCCGGTTCGTTGAACAGCAGGCGTACCGGAATGCTGCGCAGCTTGTCGTCCTTGCCCTGGCGCAGCTCGTCATTGAGCGGGTGCAGCAGCCAGCCGTCCTTACCCTGCACCTGTGACGTGATAGTGAATTGGTCATCCTTCTCCGGCAGGCGTTTGCCGTTCTTCTCGATGACCTTGCCGATGGAAATCCGCCCGAGTACAGGCGGGGTAATAGCCAGACCTTTGAGCATGGTGAGTCTCCTGAAAATGAAAAAAGGCCAGCCACGCAGCGCGAACTGCATGGACTGCCAAGGGGATGGAGGGGATGGAAGAGTTCGGTTTCAGCCGACCAAGAAGCGCCGTGCACCTGGTTTCAGCAGTGGGTACTTGGCTTGCAGGTAGGGCTTGTCCTTGAGCAACTGCGTGACATCGAGGCCGATACTGTCCTTGGCCTTGCGCCAGCTGACATAGCCGCTGGAGAACTCCGCCCGACTTGCATCGCCCATGGCCTGCTGCAGCATCTGCTTGAGCTCAGACTCGCGTTTTTCCTTGTCGGCAATCGACTGACGCACAGCTTTCAGCTCGATGTAAGCCGCTGATAGACCAGCATGCTGGCTGAAGTCGATGACCTGGCCGTTGTCCTCCGGGTAGAGGCTGCGCAGCGCTGAATCAGCCGAAGCCGTGCCATCGGCCGGTGGCGGCGTATCAGTTTCCACGTAGTGCCAGAACTGCCGCTCCAGCTCGATCAGACGAGCGATCATCTGCTCGTCTCGTTCGATGCGGTGGATCTCCAGTGTCTGACCACCCAGCAGCACCGCCACATCTGCCGCCTGCTTGCCGGTGACCGCGAGCTGGTGCATCACCTGCAGCTGCACATACTCCGGCACGCCCTCTTTCCAGAGGCGTGCCCCGTTTATGCCGGCTGTCTTGCATTCGAGGATCTGCACATCGTCGGCCCCGATAATCTCACGGTCGATGTTGGCCAGCATCCAGGGCAACTCCGGATCAGGATGCTGCAGCACAGCGTTTATGCGCCGTACCTTGTTCTTCGTGCGCTTGCTGTAATGCCAGGCCACGATGGGCTCCAGCACGTTGCCCCAGTACATCGGGCTTTCCTCATCCAGAGGATCAGCCTTGGGCATACCGGCATCGCGGCCTGTCTTCTCCATCCAGAGTTCCAGCTGCGATTTATAGGGGTTGAGACCCACGGCAGCGGCCGCATCAGAGCTGCCGATGCCTTGCTTGCGGATCTGCAGCCAGTCCTCGCGTGGCAGTTCCTTGGTGCTTACCAAGCGCAGAGCCGGACGAGGCTTGCTGATGTTGCGATTCAATGAAGTGGCTTTCATAGCATTCACCTTGCAGAAATAGAAACGCCCGACCTGCAACGAAGCGGGTCGGGCGTTATGGGGTGGGGTTGGTAAAAGGTCAGGCAACCAGTTGCAGGGCTGTATCCAAGGCGCGTTGCTTGATCTGGGCGCCTTGGCCGAACCATGCAGAGTCGAGGCGATACTCCGTGCTGCGTGCCCGGCGCTCGTGATCGACGTACTCGGTCACGGCATTGAGCAAGCCCCAGGCGGTGCCGCGTGCCGAGTCCAGCTGGCTACCGCGACCACGGCCTTCATAAAGCTCCTGTATCTTTCGCAGAGCGCGCTCGTTGGGCAGTTGCTCCGGCAGAGCGCCGGTCGGGCTGGTCTCACACATCACGTTCATGAAGTAGCCCAATGCCTCATGCCACTGCACCTTGCGCTCGGACAGCACGCGCATACGGTACATAAACTCGTCCCATTGCGAGACTGCGATGCCCAGTTGCCTCTTCACTGTCTTCGGGTCAAAGCGAGTGTTGTGCGGTACTTTGATTGCGCGGCTGCTGCCATCCAAGGCGATGGTCAGGGTGTTGTTGCATACCACGCGCACGGTGGTTGGCGTTGCAGTGGTGGCCAGGGTGCCATCGCAGGAGGTGGCCAGCAGGAGGTAGCCGTTGACCTGGTCGTTGCCCTTCAGCTCTGCACCTTGCCCGGTACGTGCCAGTGCCCAGAACTTGCGCCCACCTTTGAGTACACCTGCGGTTTCCAACTCGTAGCCGGAGACTTCGGTGAGATCGCGGTAGAACTCCAGTACCTCGCGCGGTTGCACGGTGTGATAGCGCTGCGAGACGACCGACAGAGGGGCCTTGGTGTCGGAACGGTAAAGCACCTTCTGCTCGGGAAAGGAGTGGATGGCGCCCAGGTGGCCGACCGCGTCTGACTTGAAGTGCACTGGGCTTTCTAGAATCTGCCAGTCCATGCCGGCTTCACGCTGCCATACCTCAATCGGTTGTTTACGGGGCAGGTTGTTGCCCAGGCCATGCCAGGGAGTAGCGCCAGCGTAGGCCATGGTTTCAACGAGATGAGCCATGAGAATGATTCCTTACGAATGAAGGGGAAAGAGCGTCGTTTCATCAACGAACGACGCCTGTTCACAACGGCTTAACGGTTGACGCTAAAGCTGTAACCGCACTCCAGACATTGGTAATTGGCCAGCACCTTGTCGTCGATCTGCTCGCCCAGCGTGGCCCCGGCAATGCCCCCCGCGACCCCGCCAAACAGACCACCCAAAATCGCCCCGGCGATGCTGCCGATCGCAATGCCCACCGGCCCACCGACTACACCCAGTACCGCGCCGGCTTCCGCACCTGACAGGGCACCGGCGGCACCACTGGCTGCACCGCCTGCAGCGCCAATTAATCCGCCCGTTTGTTTACCGAGATTTTTCGTGATGACACGTCCTGAATTACAGCTTGGGCAAGGGGTATACATATGTAGATCCTCTCAAGTGATGAGCGTGCCGAGGTAGAAGCTGGCAGGCCAAATCCCCAGCAGCAGTCGATACTGCGGGGCGTTCATTGAGGTGATATAGGTTTGAAATATTTTTGGATCCAATCTCGATTAATCTAGCGCTGTAGAGGTAATCGGATATTGGTCCCTCAGGCCTTGAGAAGGGCGAGGAAAGTAGAAAATGAAATTCTGAAGAAGTGGAGCGCTGGCGGTTCTGAGCGAAAACTGATCCAGGTGAACCACAGCACATGGGTCTGTGGTTCAGTTTTGAGCAGGTACCCTGTGAGATAGCGTCATGTCCGTAGCCCGCTTTTGGCGAGGATCTGACGTTAGGTCAACGTATCGAGACGACCTTTTTATCTTGATGTTCTCTGGTAGCTGACACCGACAGGTTGCCTGTTGCCGCTTCCTGAATGTGGTTGCTCCACCATGCCATCAGAGGGCGTCTGCGTTCTATGTAATCTGCTCGGTTGTACGCGCTACGTACCTCGTCTTTATCGACGTGGGCAAGTGCAACCTCGATCAATTCAGGATCCCAGCCGTGCTCGTTGAGGATGGTGCTCGCCATTGAGCGCATCCCATGGCTTACCAAGCGCCCTTCAAAACCCATGCGCTTTAGTGCCATGTTGGCGGTTTGGCTGTTGCAGTGGGTACGAGGGTTTCGGTCTGCGGGGAACACAAATTCCCGATGTCCACTGTAGGGCGTGATCGCCTCTAAAAGTGCAAGAGCCTGCTCCGTGAGCGGGATAATGTGCGCACGGCGCTTCTTCATGCGCTCCGCAGGAATCGTCCAGATCTTCTTCTCGATGTCGATATCTGCCCAGCGGGTGGTTGCTGCCTCGGCTGGCCGGGTCATGGTGTGGAGCTGCCACTCGATCAGGCAGCGGGTTGTTCTTTTTATGCTGGCATTGGCGATTGCCACCATTAGCTCTTTCAGCTCATCGGGGGGAGTGCCGCCATGTTTTTCTTTTTCGGTTTCTTGAAGACGGCGCGGATACCGCTGAGTGGGTTCGCGTGAATCAGTCCCGAGTTGACCCCGTAGGTCATGATCTCGTTGAGCCGCTGCGTCAGCCGCTTCACGGTTTCAAGGCTGCCCTTGGTTTCGAGTGGCCGGAGTAGATTGATGACTTGCGGTGCGCTTATGGCTGAGATCGGTGTGGAGCCCAAGTCCGGGAATATGTGCAATGTTAGCGAGCGCCAGATGTCCTCAGCGTAGGCCGGCGTCACAGCATCCTTCTTCAATTCATACCAGGACGTCGCCACATTCTGGAATGTGTGCTCAGTCGCAGCTTGTTTAGCTTGCAGCACAGCATCCCGCCTCTCTTTAGGGTCGATGCCGTGGGCAAGTGCTTCCCTCGCTTCAACGGAACCCTTGCGTGCTTGCGCTAACGAGACTTCGGGGAAGGTTCCCAGTCCCATGTTGATCCGCTTCTTCGTCACAGGGTGTCGATAGTTGAAGTTCCATAGCTTAGAGCCATTGCTTCTCACTCGCATTTGAAGTCCGCCGCCATCAAATAGGACGTAGTCCTTTTCAGCAGGCTTGGCAGATTTGACTTTGAGTTCAGAGAGGCGGGTAGCTTGTGCGCACATTGGCATTCCAGACTTGATTTTGGCATTCCAAAAATTAGCACCTACGGGCTTGGAATGCCATTTGGAATGCCAAAAGGTGTAGCTGCTCATGGACGTCCGTGGACACCCATCGCCTTGAAAGCCGCGTATTCACTGTCTTTCAGGCACAAAAAAAGACGTCCGTGGACGTCTTTAGATGTAAATGTGGTGGAGCCGGGGGGATTTGAACCCCCGTCCGCCAGTACTCCGCTGTCGGTACTACATGCGTAGCCGTGTCTACTGATTTAATCCGCAGCCGCCCGACGGGCAGGGTGCTTTGGATGAGTTGTGTAAGTTTTAGTCACTTCGCCCACAACGTGCTACGCGACGATCCTGTTCTGTATGACAATCAGTTCGGGTTTACAGGCATCCCCTAGTGATTGCTGGAGCCGAAGCTACCAGAAGCAACGGGTCAAGAGGGCCGCTTACGCAGCCAGCTTGAACTCCGCGCCGTAGTTTTCGTCATTGGCAACTATAAAAGTTGCAACAGTGGATTTACGAGTTCTGTTACCAACTCGGCATGCACCTAGAGTTTCGCTACCGGCGTCGAATCCTAATCGGCCCCACACTAGCGTTACGCTAACGCACCTTACGGCACGTGGGGTGGAGTATACGCCATTGCGCGGGCGACGTCGACAGCCGGTCCTGTCGCCCGCTTAAGGCTCACGCGCCGCCGCTGCCGGTGCCGCTGCCTTTATCGGTTTTTTCCAGGCGTTCCAGCACTTTGCTGGTGATGGCGATGCATTCCTTGGTGTCGCCCGAAGCCTGGGCGGCCTTGGCTTTGTCGACGTGCTCGGTGAGGGCCTTGTCCAGGCCTTCGGAGGTGGCGCCGGCGGTGGCCATGCTGTCGTCGATCTTTTGCAGGTTGGTGGTGCAGAGGTCATCGGCGGCGAACACCGGCGAAGCCAGCAGGGTGGCGGCCGCGAACAGGGCCGAAAGCGCGGTACCTTTCATGGGTGTCTCCTCTGGGGCCTCTGGAAGGTGGGCCTGTAAGGTGGACTGTGGGGGATTGGCGGGGGTTCAATCGGGATCGGGGTGGCATGGCACCGGCTTTGCCGGTGTTCGCGGCTGAAGCCGCTCCCACTGGGATGGCGGTTGGCCCGGGCTTGCGCTGTACCTGTGTAGGAGCGGCCTTGTGTCGCGATCGGGCTGCGAAGCAGCCCCGGAATGTCAGCGTGGGTGCGTAAATCGTGGGGCCGCTTTGCGGCCCGATCGCGACACAAGGCCGCTCCTACATAGGTGAAGGTGTCTGCCTTTAAATGCTGCGCGGGCGGGTGACGCGGTCTACCAGGTAGACCAGGCCGTGGTAGTCGATGCCGCTGTGGCTCGACAGGCCGATCTCGCAGGTACGGCTGGTGGAGATACCTTCGCTGCAATACTGCACCGCATCCTTCAGGCTGCGCAGGGAGTGGGCATTGAGCTCGGGGGTGGTGAAGCCTTTGTCACCGGCAAACCCGCAGCAATGGATGCCTTCGGGGATTACCACCTGTTTGCTGCAACGCCGCGCCAGGTCGATCAGCGCCTGGCTTTCGCCCAGGTGCTGGGTGCTGCAGGTCACGTGCACGGCTACCGGCTCGTCCTGGGGGGTGAATTCCAGGCGGTCGAGCAAGTGGGTGCGAATGAAGCGCACCGGGTCGTACAGGTCGAGCCGGGTGTCGCCCAGGTCTTGCACCAGGCGCAGGGTGCAGGGGCTGGTGTCGCAGTAGATCGGGTCAAGGCCGCCGCGGCTGGCGTGCAGCAGGGCGTTGAGCAACTCCTGGCGCTTGTGCTCGGCCTGTTCGGGGTAACCCTTGGAGGCGAAAGGCTGGCCGCAGCACAGGCTGTCGGCGTTGTCGGGGAACACCACCTGGTAGCCGGCCTTTTCCAGCAGGGCGCGGGTTTTGTCCAGTAGCGAGCTTTGCTCGCGGTCGGCATAGGCCGGGCCCATAACACGCGAAACACAGGCTGCCAGGTACACCACGCGAGGGCGGGCGTCGTTGCTGGACGGGCCGAAGCTGATCGGGCGCAGGGGTTGTGGCATGGCCGGTGTCCACTGCGGCAGGCGGCCCTTGCTGGCTTTGCTCAGCGAGGCGCTCAGGCGACCCAGGCGCGGGGCGCCGAGCAGCTTGCGTGCACTGTTGGCGGCCGTGAGGGTAAGGCGTGCGCCACCCAATACGGTGGGAAAGTGCTCGGCCAGCCAGTCGGCGGTCTTGTCGTGGTCGGCGGCCTGGCTGCGCAGCTTTTTCACCAGTTCGCCGGTGTTGATGCCGACTGGGCAGCGCTGGGCGCACAGGCCGGTAGCGGCGCAGGTGTCGAGGCCTTGGTACTGGTAGGTGCGGCGCAGTTCGCGGGTGTCGATGCCGGCGCGCTGCTTGGCCTGGATGTCACGCCACATGACGATGCGCTGGCGCGGGCTGAGGGTCAGCCCCTTGGACGGGCACACCGGTTCGCAGAAGCCGCATTCGATGCATTTATCGACGATTTCGTCGGCGGCAGGCAGCGGCTTGAGGTTTTTCAGGTGGATGTCAGGGTCTTCGCTCAGCACCACGTCGGGGTTGAGGATGCCGTTGGGGTCGAGCAGGCGCTTGAGCTTCCACATCAGTTGGTAGGCGTCATGGCCCCACTCCAGCTCCACGAACGGCGCCATGTTGCGCCCGGTGCCATGCTCGGCTTTCAGTGAACCGCCAAATTCCACCGCCACCAGTTGCGCCACGTCGTCCATGAACGCCTGGTAACGGGCCACTTCCTCGGCGCTGTTGAAGCCTTGGGTGAAGACAAAGTGCAGGTTGCCTTCCAGCGCATGGCCGAAAATGATCGCTTCGTCGTAGCGGTGCTTGTCGAACAGCAGGATCAGGCGGTTGACGCCCTCGGCCAGCTGCTCGACGGGGAAGGTGACGTCTTCGATGATTACCGTGGTGCCGGTCTGGCGCACGGCGCCGACGGCAGGGAAGGTGTCTTTGCGGATTTTCCACAGCTGGTTGTACACGGCCGGGTCTTCGCTGAAGTCCACCTGCTGTTCCAGCGGGAAGCCGGCAATCGAGGCCATCACCTGGCGCAGTTGCTCGTGCAGCAGGCTCTGGCTGGCGGCGCGGGACTCGATCAGCAGGGCGCAGGCGTTGTCCGACAGGCCTTTTACCCACAGTGGCATGCCGGGCATGTTCTGCACCGAGCGCAGGCTACGGCGGTCGAGCAATTCTACGGCGGACACCGGCTGTTGCTTGAGCACGGGCACCGCGCGGCAGCAGCTTTCGACGCTGGGGAACACCAGCAGGGCGCTGGCCTTGTGCGGGTGGTCGGGCACAGTGTCGTAGGTGACGGCACTGATGAAGCCCAGCGTGCCTTCGGAACCCACCAGCAGGTGCTGCAGGATGTCCAGCGGCTGGTCGTAGTCCACCAGTGCGTTCAGCGACAGGCCGGTGGTGTTCTTCAACCGGTATTTGTGCCGGATGCGCTCGGCCAGCGCGGTGTTGGCGCGGGTCTCGCGGGCCAGGCGGGCCAGCGATTCCAGCAGCTCGGCGTGGCTGCTTTCAAACGCGGTGACGCTGGCCGGGTCTTCGCTGTCCAGGCGAGTACCGTCAGCCAGTACCAGGCGCAGGCCTGCCAGAGTGTGGTAGGTGTTCTGCGCGGTGCCGCAGCACATGCCGCTGGCGTTGTTGGCAACGATGCCGCCAATTTTGCAGGCGTTGATTGACGCCGGGTCGGGGCCGATCTTGCGCCCGAAGGGGGCCAGCCAGGCATTGGCCTGGGCGCCGATCACGCCCGGTTGCAGGCGGATCTGCTCGCCCTGGCCACGGATTTCGCGGCCGTTCCAGTTATCGCCGAGCACAATCAGCACCGAATCGCTGATGGCCTGGCCAGACAGGCTGGTACCCGCGGCGCGGAAGGTGACTGGCACCCGCTCGCGCTGGGCCAGTTTGATCAGGCCGACCACTTCGTCCTCGGATTCGACGCGCACCACCAGCTTGGGGATCAGCCGGTAGAAGCTGGCGTCGGTGCCGAAGGCCAGGGTGGATGTGGGGTCGTCGAAGCGGCGTTCGGCGGGTATCAGGCGCTCGGCATCACGCAGGAACGCGGCGGGCAAGCTCATGCAGTCTCCTCGCGGAGCTGTGGCGTCTGTGCGCCACATGCCCCGGGTCAATCAGGCGGTGTTTCTTGCAGGCGGTCAGGCGCCCAGTTCGCGTACCAGCGAGTCGCGGGTGATCTCGCTGATCGACTTGGCACCGGTCAGCACCATGGCCACGCGCATTTCCTTCTCGAACAACTCCAGCAGGTTTTTCACTCCGGCCTGGCCATGTACAGCCAGGGCGTAGAGGAAGGCGCGGCCGATCAGTACGGTGTCGGCGCCCAGGGCGATCATGCGCACCACGTCGAGGCCGCTGCGGATGCCGGAGTCGGCGAGAATCTTCAGGTCGCCTTTGACCGCATCGGCAATCGCCGGCAGGGCGCGGGCGCTGGACAGCACGCCGTCGAGCTGGCGGCCGCCGTGGTTGGACACCACGATGCCGTCGGCGCCGAACTTGACCGCATCGCGGGCGTCATCGGCATCGAGAATACCCTTGATGATCATCGGGCCGTCCCAGTACTCGCGGATCCACTCCAGGTCTTTCCAGGAGATGGACGGGTCAAAGTTGTTGCCCAGCCAGCCGATGTAATCGGCCAGGCCGGTGGGGTTGCCCCGGTACTTGGAGATATTGCCCAGGTCGTGCGGGCGGCCCATCACCCCTACATCCCATGCCCACTCGGGGTGGGTCATGGCCTGCAGCACGCGGCGCAGCGGGCCGTTGCGGCCGCTCATGCCCGAGTGGGCATCGCGGTAGCGGGCGCCGGGTACGGGCATGTCGACGGTGAATACCAGGGTTTTGACCCCGGCTGCCTTGGCCCGCTCCAGGGCGTTGCGCATGAAGCCGCGGTCCTTGAGCACGTACAGCTGGAACCACATCGGCCGGTTGATCGCCGGGGCCACTTCTTCGATCGGGCAGACCGACACGGTCGACATGGTAAACGGGATGCCGTGTGCCGCCGCTGCACGTGCCGCCTGCACTTCGCCACGGCGGGCGTACATGCCGGTGAGGCCGACCGGGGCCAGGGCCACCGGCATGCTCAGGGTTTCGTCGAACAAGCGGGTTTCGAGGCTGAGCTCGGACATGTTGTTCAGCACGCGCTGGCGCAGGGCAATGCCGGCCAGGTCCGACACGTTGTGGCGCAGTGTGTGCTCGGCGTAGGCGCCACCGTCGGCATAGTGGAACAGGAAGGGAGGCAGCTTGCGTTGGGCGCGGCGCGATAGTCGGTAGAGGCAGAAATGATCATGGATTCTCGCAGCGTTGCTTGTGGGGATTGCCGGGCGCGCAATGGCGCCCGGCCCCTTTCACTTTAGTGATGAACCAGCATGCCGGTCAGCCAGTAAGCCTGAATCAGGGTGATCAGGCCGACGATGGTGGCAAAGAACAGGCTGTGCTTGACGGTGAAGCGGAACAGGTCGGATTCCTTGCCCACCAGGCCGGTGGCGGCGCAGGCCACGGCAATCGACTGCGGCGAGATCATCTTGCCGGTTACGCCGCCGCTGGTGTTGGCCGCTACCAGCAGGGTGTCGTTGACCCCGATCTGGTGCGCAGTGGTGGCCTGCAGCGAGCTGAACAGGGCGTTGGACGAGGTATCCGAACCGGTCAGGAACACGCCCAGCCAGCCGAGGAACGGCGAGAAGAACGGGAACGCGGCGCCGGTGCCGGCCAGTACCAGGGCCATGGTCGAGGACATGCCCGAGTAGTTGGTGACGAAGGCGAAGGCCAGCACCATGCCAATCGACAGGATGGGCCAGCGCAGCTCCCAGAAGGTTTCTTTGAAAGTGGTCAGACCAGTTTTGAAATTGATCTTCAACACCGCCATGGAGATCAGCGCCGAGAGGAAGATCGCGGTGCCGGTGGCAGAGATCGGGTCGAGCTTGAACACCGCTGGCATGGCAGTCGGTGCGGCAACGATCGGTGCGGTCTTGATCACCAACTGGTCGAGGTGCGGGATGGCGAAGTTGAACACGAAGTTGTACATCGCGCCGCCTGGGGCGAACGCCGCTTTGAACGGCTTCAGGGTCCAGATGGTGACCAGTACGGTCAGGATCAGGAACGGCGACCAGGCCTTGAAGATTTCGCCAAAGCTGTAAGGGCTAGGCTGGCTGCCACTAGGCTGCACAACGGCTGCGCCGACGCTGCCTTTGGCCTCGCTGAACGAACGCTTTGGCTGCCAGACTTTCAGGAACAGGGTGAGGCAGATGAGGCTGGCCAGTGCCGAGGTGATGTCTGGCAGTTCCGGACCAATGAAGTTCGAGGTGAAGTACTGGGTGACAGCGAAGCTCAGGCCGGCGACCAGGGCGGCAGGCCAGGTTTCCTTCACGCCGCGCAGGCCATCCATCATGAACACCAGCCAAAACGGCACGAACAACGACAGCAGCGGCAGCTGGCGGCCGGTCATGGCGCCGATGTGGAAGGCGTCGATACCGGTGACCTGGCCGGCCACGATGATCGGGATGCCCAGGGCGCCGAAGGCCACCGGTGCGGTGTTGGCGATCAGGCACAGGCCGGCGGCATACAGCGGGTTGAAGCCCAGGCCCACCAACAGTGCGGCAGTAATTGCCACGGGGGCGCCGAAGCCGGCCGCACCTTCCAGGAAGGCACCGAAGCAGAAACCGATAAGCAGCACTTGCAGGCGCTGGTCGTCGGTAATCGACAGCACCGAGCTCGCGGATCACTTCGAACTGGCCACTCTTGACCGTGAGTTTGTACAGGAACACCGCGGCAACGATGATCCAGGCAATTGGCCAAAGGCCATAGAGGAACCCATAACCCGCGGCAGCAAGGGCCATGTCGACAGGCATCTGGAAGGCGAAGATCGCCACCAGGATCGACAGCGCGAGGGTGATGCTGCCCGCCACGTGGCCTTTGAGGCGGAACACGGCGAGGGCAAGGAAGAAGAACACGATAGGGATGACCGCCGCCAGTGCGGACAGGCCAAGACTACCAAGCGGGCTATAGAGTTGTTGCCAGGTTTGCATATGGGGTGGCCCCTAATTGTTGTTGGTCAGCACTGGCATTGGATAATTGGTAAGACCAATTTACAATGGCTGGTCGCTAGGTTAAAAGCGCTGTCGTGGGTGTGTCAATTTGTCCGGTGCAAAACTTTGGTCGCGTGCCGATGAGCGGGCGCCTGATACACGTTGAAATTCGTGGGTTGATGGGTGTTTGCGCGGCCTGGATCGGCGAGAATAGGCGCCCCCTGAAATCTGCCGGGGGTTTGTGGAGAGCATGTGATGGTTTTTGATCAGGTCCGCCAACGGCGCCTGTCCGACGACATCGTCGATCGGTTGGAAGGGATGATTCTGGAAGGCACGCTGACCTCGGGGCAGCGGCTGCCGGCCGAACGCGCCCTTGCCGAGCAGTTCGGTGTGTCCCGCCCGTCACTGCGTGAAGCGATCCAGAAGCTGGTAGCCAAAGGGCTGTTGGTCAGCCGCCAGGGCGGGGGCAATTTTGTTGCCGAGTCACTGGGCTCAACCTTCAGCGACCCGCTGCTGCAGTTGCTCGAGCACAGCGCCGAAGCGCAGCGCGACCTGCTTGAATTCCGCCATACCCTGGAGGCGTCGTGTGCCTATTACGCTGCCCAGCGTGCCACCGAGCCGGACCGGACGCGTTTGAAGGCGGCTTTCGATGCGTTGCAGGACTGCTACACCCGAGTCGATGAAGTCACCCGGGCGGAGGAAGGGGTGGCCGATGCGCGTTTTCACCTGGCGATTGCCGAGGCCAGCCATAACGCAGTATTGCTGCACACGATTCGTGGCTTGTTCGACCTGCTGAAACGCAATGTGGTGACCAACATTGGTGGCATGTACCAGCAACGGACCGAAACCCGGGACATGCTGATCAGCCAGCACCGGGAGCTTTACCTGGCGATTGTCGAGGGCAGGGCGGAGGACGCGCGGGAGGTGTCGAGCCGGCACATTCTGTATGTGCAGGAAGTGCTGCAAGAGGCACACGAAGAAGCGCAGCGGGTGGCGCGGGCAGAGCGGCGCAGCGGGCGCTGAGAGCGGTGCTGGATTCTTCGCGGGCACGCCCGCTCCCACAGGATATGCGCCGGGCCTGAGGCTAGCGCGGTCCCTGTGGGAGCGGGTGTGCCCGCGAAGAGGCCGGAACAGGCTTAAAGAATAATTAGTCTTCCTTGCCTTTGTTCCGCACAACCCGCTGCAGCTCGCGGTTGGAATCGCGTTCGCGCACGGTGTCGCGCTTGTCGAATTCCTTCTTGCCCTTGCCCAGTGCGATTTCGCACTTGATCAGGTGCTTGCTCCAGTACAGCGACAACGCCACGCAGGTGTAGCCTTTTTGCGCCACGGCCGCTTCCAGCCGTTCTAGCTCGCGCTTGTTCAGCAGCAGCTTGCGGGTGCGGATAGGGTCGGCGATGACGTGGGTGCTGGCAGTGGTCAGCGGGGTGATGTGGCTGCCGAACAGCCAGGCTTCACCGTCCTTGAGCAGTACGTAACTGTCAACGAGGTGCGCCTTGCCAGCTCGCAGGCTTTTTACTTCCCAGCCGGACAGGACCAGCCCGGCCTCGAACTTGTGTTCGATGAAGTAATCGTGTCGCGCTTTTTTATTCTGCGCGATGGTCCCGGTCGGATGTTTTTTTTGCTTAGCCATAGGGGCGGCATTATAGGCAAGTCCGTGCGTCGTCCGCTATGGGATTTCGGTGTGCTTGAGCCACTGCAATGAATACCGGACAATACGGGCCTGTCTTGGTGACAGAACCTGTTTTCGGCACGCTGCGAAGCGCCGCCACCCAGCCTTGGAAGTGACGCCTGGATGACTACCCATATTCAACGCTCCGCCCTGCTGCCATACCCCGCCCAGGCGCTCTACGATCTGGTCAACGATGTGGCCAGCTACCCAGAGTTTCTGCCGTGGTGTTCGGCCTCGACGGTGATCGACGCCAGCGACACGCACATGCACGCCAAGCTCGAGGTGGCCAAGGGCGGTATGAGCCAGTACTTCGTTACGCGTAATGTGCTGGTGCCGGGGCAGTCCATCGAGATGAACCTTGAAGAAGGGCCGTTCACGCAGCTGCATGGCGTGTGGGTGTTCAAGCCGCTGGGTGAAAAGGCCTGCAAGATCAGCCTGGACTTGTCCTTCGACTATGCCGGGCCAATTGTGCGCGCCACCTTGGGCCCGCTGTTCAATCAGGCGGCCAACACCCTGGTCGACGCCTTCTGTCAGCGTGCCAAGCAATTGAATGCCTGACGCATAAGGCGCAAACAAAAAGCCCGGACCAGGTCCGGGCTTTTTTGCATCTGCTGTTCCCGTTTAGCGGGTTTCCAGCGGTGCGGGGGTCGGGACCGGGGTGGTCTCGATGGTGTCGATTTCGCGCTGGATGGATTCTTCCACCGAGCCTGGCTTGGCTGGTTTTTCTTCGGGCTGAGCCGCTGGTTGCTCTGTCTGGCCTGGCTCGGTGGCCGGGCTGACCGTGGTGTCGCTGCTGCCACCGAGGATTTCCTGGTCGCGGCTGACGCCTGGCATGAAGTCTCCAGACAAGCTGACCAGCTGGTCGCTTTCGTTGAAGAAGATGCTCATGCGCTCTTGCTGGCGTTTACCGCCACCTGGCTGCAAGCTGTACAGGTAATCCCAACGGTTGGTGTTGAACGTATCCTGAATCAGCGGGTTGCCCATGATAAACCTTACTTGCCGTCGGGTCATTCCCGGGCGTAATTGGTCTATCATGTCCTGCGTGACGACATTGCCCTGCTGGATGTCGATTTTGTAAACCCCGGGAAACGAGCAACCGGCGAGTGCGAGCAGTCCCACTAGGGTGAGGCTGGTTAGCAAGAGCTTGGTGTTTTGCATCGGTGGGCGACTTCCACTATCTTGGCTGGACAACGTAAACCCCGATCATACCCGTATTAAGAGAAGCTGCGAAGCAGCATCGGCGAGAAAGCTGACCATGGTTGAAAATAGCGAATTGCGCAAAGCCGGTCTCAAGGTGACCCTACCTCGAGTCAAGATCCTTCAGATGCTCGATTCCACCGAGCAGCGTCACATGAGTGCAGAGGATGTTTACAAGGCACTGATGGAAGCAGGCGAGGACGTAGGCCTGGCCACTGTCTATCGCGTACTGACCCAGTTCGAAGCGGCGGGTCTGGTGGTTCGCCACAACTTCGACGGCGGCCACGCAGTGTTCGAGCTGGCCGATGGCGGTCACCATGACCATATGGTGAACGTGGATACCAGCGAAGTTATCGAATTCATGGATGCCGAAATCGAGAAGCGCCAGCGCGAAATCGTAGCTGAGCATGGCTATGGCTGGTGGACCACAATCTGGTCCTGTATGTGCGTAAGAAGAAGTAACGATTTTTATCGTTATGAATGACAAAGGCGACCTTAGGGTCGCCTTTGTGCTTTCTGAGACCTTGAAGGCAACGCTGGCCCCTTGTGGGAGCGGCCTTGTGTCGCGAAAGGGCCGCACAGCGGCCTCAGGATATTTGCGTCACGACAGAAATTGCCGGGGCTGCTCCGCAGCCCTATCGCGACACAAGGGCGCTCCCACAAGTGCCGGGTTGGCCTTGTAAGATTGGTTCAGGCCTTGCCGCTCACGACCATCTTGCGCGCATGTGCCAACGATTCCTTCGTCAAGTCGATACCGCCGAGCATCCGTGCCACTTCTTCGACCCGCTCACGCTTGCCCAGGCTGGCCACGGCGGTGTGGGTGGTGTCGCTGTTGCGCACCTTGTGCACAAACAGGTGGTGATGCCCTTGCGCGGCCACTTGTGGCAGGTGAGTCACGGTCAGCACCTGGCCGCGCTCACCCAGGCGGCGCAACAACTGGCCGACAATTTCGGCAGTAGGGCCGCCGATGCCCACATCGACTTCGTCGAACACCAGGGTAGGAATGCGTGATGTCTGCGCGGTAATCACCTGGATCGCCAAGCTGATACGCGACAGTTCGCCGCCCGAGGCTACCTTTGCCAGCCCCTTGAGCGGTTGGCCGGGGTTGGCGCTGACCAGCAGTTCGATCTGCTCCAGGCCGTGAGGCGACAGGTCTGCGCCTTCGTTGGGCGTCAGCTCGATGCAGAAGCGACCGCCAGGCATGCCCAGGCGTTGTATTTCCTGCTCTACCGCGCCTGCCAGCTGTTGTGCCGCTTGCTGGCGCAGGCCGCTGAGTTCACGAGCCTTTTCTTTATAATGCTGGGCGAAGGCGGCAAGCTCTTCGCCCAAGCGCTCAATTGACTCGTCGCTGGCGTTCAGGCCCTCGATCTCTTCCATCAATTGCTGCTGCAGGTGAGGCAGTTCGGTGGGGTGCACGCGGTGTTTGCGCGCCAGCGTATAGATAGTGTCGAGGCGCTCTTCCAGGGCTTGCAGGCGCATCGGGTCGGCGTCGAAGTTGTCCAGGAAGCGGTTGAGCTCGCCCACGGCTTCCTCTACCTGGATCTGCGCGCTGGCAATCAGGTTGGCCGCTTCGCCCAGTGCCTTGGGTGAGTTGGTCGCAGCGCCCAGCCGGTTGAGGCTGGAGGTGAGGGCGCTGAGTACGTTGCCCGAATCGCTTTCACTGCACTGGTCGATCACCTGTCGGCAGATGCCGAACAGGGCTTCGGCGCTGGTCAGGTTTTTGTGTTCCTGCTCCAGTTGCTCCAGTTCGTGCTCACCCAGGCCGAGGTTGTCAAGCTCCTCCAGCTGGTAGCTGAGCAACTGATGGCGGGCACGCTGCTCGTCACCTGAATTGGACAGCCGTTCCAGCTCCAGGCGGGTCTGGTTCCAGCGCTTGGCGGCCAGGTGCACCTGGCGGGCCAAGTCGACGGCGCCGGCGTACTCGTCGAGCAGGCGGCGGTGGGTGTCGGTCTTGAGCAGTGACTGGTGCTCGTGCTGGCTGTGGATGTCGATCAGCAGCTCGCCCAGCGCCTTGAGGTCGCCGAGCGGGCATGGTGTGCCATTGATGTAGCCACGGCTGCGGCCTTCGGCGGTGATTACCCGGCGCAGGATGCACAGGCCGTCGTTGTCCAGGTCACGTTCGGCCAGCCAGGCGTGGGCCTCCGGGATGTCCACCAGGTCGAAGGTGGCGAGGATGTCTGCCTTGTCGGTGCCAGGGCGCACCACGCCACTGTCGGCCCGGTCGCCAAGGGCCAGGCCGAGGGCGTCAAGCATGATCGATTTGCCGGCACCGGTCTCGCCCGTGATGACGGACATGCCGCGGGCAATTTCGAGGTCGAGGTGCTCGACAATGGCGTAGTTGTGGATGGACAGGTGCACCAGCATGAGGGCGGCTCCCGAAAGACTGATCTGGTTATTTATACAGTACTTTTTTCAGGCCTGCCAATGCCCCTTGGCAGATTCTGTTGCAACCCGGAAAACCACCTTGCCCCTTGAAGCTGGTTTTTCCGGCCCCATATAGCCGACATCACAGGCGAGCCTGGCTCGCAGTCCACAAAATTGCGCAGGAGAGACCCCATGGCTGACGAACAGCTGAACGAGAAAGACCTTAACGTTGAAGAAACTGGTGCAGAAGCCACTGCTGACGCCCGTGTTCTGGAACTCGAGGAACAGCTGGCCGCCGCCAAGGACCAGTCGCTGCGCGCCGTAGCTGACTTGCAGAACGTGCGCCGCCGCGCCGAGCAGGATGTCGAGAAGGCTCACAAGTTCGCCCTGGAAAAGTTCTCCAGCGACCTGCTGCCGGTAATCGACAGCCTGGAGCTGGCCCTGGCGCATTCCAATGACGAAGATGAGCAGGTCAAGGCCATCCGCGAGGGCGTCAAGCTGACCCTCAAGATGTTCCAGGACACCCTCAAGCGCTACAACCTCGAAGTCGTCGATCCGCACGGTGAACCGTTCAACCCGGAGCACCACCAGGCGATGGCCATGCAGGAAAACGCCGAAGTCGAGCCGAACAGCGTGCTGAACGTGTTCCAGAAGGGTTACCTGCTGAACGGCCGCCTGCTGCGCCCCGCCATGGTGGTGGTCAGCAAGGCGCCGAGCGCGGCGCAACCGTCGATCAATGAAAAGGCTTGAAATCCGTCTGGGCATCCCCATCTAGGTGTCAAGCCTTCAAGTATTACCGCAGTTGGCCAAAGTAGTCGCTGCTACCAAATTCAAGTTTCGGGAGAGTTAACATGGGTAAAATCATCGGTATCGACCTGGGGACCACCAACTCGTGCGTCTCCATCCTGGAAAACGGTAACGTCAAAGTCATCGAAAACGCCGAGGGTGCGCGTACCACCCCTTCGATCGTGGCCTACGCCAACGATGGAGAAATCCTGGTAGGTCAGTCGGCCAAGCGCCAGGCTGTTACCAACCCGCACAACACCCTGTTCGCGGTAAAGCGCCTGATCGGCCGCCGCTTCGAAGAGCAGGTCGTGCAGAAAGACATCCAACTGGTTCCGTACAAAATCGCCAAGGCTGACAACGGTGACGCCTGGGTTGAAGTGAACGGCCAGAAAATGGCACCGCCGCAAATCAGCGCCGAAGTGCTGAAAAAGATGAAGAAAACTGCCGAAGACTACCTCGGCGAGCCAGTAACCGAAGCGGTCATCACCGTTCCGGCCTACTTCAACGACAGCCAGCGTCAGGCGACCAAAGACGCCGGCCGCATTGCTGGCCTGGACGTAAAACGCATCATCAACGAACCGACCGCTGCTGCGCTGGCCTACGGCATGGACAAGGCCAAGGGCGACCACACTGTCATCGTTTATGACCTGGGTGGCGGTACCTTCGACGTTTCGGTCATCGAAATCGCCGAAGTCGACGGTGAGCACCAGTTCGAAGTACTGGCTACCAACGGCGACACCTTCCTGGGTGGCGAAGACTTCGACATGCTGCTGATCGACTACCTGGTCGAAGAGTTCAAGAAAGAGTCCGGCATGAACCTGAAGGGCGACCCTCTGGCCATGCAGCGCCTGAAGGAAGCGGCCGAGAAGGCCAAGATCGAGCTGTCGTCTGCTCAGTCGACCGACGTCAACCTGCCGTACATCACTGCAGATGCCACCGGTCCTAAGCACCTGAACGTGAAGATCTCCCGTGCCAAGCTGGAGTCGCTGGTTGAAGAGCTGGTACAGCGCACCATCGAGCCTTGCCGCATCGCCCTGAAAGATGCCGGCATCGACGCCAGCAAGATCGACGACGTGATCCTGGTCGGCGGTCAGACCCGTATGCCGCTGGTGCAGAAAACCGTTGCTGACTTTTTCGGTAAAGAAGCCCGCAAGGACGTCAACCCGGACGAAGCCGTCGCCATGGGCGCCGCCATCCAGGGTGCTGTTCTGGCCGGTGACGTGAAAGACGTGCTGCTGCTGGACGTCAGCCCGCTGACCCTGGGTATCGAAACCATGGGCGGCGTGATGACTGCGCTGATCGAGAAGAACACCACCATTCCGACCAAGAAGTCGCAGGTGTTCTCGACTGCCGATGACAACCAGGGCGCCGTGACCATTCACGTGCTGCAAGGTGAGCGTAAGCAGGCTGCGCAGAACAAATCGCTGGGCAAGTTCGACCTGGCTGATATTCCGCCGGCTCCGCGTGGCGTGCCTCAGATCGAAGTCACCTTCGACATCGACGCCAACGGCATCCTGCACGTCAGCGCCAAAGACAAGGCCACCGGCAAGTCGCAGTCGATCGTGATCAAGGCCAACTCCGGCCTGTCGGATGACGAAATCGAGCGCATGGTGCGTGACGCCGAGGCCAACGCCGAGGAAGACCGCAAGTTCGAAGAGCTGGCCGCTGCCCGTAACCAGGGTGACGCGCTGGTTCACTCGACTCGCAAGATGGTCGCTGACGCGGGTGACAAGGTCACTGCTGAAGAGAAAACCGCTATCGAAGCGGCCGTGGTTGCCCTGGAAGCCGCTGTCAAAGGCGACGACAAGGCTGCCATCGACGCCAAGGTCGAAGAGCTGTCCAAGGTCTCTGCCCCGGTCGCCCAGAAGATGTACGCCGAGCAGTCGGCTGAGCAGCCTCAGGGTGGCGCGCAGCAGGCCGAGCCGGAAGCCAAGCACGATGACGTGGTTGACGCCGAGTTCGAAGAAGTAAAAGGCGACGACAAGAAGTAATCGTTGCATGTTGTCGGCCAGTTCACCGCCGTTTGGCGGTGAACTGGTAGGATGTCGCCGCGCGGGGGCTTGCTCCCGCGTTGGCGTATCTGGAATTCGAGAATTTTTACAGCATCTGTCAGCGACCTTTTGGTGGGGCAGGCAGGTGCTGACGGCGCGGCGCAGATGCCAGACGCCCAACAAGGTGCAAATGACCTATGTCCAAGCGTGATTACTATGAGGTTCTGGGTGTCGAGCGCGGCGCCAGTGAGTCTGACCTCAAAAAGGCTTATCGCCGTCTGGCGATGAAGTACCACCCGGACCGCAACCCGGGCGACAAGGAGTCGGAAGACAAGTTCAAGGAGGCCAACGAGGCCTACGAAGTGCTGTCTGATGCCAGCAAGCGCGCGGCGTTCGACCAGTATGGCCATGCGGGTGTAGACCCAAGCATGGGCGGTGGCGGTGCCGGCTTCGGTGGCGCCAACTTCTCCGACATCTTCGGTGATGTATTCAGCGACTTCTTCGGTGGCGGCCGCGGTGGCGGACGTGGCGGTGCCCAGCGCGGCAGCGACCTGCGCTACACCCTGGAGCTGAACCTGGAAGAGGCGGTGCGTGGCACCACGGTCAGCATCCGCGTCCCAACCCTGGTCAACTGCCAGCCTTGCGACGGTTCCGGTGCCAAGAAGGGCTCAACCCCGTCGACCTGCCCGACCTGCGGCGGCATCGGCCAGGTGCGCATGCAGCAGGGCTTCTTCTCGGTGCAGCAGACCTGCCCACGCTGCCATGGCCAGGGCAAGATCATTACCGACCCGTGCACCTCGTGCCACGGCGAAGGCCGCGTCGAGGAATACAAGACGCTGTCGGTCAAGGTGCCGGCAGGTGTCGATACCGGCGACCGCATCCGCCTGTCGGGCGAGGGCGAGGCCGGTACCCATGGTGGCCCGACTGGCGACCTGTACGTGGTGATCAGCGTGCGTGAGCACGAGATCTTCCAGCGCGATGGCAAACACCTGTACTGCGAAGTACCTATCAGCTACACCGATGCCGCCCTGGGTGGCGAGCTGGAAGTGCCGACCCTCGATGGCCGTGTGAAGCTGAAGATTCCGGAAGGCACCCAGACCGGCAAGCAGTTCCGCCTGCGTGGCAAGGGTGTTGCGCCGGTGCGCGGTGGTGGTGCGGGCGACCTGCTATGCCGTGTGGCTGTGGAAACCCCGGTCAACCTCAGCCGCCGTCAGCGAGAGCTGCTCGAAGAGCTGCGTGACTCGCTGGAAGGCGACGAGCTCCCACTCGCCCAAGGCCAGTGGCTGGTTCGACGGCGTGAAGCGCTTCTTCGGCGATCTCTGACAAGGAAAAGGCTATGCGACGTATTGCAGTGATGGGCGCGGCAGGGCGGATGGGCAAGACCCTGATTGAGGCCGTGCAGCAAACCCCGGGTGCCGGCCTGACGGCGGCGATCGATCGCCCTGACAGCTCCGCTGGTCGGGGCTGACGCTGGTGAGCTGGCGGCCCTCGGTCGGATCGGTGTGCTGCTGTCCGATGACCTGGCCAAGGTTGCCGACGAGTTCGACGTGCTGATCGATTTCACGCACCCTTCGGTCACCCTCAAGAACCTGGCGTTCTGCCGCAAGCACGGCAAGGCCATGATCATCGGCACTACGGGCTTCTCTGTCGAAGAGAAACAGCTGTTGGCCGAGGCAGGCAAGGACATTCCAATCGTGTTCGCCGCCAACTTCAGTGTTGGCGTCAACCTCAGCCTGAAACTGCTGGATATGGCAGCGCGGGTGCTGGGTGATGATGTCGATATCGAGATCATCGAGGCGCACCACCGGCACAAGGTCGATGCGCCGTCGGGTACTGCGCTGCGCATGGGCGAAGTGGTTGCCAATGCGCTGGGCCGAGACCTGCAGGAAGTGGCCGTGTATGGCCGTGAGGGGCAGACCGGCGCACGCGATCGCAAAACCATCGGTTTCGCTACCGTGCGTGCCGGTGATGTGGTGGGTGATCACACCGTATTGTTCGCTGCCGAAGGCGAGCGCCTGGAAATCACCCACAAGGCCTCCAGCCGCATGACCTTCGCCAAGGGCGCCGTACGTGCGGCGCTGTGGCTGGATGGGCGTGAGCCAGGCCTGTACGATATGCAGGATGTGCTCGAACTGCGTTAAGCCGTTCCCCAGGGATACACAATCCTTGTAGGAGCGGCCTTGTGCCGCGAAAGGGCTGCGTAGCAGCCCCGGCATTCTGCGGTGTTGCCGAGATTTTTGGGGCCGCTACGCAGCCCTTTCGCGGCACAAGGCCGCTCCTACACGGGGGTGTGCAATGCCCCAAGGGTCAGCCTGTCGCATTGATGTGTTTTAGAGACACATCTACGGTAGACCGAAAACGCACTTTTCTGTAAGCTACAGCTTTAGTGTGTCCACTAAAAGCGCGCAGCGAATTGAATTCAGCACATGAAAGCGGGGTGACGTGTCCATACGTCACTCCGCTTTTTTGCAACCTGCGATCGCCCTTTCATGCTTGATTTACGGGAGGTCTTCTTGACAAAGCCAGCCATACTCGCCCTTGCCGACGGCAGTATTTTTCGCGGTGAAGCCATCGGTGCCGACGGTCAGACCGTTGGTGAGGTGGTATTCAACACCGCTATGACCGGCTACCAGGAAATCCTTACAGACCCTTCCTACGCGCAGCAAATCGTTACCCTGACCTACCCGCACATCGGCAATACCGGCACCACGCCGGAAGATGCCGAGTCGAACCGCGTCTGGTCCGCTGGCCTGGTCATCCGTGACCTGCCGCTGCTGGCCAGCAACTGGCGTAACACCCAGTCGCTGCCTGAGTACCTCAAGGCCAACAACGTCGTTGCCATCGCCGGCATCGACACCCGTCGCCTGACCCGTATCCTGCGTGAAAAGGGCGCCCAGAACGGTTGCATCCTCGCCGGTGACAACATCAGCGAAGAAGCCGCCATCGCCGCTGCCCGCGGTTTCCCGGGCCTGAAGGGCATGGACCTGGCCAAGGTCGTTTCCACCAAGGAACGCTACGAGTGGCGCTCCAGCGTGTGGGAGCTGAAAACCGACAGCCACCCGACCATCGACGCTGCCGACCTGCCGTACCACGTGGTTGCCTTCGACTACGGCGTCAAGCTGAACATCCTGCGTATGCTGGTTGCCCGTGGCTGCCGCGTGACCGTGGTGCCGGCCCAGACCCCGGCCAGCGAAGTGCTGGCACTCAACCCGGACGGCGTGTTCCTGTCCAACGGCCCGGGTGACCCCGAGCCGTGCGACTACGCCATCCAGGCGATCAAGGAAATCCTCGAAACCGAGATTCCGGTATTCGGCATCTGCCTTGGCCACCAGCTGCTGGCCCTGGCGTCCGGCGCCAAGACCGTGAAAATGGGCCATGGTCACCACGGTGCCAACCACCCGGTCCAGGACCTGGACAGCGGTGTGGTCATGATCACCAGCCAGAACCACGGTTTTGCTGTTGACGAAGCCACCCTGCCGGGCAACGTTCGCGCCATCCACAAGTCGCTGTTCGACGGCACCCTGCAGGGTATCGAGCGCACCGACAAGAGCGCGTTCAGCTTCCAGGGCCACCCTGAAGCGAGCCCTGGCCCGACCGACGTCGCGCCACTGTTCGATCGTTTCACCGATGCCATGGCCAAGCGCCGCTGAGCATCCTGCTTCAAGGCCCCGGGCCGGCTCGTGCCGCGCCCGGAAGCGCCTGACCCAGATTGTTCAAAGCGGCTTGCCGACTGACCCCGGATTTGAGTGACCACCATGCCAAAACGTACAGACATCAAAAGCATCCTGATTCTCGGTGCCGGCCCGATCGTGATCGGCCAGGCCTGCGAATTCGACTACTCCGGCGCCCAGGCCTGCAAAGCCCTGCGCGAGGAAGGTTTCCGCGTCATCCTGGTGAACTCCAACCCAGCCACCATCATGACCGACCCGGCCATGGCCGACGCCACCTACATCGAGCCGATCAAGTGGCAGTCGGTGGCCAAGATCATCGAGAAAGAGCGCCCGGACGCCGTGCTGCCGACCATGGGTGGCCAGACCGCACTGAACTGCGCCCTGGACCTGGAGCGCCACGGCGTTCTGGAGAAGTTCGGCGTAGAGATGATCGGTGCCAACGCCGACACCATCGACAAGGCTGAAGACCGTTCGCGCTTCGACAAGGCGATGAAGGACATCGGCCTGGAGTGCCCGCGCTCCGGTATCGCCCACAGCATGGAAGAGGCCAATGCGGTCCTCGAGAAGCTCGGCTTCCCATGCATCATTCGCCCGTCGTTCACCATGGGTGGCACGGGCGGTGGTATCGCTTACAACCGTGAAGAGTTCGAAGAAATCTGCACCCGCGGTCTGGACTTGTCGCCGACCAAAGAGCTGCTGATCGACGAATCGCTGATCGGCTGGAAAGAGTACGAGATGGAAGTGGTCCGCGACAAAAAGGACAACTGCATCATCGTCTGCTCGATCGAAAACTTCGACCCGATGGGCGTGCACACCGGTGACTCGATCACCGTTGCTCCAGCGCAGACCCTGACCGACAAGGAATACCAGATCATGCGCAACGCCTCGTTGGCGGTGCTGCGTGAAATCGGTGTTGAAACCGGCGGTTCCAACGTGCAGTTCGGTATCTGCCCGGACACTGGCCGCATGGTCGTCATCGAGATGAACCCGCGTGTATCGCGTTCGTCCGCCCTGGCTTCCAAGGCCACTGGCTTCCCGATCGCCAAGATCGCCGCCAAACTGGCCATTGGTTACACCCTCGACGAGCTGCAGAACGACATCACTGGCGGCCGCACCCCGGCTTCCTTCGAGCCGTCGATCGACTACGTCGTCACCAAGCTGCCACGCTTTGCCTTCGAGAAGTTCCCGAAAGCCGACGCCCGCCTGACCACCCAGATGAAATCCGTGGGTGAAGTCATGGCCATCGGCCGTACCTTCCAGGAGTCCCTGCAGAAAGCCCTGCGTGGCCTGGAAGTCGGTGCCTGCGGTCTGGACCCGAAAGTCGACCTGGCCAGCCCGGAAGCTGCCGGCATCCTCAAGCGCGAGCTGACCGTGCCGGGCGCCGAGCGTATCTGGTACGTGGCTGACGCCATGCGTTCGGGCATGACCTGCGAAGAAATCTTCGCCCTGACCGGCATCGACATGTGGTTCCTGGTACAGATGGAAGATCTGATCAAGGAAGAAGAGAAGGTCAAGACCCTGGCCCTGTCGGCGATCGACAAGGACTACATGCTGCGCCTCAAGCGCAAGGGCTTCTCGGACCAGCGTCTGGCCAAGCTGCTGGGCATCACCGACAAGAACCTGCGCCGTCACCGCCACAAGCTGGAAGTGTTCCCGGTGTACAAGCGCGTCGACACCTGCGCTGCCGAGTTCGCTACCGACACCGCCTACCTGTACTCCACCTACGAGGAAGAGTGCGAGGCCAACCCGTCCACCCGCGACAAGATCATGATCCTGGGTGGCGGCCCGAACCGTATCGGCCAAGGTATCGAGTTCGACTACTGCTGCGTGCACGCCGCCCTGGCGCTGCGTGAAGACGGTTACGAGACCATCATGGTCAACTGCAACCCGGAAACCGTCTCCACCGACTACGACACCTCCGACCGCCTGTACTTCGAGCCGCTGACGCTGGAAGACGTGCTGGAAGTGTGCCGCGTCGAGAAGCCGAAGGGCGTGATCGTCCATTACGGCGGCCAGACCCCGCTGAAACTGGCGCGTGCCCTGGAAGAAGCCGGCGTACCGATCATCGGTACCAGCCCGGATGCCATCGACCGCGCTGAAGACCGTGAGCGCTTCCAGCAGATGGTTCAGCGCCTGAACCTGCTGCAGCCGCCAAACGCTACCGTGCGCAGCGAAGAAGAAGCCATCCGTGCTGCTGGCAGCATCGGCTACCCGCTGGTGGTGCGCCCGTCGTACGTGCTGGGCGGCCGCGCCATGGAAATCGTCTACGAACTGGACGAGCTCAAGCGCTACCTGCGTGAAGCGGTACAGGTGTCGAACGACAGCCCGGTACTGCTCGACCACTTCCTCAACTGCGCCATCGAGATGGACGTGGATGCCGTGTGCGACGGTACCGACGTAGTGATCGGCGCCATCATGCAGCACATTGAGCAGGCTGGCGTTCACTCCGGTGACTCGGCGTGCTCGCTGCCACCTTACTCGCTGAGCAAGGAAGTGCAGGACGAAGTCCGCGTACAGGTAGCCAAAATGGCCCTGGAGCTGGGCGTTGTCGGCCTGATGAACGTGCAGCTGGCCCTGCAGGGCGACAAGATCTACGTGATCGAAGTCAACCCGCGCGCCTCGCGTACCGTGCCGTTCGTGTCCAAGTGCATCGGCACTTCCCTGGCCATGATCGCCGCCCGCGTAATGGCCGGCAAAACCCTGAAAGAGCTGGGCTTCACCCAGGAAATCATCCCGAACTTCTACAGCGTCAAGGAAGCCGTCTTCCCGTTCGCCAAGTTCCCGGGGGTTGACCCGATCCTCGGCCCTGAGATGAAATCGACCGGTGAAGTCATGGGTGTCGGTGACACCTTCGGTGAAGCGTTCGCCAAAGCCCAGATGGGTGCCAGCGAAGTGCTGCCGACCGGTGGTACCGCGTTCATCAGCGTGCGTGACGACGACAAGCCACAAGTGGCTGGCGTAGCCCGCGACCTGATCGCCCTGGGCTTCGAAGTGGTTGCAACTGCTGGCACCGCCAAGGTTATCGAAGCGGCTGGCCTGAAAGTGCGCCGTGTGAACAAGGTGACCGAAGGTCGCCCGCACGTGGTCGACATGATCAAGAACGACGAAGTGTCGTTGATCATCAACACCACCGAAGGCCGCCAGTCGATCGCCGATTCCTACTCGATTCGTCGCAATGCGCTGCAGCACAAGATTTACTGCACCACTACCATTGCGGCTGGTGAAGCCATCTGCGAGGCGCTGAAATTCGGTCCTGAAAAGACCGTTCGTCGCCTGCAAGATCTGCATGCAGGATTGAAAGCATGAGCATTACCAAGTACCCGATGACCGTCCAGGGCGCTCGCGCCCTGGAAGAGGAGCACCTGTTCCTGAGCAAGACCGAGCGCCCGCGCCTGAGCCAGGCGATCGGTGAAGCACGTGAGCTGGGCGACCTCAAGGAAAACGCCGAATACCATGCTGCCCGTGAAGAGCAGGGTATGGTCGAGGCGCGTATCCGCGATATCGAAGGCCGTCTGCAGAACTCGGTCGTGATCGACGTGACCACGATCCCTCACACCGGCAAGGTGATTTTCGGTACCACCGTGGTACTGGCCAACACCGAAACCGATGAAGAAGTGACCTACCAGATCGTCGGCGAGGATGAAGCCGACGTGAAACAGGGCAAGCTCTCGAGCGGTGCGCCGATTGCCCGTGCCATCATCGGCAAGGAAGAAGGTGATACTGTCGTCGTCAAGACGCCTAGCGGCACGGTCGAGTACGAGATTGTCGAAGTCAAGCACATCTGACCGGCGCCTGCGGGCGCCATCCCTCGAGGGGATCCTCTGGCAACTGGCCCAGGTTTTCTGGGTCGGTGGCCTGTGGGTGTTCCATGTGGGGCTGGTGCCTGCGCTCAAGGTCAGTGGCCTGGCACCCTTGCTGGTGCAGGATATCGCCGGGCAGATCGACCGCTGGTTGATTGGCGTGGCGCTGCTTGGGTTGTTGACTCAGCTGGCGGTGCTGGCGAGGGTGGACGGCCTGGCGGCCTGGTGGCGGCAATTTCGCGGCCAGATGCTGTTGCTGGGGTTTTCAGCCTGCGTGGGGTACTACACCTTGCGCTACGGCATCTCGGTCGGCGAGCGCTGGCAGATGTTCTGTTTCCTGGTGCTGGGTTTTTCCGGCATCGTGCTGGTGGCCCAGCCGGTACCGGTCAGGGCGCGCAAACCGCGCCACTGATCGGAGCCACCGTTACTTGTAGCGGTGGATATTGGACAGCTGCTTGTTAGGCTGTGGGTTCTTGCGGTAGATCAGCGCTTTCTTGCCGATGGTCTGCACCAGCTCGGCACGGCCGGCCTTGCACAGTTCTGCAATGGTTGCGGCACGTTCTTCGCGGTCTTCCGAGCGAATCTCGACCTTGATCAGCTCATGGTCGACCAGGGCGCGTTCCAGTTCGGCGACTACGCCTTCATTCAAACCGTTGCCAGCAACGATCAAAACCGGCTTCAGGTCATGACCAATGGACTTGTACTGCTTCTTCTGCTCGTTATTGAGCGGCATAATCTGACCCTTTCCGTCTGATTCTGTAAAATTGACCGGCATTTTACCCGAGGGCCACCGGCTCCGCCCAGTCAATCACGACGCATATCATCGAGGTGCCCCGTGGTACAACGTTCCAAAAGCAGCGCAAACTGGCTGCGAGAGCATTTTAACGACCCTTTTGTTAAGCAGGCGCAGAAGGATGGCTACCGCTCGCGTGCGAGCTACAAGCTGCTGGAGATCCAGGAGAAGGACCGACTGATCCGCCCGGGGATGAGTGTAATCGACCTTGGCGCGGCCCCAGGAGGCTGGTCCCAGGTGACCAGTCGTCTGATTGGTGGCCAAGGCCGGTTGATCGCTTCCGATATCCTGGAAATGGACTCGATCGCTGATGTGACGTTCATTCAGGGTGATTTCACCCATGACGAAGTGCTGCAGCGCATTCTCGAAGCGGTCGGCGATTCGCACGTAGACCTTGTGATTTCCGATATGGCCCCCAATATGAGTGGTACGCCCGCGGTGGATATACCGCGTGCCATGTTCCTCTGCGAGCTGGCCCTCGATCTGGCGACCCGCGTGCTCAAGCCCGGCGGCGATTTCCTGATCAAGATTTTCCAGGGCGAAGGTTTTGACGTGTACCTGAAGGACGTGCGCAGCAAGTTCGACAAAGTGCAAATGCGCAAGCCATCGTCGTCGCGGGACCGTTCCCGTGAGCAATACCTGTTGGGCAGGGGTTTCAAAGGGGCATGAAAGGTGTGAAGCGGGGTGGCCGATAGTTAATTCCAATCGGCCACTGCGTCAGGATCGTCCGAACTTCGTGTAGTCTAGCTTTCACAAAGGGTTACAGACGGTGCCTGCGGCTGCGTAGGTAATGTAGTAAGTTAGGGCGATGAATATCATGCGAGGCACGGCTGCGTCGTGCGCCGGCCTCAGAGGGTAGCGAATTGAACGACATGGCAAAGAATCTGATCCTGTGGTTGATCATCGCAGCTGTCCTGGTGACAGTGATGAACAACTTCTCCAGCCCTAACGAGCCGCAGACCCTCAACTATTCCGACTTCATCCAGCAGGTCAAGGATGGCAAGGTCGAGCGTGTGACCGTTGACGGCTACATCATTACCGGCAAGCGCGCCGACGGCGACAACTTCAAGACCGTGCGCCCGGCCATTACCGACAATGGCCTGATCGGTGACCTGGTCGACAACCATGTGGTTGTCGAAGGCAAACAGCCAGAACAGCAGAGCATCTGGACGCAGTTGCTGGTCGCCAGCTTCCCGATCCTGGTGATTATTGCCGTGTTCATGTTCTTCATGCGCCAGATGCAAGGTGGTGCGGGTGGCAAGGGCGGGCCGATGAGCTTCGGCAAGAGCAAGGCGCGCCTGCTGTCCGAAGACCAGGTCAAGACCACATTGGCTGACGTTGCAGGTTGCGACGAAGCCAAGGAAGAAGTGGGCGAGCTGGTCGAGTTCCTGCGTGACCCGGGCAAGTTCCAGCGACTGGGTGGCCGTATCCCGCGCGGTGTACTGATGGTTGGCCCGCCCGGTACCGGTAAGACCCTGCTGGCCAAGGCTATTGCGGGCGAAGCTAAAGTACCGTTCTTCACCATTTCCGGTTCGGACTTCGTGGAAATGTTCGTCGGTGTCGGTGCCAGCCGTGTGCGCGACATGTTCGAGCAGGCCAAGAAGCATGCCCCGTGCATCATCTTCATCGATGAGATCGACGCCGTTGGTCGCCACCGTGGCGCCGGCATGGGCGGTGGTCACGACGAGCGTGAGCAAACCCTCAACCAGTTGCTGGTAGAGATGGACGGCTTCGAAATGAACGATGGCATCATCGTCATTGCCGCCACCAACCGCCCGGACGTACTTGACCCGGCGTTGCTGCGCCCCGGCCGTTTCGACCGCCAGGTGGTGGTAGGCCTGCCGGACATTCGCGGTCGCGAACAGATCCTCAAGGTGCACATGCGCAAGGTACCGGTTGGCGAAAACGTCAACCCGGCAGTCATTGCCCGTGGTACCCCCGGCTTCTCCGGTGCCGACCTGGCCAACCTGGTCAACGAGGCCTCGCTGTTTGCTGCGCGTTCCAACAAGCGCCTGGTCGAAATGAAAGAGTTCGAACTGGCCAAAGACAAGATCATGATGGGCGCCGAGCGCAAGACCATGGTCATGTCCGAGAAAGAAAAGCGCAACACGGCCTACCACGAGGCGGGTCATGCCATCGTTGGTCGCCTGGTGCCTGAGCACGACCCGGTCTACAAGGTTTCGATCATTCCGCGCGGTCGCGCCCTGGGTGTGACCATGTTCCTGCCCGAAGAAGACCGCTACAGCCTGTCCAAGCGTGCGCTGATCAGCCAGATCTGCTCGCTGTACGGCGGCCGTATCGCCGAAGAAATGACCCTGGGCTTCGATGGAGTCACCACGGGTGCTTCCAACGACATCATGCGGGCCAGCCAGATCGCTCGCAACATGGTGACCAAGTGGGGCTTGTCGGAAAAACTCGGCCCGCTGATGTACGCAGAAGAAGAGGGCGAAGTGTTCCTCGGCCGTAGCGCGGGCAGCCAGCACGCCAGCGTGTCCGGCGAGACTGCGAAGCTGATCGACTCTGAAGTGCGCAGCATCATCGACCAGTGCTACGCCACTGCCAAACAGCTGCTGATCGACAACCGCGACAAGCTCGAAGCGATGACCGAAGCGCTCATGAAATATGAGACCATTGATGCCGATCAGATCGATGACATCATGGCTGGCCGTACGCCACGCGAACCGCGTGATTGGGACGATGACAAGCATTCGGGCACCCCTGCTGCCCAGGATGATCGCCCTGAATCGCCAATTGGCGGTCCGGCCGCTCAACACTAAGGGCGTCTATGAGCTCAGTGCAGTACCCGACCCGGTTGCCTTGCGGCAACCGGGTTCTTGATTTGTCGCGTACCCATGTGATGGGTATTCTCAATATCACCCCAGACTCCTTCTCCGATGGCGGGCGCTTCAGTCAGCGCGACGAAGCCCTGCGCCACGCCGAAGCGATGGTTGCTGCCGGCGCCACGTTGATCGACATCGGCGGTGAGTCCACGCGCCCTGGTGCACGGGCGGTATCGGTGACCGAAGAGCTGGAACGAGTGGCGCCGATGGTCGAGGCAATCAACAGCCGCCTCGACGTAGTCATTTCGGTCGATACCTCGACGCCTGCCGTCATGCGTGAATCGGCTCGCCTCGGTGCCGGGTTGATCAATGACGTGCGCGCCCTGGAGCGCGATGGTGCCCTGGATGCCGCAGCAGATACCGGGCTGCCAGTGTGCCTCATGCACATGCGTGGCGAGCCGGGTAACATGCAGGACGACCCGCATTACGAAGATGTGACCGCCGACGTTACGCGTTATCTTGAACAGCGGATGGCCGCCTGTGCTGCAGCGGGCATCGACGCGAACAGAATCATCCTTGACCCTGGCTTTGGTTTCGCCAAGACACTGGCGCACAACCTGAGCCTGTTCAAACACATGGAAGCGCTCTATCGCCTTGGGCGCCCGCTGCTGGTGGGCGTTTCACGAAAGAGCATGATCGGCCTGACGCTGGAACGTCCGGTCGGCGAGCGCTTGTACGGCAGCCTTGCGCTGGCGGCGTTGGCCATGACCAAGGGGGCGAGCATACTTCGCGTCCATGACGTGGCCGAAACTGTCGATGTGGTGCGCATGATTGCTGCGGTGCAAAACGCCGAATAAGAACATTGGAGTCCCTATGAGCAGAAAATACTTTGGTACCGACGGCATTCGTGGCCGCGTCGGCGAATTCCCGATCACGCCTGACTTCATGCTGAAGCTCGGCTGGGCGGCAGGCATGGCTTTCCGCAAGCAAGGGCATTGCCGGGTGCTGGTGGGCAAGGACACGCGCATCTCCGGCTACATGTTCGAGTCTGCGCTTGAAGCTGGTCTGGCCGCGGCAGGTGCCGACGTCATGCTGCTGGGGCCAATGCCTACGCCGGCCATCGCCTACCTGACCCGTACTTTCCATGCCCAGGCGGGCATTGTCATCAGTGCCTCGCACAACCCGCACGAAGACAACGGCATCAAGTTTTTCTCGGGCCAGGGCACCAAGCTGCCGGACGAAGTCGAGCTGATGATCGAAGAGCTGCTCGACCAGCCGATGACCGTTGTCGACTCGGGCAAGCTGGGCAAGGTTTCGCGCATCAACGATGCTGCCGGCCGCTACATCGAGTTCTGCAAGAGCAGCGTGCCGAGCAGCACCAGCTTCGACGGCCTCAAACTGGTGGTCGATTGCGCCCACGGTGCTACCTACAAGGTTGCGCCAAGCGTGTTCCGTGAGTTGGGTGCTGACGTGACCGTGCTGCATGCGCAGCCGGACGGCCTGAACATCAACGAAGGGTGCGGTTCGACCCACATCGAATCGCTGCAGGCCGCCGTACTGGTTGGCCATGCCGACCTCGGCATCGCCTTCGATGGTGACGGCGATCGCGTGTTGATGGTCGACCACACGGGTGCCATCGTCGACGGTGACGAGTTGCTGTTCATCATTGCCCGCGACCTGCACGACCGTGGCAAGCTGCAAGGTGGGGTGGTGGGTACGCTGATGAGCAACCTGGGCCTGGAGCTTGCGCTGAAGGACCTGGATATCCCGTTCGTGCGGGCCAAGGTCGGCGACCGTTACGTCATGGCCGAGCTGCTGGAGCGTGAATGGCTGGTCGGTGGTGAAAACTCCGGTCACGTCGTGTGCTGCAACCACACCACCACCGGTGACGCGATCATTGCCGCGCTGCAGGTGCTGATGGCGCTCAAACGCCGTGGCGAAACCCTGGCACAGGCCCGTCAGGCCCTGCGCAAATGCCCGCAGGTGCTGATCAACGTGCGCTTCGGCGCCAGCAAGGTCGACCCGCTGGAGCACCCGGCAGTCAAGGAGGCCAGTGCCAAAGTGACCGAGGCCTTGGCGGGTCGCGGTCGCGTGCTTCTGCGCAAGTCGGGTACCGAGCCGCTGGTGCGGGTCATGGTCGAGGGCGAAGACGAAAACCAGGTGCGGGCGCACGCTGAAGCGCTGGCCAAACTGGTCAGCGAAGTTTGTGTCTGAAGGCGCTTGCCAGCGCAGATCTGGTTGGGTAAGATCTGCGCCCACTTTGACCGACGAGGTAAAGCATGCGTCGCCCTATGGTAGCTGGTAACTGGAAGATGCACGGTACCCGCGCTAGCGTCGCTGAAGCTGACCGAAGGCTTGAGCAATCTTGCCTTGCCGAGCGGAGTGGAAGTCGCAGTATTTCCACCGGCCCTGTTCATCAATCAAGTGATCGATGGCTTGGCAGGTAAAGAAATTACTGTCGGCGCACAGAATTCTGCTGTACAACCCGAACAGGGTGCGCTGACCGGGGAAGTTGCTCCGGAGCAGCTGGTAGAAGCAGGTTGCAAGTTGGTGTTGATTGGTCACTCGGAGCGTCGCCAGATCATTGGTGAAACCGACGAAGTGCTCAATCGCAAGTTTGCAGCGGCCCAAGCCAAAGGTTTGAAGCCAGTGCTTTGCATCGGGGAAACCCTTGAAGAGCGCGAGGCGGGCAAAACGCTTGAAGTTGTCGGGCGTCAACTAAGCAGTATCATCGAGGCTTTCGGTGTTAAGGCTTTTGCCAATGCAGTAATTGCTTATGAGCCTGTATGGGCCATCGGCACCGGCCTAACGGCCACGCCACAGCAGGCCCAGGATGTGCACGCCGCCATCCGCGGTCAGCTGGCGGCAGAAGATGCTGAAGTAGCTGCGAAGGTGCAGTTGCTCTACGGCGGCAGCGTGAAGGCGGCCAATGCGGCCGAACTGTTCGGCATGCCGGATATCGATGGGGGGCTCATTGGTGGAGCTTCCCTGAACGCAGACGAATTCGGTGCAATTTGTCGCGCCGCAGGAAACTGAACAAATGCTGGAAACAGTCATCGTTGTTTTTCATCTGTTGGCAGCGCTGTCGCTTGTAGTGCTGGTTCTGTTGCAACAGGGTAAGGGTGCGGAAGCAGGTGCATCTTTCGGCGCGGGTGCTTCAAATACCGTGTTCGGGAGCCAGGGCTCTGCAACGTTCCTAAGTAAATTCACTGCTATACTCGCTGCCACTTTCTTTTTGACAGCACTTGGGTTAGGATACTGCGCGAAGCAACAAGCTCACCAGCTTAGCCAAGCAGGTCTTCCAGATCCAGCAGTGCTAGAAGTGAAAGAGCAGCAAAAGCCGGCAGTTAATGATGATGTACCGGTGCTCCAACAGCAGAAGAGCGAAACCACCAATAATACCGGTGATGTACCTCCTCCGACTCAAGAGCAGAAGTAACGGGTTTCAAGTAGTAGTATTGCCGAGGTGGTGGAATTGGTAGACACGCAACCTTGAGGTGGTTGTGCCCATAGGGTGTAGGGGTTCGAGTCCCCTTCTCGGTACCAATTGAAGCTTGAGAGCCCGCTTTAGCGGGCTTTCTTGTAGGTGAACGTTTGGATTTGACCCTCAACAGGGTTCGGTCTTATACTTTTGCCCCAGCTTTGTCGCGGGGTGGAGCAGCTTGGTAGCTCGTCGGGCTCATAACCCGAAGGTCGTTGGTTCAAATCCAGCCCCCGCAACCAGCTTCAGCGGAGCCCCTTTTCAGGGGCTTTTTGCTAACCGAACAGTTTTCGGCGTCGTTGTCCAACGGCGCTTTCAGGGATGGGCGCTTTGCCCATTTTTTATTTGCACAGCATGCACGAGGGGGTTCAGGTGTCGAGCAAGCTAGAACAGTTGCAGGCCTTGTTGGCCCCGGTTGTCGAGGGTCTGGGCTATCAGTGCTGGGGGATCGAATACGTTTCCCAGGGTAAGCATTCGGTACTGCGCATCTACATCGACAAGGAAGGCGGCATCCTGGTGGAGGACTGCGAAGCGGTCAGTCGTCAGGCCAGCGCCATTCTCGATGTGGAAGATCCAATCAGCAGTGAGTACACCCTCGAGGTGTCTTCTCCAGGCATGGATCGCCCACTGTTCACTCTGGAACAGTTTGCCTCGCATGCCGGCGAACAAGTGAAGATCAAGCTGCGCTCACCCTTCGAGGGTCGTCGTAACTTCCAGGGCCTTCTCCGCGGTGTGGAGGAGCAGGATGTGGTGGTCCAGGTGGACAATCAGGAGTTCCTGTTGCCGATCGACTCGATCGACAAGGCCAATATTATTCCCAGTTTTGACTGAGACGTGCCGGGCCCGGCGGACTATCCGGGCCCAATGGCTTGCGCAAGGCGAGGCGTACGATGAGCAAAGAAGTACTGCTGGTTGTTGAATCGGTATCCAACGAAAAAGGTGTACCGCCCGGCGTCATTTTCGAAGCGCTGGAGGTGGCCCTGGCCACTGCGACCAAAAAACGTTTTGAAGACGAAGTTGATCTGCGTGTGGAAATCAACCGCCACACCGGTAGCTATGAGACTTTCCGTCGCTGGACCGTGGTCGATGAAGCCGATCTTGATGATCCGGCGATCGAAACCTGGTTGGACAAGATCAAGGACACTCATCCGGAAGCCAAGATTGGTGACGTGATCGAGGAGAAGATCGAGTCCATCGAGTTCGGTCGTATCGCCGCTCAGACCGCCAAGCAGGTCATCGTGCAGAAGGTCCGTGAGGCCGAGCGTGCCCAGGTGGTCGATGCCTACCGCGAACGCGTAGGCGAGATCATTTCCGGTACCGTCAAAAAGGTTACCCGCGACAACGTCATCGTTGACCTGGGCAACAACGCCGAGGCCCTGCTGGCTCGCGAAGATATCATTCCGCGTGAAACCTTCCGTGTGGGTGTGCGCCTGCGTGCGCTGCTCAAGGAAATTCGCACTGAAAACCGTGGTCCTCAGCTGATCCTGTCGCGCACCGCGCCGCAGATGCTGATCGAGCTTTTCCGCATTGAAGTGCCGGAAATTGCCGAGGGCCTCATTGAAGTCATGGCTGCCTCCCGTGATCCGGGTTCGCGAGCCAAGATCGCCGTCCGCTCCAAGGACAAGCGCATCGACCCGCAAGGCGCCTGTATCGGCATGCGTGGTTCGCGCGTCCAAGCTGTATCCGGGGAGTTGGGTGGTGAGCGTGTGGATATCGTCCTGTGGGACGATAACCCGGCGCAGTTCGTCATCAACGCCATGTCGCCGGCTGAAGTCGCGGCGATCATCGTTGATGAAGATGCCCATGCCATGGACATCGCCGTCGCCGAGGATAACCTGGCCCAGGCCATTGGCCGTGGCGGTCAGAACGTTCGTCTTGCCAGTCAGCTGACCGGCTGGACCCTGAACGTGATGACCGAGAAGGACATTCAGGCCAAGCAGCAGGCCGAAACAGGTGACATCCTGCGCAATTTCATCGATGAACTGGAAGTCGACGAGGAGCTGGCCCAAGTGCTGGTCGACGAAGGCTTCACCAGCCTCGAAGAAATTGCCTACGTACCGTTGGAAGAAATGCTCAACATCGATGGCTTTGACGAAGATATCGTCAATGAGCTCCGCGCTCGAGCCAAGGACCGTTTGTTGACCAAGGCCATCGCTACCGAAGAAAAACTGGCAGACGCCCACCCGGCCGAAGACCTGCTCTCTCTTGAGGGTATGGACAAGGACCTGGCGGCTGAACTGGCGGTGCGCGGCGTGGTTAACCGCGAAGACCTGGCCGAGCAGTCGATCGACGATCTGCTCGACATCGACGGCATCGACGAAGAGCGTGCCGGCAAGTTGATCATGGCCGCCCGAGCCCATTGGTTCGAGTAATTAGGCGCGGCCTGAGGAGAGAAGTGCATGACGCAAGTCACGGTGAAAGAACTGGCCCAAGAGGTCGAGGCACCGGTAGAGCGCCTGCTGCAGCAGATGCGTGAGGCAGGTCTGCCGCACACCGACGCCGGTCAGGTAGTGACCGACAATGAGAAGCAGACCCTGCTGACTCATTTGAAAAGCAGCCACAAGAGCAAGGCGGAAGAGCCGCGCAAGATTACCTTGCAGCGCAAAACCACCAGCACCCTGCGTGTCGCCGGTAGCAAGAGCATTAGCGTAGAAGTACGCAAGAAGAAAGTATTCGTGCAGCGCAGCCCGGAAGAAATCCAGGCTGAGCAGAAGCGTGAAGCAGAAGAGCGCCGTGCGGCTGAAAATGCCGCTCGCGACAAGGTTGATGCCGAAGTCCGTCAGCGCAACGAAGATCAAGCTCGCCGTCAGGCAGCTGACTCTGCTGTAGCCGCCCCTGCGCCTGCCGCCAAGCCAGAGCCGGCACCTGCCGCTGCCCCGGCCCCGGTAGTCGCCGACGCCCCGGCCTCCGAAGACGCTGCAGCCCGTGCTGCGGAGCGCAAGAAGGACGAGACCCGTCGCAACGAAAGCCGTACTCGCGATGACGATCGTCGTCGTGGCGAGGCGCCTCGTGTGTCGATCAAGGTCAAGGTCAAGGAAAAGGAAAAGGCGCCGACTCCGCGTGCTGCTCCGCGTACCACCGACGAAGAGAGCGATGGCGCTCGTCGCGGTCGTGGTGGCAAGGGCAAGCTGAAGAAGCGTAACCAGCATGGCTTCCAGAACCCGACCGGCCCCGTCATCCGTGACGTGACCATCGGCGAAACCATCACGGTTTCCGAACTGGCCAACCAGATGTCCGTCAAGGGCGCTGAAGTCGTCAAGTTCATGTTCAAGATGGGCACCCCGGTTACCATCAACCAGGTGCTCGACCAGGAAACCGCTCAGCTGATCGCAGAAGAGCTGGGCCACAAGGTCACCCTGGTCAGCGATACCGCCCTGGAAGACTCCTTGGCCGAATCGCTGAAATTCGAAGGCCAGACCGAGTCGCGTGCGCCGGTGGTTACCGTCATGGGTCACGTTGACCATGGTAAGACCTCGCTGCTCGACTACATCCGTCGTGCCAAGGTTGCTGCTGGCGAAGCCGGTGGTATCACCCAGCACATCGGCGCCTACCACGTGGAAACCGACCGCGGCATGGTCACTTTCCTCGATACCCCGGGCCACGCAGCGTTCACTCAGATGCGTGCACGTGGTGCCAAGGCGACCGACATCGTCATCCTGGTGGTGGCAGCGGACGACGGCGTGATGCCACAAACCCGCGAAGCCGTTCAGCATGCCAAGGCAGCTGGCGTTCCGCTGGTGGTCGCGGTGAACAAGATCGACAAGCCAGGTGCTGACCTCGATCGCATCCGCAACGAACTGTCCGTCGAAGGCGTAACCTCCGAGGACTGGGGTGGTGACACGCCGTTCGTCAAGGTTTCGGCGAAGATGGGTACCGGTGTCGACGAATTGCTCGAAGCCGTCCTGCTGCAGGCCGAGATCCTCGAACTGACCGCAACCCCGACCGCTCCAGGTCGTGGCGTGGTCGTCGAATCGCGCCTGGACAAGGGCCGTGGCCCAGTGGCAACCATCCTGGTTCAGGACGGTACGCTGCGTCAGGGCGACATGGTGCTGTGCGGTTCCAACTATGGCCGCGTGCGTGCCATGCTGGACGAGAACGGCAAGCCTGTGAAGGAAGCCGGCCCGTCGATCCCGGTCGAGATCCTTGGCCTGGACGGTACCCCGGAAGCCGGTGACGAGCTGTCCGTGGTTGCCGACGAGAAGAAAGCCCGCGAAGTTGCCCTGTTCCGTCAAGGCAAGTACCGCGAGGTCAAGCTGGCCCGTGCTCACGCCGGCAAGCTGGAAAACATCTTCGAGACCATGGGTCAGGAAGAGAAGAAGACCCTCAACATCGTCCTCAAGACCGATGTGCGTGGTTCCCTGGAAGCGTTGAACGGTTCGCTCGGCGGCCTGGGCAACGACGAAGTTCAGGTGCGCGTGATCGGTGGTGGTGTTGGTGGTATCACCGAAAGCGACGCCAACCTGGCGCTGGCTTCGAATGCAGTACTGTTCGGCTTCAACGTGCGTGCCGATGCCGGCGCGCGCAAGATCGTCGAGCAGGAAGGTCTGGATATGCGTTATTACAACGTGATCTACGACATCATCGAAGACGTCAAGAAGGCCCTGACCGGTATGCTTGGCAGCGATGTTCGCGAGAACATCCTGGGTGTCGCCGAAGTGCGTGACGTGTTCCGTTCGCCGAAGTTCGGCGCCATCGCTGGCTGTATGGTCATCGAAGGTACCGTGTACCGTAACCGTCCGATTCGCGTACTGCGCGAAGACGTGGTTATCTTCGAAGGCGAGCTGGAATCGCTGCGTCGCTTCAAGGATGACGCTGCCGAAGTGCGTAACGGCATGGAGTGCGGTATTGGCGTCAAGAGCTACAACGACGTCAAGGTCGGAGACAAGATCGAAGTCTTCGAGAAAGTCCAGGTGGCTCGTACCCTTTAAGGGTGAGCAAGCCGCAAACCCCCGCTACAGGGCGGTTTGCGGCACCTCTTCAGGTAGCGCCCGGTCAGGCATTCGTCTGACCGGGCGTTTGCCGCTTTAAGTTACAGGTAGCAAGAATGGCCAAAGAATACAGCCGTACCCAACGTATCGGCGATCAGATGCAGCGCGAGCTGGCCGAGCTGATCCGTCGCGAAGTCAAGGACCCACGTGTCGGTCTGGTCACCATCACCGCCGTGGACGTCAGCCGTGACCTGGGCCATGCCAAGGTGTTCATCACCGTCATGGGCGAGGAAACGCCAGACGCCGTGAAGCAGTCGTTGAAGGCACTGAACAGTGCTGCCAGCTTCCTGCGTTTGCACCTGGGCCGCTCGATGCAACTGCGCAGCGTGCCGCAATTGCACTTCCATTTCGATGAAAGCGTCAGCCGCGGTGTGCACCTGTCGGCGCTGATCGAGCGTGCAGTGGCCGAAGACCGCCTGCACAAGGATACCGACGAGCTGGACACCAAGGAGTAAGCGGTGGCCCAGGTCAAACGTATCCGCCGCAATGTCAGCGGCATCATCCTGCTCGACAAACCTTTGGGTTTCACGTCCAACGCCGCCCTGCAAAAAGTGCGCTGGCTGCTCAACGCGGAAAAGGCCGGCCACACCGGTAGCCTCGACCCGTTGGCAACCGGTGTGCTGCCGCTGTGCTTCGGCGAGGCGACCAAGTTTTCGCAATACTTGCTCGATTCCGACAAGGGCTACGAAACGGTCATGCAGATGGGGCAGACTACCAACACCGGCGACGCCGAAGGTGAGGTGCTGCAAACCCGCGACGTGACCGTTGGTCGTGCCGACATCGAGGCGGTGCTGCCACGTTTTCGTGGCCCGATCAGCCAGATACCGCCGATGTACTCGGCGCTCAAGCGTGATGGCCAGCCGTTGTACAAGCTGGCACGTGCAGGAGAGGTAGTGGAGCGCGAGGCGCGTTCTGTTACTATTAACCGCTTGGAGTTGCTGGAGTGTGAAGGCACCCGTGCACGGCTGAGTGTAGGATGCAGCAAAGGCACCTATATCCGCACCTTGGTGGAGGATATCGGTGAGGCTCTTGGTTGCGATGCCTATGTCGCCGAGCTGCGCAGGACCCAGGCCGGGCCCTTTGCGCTGGCACAGACTGTCACGCTCGAGGAGCTCGAACAGGCCCATGCCGAAGGCGGCAACGAAGCGCTCGATCGCTTCCTGATGCCCTCGGACAGCGGGCTGCAGGACTGGCCGATGGTGTGCCTTTCCGAGCACAGTGCGTTCTACTGGCTGCATGGCCAGGCGGTACGCGCGCCGGACGCGCCACAATTTGGCATGGTCCGGGTACAGGATCACAATGCACGCTTCATCGGTATCGGTGAAGTGAGCGAAGACGGGCGTATTGCGCCGCGTCGGCTGATTCGGTCGGAATGACCGAAACCGCGGGGTGAGGCTTTGTCCGAGCCCTACGGAACCAAGGGTGGCTGTCAGTAGGCACGGTCACACCTTTCTTATTAATACAGGGATTTGTCCCTGGCCTATTGGACCCCGCTTGCGGGATCCGTTATCAGGAGAAGCCAAATGGCCCTCAGCGTTGAAGAAAAAGCTCAAATCGTTACCGACTACCAGCAAGCCGCTGGCGACACTGGTAGCCCGGAAGTTCAGGTTGCTCTGCTGACCGCGAACATCAACAAGCTGCAAGGCCACTTCAAGGCCAACGGTAAAGACCACCACTCGCGTCGTGGCCTGATCCGTATGGTAAACCAGCGTCGTAAGCTGCTGGACTACCTGAAGGGCAAAGACACCACTCGTTACAGCGCCCTGATCGGTCGCCTGGGCCTGCGTCGCTAATAGCGGCCTGGTCAGTGGTGTGCAGGGCGTGTCTCATGCATTGGCAGCGCTGCCTGGCAGCGTTGTCTATGGGCACGCCATGCGTATCTCCGAGGTTGGCAGCCTGGTGAAGTGGAGCGGTTTTCCGCTCTTCAACCAGGCTCCCAGCCTCGTGTTGTATCTGGACGGTCAATGGGGCCGATTCCCCGTTCTGCCCACAAATTCGCAAGAAACCAGTTCCCCCAGAGCCACTGAAAAAGGTAGGAAACCGTGAACCCGGTAATCAAGACATTCCAGTTCGGTCAGTCGACCGTTACTCTCGAAACGGGCCGCATTGCCCGTCAGGCAACCGGCGCCGTGCTGGTTACCGTCGACAACGACGTCACCGTGCTGGTGACTGTGGTAGGCGCCAAGCAGGCTGATCCAGGCAAGGGTTTCTTCCCGCTGTCGGTTCACTACCAGGAAAAGACCTACGCCGCCGGCAAGATCCCAGGTGGTTTCTTCAAGCGTGAAGGCCGTCCTTCCGAGAAAGAGACCCTGACCTCGCGCCTGATCGACCGTCCGATCCGTCCGCTGTTCCCGGAAGGCTTCATGAACGAAGTGCAGGTCGTCTGCACCGTGGTTTCCACCAGCAAGAAGACCGACCCGGACATCGCTGCGATGATCGGTACCTCGGCTGCCCTGGCCATCTCGGGTATTCCGTTCGAAGGCCCGATCGGCGCCGCCCGTGTTGCCTTCCACGAAAGCACCGGCTACCTGCTGAACCCGACCTACGAGCAACTGGCTGCCTCGAGCCTGGACATGGTCGTTGCCGGTACCGCCGACGCCGTACTGATGGTTGAATCGGAAGCCCAAGAGCTGACCGAAGACCAGATGCTGGGTGCCGTACTGTTCGCGCACGACGAATTCCAGGCTGTTATCCAGGCTGTCAAAGAGCTGGCTGCCGAAGCTGCCAAGCCTACCTGGGACTGGAAACCTGCCGTTGCCAACACCGAACTGTTCAACGCCATCCGCGCCGAATTCGGTGAAGGCGTTTCGCAGGGCTACACTATCACCGTCAAGGCTGACCGCTATGCACGCCTGGGCGAGCTGCGTGATCAGGCCATCGCCAAGTTCTCCGGTGAAGAAGGCCAGCCTTCGGCTTCCGAAGTGAAAGAAATCTTCGGCGAAATCGAATACCGCACCGTTCGCGAAAACATCGTAAACGGCAAGCCACGTATCGACGGCCGCGACACCAAGACCGTTCGCCCGCTGAACATCGAAGTCGGTGTTCTGCCGAAGACCCACGGTTCGGCGCTGTTCACCCGTGGCGAAACCCAGGCACTGGTCGTTGCGACCCTGGGTACTGCCCGTGACGCGCAGCTGCTGGACACCCTCGAAGGCGAGAAGAAAGACCCCTTCATGCTGCACTACAACTTCCCGCCGTTCTCGGTGGGCGAGTGTGGCCGCATGGGCGGTGCAGGCCGTCGCGAAATCGGCCACGGCCGTCTGGCCCGTCGTTCGGTCCAGGCCATGCTGCCGGCTGCTGACGTGTTCCCGTACACCATCCGCGTGGTTTCGGAAATCACCGAGTCCAACGGTTCCAGCTCCATGGCTTCGGTCTGTGGCGCTTCCCTGGCGCTGATGGACGCTGGTGTGCCGATGAAGGCGCCGGTTGCCGGTATCGCCATGGGCCTGGTCAAGGAAGGCGAGAAGTTTGCCGTTCTGACCGACATCCTGGGTGACGAAGACCACCTGGGCGACATGGACTTCAAGGTAGCCGGTACCGCCAAAGGTGTTACCGCGCTGCAGATGGACATCAAGATCAACGGCATCACCGAAGAGATCATGGAAATCGCCCTGGGCCAAGCCCTGGAAGCGCGCCTGAACATCCTCGGCCAGATGAACCAGATCATTGGCCAGTCGCGTACCGAACTGTCGGCCAACGCCCCGACCATGATCGCGATGAAAATCGACACCGACAAGATCCGTGACGTCATCGGTAAAGGCGGCGCCACCATTCGTGCCATCTGCGAAGAGACCAAGGCTTCGATTGATATCGAAGACGATGGCTCGATCAAGATCTTCGGCGAAACCAAGGAAGCGGCAGAGGCTGCCAAGCAGCGTATTCTGGGTATCACCGCCGAGGCCGAAATCGGCAAGATCTACGTCGGCAAGGTTGAGCGTATCGTCGACTTCGGCGCCTTCGTCAACATCCTGCCTGGCAAGGACGGCCTGGTGCACATCTCCATGCTGAGCGATGCTCGCGTCGAGAAAGTCACCGACATCCTGAAAGAAGGCCAGGAAGTTGAAGTGCTGGTACTGGACGTGGACAACCGCGGCCGTATCAAGCTGTCGATCAAAGACGTTGCCGCGGCCAAGGCCTCGGGCGTCTAAGCGACTGCACCGCAACAGAAAAAGGGCCCTTCGGGGCCCTTTTTTCATGGGGGGCGGGAACCTTTTGCGGACTTGCATCTTGCATGCAGGTTTACCGCGCTGATTGCAAAATGCACGACAGTGTAAATGATGGCTGTTTTCTAACTAGTTGATTTATAAGGGTTAAATGGATTTCTAAAAGCTGGCACAGCACATGCAACTACCTTCATACCTGCCGCCAGGACATGGGCGCAGACCTTTCGAAAAACAGGAGTGACCCACATGAAGAAGTTCGCCATTGCTGCCGCTACTGCTACCGCTCTGACCCTGACCATGGCTAACGCGGCGTTTGCCCAACAGTCCACCCAGGCCCCCATGACGCTGGCGGCCGGTGAGGTGACCAAAGCCAAGGAGGCTACCTCCGATACCTGGATCACCACCAAGGTCAAAGCTGACCTGATGACCGAGAAAGGTGTGCCAGGCAGCGACATCAAGGTTGAAACCAACAAAGGCGTTGTGTCGCTGTCGTCCGATGTCGCCGTTACCGATGCACAGAAAGAGATGGCAGTCGCCATCGCCAAAAAAATCAAAGGTGTTCAGGCCGTTTCGGCTGATGGCCTGAAGTCCGAATAAAGGATGTCCCGTCGGCCATACGGACTTGGCCACCTCTACCAAAGCCCTGGCCCTGTGCCGGGGCTTTGCTTTGGGCGCTCAGTACACCGGGTTACGGGCGACTACATCGCTCTCGAAGCATTCCTGCTCGATTATCAGCGGTTCGACCAGTGGGCGGCTGTCACGAAAATGCGCGGTCTGGGTATGGGCTTCATACGCGGCATCGTCACGGTAGATTTCGTACAGGTAGATCAGCTCCGGGTCGACCCGATCCTGGGACACATCGAACACCAGGCAGCCTGGCTCACTGGCGACGGAAGCGGCGGCATTGACCTTGATCGCGGCCAGAAACGCCTCTGCGCAACCAGGCTTCACTCGGGTCTTGATGAACAGGCTATACACAAGTCGCTCCTTTTGTTTTAAATTCAATTGTGAATTGTATACAAAAATGGAGCCCCGCCAATGTCTGAATTGCCTGCACGTCCCTGTCGCCTGAATGGTCTGCGCCATATTGCCTTACTGGTACCTAACCTGGAGGAGTGCGAACGCTTCTACGTCGATGTGCTAGGCATGGAAGTGCTGAACCGCGCCAACGAAGACCTGGTGTACCTCACCTGCGGCAACGACAACCTTTCGCTGGGGCGTGGAGCTGGGGCGGCCAATGGGTTGCAGACCCTGGACCACTACGGGTTCATTGTGGACAGCGTGGAGGAGCTGGAGGCCTGGTACCAGTACTTCAAGGCCCATGGCGTGACCTTGCTGGACCGGCCATTCAACCATGGTGACGGGGCGCGCAGCTTCCACCTGCTGGACCCTGCGGGCAACAAGGTGCAGCCGCTGTATCACCCGGCGGTGTCGGGGCAGCGGTTGGTCTAGGCAAGCAACCACATCCCCTTGTAGGAGCAGCCTTGTGCTGCGAAGAGGCCGGCACGGGCACCTACATATGCTTGCCAGCTCCGGCCTCTTCGCAGCACAAGGCTGCTCCTACAGGGCTAGGTGTCAGGCTGAGAGATTACTCGGCATCAAGGTGCATCGGCGTCACCACCCGACCATCGCTTTCAGGCTGGCCCAGGCTGGTATCGATGAAGTACACCCGGTCATCTTCCAGCTTGCCCTTGTCCACCAGGTAATCCTTGATACTGCTGGCTCGCTCCTGGCCCAGTGTACGCAGCAAGGCGGTGCTTTCGGCCCAGGACTTGATCACCGCCTCGCGCAGCTTGGTGGTGCGCTCGTCGCGGCCCAGTTGCTCCCATTCGGCAGGCGGCTGCTGTTTCAGGCGAGTGCGGTAGATGCCCTCCAGCATTGCTGGCTTGTCGCTGTCGTCGACTACAAGCATCGAGGCATTGGCCGGCACCTTGTCACCGCGACGCTGCAGGATCTTGTACCAGGTGGCCTGGTACTCACGCTCCAGGCGTTGCTGGGCGATCAACGGGCCGTCGCTGGCCTGGGCGCTGGTGCCTTCGATTTCCAGGCGCAGTTCGGGGCGCTCTTTCAGCGCCGACGCCAGCTTGTCCAGCGACGACTGGGCATCGCCAGTGAGTTCGCTGGAGCCTGGGGCAAATGCCACGTTACCCAGGTCTTCCGAGCCACCGCCGGTAATCAGCCCGCCAATGAACTTGAACGGCGCCTGGGCTGCTCGCAGTACCAGGTTACGCAGGGTTTGCCAGACAATCGGCATCACGCTGAACTGTGGGTTGTTGAGGTCGCCGGACACCGGCAGCTCGATCGAGATCTTGCCCTCGGTGTCTTTCAGCAGTGCCACCGCCAGGCGGATCGGCAGGTCTACGGCGTCCGGGCTGTCGACTTTTTCACCCAGTTGCAGCTGCTCTACCACTACCTTGTTCTCGGCCTTGAGTTGCCCGTTGGTAATCAGGTAGTGCAGGTCGAGGTTGAGCCGGCCCTTGCGGATGCGGAAGCCCGCAAACTTGCCGGAGTAGGGCGTCAAGGTGGTCAGCTCGACGCGCTTGAAGCTGGTGGCGATATCCAGGCTGGCCAGCGGGTTGAACGGGTTGAGGGCGCCCTTGATGGTCACCGGTGCGTAGCGGTCGACCTTGCCCTTGACGTCGACCTTGGCCGGCAGCGGCTTGCGGTTGTCGATGGTGCCGATCTGGCCGTTCAGCTGCTGGACGGCGGTTGCGAAGTTGGGTGTGAGCGACAGGTCGGCAAAGTTGGCCGAGCCGTCCTTGATGTCGATCTGGCCGATGTGGATGCCCAGCGGCTTGTCGCTGCTGGCCGAGGCCGGCTTGGCCTGGCTGCTCGCCGGGGTGCCGGCGGGTTGCGGGACCAGCAAGTCGTTGACGTTGGTGGTGCGGTCTTCGTTGATGATGAAGCGCGCATAGGGCTGCAGCAGGGTTACCTTGTCGATCGACAGTGCATCGCCGTGCACATAGGACAAGCCGTCGACATTCACCTGCTGCCATTTTACGAAGTCGCGGCTCTTGATGGTGTCCAGGGTATGCAGCTGGTTGACCTGCGCTTTGCCGGTCACATTGAAGGCCAGCGGTGCGGTGTTTTTCAGGTCTACCTTGAGGTCGCTGGAGAACATGCCGCTGCGCAGCTCCAGCAGGATGAACGGGCTGATGTAGGCCTGGGCCACGCGCAGGTCGATGTCGCGAGTGCTTACATCCAGCTTGGCCCATATCGGCGCAAGGTTGACCTGCCCAGCCGCCTGCAGCTTGCCTTGCTTGCCTACGCCGGTATCAAGCTTGAGCGTAAAGGGCGACTGGTTGAGGCTGTCGAAACCTTGCAGGTCGGCGTTGAGCGGGCCAATGTCCAAGGCTACCGGCTCTTTCTGGCTGCGGTCGGCCAGGTGCACCAGGTAGTTGCGCAGTTGCACATCCTTGAGCAGCACTTGCCAGGGCTTGCTGGGCTCCTTGGCGGCTTTCTCTTCAGGCGTAGGCGCGGCGGCGGCAGGTTCGGCCTTTTCCTTCGGCGTGGCTTTGGCCGGCTGGCTGGCGAAGAGCTTCTGCCAGTCGAGCTGGCCGTCTTTTTCCAGCGCAGCCCAGGTTTCCAGTTTTTCGCTGCGGATCTTGCCCACGATTACCCGTTGCTTGACCAGATCGACAGAGGTTTCGCTCACCTCCAGGCTGGCCAGGCGTGCCAACGGGCGGCCATCCGGCGCCTTGATGGCGAACGGCGCGATGCGTACGGAGGCGTTGTCCAGTTGCAGCTCGGTCTGCTGGGCGAGGTTGAGCTTGTAGTGTGTGTCGAGGCTGACCACGCCGTCTTCCAGCACCAGCGGCACGGCGTCACGGACATAGGGCCAGAACGCCTTCATCTTGCCTTCGGTGACCTTCAGCGTGCCTTCGGAGGCGATCGGCGCCAGGCTGAGGGTACCTTTCCAGTCGATACGCCCGCCGTTGGGGCCGAGGGCCACCAGGGACATGTCGGCATTGTCGTTGGGCAGGGTGCTGAGGTTTTTCAGCTCCAGGTTCATGTTGTCGTAGAGGAATTCGATTGGCTCGCTAGGGCGCTGGTCCTCGAAGTGCAGGTAGCCGTCCACCAGCTTGATGCTGCCAATACGAAGCGGGAACGGGTCGCTGGGCGGCTCGTCGGGTTTGGCCTCACTGGCGGGCAGCTTGAACAACCCGGTCAGGTTGAGGGTACCGTCCTTGGCGAACAGTACTTCGTTGCGTGGTTTGTCGAGTTCGACCGCTTCCAGGTGCAAGGCTTTGGTCCACAGGCTGTCGAGCGAGAGGTTGGCGTACAACCGCTCGAAACCAACCTGCTCTTTGCCCGGCTCGCCGATCTGCAGGCCCCACAGCGTCAATTCGAGGCTGAAGGGGTTGAGTTCGACCCGCTCGAGGTGGGCCGGCACGGTCGCATACTGGGCCAACTGCTGGTTGGCGATGCGCAGCGCGACACCAGGAAGAATGAGGAAGCCGAGCAGGCTATAGAGGGCTACCAGGGCCACGATTGCGCCGGCGGCGCGAGTCAATCCTTTGTACATGTGTCGCTTCGTCTGTCTAAGCAGGAGTGCTTGGAGTATGGCACGTTAAATCAGTTCCGCAGGGGCGACCATTTGCCCTCACTCAATACCCATGCGCCGCTTGGCCCGATGCGCCGAGCCGTCGCGCATTGCCCAGCGCAGAACAGGCGCGGTGCGTTGCAGGCCCAGGCGGATAAGGCGCTGTTGCAAGGGCCCGTGCTGCAGGCCAAGCATGGCCTGGGCCCAGCCGGGCAGCAGGTCGATGCCGGCGTGCAGCATCAGCTTGCCTACCGGCTGTGCCAGGCGGCTGGGGGCAGGGGCGTCGAGCAGGATCTGTATCACCTCATGGCTGCGCGTATCGCAGTGCAGCTGCGCGCGCATGCGTTGCAGGTAGTCTTCGACCTGCTGGCACGAGCGTGGCACGTCACGGGCGCCAAGGCGCTCGGCGATCAGGGCGATTTCGTTGTAGTAGGCATCCTGCTCGGCGCGCGGCAGGTGAGGGTTGCGGTAACGCAGGTGGGCGGCGAGGAAGCTGCTGACCTCCGCCACATGCACCCAGGTCAGCAGGCCCGGGTCGCTGGCTGCATAGGGGCGGCCGTCTGGTGCGGTGCCGGTGACCTGCAAGTGAATGGTGCGTACCTTGTCGATCAGCCACTCGGCATCGCCAGTGGCACCAAAAGTGGTACCGGAAATAAACTGGCTGGTGCGGCGCAGGCGGCCGAGCAGGTCTTCACGGAAATTGGAGTGGTCCCACACACCGGCCAGGGCCAGCGGATGCAACAACTGCAGCATCAGCGCGCTGATGCCGCCGACCAGCATGCTCGGGAAGTCGCCATGTACCTGCCAGCTGATGCTGTGCGGGCCGAACAGGCCGGGGTCGCCCTTGGGCGATTCCAGGTCGAGCTGGCCGAGGGCCAGCCCGGTGAGGCTCATGACCTGGGTTTCGATGCGGCGGCGTAGGGCTTCCATGGCGACCTGAGGTTCAGGGTAGCCATGGACGGTGGCCACCGGTTACTGGTTGAGGCGTTTATCAATCAGGCCCTGCACCACGCTGGGGTCGGCCAGGGTCGAGGTATCGCCCAGGTTGTCCAGCTCGTTGCAGGCGATTTTGCGCAGTATACGCCGCATGATCTTGCCTGAGCGGGTCTTGGGCAGCGCCGGGGCCCACTGAATCAGCTCGGGCTTGGCGAAACTGCCGATTTCCTTGCTGACCAGGGCCAGCAGTTCGGCCTTGAGCGCATCGTCTGGGGTCACGCCATTCATGGTCGTGACGAAGGCGTAGACGCCCTGGCCCTTGAGGTCGTGGGGGTAACCGACCACCGCTGCTTCGGCCACGCTGTCATGCAACACCAGCGCGCTTTCCACTTCAGCGGTGCCAATGCGGTGCCCGGACACGTTGATCACATCGTCAATGCGCCCGGTGATCCAGTAGTCGCCATCGGCATCGCGGCGGGCGCCGTCGCCAGTGAAGTAATACCCGGGCATAGGTTTGAAGTAGGTGTCGACCATGCGCTGGTGGTCGCCATAGACGCTGCGGATCTGACCTGGCCAGCTGGCCTTGATCACCAGCAGGCCGGCACCGGGGCCTTCGATCAGCTTGCCTTTTTCGTCCAGCAGTACCGGCTGCACGCCGAACATGGGCTGGGTGGCGCAGCCGGGCTTGAGCACTTGCGAGCCGGGAAGCGGGGTGAGCATGATGCCGCCGGTTTCGGTCTGCCACCAGGTATCGACGATGGGGCAGCGCTTTTTCCCGACTTCCTCGAAATACCATTCCCAGGCTTCGGGGTTGATCGGCTCGCCGACGCTGCCCAGCAGGCGCAGGCTTTCGCGCGAGGTGCCCTTTAGCGGTGCAGAACCCTCGCGCATCAGCGCGCGCAGGGCGGTTGGGGCGGTGTAGAAGATGTTCACCTGATGCTTGTCTACCACTTGCCAGAAGCGCGAGGTGTCTGGGTAGTTGGGCACGCCTTCGAACATCAGCGAGATTGCGCCATTGGCCAGCGGGCCGTAGACGATGTAGCTGTGGCCGGTGACCCAACCGACGTCGGCGGTGCACCAGAACACCTCGCCGTCGCGGTAATCGAATACCACCTTGAAGGTCATCGTCGCCTGCAGCAGGTAGCCGCCGGTGGTGTGCAGCACGCCTTTGGGTTTGCCGGTGCTGCCAGAGGTATAAAGGATGAACAGCGGGTCTTCGGCTTCCATCGGCTCGGGGGGGCAATTGTCGCCGGCCTTGGCTGTCACCTCGTGGTACCAGAGGTCGCGGCCTTCGGCCCAGCTGACATCGCCGCCGGTACGGTGCACCACGAATACACTGCTGACTGCAGGGCAACTGGCCAGGGCCTTGTCGACGTTCTGCTTCAGCGGGATGCGCTTGCCACCGCGCACGCCTTCATCGGCGGTGATCACGGTGCGGCAGTCGGCATCGAGGATGCGGTCACGCAGGGCGTCAGGGGAGAAACCGCCGAACACCACCGAGTGGATGGCTCCGATGCGGGTGCAGGCGAGCATGGCGAAGGCCGCCTCGGGGATCATCGGCATGTAGATGCATACCCGGTCGCCTTTGTTTACCCCGCGTGCTTTCAGTGCGTTGGCCAGGCGGCAGACCTGGAGGTGTAACTCAAGGTAGGTAATGGCCTTGGCGTCTTTCGGGTCGTCGCCTTCCCACAGCAGGGCAGTTTGCTCGCCGCGCTGGGCCAGGTGACGGTCGATGCAGTTGTAGCTGACGTTGAGTTGCGCACCGTCGAACCAGCGGGCCTTGCCGGTGTTCAGATCGCATTGCTGCACGCTTGACCAGGGCTTGATCCAGTCAAGGCGCTTGGCCTGTTCGGCCCAGAAGGTGTCAGGGTCGTCTACCGACTGGCGGTAGAGGCGGCGGTAATCGTCGGGGGTGAGGGTGGCAGCCTGGCTGACGGCCAGGGCTTGGGGGTAATTGCGGATATCGAACATGGCGGGTGGTCCTGCTCTTGTAAGGGGCGATGGACTGCAACGGCTATTCGATAGGACAGTGTAGCTGGGAGAGCTGTTCAAACTTTGCTGGCCTCTTCGCGAAGAGGCCAGCGAAAGTATCAGGTCAACCGCGGTGACGGCCGCGGAAGTAGTTGATCAGGCCCTGGGTAGACCCGTCTTCGGCGCTGTCTTCCAGGGTGCCGACCAGGCGTTGGTAAACACCCTTGCCCAGCTCTTTGCCGAGTTCCACGCCCCACTGGTCAAAGGCGTTGATGCCCCAGATCACGCTCTGCACGAATACTTTGTGCTCGTACATCGCCACCAGTGCGCCCAGGCGGCGTGGGCTGATGCGCTCCACTACCAGGGTGTTGCTCGGGCGGTTGCCCGGGATCACCTTGTGCGGGGCCAGTTTCGCGATATCCGCTTCGTTCAGGCCTTTGCTGCGCAGTTCGGCTTCGGCTTCTTCACGGGTCTTGCCCTGCATAAGCGCCTGGCTCTGCGACAGGCAGTTGGCGTACAGCCACTGGTGGTGGTCGGCTACCGGGTTGAAGCTCACCACCGGCACGATGAAGTCGGCCGGAATCAGCTGGGTGCCCTGGTGCAACAGTTGATGGTAGGCGTGCTGGCCGTTACAACCCACGCCGCCCCAGATCACCGGGCCGGTATCGATCTTCACCGGGGTGCCGTCCTGCAGCACGCTCTTGCCGTTGGACTCCATGTCCAGCTGCTGCAAGTGCTTGGTGATGTTGCGCAGGTAGTGGTCGTACGGCAGGATCGCGTGGCTGTTTGCGCCCCAGAAGTTGCCATACCACACACCCAGCAGGGCCAGCAGCACCGGCATGTTCTTGTCGAACGGCGCGGTCTGGAAGTGCTGGTCCATGGTGTAGGCACCCGACAGCAGCTCCTTGAAGTTGGCCGTGCCGATGGCCAAGGCAATCGGCAGGCCGATGGCCGACCACAGCGAATAACGCCCACCCACCCAGTCCCACATCGGGAAGATGTTTTCTTCACGGATGCCGAAGGCCACGGCGGCGGCCTTGTTGCTGGATACAGCGATGAAGTGGCGGTACAGCTCGGCTTCCGAGCCGCCCTGGGCCAGGTACCAGGTACGCGCGGCCATGGCGTTTTTCAGGGTCTCGAGGGTGTTGAACGACTTCGACGAGACGATGAACAGGGTGGTTTCGGCGCGCAGGTTGGCCGACAGCTCGTGGAACTCGCTGCCGTCGATGTTCGCCAGGTAGTGGCAGCGTACGCCACGCTGGGCGTAGGGCAGCAGCGCCTCGGAAACCAGTTCGGGGCCAAGGAACGAGCCGCCGATACCGATGTTGACCACGTCGGTGATCGGCTTTTCGCTGTAGCCGCGCCACAGGCCGTCATGGATGCGCCCGACCAGTTCGGTGATCTGGTTGAGTACCTTGTGTACTTCCGGCATGACGTTCACGCCGTTGACGCTGAGCTTGTCGCCCACGGGCCGGCGCAGGGCGGTGTGCAGCACCGGGCGGCCTTCGGAGGCGTTGATGATTTCGCCGCTGAACATCGATTTGATGGCGTCTTGCAGGCCCACTTCGTTGGCCAGGTTGACCAGCAGTTCGCGGCTTTGTTCGGTGATCAGGTTTTTTGAGTAGTCGAGGAACAGGCCGCAGCAGCTCAGGGAGAACTGGTCGAAGCGTTGGGCATCGGCGGCGAAGGCTTCGCGCATGCTGAAGCCTTGCATGGCGTCGCGGTGTTGCTGAAGCGCCTGCCAGGCGGGCAGGGCCGTCACATCGTGGGGAGTACGGTAATACGCCATTGCGCGGGGTTCCCTTGGTGCGTGGTGATGCCTTGGACACGGCAGTCATTGCCGGGTTCAGGCTGGCATCATTATAGGCAAAGGCCACGCGCTGGGAATGGGGGAAGGGCTGAGGAATTTGGGGGGCGCTTTGCGCCCCTGTGGGAGCTGGCTTGCCGGCGAATGGGCTGCCTAGCAGCCCCAAGCCGTTATGCGGTCTTTTCTTCCACGTGCAGGTACAGGTTGTCGATCAACCGTGTGTTACCCAGGTAAGCTGCCGCAATCACCACGAGGTCTCGATCATCGAGAACTGCCGGGCGCAGGCTCACGGCATGACGCACTTCCAGGTAGTCCGGGCGGAAACCGGCAGTGCTCAGCTGCGCCTGGCCTTCGGCAACCAGCGCGGCAAAGTCGCGCTGGCCATGAGCGATGGCAGCCGCGATGTGCTGCAACGTGCGGTACAGCGCTGGCGCGGTCGCGCGTTGCTCGGGCGTGAGGTAGCCATTGCGCGACGACAGCGCCAGGCCATCTTCGGCACGCACAGTGGGCTCGCCAATGATCTGCACCGGCATGTTCAGGTCGCGCACCATGGCGCGGATTACCGCCAGCTGCTGGAAGTCCTTTTCACCGAACACGGCAAGGTCAGGCTGGACCATGTTGAACAGCTTGCTGACCACGGTGGCCACGCCTTCGAAATGCCCGGGCCGGCTGGCGCCGCACAGGCCTTCGGAAAGGTGGGGCACGCTGACGCGGGTTTGCACGCTCATGCCGTCGGGGTACATCTCTTCGGCGGTGGGCGCGAACAGCAGGTTGCAGCCGGCCTGCAGCAGGCGCTCCTGGTCGGCGGCCAGCGTGCGTGGGTACTTGTCGAGGTCTTCGTTGGCGCCGAACTGCAACGGGTTGACGAAGATGCTGGCCACCACGAAATCGGCGCGCTGCGCGGCCTTGGTTACCAGGGCTGCGTGGCCGCTGTGCAGGTTGCCCATGGTGGGCACAAAGCCGATGCGCTTGCCTTCACCGCGAGCGCGGGCGACGGCGGCGCGCAATTCGCGGACGGTCTTGACTGTATTCATGCACTGAACCCGTGTTCGCTACCTGGGAAGCTGACTTGCTTGACCGCCTCGACATAAGCAACGAGGGCGCTGTGGATATCTGGCTGGCCTTGCATGAAGTTCTTCACGAACTTCGGTACCCGGCCGCTCAGCGACAGGCCGAGCATGTCGTGCAGTACCAGCACCTGGCCATCGGTGGCGCTGCCGGCGCCAATGCCAATCACCGGAATGCCCACGGCATTGGTGATTTCTGCGGCAAGTTCGCTGGGCACGCACTCGAGCAGCAGCATGGCTGCACCGGCCTGTTCGAGGGCGATGGCGTCGGCGCGCATCTGCCGGGCCTGGGCTTCCTGGCGGCCTTGTACCTTGTAGCCACCCAGCACGTTGACGGTTTGTGGGGTCAGGCCCATGTGTGCGCACACCGGCACGCCGCGCTCAGCCAGCAGGCGGATGGTTTCGGCCAGCCAGGCGGCGCCTTCGATCTTGACCATGTGGGCGCCGGCCTGCATCAGCGTGGCGCTGTTGGCAAAGGCTTGCTCCGGGGTGGCATGCGCCATGAACGGCAGGTCGGCGAGGATCAGCGCGCCGTCGTTGCCGCGTTTGACGCTGGCAGTGTGGTAGGCCATGTCTGCGGTGGTTACCGGCAGGGTACTGTCGTGGCCCTGCAAAACCATCCCCAGTGAGTCGCCCACCAGCAACACTTCAATACCGGCCTGGCTGGCGGCCTTGGCGAAGGTCGCGTCGTAGCAAGTCAGCATGGTGATTTTTTCACCCTTGGCCTTGAGGCCATTGAGGGTGGTAAGGGTTACTTCAGGCATGTAGGAAAATCCTCGTTCAGGCGCTGTAAAAAAACGACTGCATTCAACGCGTGTAGTCATCTTCCGGAGCGGCACATCATCGCGCGTGATGTTCGGGCACAGGTCCGTCCGGGCCTAAATACGGGTATGCGGCACTTTGGTGCCACACGGGACGCCTATAGTCGTGAGCGAGGTGGGGGAAGTCAATCACCCTGTTACCGCATTGTTACGATCAGGGTGTTACTGGCGTTACCGTGCCAGTGTGCAAGGCTGGAACGCCCGGTTTACAGGCGTTCAAGGCCGACGAACGGGCACTCGTCGAGCAATTGCGCCAGGGCGCGGCCATCTGCCAGGTGGAAACCGTCCGGTACCAGTTCGGCCAGTGGGTACAGCACGAAAGGCCGCGCATGCATGTGGTAATGCGGCACTTTCAGGCGTGGCTCGTCGAGTACCTGGTCACCGAACAGCAGGATGTCCAGGTCCAGCGTGCGCGGGCCCCAGCGCTCCTTGCGCACGCGGCCCTGGCCGTTCTCGATGGCTTGCAGCGCATCGAGCAGCGCCAGTGGCGGCAGTGCGGTGTCCAGGGCGGCGACAGCATTGGTGTAACGCGGTTGGCCGGGTAGCAGTGAATCGCTGGTGTACAGGGCCGAAGCCGCCACCAGACGCGTCCCCTCTACCTGGTCAAGCGCCTGCAGGGCGTTGCGCAGTTGCTCGGCAGGTGCGTCCAGGTTGCTGCCCAGGCCGACATAGGCGCGAGTCTTCACTCGGACGCCTCGTCACCACCGCGCTTGCGTTTGCTGGCGCTGCGTTTGCGTTTGCGCGGGCCGGCACCGGTGCCTTCGTCACGGCTGCCCAGCTCGCGAATCATCTCGCGGCGCTCGCTGTCGTTGGCATCCTGGTAGTCGGTCCACCACTGGCCGAGATCGTCGGTTTCTTCCCCGGCGCTTTCACGCAGCAGCAGGAAGTCGTAACCGGCGCGGAAGCGTGGGTTGTCCAGCAGCAGGTCGGCGCGTTTGCCGCTGCGCCGTGGCAGGCGCTCCTGCATGTCCCAGATTTCGCGGATCGGCAGTGTGAAGCGCTTGGGAATGGCGATGCGCGCGCATTGCTCGGCGATCAGGTCGTGGGCCGCACCGTTCATGGCCGGTATTGGCGGTACGCCCTGGCTCTGCAGGTGTAGCACGCGGGCAGGCAGGGCTGGCCACAGCAGTGCGGCGAACAGGAACGCCGGGGTTACCGGTTTGCCCTGCTTCACGCGCAGGTCGGTGTTTTGCAACGCCTGGCTGATCAGTGTGTGGGCGTAGGTAGGGCGCTCGTCCAGGGCGTGTGCACTGGCCGGGAACAACGGCTCGAACAGCTGCAGGTCGACCAGCATTTCGAAGGCGATGGCGCCTTGGCCGGAGAGGAACAGCTTGAGGCTTTCCTCAAACAGCCGTGCTGGCGGGATCTCGCGCAGCAACGGGGCCAGTTCGCGGATCGGCTGGACCGTGTGCTTTTCGATACCGAAATCCAGCTTGGCGGCGAAGCGCACTGCGCGCAGCATGCGCACCGGGTCTTCCTGGTAACGGTGGGTCGGGTCGCCAATCAGCCGCAGCAAGCGGTTGCGTACATCGTGTACACCGTTGGCGTAATCGAGGATGCGCTCGCTGACCGGATCGTAGTACAGGGCATTGATGGTGAAGTCGCGACGTTGCGCGTCTTCTTCCAAGGTGCCGTACACGTTGTCGCGCAGAATGCGGCCACTGGAGTTGTGCGACGAACGGTGGCTGTCGCCCTGGTCGTCTTCCGAGTGGGGCGCGCGGAAGGTAGCGACTTCGATGATCTCACGGCCGAAATGCACGTGGACCAGCTTGAAGCGGCGGCCAATGATGCGCGCGTTACGGAACTCGGCACGGACCTGTTCGGGGGTGGCGCTGGTGGCAACGTCGAAGTCCTTCGGCGTTATGCCCAGCATCAGGTCGCGGACACAGCCACCGACCAGGTAAGCCTGGTAGCCGGCGCTCTGCAGGCGTTCCACGATGTTCACCGCGTGGCGGCTGAACTGGTGGCGCTGCAGCGAGTGCTGGCTCTTGTTGATCACCTCAGGCGTAGTGCGCCTGTGGTGCGGGCCCGGTACGGGCGGGCGGAAAGACTGGAACAGCTTCTTCAGCATGGGATGCACTGTGTGAAGGAATGTTCGGCCAAGAATAGGAGAATGGCCGCATGATGGGCGGGGATTCTAGCATTTACTCGGGGAATGGTGTAGGCGGGTAGCAGGATGCCTGCCAGAAGGGTAGAAACGACAAGGGGAGCCTAAGCTCCCCAAGAAGTCGTTGCGTGCTCTTATTGTTTTTTTGCTGGGCTTCTTGTTTTTGTTGAGTGCCCGGTCCACAAATCTCGAAGCTTGTGGACGACCCCTAATCCAGGGGTTAAGAGCAAACGGATTGCTTTGGCCGCTGATGTCACGTTGATCTATCGATCCAACCAGTTCAGGCGCTGCTTTTTAGTGCAGTTTTTGTTGTTCTCTGCCTGGTCGTGGGGCAAGCCCCAAACACGCATCCTCTCCAAAAGAATCAGTTAGCTGCGCCTCCGCCGTCTTGTTTTTATTGTGCGTGAGCCGTTTCGTCTTGTTCTTATTTTAGGTTGCAGTGCTTGTTATTGTTTTTGTACTAAGCATATAGCAGGTGCCGTGCCAACTTTTGCAAAGCCAGTAAAATCAAGGGGTTGGGGCTTTTTGGTAGTTTCCGCGACGCTCAAAATGTCGCAATTTCGTTACCGTACGCCTCGGGAACTGTTACGGCGGAAAGGTTGGGTAACAGATTTTTGCGGGAACTGATGTGTTACCTAGGGTGTGCTTAAGGCCAGATGTGCTCGCCACAACCTATTCAGCGCTTGTGCAATCGAGCGCCGCCCGCGCGGCGCATCGCGACGCAAGGCCGCTCCCACATTTGTTTCGGGCCGGTTATGCCTGTGCCATAGGCGCGCGTACCCCTTGGCGCACGACGCTATATCGAAGGGGACGACAACGGGGCGCGCGCCAATGGATCAGGATTGATTGGCCCGAAACAGATGTAGGAGCGGCCTTGTGCCGCGAAGCGCCGCGCGGGCGGCGCTCGATTTTACCGGCGCCGCAAATGCTGCGGCGTACGGTGGGCAGGCTGAGTTACTCGCTGGTAGCGTTGCTCTTGCGCCGCGGGATGCCCAGGCGCTGACGGCGTTCCCACAGGCACTTGCGGCTGACACCTAGCTTGCGTGCCAGTTCGGTCTCGGTCATGTGGTCCTGGTGTTCGAGCACGAAGTGCTGGAAGTAGTCTTCCAGCGACAGGTCTTCGGTCGGCTCATGGCTGGCGTTGGCGGCACTGGCCACTACCAGGGCATTGTTGAGGATCTCGTCCTCCTCCAGGTCGCTCAGCTCGATGTCGATGCCCAGCAGCTCGGCAGAAATTTCTGCGCTCTCGCTGAGGATCACCGCACGCTCCACGGCGTTTTCCAGCTCACGCACGTTACCCGGCCAGCTGTAGTGACGAATGGCTTGCTCGGCTTCGGCCGAGAAGTGCAGGTCATCGCGGCCGATGCGCGCGCTCTGGCGGGCGAGGAAGGCGCTGGCGATCTCGTTGACGTCGCTGCCGCGCTCGCGCAGGGCAGGCAGTTTCAGGGCGATCACGTGCAGGCGGTAGTAAAGGTCTTCGCGGAACTGGCCGGCCTTGGCCAGGTTCTTCAGGTCGCGGTGGGTCGCAGCGATCAGGCGCACATCGACCTTTTGCGATTGCACCGAACCCACCCGGCGAATCTCGCCTTCCTGCAGCACGCGCAGCAGGCGGGCCTGGGCTTCCAGCGGCAGTTCGCCGATTTCGTCGAGGAACAACGTACCGCCGTCGGCGGCTTCAACTAGGCCCGCACGCCCGGCGCTGGCGCCAGTGAACGCGCCTTTTTCGTGACCGAACAGTTCGGACTCGATCAGTGTCTCGGGGATGGCTGCGCAGTTCACCGAGATCATCGGTGCCTTGGCCCGGCGCGACAGGTTGTGCAGGGCGCGGGCCACCAGCTCTTTACCGGTCCCCGACTCGCCCTGGATCAGCACGTTGGAGTCGGTGGGCGCCACTTTGCGGATCTTGCTGTACATGTCTTGCATGGGCGGGCACGAGCCGATGATGCCGATTTCGCCATTGGCTGCAGCCGCGCTGCCTTTGTCGGCCGGTGCAGCCTTGCCATTGGTGGCGCGTGGCTCGGCAGCCGGTGCAGCGGCCGGGGCGTTCTGCCGGTCGCGCAGGATGCGCGCCACGGCCTGCAGCATCTCGTCGTGGTCGAAAGGCTTGGCGATGTAGTCCACCGCGCCCATTTTCATCGAGTCTACCGCCGAGCGCAGGCTGGCGTAGCTGGTCATGATCAGCACCGGTGTGCCCTGACCGAGCTTGATCAGCTCGGTGCCGGGGGCACCGGGCAGGCGCAGGTCGCTGACAATCAGGTCGAAGGTGGCAATGCTGAAGCGTTCCTGGGCTTCCTGCACCGAGCCGGCTTCGCTGACCTGGTACTGGTTCCGTTCGAGCAGGCGACGCAAGGCCGAGCGGATGATGGTTTCGTCTTCGACGATCAGAATGTGCGGCATTGATTCAATTCTCTCGACGGTCTCGAATTTCAGGGGACGTCGCTACGACATGCCGGGGCAGGGTCACGCGGATCCGGGTGCCACGTTGCCGTTCGATATCGGCCGGGCTGTCGATGGTGATTTGCCCATAATGCTCTTCCACGATGGAATAGACCAGAGCGAGCCCCAGTCCGGTTCCCTCGCCCGGGTCCTTGGTGGTGAAGAAAGGTTCGAACAGGCGGTCCATGATGTTTTTCGGTATCCCGCTGCCTTCGTCCTCGACGATCAGGTCGACGGTGTGCTCATTGACCTCGCTGCGCACGCGCACGGCGCTGCCGGGCGGCGAGGCGTCGCGGGCATTGGACAGCAGGTTGATCAGCACCTGGGCCAGGCGCTGCGGATCCCCTTCGGCCCAGTGCTCCGGGTTGCAAAGGTTGAAGAACTGTACTTCGAAATTGCGCCGGTTCAAGGCCAGCAGACCGATGGCGTCTTGCGCCACTTCGGCCAGGCATACGGGTTCTTCGCTGTTCTGATGGCTGCCGCCGGCATGGGCGAAGCTCATCAACGACTGGACGATGCGCGACACACGTTTGGTCTGTTCGAGGATCTGGCTGGACAGCTCGATGATTTCGCCATCGCCCTCGCGTTCTTCGCGCAGGTTTTGCGCCAGGCAGGCGATGCCGGTAATCGGGTTGCCGATTTCGTGGGCCACGCCGGCGGCCAGGCGGCCGATGCTGGCCAGGCGCTCGGAGTGCACCAGCTTGTCTTCCAGTGCCTGGGTTTCGGTAAGGTCCTCCACCAGCAGCACCAGGCCGCTGTTGCCGGGTGCCAGCGGCTCGTCGATGGCCGCCTTGTGCAGGTTCAACCAGCGTGGCTGGCCGTCCAGCGCCAGGCGTTGCTTGTGCAAGTGCTCGTCAGGCACGTTGATGAAGCCCTGCAGCAGGCCGCGCCAAGGCTCGGCGATGGTGATCAGGCGCGAGCCGACCACGTGCTTGGCGGCGATGCCGGTGAGCTCTTCCATGGCCTTGTTCCACATCAGGATTTCCTGGTCCTTGGCCAGCGAGCAGACGCCCATGGGCAGTTCTTGCAGGGTTTGGCGGTGGTAGCGGCGCAGGGCATCGAGCTCGGCGGCCAGGCCGGTCAGGCGCGAGTGGTAGTCTTCCAGGCGGCTTTCGATGAAATGGATGTCTTCGGTCACGTAGTTTTCGTTACCGGACTTGTACGGTAGGAAGGTCTCGACCATGTCCTGGGCCACGCTTGGCCCCATCAGGCCGGACAGGTTGGCCTCGATGCGGTCGCGCAGGCGGCGCAAGGCGTAGGGGCGGCGCTCGTCGAACGGCAGGTAAAGGTCACGCAGGGCCTGTTCCACTTCCTTTTGTGCGGCCTTGGCGCCCAGCGGCTTGGCCAGTTGGGTGGCGAACTCCTGCGGCGAGGCGGCATGCAGCTCGCGGCGCTGCGGGCGGCGCACGTTGTCCACGGCGCAGGCTTCGGCCGCGCTGACTTCTTCTGTGCTGGCGTTGGTGAACAGCGAGATCAGGGTGAACAGCAACACGTTGGCCGCCAGCGAGGCAATGGCCGCCATGTGCCAGCTGGTATCGTCCAGCACATAGATCATGTCCAGCAGCGGGATGTAGAAACCCTGCAGGTTGCCTAGCAGTGGCAGCAGCATGGTCACCATCCACACCAGGGTGCCGGCCAGCAGCCCGGCGATGAAGCCCCGGCGGTTGGCAGTGGGCCAGTACAGCACCGACAGCACACCCGGCAGGAATTGCAGGGTGGCGACGAAGGCGACGATACCCAGGTTGGCCAGGCTCTGGTGGTTGTTCTGGGTCAGGTAGAACATGAAGCCGGCGGTGATGATGGCGACGATCAGCGCGCGGCGGGTCCACTTCAGCCAACGGTAGATGTTGCCTTCGGCCGGGGGCTGGTAAAGCGGTAGCACCAGGTGGTTGAGGGCCATGCCCGACAGCGCCAGGGTGGTAACGATGATCAGGCCGCTGGCGGCCGACAAGCCACCGACGTAGGCCAGCAGTGCCAGTGCTTCGTTGTTGGCGGCAATCCCCAGGCCCAATGTGAAGTACTCGGGGTTGGTCGTAGCGCCCAGACGCAGCCCGGCCCACAGCACCAGCGGCACGGCCAGGCTCATCAGCAGCAGGAACAGCGGCAGGCCCCAGCTGGCACTGACCAGCGAGCGCGGGTTGAGGTTTTCGGTGAAGGCCATGTGGTACATGTGCGGCATGACGATGGCCGAGGCGAAGAACACCAGCAGCAGGGTGCGCCATGGGCCTTCCTGCAGCGGGGTATGCAAGGCGGCCAGGGCTGTCTGGTTTTGTAGCAGCCAGACTTCCAGCTCGTGCGGGCCGCCGAACACGCCATACAGGGCGTAAAGGCCGATGCCACCGAGGGCCAGCAGCTTGATCACTGACTCGAAGGCGATGGCGAACACCAGCCCTTCGTGTTTTTCGCGCGTGGCGATGTGCCGCGAGCCGAAGAAGATGGTGAACAGGATAATCAGCGTACAGAAAGCAAAGGCTACCCTGGCCTTGACCGGCTCACCGGTGAGGATGCTGATGGAGTCGGCCACCGCCTGTATCTGCAGCGCCAGCAAGGGCAGCACGCCGATCAGCATGATGATGGTGGTCAATGCCCCGGCCCAGGTGCTGCGGAAGCGGAACGCCAACAGGTCGGCCAGCGATGACAGCTGGTAGGTGCGGGTGATCTTGAGGATCGGGTAGAGCAGCACCGGTGCCAGCAGGAACGCGCCTGACACCCCCAGGTAACAGGCAAGGAAGCCATAGCCATATTGGTAGGCCAGGCCCACCGAGCCATAGAAGGCCCAGGCACTGGCGTACACGCCCAGCGACAGGGTGTAGGTGAGCGGGTGGCGAATGATCGAACGCGGGATCAGCCCGCGTTCGCTGATCCAGGCCACGCCGAACAGCACCATGAGGTACCCGGCGCTGATCAGGATCATCTGGGTCAGGCTAAAGCTCATCGGCATCTCGTTGGCTCTGCAGGATGAAGGTGACGACGATCAGGATCAGCCAGAGCAGGTAAGGGCGGTACCAGGCTCCGGTCGGTTCGATCCACCAGTCCATGATGGCCGGGGAGAACAGGTAGATCCCCACGACCAGAAGCAGGACCAAACGATAGATGTACATGCTGGCCTCGATGGTTGGGCGCTGCGGGCTTGAACTTATTATTGGCGCAAATGGCGGGGGGGATGCTAGCGGGAATCGGTGAGGTTAGCCAAGGGTTTGAATTTATTGGGCTTTTGTTTTTCAGGTGTGGTTAGCCTGTTCTGGCCCTATCGCCGTCAAGCCAGCTCCCACAGGATCCCCGTTAATCCTCAGCGGAGTGCTGGACCTGTGGGAGCTGGCTTGCCGGCGATAGGGCCGGTAAAGCCTCAGCGCAAATCAGCTTCTGGCACCGTGGTCCGCTGCGCAATCGCCTCCGGCCGCCACTGCTTGCGGGCTATCGCCAACACTTCAGCCGGCGTAGCCAGCAGCAAGTCGGGGTCTGCTTCCTGCCCCAGTGCCCGCAATGCCCGCAACAACAGCGGTGTAGCATGCTCCGCCTGCAATGGCGGCGAACGGTACGACTTGCCCAGCTTGTGCCCATCCGGCTGCACGATCAGCGGTATATGCAGGTAACGCGGCTGGGAGAAGCCCAGCAACTCCTGCAGGTACAGCTGGCGCGGGGTGTTGTCGAGCAGGTCGGCGCCGCGCACGATGTCGGTAACACTTTGCCAGGCATCGTCCAGCACTACCGCCAGTTGGTACGCATACAGCCCGTCGCGGCGCTGGATGACAAAGTCGCCCACCTCACGCCCCAGGTGTTGCTGGTACTCACCCTGCACCCGGTCGGTAAAGCGGTAGATCAGCTCTGGCACGCGCAAGCGGATCGCGGCACCTTCGCGGGCATGACCGGCGTTGCGGCACAGGCCTGGGTAGATGCCGTTGTAACCCTCCAGCTGCTTGCGCGAACAGGTACAGGCGTAGGCCAGGCCCATGTTGAACAGGCGGTCGACTACTGCGGCATAGGCATCGTGGCGCTGGCTCTGGAACACCACCTCGCCATCCCATTCCAGCCCGTAACGCTCCAGGGTTTGCAGGATTGCATCACGGGCCCCGGGCATTTCCCGGGGTGGGTCGGTGTCTTCCATGCGCAGCAGCCAGCGGCCGTTGACGGCGCGGGCATCGAGCCAGGAGGCGAGGGCGGCGACCAGCGAGCCGAAGTGCAGGAAGCCGCTGGGGGTGGGGGCGAAGCGCCCGATGTAGCTGGAGTTGGTCATGGTCTGGCTGGGCATATAAATGCAACGGGGCGCATGAAGCGCCCCGTTCAGGTGGAAGAAAGATCAGCCTTTGCCGACCGTTTTTTCCTTTTTCTCGGCGATTTCCTTGCAGTCGAAGCACAGGTCGGCAGTAGGGCGGGCTTCCAGACGGCGCAGGCCGATCTCGATACCGCACGATTCACACCAGCCGTAATCTTCGTCCTGGATCTTCTGCAGGGTCTTGTCGATTTTCTTGATCAGCTTGCGCTCGCGGTCGCGGTTGCGCAGCTCCAGAGCAAATTCTTCTTCCTGGCTGGCACGGTCGGCCGGGTCCGGGAAGTTCGCAGCTTCATCCTTCATGTGGTCTACGGTGCGATCCACACTCTGCATGAGCTCGCCTTTCCAGGCATTGAGAAGCTTGGTGAAGTGCTTCTTCATGGGCTCACCCATGTACTCTTCGCCCTTGGTCTCTTTATAGGGCTCGACACCGTACATGGTTTGACCGGTTTTTTGCTTTTCTACGGTGGACATGAATAGACCGCCTCTCACTCATCTGATCCAATGCGCAGGATGCTCCATCTCCGGCGACCGCCGGTCCTGCGACTGCGAGCCGCCGAACTTACCAGATAGATCGGGGGTGCGCTACCCCGCCCGATCCTGCTTGTTGACACCGGCGCGAGCCGTACGTTCGGTGGCGTGCAGAGGTAGAATCTCCAGTTTAGACCCAATTGAGAGAAGGTCATGGCCCACCCCTACAGTGCGCGCAGCCGCGCCATCGAACCCTTTCACGTCATGGCGCTGCTGGCCCGGGCCAACGAGTTGCAGGCGGCCGGGCACGACGTGATCCACCTGGAAATCGGCGAGCCAGACTTTACTACGGCTGCGCCCATTGTCGCTGCCGGGCAGGCGGCACTGGCCGCCGGGCACACCCGCTACACCGCCGCACGTGGCCTGCCGGCACTGCGTGAAGCGATTGCCGGCTTCTATGGCCAGCGTTATGGCTTGAATATCGACCCGGAGCGCATCCTTATTACCCCGGGTGGCTCTGGTGCACTGCTGCTGGCCAGCAGCCTGCTGGTCGACCCGGGCAAGCACTGGCTGCTGGCCGATCCGGGTTACCCGTGCAATCGCCACTTCCTGCGCCTGGTGGAGGGCGGGGCGCAGCTGGTGCCGGTGGGCCCGGAAGTGAATTACCAGCTGACCGCCGACCTGGTAGAGCGCTACTGGGACAAGGATAGCGTCGGTGCCCTGGTCGCTTCGCCGGCTAACCCGACCGGCACCGTGCTGGGGCGCGAAGCGTTGGCCAGCCTTGCAAAGGCCACCCATGAGCGCCATGGCCACCTGGTGGTGGACGAGATCTACCATGGCCTCACCTATGGCATGGACGCACCAAGCGTGCTGGAAGTCGACGACTCGGCGTTCGTCCTGAATAGTTTTTCCAAGTATTACGGCATGACCGGTTGGCGCCTTGGCTGGCTGGTGGCGCCACCCGGCGCGGTGGCCGACCTGGAGAAGCTGGCGCAGAACCTGTACATCAGCGCACCGAGCATGGCCCAGCATGCTGCGCTGGCATGCTTCCAGCCCGAGAGCCTGGCCATTTTCGAAGAGCGCCGCGCCGAGTTCGCCCGCCGCCGCGACTATCTGTTGCCCGCCCTGCGCGAGCTGGGCTTTCACATTGCCGTCGAGCCGCAGGGGGCGTTTTACCTGTATGCCGATATCAGCGCCTTTGGCGGTGATGCGTTTGCCTTCTGCCGGCACTTCCTGGAAACCGAGCACGTGGCCTTTACGCCGGGCCTGGACTTCGGTCGCCACCTGGCCGGGCACCATGTGCGCTTTGCCTACACCCAGAGCCTGCCGCGCCTGGAAGAGGCGGTACAGCGTATTGCCCGTGGCCTGCGGAGCTGGCAAGGCTGATGCGTTTCTCTCCTTCGCTTGAACAGGGCCGGCTGCTGCGCCGTTACAAACGCTTTCTGGCCGATATCGAACTGGCCAGCGGCGAACAGCTGACCATTCACTGCCCGAACACCGGTTCCATGCTCAACTGCATGCGTGAAGGCGGGCAGGTGTGGTTTAGCCGCTCCAACGACCCCAAACGCAAACTGCCGGGCACCTGGGAAATCAGCGAAACCCCGCAGGGGCGGCTGGCCTGTGTGAACACTGGCCGGGCCAATGCGCTGGTCGAAGAGGCGCTACGGGCCGGCGTTATTGCCGAACTGGCCGGTTTCACCGCGCTCAAGCGCGAGGTGGCGTACGGTGAGGAAAGCAGCCGCATTGACTTTCGCCTGGAGTTCGACGGTGCCCCAGCGTATGTCGAGGTCAAGAGTGTGACCTTGGGTTACCCCGACAGCACGGTCGCCGCCTTCCCCGATGCAGTGACTCAGCGTGGTGCTAAGCACCTGCGCGAGCTGGCGAAGCTGGCCCGGCAAGGTGTGCGGGCGGTGCAGTTGTATTGCGTGAACCTGACAGGCATCGATGCCGTACGCCCGGCCGAGGAAATCGACGCAGCCTATGCCCAGGCCCTGCGTGCGGCGGTGGCGGACGGGGTGGAAGTGCTGGCCTATGGCACCCGCCTGGACGCCGAAGGCATTGTCATTGATCGCCGCCTGCCGGTGCTGCTCGCACCGTGAGCCAGATGCCCTGGCTGTCTTCGTGACAGCCCTGGGCCTGCAAGTGCTCACCCTCGCAGGGCCCGGCCACGCACTCGCCGCTTTCGACCAGAAATAGAGCGCCATGGTGGGCGCAGTGGATGAGGCTGGCGCTGTCATCGAGAAATTCATCTTGTGCCCAGTTCAGCGCAATGCCGCGGTGCGGGCAGCGGTTGCGGTACAGGTAGACCTGGCCGTGGCGGCGCACGCCGAACAGTTCGAGGCCGTCTACGCTGAAGGCGCGGCTTTGGCCTTCGGCCAGAGCGTGGGAGGTACAAAGGAAGTGCATGGCAAGGACGACTCATGAAACAGATGATGACTTGACGCTTCAATGCGAATAATTATCAAATTGCCCGCATTCGCTGCGCCTGGCCATCTATGGTGCGCAGTTCTGCCGCCCGCCACAAGGCGCGCGGCTCGCCTTCAGAAGGAACCCGATGATGCGCCGTCCAGTCGCCTTGCTCGCCCTGTGCGCAAGCCTTGTGCTCTCCACCCAGGCCCTGGCGGCCGAGTTGCCGCAACGCTGGGTAAGCGCGGGGGGCGCCCTGAGCGAATGGATAACCGCACTGGGCGGTGAAGCGCGGCTGGTCGGTGTGGACACCACCAGCCAACACCCGGCATCGCTGAAATCATTGCCCAGCGTGGGCTACCAGCGGCAGTTGTCGGCTGAAGGCATTCTTAGCCTGCGCCCGGATGTACTGGTGGGTACCGAGGAAATGGGCCCGCCGCCGGTACTGGCGCAAATCCGCAAGGCCGGCGTGCGGGTCGAGTTGTTCTCCAGCAAGGCCGAACTGGCGGCGGTGGATGAAAACCTCAAGCATCTGGGGCAGTTGCTGGGCGCAGAGCAGCAGGCTTCGGCGTTGGCAGCGGGTTACCACCAGCAGCTGGAGGCTGTGCAGGCCAAGGTCAAACAGGCTCAGGCCGGGCAAAAGGCACCTGGGGTGTTGCTGCTGGTCGGCCATGCCGGGGCCAAGCCGCTGATCGCCGGGCAGGGTACTGCGGGCGACTGGCTGCTGGGCCAGGCAGGCGGGCACAACCTGGCAGAGCATCAGGGCTACAAGAACTTCTCCAACGAAGCCTTGGCGGCGCTTGACCCGGATGTGATCGTGTTTTCCGACCGGGCGCTGGCCGATGAGCAGGCCTTGCAGGCGCTGTTGAAAGAAAACCCCGCGCTGGCTGCCTCGCGGGCTGTGCGTGAGAAACGCCTGGTGTCACTGGACCCGACGCTGCTGGTAGGTGGGCTCGGCCCACGCCTGCCATCGACCTTGCAGTCGCTGGCTGCCACCTTCTACCCGGCAGCCCAGGCCAGCTTTGCACAATGAAGCAGCGGGTCCAGCCACGTACGTTGTTCATTTGCCTGAGCCTGTTGTGCCTGTTGGCGGTCTGGCTGTCGCTGGCGCTGGGGCCGGTCAGCTTGCCTCTGTTCGATACCTTGCGTGCCGGCCTGCGCCTGCTGGGGCTGCCGATTGCGGCTGACGGCCTGCAACAGGCCGAGATGATCCTGGGCCAGATTCGCCTGCCGCGTACCCTGCTGGGGCTGGCGGTGGGTGCGGTGCTGGCGCTGTCCGGCGTGGCCATGCAGGGGCTGTTCCGCAACCCGTTGGCCGACCCGGGGCTGGTGGGGGTTGCCGCCGGGGCCGCGATGGGGGCCGCGGTCGCCATTGTCGGTGGTGCCTGGTTTGGCGGCATGCCGGAGGCTTTCGCGCCTTATTTGCTGTCGTTCTGCGCGTTTGTAGGGGGGCTTGGGGTAACGGCGCTGGTCTACCGCCTGGGGCGGCGCGATGGCCAGACCAACGTCGCCACGATGCTGCTGGCTGGCGTGGCCATGACTGCGTTGGGTGGCGCGGCCGTCGGGCTGTTCTCTTACCTGGCCGACGACGCCACCCTGCGCACGCTGACGTTCTGGAACCTTGGCAGCCTGAACGGAGCCAGCTACGAACGGCTGTGGCCGTTGCTGCTGGTGGCGGCGGGGGTGGCGGTGTGGCTGCCACGCCGGGCCAAGGCGCTTAATGCCCTGTTGCTGGGTGAGTTCTGAGGCGCGTCACCTGGGCGTTGACGTGGAGAGGCTCAAGCGCGAACTGGTGTTCTGCACGGCGCTGGGTGTGGGGGCGGCAGTGGCTGCTGCGGGGCTGATCGGTTTCATCGGCCTGGTGGTGCCGCACCTGGTGCGCTTGCTGGCCGGGCCTGATCACCGCGTGGTGCTACCCGCCTCGTTACTGGCGGGGGGCGTGCTGATGCTGTTCGCCGACCTGGCTGCGCGGCTGGTGCTGGCGCCTGCCGAGTTGCCGATTGGTATTGTCACGGCCTTTATCGGTGCGCCGTTCTTTTTGTTCCTGCTGATACGAGGGCGCAGCTGATGTTGCAAGTCGAAGGCCTGCACCTGCGGCGGGGAAGCAATGAAGTGCTGCACGAGATTGACCTGCAGTTGAGCCCGGGGCAGGTGGTGGGTGTGCTCGGCCCCAACGGTGCCGGCAAGAGCAGCCTGCTGGGTGTGCTATGTGGCGAGCTGGCGCCCGATCGTGGGCGGGTGACGCTGCAGGGCCGCCCCTTGACCGATTGGCCTGGGCAGGAGCGGGCCAGGCGCCTGGCCGTATTGCCGCAGGTGTCCAGCCTGGGTTTCTCGTTCCGGGTCGAGGAAGTGGTGGGCATGGGGCGCATGCCTCACGGCACCGGGCAGCGGCGCGATGCAGAAATTGTCGAAGCGGCGTTGCAGGCAGCGGATGCCTGGCACCTGGTAGAGCGCAGTTACCTGGCGTTGTCCGGTGGCGAGCGGCAGCGGGTGCACCTGGCCCGCGTGCTGGCGCAGCTGTGGCCGGGCGAGGAGGGCACTACGTTGCTACTCGATGAACCGACCTCGATGCTCGACCCACTGCACCAGCACACGACCCTGGAGTCCGTGCGCCGCTTCGCCGACCGCGGCGCTGCGGTGCTGGTGATCCTGCATGACCTTAACCTGGCCGCGCGCTACTGTGACCGTATCCTGTTGCTGGAGCAGGGGCGCTGTCACGCGTTTGCCTCGCCCGAAGAGGTGCTGACACCAGAGGCGTTAAAGGCGGTCTACGGTATCGATGTGCTGGTGCAGGCGCACCCGGAGCGTGGGCATCCGCTGATCATCGCCCGTTAGGAGGCATTGCCCATGCGTCATCTGCTGCTGTGCGGTTTCTCGCTTTGCCTGATGTTGTCACTGGGGGGCTGCCAGGCCAGCCTGCCCCCGCTACCCCCTTGGCAGAGCAGTGAGGGGCGCACGCATGCCGACTTGGGGCACATCATCGACCTTGCCAGTGGCCAGGCGATCAGCCCTGAGCAACTGGTGCAGCACCTGGAAGGCGCCCCTCGTGTGCTGGTGGGCGAAAAACACGACAACCCGGACCATCATGCGCTGCAACTTTGGCTGCTGCGTGCGTTGCAGGGGCAGCGCGCGCAAGGCAGCCTCTTGCTGGAAATGTTGCAACCCGAACAGCAACCACTGGTCGACAAGGTTCAGGGGCAGCCCGTGCCGGCAGACTTGCCCAAGGCGCTGGCCTGGCAGGAGGGGTGGGATTGGCAGCTGTACAGGCCGATAGTGCGTGAGGCCTTGCAGCAGCAGGTACCACTGTTGGCGGCCAACCTGTCGCCTGGCGAGATGCGCCAGGCCTATCGAAAACCCGCCTCGTTGACGGGCGAAAAGTCCAATGCGCCGGCGGTAAAGGCTGCCTTGCTTGAGCAGGTACGCGCCGGGCATTGCGGGATGCTGCCGGAAAGCCAGTTGCCGGCGATGCTGGCCGTGCAGCAGCAGCGCGACCGGCGCATGGCCGAGCGTTTGCTCTCGGCGCCGCAGCCGGCACTGCTGTTTGCCGGGGCCTATCACGTGCGCAAGGACCTGGGCATACCTTTGCACCTGGCTGACCTTGGGGCGTTGGGGGAGAGCAAGGTACTGCTGCTTGCCGAGGTGGGCGAGCAGGTTGAGCCAGGCGAGGCTGATTACGTGTGGTACACGGCGGCCATGCCAGAGCAGGATTATTGTGCGCAGTTTCGACAGTAGTGTGAGCGGTGCTTAAGCCGAGCAGGCGGCACTGAAACCGCAGGCAAAAAAAGACCCGGCAAAAAGCCGGGTCAATAACCGTGATTAGCCTGATGAGGAGATAATCTGAGAGTCCGAACCAGGGGCTCTTAGCTTATCCAACCAGTCTCGCGACCAGCTGTGATAATCATAACGATTCTCATTTCGTAGTCAATCCCCTCGCCACGATTATTTTGGATTTTTTTGCGTAGGGTTTTTCGCGTCCAGTTGTTGATTGAGCGCTTCTTTGCGTTCGAGCGGCAAATCGTTCCAATGCATGTCCAGCAGGGCGCCTTCAATGGCATACAACAGCACCTTGGAAGCGCGGAACCCTCGTGTCTTGACGGCCTGGTATGCACCCACCGCACCCAGGCGCCGCAGATCCGATGCGCTGTGGATGCCCGCAGCATGCAGCCACTGCGCAGAGGTCTTGCCAAGGTTCTTCAGGTGCTGCAATTCATCGTTCATCGAGCCTCCTTGCGATGGCTGAACGTGGATTGGGGGATAAATCGCGAGCAGGTCAGAGAGGAGTGTAGCGGGGGTTAAGAAATGCGCGGCCTTTTGCCATCGGGGCGATGAGCCTGCCCTTGGGAAGTAGCCTGTTCTGGCCCCATCGCCGGCAAGCCAGCGCCTACAGGTACACCGCAGGCCTCGAGTGCAGTGGTGTACCTGTGGGCGCTGGCTTGCCGGCGATAGGGCCAGAACAGGAAAACGGCGAACTTACAGGCCAGGCAAGCGCTGGCGAATCTGCTCGATCACCTGGTCCATGCTGCCAGCGTCCTGGGTATCGACCCGGGTGCTCTTCACCAACTCCTGCGCATCCAGCGCTTCACGGCTGGCCTGCTGGGCCTTGACCACGTCCAGGGTGGCATCCGACGGGTCGCTGTTTTCGGCCTGACGCTGCTCCAGCCAGCTGGCGATGACCGCCTCTGGTGCTTGGCAGTCGAGGATCAGGAACGGTACACCGGTCAGGCTGGCGACCTCTGCCGCAGCCTGGCGCTGTTCATGCTTGAGGTAGGTAGCATCCAGCACAACCGGGAAGCCGGCGCGCAGAACGGTTGCGGCGACCTCGTGCAGGCGTTGGTAAGTGGCGGCACTGGCATCCTGGCCATAAATGCCAGAGGTCAGCTGACCGGCGTTCTCTTGTGGCTGTTCGCCGAACAGGCGCTTGCGCTCGACATCCGAGCGCACGCGAATGGCGCCCAAGGCCTCGACCAGGCGCATTGCCACATGGCTTTTGCCCACTGCCGATACACCATGGGTGATCGCCAGCAGCCGCGAAGGGATGGCGCTGTAGCTTTCTGCCAGGTTGGCGTAGTTGCGGTAGGTGCGCAGGGTAGTAGCCCGTTGCACGCCATCGGCATTGGCCGGCATGCTGAACAGCGCGACCTTGGCCCGTACCAGGGCGCGATAGGCTTTGTAGAAGTTGAGCACTTCCAGGCCTTCATAATCGCCGGTCAGCTCCAGGTACTGGCTGATGAAGCGCCGTGCCAGGCACTTGAGGCCGCGATCTTCCAGGTCCATGGCGAGGAAGCCGGTGTCGGCCCAGACGTCGGTCATGCGGAACGGTTCGTTGAACTCGATGCAGTCGAAGATCACCACCTTGCCGTCGATCAGGGTGGCGTTGCCCAGGTGGATGTCACCATGGCACTCGCGGGTGAAGCCATTGGCCTTGCGCGAGGCGAACAGGCCTTGCAGCCGCTCGAAACTGCTGCGTGCCCAAGCCTGCAGGTTGTCCAGTTGCAGCAGGTCGGCCTTGTCGCTGAGGAATGGGCGGATCTGTTCGAAGTTCTGTTCGACCGGGGCCATGACGCTTTCAGGCGAACCGTAGGGCTGCTCGGCAGATACCTTGGGGGTCTGCAGGTGGAACTCAGCGATTTGCCGGGCCATCTGGTCGATGTGCGCGGCATTCAGTTCGCCATTGGCCTGAAGGGTGCTGAGCATCTGCCCCTGGGGGAACTGGCGCATCTTCAGCGCGTATTCGATGGCCTTGCCTTCGCCACCGATCTGCGGCGCTTCGACGCTACCGGTGAGCGGCAGTACTTCCAGATACAGGCCGTCGGTCATGCGCTGGTTCAGGCGCAACTCTTCGTTACAGAAATGCTCGCGCTGGTCCAGGCTGGTGAAGTCGAGGAAGCCGAAGTTCATTGGCTTCTTGATCTTGTAGGCGTACTCGCCGGTGAGCAGTACCCAGGAGATATGCGTTTCGATGAGCTGGAACCCATCCACAGGGTGAGGGTACAGGGCTGGGTTCTGCAACGCAGTGATAAGGGCTTGGCTCACGGGAAATCCATCCGGGGCAGGGAATTCGAATGCGCCATTATGGTCAATGGTGCCGTCCCTGCCTACCGCCGGGCCGTCTGCCCAGCCTTTATAAAGTGCGTATAATCCGCCGCCATGACCCGAACCCGAAATCCCCGTACCCCTCAGAAACGCCCGACCGGCCGCTCTCGCGCCTGGCTGGGCTGGGCTTTGAAGCTCAGCCTGGTAGGCCTGGTGATCGTTGCCGGCTTCGCGGTTTACCTCGATGCCGTTGTCCAGGAGAAGTTCTCTGGCAAGCGCTGGACCATCCCTGCCAAGGTGTATGCCCGGCCGCTGGAGCTGTTCACTGGTCAGAAACTGAGCAAGAGCGACTTCCTTACCGAACTCGACGCGCTCGGCTACCGGCGTGAAAGCGCGGCCAACGGCCCGGGTGCGGCGGCGGTCAACGGTAACACCGTCGACCTCAATACCCGCGGCTTCCAGTTCTACGAGGGCATGGAGCCGGCGCAGTTTGTACGCGTGCGTTTCTCGGGCGATTACGTGGCGGGCCTTTCCGCTGCCAACGGCAAGGCGCTCGACGTGGTGCGGCTTGAACCGCTGATGATCGGCGGTATCTACCCGAAAAACCTCGAAGACCGCATCCTGATCAAGATCGACCAGGTACCCAAGTACTTGCTCGAAACCCTGGTGGCGACCGAAGACCGCGACTTCTATAGCCACTACGGCGTGTCGCCCAAGTCCATCGCCCGAGCCATGTGGGTCAACACCTCGTCAGGCTCGATGCGCCAGGGCGGCAGTACCCTGACCCAGCAGTTGGTGAAGAACTTCTACCTCAGCAGCGAACGCAGCCTCAGCCGCAAGCTGACCGAGGCCATGATGGCCATGCTGCTTGAATTGCACTACGACAAACGCGAGATTCTCGAGGCCTACCTGAACGAGGTGTTCGTCGGCCAGGATGGCCAGCGTGCAGTGCACGGCTTCGGCCTTGCCAGCCAGTTCTTCTTCAGCCAACCACTCTCGGAGCTGAAACTGCACCAGATCGCCTTGCTGGTGGGCATGGTCAAAGGGCCGTCCTACTACAACCCACGGCGTTACCCTGACCGCGCCCTGGCCCGCCGTAACCTGGTGCTCGACCTGGTGGCCGAGCAGGGCGTTGCCAGCCAGGCCGAAGTCGATGCAGCGAAGAAGATGCCACTGGGCGTGACCAAGCGCGGCAGCCTGGCCGACAGCTCGTTCCCGGCCTTCCTCGACCTGGTCAAGCGTCAGCTGCGCCAGGACTATCGCGACGAAGACTTGACCGAAGAAGGCCTGCGTATTTTCACCAGCTTCGACCCGATCCTGCAGATGAAGGCCGAAACCTCGATGAGCGAGACCTTCAAGCGCCTGTCGGGGCGCAAAGGTGCTGACGAGGTGGAGTCGGCCATGGTCGTGACCAACCCGGAAACCGGTGAGGTCCAGGCGCTGATCGGTAGCCGCCAGGCAGGCTTCGCCGGCTTTAACCGGGCCATCGACGCGGTGCGGCCGATCGGCTCGCTGGTCAAGCCGTCGGTGTACCTGACGGCGCTGGAGCAGCCGAGCAAGTACACCCTGACCAGTTGGGTGCAGGACGAACCATTTTCGGTCAAGGGTGCCGATGGCCAGGTCTGGCGCCCACAAAACTATGACCGCCGACCGCATGGCACCATCTACCTGTACCAGGGGCTTGCCAACTCGTACAACCTGTCGACCGCCAAGCTCGGCCTGGAAGTGGGCGTGCCCAATGTGATCAAGACCATTGGCCGGCTGGGGGTGAATGTCGACTGGCCAGCCTTCCCGGCCATGTTGCTGGGCGCCGGTGGCATGTCGCCGATGCAGGTTGCGACCATGTATCAGACCATCGCCAACGGTGGCTTCAACACCCCGATGCGCGGTATCCGCAGTGTGCTGACCGCCGAGGGCGAGCCGCTCAAGCGCTACCCGTTCCAGATTCAGCAAACCTTCGACCCGGGAGCCATCTACCTGGTGCAGAACGCCATGCAGCGGGTAATGCGCGAAGGTACCGGGCGTTCGGTGTACAACACCTTGCCCCGCTCGCTGACCCTGGCGGGTAAGACCGGTACCAGTAACGACTCGCGTGACAGCTGGTTCTCCGGGTTCAGCCAGGACCTGCTGGCCGTGGTGTGGATGGGCCGTGACGATAACGGCAAGACGCCATTTACCGGTGCAACCGGTGCCCTGCAGGTGTGGACCAGCTTCATGAAGAAGGCCGACCCGCTGCCGCTGGATATGCCGCAGCCCGACAACGTGGTGCAGGCCTGGATTGACCCGTACAGTGGCCAAGGGTCTGATGGCAGCTGTCCGGGAGCGGTGCAGATGCCGTATATTCGCGGGAGTGAACCGCCTGCCGGCGCGACCTGTGGCGGCGAGCAGAATCCTGCAGAGTCGGTCATGGACTGGGTCAAAGGCTGGATGAATTAAGCACAGGCTGCATTGATGAGGTGTGACGTGAACAAGTGGCTGTTTCCTGCCGTGACGGCGTTGGCTGTGCTCCAGGGGTGCTCCAGCGTCCCGCGTGGCAATATACCGGTGGTCGATTCGAGCACCCGCGTGTCCAACAGCGAGCGCGTGACGGCCAACCGCTCGGCGGGTGGCTATAACACGGGCACCGCGCAAGCGCAGACGCTGCCTGAAGATTCTGGCGTCACCGTGATGATTCCGCAGGGCGCTGGTGCTTCGAGCATCCAGACGTTCCCGGCTGCCAATGGTGCGGCGCCGATCAGCACCTCGCCAATCACCCCGGGCCCGATTACCCCAGGCCCGGTCAGTTCGGCGCCGATGACCACAAACCCCAACCCGATCGCCGACGAGCCGTTCGACATCGCGGCGATGAACAGCACCCCGCAAAGCAACAGCGCGCCAACTGGCATTCCGCGTAGCAGCACTGCTGCCGGTGGCCTGTCGGCCGACGAGCAACTGGATGGCCCGGTGCTGGCACTGCTGACTACCGCGCAGACCCAGCAGGGCAGTGGTGACTTCAACGGGGCTGCCTCGAGCCTGGAGCGTGCCCAGCGCATTGCCCCGCGCGAGCCGCAAGTGCTGTACCGCCTGGCCCAGGTGCGCCTGTCGCAGGGTGATGCGGCACAGGCCGAGCAACTGGCGCGTCGCGCCCTGACGTACGCCAACGGCCGTCCAAGCCTGCAGGCCGAACTGTGGAACACCATTGCCCAGGCCCGTGAAAAACAAGGTGACAGTGCTGGCGCAGCACTGGCCCGGCAAAAGGCACGGGTCAATTCGTGATGATCGAGCAACGCATTCTGGATATTGCCGACCACCTGCTGTTGATCGAGCGTGAGCTGGTGGTGCAAGGGTGGTGGGATGACGAGCCACCCAGCGACGAGGCACTGGCCAGTACCGTGCCGTTCGCGGTCGATACCCTCAGTTTCGAGCAGTGGCTGCAATGGATCTTCCTGCCGCGCATGAAGATCATCATAGAGCTGGGCCAACCGTTGCCCAACGCCTCCAGCATCCTGGTCATGGCCGAGACGGTGTTTACCGACCGCCCGGAGCAAAGTCGCGAGCTGCGTCGCCTGTTGGCAGCTTTTGATCAATTGATCGCTCCTTCCGCCTGATTTCTTCAGTTTTTCCTTCAAGGGCCGCAGATTGTGGCCCTTTTTTGTGGAAATCTTATTTATTCTGCTGCTGAAGCGATTTTTAGTGGTGGCAGGAATTCATCTTGGGGAAAAATTGGCAATAATTTTTCTTGACTTGTTGGCGCCGAATCACAAGAATCCAACTTCCGCTGTAGAGGGACTGCCAGAAGCAGACCCGCTAAGCAGATCATGAGGTGCACACCCGCGCCGACCTGTTACACCCCGCAACGCGTTACCTCGCGCTGGGTGGGAAAACCCCGCAACACTCTGGGGGCTCCCAATACTTGCTCAGTCAGTGCTGACGTTTTCGCTCATGCTCTGCTTGGCAGTAAACCTATTAAGACCCGTCCACTAGGGACGGTATTCTGGCGTTTTAGAGGTGAACAACGTGGAGCTTTTATCTGGCGCTGAGATGGTCGTCCGCTTTTTGCGTGACGAAGGCGTTAAGCACATCTACGGGTACCCTGGTGGTGCTCTCCTGCATGTTTACGACGCACTGTTCAAAGAACCGGAAGTCGAGCACATCCTGGTTCGTCACGAGCAGGCGGCAACCCATATGGCGGACGGCTACGCCCGCGCCACCGGCAAAGCCGGTGTGGTGCTGGTAACCTCCGGCCCGGGTGCAACCAATGCCATTACCGGCATTGCCACCGCCTATATGGATTCGATTCCGATGGTCATCCTTTCCGGCCAGGTGCCTAGCACCATGGTGGGTACCGATGCCTTCCAGGAAACCGACATGATTGGTATCTCGCGGCCGATCGTGAAGCACAGCTTCATGATCAAGAACCCGACCGAGATCCCCGAAGTCCTGAAAAAAGCCTTCTACCTGGCGCAATCCGGTCGCCCAGGTCCGGTCGTGGTCGACATTCCAAAAGATATGACCAACCCGGCCGAGAAGTTCGAATACGTCTACCCGAAAAAGGTCAAGCTGCGCTCCTACAGCCCGGCGGTACGTGGCCACTCCGGTCAGATCCGCAAGGCTGCCGAGATGCTCCTGGCTGCCAAGCGCCCGATCGTCTACTCCGGTGGCGGCGTGATCCTGGGCGGTGGCTCCGAAGCCCTGACCGAAATCGCCAAGTCGCTGAACCTGCCGGTCACCAATACCCTGATGGGTCTGGGCGGCTTCCCGGGTACTGACCGTCAGTTCCTCGGCATGCTTGGCATGCACGGCAGCTACACCGCCAACATGGCCATGCACAACGCCGACGTGATTCTCGCTGTGGGTGCACGCTTCGACGACCGTGTGGTCAACGGCCCGGCCAAGTTCTGCCCGAACGCCAAGATCATCCACATCGACATCGACCCTGCGTCGATCTCCAAGATGATCAAGGCCGACGTGCCAATTGTCGGCCCGGTCGACAGCGTGCTTAGCGAAATGCTCGGCATCCTCAAGGAAATCGGCGACCAGCCTGAGAAGGCGGCGCTGGATGCCTGGTGGAAGCAGATTGACGAATGGCGTGGCAATGGCGAGTTGTTCCCTTATGACAAGGGCGACGGCAACGTCATCAAGCCGCAGAAAGTCATCGAGACCCTGTGCGAAGTGACCAATGGCGATGCATTCGTCACCTCCGACGTGGGCCAGCACCAGATGTTCGCGGCGCAGTACTACCGCTTCAACAAGCCGAACCGCTGGATCAACTCCGGTGGCCTGGGCACCATGGGCTTCGGCTTCCCGGCGGCGATGGGCGTCAAGCTCAACTTCCCGGACCAGGACGTAGCCTGCGTGACCGGCGAAGGCAGCATCCAGATGAACATCCAGGAGCTGTCCACCTGCATGCAGTACGGCCTGCCGGTGAAAATCGTCAACCTGAACAACGGTGTGCTGGGCATGGTCCGCCAGTGGCAGGACATGGCCTACAACGGTCGTCATTCGCACTCGTATGTCGAGTCGCTGCCTGACTTCATCAAGCTGGCCGAGGCCTATGGCCATGTGGGTATCCGCATCACCAGCCTGAAGGACCTCAAGCCGAAGCTGGAAGAAGCGTTTGCGATGAAGGACCGTTTGGTGTTCATCGACATCGCGGTTGACCGCAGTGAGCACGTCTATCCGATGCAGATCAAGGATGGCTCGATGCGTGACATGTGGCTGAGCAAGACGGAGCGTACCTGATATGCGGCACATCATTTCCCTGCTGCTGGAAAACGAACCCGGTGCTTTGTCCCGTGTGGTCGGCCTGTTCTCCCAGCGCAACTACAACATTGAAAGCCTGACCGTGGCGCCGACCGAAGACCCGACCCTGTCGCGTCTGACGCTGACCACCGTTGGCCATGACGAAGTGATCGAGCAGATCACCAAGAACCTGAACAAGCTGGTCGAAGTGGTCAAGCTTGTCGACCTGTCGGAAAGCGCTCACATCGAGCGTGAACTGATGCTGGTCAAGGTCAAGGCCACCGGTGCCCAGCGTGCCGAAATCAAGCGCACCACGGATATTTTCCGTGGCCAGATCGTCGATGTGACCGCCAGCGTGTACACCGTGCAGCTGAGCGGTACCAGCGACAAACTGGACAGCTTCATCCAGGCGATCGGCACTGCATCGATTCTCGAAACCGTGCGCAGCGGCGTTACCGGCATTGCCCGTGGCGACAAAGTGCTCAGCATCTAAATTCAAAAATTAGCGATGGCTCCGCAGGGGCCGAGATATAACCAGGGGTATTTTCATGAAAGTTTTCTACGATAAAGACTGCGACCTTTCCATCATCCAGGGCAAGAAAGTCGCCATCATCGGTTACGGCTCCCAGGGCCACGCTCAAGCGTGCAACCTGAAGGACTCCGGTGTAGACGTTACCGTCGGTCTGCGTAAAGGTTCGGCTACCGTTGCCAAGGCTGAAGCCCACGGCCTGAAAGTTGCCGACGTTGCTACCGCTGTCGCTGCGGCTGACCTGGTCATGATCCTGACCCCGGACGAGTTCCAGGGCGCTCTGTACAAGAACGAAATCGAGCCGAACATCAAGAAGGGCGCTACCCTGGCGTTCTCCCACGGCTTCTCGATCCACTACAACCAGGTAGTTCCGCGTGCCGACCTCGACGTGATCATGATCGCGCCGAAGGCCCCGGGCCACACCGTTCGCTCCGAGTTCGTCAAAGGCGGCGGTATCCCTGACCTGATCGCTATCTACCAGGACGCCTCGGGTAACGCCAAGAACGTTGCGCTGTCCTACGCTGCTGGCGTTGGTGGCGGCCGTACCGGCATCATCGAAACCACCTTCAAGGACGAGACCGAAACCGACCTGTTCGGTGAGCAGGCTGTTCTGTGTGGCGGTACCGTCGAGCTGGTCAAAGCCGGTTTCGAAACCCTGGTCGAAGCTGGCTACGCGCCAGAAATGGCCTACTTCGAGTGCCTGCACGAGCTGAAGCTGATCGTTGACCTCATGTACGAAGGCGGTATCGCCAACATGAACTACTCGATCTCCAACAACGCCGAGTACGGTGAGTACGTCACGGGCCCTGAAGTCATCAACGAAGAATCCCGCAAGGCCATGCGCAACGCTCTGAAGCGCATCCAGGACGGCGAGTACGCGAAGATGTTCATCTCCGAAGGTGCTACCAACTACCCATCGATGACCGCCAAGCGCCGTAACAACGCTTCGCACGGCATCGAAATCATCGGTGAGCAACTGCGCTCGATGATGCCTTGGATCTCGGCGAACAAGATCGTCGACAAAGCCAAGAACTAAGTAACATCGCAACATGAAAAACGCGGCTTCGGCCGCGTTTTTTCGTTCTGGCAGTCAGCTTCTGGTATAAAGCAGACCAGTGGCCTGCTGTCAGAACCTGTTTCGCGGGCCCGTGTCGAACATTTTCCATCCTGTTGCAAGGTACCCTTTATGAGCGAACGTCCCGAAGAGCCGAACAAGCCCTCCGACGCCGAAAGCCTGCTACCTGTCGATGAGCACGTTGAAGAAGGGCATGATGCCGAAGGCCGCAAGGTGCGCCACCGCGGCATCTACCTGCTGCCCAACCTGTTTACCACCGCCAACCTGTTCGCCGGCTTCTATTCCATCATCAACTCGATGAGCGCACAGAGCGCCCTGAGTGCCGGTGACCCGCGCGAGGCGAGCAAGTATTTCGCCTTTGCAGCCATCGCCATCTTCGTGGCCATGGTACTTGACGGCCTGGACGGCCGCGTTGCGCGCATGACCAATACCCAGAGTGCCTTTGGCGCCGAGTACGACTCGCTGTCGGACATGGTCGCCTTTGGTGTGGCTCCGGCCTTGTTGGCCTTCGGCTGGGCGCTGGGTGATATGGGCAAGGTCGGCTGGATGGTCGCCTTCATCTATGTGGCCGGCGCTGCGCTGCGCCTGGCACGCTTCAATACCCAGGTCGGTACTGCCGACAAGCGTTACTTCATCGGCCTGGCCAGCCCGGCTGCCGCAGGTGTGGTGGCGGGTACCGTGTGGGCGTTCAGCGATTACGGTATTCAGGGCTCCAAGCTGTCGTTCCTGGTGGCGCTGCTGGTGGCTGCTGCCGGTATGCTGATGGTCAGCAACATCAAGTACAACAGCTTCAAGGAGCTGGACCTCAAGGGGCGCGTGCCGTTCGTGGCCATCCTTGCCGTGGTGCTGGTGTTTGCCGTCGTGTTCAGCGACCCACCGCGCATCCTGCTGCTGATCTTCCTTGCCTATGCTGCGTCGGGGCCGATCCAGTTCCTGTTGAAGGCGCGCCGGCGTAAAGCGTGAAAATTGCTTAACGCTGGAATAACCCTCCGGCTCCATAGTCTTACTGGTACATCCGTTACCCAGTGCTATGGAGCCGCCCATGCTCATCAAGCTTCCCAGGTCTTCCGAGTGCAAGGCGTCGGAGATCACGCCCGAAGGTATCTATCTTTCCCGTCGTACCCTGCTGGGTGGCTCATTGGCCGGCCTGGCGCTGGGGGCATTGCCGGGTAGGGTGGGTGCTGCTGAAGTTTCGCGTTATGCCGATGTACAGGCCGGCGCCGCACCAGCCTGGTTTACTGACAAGCTCGCTGCCACGCACTGGCAGGCGGTGACGGTGAAAGACGAGGCAATCACGCCGTTCAAGGACGCCACCCATTACAACAACTTCTACGAGTTCGGGCCCGACAAGGGCGACCCGGCAGCCAACGGCGACAGCCTGAAGACCGAACCGTGGTCGATTGTGGTGGATGGTGAGGTTGGCAAGCCCGGGCGCTATGCGCTGGAAGACTTCGTCAAACCTTATCAGCTTGAAGAGCGGGTCTATCGGTTGCGTTGTGTAGAGGCGTGGTCGATGGTCATACCGTGGCTGGGGTTCCCACTGGCGGATGTGCTCAAGCAGGTTGAGCCGACTTCCAGGGCGCGCTATGTGCGTTTCGAGACGTTGAAGGATCCGCAGCATATGCCAGGGCAGCGCTCAGGGTTCGCCTTGATCGACTGGCCTTATAGAGAAGGGCTGCGCCTGGATGAGGCGATGCATCCGCTGGCGATCCTGGCGGTAGGCATGTATGGCCGCGAATTGCCCAATCAGAATGGCGCGCCGTTGCGCTTGGTGGTGCCGTGGAAGTACGGTTTCAAGAGCATCAAGTCGATCGTGCGCATCAGCCTTGTGGCTGAACAGCCTGGCACTACCTGGGAAGGGCTGGCGCCGGATGAGTATGGTTTCTATGCCAACGTGAACCCGACCGTCGATCACCCGCGCTGGAGCCAGGCGCGCGAGCGACGGCTCCCCAGCGGGTTGTTCAGCCCCAATGTGCGGGAGACGCAGATGTTCAATGGCTATGCCGATGAAGTGGCGTCGCTGTATACCGGGCTTGATCTGCGGAAGAACTACTGATGCGCTATCCCTGGTTTCGCCTGGCCATTTTCGTCGTGGGGTGCCTGTTCCCGGCTTGGTGGCTGTATGAGGCGGCGATGGGGCTGCTGGGGCCCGATCCCGGGAAGATCATGATGGACCGCCTTGGGCTTGGGGCGCTTACTTTCCTGCTGGTGACCTTGTGCATGACCCCGCTGCAGAAGCTCACGGGCTGGTCGGGGTGGATCGTGGTGCGCCGGCAGCTGGGGTTGTGGGTGTTCGCTTATATAGTGCTGCACATCCTCTGTTACCTGTTCTTTATTCTCGGGCTGGATTGGGGGCAACTGGCGGTGGAGTTGCGCAAGCGGCCCTACATTATTGTGGGGGCGCTGGGGTTTCTCGGGTTACTGGTGCTGGCGGTCACCTCGAACCGTTATAGCCAGCGGCGGCTGGGTGCGCGGTGGAAGAAGCTGCACAGGCTGGTGTATGCGGTGCTTGGGTTGGGGTTGCTGCATTTCCTGTGGATCGTGCGCTCGGATCTGAGGGAGTGGGCTGTCTATGCCTGTATTGGTGTTGCGCTGATGGTGCTGCGTGTCCCGGCTGTTGCGCGGGTTCTGCCTAGGGTTGTCAGAAAGCAGGGCAGGGCGGTTTGAAGGTGTTGTGGCGGACACCTGGTGGCCTTTATAGGGTCTTTTCCCCTCATATTTCACTTTCTTGAAATTAAGTGTTGACGCGCTTTCGAATCCCCTTATAATGCGCCCCACTTCCAGCGACATCGGAACGACAAACTCCTTGAGATTCAATGAGTTAGGTGGTTAAGATGGTGTTGGAAAGGCTACGATCGAATGATCGCAAGCGGTTGAAATGGTGGTTGACAGCGCTTCTAAACGCTGTATGATTCGCCTCCCGCTACGAGAGATCGCAGCGAGCCAAGTGTTTGAAGCTAAACGAGTTTCTCGCAAAAAACTTCAAAATAAACGCTTGACAGGCTCTGAGGAAAGCGTAGAATGCGCGCCTCGGTTGAGGCGAAAAGCTCTTAACCAAACGCTCTTTAACAAATTGAATCAAGCAATTCGTGTGGGTGCTTGTGAGTACGGACTGATAGTCAAAAAGATTATCAGCATCACAAGTGGCCATGCGAGAAATCACATAGTCATTTGAGATTGCTGAGCCAAGTTTAGGGTTTCTTAAAAACCCAAGCAGTATTGAACTGAAGAGTTTGATCATGGCTCAGATTGAACGCTGGCGGCAGGCCTAACACATGCAAGTCGAGCGGATGAGAAGAGCTTGCTCTTCGATTCAGCGGCGGACGGGTGAGTAATGCCTAGGAATCTGCCTGGTAGTGGGGGACAACGTTTCGAAAGGAACGCTAATACCGCATACGTCCTACGGGAGAAAGCAGGGGACCTTCGGGCCTTGCGCTATCAGATGAGCCTAGGTCGGATTAGCTAGTTGGTGAGGTAATGGCTCACCAAGGCGACGATCCGTAACTGGTCTGAGAGGATGATCAGTCACACTGGAACTGAGACACGGTCCAGACTCCTACGGGAGGCAGCAGTGGGGAATATTGGACAATGGGCGAAAGCCTGATCCAGCCATGCCGCGTGTGTGAAGAAGGTCTTCGGATTGTAAAGCACTTTAAGTTGGGAGGAAGGGCAGTAAGTTAATACCTTGCTGTTTTGACGTTACCGACAGAATAAGCACCGGCTAACTCTGTGCCAGCAGCCGCGGTAATACAGAGGGTGCAAGCGTTAATCGGAATTACTGGGCGTAAAGCGCGCGTAGGTGGTTTGTTAAGTTGGATGTGAAAGCCCCGGGCTCAACCTGGGAACTGCATCCAAAACTGGCAAGCTAGAGTACGGTAGAGGGTGGTGGAATTTCCTGTGTAGCGGTGAAATGCGTAGATATAGGAAGGAACACCAGTGGCGAAGGCGACCACCTGGACTGATACTGACACTGAGGTGCGAAAGCGTGGGGAGCAAACAGGATTAGATACCCTGGTAGTCCACGCCGTAAACGATGTCAACTAGCCGTTGGAATCCTTGAGATTTTAGTGGCGCAGCTAACGCATTAAGTTGACCGCCTGGGGAGTACGGCCGCAAGGTTAAAACTCAAATGAATTGACGGGGGCCCGCACAAGCGGTGGAGCATGTGGTTTAATTCGAAGCAACGCGAAGAACCTTACCAGGCCTTGACATGCAGAGAACTTTCCAGAGATGGATTGGTGCCTTCGGGAACTCTGACACAGGTGCTGCATGGCTGTCGTCAGCTCGTGTCGTGAGATGTTGGGTTAAGTCCCGTAACGAGCGCAACCCTTGTCCTTAGTTACCAGCACGTAATGGTGGGCACTCTAAGGAGACTGCCGGTGACAAACCGGAGGAAGGTGGGGATGACGTCAAGTCATCATGGCCCTTACGGCCTGGGCTACACACGTGCTACAATGGTCGGTACAGAGGGTTGCCAAGCCGCGAGGTGGAGCTAATCTCACAAAACCGATCGTAGTCCGGATCGCAGTCTGCAACTCGACTGCGTGAAGTCGGAATCGCTAGTAATCGCGAATCAGAATGTCGCGGTGAATACGTTCCCGGGCCTTGTACACACCGCCCGTCACACCATGGGAGTGGGTTGCACCAGAAGTAGCTAGTCTAACCTTCGGGAGGACGGTTACCACGGTGTGATTCATGACTGGGGTGAAGTCGTAACAAGGTAGCCGTAGGGGAACCTGCGGCTGGATCACCTCCTTAATCGACGACATCAGCCTACTGATGAGCTCCCACACGAATTGCTTGATTCATTGTCGAAGACGATCAAGACCCTATATAGGTCTGTAGCTCAGTTGGTTAGAGCGCACCCCTGATAAGGGTGAGGTCGGCAGTTCAAATCTGCCCAGACCTACCAATATGCGGGGCCATAGCTCAGCTGGGAGAGCGCCTGCCTTGCACGCAGGAGGTCAGCGGTTCGATCCCGCTTGGCTCCACCACTTTCGCTGTACGCAGTAACTCGTCAGAACTTAGAAATGAACATTCGTTGATGAATGTTGATTTCTGACTTTTGTCAGATCGTTCTTTAAAAATTCGGATATGTGATAGAAATAGACTGAACACCAGTTTCACTGCTGGTGGATCAGGCTAAGGTAAAATTTGTGAGTTCTGCTCGAAAGAGCGACGTGCGAATTTTCGGCGAATGTCGTCTTCACAGTATAACCAGATTGCTTGGGGTTATATGGTCAAGTGAAGAAGCGCATACGGTGGATGCCTTGGCAGTCAGAGGCGATGAAAGACGTGGTAGCCTGCGATAAGCTTTGGGGAGTCGGCAAACAGACTGTGATCCAGAGATCTCTGAATGGGGGAACCCAGCCAGCATAAGCTGGTTATCTTGTACTGAATACATAGGTGCAAGAGGCGAACCAGGGGAACTGAAACATCTAAGTACCCTGAGGAAAAGAAATCAACCGAGATTCCCTTAGTAGTGGCGAGCGAACGGGGACCAGCCCTTAAGTTGGTTTGAGATTAGTGGAACGCTCTGGAAAGTGCGGCCATAGTGGGTGATAGCCCCGTACACGAAAATCTCTTATCAATGAAATCGAGTAGGACGGAGCACGAGAAACTTTGTCTGAATATGGGGGGACCATCCTCCAAGGCTAAATACTACTGACTGACCGATAGTGAACTAGTACCGTGAGGGAAAGGCGAAAAGAACCCCGGAGAGGGGAGTGAAATAGATCCTGAAACCGTATGCGTACAAGCAGTGGGAGCCTACTTTGTTAGGTGACTGCGTACCTTTTGTATAATGGGTCAGCGACTTATATTCAGTGGCGAGCTTAACCGAATAGGGGAGGCGTAGCGAAAGCGAGTCTTAATAGGGCGTTTAGTCGCTGGGTATAGACCCGAAACCGGGCGATCTATCCATGGGCAGGTTGAAGGTTAGGTAACACTGACTGGAGGACCGAACCGACTACCGTTGAAAAGTTAGCGGATGACCTGTGGATCGGAGTGAAAGGCTAATCAAGCTCGGAGATAGCTGGTTCTCCTCGAAAGCTATTTAGGTAGCGCCTCATGTATCACTGTAGGGGGTAGAGCACTGTTTCGGCTAGGGGGTCATCCCGACTTACCAAACCGATGCAAACTCCGAATACCTACAAGTGCCGAGCATGGGAGACACACGGCGGGTGCTAACGTCCGTCGTGAAAAGGGAAACAACCCAGACCGTCAGCTAAGGTCCCAAAGTCATGGTTAAGTGGGAAACGATGTGGGAAGGCTTAGACAGCTAGGAGGTTGGCTTAGAAGCAGCCACCCTTTAAAGAAAGCGTAATAGCTCACTAGTCGAGTCGGCCTGCGCGGAAGATGTAACGGGGCTCAAACCATGCACCGAAGCTACGGGTATCATCTTATGATGATGCGGTAGAGGAGCGTTCTGTAAGCCTGTGAAGGTGAGTTGAGAAGCTTGCTGGAGGTATCAGAAGTGCGAATGCTGACATGAGTAACGACAATGCGAGTGAAAAACTCGCACGCCGAAAGACCAAGGTTTCCTGCGCAACGTTAATCGACGCAGGGTTAGTCGGTCCCTAAGGCGAGGCTGAAAAGCGTAGTCGATGGAAAACAGGTTAATATTCCTGTACTTCCAGTTATTGCGATGGAGGGACGGAGAAGGTTAGGCCAGCCTGGCGTTGGTTGTCCAGGTTTAAGGTGGTAGGCTGGAATCTTAGGCAAATCCGGGATTCTAAGGCCGAGAGCCGATGACGAGTTGCCTTTAGGCGACGAAGTGGTTGATACCATGCTTCCAAGAAAAGCTCCTAAGCTTCAGATAACTGGGAACCGTACCCCAAACCGACACAGGTGGTTAGGTAGAGAATACCAAGGCGCTTGAGAGAACTCGGGTGAAGGAACTAGGCAAAATGGCACCGTAACTTCGGGAGAAGGTGCGCCGGCGAGGGTTAAGGACTTGCTCCGTAAGCCCATGCCGGTCGAAGATACCAGGCCGCTGCGACTGTTTATTAAAAACACAGCACTCTGCAAACACGAAAGTGGACGTATAGGGTGTGACGCCTGCCCGGTGCCGGAAGGTTAATTGATGGGGTTAGCGCAAGCGAAGCTCTTGATCGAAGCCCCGGTAAACGGCGGCCGTAACTATAACGGTCCTAAGGTAGCGAAATTCCTTGTCGGGTAAGTTCCGACCTGCACGAATGGCGTAACGATGGCGGCGCTGTCTCCACCCGAGACTCAGTGAAATTGAAATCGCTGTGAAGATGCAGTGTATCCGCGGCTAGACGGAAAGACCCCGTGAACCTTTACTATAGCTTTGCACTGGACTTTGAATTTGCTTGTGTAGGATAGGTGGGAGGCTTTGAAGTGGGGACGCCAGTTCTCATGGAGCCATCCTTGAAATACCACCCTGGCAACTTTGAGGTTCTAACTCAGGTCCGTTATCCGGATCGAGGACAGTGTATGGTGGGTAGTTTGACTGGGGCGGTCTCCTCCCAAAGAGTAACGGAGGAGTACGAAGGTGCGCTCAGACCGGTCGGAAATCGGTCGTAGAGTATAAAGGCAAAAGCGCGCTTGACTGCGAGACAAACACGTCGAGCAGGTACGAAAGTAGGTCTTAGTGATCCGGTGGTTCTGTATGGAAGGGCCATCGCTCAACGGATAAAAGGTACTCCGGGGATAACAGGCTGATACCGCCCAAGAGTTCATATCGACGGCGGTGTTTGGCACCTCGATGTCGGCTCATCACATCCTGGGGCTGAAGCCGGTCCCAAGGGTATGGCTGTTCGCCATTTAAAGTGGTACGCGAGCTGGGTTTAGAACGTCGTGAGACAGTTCGGTCCCTATCTGCCGTGGACGTTTGAGATTTGAGAGGGGCTGCTCCTAGTACGAGAGGACCGGAGTGGACGAACCTCTGGTGTTCCGGTTGTCACGCCAGTGGCATTGCCGGGTAGCTATGTTCGGAAGAGATAACCGCTGAAAGCATCTAAGCGGGAAACTTGCCTCAAGATGAGATCTCACTGGGATCTTGAATCCCCTAAAGGGCCGTCGAAGACTACGACGTTGATAGGTTGGGTGTGTAAGCGCTGTGAGGCGTTGAGCTAACCAATACTAATTGCCCGTGAGGCTTGACCATATAACACCCAAGCAATTTGCTCACGCAGATTGCGGTGGTGAAGATGATACGAACCGAAAGTTCGCAACAGACCACAAATATCGCATATCCGAATTCGCTGGGCTGTCCATCTGGACATTCTGGCTACAGAATTTCTTGACGACCATAGAGCATTGGAACCACCTGATCCCATCCCGAACTCAGCAGTGAAACGATGCATCGCCGATGGTAGTGTGGGGTTTCCCCATGTGAGAGTAGGTCATCGTCAAGATTCATTTCGCAAAACCCCTATCTGCACATGCAGGTAGGGGTTTTGTCTTTTCCGTCCGGGAAAAGATTTGTCTCCATGCATGCCATGGTCCAAGGCATGCCCCGTGATATGGTTCCTCATCGGAATCAACCGCCTCCCAGGGAATGCTCAATGGCTACTACCACTCTCCACCCCGGCTTCATGATCGTCCACGGCAACCGCCTCGACGACCTGCGCAGCCTGGTGGTGAAGCTGGATGCGTCGCTACCCCTTGGCGCCGCTGGAAAACGAAATCGCCTTGGTGCAAAGCAATGGCATCGCCCAATGGCTCAAGCTGGCCTTGGCCGAAGACCCTCAGGAAGACGACCAGGGTGGTTGTGGCATCGCCGCAGCAATCGATGTGCAATTACCCGGCAGCTTCATGTGGCAGCTGTACCGAAGCGTGCTGGGCCGCGACGAAATTCCTGAAGTTTCCCTGCTCGACAAGGCCCCGCTGACCTGGCGTCTGATGCGCCTGCTGCCGGCCCTGATCGAGCGCCCGCATTTCGAGCCGCTGCGGCGCTTTCTCACTGACGACAGCGACCTGCGCAAGCGTTACCAGCTCGCCGAGCGCCTGGCCGACTTGTTCGACCAGTACCAGGTCTACCGCGCCGATTGGCTCAAAGACTGGGCTGCGGGTGAGCACATCCTCAACACCGCCCGCGGCGAGCGCAAAGCGCTGCCCCCGGGCAACCGCTGGCAGGCCGAACTGTGGCGTGCACTGCTGGAGGATGTCGGCCAAGAGGGCATGGCACAGAGCCGAGCCGGGGTGCATCAGCGCTTCATCGAGCGTATCAACAACCTGCAGCAGGCTCCTGCCGGCCTGCCACCGCGGGTGATCGTGTTTGGTATCTCCTCGCTGCCAGCCCAGGCCCTGGAAGCATTGGCGGGCCTGGCACGCTTCAGTCAGGTGCTGCTGTGTGTGCACAACCCCTGCCGCCATCACTGGGCCGATATCGTTGCCGACAAGGACCTGCTGCGCCACCAGTACAAGCGCCAGCAGCGCAAGCAGGGCATGCCCCTGCAACTGGACGACCAGTCGCTGCATCAGCATGCCCACCCGTTGCTGGCAGCCTGGGGCAAACAAGGTCGCGACTACATCAACCTGCTCGACAGTTATGACGACCCAGGCAGTTACCAGGGGGTGTTCAGCGATGGTCGCATCGACCTGTTCAGTGACGGCTCGCCCACAACGCTGCTCAACCAGTTGCAGGACGACATTCTCGAACTGCGCCCACTCGCCGAAACCCGCGAGCTGTGGCCGGCAGTCGACACGGCAAAAGACCGCTCGGTGCGTTTTCACATTGCCCACAGCCCGCAACGCGAAGTGGAGATCCTCCACGACCAGCTGCTGGCCCGCTTCAGCGCCGACCCTACGTTGCGCCCGCGTGACGTGATCGTCATGCTGCCGGCCGTCGACACCTATGCGCCACATATCCGCGCGGTGTTCGGCCAGTTGCAACGCAATGACCCACGCTACATTCCGTTCACCCTCACCGACCAGGGCCAGCGCGGACGTGAACCTCTGCTTATCGCCCTCGAACACCTGCTGAAGTTGCCAGACAGCCGCTTCGCGGTCAGCGAAGTGCTCGACCTGCTAGACGTACCGGCCGTGCGTGCACGCTTTGGCATCCGCGAAAACGACCTGCCCACGCTGCACCGGTGGATCGAGGGCGCCGGCATTCGCTGGGGCCTCAATGCCGAGCAGCGGGCCAGCTTGGGCTTGCCCGCAGGGCTTGAACAGAACAGCTGGCGTTTTGGCTTGCGGCGCATGCTGCTGGGCTACGCGGTGGGCGTGGGTGAAGCGTGTGACGGCATCGAGCCGTACGATGAAATCGGTGGCCTGGACGCGGCACTGATCGGTCCGCTGGCCGCGCTGCTCGACGCGCTTGAAGTGGCGTGCCAGGCCTTGTCCGAGCCTGCCACCGTCAGCCAGTGGGGGGAGCGCCTGAATGCCTTGCTGCAAGTGTTCTTCCTCGCCGAGGGCGAGCGTGACGAATTCCTGTTGATGCAGTTGCAGGATCTTCGCGATAGCTGGCTTGAAATGTGCGAGACCGTTGGCCTGCATGACCCTCTGCCGCTCACCGTAGTACGTGAAGCCTGGCTGTCGGGCCTCGACCAGGGCAAGCTGTCGCAACGCTTCCTTGCCGGTTCGGTGAACTTCTGCACCCTCATGCCCATGCGCGCCATCCCGTTCCGCGTGGTCTGCCTGCTGGGCATGAACGATGGCGACTACCCCCGTGCCCAGCAACCGCTGGACTTCGACCTGATGGCCAGCGACTACCGCCCCGGTGACCGCTCGCGTCGCGAGGACGACCGCTACCTGCTGCTCGAAGCGCTGCTGTCGGCACGTGACCAGCTGTACATCAGTTGGGTCGGGCGCAGTATCCGCGACAACAGTGAACGCCCGGCTTCGGTACTGATCGGCCAGTTGCGCGATCATCTTGCCGCGGGCTGGCACCTGGCAGGCGCAGAGCAAGGGCAGCCAGCACAACCGGGCGAGCAGTTTTTACACGCCCTGACCCAAGAGCACCCGCTGCAACCGTTCAGCCGCGTTACTTCGAGAAGGGCAGCCCGTTGTTCAGCTTTGCCCACGAATGGCAGGTGCTGCACCAGCAGAGCCAGGAGGACGAGCAGGGCGGCCCCGACCTGCCGCCTTACCACGACGATGAAGCCTTGAGCCTGACCCAGCTGAATGACTTCCTGCGCCACCCGGTGCGGCATTTCTTCAGTCAGCGGCTGAAGGTGTACTTCGAAGCGCTGGAGGCGCCAACCCCGGACGAAGAGCCCTTTGTGCTCGATACCCTGCAACGCTACGGCGCCAGCGAAAGCCTGCTCGGTGCGGCACTGTCCGAGCCGGACAATGCCGAACACGCCTTGCACGCACAGGCCCGGCGCCTGCAGGCCTGTGGCTTGTTGCCGCTGGCCGGCTTCGGCGAGCTGCTGCAAAGCGAGTTGATCGAACCTCTACCAGATCTGCTACAACGCCACCGCCAGTTGTTGCAACGCTGGCCGCAGCTGGTCGAGGGCGCGTTGCCGGTACATTTCGAGCACGGCGAGCATCGGCTTGAAGGCTGGCTGGGCCGGGTGTTCCAGGCGGATGACCAGAGCTTGCTCAGCATCACCACCGTACCCAACACCATCAGCGCCGGGCGCAATAACCTCAAGTGGCACCGCCTGATTGCGCCCTGGGTCACGCACCTGGCGGCCTGCGCGGCGGGCTATCGCTACAACAGTGCTTTGGTGGCCAGTGACCTGACCCTGCTGCTTGCACCGCTGCCGCCAGACCAGGCCGCACAACTGTTGGGCGACCTGTTGGTGGCCCGTCAGGCGGCGATGAACGCGCCGCTGCCGGTTGCGGCCAAGACCGCGTTTGCCTGGTTGGCCCAGGACGATGCCGACAAAGCCCTGGCTGAGGCTGCCCGTGCCTACGAAGGCGACGAGCGCACCCGTTTTGGCGAGCGCAGTGAAAGCATCGCCCTGGCCCGCCAGTTCCGCGACTTTGCCGCACTCACCGCTGACGAAACCTTTGAAGGCTGGTGCGAAACCTTGTACCGCCCCTTGTTCACCGCCCCTTGGCAAACCCTGGGCAACCCGGAGAAAGGCGCATGACCCAGGACCGTCCTCTGGCACTGAGCTTCCCTCTGCACGGCAGCCAACTGATCGAGGCTAGCGCCGGCACGGGCAAGACCTTCACCATTTCGGCCCTGTACCTGCGCCTGATCCTCGGTCACGGAGGGGAGCAGGGCTTTGATCGCGAACTGCTGCCACCGCAGATCCTCGTGGTGACCTTCACCGACGCAGCCACCAAGGAACTGCGCGAGCGTATCCGCGCCCGCCTGGCAGAGGCTGCACGGTTCTTCCGTGGCGAACTGGAAGGTGCCGACCCGCTGCTGCACCAACTGCGTGACGATTATCCACAAGAGGCCTGGCCGCGTTGTGCCGGCCGCCTGGAAATCGCCGTGCAGTGGATGGACGAAGCTGCGGTGTCGACCATTCACGGTTGGTGCCAGCGCATGCTGCGTGAGCATGCCTTCGACAGCGGCAGCCTGTTCACCCAGACCCTGGAAACCGACCACAGCGAACTGCTGGGCCAGGTGATGCGTGATTACTGGCGGCGCTTCTGCTATGGCATGCAAGGTGACGCACTGGTTTGGGTGCGTGGTAACTGGGGCAGCCCCGATGCCTTGCTACCGCGCATTCGCCCACTGTTCGGCCGCGTGCGTGCCCAGCAGGACGGGCCAGAGCCTGCCGCACTGATCCAGGCATCGCTACAGCAACGTGGCGAACAGTTGGCCCGGCTGAAGGCGCCATGGGCACAGTGGGCCGAAGAGCTGCGGCAAATCTGCCGCGATGCGCTGGCCGCCAAAAAAGTCGATGGCCGCAAGATGCAGGCCCGTTACTTCGAACCCTGGTTCGACAAGCTTTGCGCCTGGGCCAGCGACGAGCAAATCGTGGAGCTCGACCTGGGTACCGGCTTCACCCGCCTGACGCCAGAGGGCATGGCCGAAGCCTGGAAGGGCGAGCCACCCGAGCACCCGGCCCTTAACGCCATGCAGACTTTGCAGCAACAGTTGCAGGCCCTGGACAGCCCGGATGCACCGTTGCTTGAGCATGCTGCCAACTGGGTGTCGGCGCGGTTCGAAGTGGAGAAACGCCGGCGTGCGGAAATGGGCTTCGACGACATGCTCGTGCGCCTGCAGCACGCCTTGGCCAGCGAGGCCGGCGAGCGTCTGGCCGGCCTGATCCGCGAGCAGTTTCCGGTAGCCCTGATCGACGAGTTCCAGGATACCGACCCAGTCCAGTACGGCATTTTTGAACGTATCTACCAGATCAGCGAAAACCGTGCAGAAACCGGCCTGTTCATGATTGGCGACCCCAAGCAGGCGATCTACGCCTTCCGGGGTGCCGACATCTACACCTACCTTGCTGCACGGCGTGCCACCAGTGGCCGGCTGCACAGCCTGGACACCAACTACCGGTCCAGCAAGGCCATGGTCGCGGCGGTCAACCAGGTGTTTCTGCAGGCCGAGGCGCGTGAGGCGGGGCGGGGGGCATTCCTGTTCCGTGAGGCCGATGACAACCCGCTGCCGTTCATCGAAGTCCGTGCCAAGGGCCGTGGCGAACAGCTGCTGATTGACGGGGAAGCCAGTGCAGCCCTGCAATGCTGGCAGCTGGAAAGCGAAGAGCCAGTCTCCAGCAGTGTTTACCGCCAGCAGCTGGCAGCCAGTTGCGCCAGCCATATCGTCGCCTTGCTCAATGGCGGTCAGCAGGGCACCGCGGGCTTCCAGAATGGCGAAGGCGAACTGCGCCCGTGCCTGCCCTCGGACATCGCCATCCTGGTGCGTGATGGCCATGAAGCGCAGCTGGTCCGCGCCGAGCTGGCGGCACGCGATGTGCGCAGTGTGTACCTGTCCGACAAGGACTCGGTGTTCGCCGCCCAGGAAGCCCACGACCTGCTGGCCTGGCTCAAGGCCTGCGCCGAGCCAGACTCCGAGCGCCTGCTCAAGGCCGCACTGGCTAGCCTCACATTGGGCCTGTCGCTGGCCGCGCTGGACCGGCTGAACCAGGACGAACGGGTCTGGGAAGGCTGGGTCATGCGTTTTCGCCATTACCGCGAAACCTGGCAACGCCAAGGTGTGCTGCCCATGCTGCGGCACCTTCTGCATGACTTCCAGCTGCCGCGCACGCTGATCCGCCGCAGTGATGGCGAACGTGTGCTGACCAACCTGCTGCACCTGGCCGAACTGCTGCAGCAGGCGGCAGGTGAGCTGGACGGTGAACAGGCGCTGATCCGCCACCTGGCCGAACACCTGGCCAGTTCCGGGCAGGCCGGTGAAGAGCAGATCCTGCGCCTGGAGAGCGACGAACAGTTGGTCAAGGTGGTGACGATCCACAAGTCCAAGGGCCTGGAGTATCCCCTGGTCTACCTGCCGTTCATCTGCACCAGCAAACCGGTGGACGGCAGCCGCCTGCCGTTGGCCTGGCATGACAGCCACGGCAACGCCCACCTCACGCTTACCCCGGACCAGGCGCAGATCGAGCGCGCCGATGACGAGCGCCTGGCCGAAGACCTGCGCCTGCTCTACGTGGCCCTGACCCGCGCCCAGCATGCTTGCTGGCTGGGTGTTGCCGACCTCAAGCGCGGCAATCAAAAGAGTTCACAACTGCACCGCTCGGCACTTGGCTATCTGTTGGGTGGCGGCCTTGCCCTGGCCGGCTCGCAGCAGCTTACCCAGTGGTTGCAGGCGTTGGCGGCGACATGCCCGCACATCGCTTGCCCGGGCCTGCCGCCGGCGGATGAGCAGGTATATCGCATGCCCCATGCCGACCGTGAGTTGCTGCCCGCCCGCAAGCCGCGCCGCGCAGCGGCCGAGCATTGGTGGATCGCTTCGTACAGCGCCCTGCGTATCGGCGATCAGGCGCTGGTTGCCGACAGTTCGCAGGCCCAGCAACTGCTGGATGACGAAGTGGTCGATGCCCAGGTACTGCGCGAGGTCCCGGCCGACAGTGGTGACATTCACCGCTTCCCGCGGGGCCGAACCCCGGCACCTTCCTGCATGGCTTGCTGGAATGGGCGGGCCACGAGGGCTTCAGCCAGGTCAGCAGTAACCCACAGCTGATCGAACGCACCGTTGGCCAGCGCTGCAACCGCCGCGACTGGACCGGCTGGATCCCCACCCTTAGCCAATGGATGCAACGCTTGCTGGGCGAGGCGCTGCCATTGCCCGGCAGCGACCAGGGTGTGACGCTGGGGCAGTTGCGTCATTACCAGATCGAAATGGAGTTCTGGTTCGCCAGCCACCGGGTCGACGCCGAACAACTCGACCGCCTGGTGGCACGCCACACCCACCCTGGCCTGGCTCGCCCGGCGGCGCAGCCGACGGTGCTCAATGGCATGTTCAAAGGTTTTATCGACCTGGCATTCGAGCTGGACGGGCGTTACTACGTGATCGACTACAAGTCCAACTGGTTGGGCCCGGACATCCAGGCTTACGACGCCATGGCCATGGAAAAGGCCATTCTCGAGCACCGCTACGACCTCCAGTACGTGCTGTACCTGCTGGCCCTGCACCGCCAGTTGCGCGCCCGCCTGCCGGACTACGATTACGACCGCCATGTTGGTGGTGCCCTGTTCATCTTCCTGCGCGGCGCCAGCAGCAGCGGCCACGGCGTATACCACGCCAAGCCACCGCGCGAGCTGATCGAAGGCCTTGATGCGCTGTTCCGTGGTGAGCACCCGGCAGCACAGCAGGACCTGTTTGCCGGAGCCGTGATATGAGCCGAAACCTGGTTGACCTGCTGCCCACCCCGTTGCACGCCGAGCACCTGCTGGCGCTGGCGCCACAGCAGGATAGCGGTGACCTGCTGCAACTGCTCGATCGCTGGGTAGAGCGTGGCTGGCTGCGGGCCCTGGACCGCGCGTTCGTCTCGTTCCTCGAAGAGCGCGCCCCCGGCAGCGACCCCTTGCTGTTGCTGGCGGCAGCATTGGCCAGCCACCAACTGGGCCACGGGCATGTCTGCCTCGACCTCCAGCAAACCCTGGTCGAACCCGATTTCGCCTTGTCGCTGCCGCCGGAAGGCGACGCCCTGATCGGGCCCTTGCTGCTGCCGTCGCAGTTGTTGGCCAACCTCGACCTGAATGCCTGGCGCCAGCGTATCGCCGCCAGCCCGCTGGTGGCCGCTGGCGATACCCCGGGCCAACAAGCGCGGCCACTGGTACTCAGCGGCGAGCGCTTGTACCTGCGCCGTTACTGGAGCTACGAGCGGCGTATCGACCATACCCTGCGCCAGCGCCTGACCCAGGCCGAACTGCCGCTGACCGACCTGCCAAGTCGCCTGGCGCAACTGTTCGAAGGCGGTGCGCCAGATGGCCAGGTGGACTGGCAGAAGCTGGCCTGTGCGCTGGCCACCCGTGCCGGTTTCAGCATCATCACCGGTGGCCCCGGCACGGGTAAAACCACCACCGTGGTACGCCTGCTGGCTTTGTTGCAAGGGCCGGCAGTGGAGCAGGGCAGGCCGCTGCGCATCCGCCTGGCCGCGCCGACTGGCAAGGCTGCTGCGCGCCTGACCGAATCCATTGGCCAGCAAGTCGAGCGCCTGCAAGTCAGCGCCGAAGTACGCGGGCAAATCCCCACCGAAGTCAGCACCGTGCACCGCCTGCTCGGCAGCCGGCCGGGCTCGCGGCACTTCCGCCACTATGCCGGCAACCCGTTGCCGCTTGATGTACTGGTAATCGACGAAGCGTCGATGATCGACCTGGAGATGATGGCCAACCTGCTTGATGCCTTGCCGCCCCGGGCGCGCCTGGTGTTGCTGGGTGACAAGGACCAGCTGGCCTCGGTTGAGGCCGGTGCGGTGCTGGGCGACCTGTGCCGGGATGCGGAGGAGGGCTATTACTCGCCAGCGACCGCAGCGTGGCTGGAACAGATCAGTGGCGAGTCGCTGGCCGCCAGCGGCCTCAAGGCTGGTGATGAACAGCGCAACCCGCTTGCCCAGCAATTGGTGATGCTGCGCTTCTCGCGGCGCTTCGGTGAAGGCAGCGGTATTGGCCAGCTGGCGCGGCTGGTCAACCGCCAGGATTCCCATGCAGCGCGTAACCTGCTGGCCACGCCGCCGGCCGACGTGCACAGCCTGGCGCTCAAGCACGAGCAGGACCGTGCTTTCGACCGCCTGCTACTCGACGGCCTGAACCGCGGTGTCGATGGCCCGCAAGGCTATCGCAGCTACCTGCGCACCCTTGGCCGCTACCGGCCTGCACTGGAAACCGCCTTTGACGACCCCGCGTGGGAGCAATGGGCGGGCAAGGTGCTGCACAGTTTCGAAGATTTCCAGCTGCTGTGCGCGGTACGCCGGGGCGCCTGGGGGGTCGAAGGCCTCAACGAGCGGGTGGCCCGGGTGCTGCACAATGCCGGGCTGATTGACAGCCAGCAGCCTTGGTACGAAGGGCGCCCGGTGCTGGTGACCCGCAACGACTACGGCCTGGGCCTGATGAACGGTGACATCGGCATCGCCCTGCGCCTGCCGGACGAGCGCGGTGAGCCGCTGCTGCGGGTGGCCTTCCCGCGTAACGACGGCAGTGGCGGTGTGCGTTTTGTCTTGCCCAGCCGGCTCAACGAGGTGGAAACGGTGTTTGCCATGACCGTGCATAAATCCCAGGGTTCGGAGTTCAGCCACACCGCGCTGGTACTGCCCGATGCGCTCAACCCGGTGCTGACCAAGGAACTGGTGTACACCGGCATCACCCGGGCCAAGCACTGCTTCAGCCTGGTCGAACCACGGCAAGGCATTTTCGAAGAAGCGGTGGCGCGCAAGGTCCGGCGTATTTCCGGGTTGATGCTCGAACAAGTCTGAAGCCAGATGCGACTCCTGTATAAGCGGCCTTGTGCCGCGAAAGGGCTGCAAGGCAGCCCCTCGATTTTTGCCTTGATGCTGAACTCCGGGGGCCGCTTTGCGGCCCTTTCGCGGCACAAGGCCGCTCCTACAGGGATTGCATGTGCTTCTGGGATCGGCGTCTTTCATACAACGATGCGGCCATGTGCTATCGTTGCGCCGATATCGGAAAGGACTTTAAGAGATTCCCCACATGAACGTGGCCGCAAGGCGAGTGACAAGCTGTGCGCTTTCGCTATTGCTGGCCGTCCTGTTCCTTTCTGCAGGTCCCGCCCAGGCAGAAACTGCCACAACCGCCGCCCAGGCTCAGCAACGCGCCAAGGCGGTCACCCAGGTGGTACTCGGCATCTTCAGTTACGCCCGCTGGCCCGTCGAACCCTCACCCTTGCGCTTGTGCCTGGTCGGCCCGACCGAGTACGCCGATGACCTGATCAAAGGCCATGTGCAGGAGTCCGGCCGCCCGCTGCAGGTGCGGCGGCTGCTGGCAGAGGATACCCAGATCGCCCAGGCCTGTGATGCCATCTACATCGGCAAACTCGACCAGGGCCAACGCGATCGGTTGTTTGAGCGCGTCAGCGGCCACCCGGTGCTGAGCATCAGCGAAGCGAACGACCCGTGCACGGTTGGCAGCCTGTTTTGCCTGCGGGTCAGCGACCAGCAGGTGGCCTTTGACGTCAATCTTGATTCGGTGGCGCGCTCCGGCGTACGCATCCACCCCAGTGTGCTGCAATTGTCGCGGCGCCGGGCGGTGCAGCCATGAAGCCGACCCGCAAGCAGGGCGTGCGCCCGACCCTGCGCTCGGTGCTTGGGCGTGGCCACCTCAGCGTAGCCTTGCTCGCCGTGGGCCTGGCCGGTATTTCCCTTACCCTGCTGGGCGTGCTCGCCCTGCGTGTCTACGCCAATCACAACCTGCACCTGATCGCCCGATCCATCAACTACACCGTAGAAGCGGCGGTGGTATTCGATGACAGTGCCGCGGCCAACGAATCGCTGGCGCTGATTGCCAGTAACGAGGAGGTGGCCGAGGCCAAGGTGTTCAACGATGAAGGCGAGCTGCTGGCGCACTGGCAACGCGGCGATACCAGCATGCTCGGCAAGCTTGAAGTGCAGGTTGCCACCGCCTTGCTGGATGAGCCGGTCAACCTGCCGATCCTGCACCAGCAACAGCAGGTCGGGCACATAGAACTGGTCGGCCAGGGCCGTAGCCTGTTGCTGTTCTTGCTCAGTGGGTTGGCCGGCATCCTGTTCTGCACGCTTCTTAGTGCCTTGGCTGCGCAATACCTGTCGCGGCGCCTGCTTAGCGATATTGTCCGCCCGTTGCGTGGCCTGGCCAGCGTCGCCCACGCTGCCCGCCGCGAGCGCAGTTTCGACCGGCGCGTGCCGGAGGCGCCGATTGCCGAACTCAACGAACTGGGCAACGACTTCAATGCCCTGCTTGATGAACTGGAGGTATGGCAAAGCCACCTGCAGAACGAAAACCAGACCCTGGCCCACCAAGCCAGCCACGACAGCCTGACCGGCCTGCCCAACCGCGCCTTCTTCGAAGGGCGCCTGAGCCGCAGCGTGCGCAACGCTGCGCGGCAGCAGGACCACCTGGCGCTGCTGTTCCTCGACAGCGACCACTTCAAGCAGATCAACGACACCCTCGGCCATGCCGTGGGCGACGAAGTACTGATCAGCGTGGCCGACCGCGTGCGTGCCCAATTGCGCGAGCACGACCTGGTGGCACGCCTGGGCGGTGATGAGTTCGCGGTGCTGCTCACACCTTTGCAGTCGCGCGAGGACGCCGAGCTGATTGCCGAAAAGATTGTTGCCAGCATGAAGCTGCCCGTGCAGCTGGACAGTGGCCGCAGTATCGCCACCTCACTAAGTGTTGGTATTGCCTATTACCCGGATGACGGCACTGACCCCGCCAGTCTTCTCAATGCCGCCGATGCGGCGATGTACCAGGCCAAGCGCAAGCGCCGTGGCCATTGGCAAGTGGCGCAGACGGAACGGTCCGCCAATGAAATCAAGAACAGGAGTTGAACCCGTGATGCAAGCTTTACGTTTCCCCCTTTGGGCCTTGTTGCTCGCCGTGCTGGCGCTGACCGGTTGCCAGAGTACACCCCCCAAAGGCCTGACCCCCGAACAGATCGCCGTGCTCAAGCGTGAAGGCTTCACCCCGACCGATGAAGGCTGGGCCTACGATTTGTCCGGCAAAGTGCTGTTCGGTAGCGATCTGGACGGCCTCAACGGCCAGAGCCAGGCGATTGTCGAGCGCATTGGCAAGGCGCTGCTCGGCGTTGGTATCCAGGGCGTGCGGGTGGACGGCCATGCCGATTCGTCGGGCAAGGCGGCGTACAACCAGCAGCTGTCCGAGCGCCGCGCGCAAAGCGTGACCAGGGCGCTGGTCGGGGTTGGCATGCAGGCGCAAAACATCCAGAGCCGCGGCCTGGGCAGCACACAACCGGTGGCGGACAACCGCACCAGTGCGGGGCGTACCGAGAACCGCCGCGTGTCCATCGTGGTGGCCTCTTACTGACGCCAGCCTCAATGGTCAGCACATTCCCTCTGTGGGAGGACCTATTCCGCTTGCAGCCAAACGTGCCCTTCGATCACGCTTTCACGCAACTATCTGTGCTGCTGGGCTGCATACGTCACCTCACCACTGAGGCAGAGATGGAGAATGACCGGAGTGCAGGTAGTGCTGCGCGCATTCTCAGTGAAATGGCGAAAGCATTGATTGATGATATGAAGCGTGGGATGAGTAAAACTCATTAGAAAAGTGGAAAAGTGGGGCTGTCAAACAGCCCCATCTCTCTGGAGAAATCGAATCAGCGTGATACGCACCGCGTCTGTCGTGTTCGCATCATATCGATGGGCGGGATTACTGGCGGTGAGTCTAATGTAGTGCATAATTTATCACCAAATATCTCCTATGACGCCCTTGCCGATGTTTTGATCGGGATTATTAATTTTGAACTCCATGCCTTGCCTAACCAGAAGAGTATAGAATAGGGCGATAGTTACCTCTTTTTTATCGCCTGGCATTATCACGCCGCCTTCTGGGATTTCGAAATTACCAAGTGACAAGCCGAACGGCGTCTCGATTCTATACCGTTCACCGTCGGAGATCGGCTCGCCAGTGCCACCTTCTTCTTTCCTCAGGACATAGACTTCTGCGCGGACTCTATCCTGCGGTTGTAGTGCGCCGGGGGCATATACAAGTTCTGGGTTTCCCATTCTTGTTGGGTAAGCAGTCAATAACCTGCAGTAATCGCCTGGTCGACCTTCACCAGGAGTATTATCTATGCCCTTTCTCTTAACGAGCTTTGTGACTTCTTTGATGAGATTATTGGTTGCACCGCTAGAGCCAATAATAATTATTGGGTCGTCATTCTTGACGCTGCCTCCTTCGATAGTACCGAAAAAGTAGGAGCGTCCCCCCTCTGTCATCTCCTCTTTATCGACCCTCATCAGGAATAACTCGTTGGTAGCTACTTTACCATCCTTATGGTTGTGAGGAGCAATGATCTTTGCTTGGGCGTGGTATTTGTTGTCTTCTACTTTTTTATTGGTTATCACAGTAACTCCTTGATAAAATTAATCAAAGAGCATTAGACGCTCGATGCAACGTTACGTCTACTGGCAAAGTTACTAGGGGTGGAGGCAACGCAGTCGATTACGGAGGCACTTGTTGTGCGGTTATCGCAATTAGCTACAACCACTTCCTAGGAGGGTTTTTCCTCTGTGCGGGTACTTTCTTTAAATTGCGCATCAATCCTGCGCAAACCGCATCTTTTGCGTTTCACCCATCAACAGCGGTGCATTCGCCTCCGTCACCCCACGGATGTAATCCCACAGCAGAGTAATCCGCTTCAACTTCCTCAAATCCTCCCGGCAATACATCCAGAACTGCCGCGTCACCTCGATCTCCTCGGGCAACACTGTCACCAGTCGCGGGTCCTGCGCTGCCAAGAAGCACGGCAGTATCGCGAGCCCACGCCCCTGTAACGCGGCGGTGTACTGCGCAATCACGCTGGTACTGCGCAAGTGCGCGCTGGCACCGGGGATCAGGTTGGCCAGGTACAAAAGCTCGGAACTGAACGCCAGGTCATCGACATAACTGATGAACGGATGTTTGGCCAAGTCGGCCACCTGGCGAATCGGCGCATGGCTGTTCAGGTAGTCCTGGGTCGCATACAGCCGCAAGCGGTAATCACACAGCTTGCAGCACACATAAGGCCCGTGCTCTGGCCGCTCCAGCGCAATGACGATGTCCGCCTCGCGCTTGGACAGGCTGATGAAGTGCGGCAGCGGCAGGATATCCACCGAGATCGCCGGGTAGGCATCGACGAAGTGGCTTAGCTGCGGGGTGACGAAAAAGCTGCCAAAACCCTCGGTGCAGCCCATGCGTACATGCCCCGACAATGCCACGCCCGACCCGGATACCTGCTCGCACGCCATGTGCAGCGTGCTTTCGATCGATTCGGCATAACCAAGCAAACGCTGGCCCTCGGCGGTAAGGACAAAGCCGTTGGTCCGCGACTTTTCGAACAGCAACGTGCCTAGCGCCCCCTCCAGCGAGCTCGATGCGCCGCGACACCGTGGTGTAGTCCACGCTCAGGCGTTTGGCGGCGCTGCTGGCCTTGCGGGTACGGGCCACTTCGAGGAAGAACTTCAGGTCGTCCCAGTTGAGCGCGCTCAGGGATGTGAGGTCTTTTTGCATGATGATCCGGTTTTTTTGTGCGTTCTTGTTGGATGTTTGCACATCTATACTCGAAACAAGCCTCAGGACGCCACCTCGCGTTTGCTTGGCGCTGGCGATCTCGTCCCGACAATAATTCCAAGGAGAACGCAGATGAACGCACCGCAATCCCCTAACAGCACCAAGGTCGAGCAGGTGAAGCTGCTGATCGACGGCCAGTGGGTCGAGTCCAAGACCACCGAATGGCGCGACATCGTCAACCCGGCTACCCAAGAGGTGCTGGCGCGGGTACCGTTTGCCACCGTCGAAGAAGTCGACGCTGCCGTGGCCGCTGCTCACCGCGCCTTCCAGACCTGGCGCAACACCCCGATCGGCGCGCGCATGCGCATCATGCTCAAGCTGCAGGCGCTGATCCGCGAACACACCAAACGCATTGCCCAGGTGCTCAGCGCCGAGCAGGGCAAAACCCTGGCCGACGCTGAAGGCGATATCTTCCGCGGCCTGGAAGTGGTCGAACACGCCGCGTCCATCGGCACCCTGCAAATGGGCGAGTTCGCCGAGAACGTGGCCGGCGGTGTCGATACCTACACCCTGCGCCAGCCAATCGGCGTATGTGCCGGTATCACCCCGTTCAACTTCCCGGCCATGATCCCGCTGTGGATGTTCCCCATGGCCATCGTCTGCGGCAACACCTTCGTGCTCAAACCGTCCGAGCAGGACCCGCTGTCGACCATGCTGCTGGTCGAGCTGGCGCTGGAAGCCGGCGTGCCGGCAGGCGTGCTCAACGTGGTGCACGGTGGCAAGCAAGTGGTGGATGCCATTTGCACGCACCAGGACATCAAGGCGATTTCCTTTGTCGGTTCTACTGAAGTCGGTACCCACGTGTACAACCTCGGTAGCCAGCACGGCAAGCGCGTGCAGTCGATGATGGGCGCCAAGAACCACGCGGTGGTGCTGCCCGACGCCAACCGCACCCAAACCATCAACGCCTTGGTCGGTGCCGCCTTCGGCGCGGCGGGCCAGCGCTGCATGGCCACCTCGGTGGCGGTACTGGTGGGCAAGGCCCGTGAATGGCTGCCAGATATCAAGGAGGCGGCAAGCAAGCTCAAGGTCAATGCCGGCTGCGAGCCGGGTACCGACGTTGGCCCGGTGGTTTCCAGGCGCGCCAAGGAGCGTGTGCTGGGCCTGATCGAAAGCGGCATCAAAGAAGGGGCCAAGCTGGAACTCGACGGCCGTGACGTGAAGGTACCGGGTTACGAGCAAGGCAACTTTGTTGGCCCAACCCTGTTCTCGGGTGTGAAGACCGACATGCAGGTGTATACCCAGGAAATCTTCGGCCCGGTACTGGTCACCCTGGAGGTCGATACCCTCGACGAGGCCATCGCCCTGGTCAACGCCAACCCGTTCGGTAACGGCACCGGGCTGTTTACCCAGAGCGGCGCGGCAGCACGCAAGTTCCAGAGCGAAATCGATATCGGCCAGGTCGGCATCAACATCCCGATCCCGGTACCGGTACCGTTCTTCAGCTTCACCGGCTCCCGTGGCTCCAAGCTCGGCGACCTCGGCCCGTACGGCAAGCAAGTGGTGCAGTTCTACACTCAGACCAAGACCGTCACCGCTCGCTGGTTCGATGACGACAGCGTCAATGACGGTGTGAACACCACCATCAGCCTGCGCTAAGGAGACGTCATGCGTATTGCATTTATCGGCCTGGGCAACATGGGTGCGCCCATGGCTCGCAACCTCATCAAGGCCGGGCACCAACTGAACCTGTTCGACCTCAACAAGGCCGTGCTGGCCGAGCTTGCAGAACTGGGTGGGCAGATCAGCCCCTCGCCCAAGGACGCGGCGGCCAACAGCGAGCTGGTGATCACCATGCTGCCGGCTGCTGCCCATGTGCGCAGCGTGTACCTGAACGAAGATGGCGTGCTGGCCGGTATCCGTGCCGGTACGCCAACCGTGGATTGCAGCACCATCGACCCGCAGACCGCCCGTGATGTGTCCAAGGCGGCAGCTGCCAAGGGCGTGGACATGGGCGATGCGCCGGTGTCCGGTGGCACTGGCGGCGCGGCGGCGGGCACCCTGACCTTCATGGTCGGCGCCAGCGCCGAGCTTTTCGCCACGCTCAAGCCGGTACTGGAGCAGATGGGCCGCAACATCGTGCACTGCGGTGAAGTCGGCACCGGGCAGATCGCCAAGATCTGCAACAACCTGCTGCTGGGCATCTCGATGATCGGCGTGTCCGAGGCCATGGCCCTGGGCAACGCGCTGGGCATCGACACTAAAGTGCTGGCTGGCATCATCAACAGTTCGACCGGGCGTTGCTGGAGCTCGGACACCTACAACCCGTGGCCGGGCATCATCGAAACGGCGCCAGCATCGCGGGGCTACACCGGTGGCTTCGGCGCCGAGTTGATGCTCAAGGACCTCGGGCTGGCTACCGAAGCGGCACGCCAGGCTCACCAACCGGTGATCCTCGGCGCCGTGGCCCAGCAGCTGTATCAGGCCATGAGCCTGCGCGGCGAGGGTGGCAAGGACTTCTCGGCCATCGTCGAAGGTTATTGCAAGAAAGATTGATGCAACAGGTGGGCTTCATCGCGGGCCAGGTGGCTTTCCCTCTGTAACTGCGCACCAGAGGGAAGGGCACCTGCCCCGCGATTTTTTTGCCCGTATTTCAGGCTAGAGATGTGTGTAGGAGCAGCCTTGTGCTGCGAAGAGGACAGCCAAGACAACACAACTGCTTTGTCTGAAATGGCCTCTTCGCAGCACAAGGCTGCTCCTACACAGGGCCATGCGCAGCTTCAGGGATCAGGCGAAGACGAAATACTTGCGCACGGTCTCGACCACTTCCCAGGTGCCTTTCATCCCCGGTTCGATCACGAACACGTCGCCGGCTTTCAGGTGCTTCGGCTCTTCGCCTTCCGGGGTGATGATGCAGTAGCCATCGAGGAAGTGGCAGAACTCCCACTTCTCGTAGTTGACCTCGAACTTGCCCGGGGTGCAGATCCAGGTACCCATGATCTTGCTGCCGTCGGCCGACAGATAGGCATTGAGGTTGACGGTGTGCGGATCGCCGCCGATGCGCTTCCACTTGGTGGCGTCCACGACCGGCGTCGGGCAGGTTTCGCGCAGGACGGTGATGAAATCGGACATGGGGCAACTCCTGGTAACTGGTTGAATGACTGGTCACCATAGGCCCAACGGTCGACCCGCAGTTGCCTGGGCTCGACGTCCAGCTGTCTGGTCGCGCTATGCCAGGCGATTGACCTCGACGGTGATGTGCGCCAACTCTTCGTGCACGCCCAAGGCCTGGCGCACGCTGTCGGCGCTGAGGGCCCCCTGGGCGGCCAGGCCAAGAATGCAGGCGTATTGGTCTTTGCCCACCCGCCACACGTGCAGGTCGGTGATGCTGGCCGACACCGGCAACTGCGCGACCACTTCGCGGATCTCTTCCACCACTGGCGCGTCCATCTCCGCATCCAGCAGCACTCGCCCGGTATCGCGCAGCAGGCCGCGGGCCCACAGCGCCACTAGCAGCGCACCCACCAGGCCCATGACCGGGTCTAGCCAACTGGCGCCCCAGAACTTCCCAGCCAGCAAGGCAACGATGGCCAGTACCGAGGTAGCGGCATCAGCTACCACATGCAGATAGGCCGAGCGCAGGTTCAGGTCGTGGTGATGGTGGCCGTGGTCATGGTGATGAGCGTGCCCATGATGGTCATGATGGTGGTGGGCATCACGTAGTAGCCAGGCGCACGCCAGGTTGACGGCAAGGCCCACCACGGCGATGAAGATCGCCTCGTCATAATGTATTGGCCCCGGTGTCAGCAGCCGCTCTACAGACTGGAACACCATCAGCCCCGCCACGCCCAGCAACAGCAGGGCGCTGGAGTAGCCGCCGAGTATCTCGATTTTCCAGGTGCCAAACGCAAAGCGTCGATCGGCGGCATAGCGCCGTGCGGCGGCGTAGGCCAGCAACGACAGACCCAGGGCCAGGGCGTGGGAGCTCATGTGCCAGCCATCGGCCAGCAATGCCATGGAGTTGAAGAACCATCCACCGGCAATTTCCGCCACCATCATTACGGCGGTAAGCCACACCGCCAGGCGCGTCTTGCGCTCGGCGCCCAGGTTGCTGGTGTGAAACTGGTGGCTGTGCTGCCAACGGTCTGAGGTTTGAGTCGCCATGGTTTATCATGCTCCCGGAAGATCGAGAAATATACTATACCCCAGTATACCTAGCATGGTGTGAAACCCAATGGCACATACCCACAAGAGCAAGAAGCAACTGCTGACCCGGGTGCGCAAGATCAAGGGCCAGGCCGCTGCACTTGAGACGGCGCTGGAGCAGGACAAGGACTGCCTGGCGATCCTGCAACAGATCGCCGCCGTGCGCGGTGCGGTAAACGGGTTGATGGCCGAAGTGATGGAAGGGCATATCCGCGAGCACCTGGTGGCAGACGGGCTGAGCGCCGAGGAGCGGCAGGACGAGGCGGACAAGGTGGCGGCGTTGTTGCGGTCTTACCTCAAGTAGCCGGTTGCCGTGATCGTGGATACCCCAGGGGGGTATCGATACACGGGTGAGTGGGGAGATTTCCTACATTTCGGCAGGCATCTTCTTGCACGGCGGTCCAAACCGTCCGCTGGTCTGGATAGGTGTGCATAGTGTGTAGTGTGCTTCGTTCTGGTTTATTCGGTGTGTATAATACACATCGACTGCCAAAGGAAGCATGCATGCGCAGTCGTGAAGTTATCCAGCTTATCGAAGCTGACGGTTGGTACGAGGTCGATGTAAAAGGCAGCCATCACCAATTCAGGCACCCCACAAAAAGGGGGCGAGTTAAGTTTCCTCATCCCAAGAGCGAGCTGCCCAAAGGTACAGTACGCAGCATTCTGAAACAGGCCGGTTTGATTCAGACCGGTGGCGTTGCCAGCACGAGTGTCAACGGAGGTGATCAATGAAATTTCCGGTCGTATTGCACAAGGATGAGGGCTCGGAATACGGGGTGACCGTTCCCGATGTTCCAGGCTGTTTCTCCGCCGGTGCTACAGTGGCATCAGCGCTGGATAATGTGCAGGAGGCGCTGGCGCTGCATTTCGAAGGGTTGGTAGCCGATAACGAGGCGTTGCCGCAAGCTACGGAAATCGACGCCCATGTGGCGAACCCCGACTATGAAGGCGGGGTGTGGGCCGTGGTGGACTTTGACGTCACGCCTTACTTGGGCAAGGCGGTTCGCTTCAATGCGACGCTGCCGGAAAACCTGCTTCAGCGGATAGACGAAAAAGTGAAGCGTGATCACCGCTATGCATCCCGCTCCGGCTTTCTGGCTTCGGCTGCGATACGAGAATTGGCGCTTTAACACTGATCATCGCTACGCCCACCAGTACCGCACAAAGTGGAAGAACACCGGCGCCGCAAAGCACACCGAGTCCATGCGGTCGAGCATGCCGCCGTGGCCTTCGATCATGTGCCCCCAGTCCTTCACCCCGCGGTCGCGCTTGATCGCCGACATTACCAGCCCGCCGAAGAAGCCCATGGCGTTGACTGCCAACGCCATCAGCGCGGCCTGCCAGAAGCTGAACGGGGTGATCCAGCACAGCAGGGCGCCGATCAGGGTGGCCAGGGCCACGCCGCCGGCCAGCCCTTCGACGGTCTTGGACGGTGACAGGTTGGGGGCCACCTTGTGCTTGCCGAACAGCTTGCCGCACACGTACTGCAGCACATCGCTGATCTGCACCACCAGAATCAGCCAGGCGATCAGCAGCAGGTTGCGCCCCTCGTAACCGGGGATGTCCAGGGTCATCAAGGCCGGCACCGAGGACACGCAGTACACCGCGATCATCAACCCCCACTGCACCTTTGACGCACGTTCGAGAAAGCGCGTGGTGTCGCCGCCGAAGCTGGCCAGAATCGGCAGCAGCAGGAACAGGTACACCGGGATGAAGATGCTGAACAGGCCATACCAGTCCATGGCAATCAGCACGTACTGCACCGGCAGCGCCACATAGAATGCCGCCACCAGCGCCGGGTAGTCGCTGCGCCGGGTCGGGGTGAGGGTCATGAACTCGCGCAGGGCGTAGAACGACACGCCATAGAACAGCACGATCACACCGTATTTGCCGAACAGGAAGGCGATGCCGATCACCAGCACCATCACCCACCAGGCGTTGATGCGGGCGTTGAGGTTGTCGATCACCGCATGCGGGGCCGGGCCGGCGTGCCATTTCAGCAAGCGGCCGGTCACGCTGGCGAGCAGCAGCAGGGCGCCGATACCGGCGAACAGGGAAAGGGTGTTGTCGTCCATGTCAGGCATCCTTCGGGGCCAGGGTCAGCAGGGCCTGGCTGGCCCGCTCGAGAAAGGCCTGCTTGCTTTCATCCGCGTGCAGGTGCAGGGGTTCGCCAAAGCTCAGTGTGCAAAGAAGGGGCAACGGCAGGGCACGGCCCTTGGGCATCACCCGGTTGAGGTTGGCGATCCATACCGGTACCAGCTCGACGTCGGGGTTGGCCGCGGCCAGGTGGTACAACCCGCTTCTGAACGGCATCAGTGGCTCGTCGCCCAGGTTACGTGTGCCTTCCGGGAAGAAGATCAGCGAGTCGCCTTGGGCCACGGCTTCAAGGATCGGCTGTAGCGGGCTGCCCTGGCCTTCGCTGCGTTGGCGGTCTATCAATACACCGTTGAACACCTTGCGAATGAGAAAATCGCGGATGCCCGGCTTGGCCCAGTAGTCCGCGCCGGCCACCGGGCGCGTGCGTTTGCGCAGGGGCTGCGGCAGTGAAGCCCACAGCAGCACGAAGTCACCGTGGCTGCTGTGGTTGGCGAAGTACAGGCGCTGCACCGGCAGCGGCGTGCAACCCAGCCACAAGGCGCGGGCGCCCGTGATCAGGCGGGCGGCAGAGGTGATGAGGTAGGCGGTCAGGTTGGCGAGCATGGATCGGTGGTCATCCCTTCAAAGGCAGTGTCAGCAGGGTAGCCAAGGCCAGCGACAGCTGCAGGCCCAGGCACACTGCCTGGCGGCGCAACAGGTTCAGCGCGGCCTGGCTGCGGTCAGGCCAGGCGCGGGCGTCCGTGGCCTGCGGTTTCAGTTTCAGCTCGAACAGGGCGCGGTCCAGGGCCTGGGTGTCTGCCGTCAGGTCGTTGCTGCTGGCGAGGTGGTTGAACAGTTCGGCATCTATGGCCACGCGGATGGCCCAGTACTTGTGCATCAGGCCAAGCACCAACAGCACGCCGCACAGCAAGCTGGCCAGCGGCTGAAGTGGCGCACCCAGCAACGGCGCAAGGCCGTAGGCCAGGGCCAGCAGGGTAAGCCCGTCGGACAGGCGTTCCAGCTGTTTGCCGCGGCCAAGCAGGCTGGCTACCACGCGCAGGTTCATGGCTGTGCTCCAAGCTGTTGCAGGGCCTGGCGGTGTGCCGCGTGCAGGACGATGCCGAGGCGGGCTTTGCGGATCAGCGATTCTGCCTGTTGGGCATCGTTGCAGCGGCCGGTAACGATCAGCCAGGCGGCCACGGCGGTGGCGCTGCGTGAGTAGCCCAGGGCGCAGCAGACCAGTACGGGGCACCGAAAACGCAGGTTTTCGATGGCGTCGGCGGCCTGGCGTAACAGGGTGATGTCCGGTGCTATCAGGTCCAAGGTAGGGAAACACTGATAATTCGAGCCTGACTCGACCTGTGTAGGAGCGGCCTTGCGCCGCGAAAGGGCTGCTTCGCAGCCCCCGGATATCAGCGTCTTTGTGGCAATTGCAGGGACCGCTTTGCGGTCCTTTCGCGGCGCTAGGCCGCTCCTACAAAGGGTCGCGGTGCACGGTAGCTCGGCGCACAAATCGACAACCGCAGCGAATTGCGTGTTGCGCCCAGGGATCCTCCCCAGGTACACGCCGTCGCACACTTCATCCGCTTGCGGATGGCGCCTCGTCCACAGCCGCGAGTTGAGCCATGCACCAGCCAGATAGGGCGCCAGCAGCCACCAGGTTGCATTCGCCAAGCGCCCGTCGGCACCCTTCTGAAAACCACCCGCCCCGAACACGGCATAGTTCAGCGCCACCAGTCCCAGTGACAGTGCCGGCCACCCCAGCCACAGCCAGGCACCGCCAAGCGTAGCGGCGGGGAGCACACATAGCAGCACGCCCATGCCGTAACAACCGGCGACCTTCCAGCGCTTGGCCTCGCGTGCAAGGCGCGCCTGTTGCCAGGGCAGCCGCCCCTGATGGGGCCACAGCCACACGCAGGCAAAGCCCGCCAATGCCCCCGTGGGCACATCGATGAAGTGGTGCTGCCAAGTGGTCAGCACCGACACCCCGATCAGCGCCATCCAGCCATGCATCAGCCATCGCCAGGGCTGGCGCTGCACATGCCGGGCAAACATCGTCCAGATGATCACCAACAGCGCAATGTGCAGCGAAGGCGCTTGGTTGAACGGCTTGTCGAAGCCCATCAGCACGTCGAACAGCCAGCCGAACAGCCCACCCAGCTCTGGCCGTTCGAAGGTGAACCGCAGTGGCCACAGCAGGAAACAGGTGACGCTGATCACCTGTGCGCTGAGCAGTGCCAGCGCGTGGCGGTCCATTTCCTGGCGTGTGCGTGGCAGCAGGAAGGACAGCCCGTAGAGCAAGTCTATCGACCAGTACGGGATGATCGTCCAGGGCCACAGTGGCATGCCGCGTTCCCAGCCAAACACCAGGCTGCCGACATCACTGCGCCCGGCGGTATGGTTGTTCGCCAGCCCGTAGCTGAGGAAAAACAACGGCCCCAGCAGCAGAAGCCAGAACACGCCCCGGCGGATCAGCCCTGGCTCGCGTGGTGGGCTCATTCAGCGCACCCGTTGGGCCAGGCTGACGCTGAAAATGCCCCATTCATCGATGCGCTGGGCCAGCTTGCGGAAACCGGCCGCCTCGACCAACTGGTCCATCTCCACCTGGCTGCGGCGACGCATCACCCAGGCCTCGCCGCCGCGATGGCTGGTGAGGGCGCGGGCGATCATTTCCAGTTGCGGGTGCCACGGCTGGCCGGTGTAGACCAGATAACCGCCATCTTCCACGGCATCGGCCAGGCCGGCCAACGAGTTGCTCACCTGCTGGTTGCCGGGGAACAGTTCGTACAGGCCCGAGACCACGGCCAGGCTTGGCGGTTGCTCCAGTGTGGCCAGGCTGTGGCGGTCGAAGGCATCACCCTGGACGAAGCGGGCTATGTCGGCCAAACCCTTTTCGGCAATCAGCGCGCTGCCTTGCTGCACGTTCAATTCGCTGTAGTCGCGCAGCAATATCGAATCCGGCAACTGCTCAAGGTCTTGGAGGGCTTCGAGGATGTAGCGGCCATGGCCAGCGGCGATATCGACAATGTGCACAGGCCGCTGTTGTTCGCGCAGCCGGGTGATGGCCAGGCGCAGCAGCTCTTCGACGTGCAGCTTGCGCTGGCGAATGCCACGCCAGCCGATGGCGTCGAGGTAGTTCTGGTCGATCAGTCGGCCTAGCTTGCCCTTGCCTGTCGCTTGGTTGCGGTACACGTAGTCGAGGGTGCTGCCCGAATCGAAGCCGGTGTCAAAGCCCAGTTTCACACCCGCAGACAGCCCCTTGCCCAGGCTAAGCCCGGCGCGGGTGGCGCGCCAGTAAAGGTCACGCGGCGAATTGCGCGGCAACGGTGCGGCCAGGCTTTCGGCTTCGGCGCAGCTGGCGCCCGCCTTGTCGGCATCGAGCAGTGACGGCAGGGCGGCGGGGCTGGCGAAGCAGTGCTCCACAAACCGCTCGATGCGCTTCAGGGCATGGGCCCGGTCACGCTCGCCGAGGGTGTCATGGAAGAAGCCCGGCAGAATGTGCATTTCCTTGCGTGTGCTGCCGAGGCGTTCGAAAAAGCGTTCCTGCGGCTGGCGCTCGACCACGAAGTCGGCCCCGGATACCAGCAACTGGGTGGGTACCTGAATGGCCTGGGCATCCGCCACCACCCGGTCGGCGGCTTCGTACAGGCCCAGCAGCATGGTCACCGAAATCGGCCGGCTGATCAGCGGGTCGGCCACGTACGACATGACCCGTTCGGGGTCGTGAGTAAGCAGGCGCGGCTTGACGTAGCTGTTGACGAAGAAGTTGCCGCGCAAGGCCTTGAGCAGTTTCAGGCCGGGGCGGGCAAATGGCACGTACAGCTTGACCTTGAACGCGGGCGAGGCCAGCACCAGGCAGCGTACCTTGGGCGCGTAGTCGTGGGCCCAGGTGGCGATCAGCACGGCGCCCACGCTTTGCGCCAGCACCACCAGGTCGTGCTCGGCGATGCCGTGATGGGCCTGGATATGTTCAATGAAGGTTTGCACGTCGCGCACGCTGGTGGCGAACCCCGGGCTGTCGCCGCGAGCGCCTGGCGACTGGCCATGGCCACGGGCATCCCAGGCGAAGAAGTCATAGCCCGGCATGTCCAGCTCATCGGCCAGGTGGGCCATGCGCCCGCCGTGTTCATGGCCGCGGTGGAACATCACCACGGCCCGGCGTGGCTGGTGCTCGTTGCGGGTGGCAGGCCAATGACGGTAGTGCAACTCGACACCGTCATGGGTGGAGAAGTGCAGCGCTTGCGCTTGGCGCATTATCAACGTCCTTTTTGCGGCGGCTTTGGGCTCAGCGGGTTTCGGCCAGCCCCTGGCGAACCCGGTTGTAGAGGGTATAGAGCGAGAGCGCGAGGATGACCAGCAGCAGGCCATTGATCCAGCTGCCGTTCAGCAGGCCAAAGGCGACCCCGGTGCCCAGCACGCCGAATGCAAACGCCCGGTCGCTTTTGCCCATGGGGCCGTCATAGCGCCGCGAGGCGCCGGCCAGCGGGCCCATGACACCGGCGTATTCGCTGAAGGTGGCACACAGCACCACCAGCACGACCAGCGCCGGTGAAACCCCGGCCAACAGGGCAAAGGGCAGATACAGGGCGGCGTCGGCGATCACGTCGCAGAGTTCGTTGAGGTAGGCACCGAGGGTGGATTGCTGGCCGAACTCCCGGGCCAACATGCCGTCAACGGCGTTCAGCGCCATGCGCAGCAGCATCCATACCGGTATCAGGATGAACAGCCAGGTGATGTGGGGCAGGGCGGCCAGCAGCAGGCCCAGCAGGATCGACACCCCGGCGGCTGCGACGGTGACCTGGTTGGCGGTGATACCGCGGTCGTAAAGGCGCTGGACTGCTGGGCGCAGCAGGGCCTGGAAGCGCGGTTTGAGCTGGTAGATCGAGGCCACTGGAAAATCCTTTTTCGTGGTGCGACAGGGCGCCATTGTGTGTCAGCATGCTTCGCGGGTAAACCCGCGAATGCATCATCACAGGCGGCGACGTAGCCTCAGGCTTCCATCAACCGTTCAACCAAGGCTGCGGCATAGCCCGGCAACGCCGCAAAGTCCCGCGCGCACACCAGTAACCGGCGATTGGCCCAGGGTTCTGCCAAGGCCACCCAATGCAGCGGCAGCAACCCTTGCCAGCGTTTCACCGCCGCCAGTGGCACCACCCCGACCCCGGCCCCGCCTGCAACCATGCGGATCACCCCATCGAAACCCTCGGCCCGCACCCGCACTTGCATACGGCGCCCCTCACGCAGTGCCTGCTCTTCCAGGTACAACGCCAACGCGCTACCGGCCCCCAGGCCGACATAACCATGCACCAGGCTGTCGATGAAACCGGGCGCGGCCTCACAGGCCAGCGGGTGGCCCAAAGGGGTAACCAGCACCAGTGGGTCGTCGCGAAACGGCCGGGTTTGCAGGTGCTCGCTCGGCGCGGCGGTCGAAACGATGCCAAGGTCCGCCATACCCTGGGTAATCGCCTGCACGATGCGCAGGCTCGGCAGCTCCTGCACATCCACGCTGACGCCGGGGTTTTCAGCCAGGTACTTGGCCAGCAGTTCGGGCAGGTACTCCGTGAGAGCGGCTGTGTTGCACAGCAGGCGTACCTGCCCCTGCTGCCCTTGCGCGTACTGGCCCAGGTCAAATTGCAGGCGCTCGACCTGCTGCGCTATCAGGCGCGCATGCTGCAGCAGGGCCTGGCCGGCCGGGGTTGGCTGCACGCCACGGCGGTTACGCTCCAGCAATGGAATACCCAGCGATGCTTCCATGGCGCGGATGCGCGCGCTGGCTGCCGGCAGCGACAGGTGGCTGCGGCTGGCGCCGGCGGTGATGTTGCCGCATTCCAGGGTGTGCTGGAACAGCTTGAGGTCGATCAGGTCGAAATGCATGTGGCTCTGTCATTGCAAGAGTCTGGCTGAGTATATGGCAGATTTTCCCATCGCCCGGAACCCGCCATCATCAGCCCATGACTACCTTGCTCGCTTTTTACCAGAACATTGGCCCGGCGCTTTCGCTGCTGGTGGTACTGACCTTTCTGCTGGCCGGCGCGGTAAAGGGGGTGATCGGCCTGGGGCTGCCAACCATCGCCATGGGCCTGCTTGGCCTGGCTATGCCACCGGCGCAGGCAGCAGCGTTGCTGATCGTGCCGTCGACCCTCACCAACCTTTGGCAACTAGCCAGCGGCGGGTACCTGCGGGCGTTGCTGGTGCGGCTTGGGCCGATGCTGGCGCTGATCTTCATGGGCACCTTGCTGGGCAGTGCCTGGTTGGGGATCAACAGCGGCCCATGGGCCGCGCACGCGCTGGGTGCGGCCTTGCTGGCGTATGCGGTGTACGGGTTGGTGGGCCCGGGCGTGCACCTGGCACCGGCCCACGAACGTTGGCTGGGGCCGGTCTGTGGGCTGGTGACGGGGGTGGTCACGGCGGCAACCGGGGTGTTCGTGATACCCGCGGTGCCTTACCTGCAGAGCCTGGGCCTGGGCCGCGAGCAGATGATCCAGGCCTTGGGCCTGTCGTTCACGGTTTCGACCCTGGCACTGGCCGTTGGCCTGGCCGGGCAGGATGCCCTCGGTGGCCAGGCATTGGGCGCTTCGTTGCTGATGCTGGCACCCGCCCTGCTCGGCATGCTGGCCGGGCAGTGGTTGCGTCAGCGCATCAGCGCGCTGCTGTTCAAGCGCTGCTTCTTCATCGGCCTGGCCGCACTCGGCGGCCACTTGCTGATCAACGGCTAGCGGACGAGGCACTGAGCATGTCGACCCGCTGGATATCGAAATCCCGCTCCAGGTAGTCCATGCGCTTTTCGAAGAACGCGGTCATGTGCGGCAAGGCCGAGTGCACATCCAGCGCAGCCTTGTCGGCCCACACTTCGAAGAACACGAACAGGCTCGGGTCTTGCTGGTCGCGCAGCATGTGGTACTCGATGCAGCCCGGCTCCTGGCGGCTGGGCTCGACGTAGGGACGGAACAGGGTTTCGAACGCATCAGCCATTTCCGGGCGGGTCTTGGCTTTGAGGATGAAGGCGAACTGCTCACTCATGGGGCGCTACTCGGTGATGGGTGGTGAATCGATTCTACGGCAATAATGTATTGCCCATTCGTGACTTCTGGTCAATTGTATTTTGCCCCGTCGCTGCTGTATCCCGCCCCCGCCAGCCTCTAACCTGCCGGCATGAATTTTTGATTCGGCCCGGGAGGCCAGCATGAAAAAGATCCTTCTGCTCAATGGTGGTAAACAGTTCGCTCACTCCGACGGCCGTCTCAACGCGACCTTGCACGAAGCAGCCATCGCTCACCTGGACCGCGCCGGTTTCGATGTGCAGCAAACCTTCATCGACGGCGGCTACGACGTGCAGGCCGAGGTAGAGAAGTTTCTCTGGGCCGATGTGATCATCTACCAGATGCCGGGCTGGTGGATGGGCGCACCCTGGACCGTGAAAAAGTACATCGACGAAGTGTTTACCGCCGGCCATGGCAGCCTGTACGCCAACGATGGCCGTACCCGTTCGGACCACACCCAGAAGTACGGCAGCGGTGGCCTGTTGCATGGCAAGCAGTACATGCTGTCGCTGACCTGGAACGCGCCGCAGCAGGCGTTCGATGACCCCAGCGACTTCTTTGAAGGCAAAGGCGTGGATGCCGTGTATTTCCCGTTCCACAAGGCCAACCAGTTCCTTGGCATGACCGGCCTGCCCACCTTCCTGGCGGTGGATGTGATGAAGCGCCCGGACGTGCCGGCGGCGTTGGCAGCTTATGAGGCACATCTGGACAAGGTGTTCGGCAAGGCGATCTAATCCTGGAAGGTACCCATCACAGGCCCGAATGTGAAAACCCGATCCGAAGAACTCCAGGTATTCGTCGCCGTCATCGACTGCGGCTCGATTTCTGCCGCTGCCGAGCAGATGGGCCAGACCCCGTCCGCCGTCAGCCGCACGTTGTCGCGCCTGGAGGGCAAGCTGGGTACCACCTTGGTCAACCGCACCACCCGGCGTATGGACCTCACCGAAGAGGGCCGCTACTTCCTCGAGCGCTCACGGCTGATCCTGGAACAGATGGACGAGATGGAAGAGCGCCTGTCGATGAACCACCAGACGCCCACCGGGCGCTTGCGCATAAATGCCGCAGCGCCGTTCATGCTGCATGCCATCCTGCCGTGGATCGGCGAGTTCCGTCGCGAGTACCCGGGCATCGAGCTGGAACTGAACACTGATGACCTGATCATCGACCTGCTGGAGCAAAGCACCGATGTGGCGATCCGCATCGGCGAACTGGCCGATTCCAGCCTGCACGCACGCAACCTGGGATGCAGCCCGGTGCAAGTACTGGCCAGCCCGGCCTACCTGGCGCAGCACGGCACCCCAGAGCGGGTCGAGGACCTGGCCAACCACTGCCTGCTCGGCTTCAGCCAGCCCGAATCGCTAAACCATTGGCCGCTGCGCCACGCCGAAGGGGACCGCTTCAGCATCCGCCCGGCGCTGATCGCCTCCAGCGGTGAAACCCTGCGCCAACTGGCACTGGCCGGCGAGGGCATCGTCAGCCTGTCGCACTTCATGACCCACGAGGACATCCGCGCCGGGCGCCTGCAGGTGCTGTTGAGCGAGGCCAACAACGGCTACCGCCAGCCGATTCATGCGGTGTACTACCGCAACACCCAGCTGGCGCTGCGTATCCAGTGCTTCCTCGATTTCATCCAGCGCAAGTTGGCGATGTACGCCTGCTGAGTTGCCTGAACGCGACACATCCTGCCCACAGGCGGCGAAATGTCCTTTGGTTGATTGCGCAGTCGAAACGCTTCGGCCTTACTGACTGCTCAACAAAAACAACACCAAGGAAGTGTCATGCGTATTGTCCCGTTCCAGTACCTGGCTCTCGCGGCCGCGATCCTGAGCTGTTCCTCGGTTTATGCCGCCACGCTGGAGGGCGGCGCGGTGGCTGCGCCCGATCAATATGGTGCACAGGTAGCCGCCGATATTCTGAAAAAGGGCGGCAACGCGGTAGACGCCGCAGTGGCGACCGCCTTCACCCTGGCGGTGACCTACCCGGAGGCCGGTAACATCGGCGGTGGTGGGTTCATGACCCTGTTCGTCGACGGCAAGCCTTACTTCCTCGACTACCGCGAAGTCGCGCCCAAGGCCGCCACGCGTAACATGTACCTGGACGACAAGGGCGAGGTCATCGAAAACCTGAGCCTGGTCGGGGTACGCGCTGCGGGTGTGCCCGGCACGGTGATGGGCCTGTGGGAGGCGCACCAGAAGTTTGGCAAGCTGCCCTGGAGCGAGTTGCTGACCCCGGCCATCGGCTATGCGAAAAACGGCTTCAAGGTGGCGGAAAAGCAGTACCAGTACCGCAACGATGCCCAAGGCATGTTCAAGACGGCGACCAACTTCAACGACTACTTCGGCAACATGAAGGTTGGCGAGCTGTTCAAGCAGCCAGAAATGGCCCAGACCCTGGAACGCATTGCCGACAAGGGCGTGAGCGAGTTCTACCAGGGCAAGACCGCCGACCTGCTGGTGGCGCAAATGCAGGCTGACAAAGGCCTGATCACCAAGGAAGACTTGAAGGATTACAAAGCCGTATGGCGTGAGCCGATGGCGGTGAGCTGGCGTGGTAATGTGGTCTACACCGCACCACCGCCAAGCTCTGGCGGTGTCGCCCTGGCCCAACTGCTGGGCATCAAGGAAGACCGTGCAGCGGATTTCAAGGGTGTGGCGCACAACTCGGCGCAGTACATCCACCTGCTGGCCGAAATCGAAAAGCGCGTATTCGCCGACCGTGCCGATTACCTTGGCGACCCGGCCTTTACCAAGGTGCCGGTGGACCAGCTGGTGGCCAAGGACTACCTGGCCAAGCGCGCCGCGCAGGTCAACCCGAAGGCTATTTCCGACACCGACAAGGTCAAGCCTGGCCTTGAGCCGCACCAGACCACGCACTTCTCGATTGTCGACAAGCAGGGTAACGCGGTCAGCAACACCTACACCCTCAACCTCGACTACGGCAGTGGCGTGGTGGTGAAGGGCGCAGGCTTCCTGCTGAACGACGAGATGGACGACTTCAGCGCCAAGCCAGGTGCTGCCAACGCCTTTGGTGTAGTGGGTGGGGATGCCAACGCCATCGAACCGGGCAAGCGCATGCTGTCCTCGATGAGCCCCAGCTTGATGACCCGCGATGGCAAGGTCGAACTGGTGATCGGTACCCCGGGTGGCTCTCGGATCTTTACCTCGATCTTCCAGGTGATGAACAACCTGTATGACTACGATATGCCGCTGGCCAAGGCCGTGGCGGCGCAGCGCGTGCACCATCAGTTGCTGCCCAAGGACACCATCTATTTTGACAGCTATGCACCGCTGACCGGGCCGGTGGCTGATGAGCTGAAGAAGATGGGCTATGTGCTGGAGGACCAGGGCTGGGAGATGGGCGATATCCAGGCGATCCGGGTGGACGGGGCGAAGCTTGAGACCGCTTCTGATCCGCGTGGGCGTGGGGTGGGGATGATCGTCAAGTAATACCTGCCAGATTGCTGGGAGGGCTTTGCCCTCCTTTCGCGGCACAAGGCCGCTCCTACAGGGGACCGCGATTTCCTGTAGGAGCGGCCTTGCGCCGCGAAAGGGCCGCAAAGCGGCCCCACAATCTGGAGGTCAGACGCGGAACTGGCTGACCAGTGTCTGCAACTGCCCACCCAAGCGGGCCAGCTCAACGCTCGCCGAGGCCGTCTCGTCACTGGCGGCCGCCGTCTGCTCCGACACATCGCGCACATTCAAAATACTGCGGCTGATCTCTTCAGCCACCGCACTCTGCTGCTCTGCCGCGGCAGCAATCTGCTGGTTCATCGACTGGATGCTCGACACCGTGCTGGTGATATTCTCCAGCGAGGCCCCGGCCTTGCGTGCCAGTTCGACGCTGCTGTCGGTCAAGGTACGGCTACCCTGCATGGCGTTCGCCACTTGTTGGGTACCCTCCTGCAGGCTGGCAATCAGCGCTTCGATTTCTTCGGTGGACTTCTGCGTGCGCTGGGCCAGGCCGCGCACTTCGTCGGCGACCACGGCAAAACCACGCCCGGCCTCGCCGGCACGCGCCGCCTCGATCGCGGCGTTCAGCGCCAGCAGGTTGGTCTGTTCGGCCACCGACTTGATCACGTCCATCACGCTACCGATCTTCTGGCTTTCCTGCTGCAGCAGGTTCATGGCCTCGGTAGAGCGGTGCATGTCCTCGGCCAGGCGCTCGATCTGGCCAATCGCCTCGCCTACCACACGGTCGCCGGCGCGGGCTTCGTCGTCGGCACCGGTGGCGGCATGTGAGGCCTGTTCGGCATTGCGCGCCACTTCCTGAACGGTGGCGGCCATTTCATGCATGGCAGTTGCCACTTGGTCGGTCTCGACCTTCTGGCTGTTGGCACCGGCGCTGGTCTGCTCGGTCACTGCCGACAACTCTTCGGCGGCGCTGGCAATCTGGGTGACGCCATCACGGATGCCGCTGATCAACTCGCGCAGGGTGGTGCCCATGCGCGCGATGCCTTGCTGCAGCACCCCCAGTTCGTCGCGGCGGGTGATGCGTACGTGTTGGGTGAGGTCGCCGCTGGCGATCTTTTCCACCGCTACCAGGGTTTCACGCAGTGGGCCGGTGATCTGGCGGGTGATCAGCACCGCGGCCAGCACGCCAACCAGCAGTGCCAACAGGGTAGCGATGGCCTGAAGGCTGCGAGCCTGGGTGCTTTCGGTGTCGCGGCGTTGCAGCTGGATCTGGTACAGCGCATCACTGCGCTTGACGATGTCTGCGCCCTGCACGGTCATTTCGGCGCGAGAAGTGGTGATGTCGGCGACCGCATCGCGGAACTGGCGCACGGCGTCGCGGTAGGCCAGTACCGAGCGCTCAAACTGTTGCAGGCGGGTGTCTTCGGCGGGCAGCTGGCGCTTGAGGTTGTCGATATCGGCCAGCGCCGCGTCCAGTTGGCGCAGGGCGGCCTGCTCATTGGCGGCAGTGTTGTCGGCTATATAGCCGCGCACGTCGATGCGCACCTGCAGCAATTGCTGGCGGGCCTTGCTGATCAGCTGGTACTGGGCCAGGCGCACACTGTCGGCCTCTGGGCGCGCCATGACTTCCTGGCTGAGGGCGTCCATGGCCTGGTCGGCGCGGGTGGCCGAACTGTCCATGGCAACACGCGCAGCGCGGCTGGCGTCGTAGCCCTGGCGCATCTTGTTCAGCGACACCTTGTAGGCGCTGATGGTTGCGCCCAGCTCATTGAGCAGCTTGACGTTGTCCGGGCTTTTGAAGGTGCTGGCCAGGTAGGCCTGCTGCTTGCTGAAGGCGTCCAGTTTGGTCTGGGTGTTGGCGGCGGCGGCATCGTCGCCGTTGGCGATCATGTACTGCAGGCGCGCAATGCGCAGGTCGGTGAGGTCTTTGTTCAGCTGGCCGATGTCGCCCATCCAGTTGCTGCGGTCGATCAGGCTGCCCAGGCTGGTCCAGCCGGTCAGGGCCAGCAGGCCGGTGAGGATCAGCACCAGGCCGAAGCCCAGGCCAAGTTTCAGGTTGACGCTGATGTTGGCGAACCAGCTGTTCATGCACGCTCTCCAGAAGTAGTTTTCGCTCTCTTGATCTTCGATCGCCAGGCGTTGTTGTTCTGGGTGCCCGCTGACTCGTGCAGGGGTTATCGGCAATGATTGCGGAAGCTGAAACGCTTTTTCAGCAGATTTGTAACTGGATAAATAGGGGCTGCAAAGCAGCCCCGGCAGTTTCAGAGGTTACGCGCGCTGAAGGTATCGCAGCTGTTCACCTCACCCTGGGCAAACCCGGCCTTGAACCAGCGCACCCGCTGTGCCGAGGTGCCATGGGTGAACGAGTCAGGCACCACGCGGCCGCGGCCTTGCTGTTGCAGGCGGTCATCGCCAATGGCGTTGGCCGCATTCAGCGCTTCCTCGACGTCACCCGGTTCCAGCCAGTTCAGGCGCTTTTGTGCCTGGTAGGCCCACACGCCGGCCAGGCAGTCGGCCTGCAGTTCCTGGCGCACCAGCAGGCCGTTGTCGCCCTCCATGCGCTGGCCATTGCGGCGTGCGGCATCGACCTTGGCCGAAACGCCCAGCAGGGTCTGCACGTGGTGGCCGATTTCGTGGGCAATCACGTAGGCCTGGGCGAAGTCGCCGGCCGCAGCAAAGCGGGTTTCCATTTCGCGGAAGAACGACATGTCCAGGTACACCCGCTGGTCCGCCGGGCAGTAGAACGGCCCCACCGCCGCCGAAGCAAAGCCGCAGGCCGAATTGACCTGGCCACTGAACAGCACCAGTTTGGGGTCGCGGTACTGCTTGCCGGCTTCGGCAAACAGCGCTTTCCAGGTGTCCTCGGTGTCGCCCAGCACCGAGGCAACGAACTCGGCCTGCTGGTCGTTGGCCGGTGGCGCCTTGCCGCCCGCACCACTGGGTGCCGTTTGCTGTTGCTGCTGTTCCATCTGGCCGGTGAGCCGGCCAAGAATCTGCAACGGGTCCTGCCCGGTGAGCCAGCCGATGCCGACGATCAGCAAAATCGCCCCAAGCCCCAGCCCCTTGCCGCCGCCGAAACGCATGCCACCGCCGCCGCCACTGCCACCTTCGCCTCGGGCATCGACCACGTTGTCGCTGCGTCGGCCTTTTCGCCATTCCATGAATGCTCTCCGGAGCGTGAAACAAGAAGACAAAGATTAGTCCACGACAGCAGCAGGCGTCAGGCCAAAGTGTTAACCCATAACCATTTGGTTATGTATCGAGTGGTCGATTTCAATATTCATCGTGCGCGACCTGCCGGAAACTGTAAGTCCGCCTGCCACGCCCAGGCGTTCACATAATTCCAAGAGAGGAAACCGGCATGCCCGCACAGGACAACAGCCGCTTCGTGATCCGTGATCGCAACTGGCACCCCAAAGCCCTTACGCCTGACTACAAAACGTCCATTGCCCGCTCGCCGCGCCAGGCACTGGTCAGCATTCCACAGTCGATCAGCGAAACCACGGGCCCGAACTTTTCCCACCTGGGCTTCGGCGCCCACGACCATGACCTGCTGCTGAACTTCAACAACGGTGGCCTGCCAATCGGCGAGCGCATCATCGTTGCCGGCCGCGTCGTCGACCAGTACGGCAAGCCTGTGCCGAACACCCTGGTGGAGATGTGGCAAGCCAACGCCGGTGGCCGCTACCGGCACAAGAACGACCGGTACCTGGCACCGCTGGACCCGAACTTTGGTGGTGTCGGCCGTTGCCTGACCGACAGCGACGGCTACTACAGCTTCCGCACCATCAAGCCAGGCCCGTACCCATGGCGCAACGGCCCGAACGACTGGCGCCCGGCGCACATTCACTTCGGCATCAGCGGCCCGTCGATTGCCACCAAGCTGATCACCCAGTTGTACTTCGAGGGTGACCCGCTGATCCCGATGTGCCCGATCGTCAAGTCGATCGCCAACCCTGAAGCCGTGCAGCAGTTGATCGCCAAGCTCGACATGAGCAACGCCAACCCGATGGACTGCCTGGCCTACCGCTTTGACATCGTGCTGCGCGGCCAGCGCAAGACCCACTTCGAAAACTGCTGAGGAACCCGCCATGCCAATCGAACTGCTGCCGGAAACCCCTTCGCAGACTGCCGGCCCCTACGTGCACATCGGCCTGGCCCTGGAAGCGGCCGGCAACCCGACCCGCGACCAGGAAATCTGGAACCGTCTGGCCAAGCCAGACGCGCCAGGCGAGCATATTCTGCTGCTCGGCCAGGTATACGACGGTAACGGCCACCTGGTGCGCGACTCGTTCCTGGAAGTGTGGCAGGCCGACGCCAATGGCGAGTACCAGGATGCCTACAACCTGGAAAACGCCTTCAACAGCTTTGGCCGCACCGCTACCACCTTTGATGCCGGTGAGTGGACCCTGCACACGGTCAAGCCGGGTGTGGTGAACAACGCGGCTGGCGTGCCGATGGCGCCGCACATCAACATCAGCCTGTTTGCCCGTGGCATCAACATTCACTTGCACACGCGCCTGTACTTCGACGATGAAGCCCAGGCCAACGCAAAGTGCCCGGTGCTCAACCTGATCGAGCAGCCACAGCGTCGTGAAACCTTGATTGCCAAACGATGCGAAGTGGACGGGAAGACGGCCTATCGTTTCGATATCCGTATTCAGGGGGAAGGGGAGACGGTCTTCTTCGACTTCTGAGTTGGACCGAGGGCTGCTTTGCAGCCCATTCGCGGCACAAGGCCGCTCCTACAAGGAATCGCGTTCCCCTGTAGGAGCGGCCTTGTGCCGCGAAAGGGCCGCAAAGCGGCCCCGACATTCCAACAGTCAGCGCCGGACCAGCAACACCCCACTCTCCATATGGTGGGTATAGGGGAACTGGTCAAACAACGCACACCGCTCGATGCGGTGGGTGTCCTGCAACTGGGCAATGTTCGCCGCCAGTGTCTCCGGGTTGCACGAGATGTACAGGATCCGCTCGAAACGCCGGGTCAGCTCGCAAGTGTCAGGGTCCATCCCCGCGCGCGGCGGGTCGACAAACACCGTACCGAACTCATAGCTCTTCAGGTCGATGCCTTCCAGGCGACGGAACGGCCGCACCTCATTCAGCGCCTGGGTCAGCTCTTCTGCCGACAAACGTACCAGCCGCACGTTATCCACAGCGTTTTCATCCAGGTTGCTCAGCGCGGCATTGACCGAGGTCTTGCTGATTTCGGTGGCCAGCACCTGGCGCACGCGGGTGGCCAGCGGCAGGGTGAAGTTGCCGTTGCCGCAGTAAAGCTCCAGCAAATCGTCCTGGCGCTCGCCAATGGCCTCGAAGGCCCAGCTCAGCATCTTCTGGTTCACCGCACCGTTGGGCTGGGTGAACGCACCTTCCGGCTGGCGATAGCTGAATACACGGCCAGCCACGTCGAGTTTTTCCACCGCGTAGTCGCGGCCGATCACCAGGCGCTTGCCCTTGGAGCGGCCGATGACGCTCACACCCAGCGCTTCAGCCAGTTGCCGCGCTTCTACCTCCCAGGCCTCGTCCAGCGGGCGGTGGTAGCACATCGTGATCATTGCATCGCCGGCCAGGGTGGTCAGGAACTCCACCTGGAACAGGCGGTTGCCCAGTTCCTCGCTGGCCTGCCAGGCCGCCTTCAGGCGCGGCATCAGTGCATTGATGCTCTGGCTGGCAATGGGGAAATCGTCGATCAGGATAGCCTTGTGCTTATCGCCCGGGGCAAACATGGCGTAGTGGCGCTGGCCATCCTCGCGCCACAGGCGGAACTCGGCGCGCAGGCGGTAGTGCTCGCGCGGCGAGTCGAAAACAGCCGGTTCCGGCGCGCCGAATGGCGCCAGCAGCTCGCGCAGCCGGGCCACCTTGGCGTCCAGCTGGGTGGCGTAGGAGGAGGGGTCGAAAGCAGCACTCATGCGTTGAACCAGCCCAGCTTGATGACGAACAGGATGGAAAGGATCACCAGGGCCGGGTTCAGGTCGCGGTGGCGGCCGGAAATCAGCTTGACGGCGGTCCAGGAAATGAAGCCGAAGGCGATACCGTTGGCGATCGAGTAGGTCAGCGGCATGGCCAGGGCGGTCACGACCACAGGTGCGGCTTCGGTGACGTCGTCCCAGTTTATTTCTGCCAGGCCCGAGGCCATCAGCACGGCGACGAACAGCAGCGCCGGGGCGGTGGCGAATGCCGGCACGCTACCGGCCAGCGGGGCGAAGAACAGCGCCAGCAGGAACAGCACGGCAACCACGATGGCGGTCAGGCCGGTGCGGCCACCAGCGCTCACGCCCGCAGCAGATTCGATGTAGCTGGTGGTGGTCGAGGTGCCCAGCAGCGAACCGGCCATGGCGGCGGTACTGTCGGCGATCAGGGCGCGGCCCATCTTCGGCATGTGGCCGTCCTTGCCCATCAGCCCGGCGCGCTTGGCCACACCGATCAGGGTGCCCGAGTTGTCGAACAGGTCGACGAACAGGAAGGCGAAGATCACGCTGACCAAGCCCACGTCCAGCGCGCCGGCGATATCCAGTTGCAGGAAAGTCGGCGCCAACGAAGGCGGCATGGAGACAATGCCGGCGAACGGCGTCACGCCCATCACGATCGAAGCAATGGTCACCGCCAGGATGCCGATCAGCACGGCGCCGCGCACTTTCAGCGACTCAAGGCCGACGATCAGGAAGAAGCCCAGGGTAGCGAGGATCGGCGCTGGCTGCTTGAGGTCGCCCAGGCCCACCAGGGTAGCCGGGTTATCGACGACGATGCCGGCGTTATGCAGGGCGATCAACGCCAGGAACAGACCGATGCCAGCGGCAATTGCCGAACGCAGCGGCAGCGGGATGCTGTTCACGATCCATTCGCGAATGCGGAAGATCGACAGCAGGAAGAACATCACCGCCGACAGGAACACCGCGCCCAGCGCCACTTGCCAGGTGTGGCCCATGTGCAGCACGACGGTATAGGTGAAGAATGCGTTCAGGCCCATGCCCGGCGCCAGGGCGATCGGGTAGTTGGCAATCAGGCCCATGGTGGTGGAGCCGATGGCCGCTGCCAGGCAGGTGGCGACAAAGATCGCGCCCTTGTCCATGCCGGTCTCGCCGAGGATGCTCGGGTTGACGAACAGGATGTAGGCCATGGCCAGGAAGGTGGTGACGCCCGCAAGAATCTCGGTGCGCACGTTGGTGTTGTGTGCTCTTAGTTGAAACAGCCTTTCCAGCATGCCCGCTCCCCAAGGCGCCCCCGGCGCCATGAATGTATCGACCCCATCAGCAAAGCACAGACCGTACCGGTTGCCGTGGTTTTGTGTGGGGAGGAAAAAAGCCGCGCATCATACCAGCATGCTTGGCAGGGGCCTATGGCCGTTGGGGAATGGGTTCTTGCAAGCCCGCGCCACCCTCAAAGCTTGCGCTGAATCTTGTAGGAGCAGCCTTGTGCTGCGAAGAGGCCGGTCTGACAGAAGATTCTTTATGGCAGTAAGGGCCTCTTCGCAGCACAAGGCTGCTCCTACAAGACTCGGCGCAGGGCCTGAGGCCGGTGGTCAGTTGTTATGCAACCGATCCCGCTTGGCCAGTGTCGGGAACATTTTTATCCACAACCCGGTCACCACCAGTGTGCCCACTCCGCCCATCACCACAGCCGGCACTGTGCCAAACCAGTGCGCGGTGACCCCCGATTCAAACTCGCCGAGCTGGTTCGAGGCACCAATGAATAACCCGTTCACCGCGCTCACCCGGCCACGCATCTCGTCCGGGGTTTCCAGTTGCACGAACGAACTGCGAATGACCATGCTGATCATGTCCGCCGCGCCCAGCACCACCAGCACCGCCAGCGAGAACCAGAACGAGGTCGACAGGCCAAAGGCGATGGTGGCCACGCCGAATACGCCGACGGCGGTGAACATGGTCCGCCCGACGTTGCGCTCGAACGGGAAGCGGGCCAGCCAGAGCGACATGGCCAACGCCCCCACCGCCGGCGCCGAGCGCAGCAGGCCAAGGCCCAGCGGGCCGGTCAGCAGGATGTCCTTGGCAAACACCGGCAGCAGCGCGGTAGCCCCACCCAGCAGAACGGCGAACAGGTCCAGCGAAATGGCGCCGAGGATGTCGGGCCGGCTGCGGATGAAGCGGATGCCTGCCAGCAGTGATTCGATGCTGGCTCGCCCGCGCTGCACCACCTGGCCGCGCGCCTGCAGGCTCAAGGTCAGCACGCAGGCAATGGCATATAGGGCAACGGTGGGGCCATACACCCAGATGCTGCCAAAGGCATACAGGAAGCCGCCCACCGCTGGCGCCACGATGGTTGCCGACTGGGTCGCCGACGCCGAGGCCGCCACGGCCCGCGGGAACAGCCCCGGCGGCACCACATTAGGCAGCAGCGCCTGGGTTGCCGGCATTTCGAACGAGCGCGTGGCGCCCAGCAGGAACGCAAGGGCGAAGATCAGTTCACGGGTGACGTTGTCGGTGGCGCTGCCCACTGCCAGCGCCAGGGCAATCAGCCCTTGCAGGCTCTGGCACAGGGCGGCGACCTTGCGCCGGTCATAGCGGTCGGCCACATGCCCGGTGTGCAGCATGAACAGCACCCGCGGGGCGAACTCGACCAGGCCGACCAGGCCCAGGTCCAGCACATTGCCGGTCAATTGGTAGAGGTGCCAGCCGATGGCCACGGTGAGCATCTGGAAGCCGCTGGCAGTGAATACACGGGCCAGCCAGAAGGCCAGGAAGGGGCGGTGGTGACGCAACAACTGCGGTGCGGAATCGGACATCGGAAACCAGGGGCCTCGGCGCAGTAGAGGGGGGCGCAGCGTATCACCTGTTTGTAACAAGTAGTTACTGTTTGCCCGGTTCGGCACTTTTTCACGCGTTATGAAAGAGGGTGGGGCAACGGGTCACGCGGCAAACAACCACACGGCCCGCCGGTCTATTCGGGACTATGCTTCCTAGCATTCGTTGATCTGGGTCAATCGTTGCTTTTGCAACAGCGTGTTCAACGAATGGGCCCTCTGGGCCGGAATCCCTGCGATCGAACAGAACAATTCCAACGCGCCGTACTCGACCAAGTGGGGGCAGTGGGCGACTGGGGCCACAAGCCCGGACGCCGGATTATCTGAAGAGGAAGCACCATGTTCGGAATAGAGGCCTTAGAGCTCGCCCGAATGCAGTTTGCCTTTACCGTGTCGTTCCACATCCTGTTCCCGGCCATCACCATTGGCCTGGCCAGCTACCTGGCAGTCCTCGAAGGCCTCTGGCTGCGGACCCACCAACAGGTCTACCGTGACCTCTATCACTTCTGGTCGAAGATCTTCGCCGTCAACTTTGGCATGGGCGTGGTCTCAGGCCTTGTCATGGCCTACCAGTTCGGTACCAACTGGAGCCGCTTTTCCGAGTTTGCTGGCGCCGTTACCGGGCCGTTGCTGACCTACGAGGTACTGACCGCCTTCTTCCTTGAGGCTGGTTTCCTCGGCGTCATGCTGTTTGGCTGGAACCGTGTGGGCCGCGGCCTGCATTTTTTCTCCACGTGCATGGTGGCGCTTGGCACGCTGGTCTCCACGTTCTGGATCCTTGCCTCCAACAGTTGGATGCAAACCCCACAAGGCCACGAGATCATCGATGGCCGGGTGGTGCCGGTCGACTGGTTTGCGGTGGTGTTCAACCCCTCGTTCCCCTACCGGCTGATGCACATGGCCACGGCCGCGTTCGTTTCCACGGCGTTTTTCGTCGGCGCCTCGGCGGCCTGGCACCTGCTGCGTGGGCGTGACAACCCGGCGGTGCGCAAGATGCTGTCGATGGCCATGTGGATGGCGTTGATCGTTGCTCCGATCCAGGCGGTAATCGGCGACTTCCATGGCCTGAATACGCTCAAGCACCAGCCGGTAAAAATCGCGGCAATCGAAGGGCACTGGGAGAATGTGCCTGGCGAGCCGACCCCGCTGATCCTGTTCGGTATCCCCGACATGAAGGCTGAGACCACGCGCTTCAAGGTAGAAATCCCGGCGCTCGGCAGCCTCATCCTCACCCACAGCCTGGACAAACAGGTGCCGGCGATGAAGGAGTTTCCGCCCGAGGACCGGCCCAACTCGACCATCGTCTTCTGGTCATTCCGGATCATGGTCGGGCTGGGCTTGCTGATGATCTTCGTTGGCCTGTGGAGCCTGTGGCTGCGCAAGCGCGGCACGCTCTACACCTCGCGCCCGTTCCTGTACCTGGCGCTATGGATGGGGCCTTCCGGGTTGATCGCATTGCTGGCTGGCTGGTTTACCACCGAGATCGGCCGCCAGCCGTGGGTGGTGTATGGCCTGATGCGCACGGCGGATGGGGTGTCCAATCACAGCTACGCCCAGCTTGGTTTCACCTTGGTGGCGTTCGTGGTGGTGTATTTCGCCCTGTTCGGCACAGGCCTTGGCTACATGATGCGCCTGGTGCGCAAAGGGCCGCAGACTGGCGAAGGCGACGAGCACACACCGGGCGGCCCTGGCCAGAAACGCACGCCGGCGCGGCCGCTGTCTGCCGCCGATGATGGCCATGAGGCCAAGACTGCCAGCCTGAGCAAGGAGGACTGAGCCATGGGTATCGACCTTCCGCTGATCTGGGCCGTGATCATCATCTTTGGCGTCATGATGTACGTGGTGATGGACGGGTTCGACCTGGGGATCGGCATGCTGTTCCCCTTCGTCAAGGGCGAGCAGGACCGTGATGTGATGATGAACACCGTCGCCCCGGTGTGGGACGGCAACGAAACCTGGCTGATCCTGGGCGGTGCCGGGCTGTTCGGGGCGTTCCCGATGGCCTATGCAGTTGTACTCGAAGCCCTGTACTTGCCACTTATCCTGATGTTGATCGGCTTGATCTTCCGCGGCGTGGCCTTCGAGTTCCGCTTCAAGGCCACGGCCGACAAGCGGCATATCTGGGACAAGGCATTCATCGGGGGCTCACTGGTTGCCACCTTCTTCCAGGGCGTGGCCCTGGGCGCCTTCCTCGAAGGCTTCAAAGTGGTCGACCGCCATTTTGCCGGTGGCACCCTCGACTGGCTCACCCCGTTCAGCCTGTTCTGTGGCGTGGGGTTGATCGTGGCCTACACCCTGTTGGGGTGCACCTGGCTGATCATGAAGACCGAAGGGCCGCTGCAACAGAAGATGCACGACATGGCCCGGCCACTGGCGCTGGTACTGCTGGTGGTGATCGGTATTGTCAGCCTGTGGACACCGATCGCTTATCCACAGATCGCCGACCGCTGGTTCAGCATGCCTAACCTGCTCTGGTTCATGCCGGTGCCGCTGCTGGTACTGGTAACGTTCTACGGGTTGCTCAAGGCGGTGGCACGCAATGCGCACTACACGCCGTTCCTGCTTACGCTGGTGCTGATCTTCCTCGGCTACAGTGGCCTGGGCATCAGCTTGTGGCCAAACATCATCCCGCCGTCGATTTCGATCTGGGATGCTGCGGCGCCACCGCAAAGCCAGGGCTTCATGCTGGTGGGCACACTGTTCATCCTGCCGTTCATCCTCATGTACACCTTCTGGAGCTACTACGTGTTCCGCGGCAAGGTGACCCATGAAGACGGCTATCACTAGGAGGGCCGCATGATGACCGGCAAACATGGCTTTGAAGAGAAGAAACCGCTGTGGCAGCGGCTGGGTTGGCTACTGTTGATCTGGGCGATGAGCGTCGCGGCGCTCGGCGTGGCGGCCTGGGTGATGCGGTTGTTCATGGGGGCTGCGGGCCTTACCACCCATTGAGGTAAGCCTGTGCTGGCCCTATCGCCGGCAAGCCAGCTCCCACAGGTACAGTGCCGCCTTCAAGGGCAGTGAATATCCTGTGGGAGCTGGCTTGCCGGCGATAGGGCCGGTACAGAATTACTTGCGGGCTTTGAGGATGACGAACTTGGGCGTCGCCGCTACCTGCTCCACTCCCCGGAACAACCGCGCCAGCTTGCTGTGATAGCCCAGGTGGCGGTTACCCACGATATACAGCGCCCCCCCCACCACCAACGCCTCACGCGCCTGCTGGAACATGCGCCATGCAAGGAAATCGCCCACCACCTGCTGCTGATGGAACGGCGGATTGCACAGCACCACGTCCAGCGACTGCTTCTCTACCCCGGCCAAGCCATCGGCCGCGACAAAGGTCGCCGGGCGCTCACCCAGCGCGGCTTGCCAGTTTTCCTGCGCCGATTGCACCGCCATGTACGACTCGTCGACCAGCGTGTACTGGGCATCCGGGTTGGCCAAGGCGCTGGCAATCGCCAGCACGCCGTTGCCGCAACCCAGGTCTGCTACCCGCGCGTTGCCCAGGTCACGGGGCAAGTGCGGCAGGAACGCCCGCGTACCGATATCCAGGCCTTCCCGGCAAAATACGTTGGCGTGGTTGACCAAGTCCAGCGCCGGTACGTCGAGGCGGTAGCGGCTAGGATAGGGTGAGCGGGCGAGCGGCCGTTCGGCCACGGTGGCCGTCAGCAAGCGGGCCTTTTTTTGTGCCAGCGAAGCTTGCACCGGGCCGATGTATTTCTCCATCAGGTCACCGGCTGCCCGCGGCAAGTGCTTGATCATCGCACCGGCAATCACCTGCGCACCGGGCGCCAGGTGGCCTTGCAGGCGGATCAGTTGTTCTTCGAGCAGGGCCAGGGTCTTGGGTACGCGCAACAGCACCCGGTCGAACGGGCCTTGCCAGTGTTTGCTGGCCGGTACGAAAGGCACGCTGTCGAAAGGCAAGCCATTGCGTGCCAGGTTCTTTTCCAGGGCCAGGTGCGCCAGGTGCGAATCGCCGCTGCTGACCACCTGCAGCCGGCCTGCCAGGCTGGCCGCCAAGGCACCGAAGCTGTCATTGAGCACCAGTACCCGGCAATTCGCATCGGGCGCCTGTTCGTGCAACTGCGCAAGCAGGTACTCGTCGGCGGCATCGAAAGCCTGCAGCGGGTCGTTGGCTTGCTCCGGCTGGCGGATCAGGTCGAGTTCGGCAAAGGGGGTGGTCAACAGGGGCATGGCGTCTGGCTCGGGTATGAAACTGCCCGTTGCGGTTCGCCCCGGGCTTTGCCGGGCGATTCTACAGGGCTTTGCCCAAGGTCGCAGGTTTGAAGGTCAGATCCAGCCACGCAGGGCGGCGATGGCGATGGCGCCGGCCTTGTTGGCGGCGTTGGTCTTGGTGATCACGCTGCGGATATGGAAGTTCACCGTGCTCTGCGACAGCGAGAGGATGCAGGCTACGTCGGCGGCGGTCTTGCCGGCGGCCGACCATTTCAGCACTTCCAGTTCGCGCTCGCTCATTTTAGGTTGCGATGGGCACAGTGCGTTCAGGTGGTGTTCGCCGAGCACTGCATGCAGGGTATGGCACAGCCACTGCACGCTGCCGGCTTTGTCGTAAAGCTCGACGATGTCGATTTTTTCGGCCGGCCTGGCAACGCTGATCTGGCTTTCGTTGTGCTGCAGGTCGTGCAGTGATTGCGTCCAGCCGTGGCGCAAGCCGTACTGGCAGGCCGCTTCGCGAAACTGCGGGGCTTCACGATACAGTTCGTCGGTCCACAGCACCGGCATGGTCGAGCTGTGGCTGACGTTGGCGGCCGGGTCCTGCTTGTAGAACTCATCGCGCTGATAGCGCTCGATCCACTCATCCGGGTAGTTGCTGTAGAGGTACACCCTGGGTGTTTGCGTGGCGATCTGGATGCGCAGGTTCAGCCCGAGGTATTCCATGCCCAAGTCTTGTGCCAGATGTACCGCGATGTCGAACAGCTTCCGTGGGCTGCGTTCGTTGACGAACGCTTGGAGATGTTCGGGATTCCAGTGAAGCATCTGAAACACTCCTCGGGGGGGCGGATCCAATCCATTTGCGTACCCGGGTCATTGTAGGAAAAGACCTACCATGGTGTTGGGATTTTTTTGTTATAGCGCTCACGGTTTTCTACAACTTCGACGCGATCGCCCCAGGTGAGGCCCTACAAAGCAGTGGTTTTTATCCGGGCCACTTTGCGCGACACTGTGCGCACGTCAAACCTGGAGCCCGATATGACCGCTAGCGCTGAAAAGTTCACCCGCCAGACCCTGCTCGATGTTCAGCCGCTCACGCCGAACCTCTTCAGCCTGCGGGTTACGCGCGATGCGGGGTTCCGCTTCCGTTCCGGCCAGTTCGCCCGCCTGGGCGTGACCAAAGCCGACGGCAGTGTGGTGTGGCGCGCCTATTCCATGGTCAGCGCACCCCATGACGAGCACCTCGACTTCTTCTCCATCGTGGTGCCAGGCGGGGAGTTCACCAGTGAACTGAGCCGGCTGGGGGCGGGTGATACCTTGCTGATCGACCGCCAGGCCTTCGGCTTCCTCACCCTTGACCGCTTTGTGGGTGGCCGCGACCTGTGGCTGCTGGCGACCGGCACCGGCATTGCGCCATTCATGTCGATCCTGCAGGACTTCGAGGCCTGGGAGCGTTTTGACAGCATCAAACTGGTGTATTCGGTGCGTGAAGCGAAAGAGCTGGCCTACGTGGATGAAATCGCCGGGCTGGAGCAGCGCGACTACCTGGCCGAGTACGCCGGCAAGTTGCAGTTCATTCCAGTGGTGACCCGTGAGCAGCACCCGGGGGCGTTGAACCAGCGCATTACCACGCTGATCGAAAACGGCGAGTTGGAGAAGGCGGCGGGGCTTGAACTGTCACCGGAGCATTCGCGGGTGATGCTGTGCGGTAACCCGGAAATGATCGACGAGACGCGCAAGGTGCTGAAGGCGCGTGACCTGCAACTGAGCCTGAGCAAACGGCCGGGGCAGGTGGCGGTAGAAAACTACTGGTAATTAGGGCCGCTTTGCGGCCCTTTCGCGGCACAAGGCCGCTCCTACAGGAGATCGCGAATAGCCGACTTATCGCGAACTCCTGTAGGAGCGGCCTTGTGCCGCGAAAGGGGCGCACAGCGCCCCCAGCTATCTCAAGGCAAGCGATTCTGGTTCTGCGTCTTGAGCAAATCGCGAATTTCGGTCAGCAGGGTCTCTTCAGCCGAAGGCACTGGCGGTACAGTCGGCGCCACCGCTTCTTCGCGCTTGAGCCTGTTGATTGCCTTCACACCCATAAAGATGGCAAAGGCAACGATCAGGAAGTCGATCACGGTCTGGATGAACTTGCCATAGGCCAGGACTACCGCCGGAACGTCGCCTTCGGCTGCCTTCAGGGTGATCGCCAGGTCGCTGAAGTCCACCCCCCCGATCAACAGGCCCAGTGGCGGCATGACCACATCTCCGACGAAGGACGAGACGATCTTGCCGAAGGCCGCGCCGATGATGATACCGACCGCCATGTCGACGACATTGCCTTTGACCGCGAAGGCCTTGAACTCACTGATCATGCCCATGTTTGGTTCCTTGTAACAAAAGGTAAGGTTAACGCAGTGTAAGCCACTAAAACGCTTCATGCGTGGTGTTCAGGGGTAGTGACTGCGGTTAGAACGAATAGTTTTGTCGCATCCCGAAGCGTTCGAGACACGTCCTGCTCGGCTATCATGGCGGTTTTTTCCAGGAGACCCCACCATGGCCAAGGCCAAGCGCTTGTATGGCTGCACCGAGTGCGGCGCGACCTTCCCCAAATGGGCCGGCCAATGCGGCGAATGCGGGGCCTGGAACACCCTGGTCGAAACCATGATCGAGAGCGGTGGTGCCGCTGCGCCCAGTAGCGGCCGCGCCGGTTGGACCGGGCAGCAAGCGCAGATCAAGACCCTGGCCGAAGTCAGCGTCGAGGAAATCCCGCGTTTCACCACCAGCAGCACCGAACTGGACCGCGTGCTGGGCGGCGGCCTGGTGGATGGCTCGGTGGTGCTGATTGGTGGCGACCCGGGCATCGGCAAGTCGACCATCCTGCTGCAGACCTTGTGCAATATCGCCGTGGGCATGCCCGCGCTGTATGTCACCGGTGAGGAGTCGCAGCAGCAGGTGGCCATGCGCTCACGGCGCCTGGGCTTGCCCCAGGACCAGCTCAAGGTGATGACCGAAACCTGCATCGAAACCATCATTGCCACTGCACGCGTCGAGAAGCCGCGGGTAATGGTGATCGACTCGATCCAGACCATCTTCACCGAGCAGTTGCAGTCGGCACCCGGCGGTGTAGCCCAGGTGCGCGAGAGCACGGCGCTATTGGTGCGTTACGCCAAGCAGAGCGGTACGGCCATCTTCCTGGTCGGCCACGTGACCAAGGAAGGCTCGTTGGCCGGCCCGCGGGTACTGGAGCACATGGTCGATACCGTGTTGTATTTCGAAGGTGAGTCCGATGGCCGTCTGCGCCTGTTGCGAGCGGTGAAGAACCGCTTTGGCGCGGTTAACGAACTGGGCGTGTTCGGCATGACCGATCGGGGCCTGAAAGAGGTGTCCAACCCGTCGGCGATCTTCCTCAACCGCACCCAGGAAGAAGTGCCGGGCAGTGTGGTGATGGCGACCTGGGAGGGCACACGGCCCATGCTGGTCGAGGTACAAGCGCTGGTCGACGACAGCCACCTGGCCAACCCGCGCCGGGTAACCCTGGGCCTGGACCAGAACCGCCTGGCCATGTTGCTGGCGGTGCTACACCGCCACGGCGGTATTCCCACCCATGATCAGGACGTGTTCCTCAACGTGGTGGGCGGGGTGAAGGTGCTGGAAACGGCTTCGGACCTGGCGTTGCTGGCGGCGGTGATGTCCAGCTTGCGCAACCGGCCACTGGCCCATGGCTTGCTGGTGTTTGGCGAGATTGGCCTGTCGGGCGAGGTGCGGCCGGTGCCCAGCGGCCAGGAACGGTTGAAGGAAGCGGCCAAGCATGGCTTCAAGCGCGCCATCGTGCCCAAGGGCAATGCGCCGAAAGACCCGCCGGCGGGGTTGCAGGTAATTGCCGTGACCCGCCTGGAGCAGGCCCTGGATGCTTTGTTCGAGTAATTTATAGCCTCTACCGGCCCTATCGCCGGCAAGCCGCTCCCACAGGTACAGCACAGCCTTCAAGGGCAGTGAGTATCCTGTGGGAGCTGGCTTGCCGGCGATAGGGCCCGAACAGGTAAACGAAAAAGGGGCCGACGATGCGCGTCGGCCCCCCACCTTACCGCTCAGTCAGCGGTCAATGTTCGGCAACTGCCGCGCGCCTGACCGTCTGGTTGCCATGCTCGTCCAGCTCCAGCATCGGCACTTCGTTGCCTTCGGCATCGAACAGCTTGCCATCCTTGAAGTAGTCGCCATCACGCAGTGCGGAAATGTCGGAGTACTGGATAGTGCGCTCGTAAGCTGCGGCGAACACGGACTGGTTTTCCGAGTTGCCGGTGGTGAAGTGGTTGAAGATCAGGTTCAGCAGGATGGCCATGATCGCTGCGGAGCGATGCCCGAATGGAAGATGGTCTCGAACCAGTTCGGGAAGTGGTGGTAGAAGGTTGGCGCGGCGATCGGGATCATGCCGAAGCCCAGCGAAGCGGCAACGATGATCAGGTTGACGTTGTTCTTGTAGCTGACCTTGGACAGGGTGCGGATACCACTGGCCGCCACCGTGCCGAACAGCACGATGCCCGCGCCACCCAGTACCGGGGTTGGTACTGCGGCAATCACCCGGCCCATGACCGGCAACAGGCCGAGCACTACCAGGATCACGCCACCGGTGGCTACCACGTAACGGCTCTTGACCCCGGTCACGGCCACCAGGCCAACGTTCTGGGCGAACGCGCTCTGGGTGAACGAGCCGAAGATCGGCGCCAGGATGCTCGATGCCATGTCGGCGCGCAGGCCGTTGCCCAGGCGCTTGGAGTCGACCTTGGTATCGATGATCTCACCCACGGCGAGAATGTCGGCCGAGGTTTCCACCAGGGTGACCATGATCACGATGCACATCGACAGGATCGCGGCGATGTGGAATTCCGGCATGCCGAAGTGGAACGGCGTGGGGAAGGCGAACATTGCACCTTCGGTGACCTTGCTGAAGTCGGTCATGCCCAGCGCCCAGGCAATCAGGGTGCCGAGCACCATGGCCAGCAGGATCGACAGGCGCGAGATGGTCGCGTTGCCCAGCTTGCTCAGCAGCAGCACGATGGCGAAGGTCAGCCCCGCCAGGCCGATGTTGGCCACGCTGCCGAACTCTGGCGAGGCGCTGTTACCGCCCATCACCCAGCGGGCGGCCACTGGCATCAGGGTGAGGCCGATGGTGGTGATGACGATACCGGTCACCAGCGGCGGGAAGAACTTGGTGATGCGCGAGAACACCGGGGTGATCAAAAAGCCGATCAGCGATGCGGCCATGACCGCGCCGAGCACGCCTGGCAGGCCACCGCCACCCTCGCTGCTGAGAATCGCCCCCATGGTCGCCACACCGGCAAACGACACGCCCTGCACCAGCGGCAACTGGCAGCCGAAAAACGGCAGGCCGAGGGTTTGCAGCAGGGTGGCCAGGCCACCGGCAAACAGCGAGGCAGCAATCAGCATGCCGATTTCGGCGCCGTTGAGGCCTGCGGCCTGCCCCAGGATCAGGGGTACCGCGACGATCCCTCCATACATGGTCAACACATGCTGCAGACCGTAGGCCAGGTTGGCACCAAGGCCGAGGTTTTCATCCTCGGGGCGCTTGGCGGGAGACGTGCTAGGGGACGTAGTCATGGAGCAGGCTCTCTGTTTATTTTTGTGTCGCTACTGTAGACAGTTCCTGCAAATGATTGCCACAATAATTGTATACAATATTTTGATCGTAGCGCGCACATGGGCGGTCGCAGGATGTGCGAAAACCCAATGCAGAAGGCGTACCAACTCATTAAATGCTGTATTAGAGGGGTGTGTACAAAGTGTTGCTACCCAGGGTTAAAGCTGTCTGGGTAGACAGGAAACACAAGGCGGGAAGGCTATTAGCTAGCTAAGAGATTTCATTATTCGATGAGTTCGCGCAGGCTCACGCATCATTTCGGTGCTGTCGGCCACGTTCAATTCCACAAGACGGTGCAAATGGCTCATCGAATCGATGTCGATGTACAGGCAGATGAAGCCCAGGCACTCCGGTTCTTCGTGGCGCAGCTCGACCTGCATCTGCACCTCGGTCTCCCCATCGTTGAGCACGATGTAGGCCTCGAAATCCTGGGTCAGGTCGGCATCCCAGGGTTTCGGGCATTCGACCAGCAGGCCTTTGAGGGAAAGGTCGAGCAGTTTCACCTCCCAGCAACGTTCGCCCTGGCACAGCCGGGTCGGGGCGTCGAACGGGATACGCTGGAAACGGCGGCGTTCGTCGTGAGCGCTCATGGCATGGATCCTCGGGTAGGTCCTAAGGTGACATCCTGACTATAGTTAGAAAGTCATGTGCATCAGGTACTGCAATCTGGCCGCAGAGGCTCTAGACCAAAGCAAGTGTGGCAATGCGCCTTGACTCGCCCTAGACTCGGTGGGCGGTCTTTCCAATCCACCAGCTGGAAGCTAACCATGAACAACAATAATAGCCTGCTACGCCACATTCCGTGGCTGGCGCTGGCAGTCATAGGGGCCTGCGCGCTGGGTGTGGTTGCCCTGCGTCGCGGTGAGGCAATCAACGCCTTGTGGATCGTGGTTGCGGCAGTGGCCATCTACCTGGTTGCCTATCGTTACTACAGCCTGTTCATCGCCACCAAGGTGATGCAACTCGACCCGCGCCGTGCTACCCCGGCGGTGCTCAACAACGACGGTCTGGACTACGTCCCGACCAACAAACACATTCTCTTCGGTCACCACTTTGCTGCCATCGCCGGCGCAGGCCCCCTGGTCGGCCCGGTACTCGCCGCGCAAATGGGCTACCTGCCCGGTACGCTGTGGCTGATTGCCGGCGTGGTGCTGGCCGGTGCGGTACAGGACTTCATGGTCCTGTTCCTGTCCACCCGCCGCAACGGCCGCTCGCTGGGCGACATGGTGCGCGAGGAGATGGGCCGCATTCCGGGCACCATCGCCCTGTTCGGCTGCTTCCTGATCATGATCATCATCCTCGCGGTGCTGGCGCTGATCGTGGTGAAGGCCCTGGCCGAGAGCCCGTGGGGCATGTTCACGGTCATGGCGACCATCCCGATCGCGATGTTCATGGGTATCTACATGCGCTACATCCGCCCAGGCCGCATTGGCGAGATCTCGGTGGTTGGCGTGGTCTTGCTGCTGGCCTCGATCTGGCTGGGTGGTGTGATTGCTGCGGACCCGGTCTGGGGCCCGGCGTTCACCTTCACCGGCGTGCAGATCACATGGATGCTGGTGGGCTACGGCTTCGTCGCCGCGGTGCTGCCGGTGTGGCTGGTGCTGGCGCCACGTGACTACCTGTCGACCTTCCTCAAGATCGGCACCATCGTTGGCTTGGCCATCGGTATCCTGATCATCGCGCCCGAGCTGAAAATGCCGGCGCTGACCCAGTTCACCGACGGCACCGGCCCGGTGTGGAAGGGCACCCTGTTCCCGTTCCTGTTCATCACCATTGCCTGTGGTGCGGTGTCCGGCTTCCACGCGCTGATCTCTTCGGGGACCACGCCCAAGCTGCTGGACAACGAAACCAACGCCCGCTACATCGGCTATGGCGGCATGCTGATGGAATCGTTCGTGGCCATCATGGCCATGGTCGCCGCTTCGGTGATCGAACCAGGCGTGTACTTCGCCATGAACAGCCCGGCCGCCGTAGTGGGCGCAGACGTTGCGTCGGTGGCGCAGACGGTCAGCAGCTGGGGCTTCCTGATCACCCCCGAGCAGCTTGAAGCCGTCGCCCGTGACATCGGCGAGCACACCATCCTGGCCCGTGCCGGCGGTGCGCCAACCTTGGCGGTGGGTATCGCGCAGATCCTGCACCAGGTGTTGCCAGGTGAAAACACCATGGCCTTCTGGTACCACTTTGCGATCCTGTTCGAGGCGCTGTTCATCCTCACCGCGGTGGACGCCGGCACCCGTGCCGGGCGCTTCATGCTGCAAGACCTGCTGGGCAGCTTCGTGCCGGCGCTCAAACGCACCGAATCGTGGGGGGCCAACCTGCTCGCCACCGCTGGCTGCGTGGCAATGTGGGGCTATCTGCTGTACCAGGGCGTGATCGACCCGCTGGGTGGCATCAACACCCTGTGGCCGCTGTTCGGCATCTCCAACCAGATGCTGGCCGGTATCGCCCTGATGCTCGGTACCGTGGTGCTGATCAAGATGAAGCGTCAGCGCTACATCTGGGTCACCTTGCTGCCGGCCGTCTGGCTGCTGATCTGCACCACGGCTGCTGGCCTGATCAAGCTGTTCGACCCGAACCCGGCCGTTGGTTTCCTGGCCCTGGCCAAGAAGTACAGCACTGCGCTGGACGCCGGCCAGGTGCTGGCCCCGGCCAAGGACATCGGGCAGATGCAGCACGTGATCTTCAACGCCTACACCAACGCGGGCCTGACGATTCTGTTCCTGCTGGTGGTCTTCAGCATCCTGTTCTTCGCCCTCAAGGTCGGCTACGCCGCCTGGGGCCGCAAGGAGCGCAGCGACAAGGAAACCCCGTTCCAGGCCTTGCCTGACGCGTAATCGAGAGGGCTGCAGTTATGTTCAACGACTTGGGTCGACTGGGAAAATACCTGGGGCAGGCAGCCCGCCTGATGGTCGGCATGCCCGACTACGACAACTATGTCGAACACATGCAGAAGACGCATCCGGACAAGCCGGTGATGAGCTACGAGGCGTTCTTCCGCGAACGCCAGGAAGCCCGTTACGGTGGCAAGTCCGGGCCCAAGTGCTGTTGAGCCTTAAGCGTTAACCTGTCCGGCCTCATCGCCGGCAAGCCAGCTCCCACAGGTACTCCATAGGCCACAAGGTCTGTGCAGTACCTGTGGGGCTGGCTTGCCGGCGATGAGGCCACTGTTTTTTCCGCACAGGAGATGTTCTGCGTGCAGACGCCTATTCCCGTAACCGTACTTACAGGCTTCCTCGGTGCCGGCAAGACCACCTTGCTCAAGCACATGCTCAAGGCCGAGCACGGCCTGAAGATTGCCGTGATCGAAAACGAATTCAGCGAGGCGGGCATCGACAGCCAGTTGCTGGGCGACGAGCCGGTGCAGGTGATGACCCTGGCCAATGGCTGCGTGTGCTGCAGCATCCACGGCGACCTCACCCGCGCCCTGTACCTGCTGCTTGAACGCCTGGACGCAGGCGAGATCGCCTTCGAGCGGCTGGTCATCGAATGCACCGGCCTTGCCGACCCGGCGCCGGTGGCGCAAACCTTTTTCCTCGACGAGGAACTGCGTGAGCGCTACATCCTCGACGGCATCATTACCCTGGTCGATGCTGTTCATGCCGATTTGCACCTGACCCAAGCCATCGCCCAGGCCCAGGTCGGCTTTGCCGATCGCCTGCTGCTAAGCAAGACCGACCTGGCCAAGCCGGCCGCGGTAGAGGCCCTGCGCGAACGCTTGGCCCGTATCAATGGCCGGGCTGCGATCCGTGTGGTCGAGCACGGCCGTATCGACCTGGCTGAGCTGCTGGATGTGCGTGGCTTCAACCTCAACCCCGACTTGGGTGCAAACCTGAAACCGATGCTGCGCCCGGTGCTCAAGCCCGCCACCCCCGACCGTATCTCCACCATGGTGCTGCGCACGGAAACCGCGCTGGACATCGACCGCCTCAGCGGCTTCATGAACGAATTGCTGGAAACCCACGGCAAACAGCTGCTGCGCTACAAGGGCGTGCTGAACATTGCCGGTGAAGACCGCAAGCTGGTGTTCCAGGGCGTGCTCAAGCTTTACGGTTTCGACTGGGACGCCGAGTGGGCCGAGGGTGAAACCCGCGAGAGCGTAATGGTGTTCATTGCCGATGAACTGCCCGAGGCTACGATTCGGGCTGGCTTCGAGGCGCTGGCTGCGGGCTGAGCCGGCGCGGCGTTGCGGCCTGGAACCACTGCGGCCAGGAGCTGCGGTGGCGGGTTTCGACCTCGATGCAGGGTATCAGGCGTTCGGTCAGCACAGCGGTTTGCCGCACGGCCTTGGCGGTGCGGTACTTGACGCTGTGGATGCACTCGCGGTCGCCGAACTCGCAGCGGTTCAGGGCAGTACCGCCACAGGGGCCGTTGGCCAGGCCCTTGGGGCAGGTCTCAGGGCAGATATACAGGGTATCTTCCAGCCGGCAACGGCCACAGGTATCGCAGCCCACCATTGGCCGTTTCACCGCACGTTCCACCTTGTGCAGCACCTGTGCGCCAAGGTGCGTAGCCCACAGCGGCCGGCGTACCGCCCAGCCAAATGCCTTGCTCAGGCCGTTGCGGCGGCTAAACAGCAGTGAATGCATGCCGTGCATCAGGTGATAGCGCGCTTTCTCTTTGAATGAGGCATCGACCCGCGACTCGCCCTGGCGCCAGGCGGCTTGTGGCGGGTGGAAGATCACGGCCGGCAGGCCGGGCATCTGCCAACTGGCGTGCCAAGCGGGCGCCCACTGCTCCAGGGTGTGAACCTGGGTTTGCCAGTGCTCGATACGCGCCTCCAGGGCCAGCAACTGCTTGAGTTCGTGAACCCCCGACAAGTGCACACCGGCGTAACCCATCAGCTTTACACCGATAATCTGCAACGCCAGGCGGTCAACACTGCGCGCCAGGGCAAATACCTTGGACTGTGCGGTTTCCGCTTCGAGCATGTCACGCATGGACGGGGAGACAGTGACGCCGGCCACGTGGTCAAGCATTGCCGCGCGCCCGTGGGTGAGGCTCATGAGGCAGGCCAGCATGGGCTTGGGTGTGGGCTGGCGGCGCATCCAGTGCATGGCTTCCTGGTGCTTGGCGGCGTCGAAGCCCAGTTGCAGCGTGAGGAAGTCGGCCCCCGCTGCCAGCTTTTTCTCGGCCTTGAAATACTGGGCGCCGCCTTCTTCCTCGTGGTACTTGAACGGGTTCAGCGCTGCGCCCAGCAGCCAATGCGGGCAGGCCTGGCGGGCAATCTGCAGGGCGGCCACCGATTCCAGGTAGCGCACCGGGCGTTGGCCGGGCTCGTGGCCGGGCAGGCGGTCACCGGTCAGCAGCAACAGCTGGTCGAGGCCCGCGGCGTCCATGCGCTGCAGTTGGGCAAGCAGGTGGTGACGCTCGCGGTCCTTGCCGGAAAAATGCGGCAGGGCAGGCACCGGGTTGCTGAAGGAGGCGAGGGCGTCCAGTGGCGACATGTCCAGCGGGCTGCCGACGCGATCGCCGATGGCCACGGTCATCGGCCAGCCGCACAGGTGTGCACGGGCCATGATCGCTTCCATGGCGGCGAAGCGTTCTGCAGACGGCTTGGGGACAAACTCCATGACGCAGACGAAGTTCTGTTCGCGCAGTGCGGTTTTCAGCAGGCTCATGTGGCCGGGCACCTGGTGTGGTCAGGGTGGCATTGTGCGGCAGAAGGCGTGCGGGGTCATGTCCGGATGCGCAGGGTGGTGCTCTGAATGAGACATTAGCCTGATCATGAAAAAATCTTGAGTTCATCTCAAAATTAATGAGTTTGTCTCAAACCGGTGCCAGCCGGACAATCCCCTCATTCATTTATGCAGGCTGAAGGGACAAGACATGGCACTGGCACACAACCTGGGCTTTCCGCGCATCAACCACGATAGCGAGCTGCGTGCCCGCCAATGGCAGGTGCAAAAGGATGCCGGCATCGAACTGCTGCCAGTGGGCGACTTTGCCTGGTTTGACCAACCGTTCGACCTGATCTGGGCGCAACTTTTCGACGAAGTGGCACAAGCCAAGACGTTGGGCCATGCGGTCAAGCCAGTGGTGATCGGCCCATTGACCTATCTGTGGCAGGGCGAAAGCAACGACGGCACCGACAAGCTGGAGTGCCTTGACCGCCTGCTGCCGCTGTATGACCAGCATCTCAACCACCTGGCTGCCCTAGGCGTCGAGTGGGTGCAGATCGATGAACCGATTCTCGCCGAAGACCTGCCGCAGGATTGGAAAAACGCTTTCGAGCGCGTCTACAACATCCTTCAGCGCGCGCCCTTGAAGAAGCTGATCGCCACTTACAATGGTGGCCTTGCAAGCAACCTGGGCCTGGCCGCGAACCTGCCGGTCGATGGCTTGCACATCGACTTGGTGCAGGCACCCGACCAATACGTGACCATTCTCGACCGCCTGCCGGCCTACAAAGTGCTGTCGCTGGGCCTGGTTGACGGCCGCAACGCCGCGCCTTGCAACCTGGGCGCGACCCTTGACCTGCTGCACGATGCTTATGAGCGTCTGGGGGAGCGGCTGTGGCTGGCGCCGGCCTGCTCGTTGTCGCGCAGCCCGGTGGAAGTGGCCGTGCAGAAGTGCCAGGAAGTGGCCATGCTGGCTGCTGCGCTGGAAGAGAACCGCGCTGCGGCTTGAGCACAGGCACTGCAAACCGCCCTAGAATACCGGCTCTTGTTCAAATCGACAGGGAGTGATGCGATGCGAGTTCTGGTAGTCGGTGCCAGCAAGGGCCTGGGCATGGCGTTCATGCAAGGGCTGGGCAAACCGGGCGACACGTTGATCGGAGTGTCGCGCACCAAACCAGCGGCAGTGAACGTCGGCAAGGATATCCAGGCCCGGTGGATCGAAGCCGATCTCGGCGAGCCGGCCGCCGCTGTAGAGACCATTTCCCAGGCCTTGGCCGAGGGTGGTGTTGACACGCTGATCTACAACCTCGGCCTGTGGGAGGCTGAAGCATTCGAGGCGCACTACAGCTTCCTCGAAGACCGTGATGTGACGTTGCAGCGCATGGTCGACTGCAACATCACGGCGACCATCCTGCTGATCAAGCGGCTACTGCCGTTGCTGCTGAAAAGCGAAAAGCCACGGATCATCCTCACCGGTTCTACCTCGGGCCTGCCCCAGAGCGGTCGCCCGGAAGTGACCTTCGCCGCCTCTAAATTCGCCCTGCGCGGCATTGCCGAAGCGCTGCGCGAAGGCTATCGGGAGCGGGGCCTTGGGGGGACGTGCCTGAACCTGGGGTACCTGAATACCGAAGACAGCCTGGACATGCCAGTGGCCGAGGCTGCGGCGCGTGGGGAAGGGGGGCTGATTCCACTGCACGATGTGGTGCTGATGGTGCGAACGCTACTGGAGCTTTCGGCGGCCAGTTATGTGCGGGAGCTGACCCTCCCGGCGATTGCTGATGAGCGGTTCTGAAGGCTGAGTTGGCCATGTAGACAGGCCCGGCCCTATCGCCAGCAAGCCGCGCTCCCACATGTACTGCACAAACCCTGAAATTTGTGCGGTCCCTGTGGGAGCTGGCTTGCCGGCGAAAGGGCCGGGCCTGCTTGCATCAATCCTGACTCAGCGCTCGATCGCCAGCGCGACCCCTTGCCCGCCACCAATGCACAAGGTGGCCAAGCCCTTCTTCACATCCCGCTTGATCATCTCGTGCAGCAAGGTCACCAGTACCCGGCACCCGGAGGCGCCAATCGGGTGGCCCAGGGCAATCGCCCCGCCATTCACGTTGACCCGCGCAGCATCCCATTCCAGTACCTTGCCCACCGCCAATGCCTGTGCGGCAAAGGCTTCGTTGGCTTCGATCAGGTCCAGTTCGGCCAGCTGCCAGCCGGCTTTGTCCAGGCAACGCTGGGTCGCTGAAACCGGGCCGATACCCATGATTGCCGGGTCTACGCCGGCACTGGCATAGGCCGCGATCTTCGCCAGTACCGGTAGGCCCAAAGCCTTGGCCTTGGCGGCACTCATCAGTAGCACGGCGGCTGCACCGTCATTCAGGCTAGAGGCATTGCCAGCGGTAACGCTACCGTCCTTCTTGAACGCAGGGCGCAGTTTGGCCAGGGACTCAGCGGTGGTGTCCGGACGTGGCTGTTCGTCGCGCGCAAACACTTTGGGCTCGCCCTTTTTCTGCGGCATCACGATCGGGGTGATCTCATCATCGAAGCGCCCGGCCTCGATCGCCGCCACCGCCTTGCGCTGCGATTCGGCGGCAAAGGCGTCCTGCTGTTCACGGCTGAGGCTGTACTTATCCACAAGGTTCTCGGCGGTGATGCCCATGTGGTAGTCGTTGAAGGCATCCCACAGGCCATCGGTGATCATGCTGTCGATCAGCTGGCCATGGCCCATGCGCTGGCCGGTACGGGCCGAGGGCATCACGTAGGGGGCAAGGCTCATGTTCTCCTGGCCACCGGCAATCACCACCTCGGCATCACCGCAGCGGATAGCCTGGGCAGCCAGGTGCAGGGCCTTGAGGCCCGAACCGCAGACCTTGTTCAGGGTCAGTGCCGGTACGCTGTAGGGCAGGCCAGCCTTGATCGCAGCCTGGCGTGCCGGGTTTTGCCCGGCGCCGGCGGTGAGCACCTGGCCGAGGATTACTTCGTCCACTTGCGCCGGGTCCAGCCCGGTCTGCTCCAGCAGGCGTTTGATCACGGCGGCACCGAGGTCGACCGCAGGTACCGTGGCCAGGGCGCCCTGGAAGCTGCCAATGGCGGTACGGGTAGCGGCGACGATGACCACGTCGTTCATGTTGTTGTTCTCCGTGCAATGGGCGTAATGCCCAAGCATCGGTGGCTTTGGCTCATTTGTTAAGTTTGTTTTTCTTTCGTATTGATGTGAAAAACAAATCAATGGGCGCTTGGCGTTCTATCCAACTAAGCTGAATTTCGTGCTGTTTCACTCAACTGAATGGAGCCCATACCCATGCGCATCCTGATCGCCCTGACGCTTCTGATCGGCAGCAGCACAGTATTCGCCGCCACCCAATGCACCACCGCAGACAAAAGCACCTGGCAAGACCAGGAAAAGTTCCAGGCCCAGCTCAAGGAGCAGGGTTACAAGATCAACAAGTTCAAGGTTACCAAGGGCAACTGCTACGAGATCTACGGTTTCGACAAGGAGGGACGCAAGGTCGAGATCTACCATGATCCGGTGACCGGCAAGGCGGTCAAGTCCGAGTACCACGATTGAGCAGCAACGGCGCGGTGCAGCTGTGGGACCCGTTCCTGCGGCTGTGCCATCTGTCCATCGCCGGTGTGTTCTTCGCTGACTATTTTTTCAACGAAGAAGGTGACGACTGGCACCAGTGGCTGGGTTACTACGCACTGGCTTGTGTCGTGTTGCGTGTGGTCTGGGGCTTTGTCGGGCCACCCAGCGCGCGTTGGGCCGACTTCTGGCCAACCCCGGCGCGTCTGGCAGGGCATGCCCGTGCGCTGCTGCGCGGCGAGCCTTGTCATCGCCTGGGGCATTCGCCGATTGGCGCGTTGGTCATGCTGTTGATGCTGACCGGTATCGCAGGGTTGGTCCTGACCGGGTGGGCGTCGCAAGAGGTGGATGCTTTGTGGGGAGAGGACTGGCCGACCGACCTGCACAGCTGGTTGGCCGATGCGGTGTTGGCGCTGGTGTGTGTGCATGTGCTGGCGGCCATCTACGAGAGTGTGCGCCTACGCGAGAACCTGCCGTTGTCGATGATCACCGGGCGTCGTCGGCGCCGCGATTGAATCGACCTGTGCCGGCCCCTTCGCGGCTAAAGCCGCTCCTACAGGGCTTGTGTTTGCCTTGAAATCAACCCGCGAAGAGGCCAGGTCAGGCAACACCCTTCAAACAGCCGGGCACTGATGGGTCACACAGTGAATCCCGCCACCCCCGGCCGCAATGGCATCAATGTCCAGCTGCACGATATCCCGCCCCGGGTACAACGCCGCCAGCAACGCCCGGGCCTTTTCATCCGCCTGAGCATCACCAAACTGCGGCGCGATGATCGCGCCATTGATCACAAAGTAGTTGATGTACCCCGCCGCAAAGTCGTCGTTGCCCTTGCTGAACCTGTTACGCCGCCCCCGCTGTGGCGGTGAAACGACATGAACCTGCAACGTCCGGCCCTCGGCATCGGTGGCGCGCTTGAGAATCTCCAGGTGCCTGCGTGTCACGGCGTGGTCATATGAATCCGGGTCGTTGTCCAGGTTGGCGATCACCACCCCCGGCCGCACGAAGCGGGCATAGAAATCCACATGCCCGTCAGTGATGTCCTCACCGGCGATACCCGGCAGCCAGATAACCTTGCTCAACCCCAGGCGCTCCTTGAGCTCGGCCTCTACCTCGGCCTTGCTCCAGCCCGGGTTGCGGTTGGCATTGATCCAGCTGCTTTCGGTCATGATGCCAGTGCCATGGCCATCCACTTCGATGGCGCCACCTTCACCCACCAGTTCGCTGCGCTGGTAGCGGGCGCCGGCGAGGGTGGCGACCCGCTTGGCCAGCTGGGCATCGTTGCGGTGGCGCTGCTTGTTGCCCCAGCCGTTGAAGTTGAAGTCCACCGCGCCCAGCGCGCCAGCGTCATCGAGGACGAAGTTGGCGCCGATGTCGCGCATCCAGATGTCGTCCAGGTCGCACTCGACAAAGCGTGTGCGCGGGCTGGCGCAGTGCTGCTCGGCCAGCTTGCGTTCGCCGGCCCGGCAGAACACGGTGACTGGCTGATAACGCGCGATGGCCTGGGCAATACGGCCCAGGGCGGCTTGCACATCGGCGGTGAAGTCTTCCCAGATGGCATCCTGGGCGCCGAAGGCGATAAAGGCGCGTTGCTGCGGTTCGCCCTCGTCAGGCATGAACCAGCGCCCGGGCTCTTCGGCACGAGCCAGGCCCAGGGGCAGGCCAAGGCCAGCACCGAGGCCTGCGGCCAGCGACAGTTGCAGGAAGGTTCTACGGCTTGGCATGGCTCAGTCCTGTGCAGTCTTGAAGCGCGTCCACACGCGCATGCGTGCACGCATGTCGGCCTGTGGAATATCGCGGCCCGGGATCAGCCGGGCATAGGTTGCTTCGTCGAGGTAGATATCGGGGTTGTCGCGCATGCGTGGGTCCACCGCCTGGCGCGCCTTGGCGCTGGCAGTGGGGTAACCGGTGAAGTTGCTGATGGCAGCCATGTTCGCCGGGCGCATGACGAAGTTGATGAAACGATAGGCGTATTCCGGGTGCTTGGCATCGGCCGGGATGGCCATGGTGTCCATCCATACCGTGGTGCCTTGGCGGGGTACGCGGTACTGGAAGTCCAGGTGCTTGCCGGCGGCCTCGGCCGTGCGCTGGGCCTGGATCACGTCGCCGCTGTAGCCCAGGGACACGCACAGGTTCTCGTTGACCAGTTCGGTCACCGGCTGCGACTGGAACTTGCGCACATACGGGCGTATGGCCTTGAGCAGTGCGCTGGCGGCGGCGAGGTCTTCACGCTTGGCGCTGCGTGGCTCGCGGCCCAGGTAGTTGAGGACCACCGCCAACACTTCGTCGGGCGAGTCGATGACCGAGATACCGCAATCGGCAAACTTGGCGGCCAGCTCCGGCTTGAACAGCAGGTCGAGGTTGTCCAGCGGCGCATCGGGCATGCGCTGGCGGACTTTGTCGGCATTCACCGTCAGGCCGATGGTGCCCCAGGTATAGGGCACGGTCGCCTGGCTGGCCTTGGGATAGCGGGCATGCAGCTGGCGCAGGCCAGGTTCGATGTCGTCCAGTGCCTCAAGGCGGCTGTGGTCCAGTGGCTGCAAGCTGCCGGCACGCATCAGCCGCTCGGCAACGGTGTCACCGGGGAACACCAGGTCGTAGCCACTGCGCCCGGACATCAGCTTGGCTTCAAGCACTTCACTGCCGTCCATCACGTCGTAGATCACCTGGATACCGGTTTCGGCCGTGAACTGCTTGAGGGTGTCTTCGGCAAAATAGTCGGCCCAGTTGTACAGGCGCAGCACGGGCTGCTCGGCCTGGGCCTGGCTGGCGCAAATGGCCAGCGCCAATGCGGCTAGAACGTGGCGTTTCATGCTCAGGCCCTCAGGGTGTGTGGATGCTTGCCATCCAGCGTCAGCAGGGGGGCGTACATTTCCGGGCGGCGGTCACGGTAGATGCCCCAGCTCAGGCGGTCATCGCGCATGCGTGCCAGATCCAGGTCGTGCAGCCAGATGCCGCTGTTGTCACGGTCGGCTTCGGCGAGCATGGCGCCCTTGTGGTCGCAGATGAACGACGAACCGTAGAAGCGCATGCTCAGCGAAGCGTCGCTGGCGGCCACTTCCTCGCCCACGCGATTGGCCGCCACCACCGGCAACAGGTTGGCGGCGGCGTGGCCGCGCATGGCCACCTGCCAATGGTCGCGCGAGTCCAGTTCGGCGCAGCCGGGTTCGGAGCCGATGGCGGTGGGGAACAACAGCACTTCGGCCCCCATCAGTGCCAGGCAGCGGGCCGTTTCGGGGAACCACTGGTCCCAGCAGATACCGATGCCCAGGCGGCCAAAGGTGGTGTCCCAGACCTTGAAGCCTGTGTCGCCTGGGCTGAAATATTCCTTCTCCTGGTAGCCGATGGCGTTGGGGATGTGGGTCTTGCGGTACACCCCGAGCAGGCGGCCATCGGCATCGGCCACCGTCAGCGAATTGAAGAAGGCATTGCCGGCGCGCTCGTACCAGCTCAGTGGCAGCACAACGCCCAGCTCGCCGGCCAGCGCGGCGAAGCGCTGCAGGATCGGGCTGTCGGGGTAGGGCTGGGCCAGGGCCTGGTGCTGGTGGTCCTGTTCGATACAGAAGTAGGGTGTGGCGAACAGTTCTTGCAGCAGGATTACCTGGGCACCTTTGGCCGCAGCCTGGCGCACCAGTTGTTCGGCGCGGTCGAGGTTGCCAGGTAGGTCCCAGCTGCACGGCATTTGCGTGGTGGCCACGCGCAGCAGGCTCATGGCTGTACCTCCGGCTGTTGCTGGGTAATGCAGTGAATGCCGCCACCGCCGTGGGCAATGTGGTCGATGCGCACCGGCACGATCTCCCGACCCGGGAAGGCGTGGGCCAGTTGCGCAGCGGCCTCCTGGTCGGCAGCGATGCCATAGGCGGGCATGATGATCGCGCCGTTGGCGATGTAGAAGTTGGTATAGGACGCACAAAACACCTCGGCGTCCTGGTCGACGGCGGCGCTTGCTTCGTACAGGTCGAGCAGTTCGAAATGGCGGCCCTGAGCGTCGGTGGCCAGTTCCAGGGCGCGGCGGTTTTCCCGCACGACTTCGGCGTACACCGAGTCTTGCTCATGGGTGGCGTCGACCAACAGCACGCCGGGGCGGGCGAAGGCACAGACGCCGTCGACGTGGCCGTCGGTCATGTCGCCAGTGACATATTGCGGGTCACCTGGCAGCCAAATGGTTTTGCGGATGCCCAGGTGGCGGGCAAAGCAGGCTTCGAACTCGGCCTTGCTGACGCCAGGGTTTCGGTTGGGGTTGAGCAGCACCGATTCGGTAGTAATCAGTGTGCCTTCGCCGTCGACATGAATCGCACCGCCTTCGTTGCACAGCGACGTGCTGAAGCCGTCGAGGCCCAGTTGGTCGAGGATGCGTCGGCCCAGGCTGCGGTCCAGGCTGTGCTGCGACTTGTCGCCCCAGGCATTGAAGCGCCAGCTCAGGCCGGCCAGGCCATGTTGCGGGTGGCAGACGAAGCTTGGGCCGCTGTCACGGCACCAGCTGTCGTCCACGGCCAGTTCGATCAGCTCGATGTTGGCACCGCACAGGGCGCGGGCGCTGGCCACGGCAGACGGGTCGACCACCATCTTCACCGGCTCGAAACGGGCAATGGCCGCTGCGACCCGGGCGTAGTCCTGCTGTACATCGGCCAGGCGCACGTTCCAGCCGCTTTCCCACAGGGACTGGTTGTGTGGCCATACCATCCAGGTTGCCGCGTGGCGTGCCCATTCGGCGGGCATGCGCCAGCCGCTGTCGAGGGACAGGTGCATAGAGAACTCCGATCTATTAAGGATTTTTATCAACGAAGCCCGCCGTCGCGGGTGTTGGTGTTCATGCTATTGCTAGGCCTGGCCGGCGACAAACGATAGATTTAGCGCACATCTGATCAGCAGGGCTTATCAATCATGCTTAAACACTGGCCACCCCTGAATGCCCTGCGCGGCTTCGAGGCTGCGGCGCGGCTGGGCAGCTTCCACAAGGCGGCCGAGGCGTTGAACCTGACCCAGTCGGCCATCAGCCAGCAGATTCGCAGCCTGGAAACCTACCTTGAGCAGCCGCTGTTCCACCGAAGCGGGCGTAGCGTGAGCCTGACCGACGCCGGGCATGACCTGCTCAGCACCACGCAATCACTGTTGCAGCACCTGGCCGTGGGCATTCGCCGGCTTGACCAGTACCGCAAGCCTAACCAGTTGGTGGTCAACACCAGCCCGGCGTTCGCCAGGCACTGGCTGCTGCCGCGGCTGGCCGACTTTCACCAGCGCTGCCCAGAGGTCGACCTGTGGTTGTTCACCAGCTTCGAGGTGCCAGACATGGCCACCGAAACCATCGACCTGGCCATCCGCGATGACCTCAGCGCCCAGGCCGAGTGCAGCTTCAGCGTGCTGCATCAGGACCAGCTGTACCCGGCCTGCCATCCTGCACTGGCGTCTTCGGCTGCGCGCACGACCTTGCACGGCGAGCGGGAAATGGACTGGAGCCATTGGCAGCTGGAAGGCGGCGAGGATGTCGGGCAGCAGGGCAAGGGGCTGAATTTTTCCGACCCTGGGCTGTTGCTGGATGCCGCCAGCGAAGGGCTGGGGGTGGCGCTGGTCAGCCAGTTGCTGGCACGGCGGGCGGTGGAAGAGGGGCGTTTGCAGGCGTTGTCGGCGCAGCGGGTGCGGGGGCCGGCCTGGGCTTGCCTGGTGCATCGGGATAGCCAGGATGACCCGCTGGCCAGGCGGTTTCTGGAATGGTTGAAAGGTGCTTTGGCTTCAGAGTGATGTTGCTACCATTGGCCCTATCGCCGGCAAGCCAGCCCCACAGGTACCCCACAAGACGCAAGGTTTGCGCAGTCCTTGTGGGAGCCGGCTTGCCGGCGATCGGGCCAGTACAGGTAAACCCCGGTTTTGCATCCCCATGATCACCCCGTAATATGTGTCGGATAACCTGCGGGGGTAGTCTCACCCTCTGATCAATCGGAATCGCCCCAAGCGGCGCTTCCCCGGCATAAACCTGACGAGGTACAGACATTGGCCATCATTCATCCTAAGGTTCGCGGTTTCATCTGCACCACGACTCACCCGAAGGGCTGCGAGCTCAACGTCCGTGACCAGATCGAAGCCACCCGCAAGCTGGGCGTGCGCGAGGATGGCCCGAAGAAGGTCCTGGTCATCGGTGCTTCCAGTGGCTACGGCCTGGCAGCCCGTATCACCGCAGCGTTCGGTTTCAAGGCCGACACCCTGGGCGTGTTCTTCGAAAAGCCAGGCACCGAAACCAAGGCCGGCACCGCTGGCTGGTACAACTCCGCTGCCTTCGACAAGTTTGCCAAGGCCGAGGGCCTGTACAGCAAGTCGATCAATGGTGACGCCTTCTCTGACGAGGCCCGTGCCAAGGTCATCGAGCTGATCAAGAACGAGATGGGTGGCAAGGTCGACCTGGTCATCTACTCGCTGGCTTCGCCTGTGCGCAAACTGCCGCAGACCGGTGAAGTCATTCGCTCGGCACTGAAGCCGATCGGCCAGCCTTACAAGTCGACCGCCATCGACACCAACAAGGACACCATCATCGAGGCCAGCATCGAGCCGGCCACCGAGCAGGAAATCGCCGACACCGTCACCGTCATGGGTGGCCAGGACTGGCAGCTGTGGATCGATGCCCTGGCTGGCGCCGACGTACTGGCCGAAGGCGCCCGTACCGTGGCCTTCAGCTACATTGGCAGCGACATCACCTGGCCGATCTACTGGCACGGCGCACTGGGCCAGGCCAAGCAGGACCTGGACGCTACCGCTCTGCGCCTGAACGAGAAATTGGCCGGCGAAGTGAAAGGCGGGGCCAACGTGGCCGTGCTGAAGTCGGTGGTCACCCAGGCCAGCTCGGCCATTCCGGTGATGCCGCTGTACCTGTCGATGGTCTTCAAGATCATGGAAGAGAAAGGTGTTCACGAAGGCACCCAGGACCAACTGGACCGCATGTACCGCGACCGTCTGTACCGCGCCGATGGTGCGCCGGCCGAGGTCGACGAGAAGGGCCGCCTGCGCCTGGACGACTGGGAACTGCGCAGCGATGTGCAGGACGCCTGCAAGGCCCTGTGGCCGCAAGTGACCACCGAGAACCTGTTCGAACTGACCGACTACGCCGGTTACAAGAAGCAGTTCCTCAACCTGTTCGGCTTCGAGCGCGCTGACGTCAACTACGACGAAGACGTGGCTACCGATGTGAAGTTCGACTGCATCGAGCTGTAATCGGCGTTAGCCTGTACCGGCCTCATCGCCGGCAAGCCAGCTCCCACAGGTATTTCACTGCCCTCAGGCCTGTGAGTATCCTGTGGGAGCTGGCTTGTCGGCGATGAGGCCGGTACAGGCTATAAAATATTTGCTAGGTTTGGCGCACAACAACAGGGAACGCGCCATGAGCAGCCTCACCCAACCCGCCACTGCCTTTCGCCACCCCGCAGCCGACGGCTACAGCCTCGGCGGCTTCATCTGGCGCCACGCCCAGCCAGACCCCCAGCGCTCGCTGGTGATCATCAACGCTGCCACGTCGGTACGCTGCCGCTATTACTCCCGCTTTGCCGATTACTTGTTTGCCCAGGGTTGCGATGTGCTGACCTACGACTACCGTGGCATCGGCGAATCCCGCCCGGCTTCGTTGCGCGGCTTCCAGGCCTCGTGGAGCGACTGGGGTCGGCTGGATTTCGAAGCGATGCTGGCGCATGCGGCCGAGCATTTCCCTGGCCAGCCAATAGACGTGGTGGGGCACAGTTTCGGCGGCTGCGCAGTGGGGTTGGCACCGTCCGCCGGCCAGGTACGTCGCGTGGTGATGGTAGGCGCGCAGTTCGCCTACTGGCGCGACTATGCGGCCGAACAGCGCTGGCAACTGTTCGGCAAGTGGCATGTGGTCATGCCGCTGCTGACCCGGGTGTTCGGCTACTTCCCCGGCAAGCGCCTGGGGTGGCTGGAGGACACGCCGTCCGGCGTGGTGCATGACTGGACCACGCGAACCCCACGTTACGAACACAGGCCCAGCGGGCGTGGCCTGGGGGCGCTTCCGTTCGCCCAGGTGCGGGCAGCGACGTTGGCCATCAGCCTGACCGACGACCCCTTTGGCACTGTGGCGGCAACCGAGCGTTTACTGGGTTATCTACAGGGTGCCGAGCGTAGGCACCTGCGCATCGCGCCTGTGGATATCTCGGTCGAGGAGATCGGCCATTTCGCGTTCTTCCATGACCGTTTTCGCGAAAGCCTGTGGCCAGTGGCCTTGCAGTGGTTGCAACACGGCCGGCTGGAAAGCGGGGGGCCAGGAAGGATCATGGCATGAGGTCGGTTGCACCGGCCTCATCGCCGGCAAGCCAGCTCCCACAAGTACTGCGCACCTTTCAAGCCTTGTGCAGTACCTGTGGGAGCTGGCTTGCCGGCGATGGGCCGCAAAGCGGCCCCGGCAATCTCACGCCTTGCGCGCAAGCGGCTGCGCCGCAAACTTGACGCCCGCCAAACCATGCTTGATCAACGCCCGGATATTGCCATGGTCGCTACCCTCAGGCGTGGCCACCACATCACGGTAGTGTTCGCCAAAGGCCAGCAGCGCTTCCTGGTCGCTCAGCCCTTCCAGCAACGCCAGGCCCAGGGTCTTGCACGAACCTTCGTTCTGCCCGGCCGCATTCTCCATACCGCCATTGTTGAAAGCCTGCGGCTGGTAGCTGTAGTTATCGGCAATGAACGCCAGGGTATCGGCAAATGCATGCTGGCCGCTGGCCAGGCTGGCGCGCAGGGTGTTCAGATCAGTCACGAGGTTTTCCTTTTTCGAACGCCGCTTGTTGTTCGGCGCTGGCTTCTTTCTGGTGTTGGGCTTTCCACTCGGCGTAGGGCATGCCGTACACCGCTTCGCGGGCGTCATCCAGGCTCAGGTCGAGCTGGCGCTCGTCAGCTGCGGCCTTGTACCACTTGGACAGGCAGTTGCGGCAAAAACCGGACAGGTTCATCAGGTCGATGTTCTGCACATCGGTGCGCTTTTGCAGGTGTTCGACCAGGCGCCGGAACGCGGCGGCTTCGAGTTCGAGCTGTTGCTGTGGGGTCATGGGCTTCTCTCAGGTCATGCGGTTCTTCAAGTGGCGGCCACCGTTGATGACCACCTGGCTGCCGGTGCTGTACTGGCTGGCGAGCAGGTACTTGACTGTCTCGATCAGCGGGCCGGCGCCGGGTTCGAACTCCAGCAGGGCCTTTTTCAGGGTTTGCTGGCGGTAGGCTTCGTCGCCCCCTTCCTTGAGGATCAGCAGCCCGGGCAGGATACCGTTCACATGCACCTTGGGCGCATATTTTTCAGCAAACGACAGCACCATGTTCTGCAGCGCAGCCTTGGTGGCGGCATAGCCAATGTGGCTTTTGCTGCCGCGCGAAGAGGTTTCGTCGCAGATGTGGATGATGTCGGCCTTGTCCACCTTGGCCAACAGGTCGCCCAGGGCCAGGTTGAGGTGGTAGGGCGCTTCGACGTGCAGGCGGAACATGGTCTCGAGGTTGTCGAGGCCGTCGTCGAGCCACAGCGAGGCGTTATGGATGATGGCGCGCAGGCCGTCGTAATGGTTATGCAGGTGGTCGATCAGGGCCTGGCGGTCGGCTGCCAGGCACAAGTCGGCCTGGAACTGCACGATATTCGGGTGGGCCGTCTGTGGTTGGACGCTGCGGCTGGCACTGACCACCGTATGGCCGGCCTGTGCCAGTTCAAGGGCCAGGGCCAGCCCGACGCGCTGGCTGGCTCCGGTAACGAGAATGGGGCTGTTCATGTTCGGGGCGGTCAACTTGTCTGTCCTTTGGTTGCCGCCCAGCATACCCGAACTGTTTCCCTGTTGTATGGCCTGGCCTCAGCGGCTGCGCAAGGCGCCACCGGTGGCCGGGGAGGCATGCAACCAACTGGCCAGCAGGCGGGTGGACAGGGGGATGAACAGGTACACCATCACTGGCGTCAGGGCCAGGGTGCTAAGCATTACCCGCGGCAGCAGGTCCAGCGGTGCCAGCCAGTGGCCAAACAGCAGGTTGAACGCCAGCGAGACCGGGAAGAACGCCAGCCAGATGGCCACGGCCTGCTTCCAGCGCGGTGGTTTTTGCACCGTATTGGTGCCAAACCAGTCGTCGATACCGCTGACGCGCGCCTCTTTGGGGCGCTCGAACAGGCCATTGCCGCGTTGCAACCAGGCCCGACGCGAGGCGGAATGCTCCCAGGCATGTAGGGTGGGTTCGTCGCTGAAGCGGAAGATGATCTGGAATTCGTCGCCATCCTGGGGTGGGGCGAGGATGCCGGACCCGAGATAGCCGGGGAAGTCGGTGGCCAGCTGCTCGCCTTCATGCAGCCAGGCCAGCAGGTCCTGGTAGCGGCCATGGGCGGCGCGGCGCGACACCATCAAGGTGACGGGTGGGGTAGACATCGTGTATCTCCTGGCAACGGGGCTGGCGGGTAGCCGGCCCCTTTGGCTGCGTGGCCCGGGGTGGTGGGCAACGCAGGTGTGCATGCAAGAATCGGGCGCGGATTATCGCGCATGGGCGATCTTCGGCAAATGTCCGCCGGCAAACGGTTGCACCCTGCGACCGGTGCTGGCGTAGTAGACTACGCGTTCAACTTCCGCACTCAGGGTACACCGTGCAGATGACCGAACAGGGACGTAACCCGTTGAACGATGTGGGTCTTGAGCAGCATGAGCTGTTTCCGATCCGGGAAGTGTCCCGGCTGACGGGCGTCAATGCCGTGACCTTGCGTGCCTGGGAGCGCCGCTACGGGCTGATTCAGCCAACCCGCACCGACAGCGGTCACCGCTTGTACTCCCAGGCCCACATCGATGACATCCGCCGTATCCTCGGCTGGCTGGAGCGCGGTGTGGCAGTCAGCAAGGTGGGCAGCATCCTTGCGCGCGGCCATGCCCTTGCCGTTCAGGCCAGCGGCGCGGCGGATGCCTGGTTGCGCTGGCAGCACCAGGCACGCCAGGCCGTACAGCGCTTTGATACGGCCGGCCTGGGCCGCCTGTTCGATGAGGTATTTGCCGCCAATACCCTGGACCAGGTGTTCGCCGAGGTGTTCATGCCGGTTTGGCACGACCTGGCGGCCAGCCAGGGCGCCTTTGGGCAGGCCAGCGAGTGGCTGTTCCTCGACCAGTTTCTGCGTGGCCGGGTATTTGCCCGTTTGCAGCTTGCCCGCGTGCCACGTGGTCGCACTGTGCTGCTGGCCGCGTTGCCGGGGCAATGCCACGAACTGGAATTGCTGGTGACGGGCCTGACGCTGGGCAGCGACGAGATTGGCGTGACGCCATTGGCGAGCGGGCAGCCGCTGCAGGAACTGGCGCTGGTCTGCGAACGCCTGAAACCGGATGCCCTGGTGCTGTTTTCTCACCATCCACCCACGGCAGAACTCACCCGAAGACTGGTGCGCATGGCTGCTGTGCTGGAATGCCCGTTGTTACTGGCCGGTGAAGCGGCAGAAGTGGCACAGGACCGCCTGGCCGGCAGTTCGGTCGCCTGCCTTGGTGCGCAGGGGAGTGTGATGCGCCAGCGTTTGCGGCAGTTTCTGGCCGGTCAGCTCGATACCTGAGTGTGCAGTTCGGGGTGGGCCCGGCGATGGGCCTGGAGGATGTAGTCGCGCAGCCGGTCGATCTCTTCGGTCGGGCTTTGGGCAAGGTCGTAAGCCGCCAGGTCGGGGCCGATGCGGCGGCCCAGTACGCCATGCAATTCGATCGGGCTGATGTCGCCCGGGGCGAAGCGCAACTCGAAGCGGGTGGGCGCTGCCGGCAAGCCGCGGACCTCCACCAGTACACCCTTGAACGAAATATCGCGAACCCACAGGCCGCTTTCCTGATCATGGCTATCGAGCAGCGGGCTGGGCGTTTCCATCGACAGGCGCCAGGCGCGCAGCATGGGCCCGTCTTCGTAAATTTCGGGTGAGCCCAGTTGCAGGTGCAGGGCGTGGAACTCGTCTTCCACCAGTTGCAGCGGGAAGCTGATTTGCTGGTTGTTGAACTGGGCCTGCAAGGTCACCTGTTCGTTGGCCACCAGCCGGGTCAGCAAGCTCTGGATGCGACGGTCGCCATTGACCAGCAGGCTCGACATGGAGTCGGCCAGGTTCAATTGCGGCGTATGCTGCATGCTCTGGATGAAATCCAGCTCGTCCTGGGTCAGGAGCGCGTCTGCTTGCATGATCGAACTCGGTGGTGGCGATTTCTTCAACGGAATTGACCGTGCGTGGCGTACTTGGTTCAGGCGCGTTCGTCGGGTTTCAGACCAACGCGCAGTTCGGCCAGTTCCCGCTCTAGCGCGACCTGGCGGCTTACGTCCTTCTGAATACCGATGAAGTAGGTCCGCTGTTCAGCGTCGAGCCTTACCGGGGTGATCGACAGCTCGTTCCAGAACGCGCTGCCATCCTTGCGGTAGTTGCGCAGCACTTCGCGACAGGGGCGGCCTTCGGCCAGGGCCCTGCGGATGCGGGCACGGCCAAGCTGGTCACGGTCGTCGGCCTGCAGGAAGCGGCAATCCTGGTAGAGGACTTCGTCGCGGCTGTAGCCGGTCAGGCGTTCGAAGGCGGCGTTCACGTAGATCAGGATGGTGTCGTCGCCTTCCTGTTCGGCAACCACGATCCCGTCATTGGACGCATCGACCATCGATTGCAGCAATTGCGCGTTGATCATGTTCGGGCCATTGAGCAAAGAAAGGCTGAAGACGGCGACTTTGGTAGAGGCGGCCTTTTGCCAGCGCTGGATGCTAGTATCCTACGTTTTCACTCAGTTTCGGAATCCTCTACCCGATGAAAGTCGCCATTATTTCCGGATCGGTCTATGGCACCGCCGAAGAAGTCGCCCGTCACGCCGAATCGTTGCTCAAGGCTGCAGGCCTGGAGGCCTGGCATGCGGCGCGTGCCACCTTGCAGGATCTTGAAGGTTTTGCCCCGGACGCCTTGCTTGCCGTGACCTCGACCACCGGCATGGGTGAGCTGCCAGACAACCTGATGCCGCTGTACAGCACCATTCGTGACACCCTGCCTGCGGCCTGGCGTGGCCTGCCGGGTGCAGTGATTGCGCTGGGCGACGCCAGCTATGGCGACACCTACTGTGGTGGTGGCGAGCAGATGCGCGAGCTGTTTGCCGAGCTGGGCGTGCGCGAAGTGCAGCCGATGCTGCGCCTGGATGCCAGCGAGACGGTGACCCCGGAGGCGGATGCAGAGCCTTGGTTGGCTGAGCTTGCGGTAGCACTGAAAGCCTCCTGACTCCAGGCCAGGCACGGGCCTTTGTGGGACCGGCCTTTCGCGACGCAAGGCCGCTCCCACAAAAAAGCGTGTTAGCTGTGGGGCTCGCGTAACAGGGCCAACCACGCCTGCGCCGCCCGTGACAGGTAGGCCCCGCGCCGCCAGATAAAGGCAATGTCCCAACGCAGGTCCTGCGGCGAACGCAGCGGCAAACGCACCACCCCGGGGCGCTCCAGCGCTTTTGCCACCACCTGGGGCAGCAGCACCACGCCCTGGCCTGCTGCCACCAGCGCGGCCAAAAAATCCGCCTGCCCACTGCGCCCGCCTTCCTTCGGGGTAAACCCTTGCTGCTGGCACGCTTTCAGCAGCCGGTCATTGAGCACGAAGCTGCGCTGATACAGCAGGAACGGCGTATCGGCCAGTTGCCCCAGCTCCACCCCCTCCAGGCCAGCCAAGGCATGGCCAGCCGGCAATAGGGCTTCGAGCGGTTCGTTGCAAAACGGCTGGTAGTCGAACGCCTCGTCGCTGGGCGTCAGGCTGCCACCCAGTTCCAGTTCGCCACTCCTGACCGCCTGCTCGACGCTGCGGCTGCCGCCTTCGAGCAACTGGATCGATATGTTCGGGTGACGCCGCCGATACTCGGCGAACAAACCGGCGAACAAGGCGTCACTGCCCAGCATCGGCAAGCCCAGGCGCAATTCGCCACGCTCCATCTGGCTCAGGTCGTCCAGCTCGTTCAGCAGTGCCTGACGCTGGCGCAGCAAGGCCTCGCCACGTTCCAGCACAATGCGCCCGGCAGCCGTCAGGTGCAGCTGCGAGGCCTGGCGTTCCAGAAGCGGCTGGCCCACATCTTGCTCCAGCTGGGCCACCTGCTTGCTCACCGCCGACTGGCTGATGTGCAGCGTCTGCGCCGCCTGGGTAAAGCCACCGCGGTGGACCACTTCGATAAAGCTGCGCAGCTGTTTGAATTCCATGGTCTGAATTCCATTCTGGAATGGCTATCAGTCTAACAATTCGCTTCTGGCCTAGACAGCCGAATCTTAAAATGAGGGCCTGTCGAGGAACCCCTGCCATGAAACCCGCGTTATTGAAGAAAGCCCTGCGCCTGCTTGTCGAGCTGGCGATTCTTTGTGCCCTGTTCCTGCTTGGCGGCCAGCTTGCCACCTGGCTGGGCTGGCCGATCCCCGGTGGTGTGATGGGCCTGGCATTGCTGTTGGTACTGTTTGCCTCAGGTGTGCTCAAGCCGGCCATGCTGCAACTGGGCGCCGGCTGGTTGATGGCCGAGATGCTGCTGTTCTTCATCCCGGCGCTGATGAGCCTGCTCGACTACGGCTCGCTGATCCGTGAGGAGGGCTGGCGCATCCTGCTGGTGATCGCCGTGAGCACGCTGATGGTGATGGTAGTGACCGCGCTCACCGTGGAACTGGTATGCCGCTGGAGCCTGCGCCATGAGCCTTGAACCCATGCCACTGTTCTGGCTGGCCCTGACCTTGCTGGCCTACCTGGGCAGCCGCTGGCTGTACCGGCGCAGCGGGCGCTACGTGTTGTCGCCGTTGATCCTGGTTCCGGTGCTGTTGCTTGCGGTGGCGGTGCCGCTGCACACGGCGTATGCCGAGTATGCGCGCAACACCCACTGGCTGATGGGCGTGCTCGGCCCGGTGACCGTGGCCTTTGCGGTGCCGATCTGGCAGCAGCGGGCGATGCTGGCGCGCCATTGGCCGGCACTGATGATGGGCATGATAGCCGGCAGCAGTGCCTCGATTGCCAGCTCCTGGGGGCTGGCGCACTTGCTGGCGCTGGACAACGCGACCAGCCTGTCGCTGGTGCCGCGTTCGATCACCACGCCGTTTGCCATGCCCTTGGCCCATGACCTGGGTGGCGTGCCGGAGCTGACAGCGGTATTCGTGATGTTCACTGGCGTGCTTGGCGCCATGTTCGGTGGCGTGCTGCTGCGCTGGCTACCGCTGCGCACGCCGCTGGCACGGGGTGCGCTGTTTGGCGTTGGGGCGCATGGTGCCGGGGTCAGCCGGGCACAGGAAGTGGGCCGCGAGGAAGGCTCGGTGGCCGGCCTGGTCATGGTCCTGACCGGGCTGTTGAACCTGTTCGCGGCACCGCTGCTGGCCATGCTGCTCTGACCGTTCGTGCCACTGACTCGCTCAGTCATCAAGCTGGCTGGCAACGCAAGTTTCAGCCCATGGGCTGCTGGCTAGACTCTGCCTCGACATAGAGAGCACATGTATGTGCCGAGGTGACATGCAATGACCGCAGCCTTGCCCTATTCCGCCAACACCACTTCACCGGGACTGTTCTGATGCCTATGGCCGAAATTCCATTGTGCGTCTGGCGTACCCGGGGACAGAGTTTCACGTTCCGGGGCCAGAGCATCCGCTACTGGACCGCAGGGCAAGGAGAGCCCCTGCTTCTGTTACACGGCTTCCCCACCGCCAGCTGGGACTGGCACTACCTGTGGGGGCCTTTGACCCAGCGCTTCCGGGTAATCGCCTGCGACATGCTCGGCTTTGGCGATTCGGCCAAACCGGTCGATCACGCCTACAGCCTGATGGAGCAGGCAGACTTGCAGCAGGCCCTGCTCAGCCACCTGCAGGTGGACCAAGCGGTGCACCTGCTGGCCCACGATTACGGCGGCAGCGTGGCCCAGGAGCTGCTGGCTCGGCACTATGAGCAGCGTGTCGACATTGCCAGCTGCGTGTTTCTCAACAGTGGGCTGTTCCCCGAAAGCTGCCGCATGCTGCTGATCCAGAAGCTGCTGCTCAGCCGGTTCGGCTGGCTGGTCGGGCGCTCGTTCGGGCGCGACGACCTGGTGCGCAACGTGACCCAGGTCTACGGCCCCTGCACCCACCCCAGCGAAAGTGCCCTGGACGATTTCTGGAGCCTGATCGCCGCCAACCGGGGCACGCGCATCCTGCACAAGCTGGTGAGCTACCTGCCTGAGCGCAGGTTGCACCGCGAACGCTGGGTTGGGGCGATGCAGCGCAAAGGCGTACCCCTACGGTTCATCAATGGCGTGGTCGACCCGCTTTCCGGCGGGCACATGCTGGAGCGTTACCGGCAACTGGTGCCGGAGCCGGACACCGTGCAGTTGCAGGGCATCGGCCATTACCCGCACACCGAAGCGCCGGTGCAGGTGCTGCGCCACTACCTGGCCTTTCGTGAACAGCCTGTGAGTTTCTATCAGCAGAAGGTGGCGTGGTCCTGACGGGGCCACATCGCCCTGCGTTATTGCCAGGCATTCAGCCTGCGTGAGCTTGATTGTCCGCCTGCCGCTGGCGGCGGACACTCGGCTGACCTGAACCTGCCTGGAGCCTTGAGCATGAGCGTGCCTGTCCGTTTGCAAGATCGCGTGGTGATCGTCACCGGAGCTGGCGGTGGCCTGGGCCGTGCCCATGCGCTGCTGTTCGCCGCACGTGGTGCCAGGGTGGTGGTGAACGACCTCGGCGGCTCTACCCACGGTGAAGGTGCCAGCGCCTCGGCCGCTGACCGGGTGGTGGAGGAGATCCGCGCCGCCGGTGGCATCGCCATCGCCAACCACGACTCGGTCAGCAATGGTGCACGTATCGTCGAGCAGGCCATGGACAGCTTCGGCCGGGTCGATGTGCTGGTGAACAACGCAGGTATTCTGCGTGACAAGACGTTCCACAAGATGGACGACAGCGACTGGGAGCAGGTTTACCAAGTGCATGTCGAAGGGGCCTACAAAGTCACCCGCGCGGCCTGGCCGCATCTGCGCGAGCAGAACTGGGGGCGGGTGATCTTCACCGCCTCTACCTCCGGCATCTACGGCAATTTCGGCCAGGCCAACTACGGCATGGCCAAGCTGGGCCTGTACGGGCTAACCCGCACCCTGGCGATCGAGGGGCGCAAGCACGGCATCCTGGTCAACGCCATTGCCCCCACCGGTGGCACCCGCATGACCGAAGGGCTGATCCCGCCCCAGGTATTCGAGCGGCTCAAGCCCGAACTGGTGAGCCCGCTGGTGGTGTACCTGGGCAGCGAGCAGTGCCAGGGCACGGGTGAGCTGTTTGAGGTGGGCGGCGGCTGGGTGGGCAAGGTGCGTTGGGAGCGCAGCCTGGGGGTAGGCTTTGATCCGCGCGAAGGTTTTACCCCGGAGCAGGTGGCCGAGAACTGGGCACGGATCGGCGACTTTGAGGGGGCGGTGCACCCACAGGACAGCTTGCAGGCATTGCAGCAGATGATGGCCAACCTGCAGAAGTACCCACTCTAGAAGGCTTGCACAGAACATTGTAGGCGTCAGCCAGCCGCGAGTGCAGGTTTTTCAGGGCAAAAAAAAGGCCGCTGCAAGCCGCAGCGGCCAATCGAGACGTCAGATCAAGGAGCTTCAAAATCTACGTCGGTGAACCTCGCAGGCCTGAAGAGCGGGGGGAGAGCCCTTCATGCCGGCCAGTGAGTAAAGAATAAGCGCTTGATCCCGTAGGAAAAATAGCGGCTTATGACATTCACCTTTACGTATCGGGCAATAGTGCCGCAGCCGCTCAGGCCGCAGGCGAATAGCCCATGCGCCAGCTGGTTTCCCGCGCTGCCGCCAGCAGCCGTTGCGCCGCCGGGCCATGTTCGTCGGCGTGGAAGATCGACGTCGGCCCGACCACGGTCATCACTGCCGCCACCTGCCCCATGGCATTGAACACGGGCGCAGACAGCGCATCCACACCCGGCATCAGCAGCCCGTGCACGTGGTGCAGGCCGCGTTCGCGAATGCCGGCCAATATGGCCTGGTAATCGTCCGCGTTGTGTTGAAGGGCGGCCAGTTCACGGTCACGCAGCTCCACGGTTTCACGTTCGGGCAGGTAGGCGGCGAACACCAGGCCGGTGGACGAGGTGAGCAGTGGCAGCACCGAGCCCATCTGCGTGACCACGGTGACTGCACGCACCGCCGGTTCAATGCTGACCACGGTTGCCCCCTGGTTGCCCCACACCGCAATGAAGCAGCTCTCGTTCAGTTCGTCGCGCAGTTGCGACAGCGGCAACGCGGCAATCTTCAGCACATCGATGCTGCCCAGTGCCGCCAACCCCACTCGCAAGGCCTCACGGCCCAGGCCGTAATGGTTGGTGGCCGCATCCTGTTCGGCAAAGCCGCTGGCAATCAGCGCCTGCAGGTAGCGGTGCACTTTGCTGGCCGGCATCTGTACGTGTTCCGACAGGCGTGACAGCGAAGTTGAAGGGGAGAGCTCGGCAAGGGCTTTGAGGATGTCTGTGCCAACCTCCGCCGAGCGGACTTTCTGCTTGCCGTTGTCGGCGGAGGGGCTGGCTTTGGTCATGGACATCTGCTTCCGGATTCTTCGAGTCGCGCCTTTATAGCTTGACGCCATGCGCGTAGCAAATTACGTTATTCGTAATCTGATTACGATAAAAACAATGCAGACGCGCTGCCACCCCGCATCGGGCCAGCAGCCAACTGCCAGCAACGGCTCGGCCAGAGCCCGGAGGCATCGATGAATCGCGACACATCACCCGACCTTCACTACCTAAGCGGCTTTGGTAACGAGTTTGCCAGCGAAGCGCTGCCAGGGGCCTTGCCGGTCGGGCAGAACTCGCCACAGAAGGCGCCCTACGGGCTGTATGCCGAGTTGCTTTCGGGCACGGCGTTCACCATGGCCCGCAGCGAGCTGCGCCGTACCTGGTTGTATCGTATTCGCCCCTCTGCATTGCACCCGCGTTTCGAGCGCCTGGCGCGCCAGCCGCTGACCGGGCCGCTGGGGGCCATCAACCCCAACCGCCTGCGTTGGAGCCCCCAGCCGATGCCTGCCGAGCCGACCGATTTCATCGAAGGCTGGCTGCCCATGGTGGCCAACGCCCCGGCGCAGAAGCCGGCCGGTGTGAGCATCTACATCTACCGCGCCAACCGTTGCATGGAACGGGTGTTCTTCAATGCCGATGGTGAACTGCTGGTGGTGCCGGAACAGGGGCGCCTGCGCATTGCCACCGAACTGGGTGTGATGGAAGTCGAACCCCTCGAAATTGCGGTGATTCCGCGCGGCATGAAGTTCCGCGTCGAACTGCTCGACGGCCAGGCCCGTGGCTATATCGCCGAAAACCACGGTGCACCGCTGCGCATTCCGGAACTGGGCCCGATCGGCAGCAACGGCCTGGCCAACCCGCGCGACTTCCTCACCCCGGTGGCGCATTACGAAGAGGCCGATGGGCCGGTGCAACTGGTGCAGAAGTTCCTCGGCGAACACTGGGCCTGCCAACTGCAGCACTCGCCGCTGGATGTGGTGGCCTGGCACGGCAGCAACGTGCCGTACAAATACGACCTGCGCCGTTTCAACACCATCGGTACCGTCAGCTTCGACCACCCGGACCCATCGATCTTCACCGTGCTGACTTCGCCGACCAGCGTGCATGGCCTGGCCAACATGGATTTCGTGATCTTCCCGCCACGCTGGATGGTGGCCGAGAACACCTTCCGTCCACCATGGTTCCACCGCAACCTGATGAACGAGTTCATGGGCCTGATCAGCGGTGCCTACGATGCCAAGGCCGAGGGCTTCCTGCCCGGTGGTGCCTCGCTGCACGGGGTGATGAGCGCCCACGGCCCTGACGCCGAAACCTGCGAAAAAGCCATTGCCGCCGACCTGGCGCCGCACAAGATCGACAACACCATGGCCTTCATGTTCGAGACCAGCCAAGTGCTGCGCCCGAGCCAGCAAGCCCTTGAATGCCCGCAATTGCAGGCCGACTACGATAGTTGCTGGGCCACCTTGCCGAGCACCTTCAACCCGAACCGGAGATAACCGATGAACCACACTGCCAATGCCCGTAGCTGGGTCGAGCACGCCAACGGGCACAGCGACTTCCCGCTGCAGAACCTGCCATTGGGTATCTTCAGCCGGCCGGGTGAAGCCAAACGCTGTGGCGTGGCCATCGGCGACGCGATCCTTGACCTGGAGGCGGTACTGGCCGCCGGCCTGTTCGAAGGCGCCGCCAAGGCCGCCGTCGAAGCCACCCGCGGTGGTGCGCTGAATGCATTCTTTGCGCTGGGCCGCAGCGCCCGTGTGGCCCTGCGCGAGCGCTTGCAGGTGTTGCTTGGCGAACACAGCGAACACCAGGCGGCGCTGCAAGCCGCGCTGTACCCGGCCAGCGCCTGCCAGTTGCATGTACCTGCGCAGATTGGTGACTACACCGACTTCTACGTGGGTATCGAACACGCCAAGAACGTGGGCAAGCTGTTCCGCCCCGACAACCCGCTGCTGCCCAACTACAAGTACGTGCCAATCGGTTATCACGGCCGCGCTTCCACCATTCGCCCGTCCGGCACCGATGTGCGCCGGCCCAAGGGCCAGACCTTGCCGGCCGGGCACACCGAGCCTAGCTTCGGCCCTTGCGCCCGGCTGGACTACGAACTGGAACTGGGCATCTGGATTGGCCAGGGCAATGACATGGGCCAGGCCATCCCGATTGGCGATGCGGCCGAGCACGTAGCCGGCCTGTGCCTGCTCAACGACTGGTCGGCGCGTGACATCCAGGCTTGGGAATACCAGCCATTGGGGCCGTTCTTGTCCAAAAGCTTCATCACCACCATCTCGCCCTGGGTGGTCACCGCCGAAGCGCTGGAGCCGTTCCGCTGCGCCCAGCCGGCACGCCCGGAAGGCGACCCGCAGCCGCTGTCGTACCTGCTGGACAAGCGCGATCAGGCCGCCGGTGCATTTGATATCGAGCTTGAAGTGCTGCTGCTGACCGAGCGCATGCGCGAGCAGGGTGTTGCCCCGCACCGCCTGACCCTTAGCAACACCCGCAGCATGTACTGGACCGTGGCGCAGCTGGTGGCGCACCACAGCGTCAATGGTTGCCAGCTGCAACCGGGTGACCTGTTCGGTTCGGGCACATTGTCGGGTGCTACGCCAGGTTCGCATGGCAGCCTGCTGGAAATCACCGAAGGCGGCAAGGTGCCAGTCGAGCTTGCCAGCGGCGAGGTGCGCAAGTTCCTTGAAGACGGCGACGAGATCATCCTGCGTGCGCGCTGCACGCGTGACGGCGTGGCCAGCATCGGCTTCGGCGAATGCCGTGGCACGGTCATCGCGGCCAACTGAGGAGGCAGGGGCATGGAGCTGTACACCTATTACCGTTCCACCTCGTCCTACCGGGTGCGCATTGCCCTGGCACTGAAGGGGCTGGCTTACCAGTCCCTGCCGGTCAACCTGTTGCAGGGTGAGCAACGCGGAGCGGGTTATGTCGCCGTCAACCCGCAGGGCCGCGTGCCGGCCTTGCGCACCGACGGCGGTGCATTGCTGGTGCAGTCACCCGCGATCATCGAGTACCTGGAAGAGGTTTATCCACAGCCGGCACTGCTGCCGGCCAACGCCGAGGCGCGCGCCAAGGTGCGTGGTGTGGCCGCCATAATCGGCTGCGACATTCATCCGCTGCACAATGTCAGCGTACTCAACCAGCTTCGCCAGGCCGGCCAGGACGAGGGCCAGGTCAACCAGTGGATCGGCCACTGGATCAGCCAGGGGTTGGCGGCGGTGGAGCAACTGATTGGTGATCAGGGCTTTTGTTTCGGTGAGCAACCGGGGCTGGCGGATGTATACCTGATCCCGCAGCTGTATGCCGCCGAGCGCTTCAACATCGACCTCGACAGCTTCCCGCGCATCCTCCGGGTTGCCGCACTGACGGCCGGTCACCCGGCATTCGCCAAGGCCCACCCGGCCCAGCAGCCGGACAGCCCGGCTCAGTGAAGCGAACGGTTCGCCGTCGGAAGCTTGCCGATACGCTCGGACAGCTTCAGGCGCTGGACCGGGTCTTCGGTCAGCAGTAACGCATGCTCCAGGTCGAAGCGCTCGGCCTGTGGGCAGTCCAGATGCTGGTACAGCGAGGCGCGGGTCACGTAGTCACTGACTTGAACCGGGCCTAGCTGCATGATCCGCTCGGCATCGATCAAGGCCGCCAGGTGGTCGTCGTTGCTGATGTGCAACTGGCGCAGGTTGCGTGACAGGCGTTGCAGCATTTGCAACGGGCTGGCACTGCGCATGTGCTCTGCCGTGAGCGCAACGTGTGGGCCGAACTGGCGAGCCAGCAGCTCGCGGCAATCATTGGGGTACAGGCGCCGGCCACCACAGGGGTCGAGCAGGTGATCGGCACCCGGCACGCGCAGCAGGAAATGGCCAGGGAAACCCACGCCCTCCAGCGGGATGGACAGGCGCCGGGCCAGCTCCAGGGCAAGGATGGCCAGGGTCAGCGGTTGGCCGCGGCGGCGTTGCAGTACCTTGTCCATCATTGCCGCCTGCGGGCGCAGGGGATGGTATTCATCCTGCCGAAAGCCCAAGGCATTGAGTTGGCGCAGCAGCGGCTGGGCCAGCTCGCAGGTTGGCAGCATTGGCAGGTTGGCGCTGATCTCGCGCTGCAGGTCGTGCAGCATGGCAAGGCTGGCCGCGGGCTCGACGCTGTGGTCGTGCTCGGCGGCCATCCACAATGCGGCTTCCAGCAGGGCGACAGGCTCGCGTTCCAGGCAGGCCAGGCAGGCTTGACGTGGCTTCATGGGGTATCTCCACACACGTTTGAGTATTAGCCGTGGCGAGCGGTTTCGTCCAGTGGTCCGGCGACCACGCCAGCTTTGGGGCCGTGCCTATACTGGAAGGAGCACCTCATGGGGGGCCCGTCGATGTTCGCACTGATGCAAAGCACCCGTACCCAGTCACTGCACCTGTTCAACGACCCTTCTACGGGCCTGAAAGCGGTTGTGGCGATCCACAGCGAGCAACTGGGCCCCGCCATGGGCGGTTGCCGCTACCTGCCTTACGCCGATGATGAAAGCGCCATGACCGACGCCATTCGCCTGGCCCAGGGCATGAGCTACAAGGCGGCGCTGGCGGGCCTGGCACTGGGGGGCGGCAAGGCGGTGATCATGCGCAACCCGCATGTGGAAAACCGCGCTGCGCTGTTCGAGGCCTTTGGCCGCTTCATCGATACCTTGCATGGGCGTTTCATCATTGCCGTAGACAGCGGCACTTCGACCCTGGACATGGACTGCATCGCCCAGAGCACACCCCATGTGACCAGCACCACGGCCTCAGGCGACCCCTCGCCGCATGCGGCGATGGGGGTGTTCGCCGGCATTCGCGCCACCACCTCGTTCCGGCTGGGCAGCGATGACCTGAGAGGCCTGCGGGTGGCGGTGCAGGGGTTGGGGAATGTCGGTTATGCGTTGGCAGAGCAACTGCATGCGGTGGGCGCCGAGTTGCTGGTCAGCGACCTGGACCCAGGGCGTGTACGGCTGGCGATGGAGCAGTTCGATGCAAAACCTGTGACCAACGATGCGTTGATCAGCACCCCTTGCGACATCTTCGCACCCTGCGGCGTGGGGCCGGTGCTGAACGGGCAGAGCGTGATGCAGCTGCGCTGTGCGGCAGTGGCGGGGGCGGCGAACAACCAGCTGACGACCTTGCAGGTGGCAGACCAGCTGGAGTCGCGCGGGATACTGTATGCGCCGGACTACGTGATCAATGCCGGTGGGCTTATCTACGTGGCGCTGACCCATCGTGGCGAGGACCTGGGCACCATCACCGCGCACCTGGCGCGCATTCCTTCACGGCTCACCGAAGTGTTTGGCCATGCGCAGGCGGAAAAGCGTTCGCCGGCGCGGGTGGCGCAGATGCTGGCGGAGCGGTTGTTGTACGGCTGATGGGCTTTGTGCTGCTTGTACTGGCCCTATCGCCGGCAAGCCAGCTCCCACAGGTACCGTGTCATCTTCTGGCTGAACGCTGTACCTGTGGGAGCCTGGCTTGCCGGCGATGAGGCCAGTGCAGGTGATTACTCTTCTGCTGGCGCTTCGAGCAACTCGGCCAACGCATCCGGCTGGCTCTTGAACGCGCGGGCGAACACATCGCGGTTTTTGGCCATGTAGATGCCGGCTTCTTCGACCTGTTGCTCGGTCAGCGATGGCACCGCCTTGTGCAGCACTTCAGCCAGGCGCTCGGCCAGTTCGAGCATTTTGTCGTGACGGTCTGCTTCAGCCTTATCCATAAACAAGCGCTCCGGGTCGCGGCTGCTGCGGTACACCACTTCGACGGCCATTCATCACCTCTATGCCTTTTTGCTGGTTGTGTTGCGGTTTACTGTATGGGCGTACAGTAATGGCAATGTTGGTTGGTTCGCAAGCAGAAATTGTAGCGTGGCACAAATCGAGCGCCGCCCGCGCGGCGCATCGCGACGCAAGGCCGCTCCCACATTTGTTTCGGGCCAGTCCATCCTGTGAGCCACCGCTGTCCGCCTTGTTTGTCCCATGCGGCATCGAAGGGGAAGCAGTCGCTCTTTATCGATCTCCAGCCATGCACCCAGGGTACGCGCGCCATGGCCACAAGAGAGACTGGCCCGAAACAAATGTGGGAGCGGGCCCTTTCGCGGGTAAACCCGCTCCTACATGGGGCACCTATCGTTGTAGGAGCGGGTTTACCCGCGAAAGGGCCCGCCAAGACAACACATCAATCAAGCCTTAGTGCGAAGTTCTGGGCTCTGCGGGCATCTGCACCTGAACCAATGCCGACTCAAGCAAAGCCCGCAGCGCCTCCAGCTCATGCATCGAGGTCATCATCAGGATCGAAGCCGGTGATCTGGGCTGAAGCAGCAACGCCTGATGCACCACGGTGGCTGCGCATAACGCGTAGTCGGTGGCCTGGATCAGGGTGTCTTCGAGGGAATGGGGGTTGTGGGGTGGATCGGGAACTACTTTCAGCATGCTTTGGTATCCATTTTTTAGGGCCGCTCCCCACTTGCTGTCAAACAGGTAGGTGGCAGCTGTGCACAGGTTGACAGACCGGCGGATACCAGAACCGGCGCACGCGAGCGTGCCCCATGCACAGCCGCCATAAAGGACAAAGCCATGCAAAGTATCTCGTCGCGGCCTGTCAAAGCCGATCGCTGATATGCAGCGACCCGCCGAGACTAGAGCGCTGCCAAAACGGCCGCAACGGAAAACAGGCGGCGAGAGTATCTTTGGGAAATGCCCTACAAGGAAGGGCTTAAATCTGATTTTTCCCAAAGCACGGCCGTGCACTTGTGCAACGTGCCACGCCTCAAGGTGCCTTGCGGCAATCGGTCGCCTTCCAAGACAGGGGCCTGGCCCTTTAACTGCATGGCACAAGCGTCACACCGGTGACGCATCATCCTTAAAGACGTATCGGGGAATGGAACATCGTGAACATCAAATGGGCAGACAAGCTACGCAAGGGCCTGCATGGTTCGGCCGATTCGCTGGGCAACCTGTGCGTCGAGGCCTTCCATTACCTGGCGCTGTTCGGTATTGGCGCAATCACCGCCTATGCGGCGGTGGTCACCTTCCTGGACATGCTCGGCAAGGGCGGGATCAGCGTCGATGACATCCTGCTGCTGTTCATCTACCTGGAGCTGGGTGCCATGGTCGGCATCTACTTCAAGACCAACCACATGCCGATCCGCTTCCTGCTGTACGTGGCCATTACCGCGCTGACCCGCCTGCTGATCGGCGATGTTTCGCACCACAAGGCGCCGGACGAAGGGCTGCTGTACCTGTGCGGGGGCATCCTGTTGCTGGCGTTCTCGATTCTGGTGGTGCGCTACGCCTCGTACCGCTACCCCTCGACCAAGGTGCTGGATGCCAACGGCAAGGAAGTGGAGGAGGGCAAGTAGCCCTCAGTTGGCAACGAAATGGCGCGGCTCGTGGCGGGCGTCACGGGTGAGCGCGGCCAGTACCTGCATGGGGTTCTGGCTGAGTTCGATCGCAAGGCCCAGGCGGATGCTGTCGATCACCCGTTGCAGGCGCACCGGGTCGTTGCGCTGGGCCTGGGTGATGAGGCGCTTGGCGACCACACCGGCGTCGTCCGACAGGGTCAGCATGATGCTGCCGTCGAGGTTGGCGATGCTCAGGTTGACCCGGTATTCTGGGGCGAATGCAGCACTGATTCGGTCGAAAGGGTTATTCATGCCTGGGGGCCTGCTAAGAATGTCTGCAGAAGTTGACCGGCCACCGCCAGGTTGGTTCCTGGCAGGCAATTAGCCATTATCGCAACTACACTCCTTGAATCGCAGCCGCGACGCATGGCCAGTGGCCGGCAAAGGAGTGCCCGTGGTTCCCTCATCTGCTGCCCGTCAACGTGGCGCAATTGGCCTCATGGCGGTGATTACCCTGGGCCTGGCGCTGTTGTTCATGCTGGTGGTGATCGACAGCGGCCGCCTGTACCTGGAGCAGCGCAAGCTGCAACGCATTGCCGACATGTCGGCGCTGGAGGCCGCAGGCCAGTTTGCCGTGTGTACCGGCAGCGGGCCCCAGGCCAACGCGATTGCCCGCACCGCCGCCACACGCAACGGTCATGCGGCCAGCAACCCGCTGACCGCCCGTTGCGGGTACCTGCAGACGGGCGCCAACAGCTTGCGTACCTTCACCAGTGACAACAATCGCAATGAAGCCATCCGGGTGGATGTGAGCAACATGGTGCCCACCAGTGTTGCGGCGGGGGTGTATAGCCTGGCGCAGGGCAGTGGTGTGCCGTTGACGACGACCTTGCAGGCGCATGCGGTGGCGTCGTCGCCTCTACCGCCGCAGGCGATGTTGAGTATTCGGACCACGCTGGCGACCGTCGATTCGCGGCAGTCGGTTTTGCTCAATGCGCTGCTCGGTGCCTTGGGCGGTTCCGTTCAGCTTGATGTAGCCGGATGGCAAGGCATCGCCAGCACCCAACTCAATTTGCTCCGCTACCTCGACCAACTGGCCATCGACCTCAAGCTCAAGGCAGGCGACTACCAGCAATTGCTCACCGCCAACGCCACCGCTACGCAATTGTTGCAAGCGGCTGTAAAGGTTCTGCAGCAGAGCGGTGCGGCGGCAAACGTGGTAACCAATCTTGGCAAGCTGGCCCTGGGTGCCAGCAACAGTACGTTGCTGCAACTGGGGGATTTGCTCGATATTCAGAACGGTACGGCGCAGGCCGGGCTGGACGCCAATATTCAGTTGCTGCAATTGGTGCAGGGGGTCATTCAGTTGGCGGTCAGCGAAAGTGCGGCAACGGTGGATTTACCAATAACCGTGCTGGGGCTGGTCAATGGCCGGGTGCGTCTGAAGGTGATCGAGCCTCAGCAAATTTCAGCGGTGGGCGACCCGCGCACGGATGAGTTGCGGGTGCACACCGCACAGGTACGGGCGATGATTTCGCTGGAGTTGCCGTTGCTGGATTCGGTGTTCGGGCTCGCTAACGCAGTGCTTGACCTGGTGTCGCCGCTGACCAATGTGATCAATAACCTGCTCAGCCTGAACCTGGCCAGCACGTTGCAATCGGTACTCTGCCTGGTGGGCATACCGTGCACAGTCAGTGACATCGTTCTGGTGCCGGATAAACTGTCGTTGGATATAGGGCTGGAGGTCGCCGAGGCCACCACGCGACTCAACCCCCAATCGCCCGATACGTTCAGTTGCTCACCCAAGCGTCTGACGACGCAAACCCAGAGCTCAGCGGCCAAGGTTGCAGTTGGGCGTTTTGAGTCCGCCAATGCGTTCTTTACCAATGGCACCACGGTCGTCAAGGCTTTGCCGTTGGTAGACATTGGTACCAAGCGATGCACTCGGCTTTTGATACTGCCTGCAACCTGTGAAACACGTATCCCCTTCGTCGGCGGCGGCCTCGGCCTGCGGGTCAACAGCAAGCTGCTGGGCAGCGGTGCCGTCGAACGCCCGCTGATCTTCCAGGCGCCCAACAGCACGCCACCAAATATTGGCCTTACCCCCGCTTACCAAAACATGCAAACCGCCAACAGCAACGTGGTCGGCAGCCTCACCGACACGTTGCAAGGCATACAGCTGGAAGCATACAAACCCACCGTGAATAGCGGCCTCGGCGACGTGCTGGTGATCGTTGGCAGCGTGCTTAGCGGCGTAAAGGGCATTGTCGAGCCCCTGATCAAAAACCTGCTCAGCCCGTTGCTCGACCCCTTGGTCAACGTGCTGCTGAAAGTATTGGGCATCGACCTGGTCAACGCAGAAGTCGGCGCCAACCTAAGTTGCTCTGGCGGCCGCGCTCAGCTGGCGCTGTAAAGCGGCAACCACACCCGCAAGCACGCACCTTCGTTGCAGTTGTGCGCTTCCAGCCGGCCACCCATTGCCTCGACAATACTGTGGCTGACCGACAAACCAAGGCCGGTGCCCATGCCGGCGGGCTTGGTGGTGAAGAACGGTTCGAAAATGCGTTCGAGCAGGCGTGGGTCGATGCCGCCGCCGTTGTCTTCCACCAGCAGGCACAGTTGCCCGTCCTCGATGCGCTGGCTCACGCTGATGCGCGGCCTGGCAATCCGCCGTTCAAGCAAGGCATCACGGGCGTTGACCAGCAGGTTGATCAGTACCTGTTCGAGCTGGTCCTCATGGCCCAGTACCTCCGGGCACTGGTCGGGTTCTTCAATGTGCAATGCCACGCCTTTGCCGCCCAAACCTTCAGCCAGCAAGCCCAGCGCACCCTGCACCGCTACCCAGGCCGCGAACACATGCTGTTCGACCTCGGAGCGGCGCCCATAGGTGCGCAGATGCTCGACCAGGTGCGCAACGCGCTCGACCTGGGCGTCGATGCGTTGCAGCTTGCCCGTCACATACTCGGCATCGACTTCCCCGCTTTCAAGGCGCTTGAGGGTATTGACCAGCGCCAGGCGCATGGTGCTCAACGGCTGGTTGATTTCATGCACCAAACCCGTTGCCAATTCGCCCAGGGTGGCCATCTTGGCCCCTTGCAGCAGTTGCTGCTGGCTGTGGCGTACCTCGGTATTGTCGCGCCCCACCGCCTGCACTTCCTGCAACTGGCCTTGCTCGTCGAACAGGCCGCGCTCGGCCCACACCCACCAGGCTGTTCTGCACCCGGGCAGTTGCAGGCAGATTTCGGCGCTGGCCAACGGCTGCTCTGGCGTCAACCGCGCCAGGCGCTGGAGAAAGGCCGCATGCTGGCTGTCGGATAGCCACTGGCCAAGGTTCATGCCCGTCAATTGTTGTGGTGCGCACTCCAGCTGCTCGGCAAGCGGGTGGTTGCCAAACAGCAGTTCAAGGTCTGGGCGATAGCGGCAGATCATGGCCGGCGAGTCTTCTACCAGGGCCCGGTAGCGCTCCTCGCTCTGGCGCACCCGTTCGGCCGCCTCGGTTGCTTCGCTCACATCCAGCCAAAGGCCGACGGCCTCGACAGGCTGGCCCAGGTCGTCGCGTAGCAGGCGGGCCTCGTCCAGTATCCAGTGGTAGCGGCCAAGGTGATCGCGCAGGCGGTAGCGGCTTCGGGCCTGGCCATCGCGCAACAGCGTGCGGGTGCGTTCCAGCCACAACCAGCGGTCGTCGGGGTGTAGCGTCTGGCCTGGCTGGCGGGCCTGTTCGCTGTCCGGCTCCCAGCCCAGCAGTGGCGCCAGGCTGGCGCTGAAGAATTCACTGTGCAATGCGCCTTCGGCATAACGCTGGATGTAAATGACCGCAGGCGAGCTGGCGATCAGGTTTTCCAGCCGCGCACGCGCTGCCCCGGCCTGCAGTTCCTGGGCTTTCAGCGCGCTGATATCGAGCAAAAAACCCTGAACCTGACGCCCTTGCAACTGGCCTACCCACTGTAGCCAGCGCGGGCTTGCCAGGCTGTTGGCTGGCAGAAGGCGCAGGCTCAGGTTCAAGGCAATGCCTTCGCGCAGTTGCTCCAGCGCCATACGCGCGGCTTCGCGGTCGGCCGGGTGCAATCGGCCCAACCATTGCTCGGCGGTGGCTTCAGGCGGCACGCCCAGGCGCAAGGCCAGGGCCGGGTCGAACTGCAGCGGCCCCTGCAGGGGCCATGACCACCAGCCAGCCCCCAGTTGCTGTTGCAGTTCATCCAGGTGGCGTGAACGTTGCCGCAACTGCTGCTGGCGCAGGCGAGTGAGCAGGGGCTCGATCAGCGCTTGCAGCAGGGCAGCAACCGTTTCGCTTGTTGGCGGCCGTGGCGCGCCCGCGCACAGCAACCAGGCCTGTACGGTATGGCCGTGCAGGTAGGGCACGGCCAGCAATGGCAAGCCAGCGCACGATGGTTGCAGCAGCGGGTTTGCAGCAGCCACTTCCCGGCCCCGTGGCGGTAGCGTTTGCAACCAAGGGCGCAAGCGCTCGTCCTCGGCCCAGGGCCAGTCGTTGTCGCTGCAGGTGTAGGTGTACCAGCCGCAATCGCCCGGCAGCATCAGGCGCACAGAGCCGGCATGCCAGTGCTCGGCCAGGTGCTGCAGTTGTTCGGTGGCCGTCAGCAGCAGGCGTTCTTCGTCGCAGTCGCGCAGGCTGCGGCCAAGCTCCGCTGCCAACCTTTGCTGCGTCAGGCGATGGCCGTGCTGTTCGCGTTCGCCCAGCAGGTCACCAATATCGAACACTTGCAGCAGCCAGCCATCGGCCTGCCGCTGGAGCCAGCCACGGGTGTGCAGGGCCGGGCCGAGCACGGTCGTAAAATCAAGGTCCAGTGGTTGCCCCTGCCAGTCGGCGGGGAGGCCTTCAAGCACCAGCCAGCTTTGCCGTTGCAGGTAGTCATGCACACGTGGGGCGCTGTGTGAATTTGCAGGCAGCACTGTGCGCAAGGGCCCGGCCAGGCGCAGCACATGCCCTTGGTCATCCAGCCAGAGTTGCAGCCCCACGGCTTGCGGAGCCGGCTCTGCCTGCACGGTGGTTTGGCCGCCCAGCCAGCGGTCGAACAAGCCGCTCATAGCTGCAAGCTCGCTTCGGCCCGCAGGCGATCGGGCAGGCGCGGCACTTCACCGATCAGCGGCAGTACCAGCATCGGCAGCACGTTGGTCAGTTTCGTTTTGGGGTAGTTGATGGCCACGGTCAGCAACTTGTCGGCCCCCAGGGTCACCTGTGTGTCACTGGCGGGCTGGAAGTTGAACGCGGCGGGCATCCACTGCAACTGTTGGCCGATCACCTGGCGGGCCAGGTTCTGCACATCGGTGCTGTAGCTGGCGCTGTTCGGATCCAGGGCCACGCAGCGGCGCACAGCCTCGGCACTGGCCTGGTTGAATGACTGCAGCATCAGCATGGGCAGGGTGTAGCTGACCAGGCCGTAGAACACCGCGAAAAAAATCATGAAGACGGCCGCGAACTCAATGGCTGCCGCGCCTTTCTGCCGTTTTGCCGGGCCTGCTTTCATGAATGCGTCTACCCTGACCATGAGTCCTGAGTAACAGCATAGAACCGATCGACGAACAGGGATGGCCAATTGCCTATACACAGCCTTGCAGTGCTTGTCTGGCTTGCGTTGTGCGCCGGTCAGGATGCCCGGGAACGGCAGATTTCCAATGTGCTGACGCTAGGTGTTGCCGCCTGTGCGCTGGCCTGGTTGCTGGCCACCGGGCACAGTTGGCTAGGCGCCCAAGGCAGCGATGCCGCGCTGGCTTTTGTCATTGTGCTGCTACTGACGCTGCCCGGTTACATGCTTGGGCAGTTCGGGGCGGGCGACGTCAAGTTGCTCGGCGCGCTGGCGCTGGCCACCAGCCTGGATCACGTACTCGGTACCTTCATCGGCGCCGGCGTCGTGCTGGTTGCATGGCAGATGGTACGGCGCAAAGCACGCCAGCCCGGGGAGAAAAGGCCGTTTGCGCCGTGCTTGCTGGCAGGCTTTGCCCTTTCCCTTGCCTGGGTTGGCTGAGCCTGCGGTCGTTTAGTTGTTGCGCTCTGTCATTTTGGTCCAGCGGTAGAAGTCGGGGATTTCGTATTTGTAGGTGTCCAGCCAGCGCTGCATGGACTGATCACGCTCCCGCGCGGTTTGCACCTGCAGGCGCGTGGATGCCTGCTCGCCGCTGGATTGCACGCGCAACAACCGTTCGGTGGCCGTCTCGTCCACAGGGGCAGGGTGCGGGTATTCCTCGGCCAGCACCGTTGCGCTGCCTACGCAGCAGGCCAGTAGCATCACGTACCTGATCATGATCACCTCCGCGTATCAATTGACCATCATGTCCGGGGCCCTGGCCGATGCAATCGGGCCTCGGCCGCCGGCCTTGATCTTGCCGGCCCGCGCCTGGGCCTCGGCAAATTGCCCCGCTTTAAGCTGCAACCGGCCTACCAGGTCGGTGGCTTGCTGCCAGTTGTCCTGCACCAGCGCCAAAGTCACCAGGTTGACCGCCGACAGCGGGTTGTCGTCCTTCAGTTCAATGGCCGTCAGCAACTCGAAGCGCGCCTGCTCGTAGCGGCCCAGGTTCATCAGCACCACGCCAAGGTCGTTGCGCACCCGCTCGTCGGTAGGTGCAAGCCGTACTGCGCGTTGCAGGTTCTGCAGGGCCTGGACGTCGTCGCCCCGGGCCGAGGCCAGTTGCCCCAGGCCGTGCTCGCCTTCGGCGGCCAGGCACCCGCCGAGCAGGCTGCGATACAAGGGCTCGGCCTCGCCGAGACCAAGCAGCCGTGACACCTTGGCCTTGCGCAGGCGCACTTGCTCGAAGGTATCCGGCAGTTGCTGCAAGTGGGCAAGGCTGGCGTGCGGGCGCCCGTCGTTAAGCATTTCGTCCGCCAGGTTCAGTGCCAGTTGCTGGTCGGCGTCCGGCTTGCTGCAACTGGAGGTGGCAAACAACTGGCGCAGGCCTTCCGGCTGTTGCCCGGCGCATCCGGTCAGCAGCACCAGGCTTGCGCACAACAGGATTGTCTTCATCAATCAGTCCTCATGGGCTCAACGCCCGCGCCAGTGCAGAAAAGCCTGGCCCGGCAAGGACAATGAGCAAGGCCGGGAACAGGAACACCATCATCACTGCCGACATTTTTGCCGACATCATCGATACCCGTTCTTGCAGGCGGGTCAGGCGGCGGTCGTCAAGCAGCGCCTTCAGTGCCTGCAACGACTTCATCGCGCCGCTGCCCTGTGTCAGCAACTGGCGCAGGATCACGCAGGTATCGGTGAATTCATCCACAGCCAGTAGCTGGGCGACTTTTTCCAGCTCCAGGCCAAGCGCCATGCCTGAATCCACCCGTTGCAGCACCTGGCGCAGCTCTGCGCTGATGTGCGGGATCAGCGTCCGGCCTTCGTGGCTTAGTACGCGCAGTGCCTGCTCAACGGCCAGGCCGGTCTCGAAAAGAATCCGCAGCAAGGGGATCAACAGGCTGACCTCTTCTGCGATGCGTTGCTGGCGACGTGCCGCAGCCACCGCCAACAAGCGCTTGGGCAGCAGGTAACCGACGCCCAGCGCGCACAATGGCCAGACCAACCAGCCGGCTGCGGCGCTGCCCTTGAACCCCTGTTGCAACAGCAGCGTCACCGCCACGGCCAGCAGCGGCAGGCCCAGCTGAAATGCGGCAAACAGGGCGCGCTGACGGCTGCGGCGCCAGCCGATACGTTCGAGCAGGGCCTGGCTTTCACTGTCGAATTTTTGTAACCGTTGCCCCCACGGGCTGCTGCCCAGCCAGTGCAGCCAGTCGCCCAGGCGCTCGTCGCGGGCAAGCCGCCCTTGCAGCCGTCGGGCCACCAATACCCGCGCGCGCCATTGGCGAACAGCTTGCAGGCCAAACAGGCTGGCAGCGATGAACAGGCACAGGGCGCAGATCAGCAAGGCCATGGTTACAGGCTCCTCATCATTCGCCACAGCACCAGGCAACCGAGCGCCTGCAGGGCGAAGGCCAGCAACAGCATCATCTGGCCGCTGCTGTCGCGCCACATGGCCAACAGGTAGTGCGGGTTGACCATCAGGAAGTAGCCCACCATCGCCAGCGGCAACGAGCCAAGAATGATCGCGGTGATGCGGGTCTCGCCGGTCATTGCCTTAAGCTGACGCGCGCCTTGTTCCCGCTCGCGGATCAGTTTGATCAGGTTTTCCATCAGCTCGCTGGCATTGCCACCGTAACGCTGGTTGATGCGCAGGCCGAGGGCAAACAGCCGCAGTTCGTCCTGCTTGTGTAGTTCAGCCAGCTCGCTTACCGCATCCTCCAGCGCCACGCCCAGCTGTACGTTGCGCCGCACCCGCCCCATGGCTGAGCGCAGGGGGTCGCGGCTGCTGTCGATAGCGCCGAGCACCGCGTCATTGAGGGTGCGGCCGGCCTTGAGGCTGCGAACGCTGTAGTCCAGCAGGCTGGGCAATTGCTCGACGATTTGCCGCATCTGCCGGCGGCTTTGCCAGCTCAGGATCAGGTAGGTAAGGGTTGGCAGGCCGATCAGCAGCATTAACGCGGCCACCCAGCCGGCGGCGATCAGCGCCAGCAGCACCACGCCCAGCCATGCCAGTAACCAGCGTTGTGGCTCGAATTCGATAGCCCCCAGACCGGCGCGTTGCAGCAGGGAACCCAGCCATTCGCGCCGGGCGGTACCATTGCGCACAATGCTGAACGCCCGCCCCAGGCGTTGCAGGATGCGCTCTTCGTGCCGCTTGTACAGGCCACGGCGCAACAGCAACAGGGCCACGCCCAGCAACAGCGGGGACAGCGCCAGCAGCACGGGGCCGGTCACAGCACGCCCTCTGCCCGCAGCTTGCTGCCTGCCGGGTTGGGTGCTTCGCGCAGGAAGGTATCGCCGCCACGGCGATCGAGGCGGAACAGGGTGTTGGTCACGTACACCTCATCGCGCACGCCGACCACTTCCAGCACCTCGCTGACACAGCGTCGGCCATCGGGCAGGCGCGTCAGCTGGATCACCACATCCAGCGCCGCGCAAACCATTTGCCGCATGGTCTTTTCTGCAACCTGCCGGCCGCTCAGGCCGACCAGGGTTTCCAGGCGCAGCAGCGCATCCTGTGCGGTGTTGGCGTGCACTGTGCTCATCGAGCCATCGTGGCCGGTGTTCATCGCGGTGAGCACGTCGAGCACTTCGCTGCCGCGGATCTCACCCAGAATGATGCGGTCGGGCCGCATGCGCAGGGCGTTGCGGATCAGTTCGCTGGCTTTGACTTCGCCATGCCCTTCGGCATTGGGCGGGCGGGTTTCCAGGCGCACCACGTGGGGGTGGTGCAAATTCAGTTCGGCGACGTCTTCGATGGTTACCAGGCGTTCGCGGGGCGCGATCATCTGGCTGAGGATGTTCAGCAGGGTGGTCTTGCCGGTGCCGGTACCGCCGCTGACCAGGATGTTGCAACGTTTGCCCACGGCGCGCTCGAAGAAGTCGAAGATGTGCTGGTCGATGGCGCGGGTGGCCAGCAGGTCGGCACTCTTGAGCATGTCCTGGCGGAACTTGCGGATCGACAGGCACGGGCCGTCCAGTGCCACTGGCGGGATGATCGCATTCACCCGGCTGCCGTCGGGCATGCGCGCGTCGACCATTGGCGAAGATTCGTCCAGGCGCCGGCCGAGCGGGGCGAGGATGCGCTGCATCACCCGCTCTACATGGTGGGCGTCGATGAAGCGCAGGTCGGTCTGTTGCAACAGGCCCGCCCGCTCGACGAACACCCGGTGCGGCCCGTTGACCAGGATTTCCGTGACGGTGGGGTCACGCAGCAACACTTCCAGTGGGCCGAAACCGGTCAGCTCATCCACCAGCTCTTCGGCCAGGCGCTCCATTTCGTAGCGCGACATGGCCAGGCGCAGCCGCGCGACGTAATCGCCCACTTGCTCCAGCACGAACTGGGTCAGCGCAGGCCGTGCGCCTTCGAGCAGGTTGCGGCCGCTGTCCTCGATGGCGTCGATGGCAAAGCGGTGCAGTGCACGCTTTAGCGCGTAGGGGTCGCCAGAGGCGTGTTGCTGGCCACCAAAGGGTTGGTCATTGCTCATTTGCTACCCCAAAGCCGACGCAGCCAGGTGAAGGCCGGTGGTGCGAGATTTTCCGAGCGCCGCGCCAGGCGTTCGCCCAGGCTGCGCAGGGCTTGGGTGAGGTTTTCACGTGGGGCCAGTTCGAACAGGCTCAGGCCTTGGTTTTTCACGTTCAGGCGCACTTCCGGGCTGTAGGGGATGGCCTTGAGCAAGGGCAGCCCGTAGCGTTTGGCCAGGGTATCGGCGTCCGGTGCAACGTTGTTCAGATAGCGGTCAACCAGCAGGCTGGCGTGCTCCAGCTTCATGCCGTGGTCACGCCACAGGTCGAGCACTTCAAGGTTGCGCCGGCAGTCGAGGATGTTCTGGTCGGTGTAGACGATCAGTTTGTCGCAGTGGCTCACCAACGTGCGCAGGGCTTCGCTGTCGGCATGCCCGGTCAGGTTCACGACGATGTGCTGGAAGTGCTGGCGCAGGGCGCTTAGCAGCATGTACAGCTCGGCGGCGCTGGTTTGTTGCAGCGGGTCGTCGGCCTCGGCGTAGGTCAGCAGGCGCAAGCCTTTCTTGTCGCGGGTGAATGCGCTGTCGATCAGCGTTGTGTCGAGGCGGCGCAAATGGCGCAAGGCGTCGCCAAAGAAGAACGACGCTTCCAGGCCGAGCAGCGCCAGGCTGTCGCCGCGCGGCAAGCCCAGGTCCAGCAACAGGGTTTGCTGGCCGCTTTCCTGCACCACCCGGGCCAGGTGGGTGGTGAGCAATGCCCCGTCGGCACTGCTTTGTACGCCAAACAGTACCGTCAGCCCGCCGAGGGCGGGGTTGCTGGCCACTGCCGGCATGCGCTTGCCCAGGCGCCGCACCAGCCCGGCCACTTCGCTTGCGCGCGAGCCGTAGGCGACGAAGTCACGGGCGCCAGCGCGCATGGCATGCAGCACCAGTTGGTTGTCCATGCCATCGCCGAGGGCAACAATCGCCAACATCGGTTTGGCCTCCAGCACCCCCTCGATCAAGGCGCACTGGTTGACCAGTTGTTCGCGGTCCAGGCCAATGAACATCAGGGTGCTGAACGTGGCATTGACCAGCGCCAGCAACTCGTCGAGGCTGCCGCCGCTGGCACCGATCACTTGGCCTTGTGGCGCCAGTGCGCCCTGCAGCCAGTGCAGGTCCTCTTCGTTGCGGGTGATGGCGAGGAAGGTGGGGTTCAGGCTCTCGTTCATTGGGAAAGCCCACCTTGGCCATCAAAGTTGCCGTTCTCCAGGAAGAACAGGCGCCCCCAGCTGGGGTCGTAGGTGCGCAGGTTCTCGCCCGGCAGTTGTGGCAGCCGGGCGTTGGCGGCCAGCGGCTGGACCAGGTGCGGGGTGACGATCATCAGCAGTTCGGTTTCTTCGCGGCGCATGGCCGAATTGCGGAAGAACGCACCCAGTATCGGCAGGCTACCCAGGCCCGGCAGGCGGTCTACGGCGGAACGGGTGTTGTTGCTGACCAGGCCGCTGATGATGAAGCTTTCGCCGTCGGCCAGGGCAATGCTGGTATCGGTGCGCCTTACCGTCAAACCCGGCACCTGTGTGCCGGCAATGGTCACCACGTTGCTGTAGTCCAGCTCGCTGACCTCCGGCGCCACTTTTAGGGTGATTCTGCCTTGGCTGATGACGGTCGGGGTCAGCGCCAGGCGTACGCCAAATTCCTTGTACTCGATCGACACGTTGTCGCTGCCCGCGCTGGGCACCGGGATCGGGATTTCGCCGCCCGCCAGAAAGCTTGCGGTCTGGCCACTGAGCACGGTCAGGCTCGGGCGCGCCAGGGTGTAGGCGAAGCCGCTGTTTTCCAGGGCGTTGATCATGGCCAGGAAGCGGCTGCTGCCGCCGCCCCAGACAATGTTGAAGACGGTGTCGTCGAGGGGGATCGACGGGGTTACGTTCGGGACCGAGCCGGGGCTGACGGACGTGCCGGGCACGGTCCCCGGCGAGCCGATCAGGCTGTTGTTCGAGCCTTTGAAGAACAAACGTGCACCGGCCTCCTTGTATTTGGTGCGGCGTACTTCCACGAAACGGATGTCGGCCTGCACCTGGCTGATCAGCTGTGCGTCCTGCGACGGCAAAAAGCTGTCTTCGGCCATGTCGGCACTGGCCCGGCCTTTGACGAACACCATCGCTCTGTGCGGTGACGGGGCGCATGCTGTCCACAGCATCAGGGTGGTATTGCCCTGGCCCACCGCAGTAATCACTACGCCGCGCTCGCCGCTGGCCTGTACATCGGCCACCTTTGGCTCGCCCACGGCAACCCGGCTGATCGCCAGCGGCAGGTGCAGTTCCTGCTGCAGGCCCTGGTCTATCTCGATGACCGAGGGCAGCTGATTGATTGCTTCACAGCCTTTGCCTGCCGCCTGGGCCTGGGGCAACAGCACGGCCAGCAGCCCGGTACAACATGCTTGTCTTAAAAAGGAACTACGCATCGCTGCATCCTTGCCGGGTCAGGGGGTTTTATTCGTATCGTCAGCCTGTGCGCCACGGATGATGTGCATGGCGGGTGTGGGTTTAGTGGTCGCCAGGCTGGCAGTGTTGGCCACCGGCGACTGGGACAGCTGGCTGAAGCGGTAGAGTTCGCGGTTGGCGGCCTCCACCTGCGGTTTGGCATCGGGCTCGTTCCAGTACCGGGCCAGGCGTTGTTCATCGGCACTGCGCACGGCCAGGCGCAGCGTGCCGGCCTGGGCAGCCAGCATCAAGCGGCTGGCCAAGGCCTCGGGCACTGCCAGCGCCACGGTGCGGGTGCCGTTGCCGCTCATGCTGGCTTGTTCACGTCGGGCTTTCTGTTCTTCGGCGGTTTGTGCCGGGCGGCCGTCGTTGGCCAGGCCCGTTTGCTCGCCGACGCTGAGCACGCGCAAGGCTGGCAACACCACCTGGGCGGAGGATTGCGGGTTGTTGGGCTCTTCACGCAGGAACAACAGCACGTCCACGTAGTCGCCTGGGCGTACTTGGCCGGCAGCGCCGACCACTTCGTCCACACCGACTGCCACGGCGCGCTCGTTGGCGCGGATCATCCGCGCCAACGGCCCGCCGGCCTGGAAGCTGGCGTCATCCAGCCAAGTGCCTGCTGCAAGTGGCCTGGCGCTGCTGCGGCCGATTACCTGCGCGGTTTGCTGGTAGGCCCCGGTGGGGGCAACTTGCAGACGCTCGATCAGCACATCGTCTTCAGTGACCGGCGTATTGGCGGGCAGTGCCTTGCGCAGCACGACGACGGCGGTGCGCGGCGGTTCCGGTGGAGCGGCGGGTGGTGGGGGGACGGCTGTAACCGGTTGTTCGGCCGTAGGGGTAACCGGTTCGGGTGCAACCGCAGGGCGGCTGAGCACAATGCCCCAGTAGCCTGCCAGCAGTGCTGCCAGCAGGAAGAATGCCGCCAGGATCAGGGTCAAGCGACTGCTCATCTCGGCCTCCCTGCACGCGTCGACTGATGGCAAAAAGTCACTATTTCGCTATAGGACGGTAGCCCAGCCATCGCCATTTGCCATGAGCTAGAGCGGTTTTTTTCGGGATTGTGATTAAGTCGAGGCAATACAGAGGGTTAGCAATTTTACGGGTGTTATTTCTCAAGAATTAATACTTTGTAATTAATCCTTTAATACATTTGCAGTCCGCCCCAGCTTGACGATGCTGATGGCAAATAGGTGTCACTTTGATACCGCCATCGCCGGCATGCATGCCGCAAGGAGCTGAGCCATGAAACTGTTCATTCTGCATTGCATGAACTTCCTGCATCGCAAGGACGGAGCATCCGGTATCGAGTACGCGGTTATCGCGACGATGGTCGCTGTGGTGCTGGCAGCCTTTGTCGGGGACATCTCCACGGCCGTCAACACCACCTTCACCACGATCAAAAATGCCCTTTGACCGGTGAACAGGAGCCAGCGCCATGCAGAACGCTTCCTCGCGCCAGCAGATCCTCTTGGTGGATGACGAGCAGGACGTTCTGCTGGAACTGGCCGAACTTCTCGACAACGAAGGCTTCGCCTGCCTGACCGCGACCTCGGTACAGGCTGCCTTGCAACAGCTTACCCGTCATCCGGACGTCGCCCTGGTGATCACCGACCTGCGTATGCCGGAGGAAAGCGGCATCGGCCTGATCAGGCGCCTGCGCGAGCATACGGCGCGCCTGCACCTGCCGGTGATTGTCATGTCTGGGCAGGCCGACCTGGATGATGTCAGCGAGCTGCTGCACTTGCAGGTACTGGATTTTTTCCGCAAGCCGCTTTATCACAAGCGTTTGCTGACAACCCTGGAGAACCTGTTCCCCGTGCCCAGGTTGAGGGCAGTGAACTGAAGGCGGCCTTGAATGGCCTTCAATAAAAACGCCCGGCACTTGGCCGGGCGTTTTCATTGTTGGGGTCAGGCGTCCGGGTCGCTCAGTTCCAGGGCACCGCGCTTGCTGCGCAGCTTGCCGTAGAAGTGTTCCAGCGCGTGGTTTAGCTTGGTGGCGGCACCGTCGACTGCCTGGTCTACCGAAGTGGCAGTGTGGGTCACGGAAATCGGTTGGTGGCCTTTGGGGCGAGCCTCCATCTGGCAGCGTTTGTCATGCGGTCCGGGCTTGGCGCCGTTCTCGTCGCGCAGGTGAACCTCGATGCGGGTGAGGTCTTCTTCGTAACGTTCCAGAGAGCTCTGCAGGGTACTGCGGACCCACTGGTCGAGACGGGCGTTGCTTTCGAAATGGTTGCTGCTGTTGACCTGGATTTGCATGATTCAATCCTTATTCAGCTTGCTCGCATGGAGACGCGCCTAGGCCCTTGAGACCCTTGGAATTTCTGCGCCTCTTGACTCTAAGGTCAGGCAACCGAGGAATGAATTCAACCCCTTTTTGAAAATAAATTTCTTGTTGCAAATCCTTCAATGCATGGCGGAGTTCTGTAGGAGCAGCCTTGTGCTTCGAAAGGGCCGGCATGGCTTCAACAGATGTTTTGTCTGTGCCGGCCTCTTCGCAGCGCAAGGCTGCTCCTACAGAGGGCAGGGCAGCATGGCAGTCAGAACTCCACTGATGTCTGCACATACAGCGTTCGCGGCTCACCCACGTACTTGCCCTTGTTGTTGTCATCGTAAGAGCGGGTGTAGTACTCGCGGTTGAACAGGTTCTTAACGCCCACCGCCACCTTCAAATTCGACAGCTGCGGGCCAAAATCGTACCCGGCGCGGGTGCTGACCAGCATGTAGCCCGGAATGCGCCCGGTGCTGCCGTCGGCGCTTTCGGTGCCGGTGTTGGCGTTGTCGGCGTACTGGCTGCTCTGGAAGCTGCCGTCCAGGTTCAACTGCCAAGGGCCATCGGTATAGCCCACGCCCAGGTTGCCCTTGTGCCGCGACGAGAACGGCACCTGGTTACCTTTGTTCGGCCCGTCCTCGCGGATGGTGGCGTCAACGAACGCATAGCTGGCGTGCACATCGAAGCCGGCCAGGGCCGGGCTCAGGCCGTCCAGTGCATAGCGGATGCTGGTCTCGATACCCTGGTGACGGGTTTCGCCGCGGGCGATCACCGAATCGTTGGTCTGGTTGCTTTCGTACTGGTTGTCGAAGTTGATCAGGAATGCGCCGATCTCGGCCTGCAGGTCGCCATTGTCGTAGCGGGTGCCGACTTCCCAGGTGCGTGCCTTCTCCGGTTTTACCTCGCCGCTGCTGACGCGGTTGGGCATCTGGCTGTACTGCACGCTGCCGAACGAGCCTTCGGTGTTGGCGTACAGGTTCCAGCTGTCGGTCAGGTGGTACATCACGTTGAGCGCCGGCAGTGCGGTGTTGTAGCTGCCCTGGTAGCGCTGGCCGTTGAGCTTGTTGCTCTGCTCGGAGTCGATCATCTCGTAGCGCACGCCCGGGGTGATGGTCCAGCGGCCGATGTCGATGCGGTCATCCAGGTAGATGGCGTGGGCTTCGGTGCTGCCACGGGTGTCGCGGTCGTTGCGGCTGGCAGTGGTCGGCAGGTTGCCGTTCACCGGCTCGCGGAAGCGCAGTTCGTGGCCGGCTTCGTTGACGTAGCGATAGCCGATGCCCAGTTCGTGCCAGCTATCGCCCAGCGCCAGGCCCTGCGAGAAGCGGGTTTCGATGCCGCGCACCCAGTACTCGCGTGGTGACAGCGAAACGAAGCTGCCCTGGTCCAGGTAGCCGCTGCGCAGGGTCTTGGTGAAGAAGCTGTTGACGCTGAACTGGCGGTCGTCCTGCTTGTAGTCGTAGCCGAAGTTGAACAGCGTGCGGCGGCCCCAGAACTTGTCTTTCAGGCGCGTCGACTGGTACGGGTCGGCAGCGAAGTCGGCAGTGCTCAGGCCGCCAGGCATGTCGGCCTCGCCCTCGTAGTACTGGGCCATGGCGTGCAGGCTGTTGGCTTCGTCCAGTTGCAGCTTGCCCTTGAGGATCAGGTCATCGATCTGTGTGTCGCTGTGTTCGCGCCAGTCGCCACCACGGGTACCGGAGTACAGCAAGGCACCGCCCAGGCCGTTGTCATTGGTGCCGCCGACCAGCAGGTTGGCGCTGTTCTTGAAACCGTCGTGGCTGGAGGAGGGGCTGATCTGGTTTTGCATGGCGGCCTTGAAGGTGGCCTGCTCGGGGATTGCCCGGGTGACGAAGTTGACGATGCCACCGACGTTTTGCGGGCCGTAGCGCACCGCGCCACCACCGCGCACCACATCCACGGCGTCCATGTTGCCCATGCTCAGCGGTGCCAGCGACAGCTGCGGCTGGCCATACGGGGCGAACGGCACCGGGATACCATCCATCAGCACGGTCGAACGCGATGCCAGGCGTGGGTTGAGGCCGCGGATACCGAAGTTGAGCGCCAGGTCGTGGCTGCCGGTGCCGTTGTTGTCAGGGGCGTTGACCCCAGGGATGCGGTTGAGCACTTCGCGGGCGGTGGTCGCGCCGTTGCGCTCGAATTCCTCGCGGCGCACCACGTCGCGGGCGCCGGGGTGCTCGAACACATTGTCCTGTTGCGCTTCAGCCAGCCAGTCGCCGACCACGGTGGAAGCGCCAAGCTCGACCGGGGCGCCAGCGGCGGGCGTGCCGATTGGCTGCAGGCTGAAGGCATTGTCGGTTTCCTGCCGCAACTGCAGGCCACTGCCGCGCAGCAACACGTCGAGGCCTTGGCGCACATCGTACTGGCCGTCCAGGCCGTGGGTGCTGATGCCTTGGGTCAGTTGCGAGCCGAACGAAATCAGCGCACCGCTTTCGCGGCCGAACTGGTTGAGTGCCTCTTCAAGCGAGCCAGCGGCGATATGGTAGCTGCGGGTTTCGGCATGGGCGGCGGGCATGGCCAGGCCGAGCGTGGTGGTGAGCAGCAGGGCGTGGAGGAGGGGGCTGGGGCGCAACGGCATGGGTCGGGTCCTGAGAGAGGGGTTCTGCCATGTCTGTCACGCGAGGTTGGGAAAATGGCTCACTGGATTGAAAATAATTTGCCTGTACCGGCCTCATCGCCGGCAAGCCAGCTCCCACAGGGATATCACAGGCCTTGAGGGCAATGATTTCCTGTGGGAGCTGGCTTGCCGGCGATGAGGCCCGACCTGCCTTAACTCATTGTTGGCTCCACCGTCACCCAATATCGAGTGAAGCGGCGCACCCGCACCGGCAGTGCCACCTCCAGCATGTGCAGGATGCGCTCACTGTCATCCAGCGGATACGACCCGGAAATGCGCAAGTCGGCGACCCGTTCGTTGCAGCCCAGTTGCCCGTGGCGATAGCGCCCAAGCTCGGCCAGGAAATCCGCCAGGCGCATTTGCGAGGCCACCAGCATGCCGTCGACCCAGGCACTTACATTGCGGTCGAGCGCCGAGACCGACCGCCAAGCCCCTGTGAAGTGTGCCTGTTGCCCTGCCAGTAACGGTTGCCCCGCAACGCTGGCCACACCCTCGAATACGGACACCAGGCTGTAGCCGTCGAACTGGCGTACGTTGAATCGCCCGCTGTCCAGGCGCAACGCCCCTTCGCCGGTACGCAGCAGCAACGGCCGGGCATCGCTGGCCACCTGTAGCGCCAGTTCACCTTCGAACAGCCGCACCTGGCGCTTTAGCCCGTCGAAGCGCACGTCGGCGGCACTGCGGGTGTTAAGTTGCAGCACGCTGCCATCTTCCAGGCCCATGCGCCGGCGCTGCCCCACTGGGCTGCGGTAGTCGGCCATCAGGCCGGGTATCGGGTTTTGCTGTTGCAGCCCCAGCCCGGTGGCGCTGGCCACGCCCACCAGCAGCAATGCCTTGAGCGCGCGCCGCCGGGCGGGCGAGTGGGGGGCTTGCAGTGTTGCGTGCACCACCGGCGAGGACACCCCGCGCAGCCGCTGGTTTACCTGCTGGATATGGGCCCAGGCCCGCTGGTGCTCCTGGTCGGCCCGCAGCCAGTGTTCCAGCGCCAACCGCTGCGCCTGGCCAAAATCATCGCCTTGGGACTCGATCAACCAGTGCACGGCTTGTTCCGCCACCAGTGGGGAAAACGCGGCGTTCACAGGGCGAAGTAGCAGCGCATGGCCGCCTTGTTCAGGTAGCGCTTGACCGTGGCCAGCGAGATGCCCAGTTCGCGGGCGATTTCACCCTGGCCAAGGCCATCGACCTGGGCCAGCAGAAAGGCCCGTTTGACCAGTGGCGGCAAACCGTCCAGCAGGCGGTCCAGCTCCAGCAGGGTCTCGAAGATGATCGCCTTCTGCTCTTCGCACGGTGCTACGTCTTCTGGCACCTGCGCCAGTGCTTGCAAGTAGGCACGCTCCAGTTCCTGGCGGCGAAAGTGGTTGCACAGCACGCGCTTGGCTACCGTTGCAAGGAACGCACGCGGCTCGACCAGCTGTGGCGCCTCGCGGGCCTGCAGCAAGCGCAGGTAGGTGTCCTGGGCCAGGTCGGCGGCACTCTGCGGGCAGCCCAGGCGGCGGCGCAACCAGCCAGTGAGCCAATTGTGATGGGCGTGGTACAGGCCTTCGACCGTGGATGTGAGCGCGCTGGGCACCGTGATACTCCGGCGCTGTGCAGCGCAACTGGTAGTAAGAATTGTTCGCATTGTATTGCAGGGCAGAATGCTCGGCAATCTCCACCGGCCCAATCGCCGGCAAGCCAGCTCCCACAGACCCCCGCTGTCTTCGAGCCCTGTGCAAAACCTGTGGGAGCTGGCTTGCCGGCGATAGGGCCAGACAGGCAACACATCGCTAACTCTTTGCCTATGAGAATTGAAATCATTATTATTGCAGCCCCGAAAACGCCCGGACCTTCGCCATGACGCGCAAAACCGCCGGCCTCCCGTTCAGCTATCGCCTGGCCGTGACCTCTCGCAGCCTGGCAGCCTTGCTGGGCGGCTACCTGCTGGCGTCCATGGCCAGCGTCTGCATTGCCCTGGTGGCACCGCTGCCTAAGGTCGATGCCACGCTGACCGGCCTGCTGTTGTCGTTCGTCTTCTACCTGCTCGCATTCATCTGGTGCTTTGCCTGCCGCAGCGCCTGGCGTGCCTGGCTGGGCGTATTGGCGCCAAGCCTGCTGTTGGGCGTGATCAGCGGCGTTGCCTACTGGATGAAAACCCCATGAAAGAAGGCTTCCGCCAGGCGATGGCCTGGCTGCACACCTGGACCGGCCTGATCTTCGGCTGGCTGTTGTTTGCCATCTTCCTCACCGGCACGTTGTCGTATTTCAAGGATGAAATTACCCAATGGGCGCAGCCCGAAGTGCGCAGCCATGCCCTGGACCCGGCACTGAGCCTGGAGAGGGCCCAGCATTACCTGCAGGACAATGCCGGGCATTCCGCTTCCTGGTTCATCCGCATGCCCAACGAGCGTGAAGCGGCGCTGAGTGTGGGCTATCGCGACCCCAACGGCGGGCCGCGTGGCTTTGTCAACAAAACCCTCGATACCCAGACTGGCCAGCCGGTGGAAGCACGCGACAGCCGTGGTGGCGATTTCTTCTACCGGTTCCACTTCCAGTTGCAGATGCCGCACCCGTTTGGCCGTTGGCTGTCCACCTTCTGCGCCTTCATCATGCTGCTGGGGCTGGTCACCGGTATCATCACCCACAAGAAGATCTTCAAGGAGTTCTTCACCTTCCGCCCCGGCAAGGGCCAGCGCTCCTGGCTGGATGGGCACAACGCCATCGGCGTGCTGGTGCTGCCGTTTCACCTCATGATCAGTTACAGCAGCCTGGTACTGTTCATGTACATGGTGATGCCGGCGGGCATCATGGCCAGCTATGGCAATGACACGGGCAAGTACTTCAACGACCTGTTCGGCCGCGACGATGCGCCCAAAGCGGCCCAGGTGGCCACGCCGCTGGTAGCGCTGCCAACCCTGTACGGCAAGGTCCAGGACATGCAGCCAGGCGCGCGCATCGGCTTCATCCAGGTGCAGAACCCGGGCGACAGCAATGCACGTGTCACCTTCACCCAATCGGCGGCCGACCACGTGGCTTATCGGCGCAGTGCCAACTGGACGTTCGACGGCGCCACTGGCGCATTGCTGAGCCAGGGCAAACCAGAGAGCGGGGCGATGATGACCGCCTTCAGCTTTGCCGGCCTGCACATGGGCAATTTCGCCGGGCCCTGGCTGCGCTGGCTTTACTTCTTCTTTGGTGTGGCCGGCACTGCGGTGATCGGCACCGGGCTGGTGATGTGGCTGGGCAAGCGCCAGCTCAAGCATGCCAAGAGCCCGCACATGCCGGGTGAGTTGCGCCTGGTCGAGGTACTCAATATCGCCAGCATGAGCGGCTTGCTGCTGGCGGTGGCGGGTTTCTTCTGGGCCAACCGTCTGATCCCGGTGGGTTTCGAAGGCCGAGCCGACTGGGAGGTCAACACCTTCTTCATTGCCTGGGGCTTGTCACTGGTGCATGCCGTGCTGCGCAGCGGGCGCCGGGCGTGGGGCGAGCAACTGGCGTTGGGGGCGCTGGCCTTTGTCCTGCTGCCGCTGCTCAATGGCCTTGGCACTGACCGGGGCTTGAACCATTCGTTGCAGGCAGGTGACTGGGCCATGGCCGGCTTCGACCTGACGGCCCTGGGTACCGGCCTGTTCCTGGCCTGGCTGGCCGGCAAGATGCTGCGCAGCCCCAAACCGGTAGCCAAGCGACCACGTGCGGCAAAAAAACCAACACTGAAACGGCGCAGGTGAGCCTGATGCTGGGCAATGCATTGATCGCATTCGCAGGCTTTGTCGCCCTGTGCCTGGCGATGGAAAAGCACTTCAGTGATTTGCTTGGGCGCAAGCCGCGCCCGGGGCAGTTGCGGCTATTGCGTGTCGCCGGCTGGCTGCTGCTGCTGTTGTCGCTGGTCCTCAGCGTGCACCTGCGTGGCTGGGCCCATGGCCTGGTGGAGTGGACGGCAGTGATGATGGCCGGGGTGACCTTGTGGGTGTTTGGCCTGCCCTACCAGCCGCGCCTGCTGCTGGGCCTGGCTGCCGCCAGCGTGGTGCTGGGCCCATTGCTGGCCGTGTTTGCCGTGTGAACCCATGAGCAAGCAGGGGGATATCTTCGAGCCCGACGCCGACAGCACCAGCGGGCGTGCACGTTTCGTCCAGGTGTTCCTGGCCCAACGGGCGCGCATGGAGGCGCTGGTCAGCCGGCGCGTTGGCTGCCGGGCCACGGCTTCAGACCTGGTGCAGGAACTGTTTCTGCGTTTCTGGCGCCGCCCGGAGGTGAAGGTCGAGGCGCTGGACACCTACCTGTTGCGTTGCGCCGGCAACCTGGCTATCGACCATCTGCGCAGTGAAGGTAGTCGCGAACGCGTGGCAGAAGCGGCTTTGCCGGTGGACGAGGCGGCCATGGCTCAGGCACCGGAGCAGGCGCTGGAGGTCGACCACGACCTGCAGCGTATCGAAGCCGCCTTGCGCGCCTTGCCTGAGCGCACCCGGCAGATCTTTCTGCTCAACCGCATCCACGGCTGCAAGTACGGCGAAATTGCCAAGGCCATGCAGCTGTCCCAGAGCGCCGTGGAAAAGCATATGATGCGCGCCCTTGAAGCGTGCAAGGCGAGTATTGCCGAGCCCGCGTCCACCCCACGCCGGCCAGGGAGTGCCCGTCGATGAGCCGCTTGCCCCCGATCACCGAGGCACAGTCCCAGGCCGCCCTGCAATGGCTCAGCCGCATCAATGAGCAGCCCGCGCAAGCCGAAGGGGCTGCGTTCAAGCGCTGGTTACTGGCCGACCCCGGCCACCGTGACGCCTATCAACAGGCCCTGGCGCTGTGGCAGAAAAGCGCCGCCCCGGCGGCGCGGCTGGCGGAAGAAGAACAGGGCGCCCTGCAGCGCTACCTTGATGCCATGGCCAAGCCGCCGACCCGTGGCCCCTGGCGACGGGTGGCTGCACTGGCGATGGCAGCCTGCCTGGTACTGGCCGTGGGTGTTGCCGGTGGTTGGCACCCAGGGTACTGGTTGCAAGACCTTCAGGCTGACTACAGCAGTGCCGGGCAGATTCGCCAGGTGACCTTGGCTGACCAGTCGCAGGTGACGCTTGATGCCGGTAGCGCCATCGCGGTCGATTTTGCCCAGGGTGAGCGCCGTGTGCGGTTGCTGCGTGGTGCGGCGTTCTTCGAGGTTACGCATACCGGCGAGCCGTTCCTGGTCAACGCTGGTGGTGGCGAAGTGCGGGTGCTTGGCACCCAGTTCGAGGTGCGTGAGCATGGCGACGGCGCCCAGGTGACGGTGCGCAGCGGGCGTGTGGGGGTTAGCCCTGTGCAGGGCACTCTGGCGCGGGAGCTGACGGCCAACCAGCAGGTGGCCTACAGCGCAGGCAGGGTGGGCGACACCTTGGGGGTAGACAGTGAAAACCGCCTGGCCTGGCGCCAGGGGTGGCTGAACTATTACCAGGTGCCGCTGGCGCAGGTGGTCGAAGACCTCGGGCGTTATTACCCGGGGCGCATCCTGTTGCTGGATGGCGAACTGGGGCAGCGCAAGGTCAGCGGCAGTTTCCCGGTGGCCGAGCCACTGCTGGCGCTGGATTCGCTGGGCAAGGTGATGGGCTTTTCGCGGCAGACCGTGTTGGGGCGTTTGACCTTGGTTAAGTAGCTGCCTGTGCCGGCCTCTTCGCAGCACAAGGCTGCTCCTACAGGGGATTGTAGGAGCAGCCTTGTGCTGCGAAGAGGCCGGCACAGGAAAAATAATTTCAATCAGCGGGTGAGGTAACAGGACGTGGCATCCGTGTAATGAGTGAAAGTGCGATTCATTCGCAATCGTCACCCTCTCACAGGTCAGCGTCCATGAAGTTCTCCTCGCGTTGCGTCCCTCTCTGGCTTGGCCTTGCTGCGCTCCCGGCCTTGGCTGTCGCCCCCCTGACAAGCGCCGCCGAGCAGCTGCAGGCTTATGCCTTCGCCCAGCCGGCTCAACCCTTGGCCCAGGCGCTCAACGCCTTCAGCCGCACCACCGGCCAGAGCGTGGTGTACACCCTCGAATTGCCGGGCGTGCAAGCGCCCGCGTTGAATGGCCGGTTCAGCGCCGAGCAGGCGCTGCAACAGCTGCTGGGCAACGCCGGCCTGGCCTGGCGCCGCGTCGACGCACGCACCTTGACCCTCGAACCTGCCGACACTTCAGGCGCCCTCAACCTGCAAGCCACTACCGTGACCTCGCAACTGGACGACTACAGCTACCAGCCCCCGGCCAGCGCGTCGATCATGCGCGGGCAGGGCCCGAACCAGGACATCCCCCAGACCATCAACGTGGTACCGGCCCAAGTCATCCGCGACCAGGCCCCGCGTAACCTCGACGATGCATTAGCCAACGTCAGCGGCATTACCCAGGGCAACAACTTTGGCGGCACGTCCGACACGGTGATGAAGCGCGGCTTTGGCGACAACCGCGACGGCTCGATCATGCGCGATGGCATGCCCATCGTGCAGGGGCGTAGCCTCAACGCCAGCACCGAGCGGGTCGAAGTGCTCAAGGGGCCGGCCTCGTTGCTGTACGGCATCCAGGACCCGGGCGGGGTGATCAACGTGGTCAGCAAGCGCCCGCAACTTGAACAGTACAATGCGCTGACCGTTCGTGGTTCCACCTACGGCAGTGGCAAGAATGGCAGTGGCGGTGGGCTCGACAGCACCGGTGCGCTGGGCGACAGCAACTTCGCCTACCGGTTGATCGTCGACCACGAAGACGAAGACTACTGGCGCAACTTCGGCGTGCACCGTGAATCGCTGGTGGCGCCGTCGCTGGCCTGGCTGGGCGAAGATACCCAGGTGGTGCTGGCCTACGAGCACCGCGAATTTCTCTACCCATTCGACCGCGGCACTGCATTCGGCAGCAACGGCCACCCGCTGAACATTCCCGCCACGCGTCGCCTGGACGAGCCGTTCAACGACATGGAAGGGCGTTCCGACTTGTACCGGCTGGAAGTCGACCACCAGCTGGCCGATGACTGGAAATTGCACTTCGGCTACAGCTTCAACCGCGAAACCTACGATGCCAGCCAAGTACGCGTGACCGGCGTCAACGAAGCCCAAGGCACGCTGACACGCAGCATCGACGGCACCCACAACGCAATGAGCCGTGACCAGTTTGCGACCCTGAGCCTGGCCGGTAATGTGGAGCTGGCCGGTATGCAGCACGATCTGTTGTTCGGCGTCGATCATGAAGACCGGAAGATCTTTCGCGGTGACCTGATCCGCCAGACGGCGCAATCCACGTTCAGCTATGTAAACCCGGTCTATGGCCAAGAGGTGGAGGGCACCACGGTAAGAGCCAGCGACAGCGACCAGACCGACAAGCTGCGCACCGACGCATTGTTCGTGCAGGATGCGTTGCACCTGGATGAGCACTGGATCCTTGTGGCGGGCGCCCGCTTCCAGCAATTTGACCAGTACGCCGGCCGTGGCCGCCCGTTCACGGCCAACACCGATAACAGTGGCCAGGCCTGGGTACCCCATGCCGGTATCGTCTACAAGGTCGATGACCAGCTGTCGTTCTATGGCAGCTACAGCGAGTCGTTCAAGCCCAACTCCAGCATTGCGCCGTTGACTGGCGGCGTGGTGCTGGACTCGTCGGTTGCACCCGAGGAGGGCAAGTCATGGGAGTTGGGTGCCAAGCTCGACATGCCCGGGCGCCTGACCGGTACCTTGGCGCTGTTCGACATCACCAAGCGCAATGTACTGGTCGCCAACTTCGACAGCGGGACCGGCGAGACGGTCTACAGCAATGCCGGTGAGGTCAATTCAAGAGGTGTGGAGCTTGACCTGACCGGCCAGCTCAGCGAGCGCTGGAGCTTGATCGGCAGCTATGCCTTTACCGATGCCAAGGTGACGAAAGACCCGGACCTTGAGGGCAACCGCCTGCAAAACGTGGCCAAGCACAGCGGTTCGCTGTCGGCGGTGTATGACTTCGGCAGCCTGTTCGGTGGCGACAAGCTGCGTTTAGGGGCAGGCGCGCGTTACGTCGGTGAGCGGGCGGGTAACTCGGCCAACACGTTCGACCTGCCGTCGTACACCGTGGCCGATGCGTTCGCCAGCTACGAAACCAAAGTTGATGAGCACAAGGTACGCTTGCAGCTGAACGTGAAGAACCTGTTCGACAAGGTTTACTACAGCTCGGCGGTGAACCAGTATTTTGTGGCAATCGGCGATGCGCGGCAGGTGAGTCTGTCTAGCACCTTTGAATTCTAGGTAATTGGGGCTGCTCTGCAGCCCATCGCAGGCAAGCCAGCTCCCACAGGATTTCCACAAGGCTGAACTGGCGCCGTACCTGTGGGAGCTGGCTTGCCTGCGATGGGCCGCAAAGCGGCCCCAATTCACCGGTTGTAGGCCGAACGATACTCTCCCGGTGTTGCACCAATGGCCTGGCGAAACCGGTTGCTGAAATGGCTGGCACTGGCAAACCCGCACAGCAGGGCAATCTCCCCCAACGGCATCACCCCCAGTTGCAGCAGCTGGCAGGCCCGGTGCAGTCGCCGGGCCAGCAGGTACTGGTGCGGCGGTAGCCCGAAACTGGTGCGGAACATGCGCGCAAAGTGGTATTCGGACAGGTTGCAGCGCAAGGCCAGTTCACCCAGGGTAATCGGCTGGTCCAGGTGCGCCTCGATGTAATCGACCAGTTGCCGGCGCAGGTTCGGCGCCAGCCCGCCTTTCAGGCGCAGGCCCTGGCGCAGGCCGACCTGGCTGAGCAGCGCATGGTCGACGATCTCGTGGGCCAGGCTGCTGGCCAGCAAGCGCTCGCCGGGCTCGTCCCAGTCCAGAGTGATCAGTTGGCGAAAGCGCGCAGCTTGTTGCGGGTCGTCGAGAAAGGTCGCCTCCTGCAACTGCAATTCACGCGGCTCCCGGTCGAGCAGGCGCACGCAGCCCAAGGCGAACTGCGCCTCGCTCACATACAGGTGCGCCAGGCGGATTGCACCATTGACCACCCAGTTCGATTCCTGCCCGGCCGGCATCACGCACAGCTTGCCGGGCGCGCCCTTGTCAGCCGGGCGCTGGCGGCGGAAGGTGCCGGTGCCGTCGGCGATGTAGCACGACAGGGTGTGATGGGTCGGGGCCTGATAGTCGCGGGCATCGTCGCGGTTGCTCCACAACGCCGCTGCCAGCCCATCGCCCAGGTGCGCGCTTAGCTCCAGCCGGGCGTGGGGCGAGGCATGCATGGCATTGAATACTTGCAACTGGGTGAGTGGCGTCATGGGCGATTCCTCTTGCCAGCCATCCTACTGCCACTTGGGCGGGCTTACAGCTACCTGCGGGACAAAAGCGCAAGTTTGTGCAAGCGGGCGAACGCTGATCCGAAGAACACTGGCAATCCCTGTGGGAGCGGGTTTACCCGCGAAGCGCCGGGCATTGATCTTGAAAGGCCCAAGGAACCGCCGCCATGAACCTGTCACTCTACCTGCTCACCGTCCTGATCTGGGGCACCACCTGGATCGCCCTGAAGCTCCAGCTGGGCGTGGTCGCCATCCCGGTCTCGATCGTCTATCGCTTCGCCCTGGCCGGCCTCATCCTGTTCGCCATCCTGCTGCTCACCCGTCGCCTGCAACCCATGAACCGCCGTGGCCACCAGATCTGCCTGGCCCAGGGCTTGTGCCTGTTCTGCGTCAATTTCATGTGCTTCCTCACTGCCAGCCAGTGGATTGCCAGTGGCCTGATCGCCGTGGTGTTCTCCACTGCAACCTTGTGGAACGCACTTAACGCGCGGGTCTTCTTCGGCCAGAAGATCGCCGCCAATGTGCTGGGCGGCGGTGCCTTGGGCCTGCTTGGCCTTGGGCTGCTGTTCTGGCCAGAGCTTTCGCACCACGCGGCCAGCCGTGAAACCTTGTACGGCCTTGGTTTGGCCCTGCTCGGCACGCTGTGCTTCTCGGCGGGCAACATGCTGTCGAGCATGCAGCAGAAGGCCGGGCTCAAGCCCATGACCACCAATGCCTGGGGCATGGTCTACGGGGCTGCCATGCTGATGGTTTATTGCCTGTTCAGCGGCATTCCTTTCAACATGGAGTGGAACACCCGCTACATCGGTTCGCTGATGTATCTGGTGATCCCGGGTTCGGTGATCGGCTTCACTGCCTACCTGACCCTGGTCGGGCGCATGGGGCCGGAGCGGGCAGCCTATTGCACGGTGCTGTTCCCGTTGGTGGCGTTGAATGTGTCGGCGGTGGCCGAGGGGTATCAGTGGACGGCGCCGGCCTTGTTGGGGCTGGTGGCGGTGATGGCGGGGAATGTACTGGTGTTTCGCAAGCCCAAGGCCAAGGTCCTGGCTGGGTTGACGCGGTCAGTGTAGGAGTGGCCTTGTGCCGCGAAAGGGCCACACAGTGGCCCCGGCAGTCTCTGTATCAACGCTGAAATTCTGGGGCCGCTTTGCGGCCCTTTCGCGGCACAAGGCCGCTCCTACAGGGGGCGAGTCAGGTCAGGCAATCATCAGCCTTTCCACACCTGTGGGTTCACCAAGTCCCGAGGCCGCTCACCCAGCAGTGCCGCGCGCAGGTTGTCCATTGCCCGGTTGGCCATGGCCTCACGGGTTTCGGCAGTGGCCGAACCAATGTGCGGCAAGGTCAGCGCATTGGGCAGCTTGAACAGTGGCGAATCGCTCAGTGGCTCTTTCTCGTACACATCCAGGCCTGCCCCACGAATGGTGCCGTGCTGCAGCGCTTCGATCAGCGCGGCTTCGTCCACCACCGGCCCGCGGGCGATGTTGATCAAGAACGCGCTCGGCTTCATCAGTTTCAGGCTCTCGCGCACCGATCAGCTTGCGGGTGGCCTCGGACAATGGCACCACAATGACGACGAAGTCCGCTTCGGCCAGCAACTGCTCCAGGCTGCGGAACTGCGCGCCCAGCTCTTGCTCCAGCGCGGTCTTGCGGCTGTTGCCCGCGTAGATCACCGGCATGTTGAAGCCGAAGCGGCCGCGGCGGGCAATGGCGGCACCGATGTTACCCATGCCGACGATACCCAGCGTCTTGCCGTGCACATCGCTGCCGAAGAGGGCCGGGCCCACGGTGGCCTGCCAGTTGCCGGCCTTGGTCCAGGCATCCAGTTCGGCGGTGCGGCGGGCGCAGCCCATGACCAGCGAGAAGCCCAGGTCGGCAGTGCTTTCGGTGAGTACGTCGGGGGTGTTGGTCAGGGCGATGCCGCGTTCGTTGAAGTAGTCCAGGTCGTAGTTGTCGTAGCCGACCGACACACTGGACACCACCTCCAGCCTGGCCGCGCCTTCAAGCTGTGCACGGCCCAGCTTGCGGCCAACACCGATCAGGCCGTGGGCCTCAGGCAGGGCTTCGTTGAACTGGGCATTGATGTCGCCCAGCTTGGGGTTGGGCAAAATCACGTTGAAGTCTTGCTGCAGGCGCTCGGCCATGGCCGGGGTGATACGGCTGAAGGCCAGGACGGTCTTTTTCATCGGGCAACTTCTCTGCAAGGCGGGTGGTGGACGATGGTTAGCAACCTACCATTGTCCACCCCCGTAATGCAGCAGCTTTTTAGTTGGCGATCAGCACCTGATGGGTTTTCAGGTCGGCCTCATGGGCCGCGAGAATCTCTGGCAGCGAGTTGCGCAGGTACTCGACCCACGTCTTGATCTTGGCATCAAGGTACTGCCGCGACGGGTAGATGGCGTACAGGTTCAGCTCCTGCAGGCGGTACTCGGGCAGCACCCGCACCAGGCTGCCATCACGCAGGCCATCGATGGCCGAATAGATCGGCAGCACGCCGACGCCCATGCCGCTGCGGATTGCAGTCTTCATGGCATCGGCCGTGTTGACCATGAACGGCGAGCTGGTGATGTTGACCATCTCCTGGCCTTCCGGCCCGTCGAACAGCCACTTTTCTAGTGGGATCACCGGGCTGACCATGCGCAGGCAGGCGTGCTTGAGCAGGTCGGCGGGCTTTTGCGCACTGCCGTGGCGGGCAATGTAGGCGGGCGAGGCGCAGACGATGCTGTAGGTGATGCCCAGCCGCTGGGACACGAACCCCGAGTCGGGCAGTTCGGTGGCCAGCACGATGGATACGTCATAGCCCTCGTCCAGCAGGTCGGGCACGCGGTTGGCCATGGTCAGGTCGAAGGTGACGTCCGGGTGCGATTCGCGGTAGCGGGCAATGGCATCGACCACGAAGTGCTGGCCCACCCCGGTCATCGAGTGCACCTTCAGCTGCCCGGCCGGGCGGGCATGGGCGTCGCTGGCCTCGGCTTCCGCTTCTTCCACATAGGTAAGAATCTGTTCGCAACGCATCAGGTAGCGCTTGCCGGCTTCGGTCAGCGCAATGCGGCGGGTGGTACGGTTGAGCAGCCTTGTTTGCAGATGGGCTTCCAGGTTGGAGACCGCCCGCGACACGTTCGCGGTGGTCGTATCCAGTTGCGCGGCAGCAGCGGTAAAGCTGCCAAGCTGGGCTACGCAACTGAAAGCACGCATGTTTTGCAGGGTGTCCATGGGTCACTCTCGATGTAGAGGACAAAATTGTGTCACGAAGTAACGCAGAAAAGCTGAAAAGTTGCCTTCGACCAAAGGCGGATTATCGCTGTTTTGGTAACAAAGATTCGCAGGAATCTGCGCTTATCGCCAGTGCTGCCGCCCCCTAGAATTGCTCGGCCCCCTTCACCTCTTCCTCGGGAAATCGCAGCTGTGCCGCGTCGCATCATCAGAACGCTCAATGCGTTCAGTGCCTGTGCCCTTGCCCTCACCTTGAGTGGCTGTATCGGAACCTGGGGTATTGCCCCGCAAAGCAAGACGCTGCAAGCCAATACCTTGACCACCGACGCGGCCATACGCGAAGCCGCGACCGACGCCCATTGGCCCGACCAGCAGTGGTGGCACGCCTATGGCGACCCGCAGCTGGATCGCTGGATCAACCTGGCCGTAGCCGGCAGCCCGAGCCTTGCCATGGCCGCGGCGCGGGTGCGCGAAGCCAAGGCCATGGCCGGCGTGGTCGAGTCGGCGGAAAAGCTCCAGGCCAACGGCCAGGCCACGCTCAAGCGCCACAACTGGCCAGAAGACCAGTTCTACGGCCCGGGCGCGCTGTCGGGTGCCAACACCTGGGACAACAACGCCGCCATTGGCTTCAGCTATGCCCTCGACCTCTGGGGCCGCGAACGCAATGCCAGCGAGCAGGCCGTAGACCAGGCGCACATGAGCGTGGCAGAAGCCCGCCAGGCGCAGTTGGAGCTACAGAACAACGTGGTGCGCGCCTATATCCAGCTGAGCCTGCACTTTGCCCAGCGCGATATCGTCAAGGCCGAGCTGGAGCAGCAGGAACAGATCCTGGCCCTGGCCAAGCGCCGCCTGGATGCCGGCATCGGCACCCATTTCGAAGTCAGCCAGGCCGAAGCGCCGCTGCCCGAAACCCACCGCCAGCTCGACAGCCTGAACGAAGAAATCGCCCTGACCCGTAACCAGCTGGCCGCACTGGCCGGCAAGGGCCCGGGTGAGGGCGCGCAATTGCAGCGCCCGGCCCTGGCCTTGGCCGCGCCGTTGAAGCTGCCATCGAACCTGCCCGCCGAACTGGTCGGCCAGCGCCCCGACGTGGTCGCCAGCCGCTGGCAGGTGGCCGCCCAGGCGCGAGGCATCGACGTCGCCCACGCTGGCTTCTTCCCGAACGTCGACCTGGTCGGCAGCCTGGGCTTCATGGCCACCGGCGGGGGGCCGCTGGAATTCCTGACCGGGCGCAAGTTCAACTACAACGTTGGCCCGGCTATCAGCTTGCCGATCTTTGACGGTGGCCGCCTGCGCTCGGAACTGGGTGTGGCCTCGGCGGGGTACGACGTGGCCGTGGCCCGCTACAACCAGACCGTAGTGGGAGCGCTGAAAAACATCTCCGACCAGTTGATACGCCGCGAGTCGATGAAAGAACAGTCGCACTTCGCTGCCGAGTCTGTCGCCGCCGCGCAGAAAACCTACGACATCGCCATGGTCGCCTTTCAGCGCGGCCTTACCGACTACCTGAACGTGCTCAACGCGCAGACCTTGTTGTTCCGCCAGCAGCAGGTGCAGCTACAGGTGCAGGCTGCCCGCCTGATTGCCCATGCCGAGTTGGTCACCGCCCTGGGTGGCGGCTTGCAGGCCGGCCAGGATGTGCCAAAAGAGGAACGCCAGGCAGCGCCGGCCACCCCGGCCACCCTGGCCATTTTCGACAAGAAGCCGGATAACGCCGAATGAGCACTTCCAGTTTGCCCGTGCGCTGGCTGCAAAGCCTGGAATGGCGCCGGGGCTTCTTTGCCTGGGCGCGCACCGACGGGGTGACCTGGGTGTACATCTTCAAGGTGCTGGCCGCCGCGTTCATCACGCTGTGGCTGGCCATGCGCCTGGAGCTGCCGCAACCGCGTACGGCGATGATCACCGTGTTCATCGTGATGCAGCCGCAAAGCGGGCATGTGTTCGCCAAGAGCTTCTACCGGGTGCTCGGCACCCTGGCCGGTTCGGCGATGATGGTGGCGCTGATCGCCATCTTCCCGCAAAACACCGAACTGTTCCTGCCTAGCCTGGCGCTGTGGGTGGGCCTGTGTTCGGCCGGCGCCATGCGCTACCGCACCTTCCGCGCCTATGGTTTTGTGCTGGCCGGCTACACCGCGGCCATGATTGGCCTGCCAGTGTTGCAGCACCCCGACCAGGCGTTCATGGCGGCGGTATGGCGGGTGCTGGAGATTGCTCTGGGCATTCTGGTGTCGACCTTCGTCAGCGCCGCAATCCTGCCGCAGTCGGCCAGTGCTGCCATGCGCAACGCCCTGTATCAGCGCTTTGGTGTGTTTGCCGGGGTGGTGGTCGAGGCCCTGCGCGGTGACAGCCAGAAGGACCGTTTCGAGAGCAGCAACGTGCGTTTCGTTGCCGAAGCGGTCGGCCTTGAAAGCCTGCGCAACGTCACCGCCTTCGAAGACCCGCACATGCGCCGCCGCTCTGGCCGCCTGGTGCGGATGAACAGTGAGTTCATGGCCATCACCACGCGCTTCAACGCCCTGCACCGTTTGCTGGAGCGCCTGCGCGCCCGTGGCCCGCTGCAAATCGTCGGTGCCATCGAGCCGGGTCTGAATACGCTGGTAGAGCTGTTGCAGCCCTACGTGGGCCGGGCGCTGACCGATGCCGATGCGCTGCGTCTGACCCTGGAGCTGGCGGCCTACAAGGAAGGCCTGCAAGCCCAGGTGCGCGGCTTGCGGGCCGAGTACCTGGCGACCGAGCCCAGCGAGTCCGACCTGCTCGACTTCCACACCGCATTCGAACTGCTGTACCGCTTCGTCGACGAGATGTACAGCTACGCCGAAACCCACGCCTCGCTGGCCGCGCACAAGCACGAACGCGAGCAGTGGGACGAGCCCTATGTGGCACAGACCAGCTGGCTGGTATCGCTGGCCGCGGGTGTGCGCGCTTCGGCGGTGCTGTTGCTGCTGGGCAGCTACTGGCTGCTCAGCGACTGGCCCAGTGGCGCCATGATGACCCTGATCGCCACCGTCACGGTAGGCCTCTCGGCGGCCTCGCCGAACCCCAAGCGCATGTCGTTCCAGATGGCCTGCGGCACGGCCATCGGCGCCTTCATCGGCTTCTTCGAAACCTTCTTCGTGTTCCCCTGGATCGACGGCTTCCCGCTGCTGTGCATGGTGCTGGCGCCGGTGTTCGTGCTAGGTGCGTTCCTCTCGTCGCGCCCGGCCTACGCCGGTTATGGCATCGGCTTGCTGGTGTTCTTTGCGATTGGCTCGGTGCCGAACAACCTCACCGTGTATGACCCGTACACCTTCATCAACGACTACATCGGCATGGTCATCGGCATGTTTGTCTGCGCCGCTGCCGGGGCGATCATCCTGCCGCCCAACAGCCGCTGGTTGTGGAGCCGCCTGGAGCAGGAGCTGCGCGAGCAGGTGCTGTTTGCCATCAGCGGGCGCCTGCGCGGCATCGGCACCGCCTTCGAAAGCCGCACCCGCGACCTGCTGCACCAGGCCTATGGCCTGGCGGCCGGCAAGCCGCAGGTGCAGAGCCAACTGATGGGCTGGATGTTCACCGTGCTGGAAATCGGCCACGCCGTGATCGAGCTGCGCAAGGAACAGGCCCGCGCGCCGGTGCACCCGGCCTACGCCGAGTCGCAGCCGTGGCGCCAGGCCATCCGCGTGATGGGCCGCGCCCTGGCACGGCTGTTCCTGCAACCCAGCGCCAGCAACCACGAACGTGCCCTGGTAGCCGTGGACCACGCCATTGCCCGCGTGCAAGCCACCGACGAGCCGTTCGCCCGGCACTTCGACACGTCGGTGCTGCGCCGTGCACAAAGCTACCTGCACTTCATCCGTTCTTCCCTGCTGGACCCACAGTCGCCACTGGCACCGGCGAAAGGATTGCACCATGCCCCGTGAAATCGCCTTCCATGGCGTGTACATGCCCACCATGACGTTGATGTTCCTGTTTGCCCTGGGCCTGGCCTGGGGCCTGGACCGGTTCATCGCCAGCCATGATGGCTACCGTTTCTTCTGGCACCCGGCGCTGTTGCGCCTGAGCCTGTTCGTCTGCCTGTTCGGCGCCTTGGCGCTGTCGCTCTACTGGTGAGAACCCTTCGATGAAAAAGTTTTTCAGCCTGATCGCTACCTTGCTGGTGCTGACCGCGGCCGTGGTGATCGGTCGCCAGTTGTGGCTGCATTACATGACCACCCCCTGGACCCGAGACGGCCGCGTGCGTGCCGACATCATCAACGTTGCCGCCGACGTGCCGGGCTATGTGGTGGATGTGCCGGTCAAGGACAACCAGCGAGTGAAGAAGGGCGACCTGCTGATCCAGATCGACCCCGAGCACTACCAACTGGCGGTCGACCAGGCCAAGGCACTGGTCGCCTCGCGCAAGGCCACCTGGGAAATGCGCAAGGTCAACGCCAAGCGCCGTGCCGACATGGACAACCTGGTGATCTCCAAGGAAAACCGCGACGACGCCAGCAACATCGCCAACTCTGCCCAGGCCGATTACCAGCAAGCCCTTGCCGAACTGGCTGCCGCCGAGCTGAACCTCAAGCGCACGCACATCGTGGCCACGGTGGACGGGTACGTGACCAACCTGAATATCCACAAGGGCGACTATGCACGCACCGGTGAAGCGGTGATGGCGGTGGTCGACGAGAACTCGTTCTGGGTGTACGGGTTCTTCGAAGAGACCAAGCTGCCCCACGTGAAGGTGGGCGACCAGGCCGAGTTGCAGATGATGAGCGGCGAGCGCATCAAAGGGCATGTGGAGAGCATCGCCCGCGGCATCTACGACCGCGACAACCCGCAAAGCCGCGAGCTGATCGCCGATGTGAACCCCACGTTCAACTGGGTGCGGTTGGCGCAGCGGGTGCCGGTGCGTATTCACATTGATGAAGTGCCGGAAGGGTTTTTGCTGGCGGCGGGGACGACGTGTACGGTGGTGGTGAAGCCGAGCGAGGGGTGACCCTCGGAACCATCCCGGTCTCACACATCATCTGTGGGAGCCAGTCGGCTCATTCGGCTGCAGCTTCTCGCAGTAGCTGCTCCCAATCGTCCGGCGGGTGGCCGGTATGCAACATCTTCTGAAAGACCTTGTAAGCATCGTCGCTACTTTCGTAGGCCCGCTTGCTCGACTCGTCATTGACCCAGGCCAGCACAATGATCCTGCTGGGGGTGTGGTAGCGAAAGAACAACCGGTACTGCTGGAAGAACTTTGCCCTGAACCAGTGCTTGTGGTCACCACCCAGTGTGGCCCCCTGCCGGTATTCCGGTTTGGTCGGGTCTTGAGGGATAACATCGAAGGCCAGTCGCTTGATGGCCGCCAGCCTTTTATAGGCATTTCTGCTCGTGTAACCCGTTGGGTCCTTGTGCATCTGAGCCTGCACTTGAGCGCTGAGCGCGTCCAGTTTGGCCAGGAACAGCGGGTGGGCAATTACAGTCCATCCATGAATAACCAGAGGCTTCCTGCTCGCATCACTCATTCATCATCCGCCGACAGAGGTTGATCCAGGTCGACCTCCGCGTCGCCGACCAGCTTGTCGAGACGAGCGATGAGGCCTGCATCGACAACCTGCAGCCGTTGAGGATTGGTAGCGATGTCGTGTGCCAGGAAATCCAGAAATTTTCCCAGCACCGGATCGTCCTCGGTTGCCTCTGCGCGGGTGAGTATCACCCCACCGTCAGGGCGAATCGAGTAATGGATCTTGTCACGTTTTTTCAAGCCCAAGGCGCGCCGCACCGTTTCGGGCACTGTGGTCTGATAGCGATCGGTCAGCGTGGACTCGACGTCGAAGGTGGCAGCCATTGGTAATGTCCTGTGGGTTACAACGATACGATCCAAGGTAATGCGACTGCATTGCCAGGTCAATGCAGTGCATTACCTCAGTGATGAGCGGTCAGGCAGACCCCACCAAGACAGGCACCTCCACCCGATCAATCACCTTCGCGCTGATCGACGGGTCCAACATCCGCCCCAGCCGCGACAGGTGGCGGTGGCCCATGATGATCAGCTCGCATTTCAACTCTTGCGCCTTGGCCACGATCACCTCGACCGGTTGCCCCGCGACCATGCAGCCCTGGCAGGTGAAGCCGGCTTGCTGCAATGCGCGCACGGCTTCGGCTACGGCGTGGTCGGCATGCTGCTGTTCTTCGCAGGCAGCGGGGTATTCTTCCAGTTCCTCGGCGGTGTAGGGCGCGGGTTGGTCGTGGACGGCGAAGGTTGAATCGATGGCCAGCAGCACGTGCAGTTGGTGGTCGTTAGGGCGGCAGTAGCGGCGGGCGAGGGTGAGCAGGGCGCTGGAAGCGGGGGAGGCGTCGATGGCGATCAGGACGGGGCTGGGCATTGGGGATCCTTGGCAATGGCTGGCTGATGTATCTGCAGGGTCGACCCTTTCGCGGGCGTGCCCGCGAAGAGGCCGGGCCTGGCAATGCTTCATTTATGGCCGAACATGCCCAGTGAATAAATGCCCCACCACGCAAGAGCGCATTGCGTCTGATGCAATCCAGCAACCTGCTACCATCGCGTTTCCCACAGCTGTAACGGAAAACGGCCATGCAACTCCCGGACATGAACCTGCTCGTCGCCCTCGATGCCCTGCTCGACGAGGGCAGCGTGGTGGGCGCGGCGCAGCGCATGAACCTGAGCCCGGCAGCGATGAGCCGGACCTTGGGGCGTATCCGTGATGCCTTGGGCGACCCGATCCTGGTACGCGCCGGCCGTGGCCTGGTGCCGACGCCGCGTGCGTTGGCCTTGCGCGAACAGGTGCATGGGCTGGTAGAGCAGGCCGGGCAGGTATTCCGCAGCCGCGACGATGTCGACCTGGTCAACCTGGACCGTGCCTTCAACATCCGCACCAATGATCTGTTCATTGCCCTGTACGGCGCCCAGTTGCTGCGCATGATGCTGGCCCAGGCGCCGCGGACGGTGTTGCGATTTGTCCCGGAGGGCAGTGGTGACGATGATGCGGTGCTGCGTAACGGGCATATCGACCTGATCATCGAAGCTCGGCGGTTGAGCTGGGCCCGGAAATCAAGGTGCAGAGCCTGTTCAACACCTACTTCGTGGGCCTGGCACGTGTGGGGCACCCGATCTTCGACGCCCCGATCACCCCTGAGCGTTTTGCCGCCTACCCGCAAATCAGCGTATCGCGACGCGGCCGCGCCAATGGGCCGATCGATGTGGCGTTGGCCAACCACAAGGTGGAGCGGCGCGTGGCCCTGATCACCACCAGCTTCCACTCGGCGATGTTCTCGCTACCGGACTCGGACCTGATCCTGCCGATACCCGCCAATATCCTCAACAGTGTGCAGCGGCTGAAGCTGCCATTGCGCTCGTTCGAGATCCCGGTACCGCTGGAGAAGGTCAATGTGATGCAGGCGTGGCACCCGCGTTTCGACAACGACCCCGCGCACCGTTGGTTGCGCCAGACGCTGAAAGCGTGTGGCCGCATTGATCCGTGATTGCTATCGATTGCGTCTGACGCAATATAGAACTACCAACAAGTCAGTTTTCGTCAGCATTCGACCTTCTTAAACTTGTCCCAGCCCTGAAATTGTTGCTGGAGATGTATTCCCATGAGTTCCCTGACCGCGCCCTCTGCGGCGCTGGCCGCCGCCCCCGCGCCGGCCGCGCCTGCGCAGACGGCGTTTGGCCTGCAGGTGGTGGTCGGGCTGTTCGGTGTGTTGCTGGCCGTGCTGTGTGCAGGCCTCAACGAGTCGGTCACCAAGATTTCCCTCGCCGATATCCGCGGTGCCATGGGCATCGGTGCCGACGAAGGTGCCTGGCTGCTGGCGGTGTACAGCGCCGCCTCGGTCTCGGCCATGGCTTTTGCGCCGTGGCTGGCCACCACCTTTTCGCTGCGGCGCTTCACCATGAGCGCCATCGCGTTGTTCGCCGTGCTCGGCCTGCTGCAACCGTTCGCCCCCAACCTGCACAGCCTGATGCTGCTGCGCGTGCTGCAGGGCTTTGCCTCGGGTGCCTTGCCACCGATGCTGATGAGCGTGGCCCTGCGCTTCCTGCCACCGGGTATCAAGGTATATGGCCTGGCCTGTTATGCCCTGACCGCCACCTTCGGCCCCAACCTTGGCACGCCCCTGGCGGGGCTGTGGACCGAGTACGTCGGCTGGCAGTGGGCGTTCTGGCAGATCATCCTGCCGTCGGCGTTGGCCATGTTCTGCGTAGGCTGGGGCCTGCCGCAGGACCCGCTGCGCCTGGAGCGCTTCAAGCAGTTCGACTGGCGCGGCGTGCTGCTCGGCCTGCCGGCCATCAGTTGTATCGTGCTGGGGCTGTCGCTGGGCGACCGCTGGGGCTGGTTCGATTCGCCGCTGATCTGCTGGCTGCTGGGCGGTGGTCTGCTGTTGCTGGTGCTGTTCATGTACAACGAGTGGTCCGAACCGCTGCCGTTCTTCCAGTTGCGCATGCTGCAGCGGCGCAACCTGAGTTTTGCGCTGGTGACCCTGGCCGGTGTGCTGATCGTGCTGTCGGGTGTGGGCAGCATCCCCTCGGCCTACCTGGCGCAGATCCAGGGCTACCGCCCGGCGCAAACCAGCCCGCTGATGATGCTGGTGGCCATGCCGCAGCTGATCGCCCTGCCGCTGACGGCGGCGCTGTGCAACATCCGTGCGGTGGACTGCCGCTGGGTGCTGGGTACCGGCCTGGCGATGCTGGCGGTGTCCTGTGTTGGCAGCAGCCTGATGACCAGCGAGTGGATCCGTGGCGACTTTTACCCGTTTTACCTGCTGCAAGTGTTTGGCCAGCCGATGGCGGTACTGCCGCTGCTGATGCTCTCCACCAACGGCATGACCCCACAGGAAGGCCCGTTCGCCTCCAGCTGGTTCAACACCGTGAAAGGCCTGGCCGCAGTAATTGCCGGTGGCTTGCTGGATGCCTTGGGTACCCTGCGCCGGCACTTCCATTCCAACCACCTGGTGGACAGCCTGGGTAACGCCCCGCTGGTCGATGACCGCGCTGCTGGCCTGGCCAAGCGCATCCATGACCAGGCGTTGGTCCTCACCTCCGCCGACCTTTACCTCGTCATGGCCTGCATTGCCGTGGCCCTGATCTGCCTGATTCCTTTCGTGCCTACCCGGGTCTATCCGCCGCGTGCGGTGGCCTGAACCCTGGATGAATTCGAGAACTACTGAAATGACCAACAACCGCAAAACCCTGTTCATCGGCTCGGTGCTGGCCGTGGCCGTCCTGGCCGGGATCCTCGGCCCCTGGCTGTTTGGCAGCGACCACCGCCAGAGTACCAATGACGCCTATGTGATCGCCGACTACACCGTGGTCGCGCCCAAAGTGGCCGGCTTTATCAAGGAAGTACTGGTGGAGGATAACCAGCAGGTCACGGCTGGCCAGTTGCTGGCGACCATCGACCCCCGCGATTACCAGGCCGCCCTGGACGCCGCGCAAGCGCAGTTGCTGGTGGCCCAGGCGCAAAGCGCCGATGCCCGCGCCACCCTGGAGCGCCAGGCTGCCCTGATTGCCCAGGCCGAAGCCGCTGTCAAAGCGGCCCAGGCCGAAGCGGCGTTCGCCGATCATGAAGTCAACCGCTACAGCCGCCTGGCCGAGCAGGGCGCCGGTACCGTGCAGAACGCTCAACAAGCGCGCAGCGGTGTAGACCAGGCACGCGCCCGCCTGGCAAATGCCCAGGCAGCGTTAGTGGCGGCGCGCAAGCAGGTGGACATTCTCACGGCCCAGGTGGCCAGCGCCGATGGCCAGCTGAAACGCGCCGAAGCAGGCCTGGAAAAGGCCCAGCTGGATCTGTCCTATACCCGCATCACTGCACCGGTCGACGGCATGGTTGGTGAGCGCGCCTTGCGCGTCGGTGCCTACGTCAACCCGGGTGCCCGCCTGCTCTCTGTGGTGCCGTTGCAACAGGCCTATGTGGTCGGCAACTTCCAGGAAACCCAGCTGACCCATGTGCAGCCTGGCCAGCCAGTGAGCATCAGCGTCGACACCTTCTCCGGCGAGAAGCTACAAGGCCATGTAGAGAGCATCGCCCCGGCCACCGGCGTCACGTTTGCCGCGGTCAAACCGGACAACGCCACTGGCAACTTCACCAAGGTGGTGCAGCGCATCCCGGTAAAGATCGTGTTCGATGATGGCCAGCCACTGCTCAGCCGCCTGCGGGTGGGTATGTCGGTGGAGGCGACCATCGATACCCGTGGCGACAAGCTGGACGGCAAAGAGGTGAGCGCACGATGAAACCGGCATTACGCTTGAGCCCGTTGCTGCTGGCGGTATTGATGGCTGGCTGCACCATGGGTCCGGACTTCCTGCGCCCTGACAGCCAGGCACCGCAACAGTGGACGCCGCTGCAAGGCGAGGCGGCGGCCAGCCAGCCACAGGCCGAACCGCTGGAACTGCGCTGGTGGGAAACTTTTCATGATGCCCGGTTGAGCGCCTTGATCCAGCGTGTTGCCGAACGCAACCTCGACCTGCAAATGGCCAGCGCCCGGCTGCTGCAAAGCCGCGCCCTGCGCAGCAGCGTGGCCGCCGATGAAGTGCCGTCGGTGGATGTGAACGCCGGCTACAGCCGCGCCCGCAACAGCGCCGAAGGCCTGAGCGATCCGTCTGGCAAGGCGGGCAAAGAGGCGTACAACCTTTGGCAAGGCGACCTGGTGGCCGGCTGGGAGCTAGACCTTTGGGGGCGCGTGCGTCGCCAGGTCGAGGCGGCCGACGCTACCGTCGAGGTGGCCGAGAACGACCGCCGCGGGGTATTGCTGGCCTTGCTGTCGGAAACTGCCGGCAACTACATCCAGCTGCGCGCGGTGCAGCACACGATTGATGTAACGCAGGACAACCTGAAGGTTGCCCGGCACAGCCTGAAGCTGTCTGAAAATCGCCAGGCCGAAGGCGTCGCCACACGCCTGGATGTGGCCCAGGCCAGCGCCCAGGTTGCTTCGATCGAGTCGCGACTGCCAAGCCTGGAAGCCCGGCGAGATGACCTGATCAACGCCCTCAGCCTGCTTGCCGCCGAGCCGCCGCGCAGCTTGCAGGCGGAACTGCTGCAGGGCGGCGAACTGCCCGCGCCGCAGCAGAAGTTTGCCATCGGCGTGCCGTCCGAACTGGCCGAGCGCCGCCCTGATATCCGCCAGGCCGAAGCCCGCCTGCATGCCGCCACCGCCAGCATCGGCGTGGCCAAGGCGGATTTCTACCCGAGCATCCGGCTGTCGGGCAGTGTCGGTTTCCAGGCCATGCAGCTGTCTGATTTCGGTGGCTGGGATTCGCGCCGGTTTGCCTTCGGGCCGCAGCTGTCGCTGCCGATCTTCGAGGGCGGCCGGCTCAAGGGCACCCTGGAACTGCGCGAGGCGCAGCAGCAGGAAGCGGCGTTGAACTACCGCAAGGTAGTGCTGGGGGCCTGGCATGAAATTGACGATGTACTGCGCCTTTACAATGCCAACCAGTTGCGCCGTGACCACTTGGCCGAGGCTGTGCGGCAGAACCGCATCGCCTTGGAAACTGCCCAGCGCCAGTATGTGGAAGGGGCCGTGGACTTTCTCAATGTGCTGACCGTGCAGGGGGCATTGCTGGCCAGCGAAGAGCAGTGGATCGACGAGCCCGGCGGCGGTGTCGCAGGCGTTGGTGGGGCTGTACAAGGCCCTGGGTGGTGGCTGGCAGGCGTTTGACGAGCAGCCGGCAAAAAAAGCCTGAAGGCGGGGGCCGCCTTGCGGCCCTATCGCCGGCAAGCCAGCTCCCACAGGTACAGCGTAGTTCTCAGGTCCGGCGCAATACCTGTGGGAGCTGGCTTGCCGGCGATAGGGCCGGTACTGGCAAAAGAAAAATCAAAGCGGGCGCAGCAGCCCAAAGCGCTTGCGCAACGCCCAATCCAGCAACCGCCGTGGCAGCAACCGGGCCATCAACGGCAACGCCGTGCTGCCATTGCCCAATCGCACCACCGCCGGCACCGGCGACTTGCCGACTGCCGCCAACACCCCCTGGGCAAACACCGCCGCCGACGTCGGCCTGTCCTGCGAAGCCCGCGCCCGCGCCTGCACATGTTCACGCAACGGCCACCATGGCGAGTCCGCCGCCAGTACCTGCTCGGCCTGGCGCTGGGCATTGTTGGCGAACTGCGTGGCAATCGCCCCCGGCTGCACTTCCATCACCTGCACACCGAACGGTGCCAACTCCAGGCGCAAGGCATCGCTCAACGTATGCACGGCGGCTTTCGAGGCGCAGTAGGCGCCAGCGAACGGTGTGACCAGTACGCCGGAAACGCTGCCAATGTTCACCACCGTTCCTTGTGAGCGGCGCAGCAACGGGAACAGCGCGCGGGTTACGCCCACCACGGCAAACACGTTGGTTTCGAACTGTTGGCGCAGGGCATCCACGCCGCCGTCCAGCAGCGGGCCCATGGCGCCGTAGCCGGCGTTGTTGATCAGGATATCGAGGGTTTCGAGTTCTTCGGCCAGGCGCACCAGGGCGTCGCTGTCGTTCACATCCAGTTGCCGGGCGGTGAAGCCGGCGGCGTGCAGCACTTCAACATCCTCTGCCTTGCGAGCAGTGGCCCAGACGTGGTGACCCGCATCGCGAAAGGCGTCGGCGAGGGCGCGGCCGATGCCGCTGGAACAACCGGTGATCAGGACGGTGGGCATATGGAGGCCTTTGATGAAGGTTGAAGGTGTGTAGTCTGCACTGGCGCTATCGCCGGCAAGCCAGCTCCCACAGGTACTGCACAGGCCTGTAAAACTGCGGGTACTTGTGGGCGCTGGCTTGCCGGCGATAGGGCCGGTGCAGGCAAAGCATCAATTGGCGAATGTACCTTGCAGGTGCTCGGCGCGAAACTCCAGGGTCTGTGGCCGGTACCCGGAGCGCAGAGGTGGCAATGGCAGGCAGTCCTTCCACTCGGCCCCCGGCTGCAAATCGCCCGGCCCTCGATAGCGCGGGGCATTGTAGGTGCTTTCGGCCAGGTTCACGGTGTCGCCCGGCGCGTACGCCGCCACTCGCCAGCGCAGTTCGGTCAGCGGGGCCTTGTTGCCGTTTTTCATGTGTACCTGCAACGCACGGTCGGCTGGGCAGTGTTCGGGGGCATACACAAGGCGCAGGTCCAGGCGGGCCAGTTGCGAGGCTTCGCGGTTTTCCTGCCAGGCAACGAACAGGGCCACCAGGCCCAGGCCACACACGGCGGCCAGCGAGATCGGCAAGGCCTTGGCCGGGTAGCGCAGCAGCAGTACCAGCCAGGTGAGGATGAGGAAGGCACCGATGATCATGGGGCTTGCAGACCTTGGTTGCGCGGGGTCTGACCATCGTAGCCTGAAATGGGAGAGGGCTCAAAAGCGGGAGGGCTGCGCCCTCCAATCGCGACACAAGGCCGCTCCCACAGGGACCGCGTATCCAGAGAAACATGCGGTCCTTGTAGGAGCGGCCTTGTGTCGCGATGGGCCGCGAAGCGGCCCCCGGGATATCACTTATTGCGCAATGGTCTTGACCGATACCCCACGCTCGACCGGCGTGGAAGTGCGCCCATACACATCCTCGAAGCGCTCGATGTCATCCTCGCCCAGGTAGCTGCCAGACTGCACTTCGATGATCTCCAGCGGGATCTTGCCCGGGTTGCGCAGGCGGTGCACCGAGGCGATCGGGATGTAGGTCGACTGGTTCTCGGTCAGCAGGAACACGTTTTCGTCGCAGGTGACCTCGGCCGTGCCGGACACCACAATCCAGTGCTCGGCGCGGTGGTGGTGCATCTGCAGCGACAGGCTGGCACCCGGCTTGACGGTGATGTGCTTGACCTGGAAGCGGCCGCCCATGTCCACCGAGTCGTACGAGCCCCACGGGCGATACACTTCCAGGTGGTTCTGGGTTTCAGTACGGCCCTGCTCGTCGAGGGTCTTGACCATCTGCTTCACGCCCTGGACCTTGTCCTTGTGGGCAATCATCATGGCGTCCTTGGTCTCGACCACCACGATGTTCTCCAGGCCGATCACCGACACCAGCTTGCCGTTGCCGTGGATCATGCAGTTGCGGCTGTCCTGCACCACCACGTCGCCCTTGGTGACGTTGCCGTTGTCGTCCTTCTCGTGCACTTCCCACAGCGACGACCAGCAGCCCACGTCGCTCCAGCCGGCCGACATCGGTACCACGCAGGCGCGCTGGGTCTTTTCCATCACCGCGTAGTCGATGGAGTTGTCCGGGCAGCAGGCGAAGGTGGCTTCGTCGATGCTCAGCACATCGCCCTCTTCCTCGCTGCGCTCCAAGGCCAGCACGCAGGTGTCGTAGATGTCGCCGTCGTGCTTTTTCAGCTCTTCAAGGAAGCGGCTGGCGCGGAACAGGAACATGCCGCTGTTCCAGAAGTAGCCACCGGCCTGGACGAACTCGGCGGCACGTTTTTCATCGGGCTTTTCAACAAACTGCGCCACACGTGCCACGCCTTCGGGCAGCAGGGCGTCCTGGCTGGAGCGGATGTAGCCGTAGCCGGTTTCCGGCTTGGTCGCCGGCACGCCGAACAGCACCATTTCGCCACGCTCGGCCGCGATGGTTGCCAGGGCCAGGGCGCGCTGCAGGGCCTTCTGGTCGTCGATCACGTGGTCGGCGGGCAGCACCAGCATCAGCTCGTCGCGGCCTTCGTTGACCAGCTTCATGGCGGCCATGGCCACGGCGGGCGCGGTGTTACGGCCGAACGGCTCCATCAGGATGCCTTGGGTTTCCAGCTTCAGCGCAGCCAGCTGTTCCTGGACGATGAACTTGTGGTCCTTGTTGCAGACCACGATCGGTGTGTCCATGCCTTCGAACGCCAGGCGCTCGATGGTTTGCTGGAACAGGGTGTGCTCGCCGGTCAGGGCCAGGAACTGCTTGGGGAACTGCTTGCGCGACAGAGGCCACAGACGCGAACCGCTACCACCAGAAAGAATTACCGGGATCATCATGTTTCTCCAATAGTCGTTAAAGGCAGGGGGATCAGTTGCTAGCCACGGGGCGAGTTACCCACACCGGCGACAAGGCGTTGCCGGAACCGGTTACGTACAGCACGGCGGCTTCGCCGCGCTCCAGGGCGACGGGTTTTACGTCGCCGACTTTCTTGTCACCTTGGTACAGCGCCAAATTGACCTTGACCGGGTTGATTTCGCGTTCGCCACGGCCGTTGGCGGCCACCGGCTTGACCACTTCGGTCTTGCCGTCGGCGGTTTTCAGGGTCAGCTGCTGGTCGCTCAGGTTCTGCACGCGTACCAGGGCTTTCTGCTTGTTCTTGAACGGCGGCTCTTCGATCAGTTGCGGGTTGCCGCTGCCGCTGTTGACCAGGGTGTAGTACTTGTCCGAGGCCAGCTTCACCGGCACGCTCTTGCCGCCGACCTGGGCGGTGTAGTCGCCACCCGGCAGGAAGCTGAAGTCGCTGCTGGCCTGAGCGCCAACCTGCTTGATCTGGGTGTTGCCGACCGACGCGGCAGCCGGTGCGCTGGCGGCGTTGTACAGGCGCACGAAGGTCGAGCCTTTCGGTGCACTTGGGCCGTACAGTGCGGCGTCGGCACCGGCGAAGGCCTGCATCGAGGCAAGGGAAAGGCCGGCCGCGAGGGTGAGGGCTTTGGCAATGGAAGTCTTGGTAGTCATGTGCATTTCCTCTCTATCGTTCAGTGGTTCGTCCGGGTGGACGACAAGGCCAGGTTTTCTTCGGATTTACGGGAGTTTTTCAGCTGCGCGATCCACTGCGGATCGAAGCTGCTGAGGTCGTTTTTCATGGGCAGATAACGTTCGGGGAATTCCCACACCACCACTTGCGGTGCGGCGTTCTTGAAGGCATCGCTTTGCAGGTACTTGAGCATCGGCAACAGCGGGCCATGGCCGTCTTCGGCGTAGTTGGCGACGTCGCTGCGCAGGGCTTGCTGCAGCGCGCCGAGGAAGTTCCAGTGCGGGTTGGCGCTGTAGCTGGTACCTACCAGCGCGACCGGGATCTCGGTGTCGGCAAACAGCGCGTCGTCGCCTTCACCCTCGGCTTGCGCCGGGCGGGTGCTGCGTTGTTGCAGGTTGTCCGGGGCCGGCAGCAGGTTGCTGAACAGCGGGTCCAGTGGCAGGAAGTTGGTCAGGTCGCCTTTGTAGGGCGCGGTGCTGCCAGCTTCGGTGACGAAGGTTTGCGGGTCACCGTTAAGCAGGTTCTGCCGGCTTACGGCCTCGGCCAGCGCCTGGGCGGCGACTTCGGCGCCCATCGGTGTCCAGTGGGTGTCGGTGCGCAGGAACACCTGGCCACGGGCCTTGGCTTGTTCCATGGCCGCTTGCAGGTCCGGGGCAAACACGTTGGCCTGGCGCACCTGGGCATGGAACTGGTTGTACAGGTCGTCGTGCAGGCTGGCCGGCTGCTCCTTGCCCAGGTATTCCGAATAGAGGCGTGCCTTGGCCGGGATGATCGCCAGCACCAACTGGCTACCGTGCTGCTGCAAGGTGTCGCGTACGCCACGGATCAGCGCCAGGTTTTCCTGCATCAGCTGCTCGGCGCCAGCAGTGGGCTTGAACTCTTCGTCGCTGAACAACCACTGGTCACGGCCCAGCACCACACCGGGGCGGCCTTCGTTGAACAGCTTGAAGTCCATGGCTGCCCACAGGTTGGTGCCCAGGCGCTTGATCGGGAACTCGGCGTCGTAGTGGGTCTCGGCGGCCTTGGCCAGCTTGCCGTTGAGCAGGGTCATCTGCTCGGTGCGCTGGAAGCTTTGCAGGCCACCGGTGGACCACACGCCCATGCCCACCAGCAGGCCGAGGAAAGACAGTGAATAGGTGATGCGTAAAGTGCGGTTCATGTCATCGGCCTCAGAACTGGAAGTACAGGAACGGCGAGTAGCTCTGCGCCGAAAGCTTGAGGATCGAGGCCACGAACAGCAGCAGCACCAGCGCGCGGGTCATCACCCGGGTCCAGTCCAGGCCGATCGAGCCGTCAGCGTTGACCTGCACCGGGGTCGCCTTGGGCGTCGGCTTGGCATTGCGGTAGAAGTCGCGCAGGCCGAAGTACGCCAAGGTGATGTAGGCAATGATCAGGGTTGCCACTTGCAGGCCGGTGAGGTTGGCGCGGTTGAGCTCCGACAGTTGCCATTCACCAAAGCTGAACATGGCGCCATACATGCGGCCGGCCACGTGCAGGTTCTCGGCGCGGAAGATCACCCAGCCGACCACCACCAGCAGGAAGGTGAAGGCCCACTTCACCGGGTTGAAGCGCTGCGGGTTGGTGTCGATGCTCAGCGCGCGCTCGATGGCCAGCCACATGCCGTGCCAGGCGCCCCAGATGATGTAGGTGAAGTTGGCACCGTGCCACAGGCCGCCCAGCAGCATGGTCAGGAACAGGTTGCGGTAGGTGTTGAAGGTGCCTTTGCGGTTACCGCCCAGGGTGATGTACAGGTAGTCGCGCAGCCAGGTCGACAAGCTGATGTGCCAGCGGCGCCAGAACTCGGTGATCGACTGGCTGATGTACGGCTGCTTGAAGTTCTCCATGAAGCGGAAGCCCATCATCAGGCCCAGGCCGATGGCCATGTCGCTGTAGCCGCTGAAGTCGAAGTACAGCTGCGCGGTGTAGGCCAGCGCGCCCAGCCAGGCATCACCCGTGGTCGGGTTTTGCAGGGCGAAGCAGTGGTCGGCGACCACCGCCAGGGTATCGGCGATGAACACTTTCTTGATGAAGCCCTGCATGAAGCGGGTGCAGCCTTCGGAGAACTTGTCCAGCGTGTGCGTGCGGTTGTTGAACTGGTCGACCAGGTCCTTGAAGCGCAGCACGGGGCCGGCGATCAGGTGCGGGAAGATCGCCACGAACGCTGCGAAGTCGATCAGGTTGCGGGTAGCCGGGGTGTCGCCGCGGTACACGTCGATGATGTAGCTGATCGACTCGAAGATGTAGAACGAGATACCGATCGGCAGCAGCACGTGGGTGAGGATGAACGGCTCCAGGCCAAACGAGGCGACGATCGCGTTCAGGCTGTCGACGCCGAAGTTGGCGTACTTGAAGTAGCCGAGGATGGCCAGGTCGACGCCCACGCCGAGCAGCAGCCAGCGCTGGGCGGGTTTGGTGCGTACGCCGGCGGCACCCACTTTCAGGCCGATCCAGTAGTTCCACAGGGTGACCCCGGCAAACAGGGCCAGGAAGTCCACCCGCCACCAGGCATAGAAGATGTAGCTGGCGACCAGCAGCAGCAGGTTGCGATAGCGTTGCCCGCTCAAGTAATACAGGCCGAGGAAGATCGGCAAGAACAGGAACAGGAACACGTTGGACGAGAAGACCATCCCGGTTCTCCTAATTTGTTCACAGCATCCAGGGCAAAACGCCCCCCAAACCCCCCAGCGAAAAGCTGGAGGAAACCGTTGTCACTTCATTCCTATTGGCGAGGGCTTCGCCCTCGTTTCGCGACACCAGGCCGCTCCCACAGGTACCGCGTTTCCCTTGTGGGAGCGGCCTGGTGTCGCGATGGGCCGCAAAGCGGCCCTAATCCAGGCGACACCTATTTCTTGCTCTCTGCGTTCGGGTCGTAGACCCGGGTCAGGTCGCCGCCCAGCCGGAAGCTGTTGAACGGCTGCATGTGCTGCTTGCGATCGAGCGTGTCGCCGACGCAGTGATAAAGCGCGCACCAGGGTTCGAGCCAGGCGTACTTGCCGTCGACCTTGAGGTCGGTCATGTCCTGTTTCTCACCCGCGCGCGCCTTGAAGTGGCTGGGGTCGCGGGCGCCGGCCAGTACCCCTTCGCCCAGGCGCTGCAGGGCGAAGTTGTTCTCGCTGCGCAGGTCGACGTTGTTGGCCTGGGCGAAGCTGGCAATCATCGCCAGCGGCGGCAGGGCGTAGTTGTGGTAGGCCAGCGCGCGCTGCTTGCGCTTGATTTCGTTGGGCAAGAAGCCCTGATCATCGATCTGGTTGGCGCCCACCTTGTATTCCTTCACGGCCCAGTCGAACAGGTCGCGCCGGTCGGTGGCGACAGCGGTAGCCATGACCGACCAGGCCGCCCAGTAGCTGTGGTTGTTGATTTTCTCCAGCGGCAGGTCGCTCCAGTCGCGCACGGTCTGTTCGGCCAGGCGGGCGAACCATTTTTCGATCAGCTCGGCCTCGGCCCGGTGCGCGGCCAGCGGCTGCGAGTTGGAGAACTTCAGGCGCAGCCACGAACCGCTCATGCTGCCCAGCGCCCATTTGCGCATCGACTTGCCGGTGTGGTTGTAGTCGGTGGACAGCAACGCATCGGCGCGCGCCCAAGTGCCCAGCCACGCCAGGGTGCAGTCGAGCTGCGCCGGGCGGCCGTCGCGCATGTACTGGCCAACCATCTTGCTCACGCCTTTCTCAAGGGTGGTGATGTCTTCGGTCGACTTGCGGAAGGCCTTTTCCGAGGCCGCGTTGAGCGTTGCCCGTGCCTTGTCCGAGCCTTCGTACTTGCTGCGGAACTGCAGTGCGCCGGTGTATGGCTTGGGCGCGGCTTCACAGCGGAAGTTACCGTCGCCGGTCTTGAGCTTTTCGATCCCCTCGTAGTAACCCTGGGGCGGTACCAGCGCGGCGTGCGCGGCACTGCCAAACAGGGCCAAAGCAAGCAGGGCGGGGCGAAAGATATGCTTCAGATGGGTCATGGGTCGCCTCACTGGCCGGCCTGCGCGGTTTGCGCAGGCACAGCGAAGTTGTTGCGTTTGCAGAGCTTGGCCTCGACCTTCTGGGTGCCGTTTTCCGGCCCCTGTACCTCAAACGCCAGCAGGCTCTGGCTGGCCCAGTCCTCGTCTTCGCGCATCTGGAAGACAAAGCGGCCGTCGGTGTCGGAGGTTTCCGGTTTTTCCAGCTTGATGTCTTCGTGGCGGCCGTTTAGGTACCACAAGGTGGCTTGCAACACCTTCACCGACGGGTCTTCGAACTTCACGTCCATCTGCAGGTTGCGGTTGATCAGGTCTTTGATCACGCCGCCCTTGCCGTTGACCATCAGTTCGTTCTTGCCGGGCTTGAGGGTGGTGCTGGCGCTCATCAGGGCCGGGCGGTCGTCGCAGCCGTCATCCAGCAGGCCAAGGATTTGCCGCCAGATGGTTTCCTGGTCCAGGCGGTACAGCGGGGAGAATTCCCACACCAGGATCTTTGGCGGGTTCTTCTGGAATTCCTCGCTGCCCAGGTACTGGATCATCGAGCCTTCCAGGCCGCCGCCAGGGAAGGCGACGTTGAGCACGTCGGCGCCGATGTATTGCTCGAGGAAGCCCGAGAAGTTGTAGTTTTTGCCACTGTGGCTGGTGCCGACCAGGGTGATCTGTGCGTTGCCGCCGTCACCGAACAGGTCGTCGCCGCCGCTGGAACCTTTCGGTTCGGTGGCGAACTGGTCCATGTACTGCACGGCGTAGCTGGTGCCGCACAGTTGGCCGGCAACGTTATGCAGGGTGCCGGTCTTGCCCATGCGCCCGGATTTCTTCGTCTCGAATTCCTTGCGCGGGATGCCTTCGAAGGCCGGCATCTTGTGCACGGTGTCGGCCACGATTTTTGCTGCGCGTTCGGCGCCATACGGCGTCCAGTGCTGGTCGCCACGGAAGTAGAAGTCCTTGCCCTGGTCGGCGGCGGCCAGTTGCTCGTTGGTCAGCGGCGACAGGTCGGGCACGTTGTAGCCCATGCTGGCGAAGCGCTTGAGCATGGCCTGGTAGTTGCCCAGGGCCTTCTGGTAGTCGAAGGCGGCTTTCTCGGCCGGGTTGAGCATGTTGCGGTTCACCAGGCCACGGGTGGGCTGGTAGACCACCACCAGTTCCACGCCACGCTTCTTGAACGCGTCGTGCACTTGCTGCAGGCGCTTGTAGCCGGCCGGGGTGGTGTTGAACTCGGTGCGCAGGTCTTCGCGGGTACGGAACAGCCAGTCGCCCTTGGCTTGCACCAGCGTGGTGAAGTTCTGCTGGTAGCGGGTGGTGTAGCGGCTGGCGTCGTGCGCTTCGGGGCACAGCTGGCAGCACGGCTCGGCGCTGAAGGTGGGGGCCTTCACGTCGTCGGCGCGCACGCCTTGGCTGATTGCCAGAAGGGCGGCGGACAGGCCCAGCAGTTTCATCAGGTGTGGGGTCATGGTCTGGGCTTCCTTAATCGATCATTTCGGTCTGGCGTTCGACCGGGTCGATCAGCACAGCCTTCTGCTGGCGTACCAGCAGGTCGAGGATTTCGTCCTGGCGCTCGCCCAGCACGCCATTGAGGCTGATGCCACTGGCCTTGCGTGGGGCAAGCATGGACACCTTGTACAATTCGACCGACAGCGGCGAGTCGATCGACAGCGGGCCGGAGCCATTGGCCGCCAGCTCGCCACCCACCACGATCAGCGAGACCTTGGTATCGAACGGGTCGAGGGCGATGTCGCGGTCGGTGTCGGACAGGTCCTTGATGTGGCCGTAAACACCCACCAGGCCGTTGGCCATGGCGATGTTTTCGTACAGGCGAATGTTCACGCTGTTACGCACACGGATGCCGTGGCGGCGGTTGTTGATCAGCTTGTTGCCCCAGATCAGGTTGTCGCCGCTTTCGTACAGGGTGATGCCGTCGGTGTGGTTGCGATAGATCTCGTTGTAGGCCACCAGGTTGTTGACGCTGTTACGGTCGATCACCACGCCCGAAAGCTTGTTGTCGTAGCTTTTGTTGTTGATGATCCAGCTGTCATTCACCTCACGTGAAACGATGATGCCGTGCTTCTTCTTGGTGCCATACACGGTGTTGCCGGCGATGATCAGGCGGTGCGAACGGTCGTGCGGGTCGATGCCATAGACGATGTTGTCGCGGTAGGTACTGTCCTTGACCACGAAGTCCTGGGTCTCGTAGCAGTAAAAGCCGTACCACATGTCGCTGAATTCCGAGCCGATGATCCAGCCGGTAGGTTCCGGGCGGCCCATGCGCTTGGCCATGTTCGGCGTGTACTGCGAGATGCTCACGCCATACGACTTGGACTTGGCATAGCCGAAGCTGGCCATTTTGGTGTTGACGATGTAGGTCTCGGTACCGCCCCACGACAACAGGAACGGGCGGAATTCCTTGGGCGAGCGGAAGGTTGCCGGGCCGTTGTCCTTTTCCCGCCAGCCGGTCACCTGGGTGTCGGTGACGAACAGCTTGCCGTCGTTGACCAGGAACGAACCGCCCTCCTGGGACAGGCGCAGCTGCTTGACCTTGCCGTCGATCTCGAGGATGCCCTTCTGCCCGACCACGATTGGCAGGCGTGCCAGGTAAACCCCGGGCTCGACTTCGCTGAGGTACTGCCTGGGTACCTTCTTGCTCAGGCTCGACCAGGTCGACATGGCCGTCATCGACGAAGATCGCCTGCGGGATGCCGTGCTGGCGCTGCACCCACTCGGCTGCCTTGTTGTCGCCACCAACGAACTCCTTGAGGGTGTCCTCCTGGAACATGCGGCGCAGGCTGACCTTGCCTTTGTGGCGGCGATCGATCTTCTTCTGCACCGCTTCGGCGGTGAAGCCGGTCAGGTCGGGCAGCTTTGGCGGGTCCATCTGCAGTGGCTCGATCGGTGCGCTGGCCACCGTGTAGGTCTTGGCCTGCTGCAACTCCTTGGCGATTACCTGGGGTTCTGCGGCAGTGGCCAGGCCGCTGGCCAGCAGCAAGGCGCTGGCCAACAGGCTGTGACGTAAGTGCGGGTGAAGGTTCATAACGGTCAGTCCCCTACCGGCCTCAGAAGCGCCAGATCACATCGACGAAGGCACGGTGCATGTACGAGTCCGCTTCCTTGCCGTAGGCGTCGCCCGGCTTGAACACACCGGCACGCAGGCGCACCAGGGCAGACGGCTCGTCGATGGCCTGGCTCATCGAAGCCGGCAGCAGGCCTTGCTTGAAGTACTTGGTCACGACCACGTCCATTTCCTGGCCAAGGTCTTTTTCGCCGTCGACCAGCTGGCGGTTGACGCCGTTGTCGTCGACGGCGGCGTTGATGCCGCTGGAGCCGATGTTCTGGTTGCCGTCGACACGCCAGAACTTGTGGTAGATCAGGCTGGCGTCGTAGTCGTCGCGCAGCTGCCAGGAGGCGAACAGGGTGGCTGCCTGCAAGTTGCCCAGCTCGCCACGGAAGGCTTCGCCGAAGCGGTGCACGCGTGAACGGGTGCCGGTGAAGTTGGAGCGGTTGCTCTCAAGGCCGGTCTGCTCGAAGTTGTTCGAGCCGTCGTCGCCACCGCCGCCGCTGCCACGGGCGTAGGCCGCACCGACCTGCCATTGCGGGTCCAGGCGCAGGCGGATGCCGAGGTCGGTGGCCCAGGCATTGACGTCGCCGCTCTGCTTGCCAGTGGCAACCTGTTCGTCGCCTACGGCCTGGCTGCTGAGGGTGTCGCGGTCACCGGTCAGCCAGGTGACGCTGCCCCAGTAGTTGACGGTGTGGTCGTTGCGCCAGTTGTAGGCGTCGCTGTTGGCTTCAAGGCCCAGCCAGGTCAGGTCGCCGGTGCGGGTCTTGTCCAGCGCATCGACGGTTTCGCCCGGGTTCTTCAGGCTGCCGCTGTCATGGGTGTGGTGGGCGCGTACGCCTACCCAATGGCCTGGGGTCCATTGTGTGGCGACGTTGCCGTAGAGGTGCGTGCGGTCCTTGTCTTCCGGGGCCAGCTCGGTGAGGTCGGTGCGGTATTCGCTGAAGCGCTGGGCCACGCCCAGGTCGGCCTTGAGCAGGGTGGTGTCGAAGGTCCAGTTCAGTGCTTCGATGTTGGTGTCGCGCCACATGCCATCGTCGCTGCGCAGGCGCTGGCGACCCAGGCGAAGTTGCTCGCCCGGGTAGGCGGTGAGGCCGCTGTAGCCCACCCAGAACTCGCGCATGGCCAGGTAGCTTTTGTCTGGCTGACGGCTGTCGTCGCCGGTGTCGGTGGTGGTGCCGTCGTCGTTCTGGCGAAGGGTGTCGGTTTCGATGGTGTCGGTGGCTGCCACCGCCTGGCCCATGGCATAGGCGCTCCAGTTGCCGCGCTCGCCGTACACCCATGGGCGCAGGTCCAGGCCCAGGCCGTTGACGTCGCCGCCAGGGCGGGTGCCCAGGTCACGGTCGTCTTCTGACTGGCCGGTGATTTTCACGTCCAGGCCGAAGTTTTTCTCGGCGGTCATTTCCGCCAGGGTCGGGCAGGACCACAGCAGGGCGAAGCTCAGGCCGATGCCGGCTTTCACGAAGGGATTGAGCGTCATAGCGAGTCCTCACCGTCTACTTCTTTTTCGTCGTCTTGCAGGGCTTCGATGGCCAGGGTGCTGTTGGCCCCCTGCGCCATGCTGCCGCGTGCCTGCTTCTCTTGCGCCAGCAGCTGCTGGGCCTGGCTACGCTGGTCGGGCGTGAGTTGCTGATCGAGCTGCTGCAGCAGTTCTGCTGATTGCGGCGTCGGGTTGACTTGCGACAGCTGGGCGAACACCCAGGCGTTGCCCGGTTGCGGGCGGATACCGTGGCCTTCACTGAATAGTTGGGCCAAGGCGTAGTCGGCGCTGTTCTGCCCGCCACGGGCGGCGGCCAGCAGGTTGTCGACGGCCTTTTGCGGCTCGACATTGCCCAGGTAGCCGCGACGGTACAGCTGGCCCAGGTAGTAATGGGCGCTGATTTCACCGGCGTCGGCGGCGGCCTGCAGGTGCTGCTCGGCTTTTTTGGCGTCGGCTGGCAGGGTTTTGCCTTCGTAGTACAGGCGGCCCAGCAACAGTTCGGCGCGTGGCTGCTCGGCCTCACGGCCCTTGTCGATGTAGGCCAGCAACTGGTCGGTGTCGCCCAGTTCGGGGAAGTCGTACAGCAGTTGCGCCAGGCTGACCCAGGATGCCGGGTTGGCCGGGGCCACCTGCTCAAGCAGGTCTTTGGCGGTTTTCTCGTCGGTCTGGCCCAGGCTGCGGTCGGCCAGTACCCGTGCCACGCTGTCGACCCGGGTGGCCGGTACGGCGCCGCGGGTGTAGGCGGACTTCAGCTGGCCGAGCAGGGCGGCTTGCTGGTCGGCCTGGCCACGCTTCTGGTACACGGTGGCCAGCTCGACGTAGCAAATATCGGTGGTGTTCAGCGCGGTCTTGCAGATTTTTTCCACGTCGCCCAGGTGCTGGTCGTAGGTGCCCTGGGTGCGGTACAGCAGCACTTGGGCCAGGCCCGCTTCGTGGTTGCCGGCGGCGCGCCACTGGTCAATCTGCTGCTGCGCGTTGACCTTGGGGAAGCTCTGCGGGTAGCTGAGGTACAGCATTGCCAGCGGAATCAGGGTGTTGCTTTCGCCCTGTTTCGCGGCCTGCTTGAGCAGGGTTTCGGCTTCCTCGCGTTCGGCCTGGGTGCTGTCGGGTTTGGCCACCAGCAGACGGCCAAGGCGCGCCTGGGCACGGGGCGAGGTGGCGGCCGCGGCGCGGTAGGTGGCCTCGGCTTCCTTGATTTGCGATGGGTCGCGGGTGGCCACCTTGATGTCCGCCAGGCCCACCTGCGCTTCGCTGTAGCCCAGGTCGGCCAGGGCCTTGTAATTGCGCTCGGCCAATGCCGTATCACCACGCTTCATGGCTTCGTTGGCCAGGCGCTGGTCGGGCAGGCCTGCACAGCCGGCCAGAGTGATGGCGGCAGCCAGGGCACAAAGACCAAGGTTCACGCGGACCCTGTGGGAGCTGGCTTGCCGGCGAGAGGCCAGTGCAGGCGATATATCTGCTGGGCGAGTGCTGCGCACTCGATCGCCGGCAAGCCAGCTCCCACAGGTATCGAGGTGTCTGCTAGTCATCGGCTTGTCCTCTTACAGCCCACGGGCCACGGCTTTGTCGATCAGCCAGTTCAGCGACGGGCCACGGTCGCTGTTGACCGCTGCCGGGCGGCCGGCCAGTTCGGCGGGCAGGGCGCTGTCAGGCTTGATCTGCACGCGAATGTCGGAGGCCAGGTCTTCGCTGTTGAGGCTGGCGCTGCTGACGATCTGGCCGGTGCGCACTTCGTCTTCGCCGGCAATCTGGAAGTTGACCTGGGTGCCTGGCTTGACCTCGTCGAACTGGCGGTAGCTGAAGCGGGCCTCAACCATCGGCGTGGTGGTGCGCGGGACCAGCTGGAAGATGGCCTGGCCTTTGGCTGCGTACTGGCCATCGTCCACCAACTGGCGGGATACCACGCAATCACAGGGGCTGGTGAGGGTGCCGGACAGCTGCTTGCCGAACAGTTCCTCGATCTTCGCCGGCTCCAGCTGCGCGTTGTCCAGGTTGCCCTTGAGCATGTCCAGCATGCTGGTGGTAAAGCTGGCCAGTGGAGCGCCCTTGGTGATCTGCCCGCCACTTTCGACCAGGCTGCTTACGGTGCCGTCGCGCGGCATGGTGACCGTGGTGGTGGGTACCGCGACCACACCGGCTTCGGCATGGCTGACGAAGTACATGCCGTACAGCGATTTGGCGACGAAGCCGAATGCGGCAACGCCGACCACGAATACGCCGAGGGTGACGGTGACGGCCTTGAGCCGGCCGAAGGCGCTCAGGCCCGAGCCACCGTCCTTCTGCTTGCGTGCCTTGGTGAAGTTGTCGCGCTGCAAGGTGCTGAGCACATCGCCGATGCTGATCAGGCTCACCCGACAGGTGGCTGGTGATGATGTGCCGCAGCGTGGCGATATCGCGTGGTTCAAGGTTCTGGAACTGCGCACCGGTACGGCCGCTGCTCGGGTTGTACGAGCGCACCTGGAACTCGATGTCGATCGACAGGCCCAGGTTATCGACCACGAACTGCAGGCGCCCGCGCAGCACATCGCCTACCGACAGTTGCTGCTTGGTGTGGAAGCTCAGGCCACCGGCGGAAAGGTCGTCGACCTTCACTTCGTGGGTTTGGCGCTGGGCGTCCAGGAAACGCAGCTTGGCGGGAATGCGCACCCGGGCGTGTTGACGCTGGGCTTCGGACTCATGCACAACATTGACGTTCACGGCGGTATTCATGGTGGTTTGTTCCTGTTAGATCCGATCCGGGTTGGGCTCACACGACCATGAACAGCACAGCAACGAAGATGCTGGCAGCCGAGAAGGTCATGGTCCGCGAGGACCAGGTGTTGAACCATTGTTGAAAGCTGGCGAGGTCACGCTTGAGGGCAGTGGGCTGACGCGTCCACGACTGCTTGTCGAGGCGGAAGAACACGTAGATCTTCATCAGCGCGCCGATGATCTGGTTGTAATAAAGAATCAACGGGTAGGCGGGGCCCACGTTGTGGCCGGAGCACAGCAGCATGATGGTGAGGATCAGGCGGGTGATGCCGATCCACAGCAGGTACACCAGCAGGAAGGCCATGCCGAACTTGAGGCTGGCAATCACCGCCACTGTCAGCCCCAGCAGGCTGGTCCACATCGACACACGCTGGTCGAACAGCACGATGCTGGTGAACAGCCCCAGACGGCCCAGGCCCAGGCCCAGCGCACGGGAGTTTTGCCGCAGGTTGTTGCCGTACCAGCGGTACATCAGTTTGCGGCTGGCCTTGAAGAAGCTCTTTTCTGGCGGGTGCTCGACCGTGTTGATGGCAGCGTCCGGCACGTAGAACGTGTCGTAGCCCAGGCGCATCAGGCTGAACCAGCTGGACTTGTCGTCACCGGTAAGGAACTTGAAGCGGCCCAGGCGCCAGTGCATCAGCGAGTCGCTTTCAACGTCGGCGATGAACTCGGGGTTGGTCACCACGCTTGCGCGGAACATCGACATGCGCCCGGTCATGGTCAGCACGCGCTTGGACAGGGCCATCGAGCACATGTTGATGTGGCGCTGGGCGAAGCGCAGCTTGTGCCATTCGCTCATGATGTAGCCGCCACGCACTTCGCAGAACTCGTTGGTGGTCAGGCCGCCCACGTTGGGGAACAGCTTGAACCACGGCACGGTCTTGCGAACCACGCCATCAGCCAGCACGGTGTCACCGTCGATCACTGCAACCACGGCGTTTTCGTCCGGCAGCATGCGCGAGATGGCGCGGAAACCGTAGGCCAGGCCATCGCGTTTGCCGGTACCGGCAATGCGTACGATGTCCAGCTTCACATGGGCCGGCGGGTTGTACTTGGCCCACAGGCTCTTCACCAGCAGTTCATCGGACATTTCCACCAGTGAGCAGACCACGGTGGTGGGGAAGCCGCAGTTGATCGCCTCGCGGATCACCGGCTGTACACCTGGGCGGTGGTCAGCGCTTCGATGCGGAAACTGGTCACCATCAGGTACACATGCGACGGGGCGGTGGCATCGCCCATCTTCTGCACTTTGCGGCGCAGGTACGGGTAGACGATGTACAGGAAGATCATGCCGCGGATGAAGTGGGTGGCGCCCATGGAATAGCGCCAGATGCCGACTGCGCCGACCAGGAAGATGAAGTGCTTCGATTGCGAGTCGAAGATATCGGCTGGCAGGGCCAGGGCGATCAGCATGAGCAGGCTCATGTAGAGCAGCCACCCGGCGCACTGCAACAGCACGGTCTGGAGCCTTTGCATGTTCAGCATCCGTCGAGAATTCGGGAAAGGGTGGGCAGCGCAAGTGGGGAAGGCTTGCGCTGCCCGGCCAGGCACTTACCAGCAGATGCCTTCAGTGCGGCTGGTGGTGCAGGTCGGTTTGCTCATGAACCCGACCAGGTCGATCACCTGCTTGCCGGCTGGCGCTTGTTGGGCCAGCGCACGGAACTGCTCGTCACGGTTGCCGAGCACGATGATGTCGGCGTTGTCGATCACCTGCTGGAAGTCGGCGTTGAGCAACGACGACACGTGCGGGATCTTCGACTCGATGTAGTCCTTGTTGGCACCGTGTACACGGGCGTACTGAACGTTCTCGTCGTAGATGTCCAACTGGTAGCCCTTGCCGATCAGGCGCTCGGCCAGCTCTACCAGCGGGCTTTCGCGCAGGTCGTCGGTGCCGGCCTTGAAGCTCAGGCCCAGCAGGGCGACCTTGCGCTTGTCGTGGGCTTCGATCAGCTCGAAGGCGTTCTGCACCTGCGATTCGTTGCTGCGCATCAGCGAGTCGAGCAGTGGTGCACGCACGTCGAGGCTGGCGGCACGGTAGGTGAGGGCGCGCACGTCCTTGGGCAGGCACGAACCGCCGAAGGCGAAGCCGGGGCGCATGTAGTACTGGGACAGGTTCAGCACGGTGTCCTGGCATACCACGTCCATCACTTCACGGCCATCAACGCCTACTGCCTTGGCGATGTTGCCGATTTCGTTGGCGAAGGTAACCTTGGTGGCGTGCCACACGTTGCAGGTGTACTTGATCATCTCGGCCACTTCGATCGGCTTGCGGATCACCGGTGCGTCGAGTTCTTCGTACAGGGCTTGCAGGATGTCGCCGCTGGCAGTGTCCAGTTCGCCAATGACGGTCATTGGTGGCTGGTCGTAGTCCTTGATCGCAGTGCTTTCACGCAGGAATTCCGGGTTGACCGCAACACCGAAGTCGACACCGGCCTTTTTGCCCGAGCAGTCTTCGAGGATGGGGATGACCACGTTCTTGACGGTGCCTGGCAGCACGGTGCTGCGCACCACGATGGTGTGGCGGCGGGTGGTGTCACGCAGTACGTAACCGATTTCACGGCACACCGATTCGATGTACTCCAGGCCCAGGTCGCCGTTCTTCTTGCTGGGCGTACCCACGCAGATCATCGAAACGTCGCTGGCGCGGATGGCTTCGGCGAAGTCGGTAGTGCCGCGCAGGCGGCCATTGGCGATGCCCTGTTGCAGCAGTGCTTCCAGGCCAGGTTCGACGATGGGCGACTTGCCCTGGTTGATCAGGTCGATCTTGGTGCTGGACACGTCCACACCGATCACTTCATGGCCACGCGCCGTCAGGCAGCCTGCACAGACTGCACCTACATAACCCAAACCAAAGATGCTGATACGCATCGCTATCACCTCATGTGTTTATCACGCCGGCGCCTCCACAGAGAGCCGAGCTGGGTTGATTAACAACAGTTTTTGGGCGCACGGATCCGTGACGAATGCACACTTCGCCGAGCGCAGGCCAAATAAATGTGGAGCGCAGAAAGTTATGCGCTCAAAGTTGGCAGTAAAAAGCCATCTATTAAAAAACGTGCCTTGAAATGCAGCCGTCTTTATTGCAATGCGCTACTTGGCGCGCTGCTGTGCTTGTTTTTTCAAGTGGAAAAATCCTTTGAAATCAACCACTAGGACGATTTGTAAGGGCGCGTCTCTCCTGCGTGGACAGGGTTTTCGGGGGTTCCCGCCATACCTGTCGAAGTTATCAAGGCGGTCGTAGATACCTGCCCCTTGTCATCTGTAAGTCATCTCTCACAGCCCGTGGGCAGGAAATTCGTTACGGCACTATGAGCGATTTGCCGCAGTAGAAGTTCCTGAGTGGGTTTGGCCGGGATGAAAGTTTTCTAAATATTTATTCAGTTGTGGGCAGTTTCAATTTGATGGCACTCGGGTGTTTCACCCCCGTGTATCAAGGGTGAAACTGTTACGAGATATTTTTATGCCAGCATCGAAAAATATTTTTCAAAAAACGTCAAAAAAGGTATGAGCGGTCTTATGGCGTTTGGCGATAAAGGTAGGTGCGATGGTTTTTTGGCGCCGTAATCGTGACATGGTGGCGATTTGAATCTAGCTCTGTTGCAGAGCAGGAAGGGGATGTCACGGCTGCCGGCCTCTTCGCGGGCATGGCCGCTCCCACAGGTATTGCGCGGGTTTGTGGCTCAGTGCAGTACCTGTGGGGGCGCCATTAGTGGCAAAAGGACGTTTTACAGGATCACTCGCCCGGATGATCCCGCAAAAACACCAGATGATCAGCCTTGGACTGCTCGGCACTGTAGTAGTACCCCTGCACATCGAACTGCTTGAGCTGCTCCGGGTCTCTGATGCGCTGCTGGATGACGAAGCGGCTCATCATGCCGCGGGCTTTCTTGGCGTAAAAACTGATGATCTTGTACTGGCCGTTCTTCAGGTCCTTGAAGTCGACATTGATCACTCGGGCCTTCAGCGCGCTGCGTTTCACGGCACTGAAGTATTCGTTACTGGCCAGGTTCAGCAGCACGTCATCGCCTTGTTCGGCCAGGGCCTGGTTCAGCCATTCGCTGATGCGTGTGCCCCAGAAGGCATACAGGTCCTTGCCGCGGGCGTTGGCCAGTTTGGTGCCCATTTCCAGGCGGTAGGGCTGCATCAGGTCGAGCGGGCGCAGCAGGCCGTACAGGCCCGAAAGCATGCGCAGGTGGTCTTGTGCGTAGCTGAAGTCGTCCTCGCCCAGGCTCTCGGCGTCGAGGCCGGTGTACACGTCACCCTTGAAGGCCAGCAGTGCCTGTTTGGCATTGGCGGGAGTGAAGTCCGGGGTCCAGCTGCCGAAGCGGGCGGCGTTCAGGCCGGCGAGCTTGTCGGACAGGTGCATCAGTTCGCTGATCTGCGCCGGCGACAGTTCGCGCAGCTGCTGGATCAGCGCCTGGGAGTCGTCCAGGTACTGGGGCAGGGTGAAACGCTCGGTCACCGGGGGGGTGTCGTAATCGAGGGTCTTGGCGGGGGAAATCACCGTCAGCATCGGGTCGGCTCCTGGCATCGTTGGCCGGGGATTCTACGGGCTGGGCGGTTCAAGTCCAAACTATGGCGACGATAGTCACAGACCATGGCGGGTGCAGGCGCTATAGTTCGCGTTTTGCCGTTGCGGAGCAATCCACCGTGCGCATTGCCTTTGCCTTGCTGGCCGCTCTGCTGAGCCTGGCCGTGCAAGCCGCCCCTTTACCCCAGGTGAGCCTGGACCGCAGCCTGTGGCCCGAGCAGTTGAACAGCCCGGCGTTGTTCGATGTGGCCTCGCGGGCCGAGATCCTTTCGTTCGCGCAGGTACTGCATGAAAGCGAGTTGCTGGACGACGCAGCGCTGGCGGCGCGGCTGGGGTTGCGACAGATCAACCTGCAGAAGGTACGCCTGGTGCGTGCGCGTATGTGGCAGCGCCTGTGGCAAGGGTATGAACAGGCGCAGCGCAGTTGCGAGCAGGATGCGTCATTCTGCTACCCGGTAACGTCGATGGCGGATTTGCGCACGCAAGCCGCGACGTTCGCTGCCGATGTCGGCACGTTCTATACAGCCTGGATTGAGCCAAGCCGCCAGTTCCATGTGCGTTACCTGGACGAGCAACTGCGCAAGGCTGCGTTGCTGCCACAGACCAGCAGCGAGGTGGAGCGGCTGTCTGCGCGTGAGCGCAATGGCGACGAATTGAACGACCGGATGTTCTTGCTGACGTTCGTCGGTGGCCCCGGGCCAGATGGCGGCAACACTGATCTGCTTGCCGACTACCTGCGCCGGCAGAAGCTTGAAGGTACGTTCTTCGTGCTGGGCAACCGCTTGCAGCAACGCCGTGACGCCGGGGCGGCAAATGCCTTGCGCCAGCTCTACCGTGGGCAATGTGTGGGCATTCAAGGCTGGGAATACCGCTCCCATGCCCAGTGGACGGGTTGGCAGGACTCGCTGCGGCGTAGCCAGGCGCGGGTGCAGGCTGACCTGCCGGAACAGTATGTGCCGCTGTTCCGCCCGCCTTATGGCCAGCGCCGTGCCGATGGCGAGGCGTTCATGGCCAGCCAGCAGTTGCGGGTATCGTTGTGGGATATCGATGCCGAGGACGATGGTGCACTGGGCGCAGAGGCGTCGGCGCAACGCGTGTTGACGCTGATGCTGTTGTGGCGCAAAGGCGTGATCCAGTTCCACGACAGCGTGCCCAAGGCCCAGCCAGCGGTGGAATGGCTGCTGCGTAATACCGCGCAAAGCGGGATCGGTTGGGAGGATTGCCGGGAATATGCATATAGCGAGTAGAGGGTATGACTTCTGAGCGTAGTCCCCTCTGGCCTCGCCGCCAAGGCCTCTTCGTCAATCGGAAAAATAAACTTCAAAAAGACGTAAAAATGCTTTTTTCGGTAATGGCTTTTGCGGTATGAAGAAACCAGACAGCCGATTCCTGCAGCACAGGTGGCGTCATCCAGGCCCACCTAGCCAGGTTCGCTTCCCGCCCGTAACAACGCGGATACGGGGAGAACGGTAGTCACTTTGCGGCGCAACAGACCGTGCCGTATGGCTTCGACATAAGGTGACCGAGTATGGATGACCAAGGACGCAACCCTTCCTCCAGCAAGCCAATCCTGTATGTGCTCGATACCAACGTCCTGATTCACGACCCCAACGCATTGCTCAACTTCGAGGAGCACCACGTCGCCATTCCGATGACGGTGCTGGAGGAACTCGACAAGCTCAAGACCGGTAAACAAACCATCGCCGCTGAATGCCGCCAGGCCATCCGCCTGATCGACCAGACCCTGGGTGACGCTTCGCCCAGCGATGTCGAGCAGGGCGTGCCGATCCAGCGTAACAAGAGCGGGCCCAAGGGCTTTCTGTCGATCCTGATGAGCCCGCGCAACGAACCCAGCAAGTTGCTGCCGGAAAACCTCAACGACAACATCATCATCAACACCCTGCTCGACGTACGCAGCCGGCGCACCGACCTGGACGTGGTGCTGGTTACCAAAGACATCAACATGCGCCTGAAGGCGCGCGCCTGTGGCATTGCGGCCGAGGACTACAGCACCGACCAGCTGGTGGATGACGTGTCCTTGCTGTCCAAGGGCTACCATTCGGTCACCGGCTCGTTCTGGGACCGTGTCAGCAAGGTTGATACCCGCCAGGAACGCGGCCGCACCTGGCATCGGGTGCAGATGATCGACAACCTGCCAGCCGTGCACATCAACGAGTTCATCATTGATGAGCAGGGCTTTGTCGGCTGGATCAAGGGCATCCGCAACGATGAACTGTTGTTGCTCGACCTGCACCAGGAACCGCTGCTGCATCAGGAAGCCTGGGGCCTGAAGCCACGCGATATCCACCAGAGCCTGGCGCTGTTCGCGTTGCTCGACCCGGATATCCACCTGGTCAACCTGACCGGTGCGGCCGGTTCCGGCAAGACCATCCTGGCCCTGGCCGCGGCCATCGAGCAGACCATGGTCAGCAAGCGCTACCGGCGCATCATCGCTACCCGCAGCGTGCAGGGGCTGGACCAAGAGATCGGCTTCCTGCCGGGCACCGAGGCCGAGAAAATGGAGCCTTGGCTGGGCGCCATTACCGACAACCTCGAAGCCTTGCACATGGATGACGAAAGTACCCATGGCAGTGTGGAGTACATCCTCGAGCGCGTGCCGTTGCAGTTCAAGTCGCTGAACTACATACGCGGTCGTAGTTTCCAGCAAAGCCTGATCCTGATCGACGAGTGCCAGAACCTGACGCCGCACCAGATGAAAACCATCATCACCCGTGCCGGTTCCGGTTCCAAGGTGGTCTGCCTGGGCAACCTGGCGCAGATCGACACCCCCTACCTGTCCGCGACCAGCTCGGGCCTGACCTACCTGACCGAGCGCTTCAAAGACTTCCCCCATGGCGTGCACATCACCCTGCAGGGCGTGCCCCGCTCGGTACTGGCCGAGTACGCCGAGTCGCATCTGTAACCCTCACCGCCGGGCGGTTCGCCGCCCGGCCTTCCCTGCCAGTTATCTCATCCCCATGTAGGAGCAGCCTTGTGCTGCGAAGAGGCCATTACAGGCATAGCTGTTTTCCAGTCATGCCGGCCCTTTCGCAGCACAAGGCTGCTCCTACAGGTGATGGGCATGCCTTGAAGCCTATGTGGGGCGACACATACCTCTGCTCAAACCTGACTCGCGGGTTTACACTGGCTGTTCCCTTCACAGGAGCAGAGCAGTGCTGACACATCTTGATTCCCAGGGGCGGGCCAACATGGTCGACGTCACTGAAAAGGCCGTGACCGAGCGCGAGGCCACCGCCGAGGCGCGGGTGCGCATGTTGCCGCAGACCTTGCAGATGATCGTCGACGGTGAACACCCCAAGGGTGACGTGTTCGCCGTGGCGCGTATTGCCGGGATCCAGGCGGCGAAGAAGACCAGCGACCTGATCCCGCTGTGCCATCCGCTGATGCTGACCAGCGTCAAGGTCGAGCTCAGTGCCGAGGGCCAGGACGCCGTGCGTATCGTCGCCCGCTGCAAGCTGGCCGGGCAGACTGGTGTAGAGATGGAGGCGCTGACCGCCGCCAGCGTGGCCGCACTGACGATCTACGACATGTGCAAGGCCGTGGACAAGGGCATGGTCATCGAACAGGTGCGCCTGCTGGAAAAACTCGGCGGCAAGAGTGGGCACTACAAGGTGGAGGCATGATTAAGGTCAAGGTGATGTACTTCGCCCGCTACCGCGAACTGTTGGGCGTGGATGCCGAGCGTGTGGAGGGTACGTTCAAGGTGGTTGACGATGTGCGCAAGGCATTGGTGGCCAAAGGTGGGCACTATGAATTGCTGACCGAGCAGAACCTGATGTGCGCGCGCAACGAAGAGCTGTGCAGGCTGGATGAGCCACTGGAAGAGGGTGATGAAGTGGCATTCTTCCCGCCGGTGACTGGAGGCTGAGCATGGCAGTGCGAGTGCAGGAAGGTGCGTTTGACCCGGGCGCCGAGGTCAATGCCATGCATGCGGCCAATGTTGGCGTGGGTGCGGTGGTCGGGTTTGTCGGCTATGTGCGGGATTTCAACGATGGCCGTGAAGTGGCGGGGATGTTCCTTGAACACTACCCGGGCATGACTGAAAAGGCCCTGGCCAAGATCGTGGTCGAGGCCGAGCAGCGCTGGCCGTTGCTCAAGGTGGAGGTGTTGCACCGCATAGGGGCGCTGGAGCCGGGCGAGCCGATTGTGTTCGTGGGAGTGGCCAGTGCCCATCGGCAGGCGGCGTTCGATGCCTGCAACTTCATCATGGACTACCTGAAGACCCGGGCGCCGTTCTGGAAGAAAGAGAATACCCAGGAAGGGCCACGGTGGGTGGAAGGGAAGCAGAGTGACCAGGATGCGGCGGGGCGCTGGTAGCCGAGGTTGCGCCGAACCCCTGTAGGAGCGGCCTTGTGCCGCGAAAGGGCCGCAAAGCGGCCCCGGCAATTTATGCATCAATGCTGAGTCCGGGGCCGCTTTGCGGCCCTTTCGCGGCACAAGGCCGCTTCTACAAGGGCGGCGTCAGCGTTTCAGGCAATCAGTGATGCTTGCGCGGCACTGGCTTCAGCAGCTCATCCGGCGGCATTTCACACTTGATCTTGCGCCCCAGCAGTTCTTCGATCGCCGGCAGCTGATACGAGTCATCCTCCCCGGCAAAACTGATCGACACGCCACTGGCGCCCGCGCGGCCGGTACGGCCAATGCGGTGTACATAATCGTCCGGGTCTTCTGGCAGGGTGAAGTTGATCACGTGGCTGATGCCATCGATATGGATGCCACGCCCGGCCACGTCGGTGGCCACCAGCACCGTGATGCGCCCTTCGCGGAAGTTTTCCAGGGTGCGGATGCGCTTGTGCTGCGGCACGTCGCCCGACAGCTGGGCGGCATTGATGCCGTCGCGCACCAGTTTTTCCTCGATGCGCCGCACTTCGTCCTTACGGTTGGCAAACACCATCACCCGTTCCCAGTTGTTCTGGGTTACCAGGTTGTACAGCAGCTTGTACTTGTCGCTGCCAGCCACCGCATACACGTGCTGTTCCACGGTTTCGCTGGCTACGTTTTCCGGCTCGATCTCGACGATGGCCGGGTTGGTGGTCCACTGCTTGGCCAGGTTCATCACATCGTCTGTGAAGGTGGCGGAGAACAGCAGGGTCTGGCGCTCGCTTTTCGGCGGCGTCTGGCGAATGATCTGGCGCACCTGTGGGATGAAGCCCATGTCGAGCATGCGGTCGGCTTCGTCCAGCACCATCACTTCGACCATGTCCAGATGCACTTCGCCGCGCTGGTTGAAGTCCAGCAGGCGGCCTGGGGTGGCCACCAGGATGTCGCAGTGGCGTGCTTCAAGGGCTTTGAGCTGCTTGTCGAAATCCATGCCGCCGACAAAGCTCATGACGTTCAGCCCGGTGTATTTGGTCAGCGCAACGGCGTCCTTGGCGATTTGCACCACCAGCTCGCGGGTAGGCGCGATGATCAGCGCACGCGGTTCGCCCATGAAGCGTTCCTTGGGCGGTGGCGTTTGCTGCAACTGGGAAATGATCGAAATCAAAAACGCCGCAGTCTTGCCAGTACCGGTCTGGGCCCGGCCGATGGCGTCCTGGCCACGCAGGGTATAACCCAGCACCTGCGCCTGGATCGGCGTGCAGTACGGGAAGCCCAGGTCGTGGATGGCGTGCATCAGCTCGTTGGACAGCTTGAAGTCGTGGAAGCGGGTCTTGCCTTCTTGCGGCTCGACCACGAAGTCTTCCGGCTTCCACAGGCTGGCCTGCGGCTTGGGCTTGCGCTCGCGGCGCGGTTTGTCCTTGGCCGCTTTGTCGGCAGGTGGCGTAGCGGCAGCGGGTTGTTCAGCCTTGGGGGCGGGGGTGGCGCGCGGTACGGCCGGTTTTGCCGCGGGCCGGGCCTCGCTGGCGGGTGCGGGCGCAGGCGGCGTCACGCTGGCAGCAGGAGCGACGGCTTGTGGCGCGGCGTCTCCCTTGCCGAATATTTTCTTGAGTGCTTTGAGCACGATCGTCTCATCAACTGATTAAGGAATGTACGCCGGGCAGTGTAATGCAAGATCCGGGCGCGGCGTAGCGGAATACTCCCACAACTACAAGAGAGCCAGCCTATTGCAGCTGCTCGCTGAGCCAGTTGTGGATGTCGTTCAGTTCTTCGACCACCACTTCGTGTTCCATCGGGTATTCCTGCCAGCGGGCGGCGACGCCCCAGGTGTTCAGGTACTCGAAGGCGGTGCGGCCCATGGACGGGATTACCACCGGGTCGTGCACGCCGTGCAGGCACAGCGCCGGGGTGCGTTGCTGGCAGGCACTCAACTCGTGCTGCTCGTTGAAGGTGGGGGCATAGGTGGACAGGGCAATTACCCCGCCCAGTGCTTCTTGCCACTTTATATAGGCAGTGTGCAGCACCACCGCGCCACCCTGGGAGAAACCGGCCAGGAAGATCCGCGACAGGTTGATGCCTTTGGCCTGCTCGGCCTTGATCAGGGCAACCACCTGCTCGGCCGACGCTTCCAGCTGCGCTTCGTCAATGGCGCGGGCCGGGGTCATGGCCTTGATGTCATACCAACTGGGCATGGCATAGCCGCCATTAATGGTGACTGGGCGGGTCGGGGCCTGGGGCATGATGAAGCGGGTACTGAGCAGGCGCTCCTGCATGAATTCGGCCACAGGTAGGAAGTCGTAACGGTCGGCCCCCAGACCGTGCAACCAGATCACACAGGCGTCAGCGGTTTTCTGTGGTTCGAGAATCAGCGGGTTGGTCATGACTGCTCCGAAAGTGTGCGGGTCTTGTTATGGCGTGCGTGAAAAGAAGGCGCTGGAAATGATTGTCGGAAAAAGAATGTCGCAACGATACAACTTTCCCTACTTGACGAGCGCTTAAACGCTACAGCCTGAAAATTTGGTACGCGCTTTGCAGTTCAACCTGCGATGCAAAGGGCAGGCCGTGACGGTAACACCCTTTGCACGCGAAGGCTGTCACAGAACAGTCCATTGCGCCAATTGACCCAATAACAAGCCAATACGGGTCGGATACGCCTCAAAAGGGTGCGGTGCAATTCCGGCTCGATACAACAAGAGCGATTTGGAGGTTGTGAATGAAGATGTTGAAAACCACCCTGGCAGTCCTGACCGCTGCCGCCGCACTGGGCGCCGTGAGCACTGCCCAGGCCGGCGCCACACTCGATGCGGTAAAGAAGAAGGGCTTCGTCCAGTGTGGCGTGAGCGACGGTCTTCCGGGCTTCTCGGTACCTGATGCGCAAGGCAAGATTGTCGGTATCGATGCCGATGTCTGCCGCGCCGTGGCCGCCGCCGTGTTCGGCGACGCAACCAAGGTCAAGTTCAGCCAGCTCAACGCCAAGGAACGCTTCACCGCCCTGCAATCGGGCGAGGTCGACGTGCTGTCGCGCAACACCACCTGGACCAGCTCGCGCGATGCCGGCATGGGCCTGGTGTTCGCCGGTGTCACCTACTACGACGGCGTAGGCTTTTTGGTCAACAAGAAGCTGGGTGTCTCCAGTGCCAAGGAACTCGATGGTGCCACCATCTGCATCCAGGCCGGTACCACCACCGAGCTGAACGTGTCGGACTTCTTCCGCGCCAACAACCTGAAGTACACCCCGATCACCTTCGACACCTCGGACGAAAGCGCCAAGTCGCTGGAGTCGGGCCGTTGCGACGTGCTGACCTCGGACAAGTCGCAGTTGTTCGCCCAGCGTTCCAAGCTGGCCGCGCCGACCGACTACGTGGTACTGCCGGAAACCATTTCCAAGGAGCCGCTGGGCCCGGTGGTGCGCAAAGGCGACGAGGAGTGGTTCAGCATCGTCAAGTGGACCCTGTTCGCCATGCTCAACGCCGAAGAGGCGGGCGTCACCTCGAAGAATGTCGAGGCAGAAGCCAAAAGCACCAAAAACCCTGACGTCGCCCGCCTGCTGGGGGCAGACGGTGAGTACGGCAAGGACCTCAAGCTGCCCAAAGACTGGGTAGTGCAAATCGTGAAACAAGTCGGCAACTATGGCGAAGTGTTCGAGAAGAACCTGGGCCAGAGCACCGACCTGAAGATCGACCGTGGCATGAACGCCCTGTGGAACAACGGCGGCATCCAGTACGCGCCACCTGTGCGCTGATGGTTGCACCCTGCGGCGGCATCCCGCCGCCGCAGGCTGTTCGAATCCCTACTGTCCGGGGCACTTCATGCAAAATCAAATCGGCGCACCCAAGGGCTTGTCCCTGAACGATCCGCGTGTGCGCGCGTGGCTGTTCCAGATTCTCACGATTGTCTTCGTGGTGGGCCTGGGCTGGTACCTGTTCCACAACACGCAAACCAACCTGCAACACCGGGGTATCACCTCGGGCTTCGACTTCCTCGACCGCAGTGCCGGCTTCGGCATCGCCCAGCACCTGATCCCCTATGTGGAATCCGACAGCTATGCGCGGGTGTTCGTCATCGGCCTGCTCAATACCCTGCTGGTGACCTTCATCGGCGTCATCCTGGCGACGATTCTGGGCTTCATCATTGGTGTTGCTCGGCTGTCACCGAACTGGATGATCAACAAGCTGGCGACCGTGTATGTGGAGACCTTCCGCAACATTCCGCCGCTGCTGCAGATCCTGTTCTGGTATTTCGCCGTGTTCCTGACCCTGCCGGGACCGCGGGCAGCATCAACATCGACGATATGTTCTTCATCAGCAACCGTGGCCTGAACATGCCTGGCGCGTCCATGGCCGATGGCTTCTGGCCGTTTGTCGTTGCCTTGGTGGTGGCCATTGTCGCCATTGTCGTAATGGTGCGCCTGGCCAACAAGCGCTTCGACGAAACCGGCGTGCCGTTCCACAAGTTCTGGGTGGGGCTGGCGCTGTTCATTGTCATCCCGGGCCTGAGCGTGCTGTTGTTCGGCAGCCCGGTAACCTGGGAAGTGCCACAGCTCAAGGGCTTCAACTTTGTCGGTGGCTGGGTGTTGATCCCCGAGCTGCTGGCGCTGACCTTGGCCCTGACTATCTATACGGCAGCCTTCATTGCTGAAATCGTGCGTTCCGGTATCCGTTCGGTCAGCCATGGCCAGACCGAGGCCGCGCGCTCGTTGGGCCTGCGCGAGGGCCCGACCCTGCGCAAGGTGATCATCCCCCAGGCACTGCGGGTGATCATTCCGCCGCTGACCAGCCAGTACCTGAACCTGGCGAAGAACTCGTCGCTGGCGGCCGGTATCGGCTACCCGGAGATGGTCTCGCTGTTCGCCGGTACCGTGCTCAACCAGACCGGCCAGGCCATCGAGGTGATCGCCATCACCATGAGTGTCTATCTCGCCATCAGCATCAGCATTTCGCTGCTGATGAACTGGTACAACAAGCGCATAGCGCTGATCGAGCGGTGAGGATACGCCCGTGAATGCCCATGTTTTCAAACCTGATATGCCGCCACCGGTGAAAACCGTCGGCGTGCTCGCATGGATGCGTGCCAATCTGTTCTCCAGCTGGCTCAACACGCTGTTGACCCTGTTTGCCATCTACCTGGTGTGGCTGATTGTGCCGCCGCTTATCCAGTGGGCGTTGATCGACGCCAACTGGGTCGGCACCACCCGCGCCGACTGCACCAAGGAAGGTGCCTGCTGGGTGTTCGTGCAGCAGCGCTTCGGCCAGTTCATGTATGGCTACTACCCGGCCGAGTTGCGCTGGCGTGTGGACCTGACCGTGTGGCTTGCCGTGCTTGGCGCCGCGCCGTTGTTCATCAAGCGCTTCCCGCGCAAGGCCTTCTATGGCCTGGGCTTCCTGGTGCTGTACCCGATCCTGGCCTACACCCTGCTGCATGGCGGCGTGCTTGGCCTGGAAACCGTGGCCACCAGCCAGTGGGGCGGGCTGATGCTGACCCTGGTGATCGCCACCGTGGGCATCGTCGGCGCCTTGCCGCTGGGCATCCTGCTGGCCCTGGGCCGGCGCTCGAGGATGCCGGCCGTGAAAGTGGTATGCGTGACGTTCATCGAGTTTTGGCGTGGTGTGCCGTTGATCACCGTGCTGTTCATGTCGTCGGTGATGCTGCCGTTGTTCCTGCCCGAAGGCATGAGCTTCGACAAGCTGCTGCGGGCGATGATCGGCGTGATCCTGTTCCAGTCGGCGTACATCGCCGAGGTGGTGCGCGGCGGGCTGCAGGCCATCCCCAAGGGCCAGTACGAAGCCGCCGCGGCCATGGGCCTGGGCTACTGGCGTTCGATGGGCCTGGTGATTCTGCCGCAGGCGCTCAAGCTGGTGATCCCCGGCATCGTCAACACCTTCATTGCCCTGTTCAAGGACACCAGCCTGGTGATCATCATCGGTCTGTTCGACCTGCTGAACAGCGTCAAGCAAGCTGCCGCCGACCCGGCCTGGCTGGGCATGGCTACCGAGGGCTATGTGTTCGCCGCCCTGGTGTTCTGGATTTTCTGTTTCGGTATGTCCCGCTACTCCATGCACCTGGAGCGCAAGCTGGACACTGGCCACAAGCGTTAGGAGTTTCGAAATGAGTGAAGCGATCAAGCAGCCTGCCGGCCCCGAAGGCATCATCCAGATGCAGGGTGTGAACAAGTGGTACGGCCAGTTCCATGTGCTCAAGGACATCAACCTGAACGTGCGCCAGGGCGAGCGCATCGTGCTGTGCGGGCCGTCCGGCTCGGGCAAGTCCACCACCATCCGTTGCCTCAACCGCCTTGAAGAGCACCAGCAGGGGCGCATCGTGGTTGATGGCGTCGAACTGACCAACGACCTCAAGCAAATCGAGGCCATCCGCCGTGAAGTGGGCATGGTGTTCCAGCACTTCAACCTGTTCCCGCACCTGAGCATTCTGGAAAACTGCACCCTGGCGCCCATGTGGGTGCGCAAGATGCCGCGGCGCAAGGCCGAAGAAATTGCCATGCACTACCTGGAGCGCGTGCGTATTCCGGAGCAGGCACACAAGTATCCGGGGCAGTTGTCCGGTGGCCAGCAGCAGCGCGTGGCCATTGCCCGTGCGTTGTGCATGAAGCCGAAGATCATGCTGTTCGATGAGCCAACCTCGGCGCTGGACCCGGAAATGGTCAAGGAAGTGCTCGATACCATGGTGGGCCTGGCCGAAGATGGCATGACCATGCTCTGCGTGACCCACGAGATGGGCTTTGCCCGCACCGTGGCGAACCGGGTGATCTTCATGGACAAAGGCGAGATTGTGGAGCAGGCAGCGCCCGATGACTTCTTCGACCGGCCGCGCAGTGACCGGACCAGGTTGTTCCTGAGCCAGATTTTGCATTGAGGCAAGTGGGGCCGCGCTATTGAGGTGGCTGGCGCGGCCCTTGTAGGAGCGGCCTTGTGCCGCGAAAGGGGCGCGCAGCGGCCCCAGGGTTTCAGCTTTGCCGCAGATAATTGCTGGGGCCGCTTTGCGGCCCTTTCGCGGCACAAGGCCGCTCCTACAGGGCCGCGCATTCGGTTCAACCCGCGTTGGTTTACTTCTCTTCTTGCGTTACAGCCGGTGCCGGCGGCGGCCGCAGCCCCACCTCGGCAATCAGCTTCAGCTGCTGCCCATTGCGCATCACCTCGATGGTGATCTTGTCGGTGGGCTTGATCCGTGCCACCTGGTTCATCGACTTGCGCCCGTCACCTGCCGGTTCGCCGTTGATGCTCAGGATCACGTCACCCAGTTGCAACCCGGCCTTGGCCGCCGGCCCTTCGCGGAAGATACCCGCCACCACGATACCTGGGCGGTCCTTCATGCCGAACGACTCCGCCAGCTCCTGGCTCAGCGGCTGCACTTCGATGCCCAGCCAGCCACGGATCACCTGGCCGTGCTCGACGATCGACTTCATCACCTCCAGTGCCAGTTTCACCGGGATGGCAAAGCCGATGCCCTGCGAACCACCCGACTTGGAGAAGATCGCGGTGTTGATGCCCACCAGGTTGCCATTGGCATCCACCAGCGCGCCGCCCGAGTTGCCCGGGTTGATCGCTGCGTCGGTCTGGATGAAGTCTTCGTAGTTGTTCAGGCCCAGCTGGTTGCGGCCGGTGGCACTGATGATGCCCATGGTCACGGTCTGGCCGACACCGAACGGGTTGCCGATGGCCAGCGACACGTCACCGATGTGAATGGTATCGGAACGGCCGATGGTGATCGCCGGCAGGTTCTTCAGGTCGATCTTCAGCACTGCCAGGTCGGTTTCCGGGTCGCTGCCGATCACGCGGGCCAGGGTTTCGCGGCCATCTTTCAGGGCCACGACGATCTGGTCGGCGCCACTGGTGACGTGGTTGTTGGTCAGCAGGTAGCCCTCGGGGCTCATGATCACTGCCGAGCCCAGGCTCGATTCCCAACGGCGCTGCTTGGGCAGGTTGTCGCCGAAGAAACGGCGGAACTGCGGGTCTTCGAACAGCGGATGGGCGCTCTTGTTCACCACCTTGGTGGTGTACAGGTTGACCACCGCCGGGGCAGCCAGCGTCACGGCGTCGGCGTACGACACCGGGCCCTGCATGATCCGCGTGGTTTGCGGCGCCTGTTGCAGGTTGACGTCCTGGCTGGGCAAGCCGACCCATTCCGGGAAGCGCTGGATGATCAGCATGGCGATCAGTACGCCGGTGAGCAGGGGCCAGCCAAAGTAACGCAAAGCCTTGAACATGAACGAATCCTGGAAAGAGCGAGGGCCAGTGGCCGCGCGATGGGGCATGAGCGCGCGGGATCATACACCGGTTCCCCCAGTGCCAGCGACGGCCCATAATGGCCGGCATTATACGGGCGTTCCATTGGCGTTGTGCCCGGGAAAAGCGCAGTTTTCGAGGAGATTTTCATGGCCGTCGCTCTAAACACCCTGGTCGAGGAAGCCGAGCGTTACCTGGGCAGCGCGAAGATCCAGGATTATTGCCCCAATGGCTTGCAAGTGGAGGGCCGGCCACAGGTCAGCCGCATCGTCAGTGGCGTGACCGCCAGCCAGGCGTTGCTCGATGCTGCTGTCGAGGCCCAGGCCGACCTGGTGCTGGTGCACCATGGTTACTTCTGGAAGGGTGAGAACCCCTGCATTACCGGCATCCGCCAGCGCCGGCTGAAGACCTTGCTGAACAACGACATCAGCCTGCTGGCGTTTCACCTGCCGCTGGATGTGCACCCGGAGGTGGGTAACAACGTGCAGTTGGCGCGGCAACTGGACATCACTGTCGAAGGGCCGCTGGACCCGGAGAACCCCAAGGTGGTCGGGTTGGTCGGCTCGCTGGCCGAACCCGTGACCGCGCGCGATTTTGCCCGGCGGGTGCAGGAAGTGCTGGGGCGTGAGCCGTTGCTGGTGGAGGGGGACGAGATGATCCGCAGGGTCGGCTGGTGCACCGGTGGCGGGCAGGGTTACATCGACACGGCGATTGCAGCCGGGGTGGACCTGTACCTTACCGGTGAGGCATCGGAGCAGACCTACCACAGTGCGCGCGAGAATGGCGTCAGCTTCATTGCTGCCGGGCACCATGCCACCGAGCGGTACGGGGTGCAGGCGCTGGGTGATTACCTGGCGCGGCGCTTTGCCGTGGAGCACCTGTTCATCGATTGCCCGAACCCTATCTGACCTTACTGGCCTCATCGCCGGCAAGCCAGCCCCACAGGTACTGCACTGGTCTGGAGACCTATGGGGTCCTTGTGGGCGCTGGCTTGCCGGCGATTGGGCCGCAAAGCGGCCCCATTTCAGCCAAACCCCCAGTCATATCGTTAGACTTTTTCGATCTAGCCCGCCGCCTAAATAGAAGCAGCCGCTGTGATAAAGTGGCTCGCTCGAACACGGCCCGCAGGCCGTCCATAAGATCGTTTTTCGTGAGTAGCCATGGTCGACAAACTGACGCACTTGAAACAGCTGGAGGCGGAAAGCATCCACATTATTCGCGAGGTGGCCGCCGAGTTCGACAACCCGGTGATGCTGTACTCGATCGGCAAGGATTCCGCCGTGATGCTGCACCTGGCGCGCAAGGCCTTCTTCCCGGGCAAGCTGCCGTTCCCGGTGATGCACGTCGACACCCAGTGGAAATTCCAGGAGATGTACAGCTTCCGCGACAAGATGGTCGAGGAAATGGGCCTGGAACTGATCACCCACGTCAACCCGGAGGGTGTGGCGCAGGGCATCAACCCATTCACCCATGGCGAGCCCAAGCACACCGACATCATGAAGACCCAGGGCCTGAAGCAGGCACTGGACAAGCATGGTTTCGACGCCGCTTTCGGTGGCGCGCGCCGCGACGAAGAGAAGTCGCGGGCCAAGGAGCGCGTGTACTCGTTCCGCGACAGCAAGCACCGCTGGGACCCTAAGAACCAGCGCCCCGAGCTGTGGAACGTGTACAACGGCAAGGTCAACAAGGGCGAGTCGATCCGTGTCTTCCCGCTGTCGAACTGGACCGAGCTGGACATCTGGCAGTACATCTACCTTGAAGGCATCCCGATCGTGCCGCTGTACTTCGCCGCCGAGCGTGAAGTCATCGAGAAGAACGGCACCCTGATCATGATCGACGACGAGCGCATTCTCGAGCACCTTTCCGAGGAAGAGAAAGCCCGTATCGTCAAGAAGAAGGTGCGTTTCCGTACCCTCGGCTGCTACCCGCTGACGGGCGCTGTCGAGTCGGAAGCCGAGACCCTGACGGACATCATTCAGGAAATGCTCCTGACCCGAACGTCCGAACGCCAGGGCCGTGTCATCGACCACGATGGCGCCGGTTCCATGGAAGACAAGAAACGCCAAGGCTACTTCTAAGCTTCAAGTTACAAGCGGCAAGCTGCAAGCCAGAAGCGGAACGAGTAGCTTCTGATTTTTGTGGATTGCCGCCTGCAGTGCGGGCGCACAGGGAGTGCCTGCAGTGGATTTTGAGAAGTTGCTGGTTTGGAAGAGAAGTAAGAATTTAGCTGTTGAGATGTATCAGGCATTTGCTGGCTGCCGAGATTTTGGATTCAAGTCCCAGATCACCCGCGCAGCAGTTTCTGTCCCCTCAAATATTGCCGAGGGGATGGAGCGCAGTGGATCGCGAGAGAAGATATGGTTTCTTAGCGTGGCGAAGGCATCCTGCGCAGAGTTGCGGACTCAACTGATCATCGCTGGTGAAATTGGTTACTTGCCTTCTGAGTTGGCCAACCTCTGGATTACTGAAACCCGTGAGCTCTCCAGGATGCTTGCAGGGTTGATCAACAAAATTTCTAACTAGCTGTACGCCGACAAGCTTGCTGCTTGAAGCTTACAGCTTGGAGCTTGAATTCGATGAGTCACCAATCTGATCTGATCAGCGAGGACATCCTCGCCTACCTGGCCCAGCACGAGCGCAAGGAACTGCTGCGCTTCCTGACCTGCGGCAACGTTGACGACGGCAAGAGCACCCTGATCGGGCGCCTGCTGCACGATTCGAAGATGATCTACGAGGACCACCTCGAGGCCATCACCCGTGATTCGAAGAAGGTCGGCACCACCGGCGAAGAAGTCGACCTCGCACTGTTGGTCGACGGCCTGCAGGCCGAGCGCGAGCAGGGCATCACCATTGATGTCGCCTACCGCTACTTCTCCACGGCCAAGCGCAAGTTCATCATTGCCGACACCCCGGGCCACGAGCAGTACACCCGCAACATGGCCACCGGTGCGTCCACCTGCGACCTGGCGATCATCCTGGTCGATGCCCGCTACGGCGTGCAGACCCAGACCCGCCGCCACAGCTACATTGCCTCGTTGCTGGGCATCAAGCACATCGTGGTCGCGGTCAACAAGATGGACCTCAAGGGCTTCGACCAGGACGTCTTCGAGTCGATCAAGGCCGACTACCTGCAGTTTGCCGAGGCCATCAACCTGACCCCGAGCAGCCTGCAATTTGTGCCGATGTCGGCGCTCAAGGGCGACAACGTGGTCAACCACAGCGAGCGTTCGCCGTGGTACGCCGGCCCGACCCTGATGGAAATCCTCGAAACTGTCGAGGTTTCGGCAGACCGCAACTTCACCGACCTGCGCTTCCCGGTGCAGTACGTGAACCGCCCGAACCTGAACTTCCGCGGCTTCGCCGGCACCATCGCCAGCGGCGTGGTGCACAAGGGCGACGAAATCGTCGTACTGCCGTCGGGCAAGAGCAGCCGCGTCAAGTCCATCGTCACCTACGAAGGTGAGCTGGAAAACGCCGGCCCAGGCCAGGCCGTGACCCTGACCATGGAAGACGAGATCGACATCTCCCGTGGCGACCTGCTGGTACATGCCGACAACGTACCGCCGGTGACCGACCAGTTCGACGCCATGCTGGTGTGGATGGCCGAAGAGCCGATGCTGCCGGGCAAGAAGTACGACATCAAGCGCGCCACCAGTTATGTGCCGGGCTCGATTGCCAGCATCACCCACAAGGTTGATGTGAACACCCTGGAGCAGGGCGCTGCCAGCGCGCTGCAACTGAACGAGATCGGCCGCGTGAAGGTTGCGCTGGACGCCTCGATCGCTCTGGACGGCTACGACAGCAACCGCACCACCGGTGCGTTCATTGTCATCGACCGCCTGACCAACGGCACCGTGGGCGCCGGCATGATCATCGCTCCGCCCGTTCTGCCGCACGGCAGCACCGGCCAGCATGGCAAGCAGGCCCACGTATCTACCGAAGAGCGCGCCCTGCGCTTCGGCCAGCAGCCAGCCACCGTGCTGTTCAGCGGCCTGTCCGGCGCTGGCAAGAGCACCCTGGCCTATGCCGTGGAGCGCAAGCTGTTCGACATGGGCCGTGCGGTATACGTGCTGGACGGCCAGAACCTGCGCCACGACCTGAACAAGGGCCTGCCGCAAGACCGCGCCGGTCGCACCGAAAACTGGCGCCGAGCCGCCCATGTGGCGCGCCAGTTCAACGAAGCCGGCTTGCTGACCTTGGCCGCGTTCGTGGCCCCGGATGCCGAAGGCCGCGAACAGGCCAAGGCCCTGATTGGCAAAGACCGCCTGGTGACCGTTTACGTCCAGGCCTCGCCGCTGGCTTGCCGCGAGCGTGACCCACAAGGCCTGTATGCAGCCGGTGGCGACAACATCCCGGGTGAAAGCTTCCCGTTCGATGTGCCGCTGGATGCAGACCTTGTGATCGACACCCAGGCCACCAGCGTGGATGAAGGTGTGAAACTGGTGCTGGATGTGCTGCGCCAGCGCGGCGCGATCTAAGTGCTGGTTTGAAGTAAAAAACCCCGCTTCGGCGGGGTTTTTTATTGCTCGATCTGTAACAGAAGCCCCCAAGTGTGGCGCGTATCCTGTGGGAGCGGGCTTGCCCGCGAACACGGGCGAAGCCCGTGCCATCCCCACAGGTCGTTCAGATGTGTTTCTCCGAAACGGGTATCACCCGTCTTTCCTTCACCGCCTTGTAGGAAAAACTCGAATAGATCTCCTTCACCCCCGGCAACCGCTGCAGCACTTCCCGGGTAAATTCCCCGAACGACTCCAGGTCCCTTGCCAGGATCTCCAGCAGAAAGTCATAGCGCCCGGAAATATTATGGCAGGCCACGATCTCGGGAATTTCCATCAGCCGCTGCTCGAACGCCAGCGCCATGTCCTTGGTGTGCGAGTCCATCATGATGCTGACGAACGCGGTCACGCCAAACCCCAGCGACTTGGGTGAAAGGATGGCCTGGTAACCGGTGATGTAGCCGTTGTCTTCCAGCAGCTTGACCCGTCGCCAGCAGGGCGAGGTGGTCAGCGCCACCTGGTCGGCGAGTTCGGCGACGGTGAGGCGGGCGTTGTCCTGCAAGGCGGCGAGCAGGGCGCGGTCGGTGCGGTCGAGGCTTGAAGGCATTTTTTGCCCTCCTGGTCCGTTATTTGTTGTTTTTGTTCCAGTAAGCACGCAGATGCGTGGGCTATTTTGGAAAAAATCGGGCAGCTCGGTGGCATAAGCTTATAACAAACCACAAGAGGCTGTTGCCATGCGCGACTCCCATAACAACACCGGTTTTTCCACACGGGCCATTCACCATGGCTACGACCCGCTTTCCCATGGTGGTGCCTTGGTGCCACCGGTGTACCAGACCGCTACTTATGCCTTCCCCACCGTCGAGTACGGCGCTGCGTGCTTCGCCGGGGAGGAGGCTGGGCATTTCTACAGCCGCATCTCCAACCCCACCTTGGCCTTGCTGGAGCAACGCATGGCCTCGCTTGAAGGCGGTGAGGCGGGATTGGCGCTGGCGTCGGGGATGGGCGCCATTACCTCGACCATCTGGACCCTGTTGCGGCCGGGGGATGAGTTGATCGTCGGGCGCACCTTGTATGGCTGCACCTTCGCGTTCCTGCACCATGGCATTGGTGAGTTCGGGGTCAAGGTTCACCATGTCGACCTCAACGATGCCAAGGCACTGAAAGCGGCGATCAACAGCAAAACGCGGATGATCTACTTCGAAACACCGGCCAACCCCAACATGCAACTGGTGGATATAGCGGCGGTCGTAGAGGCAGTTCGGGGGCGTGATGTGCTTGTGGTGGTCGACAACACCTACTGCACGCCTTACTTGCAGCGGCCACTGGAACTGGGGGCGGACCTGGTGGTGCATTCGGCCACCAAGTACCTCAGTGGCCATGGCGATATCACCGCAGGCCTGGTGGTGGGGCGCAAGGCGTTGGTCGACCGCATTCGCCTGGAAGGGCTTAAAGACATGACCGGGGCCGTGCTGTCGCCGCATGACGCTTCGTTATTGATGCGCGGTATCAAGACCTTGGCGCTGCGCATGGACCGCCACTGCGCCAATGCGTTGCAGGTGGCGCAGTTCCTGGCTCGGCAGCCGCAGGTGGAGCTGATTCATTACCCGGGGCTGCCGTCGTTCGCGCAGTACGAACTGGCCCAGCGGCAGATGCGCCAGCCGGGCGGGATGATCGCCTTTGAGCTCAAGGGCGGCATCGAGGCCGGGCGGCGCTTCATGAATGCCCTGCAGCTGTTTGCCCGTGCAGTCAGCCTTGGAGATGCCGAGTCGCTGGCACAGCACCCGGCGAGCATGACGCATTCCAGTTACACGCCGGAGGAGCGGGCGCATCACGGGATATCGGAGGGGTTGGTCAGGTTGTCCGTGGGGCTGGAGGATGTGGAAGACCTTCTGGCGGATGCCGAGCAGGCATTGCAGGCTTGCTGTTAGGTAGCCTGTACCGGCCTTTTCGCGGGCGTGCCCGCGAAGAGGCCAGTGAATCCAGCCCACAAAAAAGGCCTCTTGCGAGGCCTTTTTCATGTTCAGCGGATCAGCGCTTGAGCCCGTAGCTCTCGTCGAGCATGCCCGGCGAGTTCGGCGCTTTTGGCGCATAGTCGCGTGGCACTTCGGCGGTGTCTTTCGGCGGTGTCAGGCGGTCGCGCGGGCCTTGCGGCGCTTCGGAGTGCAGTGCAGCCAGCAGGCGCTGGCGGGTGACTTCATCGAGGGCCAGGCTGTTGGCGCCTTCGGCCAGGTGATCTTGTACGTCCTGGTAGCTCTGGGTCAGTTTCTTGACCAGCATGGCGGTGCTGTTGAAGTGGGTGACCACTTCGTTCTGGTAGCTGTCGAAGCGCTTCTGGATATCATCCAGTTGACGCTGGGTGTTGCTCGGCGCCGCGTTGGGCAGCAGGCGGGCAACGATGAAACCGACCGCCACGCCAATGACCAGGGCCAGGGTTGGCAACAACCAAACAAGGAGCGAGAGTTCCACGAGTCCTTCCTCTATAAACGGCTTTGCTTTACGTTAACGGCTCAGACCTGCGCTGTATACCGCGAGCGATCGCAAATCAGAACAGAATTCCTCACCTAGACGAATAGACCCCTCCCGAGGTCACGGAGTAGTGCCTTGCTTGTCCGCGAAACCCCCTTGTTCATCGATGGCCCCTCTGGCCAGCTGGAAGCCTTGTACCTGGACGTGGCCGATGCCCGTGGCGCGGTGCTGATTTGCCATCCCAACCCGGTCCAGGGCGGCACCATGCTCAACAAGGTGGTCTCGACCCTGCAACGCACCGCCCGCGATGCCGGCTACGTGACCTTGCGTTTCAACTACCGTGGCGTCGGCCAGAGCGCCGGCAGCCATGACATGGGGGCTGGCGAAGTGGCCGATGCCGAGGCCGCCGCCGCCTGGCTGCGTGCCAGCCACCCCGAGTTGCCGCTGGTACTGATGGGCTTTTCGTTCGGCGGCTTTGTTGCCACGAGCCTGGCCGGCCGCCTTGAAGCCGCCGGGGTAACGCTGCAACACTTGTTCATGATTGCCCCGGCAGTCATGCGCCTGACGGCCGAATTCCCGCTGCCACAGCACTGCCCGATCACCGTGGTGCAGCCAGATGCCGACGAAGTGGTCGCACCGCAACTGGTTTACGAATGGTCCGACAGCCTGTCGCGCCCCCATGAGCTGCTGAAAGTGGCAGAATGCGGACACTTCTTCCATGGCAAGCTGACCGATCTGAAGGATCTGCTGCTGCCGCGCCTTTCGAACTGAGCCAAGCCTGAATAAGCGAACACCCATGACCACGCGCATTCTTACCGGTATCACCACCACCGGCACTCCGCACCTGGGCAACTACGCCGGCGCCATTCGCCCTGCGATCCGTGCCAGCGAGCAGCCCGGTGCCGACTCGTTCTACTTCCTGGCCGACTACCACGCCCTGATCAAGTGCGACGACCCGCTGCGCATCCAGCGTTCGCGCCTGGAAATCGCCGCCACCTGGCTGGCCGGTGGCCTGGACCCGAACAAGGTGACCTTCTACCGCCAGTCCGACATCCCGGAAATCCCCGAGCTGACCTGGCTGCTGACCTGCGTCGCCGCCAAGGGCCTGCTGAACCGCGCCCATGCCTACAAGGCCTCGGTGGACAAGAACGTCGAAAACGGCGAAGACCCGGACGCCGGCGTGACCATGGGCCTGTTCAGCTACCCGGTGCTGATGGCTGCGGACATCCTGATGTTCAACGCCAACAAGGTGCCGGTTGGCCGTGACCAGATCCAGCACGTGGAAATGGCCCGCGACATCGGCCAGCGCTTCAACCACCTGTTCGGCCAGGGCCAGGACTTCTTCGCCCTGCCGGAAGCGGTAATCGAAGAAAGCGTGGCAACGCTACCCGGCCTGGACGGCCGCAAGATGTCCAAGAGCTATGACAACACCATCCCGTTGTTTACCAGCGCCAAGGACATGAAAGACGCCATCTCGCGCATCGTCACCGACTCGCGCGCGCCAGGCGAGGCGAAAGACCCGGACAATTCGCACCTGTTCACTCTGTATCAGGCCTTCTCGACGCCGGAGCAATGCGCCGGGTTCCGCGAAGAGCTGCAGCAGGGCCTGGGCTGGGGCGATGCCAAGCAGCGCCTGTTCCAGCTGTTGGATGGGCAACTGGCCGAGAAGCGCGAGTACTACCACCAGCTGATCGCCCGCCCGGCGGACCTGGAAGACATCCTGCTTGCCGGCGCCGCCAAGGCCCGCAAGATTGCCACGCCGTTCCTTGAGCAACTGCGTGAGGCCGTTGGCCTGCGTTCGTTCCGCAGCAGCGTGCAGGCCAATACCGAAGTGAAGAAGAAAGCCGCCAAGAGCGCACGCTTCGTCAGCTTCCGTGATGAAGATGGCAGCTTCCGCTTCCGCCTGCTGGCCGCTGACGGCGAGCAACTGCTGCTGTCGCGCAGCTTCGCTGACGGCAAGAGCGCCGGCGCCGTGAGCAAGCAGCTGCAGCAGGGTGGCGAGGCCGATGTGCGCGTCGAAGGCCTGAGCTTCGGCCTGTGGCTGAACGGCGAGCAGGTTGCCGACGGGCCGCAGTTCGACAGCGCCGATGCCCGTGACGCAGCCATCGAAGGCCTGCGCGTAGCGCTTCAGCCGGTGTAGGAGCGAGTTTACTCGCGAACACCGGCAAAGCCGGTGCCATCCAGCGCATAACGGTGCCGGATGAGGCATATTGACGCAAGTCTCATTGCCATTAAGCGGGCCTGTCGCTACAGTGACGGCCCGTTTTTTGTTGCCTCGCTAACGAATCATGACTCCCTTAGAACGCTATCAAGCAGATCTGAAACGTCCCGACTTCTTCCATGACGCGGCGCAGGAAACTGCGGTGCGTCACCTGCAGCGCCTGTACGACGACCTGGTACAGGCGCAGAACAACAAGCCGGGCGTGTTCGGCAAGCTGTTCGGTAAAAAGGAGCAGACCCCGGTCAAGGGCCTGTACTTCTGGGGTGGGGTAGGGCGAGGCAAGACCTACCTGGTCGATACCTTCTACGAAGCGCTGCCGTTCAAGCAGAAGATGCGTACGCACTTCCACCGCTTCATGAAGCGTGTGCACGAGGAAATGAAAACCCTCAAGGGCGAGAAGAACCCGCTGACCATCATCGCCAAGCGCTTCAGCGACGAAGCCAGGGTGATCTGCTTCGACGAATTCTTCGTGTCGGACATTACCGACGCCATGATCCTCGGCACCCTGATGGAAGAGCTGTTCAAGAACGGCGTGTCGCTGGTGGCCACTTCCAACATCGTGCCGGACGGCCTGTACAAGGACGGCCTGCAACGTGCGCGCTTCCTGCCGGCTATCGCCATGATCAAGCAGTACACCGACGTGGTGAACGTCGACAGTGGCGTCGACTATCGCCTGCGTCACCTGGAGCAGGCCGAACTGTTCCACTACCCGCTCAACGATGCGGCGCACCAGAGCATGCGCGCCAGCTTCAAGGCGCTGACGCCTGAGTGCACCCAGGCGGTCGAGAACGATGTGCTGATGATCGAGAACCGTCCGATCAATGCCCTGCGTACCTGCGACGACGTCGCCTGGTTCGACTTCCGCGCCCTGTGCGATGGGCCGCGCAGCCAGAACGACTACATCGAACTGGGCAAGATCTTCCATGCCGTGCTGCTGAGCAATGTGGAGCAGATGGGGGTCGCCACCGACGATATCGCCCGGCGCTTCATCAACATGGTGGACGAGTTCTACGACCGCAACGTCAAGCTGATCATCTCGGCCGAGGTGGAGCTCAAAGACCTGTACACCGGTGGGCGCCTGAGCTTCGAGTTCCAGCGCACCCTCAGTCGGTTGCTGGAGATGCAGTCGCACGAGTTCCTGTCGCGCGCGCACAAGCCCTAAAGGCAGCTGCGAGTTTCGAGCTTCAAGCTATAAGAAAAAGCCAGAGCAGATCGTGTATTGCTCTGGCTTTTTCTTGTAGCTTGAAGCTCGAAGCTTGCCGCTCAGGAAGCCTTTTCAGGCTTCCTGCATGAACTGCTGCCGGTACTGGTTAGGCGACAACTCGGTGTGCTGGCGGAACAGCCGCGCAAAGAAACTGGCATCGTCATAGCCGACCTCGTAGCTGATGGTCTTGATGCTCTTGCGCGTACTCGACAGCAACCCCTTGGCGGTCTCGATCCGCAGCCGTTGCAGGTAATGCAGCGGCTTGTCACCTGTTGCGCCCTGGAAGCGGCGCATGAAGTTGCGGATGCTCATGCCGTGGTTACGGGCCACGTCCTCGAAGCGGAACTTGTCGGCGAAGTGTTCCTCCAGCCAATGCTGGATCTGCAGGATGATCAGGTCCTGGTGCAGCTTCTGCCCGCCAAAGCCCATGCGGCCCGGGGTGTAGTTGCGCTGCACTTCGTAGAGGATGTCGCGGGACACGGCGCGGGCCACGTTGGCCCCGCAGAAGCGCTCGATCAGGTAGATGTAAAGGTCGCAGGCCGAAGTGGCGCCGCCGGCGCAATAGATATTGTCGGCGTCGGTCAGGTGCTTGTCCTGGTTCAGCCGGATCTTCGGGAAGCGCTCGGCAAAGCTGTTGAAGAAGCGCCAGTAGGTCGTCGCCTCCTTGCCATCGAGCAGCCCGGACTCGGCCAGCCAGAACACACCACTGGCCTCGGCGCACAGCACCGCGCCGCGGGCATGCTGCTCACGCAGCCATGGCAGCACCTGTGGATAACGTTGCAGCAGGTTGTCGAAGTCGTCCCAGTAAGCCGGGAGGATGATCACATCGGCGTCGTCCAGGCCGCCGTCGACCGGTAGCTGCACATTGCTGAAGCTGTCCACGGGCTGGCCGTCGGGGCTCACCAGACAGATCTCGAACATGGGCTGCAAGCCCAGGCCTAGCTGCTTGCTGTAACGCAGGCTGGCGAGGTGGAAGAAATCCTTGGCCTGCATCAAGGTCGAAGCAAACACCTTGTCAATGGCCAGGATGCTGACGCGCCGCAACGACGCGGAGGGTTGGGTAAACATCATTGTCATTGTTCTTATAGGGTAGAGTGGTCAATCACCGGCTGGATCGTCTTATTTTTTGGCGATTGTGTCTACCCCGTGTAACAGCGGGGCTGCTTTGCAGCCCAATCGCCGGCAAGCCAGCTCCCACAAGTACTCCACAGGCCGCATGTGCGACGCCGTCCTGTGGGAGCTGGCTTGCCGGCGATTGGGCCGCGCAGCGGCCCCTTTTCAGCTCAAGGCGCCGGGTTGGGCTGCTCTTGGTGAATTGCCTCGATAGCTGCCAGCAGCTCGTCGCTCAGGTTCAGATCAAGGCTCGCCAGGTTGCTGTCCAGCTGTTGCAGGCTGGTCGCGCCAATGATGTTGCTGGTCACGAACGGTTGCCGGGTGACGAATGCCAGTGCCATCTGTGCCGGGTCCAGGCCGTGTTCGCGGGCCAACTGCACGTAACGGCTGCAAGCTGCCACGGTCTGCGGGTTGGAGTAGCGGGCAAAGCGGCTGAACAGGGTCAGGCGTGCATTGCCGGGCCGTGCGCCATTTTCGTACTTGCCCGAGAGCATGCCGAAAGCCAGCGGCGAATAGGCCAGCAGGCCGCACTGCTCGCGGATGGCCACTTCCGCCAGGCCCACCTCGAAGCTGCGGTTGAGCAGGTTGTACGGGTTCTGGATCGACACCGCCCGCGGCCAGCCCCGGCTATCGGCCAGTTGCAGGAACTTCATGGTGCCCCACGGCGTTTCGTTGGACAGGCCGATATGGCGGATCTTGCCCGCACGCACTTGCTCGTCGAGTACCTCTAGGGTTTCTTCCAGCGGGGTGAAGTGGTCCTGTGGCAGGTGCTGGTAGCCCAGCTTGCCGAAGAAGTTGGTGCTGCGTTCCGGCCAGTGCAGCTGGTACAGGTCGATACGGTCGGTCTGCAGGCGCTTCAGGCTTTCGTCCAGCGCCGCGACGATGTGCTGGCGGTTGTGCTTGAGCTGGCCGTCGCGGATGTGGCTGATGCCGTTGCCAGGGCCTGCGACCTTGCTGGCCAGCACCCAGTCGTCGCGATCACCGTTGTCACGGAACCAGTTACCGATGATGCGTTCGGTGGCCGCGTAGGTTTCCGGGCGGGGTGGCACCGGGTACATCTCGGCGGTGTCGATGAAGTTGACCCCGGCTGTCTTGGCCCGGGCAATCTGTTCGAAGGCTTCGGCCTGAACGTTCTGTTCGCCCCAGGTCATGGTGCCCAGGCACAGGGCGCTGACATTGAGGTCGGTACGGCCGAGCTGGCGGTATTCCATCGGTAAGACACTCCTTGGCAATAGATACCTATCAAAGCAGGTTGAAATTTTTCTCGCAATCTGGATAATTCAGCCCCTCTCCGCGTGGCGGAAGTGATGCACCATCACGCAGGAAGAACCCCGTCGAACATTGGCGTGCCCGACCCGAGCCCCCAAAAGCGTCCGTGTTCGGCTGCGCGCTTGCCCTTGGCAAGGTGTGCACTATCCAGTAAGATTCGCCGTCTATTTTTCGCTGGGCGGCCTCTGAGGCTTTAGAGAATGAAAACTTTTACTGCTAAACCGGAAACAGTAAAGCGCGAGTGGTTCGTAGTCGACGCCGCTGGCCAGACCCTGGGTCGTCTGGCTACTGAAATCGCTACCCGTCTGCGTGGCAAACACAAACCAGAATACACCCCTCACGTTGACACCGGCGACTACATCGTCGTTATCAACGCCGAGCAGGTTCGTGTGACTGGTGCCAAGTCTTCCGACAAAATGTACTACTCCCACTCCGGCTTCCCGGGCGGTATCAAGGAAATCAACTTCGAGAAGTTGATCGCCAAGGCCCCTGAGCGTGTTATCGAAACCGCGGTCAAAGGCATGCTGCCTAAGAACCCGCTGGGTCGCGACATGTACCGCAAGCTGAAAGTGTACGCGGGTGCTGCTCACCCACACACTGCTCAGCAGCCTCAAGAACTGAAGATCTAACGGGATAGTTCATTATGTCGGCGACTCAAAATTACGGCACTGGCCGTCGCAAGACCGCAACCGCTCGCGTATTCCTGCGTCCGGGTACTGGTAACATCTCCATCAACAACCGTTCTCTGGACGTGTTCTTCGGTCGCGAAACCGCTCGCATGGTTGTTCGCCAGCCACTCGAGCTGACCGAAACCGTTGAGAAGTTCGACATCTACGTCACCGTTTCCGGTGGTGGTGTCAGCGGTCAAGCCGGTGCGATCCGTCACGGTATCACCCGCGCTCTGATGGAATACGACGAAACCCTGCGTGGCGCTCTGCGTCGTGCTGGCTACGTCACCCGCGACGCTCGTGAAGTCGAGCGTAAGAAAGTGGGTCTGCGTAAAGCGCGTAAGCGTCCTCAGTACTCCAAGCGTTAATACCGCTTCGGCAGTCGAAAAAAGCCCGGTTCCTTGGAACCGGGCTTTTTTTTTGGCTTGAACTAACCTGTCAGCATGTCAGTGGCCGCTTGTCGCATAGACGTAGATCAAGCAAAGCGCGGGTTGTCGCACTTGCCAGGGTAATCACCTTGTCAGTGTGTGGATTTGTTTCTTACCATGACGACCAATTTTTAATGCCATTGACACAACCTAAGTACAGGCCAGGTCCAACTGGCCAAGCAAGCTGATGGGAGAGGACTGAATGAGCAATGACGGCGTCAACGCAGGCCGGCGCCGCTTCCTCGTAGCCGCGACATCCGTGGTCGGGGCGGCGGGGGCAGTGGGGGCTGCGGTACCGTTCGTGGGGTCATGGTTTCCCAGTGCCAAGGCGAAAGCCGCGGGTGCACCGGTGAAGGTCAATATCGCCAAGGTCGAGGCCGGGCAGCAGATGGTGGCCGAGTGGCGTGGCCAGCCGGTGTTCATCGTCCGGCGAACGGAGGAAATCCTCGGCAACCTGAAAAAAATCACGGGTGACCTGTCTGATCCAGAGTCCAAGGCCTCGGTGCAGCCGACCTATGTCGACCCTGAGGTTCGCTCGATCAAGCCGGAAATCCTCATTCTTGTCGGCCTGTGCACGCACTTGGGCTGCTCGCCCACCTTCCGCCCGGAAGTTGCGCCTGCTGACCTTGGTCCGAAATGGGTGGGTGGCTATTTCTGCCCGTGCCACGGCTCCCACTACGACCTGGCTGGCCGTGTCTACAAGTCGCAGCCGGCACCTCTCAACCTGCCAGTGCCACCGCACTCTTACGAGTCGGACGAGATCATCGTCATCGGCGTCGACCAGGAGAACGCATGATGAGCAAGTTCATGGACTGGATTGATGCTCGCTTCCCCGCCACCAAGATGTGGGAAGACCACCTGAGCAAGTATTACGCGCCCAAGAACTTCAACTTCCTGTACTTCTTCGGCTCCCTGGCATTGCTGGTGCTGGTCAACCAGATCGTCACCGGTGTGTGGCTGACCATGAGCTTCACGCCCTCGGCGGAAGAGGCGTTCGCCTCGGTCGAGTACATCATGCGTGACGTGGAGTACGGCTGGATCCTGCGCTACCTGCACTCCACCGGAGCGTCGGCGTTCTTCATCGTGGTCTACCTGCACATGTTCCGCGGCCTGCTCTACGGCTCCTACCAGAAGCCACGCGAGCTGGTCTGGCTGTTCGGCATGCTGATCTACCTGGCGCTGATGGCTGAAGCATTCATGGGCTACCTGCTGCCGTGGGGCCAGATGTCGTACTGGGGGGCCCAGGTGATCATCTCGCTGTTCGGTGCCATCCCGGTGATCGGTGACGACCTCACCCAGTGGATCCGTGGTGACTACCTGATTTCGGGCATCACCCTGAACCGCTTCTTTGCCCTGCATGTGGTCGCCCTGCCAATCGTGATTCTCGGCCTGGTGGTGCTGCACATTCTTGCCCTGCACGAAGTGGGTTCGAACAACCCCGATGGTGTCGACATCAAGAAGAAAAAGGACGAGAACGGCATCCCGCTGGACGGCATTCCCTTCCATCCGTACTACACCGTCAAGGATATCGTCGGCGTGGTGGTGTTCCTGTTCGTGTTCTGCGCCGTGGTGTTCTTCTTCCCGGAAATGGGCGGTTACTTCCTGGAAAAACCGAACTTCGAGCAGGCCAACGCCTTCAAGACGCCTGAGCACATCGCGCCGGTGTGGTACTTCACGCCGTTCTACGCCATTTTGCGTGCGGTGCCTGACAAGCTGATGGGCGTCATTGCCATGGGCGCGGCCATTGCCGTGCTGTTCGTATTGCCCTGGCTCGACCGCAGCCCGGTGCGTTCCATGCGTTACAAGGGCTGGATCAGCAAGGTCTTCCTGCTGGTGTTCTGCGTGGCCTTCGTCATCCTCGGCGTGCTGGGCGTACTGGCGCCGACACCTGGGCGTACCTTGCTGTCGCAGGTGTGCACGGTGTTGTACTTCGCCTACTTCCTGCTGATGCCGTTCTACACAAGGCTCGAGAAGACCAAACCGGTTCCGGAAAGGGTGACTGGCTGATGAAAAAGTTGATTGCAGTATTTTTGCTGGCAGTGATGCCTGCCTTTTCCTTCGCTGCCGAACACGGCCTGGAGCTGGACAAGGCCGATATCGACCTGACCGACAAGGCCGCCATGCAGGACGGTGCGCGCACCTTTGCCAACTATTGCATGGGTTGCCACAGTGCCAAGTTCCAGCGTTACGAGCGGGTGGCCGATGACTTGGGCATCCCGCATGAGCTGATGCTCGAGAAGCTGGTGTTCACCGGTGCCAAGATTGGTGACCACATGCAGATCGGCATGAAGCCCAGTGACGCCAAGACCTGGTTTGGCGCCGCACCGCCCGACCTGACCTTGGTGGCCCGTGTGCGGGGTACCGACTGGCTGTACACTTACCTGCGCAGCTTCTACGAGGACCCGTCGCGCCCTTACGGGGTGAACAACAAGGTGTTCCCGAACGTCGGCATGCCTAACGTGCTGGTCGGCCTGCAAGGTAACCAGGTGATTGGCTGCAAGCAGGTGCAGACCGTTACCGATGGCAAGAAGCAATTCGACCCGTTGACCGGCAGCCCGATCACCCATGAAGCCTGTGACCAGCTGACCATTACGCCGAAATCCGGTACCCTGACCACCGAGCAGTTCGACGAGAAGGTCAAGAACCTGGTGACCTTCCTGGCTTATTCGGCCAACCCGGTCAAACTGGAAAGCCAGCGCATTGGTACCTATGTGTTGCTGTACCTGGCTTTCTTCTTCGTATTCGCCTATTTGCTCAAGCGTGAATACTGGAAGGACGTGCACTGATCACGCAGTAATTTCTGGTTGTTGAACGCGCCCGGGGCGCCCCAGCAGAAATGCTGGGGCGCCCCGGGCGCGTTTTCATTTACAGTTGCACAAGCATCCCGTGCGAGGAGCCGCTACATGGGCGCAACCAACAGGTTAGCCTGCTATTCCGACCCCGCTGATCACTATTCTCATCGGGTACGCCTGGTGCTGGCCGAGAAGGGCGTCAGCGTGCAGGTCATCGATGTCGACCCCAGTCGCCTGCCGCCCAAGCTGGCCGAGGTGAACCCTTACGGCAGTGTGCCGACCCTGGTCGACCGTGACCTGGCGTTGTATGAGTCGACCGTGGTGATGGAATACCTCGAAGAGCGTTACCCGCACCCACCGCTAATGCCGGTGTATCCGGTTGCACGGGGCAACAGCCGTTTGCTGATGCACCGCATCCAGCGCGACTGGTGTGCCTTGGCTGACACCGTGCTGGACTCGCGCAGCACCGAGGCGGCCCGTGCCGAGGCACGCAAGGCCCTGCGCGAAAGCCTGACCGGCGTTTCGCCATTGTTCGGTGAGTACGCCTGTTTCATGAGTGAGGAGCAAAGCCTGGTCGATTGCTGTCTATTGCCCATACTCTGGCGTTTGCCGGTGTTGGGTATCGAATTGCCGCGGCAAGCCAAGCCGCTGCTGGATTACATGGAGCGTCAGTTCGCTCGCGAGCCTTTCCTGGCGAGCCTGTCCTCTGTAGAACGTGAAATGCGCAAGCTTTAAGGAGCTGTTGATGAACTCCAGTCGCCCCTATCTGGTTCGAGCACTGTATGAGTGGATCGTCGACAACGATTGCACACCCCATATGCTGGTTAATGCCGAATACCCGAAAGTGCAGGTGCCGGATGGTTTCGCCAGTGATGGCCAGATCGTCTTGAATATCTCGCCAAGTGCCGTGCGCAGCCTGCACATGGATAACGATGCGGTCAGCTTCGAGGGCCGTTTCAGTGGCGTGGCTCATTCGCTGTTCGTGCCGGTTGGCGCCATCCTGGGCATCTATGCCCGTGAAAATGGCCAAGGCATGGTCTTTGAGCTGGAGTCGCCGATGGATGGCGACGAGCTGGAAGACGATGATGTGCAGCCGGATGATGATGGCCCGCCAGAGGGTGGTGGGCAGCCGCCGCGCCCAAGTGGTCGGCCAAGCCTGAAAGTGGTGAAGTAACAAAAAAGGCGATCCAACCGGATCGCCTTTTTCTTTGCTGCAACGCGGGATTACAGGTCGCTGATGGTGCGCACCTGGTCCTTGTTGATGCGGGTACGCTTGCCGTCCAGTTGCTGGAACTCGTAGAAACCGGCATCACGGTCGTACTTCGGTGCGTCGACAGCCTGGATTTCACGGCCATCGTTGAGGGTGATCAGGCTTGGGGTGGAGCAGCCGGCCAGGGTGGCGAAGGTGCCGATCAGCAGGGCAGGCAGCAGAAGCTTAGACATGCGGTGTTTCCTGGGTTTTCTGGGAAGACAGAGGGTTGTGCGCGGCTGTGCCGGCCTCTTCGCGGCTAAAAGCCGCTCCTACAGGTATCGCGTACCCTTGTTAGGAGCGGCTTTAGCCGCGAAGAGGCCAGTGAGTCAGTCGATGTACTCGAACAGCTTGACGATCTTCTGCACGCCAGACACGCCTTGCACCACAGCAGTGGCCGAGTTGGCCTCCTGCTGGGTCACCAGGCCGAGCAGGTAGACGATACCGTTTTCGGTAATCACCTTGATGCGCGAGCTGGGCACGGCATTGTCAGTCAGCATCTGGGTCTTGATCTTGGTGGTCAGCCAGGCGTCGTTGTTGCGCGCCAGGATGGAGGAGGGCTGCATCACCTGCAGTTCGTTATGCACTTTCTTTACCCGCTGAACCTGGCCGGCGGTTTGCTCGGCAAGGCTCTTCAGGTCGGCGCGTGGGGTCTGGCCGGCCAGCAGGACGATGCCGTTGTAGCTGCTGACAACAATGTGCGAGCCCTTGTCCAGGTCGGGGCTGGCCTTGGAAATGTTCACCGAAGCCTTGGTCTCGATCAGCGAGTCGTCGATCTTGCTGCCGATGGTGCGTGTACCGCGATCGTCTTCAATCGGCGAGTTGCGGGTAGAGGTGAGTACCGAGCTGCAACCGGTGACGCTCAGGCACAGGGTCAGGGCCATCAGGCCGAGGCGCATAGGGGTCATTCTTCACTCCCGAACAGTTGGCTGTCGATCAGATCACACAGGCAGTGGATCGCCAGCAGGTGGACTTCCTGGATGCGTGCGGTAACTGTGGAAGGTACGCGGATTTCCACGTCTTCGGGCAGCAGCAGCGAAGCCATGCCGCCGCCGTCGCGGCCAGTCAATGCTACGACAATCATTTCGCGGTCATGTGCGGCCTGGATCGCCTGGATCACGTTTGCCGAATTACCGCTGGTGGAGATCGCCAGCAGGACATCGCCGGGTTGGCCCAGGGCGCGGATCTGCTTGGAAAAGACTTCGTTGTAGCTGTAGTCGTTGGCGATCGAGGTCAGGGTCGAGCTGTCGGTGGTCAGCGCGATGGCTGGCAGGCTCGGGCGCTCGCGCTCGAAACGGTTGAGCAGCTCCGACGAAAAGTGCTGGGCATCGCCGGCCGAGCCGCCGTTGCCACAGGCGAGCATCTTGCCCTCGTTGAGCAGCGCGTTGACCATGACCAGGCTGGCCTGCTCGATGTGCGGTGCCAGGATGTCCATTGCCTGTTGCTTGGTATCGATGCTGGCCTGGAACAGCCGGCGAATTCGGGATTGCATGTCCATCTGGTGACCTTAAGTGGGGCGGTGGCCTTTGCTACGCGCAATAACGACCTGCCCGCGAAACATAGAGCAAAAAAAACGAAGTGGGTTCAGCATTCGAAGGCGTTTTTCAGCCATTGAAGCGGTCTGCCTGCATGGTGGCTGCCCTGCAGGGCGACTACGTCGAAGCGGCAAGGGTGGTTGCCCCATTGGGGCTCCTTCTGCAGGTACCGGCTGGCGGCAAGCACCAGCCGTTTCTGCTTGCGCCCGTCGATACTGCCGAGGGCGCCACCGAAGCACGCATGCAACCGGTAGCGGACTTCGACGAATACTACTGTATCGGCGTCAAGCATGACCAGATCAAGCTCACCGCCTTTGCATCGCCAGTTGCGCGCCAGTAGCTGCAGGCCCTGCCCTTGAAGGTACTCAAGGGCCTGGGTTTCTGCTGCCTGCCCGGCGCTGGTGGGCGACGCTGTTGCCATCAGCGCGCGGTGTCGGGCAGGCGCTTGACCTGGCCGCCGGCGAACTCGGCCCATGGCAGTTGGCGCTCGACGCGTTGGTTGGCGTTGATGCTCAGGCTGCCCGAAAGGCCGAGGACGCGGTTGTCTGGCAGCGCTTTCAACTGGCCCAGGCGCGGCGCCAGGCTGTAGGCATCGACGCCCATGGCATACAGGCGGCCAAGGCTGCCAGCGGCCTGTGGCCATTGCTGCACCACCTGCTGGCGCAGGCTGTTGCTGGTGTCGAGCAGCCACGGCGTTTCACAGAAGCGGATACCGTTCATGTCGTTGTACTGGTTGACGTCACCGCTGGCGCTGTACAGGTTCGAGGTGGCGTAGACCGGCACGTCACCGGCGTACTGGAAGTTCAGGGTCGGCTTGATCTGCTGGGCCTGTTGCGGGGTCGAGGCCAGGAAGATGAAGTCGATATCCTGGCGGCGCGACGGTTGAGCGGCGATGCTGCCGCCTACTGTGCTTTGCAGGCTCTTGGCGCGGCCTTCGCTTTGGCGCAGCTGGAACAGGTCGGCGATCTGCTGGGCCAGGGCCACAGGCTGGGCAATGCGCTCGGCGGCGAGCAGGGTGCCGCCATTGCCTTCCCAGTCCTGGCGGAAGGCGGCCAGCACACGGTCACCCCATTCACCACTTGGCACCAGGGCTACGGCGCGGACCATGCCGTCGGCGCGGGCGCGGCGGGCGACTTCGCGGGCTTCGTCTTCGGCAGCCAGGCCGAACTGGAACAGTTGCGGTGGGGCCTTCTGGCCGGCGTCGGCGTAGTTCAGGGCCAGGGTAGTGATCGGCAGTTGCGGTTTGGCGGCCAGTTGTTTGACCAGCGGCTTTTCAAGCGGGCCGATGACCAGTTGCACGCCGGCGGCCTGCGCCTGGCGATAGAAATCGTCGAGCGAGCCGATGCGCGAGCTGTCGAACACCTGCACCGCAGGCGCTGCCTGGCCGGCTTGCTGGGCCTGGAAGTGGGCGGCCATGAAGCCGTCACGCAGGGCGCGGGCAACACCGGCCAGCGGGCCTTCCTGAGGCAGCAGCAGGGCGATCTTGGTCAGCGGCTGGCTGGCCAGTTCCTTGAGTTTGGTCAGTGCCAGCGGCAGTTGCTGGGCGGCAGGGTGGTCCGGGTGCTGTTTGACCCAGGCGTCGATGGCCGCTTGCTGCTGTTCCAGGGTGCCGGCGCTCTTCACGGCGAAGGCAAGGCTGGTCCAGCCGGCCAGGGTCTGGTCGTTGGCTGGCTGCTGCAGTTGCTCTGCCGGCAACGAGGCGACCAGGGCCCAGATGGCGTCATTGTTGGCGCTGGCAGCCTGGCCGCTGAGTAGCGGGGCCAGCAGCACGCGCTGTTGCGCGGCAGCCAGGGCCTGGCCGTCGGCTTCAAGGGCGGCGGCGTGCACATTGTAGGTGCGCGCTTGCTGCTCTGCCGGCAGTTCGGCTACGCGTTGCAGGCTGGGGTGGGCCAGGGCGGTCAGGGCCGCCTTGGGCTGGTTGCGGCTCATGGCCAGCTCGGCCGCAAGGGTGCTGGCGAACACTTGCTGGGCCGGCTTGAGCGTGTCCAGCGGGACTTGCTCAAGAATGCGTGCGGCGCGTGGGAAGTCCTTCTGCTTGTAGGCCAGGTCGGCCGCGCTCAGGCGCAGCAGCGCGGCGTCTTCCGCAGACTTGCTGGAAGCGGCCTTTTCGAGCAGTTGCTCGATGCTGGCGTCCGGGGTGCGTGGCAGTTCGCCCAGGCTGGATGAGGGCGAGCTGGCGCAAGCTGCCAGCAGGGCGGCGAGGCAGAGGGCTGTGAGCAGCCGCAGGCAAGCGATCATGTAAAGGTCCTGTTACTCGATCAAGTTGGCCGGCAATTGTACCCAAGCACTGGCCGGGGCGCGATGTTGCTGTGTTGATCCTTCACTATAGGTGGCTTGCCGCTGATCGCCGGAGAAGTTCTTTGCGCCCTGTTGCAGGCGCTCGGGCTACAATGGCGCCTTTGATCCGAATGACAGGTGTGCGCAGTGACTGATGTGGCAGGGGCTTCGAAATCCACGATGGGGACGCTGTATGTGGTGGCAACCCCCATCGGCAACCTCGACGACATGAGCGCCCGGGCGCTGAAGGTGCTGGCGGATGTGGCGCTGATCGCCGCCGAAGACACCCGCCATTCGATCCGCCTGCTGCAACACTTTGGCATCGACACACCGCTGGCAGCCTGCCATGAACACAACGAGCGTGATGAGGGTGGGCGTTTTCTCACCAAGCTGCTGGCAGGCGAGAACGTGGCGCTGGTTTCCGATGCCGGCACGCCGCTGATTTCCGACCCGGGTTACCACCTGGTGCGCCAGGCGCGGGCTGCTGGGGTGAGCGTGGTACCGGTGCCGGGTGCCTGTGCCTTGATCGCTGCGCTGTCGGCGGCTGGTCTGCCGTCGGACCGCTTTATCTTCGAGGGCTTCCTGCCGGCCAAGCAGGCTGGGCGCCGGGCGCGCCTTGAGCAGGTAAAGGAGGAGCCGCGTACGCTGATCTTCTACGAGGCCCCGCACCGTATCCTCGAATGCCTTGAAGACATGGAGCTGGTATTTGGTGGCGAGCGCCCGGCACTGCTGGCGCGTGAGCTGACCAAGACCTTCGAGACCCTCAAGGGCCTGCCGCTGGCCGAGCTGCGTGCGTTCGTTGCTGGCGACAGCAACCAGCAGCGCGGTGAGTGCGTGGTGCTGGTGGGTGGCTGGAGTGCACCGGAGGGCGAGCAGGCCATCAGTGCAGAGGCCCAGCGAGTACTCGACCTGCTATTGGCCGAGTTGCCATTGAAACGGGCGGCGGCGCTGGCGGCCGAAATTACCGGGGTGCGCAAGAACCTGTTGTATCAACTTGCCCTTGAAAAACAGAAAACCGAATAGTGGCAGTTTGATATAGACGCCGGTATTGCTTGTTCTTGTGCGCGCGTGCCGGTAACCTTGGCGGCGGAGAGTCGATCGGACAGTCGCTGCCTGTTTTTGTTCCGCAACTTTTTGTTGTGTGAGCAGCAGGGGGAGGAAAGTCCGGGCTCCATAGGGCAGAGTGCCAGGTAACGCCTGGGAGGCGCGAGCCTACGGAAAGTGCCACAGAAAATAACCGCCTAAGCACTTCGGTGCCGGTAAGGGTGAAAAGGTGCGGTAAGAGCGCACCGCACGGCTGGCAACAGTTCGTGGCTAGGTAAACCCCACTCGGAGCAAGACCAAATAGGGTTCCATCAGGCGTGGCCCGCGTCGGAACCGGGTAGGTTGCTAGAGGCGTCCAGTGATGGCCGTCGTAGAGGAATGACTGTCCTCGACAAAACCCGGCTTACAGATCGACTCTCCACCTTTTCCTCCCCTGCTTGATTCGATAGCAGATCCTCGCTGGTAATACCGAAAAAATCTTACTCTTGATAAATCACTTTAACTTCGAACTCCATTTGCTTGCGTGGGTTTGATTTTTCTCGTGTTTTCTCCTCCTTGATAGTCCTTCCACATTCCCTTATTGCGCTAAATCTCGGTCCTGTAAGGCTTTTCCTTATGAACGTGCCTTGACGGTGCTGCGGGCGGATTCCTATAGTGTGCGCAAGTGGCAGAAAGTGGGATGAAGTGGGTTTTCTGGCACAAAAAAGCTAACATTGTGGGGAATCGCAGCCGTGTTCCGCGGAGCCAACGCCGTCAGCCTCGATGCCAAGGGACGTCTCGCCATGCCGAGCCGGTACCGTGACGAGCTCGATTCGCGTTGCAATGGCCAACTGATCGTGACCATTGACGCCGTTGATCCTTGCTTGTGTGTTTATCCCCTCGATGAGTGGGAGCAGATAGAAGCCAAGTTGCGTGCCTTGCCATCGTTGCGTGAGGAAAACCGCCGTCTGCAGCGCTTGCTGATCGGTAATGCGGTTGACCTGGAGCTCGATGGCAGTGGGCGTTTCCTGGTGCCGCCCCGCCTGCGTGAGTACGCCAAGCTCGACAAGAAGGCGATGCTGGTGGGGCAACTGAACAAATTCCAGCTGTGGGATGAAGATGCCTGGAACACGGTTTCGGCAGCCGACCTTGCAGCTATTCAACAACCGGGCGCCATGCCCGACGAATTGCGTGACCTGATCCTGTGACCATAGATAGCGGCTTCAACCACATTACCGTCCTGCTCGACGAAGCTGTCGAGGCATTGGCCCTGCGCGCCGACGGTTGCTATCTGGACGGCACCTTCGGCCGTGGCGGACACAGCCGGCTGATTCTCAGCAAGCTCGGGCCGCAAGGGCGGCTGCTGGGCTTCGACAAAGATCCACAGGCGATTGCCACGGGGCAAGCGCTGGCGGCCGAAGACGGCCGCTTTGTCATTGTGCAGCGCAGCTTTGCCGAGCTGGGCGCGGAAGTGGCCGCGCGCGGCCTGCACGGTAAAGTCAGCGGTGTATTGCTGGACCTGGGCGTGTCCTCGCCGCAACTGGATGACCCCGAGCGTGGCTTCAGCTTCCTCAATGATGGCCCGCTGGACATGCGCATGAACCCGGACCAGGGCATCAGTGCCGCCGAGTTCATCGCCACGGCACCCGTGGAGGAAATTGCCCGCGTCTTCAAAGAGTACGGCGAAGAGCGCTTCTCCGGCCGCATGGCGCGCGCCGTGGTCGAGCGCCGTGAAAAGGAACCGTTCACCCGTACCGCCGACCTGGCGGAAGTGCTGAAGGTTGCCAACCCTGCGTGGGAAAAGGGCAAGAACCCGGCTACCCGTGCCTTCCAGGGGCTGCGGATTCATGTCAACAACGAGCTGGGTGACCTGGAGGCGGGCCTTGAGGCCGCACTGGATGCGCTCGAGGTTGGTGGCCGCCTGGCAGTAATCAGTTTTCACTCGCTTGAGGACCGTATCGTCAAGCTGTTCATGCGCAAGCTGGTCAAGGGCGAGGCCGACAACCTGCCACGCAACCTGCCGGTACAGCACAAGGTCTTCGAGCCGAAAATCAAGCTCATCGGCAAGGCCCAGTTTGCCTCTGAAGCCGAGCTCAAGGCCAACCCGCGGTCGCGTAGCGCCGTGATGCGTGTGGCGGAGAAGCTGCGGTGAGCAGGCTGTTTGCCAAGCCTTTGCCAGGCGGAAGCTTCCTGATGCTTCTGCTGTTTGTCGCCGTGCTGGTTTCGGCCGTCGCCGTGTCTTACAGCGCGCACTGGAACCGCCAGCTGCTCAATACCCTTTACGGCGAATTGAACGAGCGTGACAAAGCCCAGGCCGAATGGGGCCGGCTGATTCTTGAACAAAGCACCTGGACCGCCGCCAGCCGTATCGAAAACCTGGCTTCCGAGCAGTTGAAGATGCGCGTGCCTTCGGCTGACGAAGTACGGATGGTGGCGCCATGATGAAGCTCGAAGGCGCACTCTACCCGTGGCGCTTCCGTGTAGTGATCGGCTTGCTGGCAATCATGGTCGGCGCCATCTGCTGGCGCATCATCGACCTGCAGGTGGTCGACCGTGACTTCCTCAAGGGCCAGGGCGATGCGCGCAGTTTGCGTCACATCCCTATCCCGGCTCACCGCGGCCTGATCACCGACCGCAACGGTGAGCCATTGGCCGTGAGTACCCCGGTCACCACCTTGTGGGCCAACCCCAAGGAAATGCAGGCGTCCAAAGACCGCTGGCCACAACTGGCCGCCGCGCTTGGGCAAAACCCGCAGCAGCTGGTAGAGCGCCTGACCGCGCAGGCCAACAAAGAGTTCATCTACCTGGTCCGTGGCCTGACCCCGGAGCAGGGCCAGCACGTGCTCGACCTGAAAGTGCCCGGTGTGTACGGCCTGGAAGAATTCCGCCGTTTCTATCCGGCCGGTGATGTCACCGCGCACATGGTCGGCTTCACCGACCTCGACGACCACGGTCGCGAAGGGGTAGAGCTGGCTTATGACGAGTGGCTGGCTGGCGTGCCTGGCAAGCGCCAGGTGATCAAGGACCGGCGTGGCCGGCTGATCAAGGACATCCAGGTAACCAAGAACGCCAAGGCCGGAAAGACCTTGGCGTTGTCGATAGACCTGCGCCTGCAATACCTGGCAACACGCGAGCTGCGCAACGCCATTGCCGAACAGGATGCCAAGGCCGGCAGCCTGGTGATCATGGACGTCAAGACCGGTGAGGTCCTGGCCATGGTCAACCAGCCAACCTACAACCCGAACAACCGCCGCAGCATGTTCCCGGCAGCCATGCGCAACCGGGCGATCATCGACGTGTTCGAGCCGGGTTCCACGGTCAAGCCGATTTCCATGAGTGCGGCACTGCAGAGCGGCCGGTGGAAGCCGACCGACAAGGTCGAGGTGTACCCGGGCAGCCTGCAGATTGGCCGCTACACCATCAAGGACGTGTCGCGCAGCGAGGGCCCGATCCTCGACCTGACCGGCATCCTGATCAACTCCAGTAACGTCGGCATGAGCAAGATCGCCTTCGACATCGGCGGCGAGGCCATTTACCGGGTGATGTCCCAGGTCGGCCTGGGCCAGTACACCGGCCTTGGCTTCCCGGGTGAGCGGGTCGGCAACTTGCCTAACCACCGCGAGTGGCGCAAAGCCGAGACCGCCACCCTTTCCTACGGTTACGGCCTGTCGGTGACCGCCCTGCAGCTGGTGCATGCCTACGCGGCGCTGGCCAACGACGGCAAGATGGTGCCGTTGTCGATCATCAAGGTCGACAAGGCGCCGGAGGCCGTGCAGGCCATTCCGAAGGAAACCGCCGAAACCGTTCAGGGCATGCTGCAGCAGGTGATTGAAGCGCCGCGTGGCGTGTTCCGCGCCCAGGTGCCGTTCTACCATGTGGCCGGCAAGTCCGGTACCGCACGTAAAGCCACCGTGGGCTCCAAGGGTTACACCGAAAACGCCTACCGCTCGCTGTTTGCCGGCTTCGGGCCAATGAGCGACCCGCGCTACGCCATCGTCGTGGTGATCGACGAGCCGGGCAAGGGTGGTTACTTCGGTGGCCTGGTTTCGGCGCCGGTATTCAGCAAGGTCATGTCCGGCACCCTGCGTTTGATGAACGTGCCGCCAGACAACCTGCCACCGCCAGCACCTGCCGAACAGTCGCAAGTCAATGCAGCAGCCGCCAAGGGAGGGCGTGGATGATGACAATGCCATTAAGCAAACTTTTCGCCCACGCCAGCCGTGACCCGCTGATTCGTGAACTGACCCTGGACAGCCGTAATGTGCGCCCGGGTGATTTGTTCCTGGCCGTGCCGGGCGCCAAGGTCGATGGCCGCGAGCATATCGCCGATGCCTTGGCCCGTGGCGCTGCGGCCGTGGCTTATGAAGAGCAGGGCGCCAACGTGTTGCCGCTGACCGATGTGCCGCTGATTCCGGTCAAGGGCCTGATCGCCCAGCTGTCGGACATCGCCGGTCGTTTTTATGGTGAGCCTAGCCGCCAGCTGAACCTGGTGGGGGTGACCGGTACCAACGGCAAGACCAGCGTGACGCAGTTGGTGGCGCAGGCACTGGACCTGCTCGGCCAGCGCTGCGGTCTGATCGGCACTTTGGGTACCGGCTTCTATGGCGAGTTGCAGAGCGGTCGGCTGACCACGCCAGACCCGATCGCCGTGCAGTCGACGCTCAATGACCTCAAGAAAGGTGGCGCCAAGGCTGTGGCCATGGAGGTTTCCTCTCATGCCCTGGAGCAAGGCCGGGTTGCCGCGCTGGAATTCGACATTGCGGTCATGACCAACCTGTCCCGTGACCATCTCGATTACCACGGCAGCATGGAGGCCTACGAGGCCGCCAAGGCCAGGCTGTTCGCCTGGCCGAGCCTGCGTTGCCAGGTAGTCAATCTGGATGACGCCTTCGGGCGTCGCCTGGCCGATGACTTTGCACGCCGCCCGAGTGTCGATCATATCGAGACCCGGCTGCTCAGCTATAGCCTGGAAAATCCGGACGCTTCGCTGTTCTGCCGTGAAGCTGTGTTCAATGATGATGGCGTACGTGCCACCCTCGTCACTGCTCAAGGTGAGCGCGCACTGCGCAGCCAGCTGCTGGGGCGCTTCAACCTCAGCAACATGCTGGCCGCCGTGGCGACACTGCTGGCGCTGGACTATTCGCTGGACGAAATCCTCAAGGTCGCCCCGCAACTGCAAGGGCCAGTCGGTCGCATGCAGCGCCTGGGTGGCGGCGACAAACCACTGGTGGTGGTCGACTACGCACACACCCCGGACGCCCTGGAAAAAGTGCTTGAAGCCTTGCGCCCGCACGCTCACGGCAAGCTGCTGTGCCTGTTCGGCTGCGGCGGCGACCGTGACCGTGGCAAGCGCCCGCTGATGGCCGCAGTGGCCGAGCGCCTTGCCGATCGCGTGTTGGTTACCGACGACAACCCGCGCACGGAAGACCCGCTGCGCATCTTTGACGACATCCGCCCTGGTTTCACCAAGCCTGCCGACGTCGAGTTCGTCGCCGGCCGTGGCGAAGCCATTGCGCACCTGATCGCCTCTGCCGCTGCCGACGATGTGATCGTGCTGGCCGGCAAGGGGCATGAGGATTACCAGGAGATCAATGGCGAGCGCCATGACTTCTCCGACCTGATCGAAGCCGAGAAGGCCCTTGCAGCCTGGGAGGCTCCACATGCTTAAGCCGCTGTCACTCAGCCAGCTGACCACGGCACTGAGTGGTCAACAAATCGGTGGCGACGCCACCTTCACCGGTGTCAGCATCGACAGCCGCAGCGTCGGCGCCGGGCAACTGTTCGTTGCCCTGGCCGGCCCGCGTTTCGATGGCCACGACTACCTGGCCGATGTGAAAGCCAAAGGCGCAGTCGCTGCCCTTGTCGAGCGCGAAGTAGTCGGTGTCGACCTGCCGCAGTTGCTGGTCAAGGATTGCCGCGTAGCGCTCGGCCAACTCGGCGCCATGAACCGTGCTGCCTTCGAAAAGCCTGTTGTTGCCATTACTGGGTCCAGCGGCAAGACCACCGTCAAGGAAATGCTTGCCAGCATCCTGCGTACCCGTGGCCTGGTGCACGCCACCCGCGGCAACCTGAACAACGACCTCGGCGCGCCGCTGACTCTGCTGGAAATCGCCCCGGAGCACAGCGCCGCAGTGATCGAGCTGGGCGCTTCGCGCATTGGCGAAATCCGCTACACCGTCGGCCTGACCCAACCTCAGGTGGTCATCATCAATAACGCCGGTACCGCCCACGTTGGCGAATTCGGTGGCCCCGAGAAGATCGTCGAAGCCAAGGGCGAGATTCTCGAAGGCCTGGGCGAGGGCGGTATCGCCATCCTCAACCTGGCCGACAAAGCATTCGACATCTGGCGCAAGCGTGCCGGCAACCACCGTGTCTTCACGTTTGCACTGGATAACCCGCAGGCTGATTTCCACGCCAGCGGCATCGGTCGCGACGCCCGCGGCTGCCCGTCGTTCACCTTGCACGGCCCTGATGGCAGCGTGCTGGTACAGTTGAACCTTCTGGGTACCCACAACGTCAGCAACGCCTTGGCCGCCGCCGCCGCCGCCCATGCCGTTGGTCTGAGCCTGAATGGCATTGCTGCCGGCCTGGCTGCCGTGCAGCCGGTCAAGGGCCGCACCGTGGCGCAGCTCGCGCCGAATGGTGTGCGGGTAATCGACGACAGTTACAACGCAAATCCCACCTCCATGTGCGCGGCCGTTGATATACTCGCCGGCTTTTCCGGACGCACCGTCCTGGTGCTTGGGGATATCGGCGAATTGGGGCAATGGGCGGAAGAAGGCCACCGTCAGGTGGGTGACTACGCGCGAGGCAAGGTCGACGCCCTGTACGCAGTGGGTTCCAACATGAAACATGCGGTCCAGGCGTTCGGCGCCAATGGCCGCCATTTCGCTACTCAAGCTGAGCTGATCGACGCGGTTAGCGCCGAAAGCGCCAGCGACACCACTATCTTGATCAAGGGCTCGCGCAGCGCTGCGATGGAAAACGTCGTGGCGGCTTTGTGCGGTGCCAGCGGGGAGAAACATTAATGCTGCTGCTGTTGGCCGAGTATCTGCAACAGTTCCACAAAGGCTTCGCTGTCTTCCAGTACCTGTCCCTGCGCGGGATTCTTGGTGTACTGACCGCGTTGTCCCTGGCGCTGTGGCTGGGGCCGTGGATGATCCGTACCCTGCAAATTCGCCAGATCGGCCAGGCCGTGCGTAACGACGGCCCGCAATCGCACCTGTCCAAGTCCGGCACCCCGACCATGGGTGGCGCACTGATCCTGTCGGCCATCGCCATCAGCACGCTGCTGTGGGCCGATCTGTCCAACCGCTACGTGTGGGTGGTGCTGATCGTTACCCTGGCGTTCGGCGCCATCGGCTGGGTCGACGACTACCGCAAGGTGATCGAAAAGAACTCCCGTGGCCTGCCAAGCCGCTGGAAGTACTTCTGGCAGTCGGTGTTCGGCCTGGCTGCGGCCGTGTTCCTGTACAAGACTGCGCCGACCAGCGTCGAAACCACGCTGATCCTGCCGTTTATCAAGGATGTCACCATCCCGCTGGGCATTGGTTTCGTGGTGCTGACCTACTTCGTCATCGTCGGCTCCAGCAACGCGGTCAACCTTACCGATGGCCTCGACGGCCTGGCAATCATGCCAACGGTGATGGTCGGCGGTGCCCTGGGCATCTTCTGCTACCTGTCGGGTAACGTGAAGTTCGCCGAATACCTGCTGATCCCCTACGTGCCGGGCTCGGGCGAGCTGATCGTGTTCTGCGGCGCGCTGATCGGCGCCGGCCTGGGCTTCCTGTGGTTCAACACCTACCCGGCGCAAGTCTTCATGGGTGACGTCGGCGCGCTGGCGCTGGGCGCCGCGCTGGGCACCATTGCCGTGATCGTCCGCCAGGAAATCGTGCTGTTCATCATGGGCGGCATCTTCGTTGTGGAGACCCTGTCGGTGGTGATCCAGGTCGCCTCCTTCAAGCTGACCGGCAAGCGCGTGTTCCGCATGGCGCCGATCCACCACCACTTTGAACTCAAGGGCTGGCCAGAGCCACGGGTGATCGTCCGCTTCTGGATCATCACCGTGATTCTGGTGCTGATTGGCCTTGCAACCCTGAAACTGAGGTAGATGAGCGTGTCTTTGATCGCTTCCGACCAATTCCGCATCGTTGTCGGCCTCGGCAAGAGCGGCATGTCCCTGGTTCGCTTCCTGGCGAGCCGGGGCATTGCCTTTGCGGTCGCCGACACCCGCGAGCAACCGCCGGAACTGGAAACCCTGCGCCGTGATTACCCGCAGGTGGAAGTGCGCTGTGGCGAGCTGGACGTAGATTTTCTGTGCCGCGCCAACGAGCTGTACGTGAGCCCCGGCCTGGCCCTTGCCACCCCGGCCCTGCAGCAGGCGGCAGCGCGTGGCGTGAAGCTGTCCGGTGATATCGAGCTGTTTGCCCACCACGCCAAGGCGCCGATCATTGCCATCAGTGGTTCCAACGCCAAGAGCACTGTTACCACTCTGGTCGGCGAAATGGCCGCCAAGGCCGGTAAACGCGTGGCCGTAGGCGGTAACCTCGGTACCCCGGCGCTGGACTTGCTGGCTGATGAGGTCGAGCTGTACGTGCTGGAGCTGTCCAGTTTCCAACTGGAAACCACCGACCAGCTCAACGCCGAAGTGGCCACCGTGCTGAACATCAGCGAAGACCACATGGACCGCTACAGCGGCCTGCCGGCCTACCACCTGGCCAAACACCGGATTTTCCGCGGTGCCCGCCAGGTAGTGGTCAACCGCCAGGACGCCCTGAGCCGGCCTCTGCCGGTGGAAGGCCGCCCATGCTGGACCTTCGGCCTCAACCAACCCGACTTCAAGGCTTTTGGCCTGCGTGAAGTGGACGGTGAAAAATACCTGGCGTTCGAGTTCCAGGTGTTGATGCCGGTGCGTGAGCCGAAGGTGCGTGGCGCTCACAACCAGAGCAACGCCCTGGCGGCGCTGGCCTTGGGGCACGCCGCAGGCCTGTCGTTCGAGCCCATGCTCGAAGCGCTGCGCGAGTTCGGTGGCCTGGCCCACCGTTGCCAGTGGGTGCGCGAGCGCAATGGCGTGAACTGGTACGACGATTCCAAAGCCACCAACGTCGGTGCTGCCTTGGCCGCCATCGAAGGCCTGGGTGCCGATATCGACGGCAAGCTGGTGTTGATCGCCGGTGGCGATGGCAAAGGTGCCGAGTTCACTGCGCTGCGCGAGCCCGTCAAGCGTTTCTGCCGCGCCGTGGTATTGCTTGGCCGTGATGCCGAGCGCCTGGCCGAGGCCTTGGGTGACGAGGTGCCGCTGGTTCGGGTCAAGACCCTCGACGATGCCGTGCAGCAATGCGCCGAACTGGCCCAGACCGGTGATGCCGTGCTGCTGTCGCCGGCGTGCGCCAGCCTCGACATGTTCAAGAATTTTGAAGAGCGCGGGCGCCTGTTCGCCCAGGCAGCGGGAGGTCTTGCATGATCTTCGGCATCTTCAAGCCTTACCCGTCGCCGCTGATCAGTGGCCGTGGCATCGATCTGGACTTCCCGATGCTCGCCGGCTGCCTGGCCTTGCTGGGCCTGGGCCTGGTGATGATCACCTCGGCGTCCTCGGAAGTGGCTGCGGTGCAGTCGGGTAACCCGCTTTACCACATGTTCCGTCACCTGGTGTACGTGTTCCTAGGCCTGGTGGCCTGTGGCGCTACCATGCTGGTGCCGATTGCCACCTGGCAGCGCATGGGCTTCATGATGCTGCTGGGCGCTTTCGGCCTGCTGGTGCTGGTGCTGGTGCCGGGTATCGGCCGTGAAGTGAACGGTTCCATGCGCTGGATCGGCTTCAGCTTCTTCAACGTGCAGCCGTCGGAAATCGCCAAGGTGTTCGTGGTTGTCTACTTGGCGGGTTACCTGGTGCGCCGGCAGACCGAGGTGCGCGAAACCTGGATGGGCTTCTTCAAGCCGTTCATCGTGCTGCTGCCCATGGCTGCCCTGCTGCTGATGGAGCCGGACTTCGGTGCCACCGTGGTAATGATGGGCGCGGCGGCGGCCATGCTGTTCCTAGGAGGCGTGGGGCTGTTCCGCTTCAGTCTCATGGTGGTACTGGCGGTGCTGGCGGTGTTTGTGCTGGTACAGGCGCAGCCCTATCGGATGGCGCGGCTTATTACCTTCACCGACCCGTGGTCCGACCAGTTTGGCTCGGGCTACCAGCTGACCCAGGCACTGATCGCCTTCGGCCGTGGCGAGTGGCTGGGCGTTGGCCTGGGCAACAGCGTACAGAAGCAGTTCTACCTGCCCGAAGCGCACACCGACTTCGTGTTCTCTGTACTGGCCGAAGAACTGGGCGTGGTCGGCTCGCTGCTGACCATTGCACTGTTCGTGTTCGTGACCGTGCGAGCTTTGTATATCGGCCTGTGGGCCGAGAAGGCCAAGCAGTTCTTTGCCGCCTATGTGGCCTTCGGCCTGGCGTTCCTGTGGATCGGCCAGTTCCTGATCAACATCGGGGTGAACGTCGGCCTGCTGCCAACCAAGGGCCTGACGTTGCCGTTCCTCAGCTACGGGGGCAGTTCGCTGGTGATCTGCTGCGCCTGCGTGGGGCTGTTGCTGCGTATCGAGTGGGAGAGTCGCACGCACCTGGGCAGCGAGGAACACGAGTTCAGCGAAAGCGATTTTGCCGAGGAGACCAATCATGGCCGCTGACGGCAAGAACGTACTGATCATGGCAGGCGGCACCGGGGGCCACGTGTTCCCGGCCCTGGCCTGCGCCCGTGAGTTTCAGGCGCGTGGTTTTACCGTGCACTGGTTAGGCACACCGCGTGGCATCGAGAACGAGCTGGTGCCCCAGGCCGGCCTGCCACTGCACCTGATCCAGGTCAGCGGCCTGCGCGGCAAAGGCAAGCTGTCGTTGCTCAAGGCGCCGTTCACCCTGGTGAAGGCTGTGCTGCAGGCGCGACGCATCATTCGCCAGCTCAAGCCGGTATGCGTCTTGGGCTTTGGCGGCTACGTGACCGGCCCTGGCGGTGTAGCCGCGCGGCTGTGCGGCGTGCCACTGGTCATCCACGAGCAAAATGCCCGTGCCGGTACCGCCAATCGGTTGCTGGTGCCGCTCTCGGCGCGGGTCTGCGAAGCTTTCCCGAACACCTTCGAGGCCAGCGACAAGCGTCGTACCACCGGCAACCCGGTGCGCCCGGAGCTGTTCATGGATGCACAACGCGCGCCCCTGGCCGAGCGCCGTGCGCGCCTGCTGGTGCTCGGTGGCAGCCTGGGTGCGGAACCATTGAACAAATTGTTGCCTAAGGCCCTGTCCGAAGTACCTGCCGCGCTGCGGCCAGAGGTGTTCCACCAGGCTGGCAAGCAACACGCGCCAATCACCGCCGAGCGTTATCACGAGGTGGGCGTCGAGGCTCAGGTAGAGCCCTTCATCAAGGACATGGCCCAAGCCTACGGCTGGGCCGACATGGTGGTGTGCCGGGCCGGTGCCCTGACCGTCAGCGAGCTGGCGGCAGCGGGCCTGCCTTCGATGCTGGTGCCTTTGCCCCACGCCATCGACGACCACCAGACCCACAATGCCCAATATCTGGCCCGCGAAGGTGCTGCCTTCCTGATGCCACAAGCGACAACTGGCGCAGCGCAGCTCGCTGAACGCCTGAACGAGGTGCTGATGCAACCCGAGAAACTCAACGTCATGGCAGGCACCGCACGGCGCCTGGCCAAACCTGCTGCAACCAGCACCGTAGTCGATATCTGCCTGGAGGTGGCCCATGGTTGAGAGCCAGAAAGCCATGCCCCAGCCGAAGATGGGCCGTATCCGCCGTATTCACTTCGTCGGTATCGGCGGCGTGGGCATGTGCGGCATTGCCGAAGTGTTGCTGAACCTGGGCTATGAAGTGTCCGGTTCGGACCTGAAAGCTTCGCCGGTTACCGAGCGCCTGGAATCGTTCGGCGCCGAGATCTTTGTCGGCCACCGCGCCGAGAACGCCGCCACCGCTGACGTGCTGGTGGTATCCAGCGCCATCAACCCGGCCAACCCGGAAGTGGCTACCGCACTTGAGCGACGCATTCCGGTGGTGCCGCGTGCCGAAATGCTCGCCGAACTGATGCGCTACCGTCATGGGGTGGCCGTTGCCGGTACCCACGGCAAGACCACCACCACCAGCTTGCTGGCTTCGGTGTTCGCTGCTGGCGGCCTGGACCCGACCTTTGTCATCGGTGGCCGCCTGACGGCTGCCGGCACCAATGCCCAGCTGGGCACCAGCCGCTACCTGATCGCCGAAGCAGACGAGAGCGACGCCAGCTTCCTGCACCTGCAGCCGATGGTGGCCGTGGTCACCAACATCGACGCCGACCACATGGCGACCTACGAAGGTGACTTCAACAAGCTGAAGAAAACCTTCGTCGAGTTCCTGCACAACCTGCCGTTCTACGGCTTGGCGGTGATGTGCCTGGACGACCCGGTGGTGCGCGAAATCCTGCCGCAGGTGAAACGCCCAACCGTGACCTACGGCTTCAGCGAAGAGGCCGACATCCGCGCCATCAACGTGCGCCAGCAGGGTATGCAGACCCACTTCACCGTGCTGCGCCGCGACCGTGAGCCGCTGGAAGTGTCGGTGAACATGCCCGGCAACCACAACGTGCTCAACGCACTGGCCACCATCGCCATCGCCACCGACGAAGGCATCAGCGACGAAGCCATCGTCCAGGGCCTGTCCGGCTTCCAGGGTGTCGGCCGACGCTTCCAGGTGTACGGCGAACTGCCGGTCGAAGGCGGCAGCGTGATGCTGGTCGACGACTACGGCCATCACCCGACCGAAGTGGCTGCGGTGATCAAGGCCGTGCGCGGCGGGTGGCCGAGCCGTCGCCTGGTGATCGTTTACCAGCCGCACCGCTACAGCCGTACCCGCGACCTGTACGACGATTTTGTCCAGGTGCTGGGCGATGCCAACGTGCTGCTGCTGATGGAGGTCTACCCGGCCGGCGAAGAGCCGATCCCCGGTGCCGACAGCCGCCAGCTGTGCCACAGCATCCGTCAGCGCGGCAAGCTGGACCCGATCTACATCGAGCGCGGCGCCGAGCTGGCACCGCTGGTCAAGCCACTGCTGCGCGCTGGCGACATCCTGATCTGCCAGGGTGCCGGTGATGTCGGCGGCCTGGCCCCGCAATTGATGAAAAGCCCGCTGTTCGCTGGCGCCAAGCAGGAGAAGTCGAAATGACCAGCGCCTACGAAAACCTGCACTCGACCCTGGACGTCAAGGCGTTCGGCCGCGTCGCCGTGCTGTACGGTGGCAAGAGCGCCGAGCGTGAGGTGTCGCTGAAGTCCGGCGCGGCGGTCATCGACGCGCTGACCACTGCCGGTGTCGACGTGGTCGCCATCGATGTGGGTGATGACCTGCTCGATCGCCTGCAAAGCGAGAAGATCGACCGCGCGTTCATCATCCTGCACGGTCGTGGTGGTGAAGACGGCAGCATGCAAGGCTTGCTGGAGTGCCTGGGTATCCCCTACACCGGCAGCGGCATCCTCGCGTCGGCGCTGGCCATGGACAAGCTGCGCACCAAGCAGGTGTGGCAGAGCCTGGGTATTCCAACCCCGCGCCACGCGGTGCTGGCGAGCGAAAACGATTGTTTGTTGGCCAGTACGGAACTGGGCTTCCCGCTTATCGTCAAACCCGCCCATGAAGGCTCTAGCATCGGCATGGCCAAGGTGAACAGCGCCCAGGAACTGGTCGCCGCCTGGCAGGACGCCGCCCAATACGATTCCCAGGTACTGGTGGAGCAGTGGATCCACGGCCCGGAGTTCACCATCGCGGTCTTGCGCGGCCAGGTGCTGCCGCCGATCGCCCTGGGTACGCCGCACGTGTTCTACGACTACGACGCCAAGTACATCGCCAACGATACCCAGTACCGCATCCCGTGCGGCCTGGATAGCGTCAAGGAACAGGAACTGATCGACCTGACCGCGCGCGCCTGTGATGCCATTGGCATCGAAGGCTGGGGGCGGCTGGACGTGATGCAGGACGAGCAGGGCCGGTTCTGGCTGCTCGAAGTCAACACCGCACCGGGCATGACTGATCATAGCCTGGTGCCAATGGCGGCCCGCGCGGCCGGCCTGGACTTCCAGCAACTGGTGCTGGCGATCCTGGCCGAAAGCGTGGCGACGCGAGGTTAACAACCATGCAAGGCGCGATGATACGTCAGCAGCAACCCGTTACCGGCCGTAGCAAGCCGGTGCCGCGTGGTGCCAGCCGGCTGGTGGCCGACGAGCCCGTATCGGCGCGCCTGCCGCGGCCAAGCCTGGGAGGCCTCAAGCGCCTTCTGTGGCCGGTGCTGCTGGTGGCGGCCGGCTTTGGTGCCTACGAAGGCGCCATTCGCCTGATGCCGTATGCCGACCGGCCGATCACCAAGATCGACGTGCAGGGTGACCTCAGCTACATCAGCCAGCAGTCGGTGCAGCAGCGCATCGCGCCCTACGTGGCGGCGAGCTTCTTCAGCGTCGACCTGCCGGCGATGCGTGCAGAGCTCGAGCAGATGCCCTGGATCGCCCACGCCGAAGTACGCCGGGTGTGGCCTGACGAGGTGGTGATCCGCCTGGAAGAACAACTGCCGGTGGCGCGCTGGGGTGACGAAGCCTTGCTCAACAACCAGGGCCAGGCCTTCACCCCGCGCGAACTGGCCAACTACGAGCACCTGCCGCAGCTGGCCGGGCCGCAGCGTGCTCAGCAACAAGTCATGCAGCAGTATCAGGTATTGAGCCAGATGCTGCGCCCCATGGGCTTTTCCATCGCTCGCCTGGAGCTGCGCGAGCGAGGCAGCTGGTTTTTGACCACCGGTGCGAGCAGTGCCGGGCCAGGCATCGAGCTGCTGTTGGGGCGCGACCATCTGGTGGAGAAGATGCGCCGTTTCATTGCCATTTACGACAAGACACTCAAAGACCAGATCACCACTATCGCCCGCATTGATCTGCGTTATTCCAACGGACTTGCCGTTGGTTGGCGGGAACCGATTGCACCGACGACGGCCCAACCCGCCGTTGCGAAGAATTAGAGAGAGGCAGGACCATGGCAAACGCGCATAGCGGCAAAATGATCGTCGGGCTGGACATTGGCACCTCCAAGGTGGTGGCGCTGGTGGGCGAAGTGGGCGAGGACGGCACCCTGGAAATCGTCGGGATCGGCACTCATCCGTCCCGCGGCCTGAAGAAAGGCGTGGTGGTGAACATCGAGTCCACCGTGCAGTCGATCCAGCGCGCCGTGGAAGAAGCGCAGCTGATGGCCGGCTGCCGTATCCACTCGGCCTTCGTCGGCGTGGCCGGCAACCACATCCGCAGCCTGAACTCCCACGGCATCGTCGCCATCCGCGACCGCGAAGTCAGCCTGGCCGACCTGGAGCGTGTACTCGACGCCGCCCAGGCTGTGGCGATCCCGGCCGACCAGCGAGTGCTGCACACCCTGCCCCAAGACTACGTGATCGATAACCAGGAAGGCGTGCGCGAGCCGCTGGGCATGTCTGGCGTGCGCCTGGAAGCCAAGGTCCACGTGGTGACCTGCGCGGTCAACGCGGCGCAGAACATCGAGAAGTGCGTACGCCGCTGCGGCCTGGAAATCGACGACATCATCCTTGAGCAGCTGGCCTCGGCCTACTCGGTGCTGACCGACGATGAAAAAGAGCTGGGCGTATGCCTGGTGGACATCGGTGGCGGCACCACCGACATCGCCATCTTCACCGAGGGCGCCATCCGCCACACCGCGGTCATCCCGATTGCCGGCGACCAGGTGACCAACGACATCGCCATGGCCCTGCGTACACCTACCCAGTACGCCGAAGAAATCAAGATCCGCTACGCCTGCGCCCTGGCCAAACTGGCTGGTGCCGGCGAGACCATCAAGGTGCCGAGCGTGGGCGACCGCCCACCGCGCGAGCTGTCGCGCCAGGCCCTGGCCGAGGTGGTGGAGCCACGTTACGACGAGCTCTTCACCCTGATCCAGGCCGAGCTGCGCCGCAGCGGCTACGAGGACCTGGTGCCAGCCGGCATCGTCCTCACTGGCGGCACCGCGAAGATGGAAGGTGCCGTGGAACTGGCCGAGGAAATCTTCCACATGCCGGTACGCCTGGGCGTACCGCACAGCGTTCGCGGGCTGAGCGACGTGGTTCGCAACCCGATTTATTCCACCGGCGTGGGCTTGCTCACCTATGGCCTGCTGAAGCAGTCCGAGGACATGGTCCTGACCGGTAACACCAACAGCAGCAACAACAGCTATGGCGATGAACCGAAGGCCCCAGTGCTTGAGCGCTTCAAGAAGTGGGTCCAGGGCAACTTCTAAGTTTCAAAGCAGTAGTGGTAGGCGCAACAACTAGAGAACTGTAAGGAGAGGGAAAATGTTCGAGCTCGTAGACAACGTCCCGCAAAGCCCGGTCATCAAGGTGATCGGCGTTGGTGGTGGTGGCGGCAACGCCGTCAATCACATGGTCAAGAGCAGCATCGAAGGCGTGGAATTCATCTGCGCCAACACCGATGCCCAGGCGCTGAAAAACATTGGCGCGCGCACCATCCTGCAATTGGGCACTGGCGTGACCAAGGGCCTGGGTGCCGGTGCCAATCCGGAAGTCGGCCGTCAGGCTGCGCTGGAAGACCGTGAGCGCATCGCTGAAGTGCTGCAGGGCACCAACATGGTGTTCATCACCACTGGCATGGGTGGCGGTACCGGTACCGGTGCAGCGCCGATCATTGCCGAAGTGGCCAAGGAAATGGGCATTCTCACCGTAGCCGTGGTGACCCGTCCGTTCCCGTTCGAGGGCCGCAAACGTATGCAGATCGCCGATGAAGGCATCCGCATGCTGGCTGAAAGCGTCGACTCGTTGATCACCATTCCCAACGAGAAACTGCTGACCATCCTGGGCAAGGATGCCAGCCTGCTGTCCGCCTTCGCCAAGGCCGACGATGTACTGGCAGGTGCCGTTCGCGGTATTTCCGACATCATCAAGCGCCCAGGCATGATCAACGTCGACTTTGCCGACGTGCGTACCGTGATGGGTGAAATGGGCATGGCGATGATGGGTACTGGCTGTGCCAGCGGCCCGAACCGTGCGCGTGAAGCCACCGAAGCGGCTATCCGCAACCCGTTGCTGGAAGACGTCAACCTGCAGGGCGCCCGCGGCATCCTGGTGAACATCACCGCAGGCCCGGACCTGTCGCTGGGCGAGTACTCCGACGTGGGTAGCATCATCGAAGCCTTCGCTTCTGACCACGCCATGGTCAAGGTCGGCACCGTGATCGACCCGGACATGCGCGACGAACTGCACGTTACCGTTGTGGCCACTGGCCTGGGCGCGCGCATCGAGAAGCCGGTCAAAGTGGTAGACAACACCCTGCAGACTGCCCAGCAGGCCTACGAAGCGTCCAACCCTGCACCGGTTCGCCAGGAGCAGCCAGCGGTCAACTACCGTGACCTGGAGCGCCCGACCGTAATGCGCAACCAGGCCCATGCAGGTGCTGCCGCAGCCGCTAAACTGAACCCTCAGGATGACCTGGACTACCTCGATATCCCGGCTTTCCTGCGTCGCCAGGCTGATTAATGGAATTTATCAGGGGTATAAAGGTGATTGGTATTCATCAAAGGTTGGGTCTGTTATCATCCCCAGCCTTTGTTGATACCTGTTCGCAATTTGCGCTGAAGCGGCCAATGCCATGATTAAACAACGCACCCTGAAGAATACCATCCGTGCCACAGGTATCGGTCTGCACTCTGGGGAGAAGGTTTACCTGACCCTCAAGCCTGCACCTGTAGACACCGGCATCGTCTTCCGCCGCGCCGACCTCGACCCTGTGGTCGAAATCCCGGCGCGCGCGGCCAACGTCGGCGAGACAACCATGTCGACGACGCTGGTCAACGGTGACGTCAAGGTCGATACGGTCGAGCACCTGCTCTCCGCCATGGCGGGCCTGGGCATCGATAACGCCTACGTCGAGCTCTCCGCCTCGGAAGTGCCGATCATGGATGGCAGCGCCGGACCCTTTGTATTCCTGATTCAGTCTGCCGGCCTGGAAGAGCAGGACGCAGCCAAGAAGTTCATCCGCATCCTGCGTGAGGTAACCGTGGAAGAGGGCGACAAGCGCGCCACGTTCCTGCCTTTCGAAGGGTTCAAGGTGAGCTTCGAGATCGACTTCGATCACCCGGTCCTCAAGGGCCAGACCCAGAGTGCGGTCGTCGACTTCTCCAGCACCTCGTTTGTGAAGGAAGTCAGCCGCGCGCGTACCTTCGGCTTCATGCGTGATATCGAGTACCTGCGCAAGCACAACCTTGCGCTGGGCGGCAGTGTCGAGAACGCCATCGTGGTCGACGAGACGGGTGTGCTTAACGCAGACGGCCTTCGTTCCGATGACGAATTCGTCAAGCACAAGATCCTCGACGCCATTGGCGATCTCTATCTGCTGGGCAACAGCCTGATCGGCGAGTTCAAGGGCTACAAGTCCGGCCACGCGCTGAATAACCAGCTGCTGCGCAAGCTGATTGCTGAAACCGATGCCTGGGAAGTGGTCACTTTCGAAGATGCCAGTACGGCACCGATCTCGTACATGCGCCCTGTTGCGGCCGTGTAAGTTCGAACACTCTCTCTAGTGTTGTAATCAAGGCCACCTTCGGGTGGCCTTTTTTATGGCTTGCCCTGGGCGTGGGCGGCCAACCGTTCCAGTGCTGCGCGCAGCTTGGGGTCGGTGATGCCCTCGGCGGTGTCGCGCAGGCTCTCGGCGGCACTGTTCGACAGTTCAGCGGCATGCCCGCCGCGCTTGGCCGGTACCAGCGGCGGTTGCACCTTGTACAGGATGCGCCTGAGGTTGCCGAATGCTTCCATGGCCTGCAATGCGGCCAGCAAACGCTTCTGCTGGTAGCGCAGGCGCGTTGCCCAATGGCCGTCGGTCACCACCAGCAACAAAGTACCATCGCGCCATGACGCGACGTGGCAGTGCTCGCGGGCAGCGGGTTGCAGCTGGCTTTCCAGCAGGCGCTGCAGGTGCTCCAGGCGCTCGGCCTGGTTCAGCAGCAGGCGCAGTGGGCGCACCTGGCGCAGCAGTGCGGAGGGCGGCTGGGCAGGGGAGGGTTTGTAGGCCATGGGGTACGCATGAGGTGGCAAGAGCAACAGTTTAACACCTCCATAGCCTGTGCCGGCCTCTTCGCGGGCATGCCCGCTCCCACAGGTGTGCCACCAGGCCAGGCCTGTGGAAATCATTGTGGGAGCGGGCGTGCCCGCGAAGAGGCCGGTGCAGGCAACACAAGATACGAGTCATTCTCGATAGCTTTCATGTTGCCAAGGCTTGAACTCAGGGAAAATGCCCCTATCTAAGATAGGCCCCCGCCAAAACGCTGTAATAGCATCGTGGAAATCCACCACTTTCCTCACCATCGTTTCCGGGTAGAATGCTCGTTCGCATGCGGCCTCAGGGCTGCACGGGCGACTCATGGGGCCGCCCTCCATCCCTACGTGTGGAAGATCCTGCCGATATGTTTGCGCCTTTGTTAAAAAAACTTTTTGGAAGCAAGAACGAGCGTGAAGTGAAACGCATGCTCAAGACGGTGAGTATCGTCAATGCCTTCGAAGAGAAGATGGTGGCCCTCTCCGACGAGCAACTGCGGGGCAAGACCGCAGAGTTCAAGGAGCGCTTGGCCAAAGGCGAGACACTGGACCAATTGCTGCCTGAAGCCTTCGCCGTGGCCCGAGAGGCCGGCAAGCGCGTGATGGGCATGCGCCACTTCGATGTGCAGCTGATCGGTGGCATGACCCTGCACGAGGGTATGATCGCAGAAATGCGCACCGGTGAAGGCAAGACCTTGGTCGGTACCTTGGCCGTGTACCTCAACGCACTGTCCGGCAAGGGCGTGCACGTGGTCACCGTCAACGACTACCTCGCCCGCCGTGACGCCAACTGGATGCGCCCTCTGTACGAGTTCCTCGGCCTGTCGGTCGGTATCGTCTCGGCCTTCCAGCCGCCGGAAGAAAAGCGCGCCGCCTATGCGTCCGACATCACCTACGGTACCAACAACGAATTCGGTTTCGACTACCTGCGCGACAACATGGCGTTCAGCCAGGAAGAGAAGTTCCAGCGTGAACTCAACTTCTCGGTAATCGACGAAGTCGACTCCATCCTCATCGACGAAGCGCGTACCCCGCTGATCATCTCCGGCCAGGCCGAGGACGAGCCCAAGCTGTACATCGAGATCAACCGCCTGATCCCGCGCCTCACCCAGCACATCGAAGAAGTCGAAGGCCAGGTCACCCAGGAAGGCCACTTCACCATCGACGAGAAGAGCCGCCAGGTCGAGCTGAACGAAGCCGGTCACCAGTTCATCGAAGAAATGCTCACCCAGGCCGGCCTGCTGGCCGAGGGCGAGAGCCTGTACTCCGCGCACAACCTGGGCCTGCTGACCCACGTTTACGCTGGCCTGCGTGCGCACAAGCTGTTCCACCGCAACGTCGAGTACATCGTCCAGGACGGCCAGGTCCTGCTGATTGACGAGCACACCGGCCGTACCATGCCGGGCCGTCGCCTGTCCGAAGGCCTGCACCAGGCCATCGAGGCGAAAGAAAACCTGAATATCCAGGCCGAGAGCCAGACCCTGGCGTCGACCACCTTCCAGAACTACTTCCGCCTGTACACCAAGCTGTCCGGCATGACCGGTACCGCCGACACCGAAGCGTTCGAGTTCCAGTCCATCTACGGCCTCAACGTGATGGTGATCCCGCCGAACAAGCCGCTGGCACGTAAAGACTTCAACGACCTGGTGTACCTGACCGCCGACGAGAAATACGCCGCGATCATTGCCGACATCAAGGAAAGCATGACCCATGGCCGCCCGGTGCTGGTGGGTACTGCCACCATTGAAACCTCCGAGCACATGTCGAACCTGCTGCTCAAGGAAGGTATCGAGCACAAGGTACTGAACGCCAAGTACCACGAGAAGGAAGCCGAGATCATCGCGCAGGCCGGTGCCCCAGGCGCACTGACCATCGCCACCAACATGGCCGGCCGTGGTACCGACATCCTGTTGGGCGGTAACTGGGAAGCCGAAGTGGCCACCCTTGAAAACCCGACCCCCGAGCAAATTGCCCAGATCAAGTCCGACTGGCAGAAACGTCACCAGCAGGTGATCGAGTCGGGCGGCCTGCACGTGATCGCTTCCGAGCGCCACGAATCGCGCCGTATCGACAACCAGCTGCGTGGCCGTTCGGGCCGTCAGGGTGACCCGGGTTCCAGCCGCTTCTACCTGTCGCTGGAAGACAGCCTGATGCGCATCTTCGCCTCTGACCGGGTGAAGAACTTCATGAAGGCACTGGGCATGCAGTCGGGCGAGGCCATCGAACACCGCATGGTCACCAACGCCATCGAGAAGGCCCAGCGCAAGGTCGAAGGCCGCAACTTCGACATCCGTAAGCAATTGCTCGAATACGATGACGTGGCCAACGAGCAGCGCAAGGTGATCTACCACATGCGCAACAGCCTGCTGGCCGCCGAGAACATCGGCGACACCATCGTCGAATTCCGCAAGGAAGTACTGGACGCTACCATCAGCCAGCATATTCCGCCGCAGTCGCTGCCCGAGCAGTGGGACGTGGCCGGCCTGGAAGCTTCGCTGGCCAGCGATTTCGCCATGAAACTGCCGATCCAGCAGTGGCTCGACGAGGACGATCACCTCTACGAGGAAACCCTGCGCGAGAAGCTGCTGAACGAGATCACCACTGCCTACACCGAGAAGGAAGACCAGGCCGGTATCGAAGCCCTGCGTACCTTCGAGAAGCAGATCCTGCTGCGCGTGCTGGACGACCTGTGGAAAGACCACCTGTCGACCATGGACCACCTGCGTCACGGTATCCACCTGCGTGGCTATGCGCAGAAGAACCCGAAGCAGGAGTACAAGCGCGAGTCGTTCAGCCTGTTCCAGGAACTGCTCGAGTCGATCAAGCGCGACACCATCCGCGTGCTGTCGCACGTTCAGGTTCGCCGCGAAGATCCGATCGAAGAAGAAGCACGCCTGCGCCGCGAGGCGGAGGAACTGGCCAGCCGCATGCAGTTCCAGCATGCCCCTGCCCCGGGCCTGGAAAGCGAGCAACTGAGCGAGGAGGGTGCCGAAGTGGCGGTAGCCGCAGCGCCGGTACGCAACGACCAGAAGCTGGGCCGCAACGAGCCGTGCTGGTGTGGTTCGGGCAAGAAGTTCAAGCATTGCCACGGGCAGATCGAGTGATCTGATCAAACTGCTGTAACGTGACAAACCGGGGGCCGCCTTGCGGCCCATTCGCGGCACAAGGCCGCTCCTACAAGGACCGCGCCCGATCCAATGGTTGCGATGTCTTTGCAGGAGCGGCCTTGTGCCGCGAATGGGGCGCGAAGCGGCCCCGCTTTTCCATCACCTGTTCACCGTATTTTCTAGGAGCGCTCTAATGGCTGTTGGTCTTGGTCCTTTGCCCACCCTGCACCCGGTTCCGGGTTTTGAACTCGGCATCGCTTCTGCCGGCATCAAGCGCCCGGGGCGTAAGGATGTGGTGGTCATGCGCTGTGCCGAAGGCTCCAGCGTGGCTGGCGTGTTTACCCTCAACGCCTTTTGCGCAGCGCCGGTGATCCTGTCCAAGCAGCGTGTACAGGGCACCGTGCGCTACCTGCTGACCAACACCGGCAACGCCAACGCCGGTACCGGCGCACCAGGCCTGGCCGCCGCCGAATGTACCTGCGCCAAGCTGGCCGAGCTGACTGGCGTGCCAGCCGAGTCGGTACTGCCGTTCTCCACCGGTGTGATCGGCGAGCCACTGCCGGTTGAGAAGATCGAAGGTGCACTGCAGGCTGCCCTCGACAACCTGTCGGAAAACCACTGGGCTGAAGCCGCCACCGGCATCATGACCACCGATACCCTGCCCAAGGGTGCCAGCCGTCAGTTCCAGCACGATGGCGTGACTGTTACCGTCACCGGCATCAGCAAAGGTGCAGGCATGATCCGCCCGAACATGGCCACCATGCTCGGCTACATCGCCACTGACGCCAAGGTTGCCCCTGCGGTGCTCAAGGACTTGATGCTGGACGGTGCCAACAAGTCGTTCAACCGCATTACCATCGACGGCGATACCTCGACCAACGACTGCTGCATGTTGATCGCCACTGGCAAGGCCAACCTGCCGGAAGTGACCGAAGCCAGCGGTGCGCTGTTCGAAGCGTTGAAAAAGGCCGTGTTCGAAGTGTGCATGGAAGTGGCCCAGGCCATCGTCCGTGACGGCGAGGGCGCCACCAAGTTCGTGACCGTGCAGGTCAACGGTGGTGGCAACCACCAGGAATGCCTGGACGTCGGCTATGCCGTGGCCCACTCGCCACTGATCAAGACCGCACTGTTCGCCTCCGACCCGAACTGGGGGCGTATCCTGGCCGCCGTTGGCCGTGCTGGTGTGCCCGAACTGGATGTAGGCCTGATCGACGTGTACCTGGACAGCGTGTGCATCGCCAGCAAAGGCGGCCGCGACCCAAGCTACACCGAAGCACAGGGTTCGGCAGTGATGGCCCAGGAAGAGATCACCATCCGCATCGAGCTGGGCCGTGGCCAGTGCAGCGAAACCATCTGGACCACCGACCTGTCCCACGAGTACGTGAAGATCAACGCCGAATACCGTACTTGATGCAATTGGGGCCGCGTTGCGGCCCTTTCGCGGCACGAGGCCGCTCCTACAGGGACCGCGTGCGCTTTTGTAGGAGCGGCCTCGTGCCGCGAAAGGGCTGCAGCGCAGCCCCAAATTCCCAAACCCATGGAGCCGAACCATGAGCTATCACCTGATCATCGGCGACAAGCTGTATTCCTCCTGGTCGCTGCGTGGCGCCCTGGCCCTTGAGCTGGCTGGCGTGCCCTACGAAGAAACCCTCATCAAGCTCAACCAGCCTGATACCCGTCAGCGCATCCTCGCTTTCTCCTCCACCGGCAAAGTGCCGCTGCTCAAGACCGGGCATGGTGTGATCGCCGATTCCCTGGCCATCGCCGAATACCTCAACGAACAGCACCCCGAGGCCCAGCTGTGGCCTGTCGATACAGCGGCCCGTGCCCAGGCCCGTTCGGCTTGCGCGCAAATGCACAGCGGTTTCTTCGCCTTGCGCGGTGCCATGCCATTCGACCTGTCGCGTGACCAGGCCTTGGACGATGTGCCGCTGGACGTGCAGGTCGACATCGACCGAATCGTCGCGCTGTGGTCCGAATGCCGCGTGGTGGCCAAGGACAGCGGCCCGTTCCTGTTCGGCAAACCAAGCCTGGCCGATGCCTTCTTCGCCCCGGTGGCCGTGCGCCTGCGCACCTACCGCGTGGAGGTGCCGGCAGAGGCGGCAGCCTACATCGAAACCATTTATCAATGGCCAGCCTTCAAGGCTTGGCAGCAAGCCGGCCTGGCGGAGCGTGAAGGGTGAAACGGATACATGTAGTAGCGGCGGTCATTCGTGGTACGGACGGCCGCATTCTGATTGCCCGCAGGGCCGATACCCAGCACCAGGGCGGCCTGTGGGAGTTTCCCGGTGGCAAGGTAGAAGAGGGTGAAGGCGTGGAAGCGGCGCTGGCCCGTGAGCTGCGCGAGGAACTGGGCATCGAGGTGTCCCGCTCCCGTGCGCTGATCAAGGTAAGCCATGACTATCCGGACAAACAGGTGCTGCTGGATGTGCGCGAGGTCGAAGCGTTCACGGGCGAACCTCATGGTGCAGAAGGCCAGCCACTGGAATGGGTGGCCCCGCGCGATCTGCCGCAGTACGAATTTCCTGAAGCCAACAAGCCTATCGTTGCTGCGGCGCGGCTGCCGGACCAGTACCTGATTACCCCGGATGGCCTCGAAGTGCCACAGATGCTCAAAGGCATTCAGAAGGCCGTGGCCAACGGTATCCGCCTGATCCAGTTGCGTGCACCAGACATGTACGACCCCAAATACCGCGACGTAGCGGTGGATGCAGTCGGGCTGTGTGCAGGCAAGGCTCAATTGATGCTCAAGGGGCCGCTGGAGTGGCTGGGTGACTTCCCGTCGGCCGGTTGGCACCTGACGGCGGCGCAACTGCGCAAGTATGCCGCCAAGGGCCGGCCGTTCCCCAAGGAGCGCTGGCTGGCGGCGTCTTGCCACAGTGCCGAGGAACTGGTGCTGGCGGAGCAGATGGGCGTGGACTTTGTCACCTTGTCGCCGGTGCAGGCTACCCAGACTCACCCAGAGGCGGTGCCGCTGGGGTGGGATGAGGCGCAGCGCTTGATTGCCGGGTTCAACAAGCCGGTTTACCTGCTGGGTGGGGTAGGGCCTGATCAGCGCCAGCAAGCCTGGGACGCCGGGGCACAGGGCGTGGCCGGGATCCGGGCGTTCTGGCCCGAGGCCTGAGCCGCCTGTAACAGGGGCCGCTGTGCGGCCCATCGCGACACAAGGCCGCTCCCACAGGGTACGGCGCCGTTCTTGCTTTTTGTGGGAGCGGCCTTGTGTCGCGAAAGGGCTGCAACGCAGCCCCGGCAATATCAGCCCTTCGGTTTCTCGGCAGGCTGCCACAAAACCTCAGCCACCCCCTGCCGCCGCCCGATGATCCGCGCCGCCACAAACAGCAGATCGGATAGCCGGTTGATATACGCCAACCCGACGCCTTCCAGTGGCTCCATGGCATTCAACTGCTGGCACCGTCGCTCCGCACTGCGCGCCAGGCTGCGGCACACGTGCGCCTGTGCCACCAGCGCCGAACCACTGGGCAAGATGAAGTTCTTCAGCGGCCCCAGCTCTTCGTTCCACACATCGATGGCCGCCTCCAGGCGCTCCACCTCTGCCAGGTTCAACGCCTGGTAACTCGGCATCGCCAGCTCACCGCCCAGGTCGAACAAGCGGTGCTGGCACGGCACCAGCACGGCACTTACCTCGTCCAGCCCTTGCGCGTCCAGCCCCGCCAGCAGCAGGCCCAATTGGCTGTTCAGGCTATCCACCTCGCCAATCGCCTCGATCCGTGGGTGGTCCTTGGGCACCCGGCGTCCATCGCCCAGGCCGGTTTCGCCCTTGTCGCCGGTGCGTGTGTAGATCTTCGACAGGCGGTAGCCCATGTCACTTCTCCGTGTTGGCCGACGTCGCCGGCTGGCCGAGGGGCAGGCGCAAGGTAAAGCAGGTGCCCTGACCGGGCGTGGACTGCACTTCCATCTGCCCCTTGTGATTGTTGGTGATGATGAAATACGAAACCGACAGGCCCAGGCCTGTGCCCTGGCCGATTTCCTTGGTGGTGAAAAACGGCTCGAAGGTGCGCTTGCGCACCGCCTCGGGCATGCCGATGCCATTGTCCTCGACCTGGATTTCCGCCCATGGCGGGTTCAGCCGGGTGCGCAGGGTAATGCGCCCGGGCTCGCTGGGTTGTGGCCGCAGGTGGATCGCCTGAGCCGCGTTCTTCAGCAGGTTGAGCAGTACCTGTTCCAGTTCGTTGGCGGTGCATGGCACGGGGCCCAGTTCAGGGTCGAACTGGCGCACGATGGCCTGGCCCTTGAAGTCGAAGCCGATGGTCAGGTCAAAATCATTGCCGGCAATTTCCACCGCCTGGTCGATCAGTGACGGCAGGTCGCACGGTGCCAGCTGGCGGTTGCTGCGGCGGCTGAAGCTGAGCATGTGGGTAACGATCTTTGCTGCCCTGGCACCGGCCTGCTGAATGCCATCGAGCAGCTGTGGCACTTCGCGGCTGTCCAGGTAGCGGTTGACCGTGGCCAAGTCGATGCCCAGCTCTTCGGCCTGCTCCTGGTTGCGCGGCAGCTCCGAAGACAGGCGGCGGCGGATGTTCTGCACGTTGTGCAGGATGGCGCCCAGCGGGTTGTTGATTTCGTGGGCCATGCCCGCCGCCAGGCCGCCGACCGAGAGCATCTTCTCGGATTGCACCATCATCTCTTCCAGCGACAGGCGCTGGGTAATGTCATCGATGCGGATGACCACGCCGCGCCCGCCACCGCCGGTCAGCGGGTAGAAGGTCAGGGCGTAGTGGCGCAGGTCATCGTCCTTGGCCCAGGTGACCCGCTCGATCTTCGCCACCCGGTGCTTTTCCACGGTTTCCTTCAACTGTGGCAAGAACGGCTTGAGCGGCTCGAAGGCGATGAACACCGGCTGGTTCAGCGCTTCGTCCAGTGGCGTACCGGAAAGTACCGTGGCTTCGTGGTTCCACTGGGTTACATACAGCTGTTCGTCGAGGGCGATCAGTGCCGAAGGCATCGAGTCGATGATGCTGTTGAGGTAGTTCTGAAAGCCTGTGAGTTTTTTCTCGATCTTGCTGCGCACCTGCACTTCCAGTTCCAGCTTGCGGTTGGTGTGGCGGGTTTCCTCGGCCAGGCCCTGGGCTTGGTCGTAGGCGCTCTGGAACTCGTCTCGCGCGCGTTTCAGCTGCTGCTCGCGGCCTTCGATGCGCGAGAGCATGGTGTTGAAGGCTTCGGCCAGGCTGCCGATTTCGTCGTCGTTGCCGCGCCTGGCCCGCAAGGCGTAGCTCTCTTCGCGGGTGACCTGGCGGCTGAGCTCTTCGAGCTGGTTGATCGGCTGGGTGATCAGGCGCTTTATCTGCCGGGCGACCACAATCCACAACAGGATGCTGAACACCAGGATACCCAGGCTGGCGCTAAGGGTGCCAGTGTAGAACGCTGTGGGTAACTCGCTGCTGGCCACCAGCAGCAGGTGTGCCGGTGGGTTGGCATCGCGCGGTATGCGGATCAGCTGGGTGCTGCGAAACTCCATCAGGCGCCAACCGTCGATGTTGCGAAACCGCTTGGGCAGCGCCAGCGGCTCGCCATGCTGCAACTGCGCCAGCATGCGCCCATCGCCACCGTAGACAGCGGCGGCGCGTAGCGGCGTGTAGCTGTCCAGCTCCTTGAGCAGGGCGTTGGCAGTTTCCGGGGTGTCGCCGGCGCGGGCGGCCAGCTGCGGGTTGGCCACCAGCCGGCCAATGGTCTGCAGTGCCTGGGGGGCCATGCTTTCCTGGGTGATCCAGTAGGCGGCGCTGATGAAGGTGAGGTTGGCCACCAGCAGGATGGTCACCAGCAATACCAGCAGGGCCGCCAGCAGCTTCTGCCCGACCGGGAGGTTTTCCAGGCGTTGGCGCAAGGTCATGGGCTAGGCAATGTCCGTATCCGGTTGAAAGGGCCGCGTCAGTCGCAGGGCAAGCCACGCGTGCGCAAGTTATCGACCAGGCGCTGTTGCAAGCGTTCCAGTAGTGGCAACTGCAGGCCATGGCGCCCGGCCGCACGGCAGGCATGGCCGAGCAGGTAGTGCACCTCGGTGCGTCGGCCCGCACGCACGTCCTGATACATGGAAGAGTAGTTGGCTGCGGTAGCCAGGATCACCCGCTGCACTTCTTCGCTTAACTCATCTGCCGCTTCCGGCTGCCCGCAGCGCCGAAGCAACTGGACCAGTTCGGCGCACAGTGCATCGACTTCTTCCAGGTGCCCCAGCAGGCCGCCGTTCTGGCATTCGTGCAGCACCGTCAGCGGGTTGATGGCGCAGTTGAGCGCCAGCTTGCGCCAAAGGCGGGTGAGGATGTCCACCGTCCATTCGGCTGGGATGCCGGCTTCGTGCAGGTCGTCGAACCAGGCGGGGATCGCTGGGGTGCGTGGGTCGCCCAGCCAGTTGAAACCGTGGCCGGCAAAGCGCACCTGCCAGTCCCCTTCGCGGAAGGCCCCTTCGGTGCTGGAGGCGAAGATGCAGCGTGCGTGGGGCACCAGGTCGGCCACTTCGTCCTGGCTGCCCAGGCCGTTCTGCAGCAACAGCACCTCGGCGCCCTCGGCCAGCCGCGGCGCCACACCGGCAATGGCCGGGGCCGCATCGTAGGCCTTGCAGGCCACCAGCAGGCGGTGGATGGGGCCGTGCGCCTGTGCGGTTTCGGCGGGGATGGCGTAGTGACGGGACTGGTCCTGTTCGACCAGGGTCAGGCCGCCGGCCTGCTGATAAGCCTGCAGGCGTTGCCCGTCACGCAGGATAAGGCGCACGGCCTTGCCCGCGCGCGCCAGGCGGCAAGCCCACAGGCTGCCGAGGCTGCCGGCGCCGAGAATATGCCAGGTGCTGCTCATATGCGTTTCGCAACCCGTTATAATGAGCCCGCATTTTAACCGTCTAACTCAGCGTGCTCCATCTTCAGACCGAGCGCGCTTTATTTTTTGGAGAACAACCATGCCTTCGTTCGACGTGGTATCGGAACTGGACAAGCACGAAGTGCAGAACGCCGTTGATAACGCCATCAAGGAGCTTGATCGACGTTACGACCTGAAAGGCAAGGGCACCTTCGAGTTCAAGGACAAGGATCAGACCGTGATGCTGACCGCCGAGGAGGAGTTCCAGCTCGAAGCGATGCTGGAAATCCTGCGCCTGGCACTGGTCAAGCGCAAGATCGACGTGAAATGCCTGGAAACCAAAGACCCGTACCCCTCCGGCAAGGAAAAGAAACAGGAAGCCAAGTTCCGCGAAGGCATCGACAAGGACCTGGCGAAAAAGATCGTTGCCACCATCAAGGATGGCAAGCTGAAAGTACAGGCCGCCATCCAGGGCGAGCAGGTGCGCGTAACCGGCAAGAAGCGTGACGACCTGCAGGAAGCCATTGCCCTGCTGCGCACCAAGGAATTCGACATGCCGCTGCAGTTCAACAACTTCCGCGACTGATACAGGCGCCGCCCGGAACCCCGATGGCGTAATGATGTCCATGGGGTCCATGGCCGCTGAAATGCCTGCGGCCAGTTTTACCGAGTAAATGCCGTTCGGCATCAGGAGATGAACATGGATTTGAACGCTGAAGTCGATCAGCTGGTCCGCCAATCGCAAACCTGGATCCCTTTGATCATGGAGTACGGCAGCCGTGTGCTGCTGGCGCTGCTGACCCTGGCGGTCGGCTGGTGGATCATCAACAGGGTCAGCGCCCGCCTCGGCAAGCTGGTTGGCCTGCGCAACGCCGACCTGGCGCTGCAGGGCTTCATCAGCACCCTGGCGAACATCGTGCTGAAGGTGCTGCTGATGGTCAGCGTGGCGTCGATGATCGGCATCGAGACCACTTCGTTCGTCGCCGCAATCGGTGCCGCTGGCCTGGCCATCGGCCTGGCCTTGCAGGGCAGCCTGGCGAACTTCGCCGGCGGTGTGCTGATTCTGATGTTCCGCCCGTTCCGCATCGGTGACTGGATCGAAGCGCAGGGTGTGTCCGGTACCGTCGACAGCATCCAGATCTTCCACACCGTGTTGCGTACCGGTGACAACAAGACGGTGATCATGCCTAACGGCAGCCTGTCCAACGGTATCATCACCAATACCAACCGCCAGCCGACGCGCAAGGTGGTGTTCGATGTGGGCGTTGATTACGAGGCCGACCTGCAGAAGGCCCGCAATGTGCTGCTGGAGCTGGCCAAGGACCCGCGTGTTCTGCCAGACCCGGCACCGCAGGCGGTAGTGGCGACGCTGGGCGACAGCTCGATTACCGTATCGCTGCGCTTGTGGACCAAGACGTCCGATTACTGGGACGTGATGTTCATGCTCAACGAACATGCGCGTGACCGGTTGAAGGCCGAAGGGATCGACATTCCGTTTCCGCAGCGGGTGATTCGTGTGGTGCAGGAGACAGCAGCGTAGTAATTGCGTTGTAAAGCCGGGGCCGCTTCGCGCCCCATCGCCGGCAAGCCAGCTCCCACAGGATCACCACAGGCCCCAGCCTTGTGCAGTACCTGTGGGAGCTGGCTTGCCGGCGATGGGGCGCGAAGCGGCCCCGGTTTTTACACTTGTTCACAGCAAACCGTAGCCATTTCTGGCATATAGCCTGACCCCACCTGCCACACCCGAAATGCCATCATGAAACCACTGCTGTACATCACCCCTTTGCGCGCCTTGCTGTTCGGCCTGACCCTGGCCCTGTTCGAGCTGCTCACGTACCTGGCCAGCGACGCCGTCATGCCGGCCATGCCGGTGGTGGTGGGCGACCTGAACGCCAGCCCCGAATACATCCCTCATGCCCTCAACCTGTACCTGCTGGGGGGCGTGGTGCTGCAATGGCTGATCGGCCCACTGGCCGACCGTTATGGCCGGCGCCCGCTGTTGCTGGTTGGCTGCGCGTTCTTCGGCCTGGCGTGCCTGGCCACCTTCTGGGTCCACGACATTGGCCTGTTCAACCTGCTGCGCCTGCTGCAGGGCATTGGCCTGGGCTTTGTGGTCACCGTCAGCTACCCCGCCCTGAACGAAGCCTTCAGCGAGGCTGACGCCGTGCGCATGATGGCCTTGCTGGCCAACATCGCCTTGCTGTCACCGCTGCTCGGGCCGCTGGTGGGCACCTTGCTGTTGCAGTGGCTGGACTGGCGCTGGCTGTTCGTGGCCTTTGCCATTGGCGCAGTGCTGGTGTGGGGGCTGTTGTACCGGCTGATGCCGGAAACCCTGGGTGTGGAGCGCCGTGACGGCTCGCGCCTGGCGTTTACACCGATTCATCTGCTGCCACTGCTGGCGGGTTACGGCCAGTTGCTGGCCAACCGCCGCTTTGTCGCTGGCAGCGCTGCGTTGGGCCTGGTCGGTTTGCCGTTGATTGGCTGGATCGGCCTGTCGCCGGTGTTGCTCATCCACGATGAGGGGCTGAGCACGATGGCGTACGCCTTGTGGCAGCTGCCGGTGTTTGGCGGGCTGATCCTCGGTAACCTGATCATCAACCGCATCGCCGACCGCTACCCGCTGCCGGCCTTGGTGCGGGGTGCACTGTGGCCCTACCTGGCTGGCCTGTGCCTGATGGTGCTGGCGACCTGGTACTGGCCAAGCGTTACCAGTGTGGTGGCGGGCATGTCGCTGTACGCGCTGGGGTTGGGTGTGGCCAACGCAGTGCTGTACCGCATGACGTTGTTCTCCAGCGAGCAGAGCAAAGGCCTGGTCTCGGCCATGCTGGGGATGATCACCATTGCCTTGCTGGGGTTGGGCGGGGCGGTGTTGGCGATGATCGGCGCCGGGGCCAGCTTGCTGCACTTTGCCCTGGCGGCGGGTGTGGCGGGGGCTTTGGCGTTGTGGCCGCTGTGGTTTGTCGTGGGTGGGCGGCCTGATGAGGGGGCTGTCGCGCAGTAATGTTTGGTTGCCTGTATCGGCCCCTTCGCAGCGCAAGGCTGCTCCTACAGGTACATCACAAGCTCTGTAGGAGCAGCGAAGGGGCCGATACAGGCTATAGAAGCCTCTCAGGGCCGCTCGGCGGCTGAACCTTCCTCTGCCACCGGCTTACCGCGCCCAGCTTCCTGGCGCCACTGCAGGGCGATCAGAATCAGCGTAGGCACACCCAGCAATGCGGTGATCAGGAAGAAGTCGTGGTAGCCGAATTTCTCCACCATGACCCCTGAGTACCCGCCGATCAGCCGCGGCAACAGCAGCATGATCGAGCTGAGCAGCGCGTATTGGGTTGCCGAGAACTTCAGGTTGGTCAGGCTCGACAGGTAGGCCACGAAGGCCGAGGTGGCCATGCCCGAGCTCGAAGTTGTCGAGCGAGATGGTCACCACCAGCATTTCCAGGTTCGGCCCCATGTCGGCCAGCATCAGGAACAGGATGTTGGTGCCGGCCGAGGCTACACCGCCGATGAACAGGATCGGCATGATGCCGAAGCGCACGATCAGCAGGCCGCCGACACCGGCGCCAACCAGGGTCATGATAAGGCCGAAGATCTTGCTGACACTGGCGATCTGGTCTTTGGTGAAGCCCATGTCGATGTAGAACACGTTGGCCATCACGCCCATCACCGTGTCCGACATGCGATACGTAGCAATCAGGCCAAGCAGCAGCAAGGCCTGCCAGCGGTAGCGCGTGATGAAGTCGTTGACCGGGGTCAGCACCGGGGCGAGGCCGCGGCGGCCCAGGCTGGACAGGCATGCCCAGCTCAGCAGCACATAGAGGATCAGGCGCAGGAAGGCGCGGTCTTCCAGCAGCAGGTCGAGCGGCGTGGCGTCACCGGAAATGACGCTGGACCAGCCGGTATTGAACATCTGGGTAAAGCTGGCCGGTACCGACACCAACAGGATGATCAGCACGAACACCGACGCCAGCTGGTGCACCAGCCCATAACGCGCTGCCGACAACTGGGTACGCATGGGCACGGGCGGCTCGCGCATGACCAGCGTGGTGAACAGGGCGGGCAGCATCATCACCCCGAACATGACATAGGTGCCGGCCCAGGCCTTGTGCAGGTAGCTGAAACCCGTGGAGCCGAACCACTCGGCGAAGAACAGTGCGCCGGCCGTGGCGAGCAATGCAGCCACCCGGTAACCGGCCATGTAGCTTGCGGCGAGTGCGGCCTGGCGTTGATCGTCGGCGATTTCCAGGCGATAGGCGTCGACGGCGATATCCTGTGTGGCAGAGGCGAACGCTACCAGCACCGCCATGGCGATCAACCACGACAGGTGTTGTTGCGGGTCGCACAGGCTCATGCCAACCAGCCCGACCACCACCAGCGCCTGCGACAGCAGCAACCACGAACGCCGGCGCCCCAGGCCACCGAGCAGCGGCAGGCGCCATTGGTCGAGCAGCGGTGACCACACCCACTTGAAGGCGTAGGCCAGGCCGATCAGGCTGGCGTAACCAATGGTCTCGCGGGCAACGCCGGCTTCGCGCAACCACACGGACAAGGTCGAGAACACCAGCATGTAGGGCAGGCCGGCGGCGAAACCAAGCAGCAAAAGTACCAAGATTGACGGGCTGGCATATGCAGCAAGCGCAGCGCGCCAGGTTTTACGGGGCATGGGCCAACATCTGCCTCAAGTTTGCGAAAACAAAGCGCGCACTCTAACCGCTGTGCTCCATTGGGCGCCAGCCATGGCGCGTCATATCCACTCGATTGTTGGTTACATTCACACCCTCCGCGCGTAATCGCGCCCGTTGTTCATCCCCCGACGGGGTACCCGATGCCAGGCTCAGCCGGCCACCTGCCCCGAGCACCCGGTGCCAGGGCAGGCGGGTATCTGCCGGCAACTGCCCTAGGGTGCGCCCGACCCACCGTGCCGCGCGGCCAAGCCCCGCCAGCTCGGCGAGTTGGCCGTAGCTCACCACCTTGCCGGGCGGCACTTGGCCGAGCACCGAATACAGCACCGTTCGTCGGCCCTCGGCGCTATCCAGAGCGTGCTCGTATCCATCAGACATCACGCCCCCCTTGGGCTGCAGATGAAACTGGACCGGTGGTCCGGCAAATGAGAGTTGAACTCAACGCCATGGGCCCGGTCTGTCCTTGCTCTGGTCGTTGGTATCTGGATAATGCCCGGCTTTTTTGTCAAATCGAACCCGTAGTCCGCTTATGTATTCTAGATCCTTGTTGTGCCTGTTAGCTGCTTCCTTGTGTGCCTCCCCGGTGTTGGCCGATACCGTGTGGATGAAGAACGGTGACCGGCTCAGTGGCAAGATCAAAGTCTTCGATGGCGGCAAGCTGTTGCTGGAAACCTCCTATGGTGGGTCCATTGCGCTGGACTGGAAAGAAGTCCAGACCCTGGAGAGCGACCAGGAGATGCTGGTCAAGCAAGACGCCTACTCCGGTGAAAAAGCCAAGTCACTGAAAGCCGCAGAACCTGGCAAGGTAACCCTGGCCAATGGTGAAGCGCCCAAGACCGTGGAGCTTGCCAGCATCGAGCAGATCATGAAGCCCAGGCCGCTGGTCGAGGATTTCGTGTGGAAAGGCAACGTCGATGTGGCGCTGGACTACAAGCGCGCCGAGAACGACACCGACGATTACGATGTAGGCTTCAAGACCACCGCCCGCCATGGCCGCTGGCGGCACAATGCCGAAGGCGAATACAACCGCGAGACCAAGGACGACGTCACCACCACCGACAACTGGAGTGCCGAATATGCCCTGGACCGCTTCATTACCGAGAAGTGGTTCTGGCAGGGGCGTGCGGAATACAAGCGTGACCGCATCGAAGACCTGGCCCGCCAGCGCACCGTGGGTACCGGCCCGGGTTACCAGTTCTGGGACGATGAACTGGGGGCGTTCTCGCTGGGGTCGCTGATCAACCGTACCGACTTCGAATACCAGGATGGCGGCAAGGACAACTTCTATTCCGCAGCGGTGAAGTGGGACTACACCCGCTACCTGATCGGCAAGAACGTGCAGCTGTTCACCAACGGCGAGTTCGCCAAGCCGCTGGGTGGCGTGGCCGACTACTCGCTGGATGCCGAGGTTGGCCTGCGCTACAAAGTCACCGAGTGGGCCTCGCTCAACCTCAAGGCGGAGAAGGACATCATCACCGGCACGCGTGAAAGTGACCTGGACAAGACCCGCTATACCGCAGGTTTCGGCGTTACCTGGTAGATCGTTGGGGCCGCCTTGCGGCCCATTCGCCGGCAAGCCAGCCCCACAGGTACCGCACAAGCCTGGGCATTTCGCGGTCATTGTGGGAGCTGGCTTGCCGGCGAATGGGCTGCGCAGCAGCCCCGTTGGCAGTGGGCCTGATAGTGCTATCTTGTGCCCATCCATTCTGCCGTCAGGAGCCGCCCTCAAGTGAGTACCAATGCCATCCGCCCAGCCCGGGAACTGCTGCTCAAGGAATACCGCGGCGTGCTCTCGACCCATTCCAAGTCGATGCCCGGCTACCCGTTCGGCTCGGTCGTGCCGTATTGCCTCGATGCCAACGGCAACCCGCTGATTCTCATCAGTCGCATTGCCCAGCACACCCACAACCTGCAAAAAGACCCCAAGTGCTCGCTGCTGGTGGGGGAGCGCGAGGCCGAAGATGTACAGGCTGTAGGGCGCCTGACCGTGATGGCCGAGGCCCACAAGCTGGTCGACGAGGCCGCCGTCGAAGCGGCTGCCGAGCGCTATTACCGCTATTTCCCGGATGCCGCCAACTACCACAAGGCCCACGACTTCGACTTCTGGGTGCTGCAACCCGTGCGCCATCGCTACATTGGCGGCTTTGGCGCGATTCATTGGCTCGACCAGGTGACCTTGGCCAACCCGTTCGCTGGCAAGGCCGAGGCGAGCATGGTCGAGCACATGAACAGCGACCACGCCAACGCCATCGCCCACTATGTGGCGCTGACCGACCTGCCACAGCATGTGCCGGCACAGATGGCCGGGGTGGACAGCGAGGGCATGCACCTGCGCATTGGCCAGGCGGTGCACTGGTTGCCTTTCCCCAGTATTTGCAACACGCCGACACAAGTCCGCGAAGCCCTTGTTTTGCTGGCGCGCGCCGACCAGTGGCCAGTTGCGACGGAGGTCGAGGGTTGAAAAACCGAGCATACGCATCCATCTGTAGGTCTTACAGGAAGGTTGTCTTCCAACGAGGATTGCTTTGATGCGTGCTTTTCTACTGCTGTTTTTGCTGTTTCCCGTGCTGGAGCTGTTTGTCTTCGTGAAGGTCAGCGCGGCGATCGGGTTCTTCCCGGCGCTGCTGCTGATCATCGCTGGCTCCGCCCTGGGCGTGCTGGTGATGCGGGTGGCCGGGCTGGCCACCGCATTGCGTGCCCGTGAGAGCCTGCAGCGCGGTGAACTGCCTGCCGAGGACATGTTCCAGGGCATGATGCTGGCCGTTGGTGGCGGCCTGCTGCTGCTGCCAGGCTTCATCAGCGACGTGCTGGGGCTGCTGTGCCTGCTGCCGTTTACCCGCCACCTGGCCGCGCGCAAGATGCGTGAGCGTGCCGAGGCCCAGGCCATGCGCCAGCGAGCGTTCCAGGATGACCCGTTCCAGGCGCAGCCGCGTGAGGGGGGGCACCGTCCAAACGTGATCGAAGGCGAGTATGAGCGCCGCGACAAGTAAAACGCCCGGGGCCGCACAAGCGGCCCCGGTCTTTTTCAGCCGGATCAAAAATTTTGTATATCAAGCCTTGTAATTGAATATGGCGGCCTCATGTATGTGGTCACCGCAAGGTTTCTGGTGGTAACGCCAGACATGACACAGGTGGTTCGCCCATTGCGGGCCACCTCCCGGCTACGCCGGACAGCATCAACCCGCCGGTGTCGATACCGGCCGATGAAAACCACAATTTGGGAGAGATCGACAATGAAGCTTCGTCCTCTGCATGACCGCGTCGTCATCCGTCGCAGCGAAGAAGAATCGAAAACCGCTGGCGGTATCGTCCTGCCGGGTTCGGCCGCTGAAAAACCAAACCGCGGCGAAGTTGTTGCCGTCGGCACCGGTCGCATCCTGGACAACGGCGAAGTTCGCGCGCTGGCCGTGAAAGTGGGTGACAAAGTGGTATTCGGCCCTTACTCGGGCAGCAACACCGTGAAAGTCGATGGCGAAGACCTGCTGGTCATGGCCGAGAACGAAATCCTCGCCGTTATCGAAGGCTGATTTCCCCGACTTCCCGTTACTCCAAAGAATTCCAAGGATTAAACGATCATGGCTGCTAAAGACGTAAAATTCGGCGATTCCGCTCGTAAGAAAATGCTGGTTGGTGTCAACGTTCTGGCTGACGCGGTAAAAGCGACCCTGGGCCCGAAAGGCCGTAACGTGGTACTGGCCAAGAGCTTCGGCGCGCCAACCATCACCAAGGACGGCGTTTCCGTTGCCAAAGAAATCGAGCTGAAAGACGCCTTCGAGAACATGGGCGCCCAGCTGGTCAAGGAAGTTGCTTCCAAGGCCAACGACGCTGCCGGTGACGGCACCACTACCGCTACCGTTCTGGCTCAGGCCATCGTCAACGAAGGCCTGAAAGCCGTCGCTGCCGGCATGAACCCGATGGACCTGAAGCGCGGCATCGACAAGGCTACCGCCGCTGTTGTCGCCGAGCTGAAGAACCTGTCCAAGCCATGCGCCGACTCCAAGGCCATCGCCCAGGTAGGCACCATCTCCGCCAACTCTGACGACTCCATCGGCAACATCATTGCCGAAGCCATGGAAAAAGTCGGTAAAGAAGGCGTGATCACCGTTGAAGAAGGCTCGGGCCTGGACAACGAACTGTCTGTTGTAGAAGGCATGCAGTTCGACCGTGGCTACCTGTCGCCGTACTTCGTCAACAAGCCGGACACCATGGTTGCCGAGCTGGAAGGCCCGCTGCTGCTGCTGGTCGACAAGAAGATCTCCAACATCCGTGAACTGCTGCCAGTACTGGAAGCCGTTGCCAAGGCCGGCCGCCCACTGCTGATCGTTGCCGAAGACGTTGAAGGCGAAGCGCTGGCTACCCTGGTAGTCAACAACATGCGCGGCATCGTCAAGGTTGCAGCGGTCAAGGCTCCAGGCTTCGGCGACCGTCGCAAGGCCATGCTGCAGGACATCGCTGTCCTGACCGGCGGCCAGGTCATCTCCGAAGAAATCGGCCTGTCCCTGGAAACCGCTACCCTGGAGCACCTGGGTAACGCCAAGCGCGTGATCCTGTCCAAGGAAAACACCACCATCATCGACGGCGCTGGCGTTGAAGATGACATCCAGGCTCGCGTCAAGCAGATCCGTGCCCAGATCGAAGAGACTTCCTCGGACTACGACCGTGAGAAGCTGCAAGAGCGTCTGGCCAAGCTGGCTGGCGGTGTTGCCGTGATCAAGGTCGGTGCTGGCACCGAAGTTGAAATGAAAGAGAAGAAAGCCCGCGTTGAAGACGCCCTGCACGCTACCCGTGCAGCCGTTGAAGAAGGCGTGGTGCCTGGCGGTGGTGTTGCCCTGGTTCGCGCCCTGAACGCGATCATTGACCTGAAAGGCGACAACGAAGACCAGAACGTCGGTATCGCCCTGCTGCGTCGCGCTGTTGAAGCGCCGCTGCGCCAGATCACTGCCAACGCCGGCGACGAGCCAAGCGTTGTCGCTGACAAGGTCAAGCAAGGTTCGGGTAACTTCGGTTACAACGCTGCTACCGGCGAATACGGCGACATGATCGAGATGGGCATCCTGGACCCAGCCAAGGTCACCCGTTCGGCTCTGCAAGCTGCAGCTTCGATCGGCGGTCTGATGATCACCACCGAAGCCATGATTGCTGATGCTCCGAGCGAAGCCCCAGCTGGCGGCGGCATGCCAGACATGGGCGGCATGGGTGGCATGGGCGGCATGATGTAAGCCAGCCTTACCCCCTGCACCATAAAAAGCCCCGGTTCGCGAGAACCGGGGCTTTTTTGTTTTCCTGTTGAGGCCTCTTCGCATCACAACGCTGCTCCTACACGTCCGACACTGACGCGTCCCCCTGTAGGAGCAGCCTTGTGCTGCGAATGGGCCGCAAAGCGGCCCCTCTGTCAGGCGACGCTGCGTTCAGCGACCGGCACCTCAGCCTGCCCCCGGCGATACAGAACCAGGTAATACGACCCCAACCCGATCAACCAACAGAACACGGCCGTCCAGATGTTGTGCGACAGGAAGTGCGCCCCCTGCATCATCCTGCCCACCGACAGCACCGACCCGGCGACAAACGCCACCGCCAGTGCCACCCGCGCCAGCCGTGGCTTGCGATCACGCAGCATGAAGAACAGGCCGAACAGGCAGAACCCGGTCGCCGCATGCCCGCCTGGCCAGCACAGCCCAGGCTTGTCGGTAGCTGGCCGTGGCTCCAGCAGCTTGCTGTAGGTTTCGGTGCCGCCAAACTGGGTCAGGCTCCATGGGCACTGTACCTGGGTGACCTTTTTCAGCGGCGTGACAAACGCTGTGGACAGGCCCAGTGCCAGCACCAGGCAGCCCAGCTCGCGGCGCCAGCCGAACAGGCGCTTCCAGAAGAAACTGGCGGCAAACGTCAGCAGCGACAACACACCCAGCAAGATCACCACTTGCTTGACGCGGTCGTGCAGGATGTTTTCCAGCAGGTAGCTGTGGCGGCCAATGAACTGCCCGGCAGCGGGGTCGAAGAACAGGTTGGCCACATCCATGTCGACCGAAGTCAGCTCCAGCAGGATCAAGGCCAGCGCGGTCGCCAAGGGTATTCCCAGGTACAGCCAGTAGTTGATCGGGCGAGGGCGGGTTCGTTGCTGCATGACGGCTCCAGGGCACGAAAAAGATCGGGCATTGTCGGCTGCCCGCTATCCTGTGTCCGTGAAGGATCAGTGAAAAAACCGTCAAGTGTGGTGAATTTTCCTGGGGGCTGGCACCGTGCAGGCATAGGCCTTAAGCTGCGCCTGCCGCGCACCACAGCGAGAAGCGCCGCACAGGAGAAACCGATGCGCATTCTTTTGGTTGAAGACAACCGCGATATCCTGGCCAACCTGGCCGATTACCTGGGCATGAAGGGCTACACCGTTGACTGCGCCCAGGATGGCTTGTCCGGCCTGCACCTGGCCGCTACCGAACACTACGACCTGATCGTGCTGGACATCATGCTGCCCGGCATCGATGGCTACACCCTGTGCAAGCGCCTGCGTGAAGACGCCCGCCGCGACACGCCGGTGATCATGCTTACCGCCCGCGACCAGCTGGATGACCGCCTGCAGGGCTTCCGCTCCGGGGCCGACGACTACCTGCTCAAGCCGTTCGCCCTGTCGGAGCTGGCGGCACGCATCGAAGCGGTGCTGCGTCGTGCTCAGGGTGGCGGGCGCCGCACGCTGCAGGTGTCCGACCTCAGCTACGACCTCGACACCCTGGAAGTTACCCGTCAGGGACGCCTGCTCAAGCTCAACCCCGTCGGTCTCAAGCTGCTGGCAGTGCTGATGCAGAAAAGCCCCCACGTACTGCGCCGCGAGGTACTTGAAGAAGCTTTGTGGGGCGACGACTGCCCCGACAGCGACAGCCTGCGCAGCCATGTGCACCAGTTGCGTCAGGTAATCGACAAACCGTTTGAAAAACCGCTGCTGCATACCGTCCATGGCGTCGGCTATCGCCTCGCCGAGGGCCGCGATGGAGTTTAAGCAAAGCCTTGCCCAGCGCATCATCATCGCCTTTGCATTGATGAGCGCGCTGGTGGCCGGGGCGTTTGCCTTCGGCATTGTTGCCACTGTGCACCTGGTCGAAGAACGGCTGATCTCCTCGGTTTTGGGCGGTGACCTGCAGCGCCTGCTGCGCATGGACAGCGTTGGTGACTGGAGCCACCGTCCACGCCCTGATCAGCTGTTCTATTTCAGCGGCGGGCGTGACGACTTTGAGCTGCCCAAGGACCTGCGCCACCTCGACCGGGGCTTCCACGAAGTGTTTCGCGACCAGCTGTCGTACCACGCCATGGTCGAAATCGTCGATGGCCGCCGGTATGTGCTGCTGCAGGACCAGAGCGACTTTGAAGAACGCGAGCGGGTGCTGTTTGCGGTAGTGGTGGTCGGCTTCGTGCTCAGCCTTGTGCTGGCCGTCATCCTTGGCTGGCTGGTGGCGCGCCGGGTGATGGCGCCGGTGATCCGCCTGGCCCGCCAGGTACGTCACCGCGACCAGTTGCTGGGGCTGGCCCCGCCGCTGGCACCGGACTATGCCGCAGACGAAGTTGGCCAACTGGCAGTGGCCTTCGATGACACCCTGGGCCGCCTGCGCGATGCGCTGACCCGCGAACGGCTGTTCACCAGCGACGTCAGCCACGAGTTGCGCACGCCGTTGATGGTGTTGGCAACGTCCTGCGAGTTGCTGATGGAGAACCCCAACCTCGACACCCGCGCGCGTAGCCAGGTGGAACGCGTGGCGCGGGCAACGGAAGAAATGCGCGAGCTGGTCAAGACGTTCCTGATGCTGGCGCGGGCGCAGCGTGACGAGGGCGCGGTGGCTTCGCAGGCGACCCTTCGCGAAGTGGCCAACGAACTGATCGGTGTGTGGCGCGATACCATCGAGCAGAAGGGCCTTACCCTTTACTTCGATGGCAGTGTCAGTGCCAGCCCGGTACTGTACAACGCTACCTTCCTGCAGTCGGTGATGGGCAACCTGCTGCGCAATGCTGCGCATTACACCGACGGGGGCTATATCCGCCTGAGCCTGGAAGCCAACGGCTTCAGCGTGGAGGACAGTGGCGTGGGTATCCCAGAGGAACAACGCGAGGCGATGTTCAAACCGTTCGTGCGCGGCGATGAGCGGCGTGGGGAGGGCCTGGGTTTGGGGCTTTCACTGGTGCAGCGAATCTGTGACGACCAGGGCTGGCGTGTCACCCTGACATCCACCTTGCCGCACGGCTGCCGTTTCCAGGTAGACCTGAGCAATACCACGGCCAAAGGCGACCTGGACGCCATGGCCGAGTAATTGTTTGTAACAGGTCAAATGGCGCGCAACATTTTTTTCACATTGGCATGACCTGATTCCAACGCTTGCTTACCTAAGGTGAGCGGCACTGGAGTCAGGAGATGCCCAATGCGTAGCCCCATCAAGCTTGAATTTTCCGAGAAGTACGACAAAGACCATGCGCGTGAGTACTTTCTCAAGCACCAGGACGGCCTGGCGCGACGCCTTTCCCACAAGCGAGATGAGCAGCTGGCGCGTCGCGCCTTGGCATTGGCTGGCGAGCCTGGCCTGGTACTGGACCTGCCGTGCGGCGCTGGCCGCTTTTGGCCGCTGCTGGCAGAAAAGCCCAACCGGGTAATCATCGGTGCCGACAATTCCGAAGCGATGATCGAGACAGCATGCGCCGCGCAACCGCCAGAAGTGGTGGCGCGGGTACGTCCTTTGCAGACTTCAGCGTTTGCCATTGATCTACCGGACAACTCGGTGGACAGCATTTTTTGCATGCGCCTGTTCCACCACATTGGCGAGTCGGCTCACAGAAAGACCATTCTTTCGGAATTTCAGCGGGTTAGCCGTGATAGTGTGATCCTGTCTTTGTGGGTGGATGGCAACTTCAAGGCCTGGCGCCGGAAAAAACTGGAACAGCGCCGCAGTGCCAAGGCCGAGCAAGACAATTACCAGAACCGTTTCGTGTTACCGGCCGAAACGGTCGAAGAAGAATTCAGGGCCGCAGGCTTTAGAGTCCAGGAACGCCTCGACTTCCTGCCGTTCTATGCCATGTGGCGGGTCTACGTATTGCGTAAGGGGTAGTGTTTGATGGCTGTAGCCCAGAAAGGGGAATCGCGGTTCGATTTTTACTGGCGCCAGCAAGGCGAGTGGGTCGAGGAACCTAACCAGCGCCGTGGTGGCGAGAGTGGTGTGCAACGTCTCAACGATGCCAATGGCAAGCTGTTGTATGCCAAGCGTCAGGTCGGGCATATCTACCGCAGCCTGCTGCACCCTTTCGGCCGGCCGACCGTACTGCGTGAGCTCGATGCGCTGAACAGTTTCGAGCAACTGGGTGTGCGAGTACCACGCATTGTCTTCTGTGGTGCTGAACGTGATGCCGACCACCAGTGGCGTGCGCTGCTGGTGAGCGAAGCACTGGACGGCTTTATCGAGCTGGACAACTGGCATGCCGAGGGCGCCCGCGAGCGTTACCCGCAGGTGGTGCATGAGCGCATGCTCAAAGACCTGGCGGATAACCTGGCGCGCATGCACCTGGGGCACTGGCAGCACGGCTGCCTGTATGGCAAGCACGTATTCATCAAGGTGATTGGCGAGGGCGAGCAGGCTCGCGTCGAGGTGGCGTTGCTGGACCTGGAAAAGTGCCGGCGGCGCATCAGTTGCCAGCGCGCGGCGGGTAACGACCTGCGTCAACTGCGCCGCCATTCGTCGATCAATGACGCGGAATGGCAGACGCTGCTCTACTTTTACAAGATGGCGTTTGGCAGCGCTGTCAAAGGGTTAGGGTAATGAAACTAGAAATAGCTCGAGCTTTGTTCCTGGTGGCTGGCCTGGCGGTGACCACCGTGGCGGTGGCTGCTTGGGAAGAGCCGAGGCCGACTGTATTCAGCAAGGCTGAGATGGCCGACCAGTGTGCGTTGCCGCGGGAAGCGAAGCCGCAGCAGCAGGCACAGGTCGCGCCGGACCAGGACCTTTTGCTGTTCCTGTTCGGCCTGCGTCAGGGGTTGCGGCCATTTGGTTGAACCCGGTGTGAGCTAGAAATGCCAGAGGCCCCGCAACTGCGGGGCCTCTGGCTTTTTTGCGTCTGCACCCGTTTCAGAGGCGGTGCCCTACTTGTGGGAGCGGGCAAGCCCGCGAAGAGGCCGGATCAGGCTATGGCAGGTTCCTTGGCTTTCGTCTTGTGTGCCAGCAGGGTGTAGATACAAGGCAGCACAAACAGAGTAAACAGCGTGCCAATCGACATCCCGGTAGCAATCACCGTACCGATGTCAAAACGGCTGACCGCCCCCGCACCGGTGGCCAGAATCAGCGGCACCATGCCAAACACCATCGCCGCCGTCGTCATCAGCACCGGTCGCAGGCGAATTGCCGCCGCTTCCTCGATCGCCTCGCGCACGCTCAGGCCGCGCTCCTCACGCAGCTGGTTGGCGAACTCGACGATAAGGATACCGTGCTTGCTGATCAGCCCGATCAGGGTCACCAGCCCGACCTGGGTGTAGATGTTCATGCTCGATATGCCCAGGAACAGTGGCAGCAGCGCCCCGCAGATCGACAACGGTACCGTCACCAGGATCCCCAGCGGGTCGCGGAAGCTTTCGAATTGTGCTGCCAGCACCAGGAAGATGATCGCCAGTGCCAGGCCAAAGGTAACCCACAGCGCGCTGCCTTCCTGGACGTACTGGCGAGCCACGCCGGCATAGTCGAAGGCGAAGCCTTCCGGGGCCTCTTCGCGGGCGATGTCCTGCACTGTCTTCAGCGCTTCGCCCAGGCTGACCATGGGTACGCCCTGGATGATTGCCGAGTTCAGTTGCTGGAACTGGTTGAGCCTGGCGCGGGCGAGCACGATCAGTGAGGGTGATCAGGGTCGACAGCGGCAGCAGTTGGCCCTGGTCGTTCTTCACGTAGTAATTGTTCAGCCAGCCGGGGTTGTCGCGGTAGGGTCGCTCGACCTGTGCAATCACCTTGTAGCTGCGTCCTTCCAGGGTGAATCGGTTGATTTCCGCTTCACCCAGCAAGGTTGCCAGCGTGCCGCCCAAGGTGTCCATCGACACCCCCATCTGCGCCGCCTTGGCCCGGTCGATATCGACTACCACTTCGGGCTTGTCGAAGGCCAGGTCGATGTCGAGGAAGGCGAATTTGCCCGATTCCTGGGCACGCGTCTTGATGCGCTGGGCCACGTCCAGCAGTGCCGGGTAGTCGCCGGCGGTATTGATCACGAACTGGAACGGCAAGCCCTCACCGGTGCCGGGCAGTGAGGGCAGGTTGAAACCGAAGATTTGCAGGCCGCCGATTTCTTCCAGTTTGGCCTGCACCAGTGGCAACAGCTCCATCTGTGTGCGCTCGCGCTCGTTCCAGGGCTTGAGCAAAAAACCGCCAATGCCGGTTTGCACACCATTGAAGCCATTGATCTGGAACGACGAGTAGTACTCGGGGAAGGCCTTGAACAGTGGTGTGAACTGGTCGGTGTAGGCATTGAGGTAATCGAGATTGGCCGGCTGCGGCGAGCTGCTCATCATGAAGATCACCCCCTGGTCCTCGTTGGGCGCCAGTTCGTTCTGGGTAAACTTGAGCAGCACCGGAATCAGGCACAGGATGATCACCGCAAACACCAAGACCACCGGCCGACTGTCGAGGGTGGCGTGCAGCAGGCGCTGGTAGCGTACTTTCAGGCGCTCGAAGATCTGGTCCAGTCGATGGGCCAGGCCGCTTGGGTTCTGCTCCTGGCGCAGCAGCAAGGCGCACATCATTGGCGACAGGGTGAGGGCAACGATACCGGAAATGATCACTGCCCCGGCCAGGGTCAGGGCGAACTCCTTGAACAAGGCCCCTGTCAGCCCGGTGAGGAAGCCGATGGGGGCATACACGGCGGCCAGGGTGATGGTCATCGACACCACCGGCATGGCGATTTCACGGGCGCCCTCCAGGGCTGCATCGAACGGTGATTTGCCTTCTTCCATGTGCCGGTGGATGTTCTCCACCACGACAATGGCATCGTCCACCACCAGGCCGATGGCCAGCACCATGGCCAGCAGGGTCAGCAGGTTGAGCGAGTAGCCCATCATCTGCATGAAGAACAGCACGCCGATCATCGACAGCGGGATGGTCACCACCGGGATCAGCACCGAGCGCAGGGCGCCGAGGAACAGGAACACCACCACGATGACGATCAGCACCGCTTCGCCGAGGGTCTTGATCACCTCGTCGATGGAGGCCTGGATGAACAGCGTGGCGTCGTAGGCGATCGACACCTTCAGTGCCGAGGGCAGCTGGCTTTCCAGCTCGGGCATGATGCGCCGCACTTCCTTGATCACTTCCAGCGGGTTGGCCGCCGGGGTGGCCTTGATGCCGATATACACCGACGGAGTGCCGTCGAACGAGCTGACCGTGTCGTAGTTTTCTGCGCCCATCTCGACCCGCGCCACATCGCCCAGTAGCACGCGGCTGTCCCCGTTGGTCTTGACCGGCAAGGCGGCGAACGCCTCGGCCGACTTCAGCTCGGTACTGGCGTTGATACTGGTGACCACGTATTCGCCTTTTACCTCACCGGCAGCCGAAAGGAAGTTGTAGCGGCGTACCGCGTTGGTCACGTCAGTGGCCGACAGGCCGAAGCCGGCCAGCTTCACCGGGTCGATCCAGATACGCATGGCAAACACCTGGTTGCCGAGAATCTCCGCTTCGGCCATGCCTGGCAACGTAGCCAGCTTGGGCTGGATGACCCGCGACAGGTAGTCGGTGATCTGCGGGTTGCTCATTTCCTTGCTGTAAAAGCTGACGTACATCAGCGCCGAGGCATCGGCGGCCTCCTTGCTCAGTACCGGGTCTTCGGAGTCCTGAGGCAGTTTGTTGCGCACTTCGTTGGCCTTGGCCAGCAGTTCGGTGAACAGCCGGTCGCTGTCGGCACCGATGCGCGCGTAGATGGAGATGATCGAGAAGTTCTGCCGGCTCACCGAGGTCATGTAGTCGATGCCTTCGGCGCTGGCCAGGCTTTGTTGCAGTGGCTGGGTGATGTAACCCTGGATGGTCTCGGCATTGGCCCCGGGGTAGGCGGTGGTCACCGTGATCAGGGCGTTTTCCATTTGTGGGTACTGGCGGATCTGCAGCTTGTTCCAGGCCTGGAAGCCCAGCAGCAGGATCAGCAGGCTGACCACGCTGGCCAGCACCGGGCGACGGATGAACGGGTCGGTAAACGCCATGCCACCCTCCTGTCAGTCCTTGCCCGGTACGCCCTGTTCGGGCTTGAGGGCTTTGTCCTGGCCGATGCGGATAGCGGCGCCTGGGGTGAGCTTCAGTTGCCCGGCGGTGACCACCTGCTCGCCGGTTTGCAGGCCCTTGCTGACCACCACCATGCCGTCGCGGCGCTCGCCGGTTTGAACCGTGCGTTGTTCGGCGACCAGTTGGGGTTGGCCCTTGTCGTCGGTTTCGGGCTTGCCGTCCTTGTCCTTCTTCGGCGCGGCGATGTACACCGAGTTGCCATACAGCGTGTAGGTAATGGCGCTTTCTGGCACCACCACTTGCGGTTGTGGGTTGGGCAGCAGGATCAGCAGGTTGGCGAACATGCCTGGCAGCAACTTGCCGTCCGGGTTGGCCAGGGTGGCACGCACCAGCAGGTTGCGCGTGGTTTCCTCGACCTTGGGGTTGATGGCGCTGAGGCTGGCGGGGAAGGTCTGGCCCGGGTAGGCGGCCACCTGCAACAGCACCTGCTGGCCCAGGCTCAACTTCGGCAGGGCTTGTTCCGGTACGTTGAAGTCTACGTACAGGCTGGAGGTGTCCTGCAGGGTGGCGATCACCGTGCCGGCGGCCAGGTACTGGCCGATGTCTACCTGGCGGATGCCGATGGTGCCGTTGAACGGGGCGTTGATGCTCTTCTTGATCTTCTGCGCCTTGAGCTGCTCGACCACCGCCTGATTTCGGCGGTACTGGGAGCTAAGGCGATCGAACTCGCCCCGGGAAATGGCCGAGTCGCCGACCAGTTGGCTGCCACGGCCAAAATCGACCTTGGCCAGGCCCAGGTCGGCCTGGGCAGTGCCGAGCAGGGCCGTTTCCTGGTCATCGTTGAGTTGCAGCAGCAGTTGCCCGGCCTTGACCTGCTGGCCTGAATCGAAGTGCAGGGATTTGACGATACCCTCCACCTCCAGGCTCAGCTCCACGCCCTGCAGTGCCTTGAGGCTGCCGACGGCGGGCAGGCGCTCCTGCCACTGGCGCTGTTCGGCCAAGGCTGCCGCTACGGTGATAGGCGGCTTGGGGGCAGTGAACATCTGGATCTGCTGGTAAATGGAGAACGCCTTGTAGCCCCCCAGGGCCAGCACGATCAGCAGAACCACGGCCAACATGATCAGCATGCGGCGGCGCAGCATAGGTCCGGTTCCTTGGATTCGGTTGTTATTAGCTTAGGCACGACAACGGGCGATCCTGCCCACGTGTGAATGGGGGAAGTATTGACTGTTTTTGGCTGGCGGGGAAATGGATTGCGATGTCGCAGCCTGCACAGCCCCCTGTAGGAGCGGCCTTGTGCCGCGAATGGGCCGCATGGCGGCCCCGGAAAGCACCACGCAGGTGCAGAAACCCTGGGGCCGCTTTGCGGCCCATTCGCGGCACAAGGCCGCTCCTACAGGGACCGCGCAGCCTTGCAGGAATCAGACGAGATGCAGGTGGTTGTCCCAGAAGCCGGACGGCAGGTTCATTGGCTGCCCGACCAGTTCGGCCTTGCGGCAATCGTAGAACCGGCAACGGCCCTGCCCGGAGGTGACGACAAAGCCGTCTTTCACCGCGCCAACCCCCGCGCAATCGGGCATGGGCGCATCCAGCCGCACTGCGCCGCTGTCCAGGTCCCAGACAAACAGGCGGTTGGCCCGTGGCGCGGTCAGCGCCACCAGCCGCAGTTCGCTGTGGATGGCAACGCTGGCGGTGTACTGGGCCATGGCCTGCAGTTGCCGCTCTGGCACCGGAAAGGCCTTGAACGGCTCGCCCGGGCGCTTGATCGCCAACAGCTCGGCAGTTTCGTCGGCATCGCCCATGAACTGCTGGCAGGCGGCGATGGTGCCATCGCTGCCCACCGCCAGATGGCGCACGCTGTTCATCTGCTGGGCCAGGGTTTCCTTGCTCAGCAGGGTACCGTCGCGCTGCATCAGCACCAGGCTCGGCTGCATGGCGTCGAGGTTCATCTCCACCCGGCTTTCGGCTTCGGTACGAATACCGCCGTTGGCCACGATCAGCGTCTCGCCGTCCGGCAGCCAGGCCACTTCGTGCGGGCCAATGCCGTGGGTCGGGATTTCGCCGGTGTGCACCAGGCGCTCGCCCTCAAAACGGTATACGCCCAGCACGCCGCGGCCCGGGTCGGTGGTGTCGTTTTCGGTGGCATACAACCACTCGCCACCCTTGTGCACCACCGCGTGGCCGTAGAAGTGCCTGTTCGGCTGCGAGACCACCGTTTGCAGCAGGCGCCCGTCGCGCAAGTCGACCAGGTAGCTTTCGGTACCGGGGCGGCGGGCGACGAACAGGGCGATCGGCTGCTCGGGATGGTGAATGATGGCATGGCAACGCTGGGCGACCTGGGTGCTGAACACCTGGGTGCCGTCCAGGCGGAAACCGACGGCATAGTGCTTGCCGTCGCCGTCGTCACGCGCCGAGAGCAGCAGGGGTTCGCTGCCTTTGTTGCGGAACAGGCTCCAGCCGCCCAAGGTGAGGGCGCTGAGCAATACGCTACCGAGTTTGAGTGCCTGGCGTCGCAGCATGATCAGTCACCGTCGTTGGCATTGAAGCCCAGCTGGATGTTCAGCGCCTTGGCCAGGTCCCCTTCGTGCAGGCGGTGGACGGCGTTCAGGCTGTCGTAGATCTGGTTGAGGGTTTGCTGGCCAGCGTCGTCGGCCAGCAGCTCACCGAGCGTTTTCTGGTTGTTGGCCAGCAGTTTGAGCGAGGTAGCGTAGGCGGCGTCGATCTTGTCCGCCAGCGCTTTCTGATCGCTGGGCAGCAAGCCGCGCAGGCCCTGGTTGTCGACCCCGACCCAAACGGTTTCGGCAGCCTTGAGGGTGGCCTCCAGGCTCTTCAGCGAGGAGTGGCTGCGCCAGGCTTCGGCCTGCAGCGGCTGCGGGATGCCCTTGCTCTGGCGACCCATCGGCGCACCCAGCTTCTTCTTCAGGGTGTCCAGGGCGGTGACCTGGGAGCGCAGCAGGTCAGCGATTGCCTCGTGGGAATCGGCGTAGCGCTGGTTGGGGAACTTGGTCATCTGCGAAAGCATGCCGTCGGTGCTGTTCCAGCTCTTGAGGATCTCTTCGGCCAAGGCCTTCTGGTGCTCACCGATGGCCACCAGCAGCGGGCAGTAGCGGGCTTTCTGCTCGGCAGTGGCGACGTCCGGCTTGCTGTCGAACAGGATGTACTCGTAGGCCGACAGGCCACGTACCACCACGCTGGCCTTGCCCAGGGAAGCGGCATCGACCGGCTTGTCACCGTTGACCAGCTGCTCGACCTGGCGGCCAACCAGGTTCTTCTTGTCGGGCCAGAACTGTACCTGCCAGGCGCGGTTGCCTTCGGCCAGCGGGCCGACCAGCAGCGGTTGCAGCTCGGCCCAGGCCTTTTGTGCGTTGAGGAAGTCGGCGCGGGCCTTGTCCAGGTCTTCCTTGCCTTCGCAGTAGGCCAGGGCGCTGGCGGCCAGCGTGCGGTCGGCTTCGACCCAACGGCTGTAGGTGGGCAGGATGACCTGCTTGGCGATGGCAGCGGAGGTCACTGCTTGCGGGTCCTGCGGCGAGCAGGCACCGAGGGCGAGTGCGGCGAGGCTGGTGAACAACAGTTTGGGTCGGAACATGCCCGGCTCCTTTGCGCGTTTAAAGTGAGTTCAGGAACGCCAGCAACGCGGCACGCTGCTCGGCATTGAAAGTGAGTACGAAGTTGCGTGCTGCCTCGGCTTCGCCACCATGCCAGAGCACGGCTTCAAGCAGGTTGCGGGCGCGGCCGTCGTGCAGGAACTGGCTGTGGCCGCTGACCGTTTCGTTCAGGCCCACGCCCCATAGTGGCGGGGTACGCCAGTCCTGGCCGTTGGCAGCAAATTCGGTGCGCTCGTCGGCCAGGCCCGGGCCCATGTCATGCAGCAGCAGGTCGCTGTAGGGGCGGATGACCTGGTTGGCCAGCTCCGGCTCGGCGGCATTGGCGGCGGTGGTGAACTGCGGGGTGTGACAGCCCTGGCAGCCGGCCTGGTAGAACAGGTTCTTGCCCGCCAGTACCTGCGGCGCGCCTACATCGCGGCGGGCCGGCACGGCCAGGTTGCGGGTGTAGAAGGTCACCAGGCGCAGGATGTTGTCGCTGACTTCCTTCTCGCCATCGGCGCCGTCGCCGTTGGGCGCGGCCAGGCAGTCGGCCTGGGCCGGGGTGCAATCGTCTTTGGGCAGCAGGGTACTGGTCAGGCCCATGTCGCCGGCGAAGGCGTGCACGTTCTGCTGGTTGACGTTTGGCTGCCCGGCTTTCCAGCCGAAGCGGCCGATCACGGTCTTGCCCTGGGCGTCGTCCCACACGCGGTTGGCCCGCCCGCGAATGCCGTCGCGGTTGTGGTCGTCCGGGTCTTCGTTGGCCAGCAGGTCGGCTTCGGGGATGGCTTCGAGCAGGCCCAGGCCTATCATCGGCGGTGCCACCCGCGCCGAAAAGCGGGTGTCGGGGTGCATCACGCCATAACCGAGCTGGGTAATTTGCAGGGTTGGCTTGCGCAGTTCGACCTGGTGGCCGTCCTTGAACGACACGGTTTGCTGGGTGTAGCTCACCCGAACCTTGCCTTCTGGCGCCACGCCAGGGATGGCCATGTCCTGCAACTGGGTGCCGTACACCGGCTCCGGCACCACGCCGAGGCGCTCGATCACCTTGGCCAGGTAGGGCTGGTCTGGGATCGACAGCCGTACCAGCATGCCTACTGCATTGCTGTCACCCGGCTCTGGCGGGTGGCCACGGCCATCGCGCACATGGCAGTTCTGGCAGGCGTTGGTGTTGAACAGCGGGCCCAGGCCATCACGTGCGGTGGTAGTAGACGGGGCGATCACCCAGGGGTTGCGGAAAAAGCTGTTGCCCACGGCGAAGTCCAGACGCCGCTCGGCTGACAAGTTGGCCGAGGGCAGGGAATAGGCATTGCGGTCGCTGCGCTGCACGGTCGCCTTGCCACCCGACAACGCTTCGCCGGGCTCGGCCTGGGTGAAACGCGGGGCGTCGTCACAGGCGGCGAGGGCAAGGGTCAGCAGCAGGGGGGAGAGTCGGAACAGCGACGAGGACATGCAAAATCCTGGGCGTGGACGAAAAACCGGCGTGCAAGCTTAGCAGGCCAGCGTTCTTTGAATAAGAGCAATTTGCAATTGCTTGGGTGAAAAGGATGTGAAATGCCAGCATCTTCATGTGCTGCACGGGCCCTATCGCCGGCAAGCCAGCCCCCACAGGTACTTCACAGGTTTCGAGGCAAGTGGTGTACCTGTGGGAGCGGCTTGCCGGCGATAGGGCCATAAGCAAAAAAGGCGACCCGAAGGCCGCCTCTTTCATCACCGCTACAGCAGGATCAGAATTCGTGATCTGCGGTGTCCGGGTTCAGGTTGGCAATACCCAGTTTGCCTGCGGCCTGCTCGATCGCACCGGTCTGCTTGACCAGGGCGGCGATGGCGTCACGCACGATCTGATTGCCCGCAGCGTTGTCGGCAGCGATCAGCTGGTCGTAGTGCTCGCCTTTGAGGGCGTGGTCGACGATCACCTGGATCTTGGCTTCGGTGGCTTCCAGGTCGGCCTTGAGGGTGGCGTCGGCGGCCGGGTCAGCCTTGGCTACCAGCGACGACAGGCTCGGGCCGGTCACCTTGGTGCCGTCCGGGCGGGTGTACTCGCCCAGGTAGACGTTGCGGATGCCTTTGGCGTCATAGAAGTGCGAGTAGTGGGTGTTGTCGCTGAAGCAGTCCTGCTCGTCTTCCGGCGAGTTGGCTTCCAGCGAAACCTTCATGCGCTCACCCGCCAGTTCGCCCAGCGACAGGCTGCCCATGCCGAACAGCATCTTGCGCAGGCCGTCGTTGACAGGCTCCGCTTCCAGCGTGGCACGGTAGTTGTCGGCGACGTTCGGCGCCCAGTTGCCGACCATCTCTTCGAGGTCCTTGACCAGCAGGTCGGTGACTGCTTTCAGGTAGGCACGGCGGCGGTCGTTATGGCCACCCGTGGCGCCCGGGCCTTCCAGGTAGTCCGATGCAGGGCGGTTGCCAGCGCCTGGGCCGGTGCCGTTCAGGTCCTGGCCCCAGAGCAGGAATTCGATGGCGTGGTAGCCGGTGGCGACGTTGGCTTCAGAACCGCCCAGTTCGTTCAGGCTGGCCAGCTTCTCGGGGGTGATGTCCTTGACGTCGACCTTCTCTTCGCCCACCTGGATCTCGGTGTTGGCGATGATATTGGCGCCGGCGGCCGGGTTGCCCAGGGCGTGCTCGTAGCTCTTGTCGACGTAGTCGATCAGGCCTTCGTCCAGCGGCCAGGCGTTCACTTGGCCTTCCCAGTCGTCGATGATGGTGTTGCCGAAGCGGAAGGCCTCGGTTTGCAGGTACGGTACGCGTGAGGCGAACCAGGCTTCCTTGGCGGCTTTCAGGGTTTCGTCGTTGGGCTTGGCCAGGAACGCGTCGACTGCGCTCTGCAGGGCCTTGGCGGTGCTCAGCGAGTCGCTGTACACGGCATAGACCATTTCGGCGTAGTGCTTGACCACGGCTTTACCGGCGGCTTCGTCGACAGCCCCTGGCGCAGCAGCGGTGGTGCTGGCGGCAGCAGCAGGTGCCTGGGCTTGCGGCGCGGCGGCTTTGTCGTCCTTGCCTTCACCGCAACCGGCGAGAGCGATGGCAATGGCCAGCAGACTGGCGGAGGCCAGAGGCATTCGAATCATTATTGGTTTTCCTGCGTCGTGTGGTTGGACCAAGGGGTGGACCGTGCGCCGTGGCACGCGAAACCGCAACATCATGCGAAAGATTTGCATTTGCTGTAAAGGGGCGGATGCGCAATTCATGTAAATGCCGGTCACAGCTTGTAACCCGCCAGGTCGGCTCAGAACATCGAAACCTGGTTACGCTGCGCCTGCTTGAGGAAACTGGTCAGCTCGCGGGCCGACAGCGGCTTGCTGTAGTGATAGCCCTGGCCCTCGTGGCAGCCCTGGGCAACGATGTAGGTTTCCTGTTCGGCGGTTTCCACGCCTTCGGCGATCACCTGCATGCCCAGGCTCTTGCCCAGCTGGATGATGGCGCGAACGATGGTGGCGTCGTCATCGTCGTCGAGCAGGTCCTGGACGAAGCTCTTGTCGATCTTGATTTTGTCCAGCGGCAGCGATTTCAAGTAACTGAGTGACGAATAGCCGGTGCCGAAGTCGTCGATGGCAATGAGCGCCCCGGAGCGGCGCAGGCTCAGCAGGTGCTGGGCGGCGGTGCTGATGTCTTCCATCAGGCCGGTTTCGGTCACTTCCAGCTCCAGGCTGCGTGGTGGCAGGCGGTAGGCCTGCAGCAGGTTGTTGACCACCCGTGGCAGTTCACTGTGGTGCAGTTGCACGGTGGACAGGTTGACCGCCATGCGCAGCTCGCTGAAGCCTTGGTCGTGCCATTCGCGCAGTTGCCGGCAAGCCTGGTCCAGTACCCATTCGCCGATGCTGATGATGCTGCCGTTCTGCTCGGCCAGCGGAATGAACTGGTCTGGCGGCACCATGCCCAGCTCCGGGTGTTGCCAGCGCAGCAACGCCTCGACACCGACCACGCGGTGGTCGCGGTAGCTGATCTGTGGCTGGTACACCAGGTACAACTGGTTGCGCGGCAGGGCTTCGCGCAGGTCTTTTTCCAGCTCGCGGCGGCGGCGCATCTCGCTGTCGACGCTGGCGATGTAGAACTGGTAGCGGTTGCGCGAACGGGCTTTGGCCAGGGTCATGGTCTGTTCGGCTTTTTGCAGCAGTTTTTCGGTGCTGTCGCCGTCTTCGGGGAACAGGGTGATGCCGATGGTGGCGCGCAGGCGGATCTGCTGGTGGTGGTCGAGGTCGAAAGGCACCTCCAGGTCGTCGAGGATGCTTTGCGCCAGTTCGGCCGCCTCGTAGGGCTGCTCGATATTGGCCTGCACCAGGGCAAACTGGTCACCGCCCAGCCGCGCCAGGGTGCCCAGGCGGCCGCTGTGGGCACGCAGGCGGTCGGCCAGGGCCAGCAGCAATTGGTCACCGACCTGGTAGCTGAACTGCTCGTTGATGCCCTTGAAGTCGTCCAGGCCCACGCACAACACCGCCACACGGTGTTGCAGGCGGCCGCCATCGACGAGGATCTTGTCCAGTTGCTGCTGCAGTTGCTGGCGGTTGGGCAGACCGGTGAGGAAATCGTACTGGGCCATGCGCTGCAGGCTGTTTTCGGCCTCATGGCGCAGGTGGGTGTTGCGCTCGATCGAGGCCAGCAGCTGGTTGGCAGTGTTGACCCACAGGCCCAGTTCGTTCTTCTCGTGGCCCTTGAGCAGCGGTATCTGGTGCTGGCTGGGGCGGTCGGGGTTGATCTGGGTGAGGTGCTCGATGATCTTGGACAGCGGTTTGGTCAGCAGCCAGTGGTAGACCAGGTACAGCACCAGGCCCATGGCCAGGGCCCGCAGTACGCCGGAAATGAAGATGATCACCGCGTTGATCAGGAAGTCTTCACCGTAGGACGAGGTGTCCAGGGTAATGCTCAGGTCGCCGTAGTATTCGCTATAGGGGCCGCGGCCGACCAGTTGCGTGGTGTAGGTGCGTTCCTGGCCGAGGATCGGGTCGGTGAGCCAGCGCATGGACATGTCCTGCAGCGGGCGGGACTTTTCTGCCAGCATGGTTTCGTTGGGGTGACCGATGGAGGCCATGCGCACCGATTCGTCCTGGAACAGGCCTTCCATCACCTGCATGCCCATTTCGCGGTCGAGGCTTTACACCGCTTGGGTGGAGGGGTCGCGGAACATGTCGAGGATGCGCTGGGCATCGTTGTTCACGGCCTGGCGGGTCTTGTAGGTGTCGTAGACAATTTGCGCACAGCTGAGCACGACGCCAACCGCCAACGCCGACAGCAGCACGACCCTGAGCAACTTGACCGACAAGCTGTTCCGCAATTCCAGCTTCAATGGGGTTTCCTTAATCCATGCGCATGGCATCATTTTGCCATCAACGATGACGATACACTACCGGCCGATCATGAGCAGTGTATCGGTTGCCTGACCCCGCAACTTGAGTGCGCTGTGTCAATCTTCCAGAGGTTTGATGTTAGCGCGGTATACGGGCGGAGCAAGCAAAACCGTGCCGGCCTTTTCGCGGGCACAGGCATAAAAAACCCGGCACATGGCCGGGTCTTTACGTTCAGGGCTGAAGGACTCAGGCCTTGAAGGTTTTACCTTCGAACTGTTCGGCAACGAAGGCCCAGTTGACCAGGTTCCAGAACGCCTCGACGTACTTTGGACGGACGTTGCGGTAGTCGATGTAGTAGGCGTGTTCCCAGACGTCGCAGGTCAGCAGCGGGGTGTCGCCGCTGGTCAGCGGGCAGCCAGCGCCGATGGTGCTGGCCAGGGCCAGGGAACCGTCAGCTTTCTTCACCAGCCAGCCCCAGCCGGAACCGAAGGTGCCAACCGAAGTCTTGGTGAACTCTTCCTTGAACTTGTCGAAGGAACCGAAAGCGGCGTTGATGGCGTCAGCCAGGGCACCGGTTGGTTGACCGCCGGCATTAGGTGCCAGGCAGTTCCAGTAGAAGGTGTGGTTCCAGACTTGAGCGGCGTTGTTGAAGATGCCGCCCGAAGAGGTCTTGACGATCTCTTCCAGGGTCTTGCCTTCGAATTCGGTGCCTGGGACCAGGTTGTTCAGGTTCACGACATAGGTGTTGTGGTGCTTGTCGTGGTGATACTCCAGGGTTTCCTTGGAGATGTGCGGCTGCAGGGCATCGTGGGCGTACGGCAGCGGCGGCAATTCAAAAGCCATGGTGGATCTCCTGATTCAGGTCTAGTTCGCGGTTTGCGCAGGGCCGATCACGGGCGGCCCTATGAGCGTCGGCGAGTTTGTACTCTTTGCGACGCAAGGGGTCGATCATAGCACCAGCCCCGGCGCATAACCACGCAACAAACATAGGGAATAGAGGTTCCGCAGCGCTTGGCGGGCACCGACCAGTGGTGGTCGTTTCCAGGCCAACACAGGTGTACCGGGCCATGCAGGCCAGCGGTCAGTTGAAGATCAACTGCGCCGCCACCGCGAACATCATCACCGCTACCATCAGGTCGAGCATGCGCCAGGTCGCCGGGCGTGCCAGCCACGGTGCCAGCCAGGCTGCACCAATCGCCAGGGTCGAGAACCACAGCAGCGAGGCACTGGCTGCCCCGGCCACGTAGGCGCCAGGTGCAGTCTGCTGGGCGCCCAGCGAGCCGATCAGCAACACCGTATCAAGGTAGACGTGCGGGTTCAGCAGCGTGACTGCCAGGGCACTGAGCAGCACTGCACGGCGCGAGCGCACGCCCTGGCCCTGCTGGTGTTGCAGGCTTTGTTTGGAACAGGCGCTGCGCAGGGCTTTGGCGCCGTACCAGATCAGGAACACTGCACCGCCCCAACGTGCGACCGCCAGCAAGGTCGGGTTGTGCGCAAGTACCGTGGCCAAGCCGAACACTCCGGCAGCCACCAGCAGGGCATCACAGACGATGCACAGCGCTGCCACCGGCAGGTGATGCTCGCGGCGCAGGCTCTGGGCGAGGACGAAGGCGTTTTGTGCACCGATGGCCATGATCAGGCCGAAGGCCACCAGCATGCCGTTGAGATAGCTTTGCCACATGGCGTGCTCTCCATATAAAGAACCTGAAAGATGCTGGCAATTGTGTTGGTTTGCGCTGTATAAGAAAAACAAATAAAGCTGATCAGGCATTAGGAAAATCGATGTTCGACTACAAGTTGCTGGCCGCCCTGGCGGCGGTGATCGAACAGGGCGGTTTCGAGCGTGCCGCGCAAGTGCTGGGCCTGTCGCAGTCGGCCATCTCCCAGCGCATCAAGTTGCTTGAAGCACGGGTCGGGCAACCGGTGCTGGTGCGTGCCATGCCGCCCAGCCCGACCGAAGTTGGCCGGCAGTTGCTCAACCATGTGCAGCAGGTGCGCCTGCTTGAACGTGACTTGCAGCGCCAGGTACCGGCGCTGGACGAAGAAGGCATGCCGGAACGCCTGCGTATCGCCCTCAACGCCGATAGCCTGGCCACTTGGTGGGCTGGTGCGGTGGGCAACTTCTGTGCGCAACAGAACGTGCTGACCGACCTGGTGGTAGAGGACCAGGAAGTGGGCCTGAAACGCATGCGTGCCGGCGAAGTGGCGGCCTGCCTGTGTGGCAGTGAACGCCCCGTCGCCGGGGCGCGCAGCCTGCTACTGGGGGCCATGCGCTACCGGGCGTTGGCCAGCCCCGGGTTCATGGCGCGGCATTTCCCCCAGGGCTTTGTCGCCAGCCGCCTGGCCCGCACCCCGGCGATCGTGTACGGCCCGGATGACTTCCTGCAGCATCGCTACCTGGCATCACTGGGCATCGAGGATGGTTTCCTGCACCACCTGTGCCCGTCATCCGAAGGCTTCCTGCGCATGACCGAGGCCGGGCTGGGCTGGGGGCTGGTGCCCGAATTGCAGGCTCGGGAGCAACTGGCCAGCGGGCAGTTGGTGGAAATCTGCAGCGATACCCCCATCGACGTGCCGCTGTACTGGCATCATTGGCGCAATGGCGGGCAATTGCTCGCGCAACTGACCGACCACCTGCGGCACACCGCACAGCAATGGCTGGTGCCCTTGTAGCCACAGCTGGCGTCAGTTGCATCTGAAATCTGGCAAGACGGAGTCTTACATGCGAATTCTGGTCACCGGCGCGAGTGGCTTCATTGGTGGGCGCTTTGCGCGCTTCGCCCTGGAGCAGGGCCTGGACGTGCGGGTCAGCGGCCGCCGCGCCGAAGGGGTCGAGCACCTGGTCAAGCGTGGGGCCCAGTTCATCCCCGGCGACCTGGGTGATCCCGAGCTGGCCCGCCGCCTGTGCCAGGGCATCGAGGCTGTGGTGCACTGTGCCGGCGCCGTGGGCAACTGGGGGCGCTACCAGGACTTCTATCAAGGCAACGTGGTTGTCACCGAAAACGTGGTCGAGGGCTGCCTGAAGGAACATGTGCGGCGCTTGGTGCACCTGTCGTCGCCGTCGATCTATTTCAATGGCCGCTCGCGCCTGGACATCCGTGAAGACCAGGTGCCGCGCCGTTTTCATGATCACTATGGGCAGACCAAGCACCTGGCTGAGCAAAAAGTGTTCGGTGCCCAGGAGTTCGGCCTTGAAGTGCTGGCGCTGCGCCCACGCTTCGTCACTGGTGCCGGCGATGCCAGCATCTTCCCGCGGCTGATGCAGATGCAGCGCAAAGGCCGCGTGGCAATCATCGGCAACGGCCTGAACAAAGTCGATTTCACCAGCGTGCACAACCTCAACGAAGCACTGCTAAGCGCCTTGTTTGCCGACGACCGCGCGCTGGGCCAGGCCTACAACATCAGCAACGGCCAGCCGTTGCCGCTGTGGGATGTGGTCAATTATGTGATGCGCCAGATGCAGTTGCCGCAGGTTACCCGCTACCGATCCTACGGCATGGCCTACAGCCTGGCCGCGGTGAACGAAGCTGTCTGCATGTTGTGGCCGGGGCGCCCGCAACCCACCCTGTCACGCTTGGGGATGCAGGTGATGAGCCGTGATTTCACCCTGGATATCAGCCGTGCCCGGCAGTTGCTGGACTACCAGCCCAAGGTCAGCCTGTGGACAGCGCTGGATGAATTCTGTGGCTGGTGGAAGCACCTGCCGCCGGGGCAGTAAAGCCGCTGAAGTGACAATGCTTATCAACGCGCCGCGCTTGCGGTTTATACTCGTGCCTCTTTGCGACTACCGCGGTTGAATGTATCCATGCGTAACCATGCTCACGATGACTACGATGACGTGCCTACCTTGCGGGCGGGTACCGTTGATGATGACGAACTCATGCCGGCGCACGTGGTGCGCAGCCGCCAGAAAGCCGCTCGCGGAGCCAGCACGGCGCCGTTGTGGGCGTTGCTCGGCGCTTCGTTCATCGCGTTGGCGGGCCTGGGCTGGTGGAGCTTCCAGCAGATCTCGCTGATGGAGCAGCAACTGGTTGCGACCCAGGAAAGTTTTGCCCGCATCAGCGAAGAAGCAGCCGGGCGCCTGCAGGCGATCAGCGGCAAGGTGGCGGCCACCGAATCCGGTGCCTCGACCAACAGCGAGGCACTGAAGCTGCAATTGCGGCAGTTGCAAAAAGGCGTGGCCGGTCAGACCGACGACCTGGGCAAGCGCCTGGAGCAGGTGCTGGCCGATACCCGTGAACAGCAGAAGGCTGTGAGCGAGCTGCAAAGCCAGTTGCAGGCACAGCTGAAACTGGTGAACGGCGAACTGGCCGCGTTGCGTTCGGGACAGGTTGATGGTGGCAAGCTGGATGCCCAGTTCAAGGGCCTTAATGAGCAAGTTGCAGCGCTGAAGGCCGCGCAGGTGGATGGCGGCAAGCTGGACGGGCAGCTCAAGAGCTTGGGCAGCGATGTGGCAGTGCTGAAAAAGCAGGGTAACCCTAGTGCGGCGATCCAGAGCCTGGAGCAGGACATGGTCGTGCTCAAGAGCCAGATCGACAACCGCCCGGCTGCGGCAGCGTCCGGTGGTGCCTCGGTTCAGGAATTCGATGCCTTCCGGGCGCAGATGACCCGCAACCTGAATACCTTGCAGAGCCAGGTTCAGAACCTGCAACAGCAGATCAACGCTCGGCCGTGACACCGCAGGGGAGGGCGTTGCCCTCCATTCGCGGCACAAGGCCGCTCCTACAGGAGATCGCGTTCCCCTGTAGGAGCGGCCTTGTGCCGCGAAAGGGCCGCAAAGCGGCCCCGGCAATCTCGATTACAACCGCGGGTAATCGATATACCCAACCGGCCCCTTGCCATAGAAGGTTTCCGGCCGCGCCTCGTTCAACGGTGCATCCGCCGCCAGCCGTGCCGGCAGGTCGGGGTTGGCGATGAACGGCACGCCAAACGCCACGGCATCGGCCTTGCCACTGGCCAGGGCCGCATTGGCACTGGCTTTGTCAAACCGCTCATTGACGATGTACGGGCCGCCGAACGCTTCTTTGATCAGCGGGCCGATGCTGTCGTCGGCTTCCCGTTCCCGTGAGCAGATAAAGGCGATGCCGCGCTTGCCCAACTCACGGGCCACATAAGTGAAGGTTTCGGCGCGGTTTGCATCACCCATGTCGTGAGCATCGGCACGCGGCGCCAGGTGCACGCCCACGCGATTCGCGCCCCACACATCGATAACCGCATCGGTCACCTCCAGCAGCAGGCGTGCGCGGTTTTCCAGCGAGCCGCCGTAGCGGTCGGTGCGCTGGTTGGTGCTGCTTTGCAGGAACTGGTCAAGCAGGTAGCCGTTGGCGCCATGGATCTCTACACCATCGAAACCGGCAGCCTTGGCATTTTCGGCACCGCTGCGGTAAGCCTCGACGATATCGATGATTTCCTCTGTTTCCAGCGCGCGCGGGGTCGGGAATTCACTCAGCGGGCGTACCAGGCTTACATGGCCCTTGGGCTGGATCGCGCTGGGGGCGACCGGCAGCTCGCCGTTCAGGTAGCTGGGATGGGAGATGCGGCCAACGTGCCAAAGCTGCAGGAAGATGCGCCCGCCCGCAGCATGCACGGCTTTGGTGACGTTGTTCCAGCCACGCACCTGCTCATCGTTCCAGATGCCGGGGGTGTCCGGGTAGCCGACGCCCATGGCGCTGACCGAAGTCGCCTCGCTGAGGATCAGCCCGGCACTGGCGCGCTGCACGTAGTATTCGGCCATCAGTGCATTGGGCACGCGGCCTTCGTCGGCACGGCAGCGGGTGAGCGGGGCCATGATGATGCGGTTGGGCAGTTGCAGGTCGCCCAGGGTGATCGGATCGAAAAGCGTTGTCATAGCGGTTACCTGCCTTGTCAAAGTGCTTGGCGCAGTTGTTCGAGGAACGCCTCGATGGTGGCTTCGTTGCGCTTGAAGAAGTGCCATTGGCCGATCTTCTGGCTGCTGATCAGCCTGGCGCGCTGCAAGGTGGCCAGGTGGGCGGAGACGGTCGACTGCGACAAGCCGCAGCGTTGGTCGATCTGCCCGGCACACACACCGTTTTCGGTGCTGTGGTACTGGTCGGGGAATTGCGTTGCCGGGTCTTTCAGCCAGCTGAGGATTTCTCGCCTGACCGGATGGGCCAGCGCTTTTATGATTTCGTCGAGATCGAGAGGCATGGTTGAGGCTCGTTGTAGCGGTATATCGCGATAAGACGAAATGTAAATCGCCCGTTCCCGATATACAAATATGAAGAGGTTCTGAGCTGAGCACGAATCGCTATATCGCGTTATAACGATATACGAGTGAGCGGTGCTAGACTGCGCTCATGAACTACCTCGCACACTTGCACCTGGGCGGCCCGGCGCCGCAACAACTGCTTGGCAGCCTGTATGGCGACTTTGTCAAAGGCTCGCTGGAAGGGCGCTTCCCACCTGCGCTGGAGGCGGCTATCCGGCTGCACCGGCATATTGACAGCTACACCGATCGGCACCCGTTGGTGCTGGCGGCACTGGCGCGCTTTCCGCGCGAGCGGCGGCGCTTTGCCGGCATCGTGCTGGATGTGTTTTTCGACCATTGCCTGGCGCGGTATTGGGGCAATTATGCCGAGCAGCCGCTGGAGCAGTTTACTGGCGCGTTTTATCGGGTGCTGCTGGCGGAGCCCGAGCCGCCGGGGCGGCTGGCGCGGATTGCGCCGTTCATGGCAGCCGATGACTGGCTGGGGGCGTACGGCGATTTCGCCACGCTGGAGCAGGTGTTCAATGGCATTGCCCGGCGCTTGTCGCGGCCTGAGGGCATGGCCGGGGTGATGGTGGAGCTGGAGCGGCTGTATGAGCCGCTGCTGGCGGATTTTCGCGAGTTTTACCCGCAACTGCAGGCCTTTGCGGCGGCGCGGATGCCTGACAGCTGATTGTATTCGCCTGTACCGGCCCTATCGCCGGCAAGCCAGCTCCCACAGGTTGAGCAACAGCTTAAAGACCTGTGGAGTACCTGTGGGAGCTGGCTTGCCGGCGATAGGGCCAGTACTGACAGCACAAAGAAATCAGGCAGCCCGCGCCTGCCGCCGTGGCGCAGACTCAACTTCGTCCTCCCCGAACAGCGCCAGGTGAATCGCCTGCTGCGCCTGCAACGCCAGTACCGCACGTTCCTTGCCCACGCTGCCAATGGGTTGCAGCAGGTGAATGCGTACCTCGCCCCGCGGCAGGGCAAACAGGCGCATCAGGTGCGATACCAGGTCGTCATCGCCAATGAACGGTGCAACTGGGTCGATCTGGCCATCACGCAGGTACTGGATAGCCACGGGCTGCACCGCCACGCCTCGGTCGATGGCACCTGCCAATAGGCGGCCATGGAAGGTGCGCAGGTTGCGACCGCAGGTAGTGGTGCCTTCAGGGAATATCAGCAGCGGCCGGGCCAGCCCCAGTTGCCCGGCGATCTGTTCGCGCAGGCGCTGGCTGTCACCCCCGCCACGGCGGATGAACAGCGTGCCGGCTTTTTCCGCCAGCCAACCTGCCACCGGCCAATGACGCACCTCGGCCTTGGACAGGAAGGACAGCGGCAGCAGCATGCCGAGCAGGGGGATATCGGTCCACGAAACATGGTTGCTGACCCACAGCATCGGCCGCTGCGGCAGCTCGCCCACTACCCGTACGTCAAAAGGCAGGGCGGCGACCAGGCGTTTCATGAACAGGCAGGTCCAGCGCTGGCGGCGTTCGAGGGGGGCCTTGAAGCCCAGGCGTTCGCCGAGGGCGATAAGGCTGGCCATCAGCATGCCCAGCAGCAGTACCAGCAGCAGTCGGGTCAGGCGGGCCAATACCCGCAACTTCGGCATCAGACTGCCGCCTTGAAGTGGCGGGCGTAGCGTGGGCACAGGTCGTCGCGCTTGAGCAGGATGAACACGTCGGCCACCTGGAAGTCCTCGTCCCAGCACGGCTCGCCGCAAATTTTTGCGCCCAGGCGCATGTAGGCTTTTAGCAGCGGTGGCATTTCGGCGATGACGTTACCCGGCAGGGCCAGGCTTGGCAGCGGGTTCTTCGGCTCGGCACGCAGGTGCTCGTTGCACAGGTAGCGGTCACGCAGGCGCTGCATCACGGCATGGGCCTGCACGCCGCCGTCTTGCATGGGGATGCTGGCGCAGCCCATCAGGTAGCTGTAGCGGCCCTCGTTGAGCACCTCGGCCAGTTCACCCCACAGCACGGCGATGGTGCCGCCATTGCGGTAGTCGGGGGCCACACAGGTTCGGCCCAGCTCGAGGATCGGGCCCTGTAACTGCAACAGGCCGTGCAGGCGAAATTCTTCTTCGCTGTAGAAGCGGCCCAGGCTGCTGGCGGCCTCGTGGTCGAGCAGTCGGGTGGTGGCCACCAGCTCGCCGGTGCTCAGGTCGCGCACACCAATGTGGCGGCAGTGCACGTCATAGTCGTCCATGTCCAGGCCCTGCTCGGCGCCCTTGAGCTTGGCCTTGAATTCTGCGCTGAACACTTTGAAACGCAGGGCCTGGGCCTCTTGCAGTGCCGCGGCGCCAACCAGGCGTTCGGCTTGCAGACGGCGTTCAGTGCTGTTGTCGCCAGAATGAGCGATCCGAGTCATTGCGAGTCTCCATAAGCCAGCCATGAAGGGTTGCGGCCGGTCGGCTTTGTTGTGCAAAGTCAGCCTAGGTAGACGCGGTGTCACCCCTGTGAATCTTTGGTGATGCTTGCGTGACACCCCCAAACCTTGACCAGAAAGCCCCAGCAAGGAGCCGTCCCATGGCCTGGTTGCAACGATTGAACGACCCGCATCGCCAAATGCTGGCGGGCACCCTGGGCGAAACCTACGCCGCACTGCTTGAGCACCTCGGCCCGGTTGCCCCCTTCGAACTGGCGGCACTGGGAGGGCGCGCGATGGCCACGCCGGGCCTGGCTTTTCTGGTGGGTTACCAGGCCGCCTTGCGCGTGCTGTGGCCCAGTGCTCCGCCCAGCCTCGGCGCCCTGTGCGCCACCGAGCGGCGCAGCGTGCGGCCGGCAGACATGCACACGCGGCTGGACGGCTTGCGGCTGACCGGCAGCAAGGACTTCGTCACAGCCGGGCTGGAGGCGGAGTGGTTACTGGTGGCGGCGCGCAGCGAAACGGCAGGTGCACCGCCACAGTTGAACCTGGCGGTGGTCTACCCCGGGGAACCTGGCGTCACCTTGGAGCCATTGCCGACCCTGCCGTTGATGCCAGAGGTGGGCCATGGGCGCTTGCTGCTGGAGCAGGCGACGTGCGAGTTGCTGGCGGGTGACGGCTGGGATGCCTATGTGAAGCCGTTCCGCTCGCTGGAGGACTTGTATGTGCTGGCGGCGTTGACCGCCTGGTTGTATGGCGTGGGGCAGGAATGTGCCTGGCCGCAGGGCTTGCGCCTGCAATTGCTTGGGCTGCTGGCCGGGTGTGCCGAGGGCAGCCGGCAATGCGCCGATAGCGTGGGTTGCCACTTGCTGTTGGGTGGGTTGTTCGCCCAGTTTCTGGCGTTGCGAGGGGAGATCGATGCGGCGTTGGCGGCTGGGCCGGTGCACTGGGCGCAGATCTGGCAGCGTGACCAGGGGGTGATGGCGTTGGCCGTCGCGGCGCGGGAGAAGCGATTGAACAAAGCTTGGGCTGCTGCGGGATTGTCATGAATGCCTGATAGGGTTGCGTAAACCGGTCAATCCTGGGGCCGCTTTGCGGCCCTTTCGCGGCGCAAGGCCGCTCCTACAGTGATTACGCGCGTTGCTGTAGGAGCGGCCTTGTGCCGCGAAAGGGCTGCGCAGCAGCCCCAAAATTGCGAGCCTGAAACACGATGCTGAAAGGTCTGCTGTTGGTTCTTTGCCTGGCCATGGCATCCGCCAAGGCTGAGGACTGGCCTGCCCCTGACTGGCAGACGGACCCTGTCACCTTCAACTGGCAAGCGGTCGACGCCTACGCCTTCCCTGACCGCATCCCCGACCGAAGCGGCATCCGCACCGATGCCCTGCTGATCATCCGCGACGGCCGCATCCTCCATGAGCGCTACGCCGCCCCCACCACCGCCGCCACCGCCCACCTGACTTGGTCGGTCAGCAAGAGCGTACTGGCCACACTCATGGGCGTGGCGCAAGGCGAAGGACGCTTTCAGTTGCAAGACCCGGCCGCCCGCTACTACCCGGCCATGCGCACCCACCCAGGTGTACGCATGGCCGACCTACTGCACTGGGCCAGTGGCCTGGACTGGCAGGAAGACTACGAATACGCCCCGCTCAAGTCCTCAGTGGTGGCCATGCTGTATACCCGTGGCCGTGACGACATGGCCGCCTACACGGCAGCACGGGGCACGGCGGCCAGCCCCGGCCAGCGGTTTCTCTATTCCAGTGGCGACAGCAACCTGCTGGCTGCTGCATTGCGCGGCATGCTCAATGCCGGGCAATACCCCGATTACCCCTGGCACGCGCTGTTCACCCCGTTGGGTATCGACAGCGCCGTGTGGGAGCGTGACCGGGCGGGCACCTACGTGGGTTCTTCCTATCTGTACCTCAGTGCCCGTGACCTGGCGCGTATCGGTTTGCTGATGCAGCGCGAGGGGCAGTGGCAAGGCCGGCAACTGCTGCCCAAGGCCTGGGTAGCCTTCAGCCGTACGCCGTTTACACCTGCCGAACCTGTCCCCGGTGAGGCCAATCCGGGCGGCCACTGGTGGCTCAATCAGCCGCTGCCTGGCGCCGGGCGGCCTTGGCCGAGTGCGCCTGCAGACACCTTCGCTGCCCTGGGGCACTGGGGCCAGGCGTTGTATGTGCTGCCGACACAAAAGCTGGTGATCGTGCGTTATGCCGATGACCGTGACGGCAGTTACCAGCACGACGAACTGCTCAAGCGCGTGCTGGCGGCTTTGGCCGGGGAGGGTGCATGAAGCGCGTACTGCTGCTGGTGCTGATGGGGCTGGTGTTCTGGGCCTGGCTCGAGCGTCAGGCCCTGGCAGACTTCCCCGGCATTCTCTCCGCCTACTCGGCCAAGGAGTACTGCTCGTGCCGCTTCGTCATGGGCTTTGAGCAAACGTATTGCCAGGGTTATGTGAAGCAATGGTTGCCGCTGAGCCTGCTGGAGGAAAACACGGCGCAGCGGCAGGTCATCGCCGAGGGCCTGGGGCGGCGCAATCAGGCCTCCTGGTTAAGCCCCCGCGAGGGCTGCCGCTTGCTGCCATGAAGGCGGGCGGGTAAGGTTGGCGGCCTGGTTTCACGAGATTTGTCATGTTCAAACTGCCCCGTCTGCTGCCCGCCTTGTTGCTGGCTTTATGCCTGCCCGCCCACGCCAATTGGCACCTTGATGGCGAATCGTCGCGCCTGTCGTTCATTACCGGCAAGAACGGTGACACCGCTGAAGTGCACCGTTTTCTGGTGCTGCATGGCACGGTCGACCGCAAAGGCGCGGCAGGGCTGAGCATCGAGATGGATGCTGTCAGCAGCGGCATCCCGCTGCGTGATGAGCAAATGCGCGACAACCTGTTCGAGGTCGGGCGCTTTGCCGAGGCCACAGTAAAGGCGCAGATCGATCTGCGGCCGATCAATGACCTGGCCGATGGTGCACAGATTGAGTTGCGCCTGCCGCTGACGGTCACTTTGCATGGCCAATCGCACAGCTACAACGCCCTGCTGCTGGCCACTCGCCTGGATGCGCGGCGGTTCCAGGTTGTGACCCTGGAACCGCTGCTGCTACGCGCCGAGGATTTCGGGTTGCTGCCAGGGCTGGAAAAGCTGCGCAAGTTCGCCGGGCTCAAGTCCATCAACCCGTCGGTGCCGGTTAGCGCGGTGCTGATTTTCACCGCCCGCTGACATGCCGGGGCCGGTCTTCCCCTGGCGGGATGGCAACCAGTTCGAACTGCTGATCGACGGCCCCGAGTTCTTTCCGCGCATGCTGGCGGCAATCGAGCGTGCCGAGTTTCAAGTCGACCTGGAGCTGTACCTGGTAGAGGCCGGCGCCTGTGCCGAGGCAGTGGTCGAAGCGCTGGAACAGGCCGCCCGGCGTGGTGTGCGGATACGTTGCCTGTTCGATGACTATGGCTCGCTGGCCTTCAACAGCGCCCTGCGCCAGCGCCTGCTGGAGGCCGGTGTGTACCTGCGCTGGTACAACCGCCTGCGCTGGAAGCGTGGCCTGCGCAACCTGTACCGTGACCACCGCAAGCTGCTGCTGGTGGACGAACGCTGGGCGGTGGTGGGCGGCACAGGCGTTACCGACGAGTTCTGGAAACCGGGCGACGCGACCAGCGAATGGCATGAGGTAATGGTGCAGATTCAGGGGCCGGTGGTTACCGACTGGCAGCTGCTGTTCGACCGCCAGTGGTACGCCAACAACCGTCGCACCGCCTGGCGCCCTGCCGAAGGCTTCGGCCTGCCGCGGCTACCCAAGGTGCCTGCCCACGGGCGGGGCATGGGCCGGGTGGCCTATGCTGACGCCCGCCAGCACCAGGACATCCTGCATTCGCTGGTGCGGGCGCTGAACAGTGGCAAGCAACGGGTATGGCTGGCTACGCCGTACTTTCTGCCGACCTGGAGCGTGCGCCGTTCGTTGCGCCGTGCCGCCAGCAAAGGGCTTGATGTACGCCTGTTGCTGACTGGCCCACGCACTGACCACCCGTCGGTGCGCTATGCCGGGCACCGCTACTACCCACGCCTGCTGCGCGCCGGGGTGCGGATTTTCGAATACCAACCGTGCTTCCTGCACCTGAAGATGGCCGTGGTAGACGACTGGGTCAGCGTCGGGTCGTGCAACTTCGACCACTGGAACCTGCGCTTCAACCTTGAGGCCAACATCGAGGCGTTGGACCCGCCGTTGACGGCGGCGGTGGTGGCCAGTTTCGAACACGACTTTGCCTTGAGCGAGGAAGTTAACCTCGACCACTGGCATGCCCGCCCCCTGTGGCGCCGGGTAAAACAACGGATCTGGGGCTGGATCGACCGACTGGTGGTCAACGTGCTCGACCGCCGTGACTGACAGCGGCTATCGTGCATTGACTGTTCACGGTTAACCGAAGGAGTGGGTGCGATGACGGCGAAGAAGATTCTGATGCTGGTGGGCGACTACGTCGAAGATTACGAGGCGATGGTGCCGTTCCAGGCCTTGAGCATGGTGGGCCACACGGTGCATGCGGTGTGCCCGGAGAAACTGGCGGGGCAGACCGTGCGCACTGCCATCCATGATTTTGAGGGTGAGCAGACCTACAGCGAAAAGCCGGGGCACAACTTTGCCCTGAATTACGACTTTGTGCGGGTGCGGCCCGAGAGTTACGACGCGCTGCTGATCCCGGGTGGTCGTGCGCCGGAATACCTGCGCCTGGATGAGAAGGTGCTGGAGCTGGTGAGGGCGTTCGACCAGGCCGGCAAGCCGATTGCGGCGGTGTGCCATGGCGCCCAGCTGCTGGCAGCGGCGGGTGTGCTGGAGGGGCGCGAATGCAGCGCGTACCCGGCGTGTGCGCCAGAGGTGCGTTTGGCGGGCGGCAAGTTCATCGATATCGCGGTGGACCAGGCCCATGTGGATGGCAACCTGGTGACCGCACCGGCGTGGCCAGCGCACCCGGCGTGGCTGGCGGCCTTCCTCAAGGTGCTGGGTACCCGTATTGCCTGATAGGGCCTCATCGCCGGCAAGCCAGCCCCACAGGTACTGCACAGGTCTTGAGGTCTTCGCTCAACCTGTGGGAGCTGGCTTGCCGGCGATGAGGCCGGTGCAGGCAGCACAGGCTCAACCAGGCTTAGGCAACCTGCTCAACCCAGTCATTGAGGTTGTAGTAGTTGGTCACCCGGGCAATCTTGCCGCAGTGAATATAGAAAAACGCCCCCGCCGGTAGCACATAGGTCTGCCCGTTGGCCGTCGGCAACCCTTCATCGTCGGCCAGGTACTCGCCATGCACGGTGAACTCCGCCGCCGCGCGGCTGCCGTCGGCGTTCTGCATTACCACGATATCGGCCAGGCGTTCGCGGTAGCAGCGGTTCATCTTGTCCATGAACGCGGCAAACCGGGCCTTGCCCATCTGCCGTTCGCCCTGGTTGATGTCGTGGATCACGTCCTCGCTGAGCAGGGCGAGAAAACCCGGCATGTCACCGGCGTTGAACGCGGCGTAGTAAGCATTAACCAGTTCGGTAGCGGTCATGGAACAATACCTGTCGTGTAGGGAAAAGGCGGGTCGTTGCCTCGGATGATAGGGTTTCCCCTCAAGCCCGGCTTAGCCGAGCGCGTCATCCACATCGACAAAACGACCGCCAAGCATGGAAATACGCCTGTTGCACGGCGCCGCTATTGCGCCATACATCGATGACCTCGCTCGCCTGCGCCTTAGCGTGTTTCGCGAGTTTCCCTACCTTTACGACGGTACCCCAGAGTACGAGGCTGACTACCTGGCCGCCTATACCCGCTCCGGGCGCAGCCTGGTGGTGCTGGCGCTGGACGACGGCAAGGTGGTCGGCGCCTCCACCGGCTTGCCGCTGGTGGATGTTGCCGCCGAGTTCCAGCAGCCGTTCCTGGCCCAAGGGCGCGACCCGGCCAGCGTGTACTACTTCGGTGAGTCGCTGGTGTTGCCGGAATACCGTGGCCAAGGCCTGGGGGTGCGCTTCTTTATCGAGCGCGAATCCTACGCGCACAAACTGGCCGAATTCGATTACTGCGCGTTCTGCGCGGTGGAGCGGCCAGGTGTGCACCCGCGACGGCCAGCCGACTACAAACCGTTGCACGGTTTTTGGCGCAACCGCGGCTTCCTGCATGACCCGTCGTTGCGTACCACCTACGCCTGGCGCGACCTGGATGAGCAGGCAAGCTCCGACAAGCTGATGTCGTTCTGGCTCAAGGAACTGCCGATATGATCCGCCTGGCGGCCTGCCAGTACGCCATCGAACTGCATGAAACCTGGGACGCCTACACCGACCATTTGCAGGGCCTGTGCGCCGAGGCCGTGGAGGCGGGGGCACGCTTGCTGCTGTTGCCGGAGTACGCCGGGCTGGTACTGAGCGGCCAACTGAATGCCGAGCAACGGGGTGACCTGAAGGCTTCGATTGCCGGCATCCAGCCATTGATCGAACCCTGGAAGGCACTGTGCGAAAGCCTTGCCCGGCGTTGGGGAATCTACCTGCAACCGGGCAGCGTGCCGGTGCTGGACAGCGATGGGCGGTACCGGAACCGTGCCTGGCTGTTCGGCCCCAGGGGCGTGCTGGGCCATCAGGACAAGCTGATGATGACCCGATTCGAGCGGGAGCAGTGGGACATTGCTGCGGGCCAAGGGCTTCAGGTGTTCGACACCGAACTGGGGCGTTTGGGCATCCTGATCTGTTATGACAATGAATTCCCCATGCTGGCCAGGCGCCTGGCCGAGGCCGGTGCCGACCTGATCCTGGCGCCGAGTTGTACCGATACCGAGGCGGGTTACCACCGGGTACGCATCGGTGCCCAGGCACGGGCGCTGGAGAACCAGGTTGCCGTGCTGCAAAGCCCTACGGTAGGGCTGGCACCGTGGTCGCCGGCGCTGGACGAGAATATCGGGCGGGCAGGGTTGTTCGTTCCGCCGGATCACGGGATGCCGGGGGATGGGGTGGTGGCCTTGAGTGAGGCTCTGAGTCCGATGAGCAGCCAGTGGCTGGTGTGTGAGGTGGACCTGGAGGAAGTGCGGCGGGTGAGGCGGGAGGGACAGGTGTTTACCCGAAGGGACTGGCCGGAGCAGTTTGACAGGATTGGCTGAAACTACAGCGGCCCCGACCCTGTAGGAGCAGCCTTGTGCTGCGAATGGTCCTGTGATCACCCGGACATCTGTGGGGGTGATACAGGGCCTCTTCGCAGCACAAGGCTGCTCCTACAAAGTGCGGGGCCGCCGTCAGGGGCGCTGTTTACTTCACTTCGACTGCCAGGCTCTCGGCAATCTTGCTCTGCCACAGGGCAGGGCCAGTGATGTGCACCGACTCACCGTTGCTGTCTACGGCAACGGTAACCGGCATGTCCTTGACCTCGAACTCGTAGATCGCTTCCATGCCCAGCTCGGCGAAGGCCAGGACCTTCGACTTGCGGATGGCCTGGGCCACCAGGTAGGCAGCGCCGCCAACGGCCATCAGGTACACGGCTTTGTTGTCCTTGATCGCTTCGATGGCGGTCGGGCCACGCTCGGACTTGCCGATCATGCCCAACAGGCCGGTTTGCTCAAGGATCTGGCGGGTGAACTTGTCCATGCGGGTAGCGGTGGTCGGGCCGGCAGGGCCTACCACTTCGTCACCAACCGGGTCGACCGGGCCTACGTAGTAGATAAAGCGGCCTTTCAGGTCCACCGGCAGCGCTTCGCCACGGTTGAGCATTTCGACCATGCGCTTGTGCGCGGCATCGCGGCCGGTCAGCATCTTGCCGTTGAGCAGGATGGTTTCGCCCGGCTTCCAGCTGGCGACTTCTTCCGGGGTGATGTCGTCGAGGTTGACGCGGCGGGCACTTGGGCCGGCTTCCCAGACGATTTCCGGGTAGGCGTCCAGCGACGGCGCTTCCAGTTCGGCCGGGCCGGAGCCGTCGAGCACGAAGTGGGCGTGACGGGTGGCGGCGCAGTTGGGGATCATGCACACCGGCAGCGACGCGGCGTGGGTCGGGTAGTCCATGATCTTGACGTCGAGCACGGTGGTCAGGCCACCCAGGCCCTGGGCGCCGATGCCCAGCTGGTTGACCTTCTCGAACAGCTCCAGGCGGATTTCTTCCAGGCGGTTCTGCGGGCCACGGGCTTTCAGCTCGTGGATGTCGATGGATTCCATCAACACTTCCTTGGCCATGACGGCGGCCTTCTCGGCGGTACCGCCGATGCCGATGCCGAGCATGCCAGGCGGGCACCAGCCAGCGCCCATGGTCGGGACGGTCTTCAGTACCCAGTCGACGATCGAGTCGGACGGGTTGAGCATGGCCATCTTCGACTTGTTCTCCGAGCCGCCGCCTTTGGCTGCGACATCGACCTCGACCTTGTCGCCGGGGACGATGGAGTAGTGGATCACTGCCGGGGTGTTGTCCTTGGTGTTCTTGCGGGCACCGGCCGGGTCGGCCAGGATCGAAGCACGCAGCACGTTTTCAGGCAGGTTGTAGGCGCGACGCACACCTTCGTTGATCATGTCGTCGACGCTCAAGGTGGCGCCGTCCCAGCGCACGTCCATGCCCACACGCACGAACACGGTGACGATACCGGTGTCCTGGCAGATCGGGCGGTGGCCGGTGGCGCACATGCGCGAGTTGATCAGGATCTGGGCGATGGAGTCGCGCGCAGCAGGCGACTCTTCACGCAGATAGGCCTCGTGCATGGCCTGGATGAAATCGACGGGGTGGTAGTACGAGATGAATTGCAGGGCGTCGGCGACGCTCTGAATCAGGTCGTCTTGCTTGATCACGGTCATGCAGCGCGCTCCTCTTAAAGACGGGAACATTCATAAAGGCGCTCGACGGTGCCGACCAGCATGTCGAAACGCCTTGCAAGGCGCCGGCAGGTCAGGCCGGCGGAAAAAGGCGCGGCAGTATAGCGCGCATCCGTGCCGGGCACACCTGCGGCCGGTCTGGACCATGGTCGGCAACGGGCAGGCACTGTTCTTGCTGTCTCGCTGAAGAGATAGGATGCTTGACGGGGGCTGCTTTGCAGCCCAATCGCCGGCAAGCCGAGCCCCACAGGATTGCACCAGCCCTTCAGCTTGCACTGACCTGTGGGGCTGGCTTGCCGGCGATTGGGCCGCATAGCGGCCCCGGCAAAATAAAAGGCCAGGAGAGATAGCTGACAATGCCCGAAATTTGCGTGGGCGAGCGCCGCTGGGCGGTGCCGACCGGCAGCAACCTGCTAGATGCCCTGAATGACGCCGGGCTCAATGTGCCCTACAGCTGCCGCGCCGGCAGTTGCCATGCCTGCCTGGTGCATTGCCTGGCAGGGCAACCGCTGGATGCCCTGCCTGAGGCGCTGGCGCTGGACAAGCATGCCCTGGGCTGGCGCCTGGCCTGCCAGTGCCGGGTGGTCGAAGACCTGCATGTCGCGTTGTTCGACCCGCAGCGCGATGGTGTGCCGGCCCCTGTCTGTGCGCTGGACTGGTTCGGGGATGTGTTGCGCATGCGGCTGCGGCCCGAGCGGGCGGTGCGTTACCAGGCGGGGCAGCATGTGGTGTTATGGAATGGTTCGGTAGCTCGGCCGTACTCCCTGGCCAGCCTGCCGGGAGAAGATGACTTTCTGGAGTTTCACATCGATTGCCAGCGCCCTGGCGCCTTTTGCGACAGAGCCCGTACCTTGCAGGTGGGGGATGTGTTGCGCTTGGGGGAGTTCAGGGGTGGGGCGTTGCATTACGACCTGGATTGGCAGGACCGGCCGCTCTGGCTGCTGGCGGCCGGAACCGGGCTTGCGCCGTTATGGGGCATCTTGCGTGAGGCGGTACGACAGAACCATCGTGGGCCGATCCGTCTGCTGCACTTGGCGCGGGAGCACTACCTGGCCACTGAGCTTGGCGAACTGTCACGCGCCCATCCTCACATAAGTATTGAGTTGGTCGATGCCCGCGATGTCGAGCAGTCATTGGCGACGCAGCAGTTGCAGTCACGGCAAACGCTGGCACTGGTATGTGGGGCTCCCGACTCAGTAGAGCGATTTGCTCGCCGGTTGTTCATCGCCGGGCTGCCGAGAAGCCACGTGTTTGCTGATGTGTTCACTGCACCTGCGTGATCAGTCGGAGATTGCGGTGAGACAGCGAATAAGCGTTCCGTAGGCAATTGCGGTGGACTTGGTACTCATACAATGCACCAAGGTCTTGCCATTGCTATCGATCTCGCAGCGTCGGGCGGCAGTTGAGATCATGTCATCCAGGAGAATGTCTTTTGTCCCCCCGTCGCCGAAAGAGTCGTCAAGTTTGCCATCGGCGCAGAAGCGTCCGAGCAACATAGGTGCGTTGATCCGATTGTTCCATACACCAGCTGCAAGTAGGCGGCTATCGGCACGTTGCGGTGAAAACGCGACGAGCTGGTTCCAGCCCAGACTGTAGTCGCGTAGCTGTGAAAATCGGAAGTCGTCTTCTCCGCCTTTGGTCGTCATCGCCACCAGCACGCCTTCTCGGCTTTCACCCATACCGCAACCGATGATGCGTTTGGCGGCAGGCAGTACCAGAAAGTTTTCCACTGTTTTCAGGGCAGTGGGGAAATTAGCTACCCCATCAGTTCCAAAGCCAGGGCTGTACTCACCTTCAGGCGTAAGCGATACCACGCACCCTCCGTTTGGCAGGCCTAGATCATTGTAGATTCGGGCGCATATCAGAATGGCTTCTTCACTTGCATGGAGATTCAGGCCATGGAGCCACGTGTCATCCGATCTTTTGAGCTCCGTGAAGCCGTCCCGGTTACCATTGAGGTCAAAAGTCATCAGCACGCAGTTCAGACCAAAGTAGTTACCTAGCACCAGGATCTTGTCGCCGACACAGCGGATTGGGTAGTTGTTTGAAAGGGAGGGATTCTGCTTACTTTCCGACTGCTCTTGCTTCAACTGCTCCTTCTTCAATGGCAGCACTCGCGGCTCTTGCTTCAATCCTTCCGGCCGCTCGATGATCACATACCCTTTGCCCTGGAAGTTTTCGTCCAGCGTGCCGTCTTTTGTGAACCGAGCCAGGACGGGAACACCGTCGAAAAAATAAGAGCCCTCGGAGGTGAGGCCAATGACCAGCAACGCGCCGTCATCCAGTTCAGTGACGCTGTAGATCAGCGATTGGGTGCGCCCGAAACTACCGGTGGTGAGTCCTTGCTTCCCGAAGGTAGTGTCCAGCTCGCCGTTGTCTTTGAGCCGGAGGAGAGCGTAATGAGTGGCGTCATTCACATAGGCACTGCCGACGCAGATGCGTCCATTTACAGTGTGCAGTGACGTTTCGATTGTGCCGATGCTTTCTGGAATTGCCGCTTTGTAATCGGGGTCGATTAGCGAGTTGGCGCTTGGGTTTTCCATGGGGAGCCTCCTGGATCAATAAGCCCATGTAGGCTCTACTCAGCCAAGACACCTCACAACTGGCAAAAATATCAGTTGAAAAAAAGGGCCGCTAAGCGGCCCTTTCGATACATCAACCGACCAGCGGATCACCAACATGCAGGATCTTCATGCCGTTGGTGCCACCGATGGTGTGGTAGCTGTCACCCTTGGTCAGGATCACCCAGTCACCTTGCTCCACCAAACCACGCTTGAGCAGTTCGTCGACTGCCGCCTGGCTCACCTTGTCGGCCGGCAGCGAGGCCGGGTCGAAGGCGATCGGGTATACGCCGCGGAACATGTTGGCGCGGGCCTGGGTGGCGCGGTGTGGCGACAGGGCGAAGATCGGCACGTGCGAACGCAGGCGCGACATGATCAGCGGGGTGTAGCCGCTTTCGGTCAGGGCGATGATCGCCTTCACGCCCGGGAAGTGGTTGGCGGTGTACATGGCCGCCAGGGCGATGCTTTCGTCGCAGCGCTCGAAGGTGGTGTGCAGGCGGTGGCTGGACTTCTGGCTGGTCGGGTGCTTTTCGGCACCCAGGCAGATGCGGGCCATGGCCTGGACGGCTTCGATCGGGTAGGAACCGGCAGCACTTTCAGCCGACAACATTACCGCGTCGGTGTTGTCCAGCACGGCGTTGGCCACGTCGGACACTTCAGCGCGGGTCGGCATCGGGTTCTGGATCATCGACTCCATCATCTGGGTCGCCACGATCACCGCTTTGTTGTTGCGGCGGGCGTGCTGGATGATCTTCTTCTGGATGGCGATCAGCTCGGCGTCGCCGATTTCCACACCCAGGTCGCCACGGGCAACCATCACCGCGTCGGAGGCGGCGATCAGCTTGTCGAGGGTCTCGTCGTCGGCAACCGCTTCGGCGCGTTCGATCTTGGCCACCAGCCAGGCGCTGCCGCCGGACTCGTCACGCAGTTTGCGTGCGTATTCCATGTCGCTGGCGTCACGCGGGAACGACACGGCCAGGTAGTCCAGGTCCATTTCCGCGGCCAGCTTGATGTCGGCCTTGTCTTTTTCGGTCAGTGCCGGTGCGGTCAGGCCGCCACCTTTACGGTTGATGCCTTTGTGGTCCGACAGCGGGCCACCGATGATCACCACGCAGTGCAGGGCGTCTGCAGTGGCGGTTTCGACACGCATGACCACGCGGCCATCGTCGAGCAGCAGTTCGTCACCGACGCCGCAGTCCTTGACCAGGTCGGGGTAGTCGATGCCGACGATGTCCTGGTTGCCTTCGGTCAGCGGGTGGGCGGTGGAGAAGGTGAACTTGTCACCGATCTTCAATTCGATGCGCTTGTTGGCGAACTTGGCGATGCGGATCTTCGGACCCTGCAGGTCGCCCAGCAGCGCGACATGGCGGCCGTTCTTGGCGGCGATGTCACGGATCAGGCGCGCGCGGGCCTTGTGCTCGTCCGGCGTGCCGTGGGAGAAGTTCAGGCGTGCCACGTCCAGGCCGGCAAGGATCAGTTGCTCGATCACTTCCGGCGAGTTGCTGGCGGGGCCAAGGGTGGCGACGATTTTGGTACGGCGGATGCTCATGCACAGACTCCTATAGTGAAGCGCAGCGAAAGGCTACTCCTGAATCTCGCTGTAGTCATTGTTCCGTTGCACTACCTGCGACCAAGGCAGGGTGGCATTTGAACGGTCGGGGTATCCTTGCAAAAGCCTGTGAAGATTTGTTGGCGTTGGCCGATACACAGGCATCAAAGGAGATCCCCATGCGAGCCCTGATCGTTTTAGCCTTGGCGGCCAGCGCCGTCGGCTGCACCCGCTGGTCCATGGACCACCACCTGAACAATGCCTACCGCGCCTACGACCGTGGCGACTGCGCGCGGGTCATGCTGGAGCTGTCGCAAGTCGACCGTACCAGCCGTTCGCGGCCATTCATCCACCCCGAAGTGTCGCTGCTGCGCGGCCAGTGCCTGGAGCGCCAGGCGTTGTATGTGGATGCTGCGCAGACTTACCAGTACCTGATCCAGAAGTACCCGGGCAACGAGTACGCCTATCGTGCCCAGGCACGCTTGCAGACGCTTGAAAAACTTGGCCATGCCCGCAGCGGCGACGCGGCTGTGGCCAGCCCGGTGACGACCGCACCTTGGCGATAACACCAAGGTGTGGTTTATTTCACGAGATTTGCTGCGCGCCCTGCGCTAATCTGTAACTCAGCTGTTACAACAACCGCCAGTACCTTGTATTCCTGGCATCAGGTACGGAATACACTCGCGATCATGTTTAACAAGCGCCACATCGAACGCCATCAACTGCCTTGTGTGCTCAAGGTATTCAACCGTTTTACCGGTCAAGAAATCGGCCAGCTGGGTAATGCCTCCGAGGATGGCTTGATGGTCATCAGCCAGCTGCCTGTGCTGGTGGGGCCCGATTACGAACTGCAACTGCGCTTGCCGCTGGTCGGCGGCGGGCATCAGTTCGTCAACCTGACTGCCAGTTGCCTGTGGTGCCGCGAAGACCAGACGCCCGGGCACTACGATTCGGGCTTCATGCTGTTGCAGGCGCCCCGCGAATTCGACGAGTTCGTGCGTTCACTGCGTGATTATTTCAGTTTCCTTCCTGCCAACGCTTCTGTCTGAGGCTGCGCTAGAATCGGGTCGACCTTGATACAGGACGACCCCGTGACCTCAAGCATTTTCTGGCACGACTACGAAACCACCGGCATCAACCCGCGTTGCGACCGGCCACTGCAAGTGGCCGGTGTGCGCACCGATTTCGACCTTAACGAAATCGACGAGCCGATCAGCCTTTATTGCCGGCCTTCCGACGATATCCTGCCGCACCCGGCGGCTTGCCTGGTAACTGGCATTACCCCGCAATTGCTGGCCGAGCAAGGCCTGTGCGAAGCCGAGTTCATGACCCGGGTGCACGCGCAACTGGCGCAGCCTGGCACTTGTGGCGCGGGCTACAACACCCTGCGCTTCGACGATGAAGTGACCCGTTACAGTTTGTACCGCAACTTTTTCGACCCGTATGCCCGGGAGTGGCAGGGCGGCAACAGCCGCTGGGACCTGATCGACATCGTGCGAACCGCCTACGCCTTGCGCCCTGACGGTATTCAATGGCCGCAACAGGATGGGCGCACCAGCCTGCGCCTTGAACTGCTGAGCAAGGCCAATGGCATTGACCATGGGCATGCCCACGAAGCGCTTTCCGACGTGCGGGCAACCATTGCCCTGGCCCGGCTGATTCGGCAGCAACAGCCCAAGTTGTATGACTGGCTCTTCCAGTTGCGCAGCAAGCATAAAGTGATGGAGCAGGTCCGTTTGTTGCAGCCACTGGTGCATATATCCGGGCGCTTTTCGGCGGCGCGTAATTACCTGGGTGTCGTATTGCCATTGGCCTGGCACCCACGTAATCGCAACGCGCTGATCGTCTGTGATTTGCATCAGGAACCCTTACCGTTACTAAGGGAAAGTGCTGAGGTTCTACGCCAGCGCTTGTATACCCGTCACGACGCGTTGGCCGAGGGTGAATTACCGGTGCCACTCAAACTGATACAGATCAATCGCTGCCCGGTAGTGGCGCCACTGTCGGTATTGCGCGCGGACGATCAACAACGATTGGGCCTGGACTTGACGTTGTTACAATTGCGCGGCGAACAGTTGGCTAATCAACAGGCGCAATGGCAAGACAAGCTGGAGCACATTTACGGCAAAGAGGACTTCGCCCCAAGTGAAGACCCGGAGCAACAGTTGTATGACGGTTTTGTGGGGGACCGCGATCGCCGTTTATGTGAGCAAGTGCGTACGCTGGAACCCGCGCAGTTGGGCCGTGGGCAGTGGATGTTCGATGACCCGCGTTTACCGGAATTGCTGTTCCGCTATCGCGCGCGCAACTTCCCGGAGACCTTGACCGGCGAAGAACGCCAACGCTGGCATGGCTTCTGTCAGCAGCGCCTGAGTGACCCGCAGTGGGGAGCACCCAATACGCTGGGCGACTTCGAACAAGCGCGTCAGCAAGCCTGGGAAGGCGCTGACGAGGCTGGCCGGCGTGTGCTGGAAGCTTGGCAAATGCATGCCCGGCAATTGCAGGCACAATTTGCAATTGGCTGACAGCGGGGCAAACAAAAACGCCGGCAATGTGCCGGCGTTTTTGTTGCGATAAGCAGAAGGCGAATGCGGACAATCAGTCCAGCAGGGTTGCCCAGCTCTCGACCACATCACCACCCCAAGTGGCTTTCCACTCTTTCAGGGTTTTGTGGTTGCCGCCTTTGGTTTCGATCACTTCACCGTTGTGCGGGTTTTTGTATTGCTTGACCTTGCGTGCACGTTTGGTGGCAGTCGTCTTGACCGCACCGCGAGGTGCCTTGCTCAGTTTCGACTCTGGGTCGAGCAGGGCAATCACGTCGCGCAGCGACTTGGAGTACTCGCCCATCAGTGTGCGCAGTTTGCCTTCGAACTCCAGTTCTTTTTTCAGCTTGTCATCCTGCGACAGGTTGGCCAGGCGGGCCTGAAGTTCCTTGATGGCTTCTTCGGTAGCGCGGTACTCGTTGATCAGGGACATGGAGTGTTCCTTAATGCGTGTTCAGAAATGTGTGGGGCAATAATAGACAGGCCATACTCGCAAGTAAACATGATATTCCGCAATTAACTGTTAATTAAGCTGTGACAACATTTCTCTACGTGAACAAAAATTTACTTACAAACCCTTCATTTCGTCATGTCTGTCAGACAATGCCCGTGCGGCGTAAGCTGAACGGCCTAGGCCACTGCGGCTGCGATCAATACTGCGTTTTTTCTGGCGGGCCGCTAGAATAGGCGCCTTTGCGAAGTTCTGGAGTCTCATTCATGCGCACCTATCGTCTGGTGATCGCCTGCCCCGACCGTGTAGGCATCGTGGCGAAAGTCAGTAATTTCCTGGCCTTGTACAATGGCTGGATCAACGAAGCCAGCCACCACTCTGATGAGCAGAGCGGTTGGTTCTTCATGCGCCATGAAATCCGCGCCGAATCGCTGCCTTTCGGTATCGAAGCCTTCCGCGAGGCGTTTGCGCCGATCGCCGAAGAGTTCTCCATGACCTGGCGCGTTACCGACTCGGCACAGAAAAAGCGTGTGGTACTGATGGCCAGCCGCGAGTCGCACTGCCTGGCCGACCTGCTGCACCGTTGGCACACCAATGAACTGGATTGCGAGATCCCTTGCGTGATTTCCAACCACGACGACCTGCGCAGCATGGTCGAGTGGCATGGCATTCCGTTCTTCCATGTACCGGTCGACCCCAAGGACAAGGCTCCGGCCTTTGCCGAGGTGTCGCGCCTGGTCCAGGAGCACGCCGCCGATGTGGTAGTGCTGGCCCGTTACATGCAGATCTTGCCGCCGCAACTGTGCCGGGACTTTGCTGAAAAGGTGATCAACATCCACCACAGCTTCCTGCCGTCGTTCGTCGGTGCCAAGCCTTACCACCAGGCCGCCCTGCGTGGCGTCAAACTCATCGGCGCAACTTGCCACTACGTTACCGAAGAGCTGGACGCCGGCCCGATCATCGAGCAGGACGTGGTGCGTGTCAGCCATGCCGACAGCATCGAGGACATGGTCCGCTTTGGTCGTGACGTGGAGAAGATGGTGCTGGCCCGTGGCCTGCGTTACCACCTGGAAGACCGGGTGCTGGTGCATGGCAACAAGACGGTTGTTTTTGATTGATTCCCCAAGGGCTGCGTTGCAGCCCATTCGCGGCACAAGGCCGCTCCTACAAAGGCCACGCGGTCGATTGTAGGAGCGGCCTTGTGCCGCGAATGGGGCGCAAAGTGCCCTCGGCAATCTTGAGTGATACGCCAATGGCCAAACAACGCAACACCCCCACCGCCTCACCGCCACCCACCCTCGGCGAAGGCTGCCTGGCCCGCTACGACCCCGAAGCCCTGGATGACACTGACGGCACCGACTTCCCCGGCGCTGCCGAGCTGTGGCAACAGCCAACCCGCCTGACCCCGCCAGCGCTCCAGCAACGGGCGCGCCAGCAGGCACACGAACACCGGCCCACCCGCCAGCAGATAAAAGTAGTAAGTAACCGCCCGCCATATCAGGATCGCCGCCGCGGCGGTCGAACTGCCCACCCATGGCGTCAGCAGGCTGGCCGAAGTCGAAACTCGGCGGCACCGGCACCGCCTGGCAACAGGCTGAACTGGCCGGCACTGAGCGACAGCATCTGCACCAGGAAGCTGGGGATCCATGCCAGGTCCACGCCCAACCCTCTCAATACCAGATACAACACGCTGTAGCGCAGCCCCCAGTGTACGCAGGTCAGGGTGAACACCAGGCTCAGCGTGCGCTTGGGCAGCTGCCAGGTCTGCGCCAGTGCGTGTATGAAGTGCATCAGTTTGCGTGCCCAGCGGCGCTTGCGCTGCTGGCTCATGCCCAGGCGCCGCAGCAGCCTGCCGTTCAGGCGCATTACCTGGCGGCGGTAGCGCAGCAGCCCGACCACTGCGGCCAGTGCTGTGCACAGTAGCAGCGCACTGCCCAGCAACATGCTTTCCTGGCTGCGGCCCAGGCTATGGAACAGTGCGTAGCCGGCTATCGCCAGCATTGCGCAGAAGAAGAACACCAGGTCGTTCAACTGATCCATGGCGAATACAGCGCCGCTGCGTGCCGGGCTGATGCGGTCACGTGCCAGCAATGCCATTAGGGTCAAGGGCCCGCCGCTGCCACCGGGGGTGGTGCAGATGGCAAATTCGGTGGCCATTACCACGCCGAAGCTACGCAGCGGCCCAAGCCTGGCACCTTGCTGACCGAGCAACAGGCGCAAGCGGATGGCGTTGAGGGCCCAGCACAGCAGGATCATGCCCAGCAGGCTGAGCATTAGCACAGGGTCGAAGCGTTGCAGCCTCGGCAGCAGTTCGCTGCCACCGAGCAAGATCGGCACCAGCACGGCAGCGAGCAGTGCCAGGCCTAGCCAGGCCAGGCGGTTCATGCGTTGGCCTTGCGGTCCAGCCAGGCCGACTTGGTCAGTGGCTCGCGGCCTTGAGCCAGCAAGTTGCGCAAGGTGTTCAGCCAGTAGTCACGGGAGGTGCGGTGACGCATGTCTACAGGGTGCAGGCCCAGGCGTATGGCCTCGGCGTCGCGCCAACGGCGGCATTGCCAGTCGCACAACACCCTGGAAAACCCTCGGCGCCAGGCACTACGGGCGCTCCACACCAGCCCCGGGGCTTCGATCGCGGTGAAGTCCGGCAAGCGGTACAGGTGCTGTGGCGTGCTGGTGTAACGCAGCGGCAAGCGGCGCAGGGCCTGGCGGGTGCCTTCGCTCATCAACCAGGCTGGCGCGACAAAGCCGGCTACAGGCCAACCCTGCTGGTGGAATAGCGCCAGGCCGCGCTCCAGCCGTTGCAGTGCCTGCTGCTGGTCAAGGCCGTAGAATTCACCTTCATGGGTGTAGACGCGGCGCATGAAGTATTCGCCAGGCGTGCGTGGCGGTGGGCCGTTGTCGGCATGGTAATAGCCGTGCAAGGCCAGCTCGTCGCCCTGGGCCAGGCGCCGTTCAAGCAGGCGGCAGAAGGTGGGCGAACGCAGCAGCAGGTTGCGTTGGTGAAAGTCCGGCACCACCAGCCAGGTCATGGGGACACCGCCGAGGGCATCTATGGCCTCGACGAAGGGTTGGTAGTCTGGCCAGGTCTCGGGCGCGACATCGTGCAGCACCAGCATCAGGCTGCGTGATGGCGGCCGTGCCTCAGCCATGGGCACGGGCCTGCGGCGGGTGGCCGAGCACGGCCTGGTAGTGCTGCAACAGGCCGCAGACCACGTTGTCCCACGAATAGTGCTGCTCGACGTGGCGGCGAGCCTGTGCTCCGAGTTTGCGTGTGCCTGCCTCGAATGCCTCGCGCACGGCCGCCGCCATGGCCTGGGCATCATTGGGGCGGCACAGGCGCCCGCACTGCTCGTTGACGATTTCGCCGAAGGCCCCGGCGCGCACGGCCACCACGGGGGTGGCGCTGGCCATCGCTTCGAGTATGACCAGGCCGAAGGTTTCCTGGTCTCCGGCGTGCACCAGCAGGTCGGCGCTGGCCAACAGCCGGGCAACTTCCGGTGCGGGGCAGAAGTGGTCGATCACGCTGACGTTGTGCGGCACGTTGGCCGGCATGTTCGAGCCCACCAGCAGCAGGTGATAGGGGCGGCCCAGCTGCTGCATGCAGTCGAGCAGCACCGGCAGGTTCTTTTCCCGCGAGCCGCGGCCGGCATAGATCAGCAGGCGGCTGGTGTCGGCTATGCCCAGTTCCGCGCGCAGGCGCGGGTCGCGCTGTTCGGGGTTGAAGGTGGCAAGGTCCACGCCCAGGCGCTGCACATGCACATCGCGTACGCCCAGGCGGCGCAGTTTGTCAGCCATTACCTGGCTGGGCGCGAGCACCCGGTCGAAATTGCCGTACAGCTTGCTGACATAGGCCTCGACATTGGGGGTGAACCAGTTGCCCATGCGGTTGCTGACCAGCAAAGGCAGGTCGGAATGGTAGAACCCGATCACCGGCACATCGAGTTGGCGCCGTGCCTCCAGTGCTGCCCAGGCGGTCAGGTAGGGGTCGCCGACTTCGATCAGGTCGGGCTTGAGCCGGCGCAGTTCACTGCACCAGGGGGCCAGGCGCACCGGGAAGCGGTAACCCTTGCCGAATGGCAGTGGCGGGGCGGGCACCTGGTAGATGCCATCGGCGTGCTGTGCGCTGGCACCGGGGATCAGCAGGCTGTGGCGTACACCGAGAGTGGCGTCGAGGCGGCGGTGTTTGGCATCAAGATAGGTACGTACGCCGCCGCTGGCGGGGGCGTAGAACATGGTGATGTCGGCGATGTGCACGATCAGCATCCCTCCGGGATCATCTTCGGGTCTGTCATCCGGCGTTAGCTGCCGGCGATGACGCGCCTAAAGGTGGACCTTTCAGAAGGATAGTTTGTTCGATCGGTTTGAGGAGAGGGGGAGTTCGCAATCCTTGTAGGAGCAGCCTTGTGCTGCGAAGAGGCCAGTACAGGCAACACAGCTATGTTGCCTTCACCGGCCTCTTCGCAGCACAAGGCTGCTCCTACAGAGAAGGGTGTAGCTCCGGTCAGATGCGGAAGCTGCCTACCAGATGTTTCAGGCGGCCGGCTTGTTGTTCAAGGTCCGAGCAGGCGCGCAGGGTGGCCTGCAGGTTCTCCACGCCCTCTTGGTTGAGCATGTTGATCTCGTTGATGTCCATGTTGATCGCCTCGACCACGGCGGTCTGCTCTTCGGTGGCGGTGGCCACCGACTGGTTCATGCCGTCGATTTCGCCGATGCGTACGGTAACGCTGTCCAGCCGTTCACCGGCCTGGTTGGCGATCTGCACGCTGTCCTGGCTGTGGCGCTGGCTCTGGTCCATGGTCTCGACCGACGCGCGGGCGCCAACCTGCAGTTCTTCGATCATGGTCTGCACCTGCTGCGCCGATTCCTGGGTGCGGTGCGCCAGGTTGCGTACTTCGTCGGCTACTACGGCAAAGCCGCGGCCGGCTTCACCGGCACGGGCGGCTTCGATGGCGGCGTTCAGCGCCAGGAGGTTGGTCTGCTGGGAAATGCTGGTGATCACTTCGAGGATCTGGCCAATGTTGACGGTCTTGTTGTTCAGCGTCTCGATGTGCGCGCTGGAGGTGACGATAAGGTCCGACAGGCGGTTCATTGCCGCAATGTTGCGCTCGACCACCTGTTGCCCTTCTTCGGCCAGCAGGCGAGCCGAGCTGGCATGTTGCGATGCCTGGGCGGCGTTGCCGGCGATTTCCTGGGCGGCGGCGCCCAGTTCGTTGATGGCGGCGGCCACGCTGTTGGTGCGGTTGGACTGTTCGTCAGAGTTGGTCATCGACGAGTTCGAGGCGCTGATGACACGCAGGGCCACTTCGTTGACCTGCTCGGTGGCCGAGGACACTTCGCTGATCGAGCTGTGAATGCGCTCGACAAAACGGTTGAACGCGGTGCCCAGGATGCCGAATTCGTCGTGGTTGTGAATGCGCAGGCGTTTGGTCAGGTCGCCTTCACCCTCGGCGATGTCCTCCATGGCGCGGGTCATGGTGTGCAGCGGCTGCATCAGCACGCGGATCAGCAGGCCGAGCAGGCCGATGATGATCACCACCGCCACCACCGTGGCGATCACCGCCGAAGTGCGGAAGGTGCTGAGCATCGAGAAGGCCTTGTCCTTGTCCACCGACAAGCCGATGTACCAGTTGGCCGAAGGCAGGCCGGTGATTGGGGTGAAGGTCAGCAGGCGGGCCTGGCCATCGCTCTGCACTTCGGTCAGTTCACCGGTCAGTTTTGGTGTGTGCTGCGGGAACAGGTCCGACAGCGACTTCATCACCAGGTCTTTGTCAGGGTGTACCAGGATCTTGCCCTGGTCGTTGACCAGGAAGGCGTAGCCCATGCCGCCGAAGTTCAGCGAGTTGATGATCTGCACCAGGCCGTCCAGGGCCAGGTCGCCACCCACCACGCCGACATTGCTGGACACCTTGCTGAGGATGCCAATGACCATCTTGTTGGTGGTCATGTCGATGTAAGGTTCGGTCAGGGTTACGCCGGTGGCGCTCATGCCGTCCTTGTACCAGGGGCGGGTGCGCGGGTCGTAGCCGTCGGGCATTTTTGCGTCCGGGCGCACGCTGAAGCCGCCGTCCACCTTGCCCAGGTAAACGGTAAGAAAGCTGGAAACCAGCGCATTCTGGCCCATCAGGGTTTCGGCGTTGGTGGGGGCCTGGGCAATGTTCTGTGCCAGGTTTTCTACCAGCTTGATACGGCCTTCGAACAGGTTGCGGATGTTGGTCGAAGTGGAGGCGCCCATTTCAGCCAGATAGTTTTCCAGGCTCTCGCGGATCGCATTACGCTGGAGGTAATCGTTGTAGAGTGTGAACAGGCTGAAGGCGAGTATCACGATCAATGATGCTGCCAAAAGAATCTTGTGGCTGAAACGAAGGCTTTTGTTCATGGCGTAATCGGGTCCGCTAAGGAAGGTCTGAAAAAGACTTCCTGAATCTGGTGAAATACGCCGATCCCGCCAGCCGAGTTTTTCCATGAAGCAGATGACCTTCGCCGACGCCGAGTACGCCGGCAAGCGCAAGCAGACCCGTAAGGAATTGTTCCTGATCGAGATGGATCAGGTGGTGCCGTGGAAGGGATTGATTGCCCTGATCGAGCCACACTACCCAAAGGGTGAAGGTGGTCGTCCAGCCTATCCGCTGATGGCCATGTTACGTATCCATCTGATGCAGAACTGGTTCGGCTACAGCGACCCGGCCATGGAAGAAGCGCTCTACGAGACGACCATCCTGCGTCAGTTCGCCGGGCTGAGCCTCGAGCGTATTCCCGACGAAACCACCATCCTCAAGTTCCGTCGCTTGCTGGAGAAACATGAGCTGGCAGCCGGCATCCTCGGCGTAATCAATGGCTACCTGGGGGATCGCGGCCTGTCGCTGCGCCAGGGCACTATCGTCGATGCCACACTGATCCACGCGCCCAGCTCGACCAAGAACCAGGACGGCAAGCGCGACCCGGAAATGCACCAGAGCAAGAAAGGGAACCAGTATTACTTTGGCATGAAGGCGCACATCGGCGTGGATGATGAGTCGGGGCTGGTACACAGCGTGGTAGGCACGGCAGCCAACGTGGCGGATATCACCCAGGTCGACAAACTGCTGCACGGTGACGAGAACGTCGTCTGCGCCGATGCCGGCTACACCGGCGTCGAAAAGCGCCCCGAACATGCTGGCCGCGAAGTGATCTGGCAGGTCGCAGCACGCCGCAGCACCTACAAGAAGCTCGATAAACGCAGCGCCCTGTACAAAGCCAAGCGCAAGATCGAGAAGGCCAAGGCACAAGTGCGAGCGAAGGTCGAGCACCCGTTTCGAGTGATCAAGCGCCAGTTCGGTTACGTGAAGGTGCGCTTCCGTGGCCTGGCCAAGAACACCGCTCAGCTGGTGACGCTGTTCGCGCTGTCGAACCTATGGATGGCGCGCCGACATTTGCTGACTACCGCAGGAAAGGTGCACCTGTAATGCGGAAAATGGCTGCTGCGAGGTGCTCGCGGCGGCCAAAAACGGAGAACTGAGCGGGTTACCTGGTCGAATTTGATCGACGGCCCGCTTTCAAAAGCAGCGAGGGCTGAAGTCGACCGGAAATACAGGGCTACTTCAGACCTTCCCTAAGGTGTTATATCAGGCGTTCGCACGGGTGGAGCCGCAAAGCAGTGCAACATCCCGAAAAGTCCCTTTTCGGTTGTTCCTCTCTAATTAAGGCGAATATCACCCAAAGGTATCGGCCGAATTAAGGTAAAGCTTGAGCAGAGGATTACAGAGATGCCGGAAACTTCGACCATAGTTGTAGGTGCTGGCCCAGATGGCCAGCCAGTCGGGCAAGCGATGCGGCTGGCCAACCGCCATGGCCTGGTGGCGGGCGCGACAGGTACCGGCAAGACCGTGACCTTGCAGCACCTGGCGGAAGCGTTCAGCGACGCTGGGGTGGCAGTATTCGCGGCCGACGTCAAAGGTGACTTGTGTGGCCTGGGTGCTGCCGGTGCGCCGCAGGGCAAGGTGGCCGAGCGGATTGCCGGCATGCCCTGGCTGGGGCACAAGCCCCAGGCCTACCCGGTAAGCCTGTGGGACATCGCCGGCCAGTCCGGCCACCCGCTGCGCACTACCCTCAGTGAAATGGGGCCGTTGCTGCTGGGCAACCTCCTGGAGTTGACCGACAGCCAGCAGGCGGCGCTGTATGCGGCCTTCAAGGTGGCAGACCGTGAGGGCCTGTTGTTGCTGGACCTCAAGGACCTCAAGGCGCTGCTCGCGCACCTGAAGGACAACCCGCAATTGCTGGGTGAAGACAGTGCACTGATGACCACGGCCTCTACCCAGGCGTTGTTGAGGCGGCTGGCGACCTTGGAGCAGCAGGGCGCCGAGGCGCTGTTCGGCGAGCCGGCATTGCAGCTCGAAGACCTGCTACGGCCGGGCTCGGATGGCCGTGGACGCATCCATCTGCTCGACGCCAGCCGGCTGGTACATGAGGCGCCCAAGGTGTACGCGACGTTCCTGCTGTGGCTGCTGGCCGAACTGTTCGAGCAGTTGCCCGAGCGTGGAGATGCCGACAAGCCGGTGTTGGCATTGTTCTTCGATGAAGCGCACTTGCTGTTCAACGGTACGCCCAAAGCGCTGCAGGACCGCCTGGAGCAGGTGGTGCGGCTGATCCGCTCCAAGGGTGTGGGGGTGTACTTCGTTACCCAGTCACCGGGTGACTTGCCGGATGCGGTGCTGGCCCAGTTGGGGTTGCGCATTCAGCATGGCCTGCGGGCGTTTACCGCCAAGGAGCAGAAGTCGCTGAGGGCGGTGGCCGATGGCTTTCGCCCGAACCCCGCATTCGACACCCTGGCGGTGCTGACCGAGCTGGGGATTGGCGAGGCGCTGGTGGGGGCACTTGAAGAGAAGGGCACGCCTGCGATGGTGCAGCGTGTGCTGATTGCACCGCCGCAGTCGCGTATCGGGCCGTTGAGTGCGGCCGAGCGTAGTGCGCTGATTGCTGCTTCGCCGCTGGCGGGGCGCTATGACAAGCCAGTGGACCGGGAGTCGGCCTATGAAATGCTGACCCAGCGCAAGGGTGAGGCAGTGGAGCCAGCCCCGCAGCCGAAGGCGGATGAAGAGAGCTTTGCCGACAAGGCCGGCGATTTCTTGCAGAGTGCGGCGGGGCAGGCGATCAAATCGGCCGTGCGACAGGCCGCCAACCAGTTGGGCCGGCAACTGGTGCGCGGGCTGATGGGGTCGTTGCTGGGGGGCAAGAAAAGGTAGTTTGCCTGTACCGGCCCTATCGCCGGCAAGCCAGCTCCCACAGTGATCGCGCCAGCTTTTAGAGTTTGTGCAAGACAGTTGCTCCCAGGTACTGCACAGGCCTGTTGGGCGGTGCGGTCCCTGTGGGAGCTGGCTTGCCGGCGATAGGGCCGGTACAGGAGCAACACCCATGAAAAAGGCGCCTCGAGGGCGCCTTCATTCATTGCGGTGTCACTCAGCCAATGGCTTTGGACGCCAGCCAGAACAGGCCGGCTGCCAGGCCCATCGAGGCCGGTAGGGTCAGGATCCAGGCCAGCAGGATGGTCTTCACCGTGCCGCCTTGCAGGCCGCTCTTGTTGGCGACCATGGTGCCGGCTACACCGGACGACAGCACGTGGGTAGTCGATACCGGCAGGGCAAATACGTTAGCCATGCCGATGGCGCAGGCTGCGGTGATCTGAGCCGACATGCCCTGGGCATAGGTCATGCCCTGTTTGCCGATCTTCTCGCCAACGGTCAGTACCACACGCTTCCAGCCAACCATGGTGCCCAGGCCCAAGGCCAGGGCGACGGCCACGATCACCCAGAACGGTGCGTACTCGGTGGTGGCGGTAAGGTCTTTGCGCAGTTTTTCCAGGTCGGCCTTTTCACGGGCGTCGAGGCCCGGAAGCTTGCCAACTTTCTTCGCAGTGTCGTCCAGGCACAGCAGGTAGCGGCGCACTTCAACGCGCTTGTCGGCATCCAGGCTGTGGTAGTCGGTCACGCCCTGAAGCGAGGACTGCAGTGCGGCGATGGTCGGCTCGGTCTGCTGCGGGTTGCAGCTGAACTGCTCCGGCAGGTCGCTGGACTTGGCCTTGCCCAGTGCCAGGAAGTCGCCCAGGGTGGCGGCGTTGCGCTGGTAGAACTGGCTCATGTGCAGGGTAGCGTCGCGGGTACGCTCGATCTGGTAGGTGGTGCTGTTCAGGTCGAGGACGAACTTGGCCGGGACAATACCGATCAGCACCAGCATGATCAGGCCGATGCCTTTCTGGCCATCGTTGGAGCCGTGCACGAAGCTCACGCCCATGGCCGAAACCACCAGCACCATGCGGTTCCAGAATGGCGGGTGCTTCTTGTCGTCGAGCTTGCGGCGCTGGTCGGGGGTTTTGTGCATCTTCGACAGCGGGCGCCACCACTTCAGGCCGATCAGCACCAGGGCTGCAACGGCAAAGCCGGCCATTGGCGAAACCACCAGCGACATGGCGATGTCGATCGCCTTCTGCCAGTTGACGCCATCGCCCAGTGGGATGTCGTTGATCAGGGCGTTGGCCAGGCCGACACCAAGAATGGAGCCGATCAGCGTGTGCGAGCTGGAGGCGGGGATGCCAAAGTACCAGGTGCCCAGGTTCCAGGTGATGGCCGCAGCCAGCAGCGAGAAGACCATGGCCAGGCCGTGTCCGGTGTTCACATTGATCAGCAGCTCTACCGGCAGCAAGTGCACGATGGCGTAGGCCACCCCCACACCGCCGAGCAGAACGCCAAGGAAGTTGAACACGCCGGAGAAGAACACGGCGAGGTGCGGCGGCATGGCTTTGGTATAGATGACTGTAGCTACCGCGTTGGCGGTGTCATGAAAGCCATTGATGAACTCGAAGGCGAGTACGAAGGTCAAGGCGAGCAGCAGGCTCACCAACACCCAGGCATCCAGTCCGCTGAATAAATCGATCATGAAGGTTGTCTGGCGGTCATAGGGGGACGGGATTATGCCAGAAAACCTTGGCAATCGATGCACCTGCTACAGACCGATGGCAATCTTCATGGCGCGAACGCGGGGTGCACGTTGAGGCATTCAGGCAGGGAAATATCGGCTAAAAAGCGCGAAGCCTGGTGAAATCAGGCAGAAAAGCGAAGAAATGGCCGTTTCGCCATCATTCAAACGATCGTATGAAATTTGTGTAATTCCATTTCATCTTCGGTCAGGCGGTAAAGATCGACCTCGCCCGGGCAGGCCGGGCGACGACGCGCTGGCGTGGTCCCGGGTCAGGGATTGTCGCTGCGCAGTTCCTTTTCAATACGTTCCAGTTCCTGGTTGAACGCCTGGTCGCGCACGCTGGCACGTTTGCGCCAAGGTTTGCGTTCCGGATCCGGTTGTGCGGCGTAAGTGGTGACTTCACCACCGTAAACATCCTTGTAACGTTCAGCCTGGCGCTCGAGTTCTGCGCGCAGTTCATCTTTCGTCACATGCAGTACCTGAATAAATGTGAGGGCTGTTGTTATGCGTTGTGCAGCATGCACATGCCTCGCTGGCCGCAACGGCGAGAGACAGTGGAAGGTTCCATTACCACGCCAGCGTCGAGGCCCGCGTAATCGATTATAGCAACCGATAATTCACCGAACATCGTTATTTACCCAACCCTGACATCATCTGACGTAAGTAGTGGAAGGTGTCGGCAAACAGTTTGGACGCTGCGTACAAGTTTGAAAGGCATGGCGGATAAAAGTTCGCTGCAATGCCGAAAGAGGCCCGAATGAAAAACGGCCTCGCCGAAAGGCGAGGCCGTTGCCTGGGGACTTCTACGGTGGGTACCTGACCAGTCTCTCCAAAGAAGCCACAAGTGGCAGGAGAAAGGTATAAGCAAAAGTGTCAGCGGTCAATTGCGATTATCGGCCGTTTGTTCGATAATCGCACGAACGGGCGTTTTTTTTGAGGTGTGCGATGAGTGACGAAACCCTGGTCAACGATCCGGTCAATCCTGAGCCGGTGCGACCCGCTCCGGCCGCCATGGCGCCGCCGATCGTCGCTTCCCCGGCCAAGCGCATCCAGGCGTTTACCGGCGATCCCGACTTCATGACCTCCCTGGCACGTGGCCTGGCCGTGATCCAGGCCTTCCAGGAACGCAAGCGCCACCTGACCATCGCCCAGATCAGCCACCGCACCGAAATCCCCCGCGCAGCGGTGCGCCGTTGCCTGCATACGCTGATCAAGCTGGGTTACGCCACCTCCGACGGGCGTACCTATTCGCTGCTGCCCAAAGTGCTGACGCTGGGGCACGCCTACTTGTCGTCGACGCCACTGGCGATTTCTGCCCAGCCTTATCTGGACCGTATCAGTGACCAATTGCACGAAGCCGCCAACATGGCCACCCTCGAAGGCGACGACATTCTTTATATAGCCCGTTCGGCCACGGTGGAGCGGCTGATATCGGTGGACCTGTCGGTGGGTGGGCGCTTGCCGGCCTATTGCACATCGATGGGGCGCATCTTGCTGGCGGCAATGGATGACACCAGCCTGCGTGAATACCTGGAACGTGCCGACCTGAAGGCGCGTACCAGCCGTACCCTGCATGACCCAGAGTCACTGTTCGCTTGTATCCAGCAGGTGCGCGCCCAGGGCTGGTGCGTGGTGGACCAGGAGCTGGAGCAGGGGCTGCGTTCGATTGCCGTGCCGATCTATGACGCTTCGGGGCAGGTATTGGCGGCGTTGAACGTGAGCACCCATGTGGGGCGGGTGACACGTAGCGAACTGGAGCAGCGTTTCCTGCCGATCTTGCTGGCGGCCAGCCGCGACCTTTGCCACCAGTTGTTTGGTTGAGATTGCAGGGGCCGCAAAGTGGCCCCAAATTAGAACAGGCAAAACCGTTTCTTGTGCGATAAACGCACAGTGTCGCTTCGGGTGAATTGCGTCACCGCCGCCCGCTGATTAATGTCTCTCGCAACGGTCGGCCCTGCCGACCGAACAAGAAAAACACAAGAGGCACTTACCATGAATACTGTCCACTTACTGCTGCGGCCGCACCCGCACGCAGTACCGTTGTATCCAGGCTGACGCAGGCCATATTCCCCCATCATCGTCCTCTGTACCGGTTGCCCGCGTGCAGTGGTCTGGCTGTGCCCTACATTCTGGATAACAACAATGAACCAAGCGCAAAACAGCGTCGGCAAAAGCCTCGACGTCCAGTCGTTCATCAATCAGCAGCCGCTGTCCCGCTACCAGTGGCGGGTTGTGTTGCTGTGCTTCCTGATCGTCTTCCTTGATGGCCTGGACACTGCCGCCATGGGCTTCATCGCCCCGGCGCTGTCGCAGGAATGGGGCATCGACCGGGCCAGCCTCGGCCCGGTGATGAGCGCCGCGCTGATCGGCATGGTGTTCGGTGCCCTGGGCTCCGGGCCGCTGGCTGACCGCTTCGGCCGCAAAGGCGTGCTGGTAGGCGCGGTACTGGTGTTTGGCGGTTTCAGCCTGGCTTCGGCCTATGCCACCAACGTTGACCAGTTGCTGGTGCTGCGCTTTTTGACCGGCCTGGGCCTGGGTGCCGGCATGCCCAATGCCACCACGCTGCTGTCCGAATACACCCCAGAGCGCCTCAAGTCGCTGTTGGTGACCAGCATGTTCTGCGGCTTCAACCTGGGTATGGCCGGCGGTGGCTTTATTTCTGCCAAGATGATTCCGGCCTATGGCTGGCACAGCTTGCTGGTCATCGGCGGCGTGCTGCCACTGCTGCTGGCGCTGGTGTTGATGGTTTGGCTGCCGGAGTCGGCGCGGTTCCTGGTGGTGCGCAACCGTGGTACCGACAAGATACGCAAGACCCTGTCGCCCATTGCGCCGCAGGTGGTGGCCGAGGCAGGCAGCTTCAGCGTGCCAGAGCAAAAGGCTGTAGCTGCGCGCAGCGTGTTTGCGGTGATCTTCTCCGGCACGTATGGCCTGGGCACCGTGCTGCTGTGGCTGACCTACTTCATGGGCCTGGTGATCGTCTACCTGCTGACCAGCTGGCTGCCAACCCTGATGCGTGACAGCGGCGCGAGCATGGAGCAGGCCGCGTTCATTGGTGCATTGTTCCAGTTCGGTGGCGTGCTGAGTGCAGTGGGTGTGGGCTGGGCCATGGACCGCTTCAATCCGCACAAGGTGATCGGCATTTTCTACCTGCTGGCCGGGGTGTTCGCCTACGCCGTGGGGCAGAGCCTGGGCAACATCACCCTGTTGGCTACCCTGGTGCTGATTGCCGGCATGTGCGTGAACGGTGCGCAGTCGGCGATGCCGTCGCTGGCGGCGCGCTTCTACCCCACCCAGGGCCGTGCCACGGGTGTATCTTGGATGCTGGGGATTGGCCGCTTCGGTGCGATTCTCGGGGCCTGGAGCGGCGCGACGCTGCTGGGGCTGGGGTGGAACTTCGAGCAGGTGCTGACGGCATTGCTGGTGCCTGCGGCGCTGGCGACCGTGGGTGTGATCGTGAAAGGGTTGGTGAGCCACGCCGACGCGACCTGACCCAATGGCCTCATCGCCGGCAAGCCAGCTCCCACAGGATGACACAAGGCCAGAGGCCGGTGCCGTACCTGTGGGAGCTGGCTTGCCGGCGATGAGGCCGGTACTGGCAACGAAGGGGAGATAGTTAGGGATGCAATAATTGGTTCGATAACCGCACGGATAGTCGATTATCGGATTGTAAGCCTACCGCCACTCTCCTTAATCTGAGCTCATCGAAGCACCCTGACCAGTAGCCTCCACACGTACCGCCGCGGCCCATGGCCAGTGGCAGGAGAAGCCCAATGCGCGACGTATTTATCTGTGATGCCATCCGCACCCCAATCGGCCGCTTCGGCGGCGCCCTGGCGGGTGTGCGTGCCGACGACCTGGCTGCCGTGCCGCTGAAAGCGCTGATCGAGCGCAACCCGGCTGTGCAGTGGGACCAGGTTGATGAAGTGTTCTTTGGCTGCGCCAACCAGGCCGGTGAAGACAACCGTAACGTGGCGCGCATGGCGCTGCTGCTGGCCGGCCTGCCGGAGAGCATCCCGGGCGTCACCCTGAACCGCCTGTGTGCATCGGGCATGGATGCCATTGGCACTGCCTTCCGCGCCATCGCCAGCGGCGAGATGGAGCTGGCGATTGCTGGCGGCGTCGAGTCGATGTCGCGCGCACCGTTCGTCATGGGCAAGGCTGAAAGTGGCTATTCGCGCAACATGAAGCTCGAAGACACCACCATCGGCTGGCGTTTCATCAACCCGCTGATGAAGAGCCAGTACGGCGTGGACTCCATGCCGGAAACCGCCGACAACGTGGCCGACGACTACCAGGTTTCGCGTGCTGACCAGGACGCTTTCGCCCTGCGCAGCCAGCAGAAAGCTGCCGCCGCCCAGGCTGCCGGCTTCTTTGCCGAAGAGATCGTGCCGGTGCGCATCGCGCACAAGAAGGGCGAAACCATCGTCGAGCGCGACGAGCACCTGCGTCCGGAAACAACGCTGGAGGCGCTGACCAAGCTCAAGCCGGTCAACGGCCCGGACAAGACTGTGACTGCCGGCAACGCCTCGGGCGTGAACGACGGTGCTGCGGCGCTGATCCTGGCGTCGGCCGAGGCAGTGAAAAAACACGGCCTGACCCCGCGTGCCCGGGTACTGGGTATGGCCAGCGGCGGTGTTGCACCACGGGTGATGGGCATTGGCCCGGTGCCGGCGGTGCGCAAGCTGACCGAGCGCCTGGGTGTGGCGGTGAATGACTTCGATGTGATCGAGCTTAACGAAGCCTTTGCCAGCCAAGGCCTGGCGGTGCTGCGTGAGCTGGGTGTGGCCGACGATGCGCCGCAGGTGAACCCTAATGGCGGCGCAATCGCCCTGGGCCACCCGCTGGGCATGAGCGGTGCGCGTTTGGTGCTGACTGCGCTGCATCAGTTGGAGAAGAGTGGTGGGCGTAAAGGCCTGGCGACCATGTGTGTAGGGGTCGGTCAGGGCCTGGCGTTGGCCATCGAGCGGGTTTGACCTGTACTGGCCTCTTCACGGTTGAACCCGCTCTCACAGGAGGAACCACGCCTCCTGCTGTGGGAGCGGGTTCAACCGCGAAGAGGCCGGCCTTGTTAGACACAAGGCCAATTGCCAGCCAGATAGCGGAACGAGTGTGTTACCAGGTATGTCTAGACTTACCTAGGACCCTCCAGGAGTAAAACCGTCATGACCTCAACCTATTACACCGGCGAAGAACGCAGCAAGCGCATCTTCGCTATCGTCGGTGCCTCATCAGGCAACCTGGTGGAATGGTTCGACTTCTACGTCTACGCCTTCTGCGCAATCTACTTCGCCCCGGCTTTCTTCCCCTCCGACGACCCCACCGTGCAACTGTTGAACACGGCCGGTGTGTTTGCCGCAGGCTTTTTGATGCGCCCCATCGGTGGCTGGATCTTCGGCCGCCTCGCTGACCGCCATGGTCGCAAGAATTCCCTGATGATCTCGGTGCTGATGATGTGTTTCGGCTCCCTGATGATCGCCTGCCTGCCCACCTATGCAAGCATCGGTACCTGGGCCCCGGCACTGCTGTTGCTGGCCCGCCTGATCCAGGGCCTGTCGGTGGGTGGCGAATACGGCACCACCGCCACCTACATGAGTGAAGTAGCCCTGCGTGGGCAGCGCGGCTTCTTTGCGTCGTTCCAGTACGTCACCCTGATCGGCGGCCAGTTGCTGGCGGTGCTGGTAGTGGTGATCCTGCAACAGCTGCTGACTGAAGATGAGCTGCGGGCCTGGGGCTGGCGTATTCCGTTCGTGGTAGGGGCTATTGCCGCCCTGATCTCGCTGATGTTGCGCCGCTCGCTGCACGAGACCAGCAGCGCCGAAACCCGCAACGACAAGGATGCTGGTTCGATCGGTGGCCTGTTCCGCAACCATGCGGCGGCCTTCATCACCGTGCTTGGCTACACCGCTGGCGGCTCACTGATTTTCTATACCTTCACCACCTACATGCAGAAGTACCTGGTCAACACCGCCGGCATGACGGCGAAAAACGCCAGCTACGTCATGACAGGCGCGCTGTTCCTGTTCATGGTGCTGCAGCCGTTCTTCGGCATGTTGTCCGACCGTATCGGCCGGCGCAATTCGATGCTGCTGTTTGGCGCGCTCGGTACCCTGTGTACCGTACCGCTGTTGATGGCGCTTAAAACCGTGACCAGCCCGTTCATGGCCTTCGTGCTGATCAGCCTGGCGTTGTGTATCGTCAGTTTCTACACCTCGATCAGCGGCCTGGTGAAGGCCGAGATGTTCCCGCCACAGGTGCGTGCGCTGGGTGTGGGCCTGGCCTATGCAGTGGCCAATGCGGCATTCGGCGGCTCCGCCGAGTACGTGGCCCTGGGCCTGAAGACCCTGGGCATGGAAAACACTTTCTACTGGTACGTGACGGCGATGATGGCGATTGCCTTCCTGTTCAGCCTGCGCCTGCCGAAGCAGGCTGCGTACCTGCACCATGATGACTAAGGACGTGGCATGACCAACCTACTGTTCGACGCCTACTTCACCGCGCCGGCCATGCGCGAGATTTTTTCCGACCGTGGCCGCTTGCAGGGCATGCTCGATTTCGAAGCCGCGCTGGCCCATGCCGAAGCCGCTGCCGGGCTGGTCCCGCACAGCGCCGTGGCGGCCATCGAGGCGGCATGCCAGGCCGAGCGCTATGACGTTGGCGCGCTGGCCAATGCCATCGCCACCGCTGGCAACTCGGCAATCCCGCTGGTGAAGGCGTTGGGCAAGGTGATTGCCACGGGGGTGCCTGAAGCCGAGCGCTATGTGCACCTGGGTGCCACCAGCCAGGACGCGATGGACACTGGCCTGGTGTTGCAGTTGCGCGATGCCCTCGACCTGATCGAAGCCGACTTGGGCAAGCTGGCCGACACCCTGTCGCAGCAGGCCTTGAAGCATGCCGACACGCCGTTGGTGGGCCGAACCTGGCTGCAACACGCTACCCCGGTGACCTTGGGTATGAAACTGGCCGGCGTACTGGGGGCTTTGACCCGCCACCGCCAGCGCCTGCAGGAACTGCGCCCACGCTTGCTGGTGCTGCAGTTCGGCGGCGCCTCGGGCAGCCTGGCCGCTTTGGGCAGCAAGGCGATGCCGGTGGCCGAGGCCCTGGCCGAGCAGCTGCAACTGACCCTACCCGAGCAACCCTGGCACACCCAGCGTGATCGCCTGGTGGAGTTTGCTTCGGTGCTGGGCCTGGTGGCCGGCAGCCTGGGCAAGTTCGGCCGCGATGTCAGCCTGCTGATGCAAACCGAGGCTGGGGAGGTGTTCGAGCCTTCCGCGCCGGGCAAGGGCGGTTCCTCGACCATGCCGCACAAGCGCAACCCGGTGGGCGCCGCGGTGCTGATCGGTGCCGCGACCCGTGTGCCGGGGCTGGTGTCGACGCTGTTCGCCGCCATGCCTCAGGAACACGAGCGCAGCCTGGGCCTGTGGCATGCCGAATGGGAAACCCTCCCGGATATCTGCTGCCTGGTCTCCGGCGCGTTGCGCCAGGCCCAGGTGATTGCCGAGGGCATGGAAGTGGACGCAGCGCGCATGCGCCGTAACCTCGACCTGACCCAAGGGCTGGTGCTGGCAGAAGCGGTGAGTATTGTCCTCGCCCAGCGACTGGGCCGCGACCGTGCCCACCACCTGCTGGAACAATGCTGCCAGCGTGCCGTGGCCGAACAGCGCCACCTGCGTGCGGTGCTGGGTGACGAACCGCAGGTCAGTGCCGAGCTGTCTGCCGAAGAACTTGATCGCCTGCTCGACCCCGCCCATTACCTGGGCCAGGCCCGAGTATGGGTGGCGCGTGCCGTATCCGAACATCAACGTTTCACTGCCTGAAGGAGACCGCTGTGGCGCACTTGCAACTGGCCGATGGCGTTTTGAACTACCAAATCGATGGCCCGGAAAACGCCCCGGTGCTGGTCCTGTCCAACTCGCTGGGTACCGATCTGGGCATGTGGGACACCCAGATTCCGCTGTGGAGCCAGCACTTTCGTGTGCTGCGCTATGACACCCGTGGCCATGGCGCATCGTTGGTCACCGAAGGCCCCTACAACATCGAACAGTTGGGCGGTGACGTGCTGGCCCTGCTCGATGGCCTGGACATCCAGAAAGCGCATTTCGTCGGCCTGTCGATGGGTGGCCTGATCGGCCAGTGGCTGGGCATCAACGCAGGCGAGCGCCTGCACAGCCTGACCCTGTGCAACACCGCCGCCAAGATCGCCAATGACGAGGTGTGGAACACCCGTATCGACACCGTGCTCAAAGGTGGCCAGCAGGCCATGGTCGACCTGCGCGATGGCTCCATCGCCCGCTGGTTCACCCCGGGCTTTGCCCAGGCCCAGCCAGAGCAAGCCCAGCGCATTTGCCAGATGCTGGCGCAAACCAGCCCGCAGGGTTATGCCGGTAACTGCGCCGCGGTGCGTGATGCCGATTACCGTGAGCAACTGGGCCGCATCCAGGTGCCCGCGCTGATCGTTGCTGGCACCGAAGACGTGGTTACCACCCCTGAACATGGCCGCTTCATGCAGGCCGGTATCAAGGGTGCCGAGTACGTCGACTTCCCGGCAGCGCACCTGTCCAACGTCGAAATCGGTGAAGCGTTCAGCCGCCGCGTGCTCGACTTCCTGCTGGCTCACTGAGGACAACCCCATGGATGAGAAACAACGTTACGACGCCGGTATGCAAGTGCGCCGTGCGGTGCTGGGCGATGCCCATGTGGACCGCAGCCTGGAAAAACTCAATGACTTCAACGGCGAGTTCCAGGAGATGATCACCCGCCACGCCTGGGGTGACATCTGGACCCGCCCCGGCCTGCCGCGCCATACGCGCAGCCTGATCACCATCGCCATGCTGATCGGCATGAACCGTAACGACGAGCTGAAACTGCACCTGCGCGCCGCAGCCAACAATGGCGTGACCCGTGAAGAGATCAAGGAAGTGCTGATGCAGAGCGCGATCTATTGCGGCATCCCGGCGGCCAATGCCACCTTCCACATGGCTGAGTCTGTGTGGGATGAGCCGGGTGTAGAGTCTCGACAGCAGTAATGCCTTCACTGGCCCAATCGCCGGCAAGCCGAGGCTCCCACAGGATTGCATCAGGCCTGAGGGCAGTGCATTCCCTGTGGGAGCTGGCTTGCCGGCGATTGGGCCATGGAATGTTTACATCTGACGCATGGCTACCGGGCCTGAGTTGTTTTCTACGGCCTGTTTCAGGGCCGGGCACAGGCCCAGCATGAACGCTGCTTCTGCCACCACGAACAGCGGCCCGATGATCAGGCCGCTGATATCGTCGACAAATGCCGGTTTGCGGCCTTCGTAGTAATGGCCGACGAACTGGATGATCCAGCCCACCACGAATGACCCGAGCCCGGCGCTGAGCCACAGCGTTGTCGACTGTATTGCCAGCACCTGGCCAACCCACAGGCACAGGCCCAGCAACAGCCCCATCACCAGCCCGAAGCGCAGGTCCAGGCGCAGGTAGAACCACACCGAAGCCGCCGCTGCCAGCAGGGCAGGGGACAGCCACATGCCAGCCACCTCCCCACCAGGACGCGACAGCAGGATGGTGACCGCCAGCACGATCAACGGGATGCCGACGAAGTGGGTAGCAATGTTGCGCGGGTCGCGGTGGTAGCTGGCGTATTGGCTCAGGTGGTCGACGAGGGTTTTCATTGTTGTGCCTCCCTGGTTTGCCTGATCGGGGTGTATTGCCTGCACTGGCCCTTTCGCGGGTGAACCCGCGAAAGGGCCGGCACTGGCAACCGATATAGCTCAGGATAGCCCGCAGCCACCACCATCATCAGTTCAGCGAATGGCGGCAGCCTTCATCGGTGCATCCAGCCCAACCAGTGTCTCGATCATCGCCCGTGCCGCCGGCGACAACCGGTAACCGCTGCGGCTGACCACTCCACAGCGCACACTCAGCACCTCCAGCGCCGGCGGCAGGTTACGCCAGTGCAGGCGCACCAGTGTGCCTGCGGCCAGGTCTTCGGCCACGGCCTCTTCGCTGGCAGTGCCAATCGCATCGCTGGCCTGCACCACGCTGCGCAATATGGCCAGGTGCTCGGTTTGCAGGTGCGGGGTGAAGTCGCTGCGCCCGCTCAGGTTGGCCAGGCGTTTGCGTACGCCGGGGGCGAGCAGGGCGCTGGCCAGGGGGTAGCTGAACAGGTCGTTGGTCGACAGGCTGTCCTTGGCCAGCAATGGGTGGCCCGGCCGGCAGAAGAACAGGCCGGGGCGTGGTGACAGGGGCTCGGTGTGGAAGTTGGGGTCAGCTTCGAACGGTCGGATATCGTCGACGAAAAACTCGATCTGTTCACGGCGCAGGGCCTGGCCCAGGCGTTCGGCATTGTCCACCAGCAACGAGGTGCGGATGCCCGGGTGGCGCTCGATGAAGTGGCGCAAGGCGTCGGGGACCAAGCGCACGGCCAGCGCCGGGCCACTGCCAAAGTGCAGCTCGCCAGCGTCGAGCTTGGTCATTTGCAGCACTTCGTTGCTCAGTTGCGCGGCGCCCTGTACCAGGCGGCGGGCGTGTTGCAGTACCACCAGGCCCTCGGGGGTAGGCAGCAGGGCTTTGCTGGCGCGGTCCACCAGCGGGCAGCCGAAGGTGTGTTCCAGGCCCTGAATGGCACGGCTGAAGGCGGGCTGGGTGATGCCCATGGCCTCTGCGGCACGGACGAAACTGCGGTATTCGGTGAGGGCGATGAAGTAGCGCAGCTGGCGGAGGTCCATGTCACGGCTCTGGGGCGGGAATCAGGGGCCTATTCAAGCTGTTACAGCTTATGTCGTCCAAGAAGGTTTATTGATTTGTTTATGTCTTATGGTTATTTGAAAGGGCTTCTGGCCCTATCGCCGGCAAGCCAGCTCCCACAGGGATTGCATCTGGCCTGAGGGCAGTGCATTCCCTGTGGGAGCGGGCGTGCCCGCGAAGCATTCAAAGGAGATTCAGCGGGTAGCTCACAATCAACCGGTTCTCATCGAACGCGTTGGTGCTGAAATCGCGGCGCATGGTGGAGTTGCGCCATTTCACCGACAGGTCCTTGAAGCTGCCGGACTGCACCACGTAGGCCAGTTCGGTCTCACGTGCCCATTCCTTGCCATCATCCACGCTGCCCACGGTGACGTTGTCACCCTTGATGTAGCGGTTCATCAGGGTCAACCCTGGCACGCCTACGGTGGCGAAGTTGAAGTCATGGCGCACCTGCCAGGACCGCTCCTTGGCATTGTCGAAGCTGGAGTTGTAGCTGTCGTTGGCCAGGGTGCCGCCACTGGTACCGTTGACCCGCATCCAGGCGTCGTCGCCGCTGACCTTCTGCAGGCCGACGTAGAAGGTGTGGCCTTGGTAGCGCGCCGAAAGCATGGCCGAGGCGGTGCGGTTGTCCAGCTTGCCGGCGCGCTCTGCGCCATCTTCCTTGCCGATGAAGTAGCCCAGGTTGGCGCCCAGGGTCCAGTCGCCCAGCGGCTGGCTGTGCGTCAGGTTCAGGTACTGCTGGCGGTAGATGTCCTTGAGCTGGGCATCCCACAGGCCGATCATGGTGCGCTTGTCGTTGAAGGTGTACTCGCCGCCGCCGAAGTTGAAACGATCGGAGGTGAACGCGCCTTTGCCGTTCATCGACATGTCTTCCATGCTGGCGTCGTTGCGTGGGCTGTTGGCGCGGAACTGGCCGGCATACAGCGTCAGGCCGGCAATTTCCTTGGAGGTCAACTGGCCACCGCGGAAGGTCTGCGGCAGCGAGCGGCCATCGTCCGAGCGCAGGATTGGCAGTACCGGCATCCATTCACCGACTTTCAGCTCGGTTTCGGAAAGCTTGGCTTTCAGCGCCACACCCAGGCGGCCAAAGTCATCGGCTGGGCGGCCGTCGTCGTGCACCGGTAGCAGGTGCGTGTTGGTGGTGCCTTTGCCGCCGTCGAGCTTGACCGAGTACATGCCCAGCACGTCCACCCCGAAACCGACGGTGCCTTGGGTGAAGCCGGAGCGGGCGTCGAGAATGAAGCTTTGCGTCCATTCTTCGGCCTTGCCCTGCGGGTGGGCCGGGTCGACGAAATTGCGGTTGATGTAGAAGTTGCGCAGGTTGAGGGTGGCCTTGGCGTCTTCCATGAAACCGCCTTCGGCGGCGAACAGGGGGAAGGCGCAGGACATGGCCAACAGGCCGGGCAGCAGCTGGCGTGCGGGTTGCAAAGTGCTCATCTGTCGTGGATCTCTTGTTTTTATGGGGCGAGCCGGTGCACTGCGGGGGCGAGCCTGCAGGTGCGGGTCTTTTTTTGATGAACTTGGGCAACGTTGCGTAAGGGGATGTTGCGGGGTAGTGCGGGGGTGAGGCAATTCGCCGCAAACGGAACGGGGCGATAATCGAACGGAATGTTCCAGTTAGTTAATTGTTTTCCTGCACCGGCCTCTTCGCAGCACAAGGCTGCTCCTACAGGGCAGCGTTACCGTTGTAGGAGCAGCCTTGTGCTGCGAAAGGGCCAGCAATGCCAGAACAAAAAGCCCACCGTGAAGGTGGGCTTGATGCTACTAGCTGCTCAATCAGCCTTTCGGTGTTTCCACCGATGCCTGCTGGTTGGCCTGCCCGGTCTGCTCGTACCAGCCACCGCCGAGGGCCTTGTACAGGTTGACCTCGCTGGTCAGCTGCGACAGGCGGTCGGTAATCAGCGACTGCTGGGCGCTGAACAGGTTGCGCTGGGCGTCGAGGAAAGTCAGGTTGCTGTCGATACCGATGCGGTAGCGGCGTTCGGCCAGGCGGTAGTAGTCCTGGTTCGCCTGCACCAGGTCGCGTTGAGCCTGCAGCTGCTCTTCGAAGGTCTTGCGCGCGGCCAGGCCATCGGAGACTTCCTGGAAGGCAGTCTGGATGGTTTTTTCGTACTTGGCGACGTTGATGTCCTTCTGGATTTTCGAGTAGTCCAGGCTGGCCTTCAGGCTGCCGGCGTTGAAGATAGGCAGGTTGATCTGCGGCTGGAACAGCCAGGTGCCCTGGCCACCCGCGAACAGGTGACCCATGTCGGGGCTCAGGCTGCCGGCGTTGGCGGTCAGGCTGATGCTCGGGAAGAACGCTGCACGGGCGGCGCCAATGTTGGCGTTGGCGGCCTTGAGCAGGTGCTCGGCTTCCTGGATGTCCGGGCGGCGCTGGAGGATATCGGACGGCAGGCCGGCCGGTACTTCGGCCAGCTGATCGGCATTCAGCTCCAGGGGTTTGGCCAGGTTGGCTGGAATGCCGGTGCCCAGCAGTACGGTCAGGCTGTTGACGTCTTGAGCGACCAGGCGCTGGTACTGCGAGTACTTGACCCGGGCGCCTTCCACGGCGGTGCGCGCCTGGCTGACGTCGAGTGCCGAAGCCACGCCGACTTCATTGCTGCGTCGGGTGAGGTTGTAGCTTTCCTCGTAGGTTTTCAGCGTTTCTTCGGTCAGCTTGAACAGGGCCTGGTCGGCCTGCCAGGTGTAGTAGGCATTGGCCACGCTGGCCACCAGGGCAATTTGCGTGGAGCGACGTGCCTGCTCGCTGGACAGGTAGGTTTCCAGGGCTTGCTCGGTCAGGCTGCGAACGCGGCCGAACAAGTCCAGTTCGTAGGCGCTGACGCCCAGCGTGGCCGAGTACTGGCTGGTAATGCCAGATTCGCCGGTTTGCGACATGTTCGCCGGCGTGCGCTGGCGGCTGCCGCTGGCAGTGGCCGAAACCGCCGGGAACAGGTCGGCCCGCTGAATGCGGTACTGCGCACGGTAGGCGTCGAGGTTCAATGCCGCGACGCGCAGGTCGCGGTTGTTGACCAGCGAAGTCTGAATCAGCTGTTGCAGTGCCGGGTCGTGGAAGAACTGGCGCCAGCCCTGCTCAGCAGCAGCAACGTCTGCCGACTGGGTTGGCGAGTACGCAGGGCCTTGCGGCCACTGCGCTGCCACCGGCGCTTCCGGGGTCTGGTAGTCAGGGATCAGCGAGCAACCGCCAAGGATGAAAGCGGTTACCGCCAGGGACAACAAAGACTTGGTCATTGCCCAGCCTCATAACGTGGAGTTTCAGGGGTGGCGTCTTTTTCCGGCTCTTTGCTGCCGAACAGCGACGACACTGCGACGAAGAATAGCGGTACCCAGAAGATGGCCAGCACGGTCGCACTGATCATGCCGCCGATCACACCGGTACCGATGGCGTGCTGGCTGCCGGCACCGGCGCCACTGGCGATGGTCAACGGTACCACGCCGAGGATGAACGCCAGCGAGGTCATGATGATCGGGCGCAGACGCATGCGGCACGCCTCGATGGCTGCGTCGTACAGGCTGCGGCCTTGTTCATGCAGTTCCTTGGCGAACTCGACGATCAGAATGGCGTTTTTCGCTGCCAGACCGATGGTGGTCAACAGGCCGACCAGGAAGTACACGTCGTTGGACAAGCCGCGCAGGCTGGTGGCGATCAGTGCACCGATGATACCCAACGGTACTACCAAGACCACAGCAATCGGGATAGACCAGCTTTCGTACAGGGCTGCCAGGCACAGGAACACGAACAGTACCGAGAGGGCGAACAGTGCCGGCATCTGCGAACCGGAGAGTTTTTCCTCATAGGACATGCCAGTCCACGAGAAGCCGACGCCACTTGGCGGCTCGCCAGCAATGCGCTCGACTTCGGCCATGGCTTCACCGGTACTGTAGCCCGGTGCCGGTGCACCCAGGATTTCCATCGCCTCGACGCCGTTGTAACGCGAAAGCTTCGGCGATCCGTAGGTCCATTCGCCCTTGGCGAAGGAGGAGAACGGTACCATCTCGCCTTTGCCATTGCGCACGTACCACTTCTGCAGGTCTTCCGGGCTCATCCGCGCGTTTGGTTCGCCCTGGATGTACACCTTCTTGACCCGGCCACGGTCGATGAAGTCGTTGACGTAGCTGGCACCCAAGGCAATCGACAGGGTGTTGTTGATGTCGGCAATGGTCACGCCCAGGGCGCTGGCACGCTCGTCATCGATGGTCAGCTGGTATTGCGGTTCATCGTTCAGGCCGTTCGGGCGCACGGCGCTGAGGACCTTGCTCTGTGCGGCCTTGGCCAGGAACTGGTTGCGCGCTTCCATCAGTTTTTCGTGGCCGACACCGCCGCGGTCCTGCAGGAACACGTCGAAGCCGGTAGCGTTACCCAGTTCGAGCACCGCGGGTGGGGCGAAGGCGAACACCATCGCATCACGGAAGGTGAAGAAGTGCTGCTGGGCACGCTGGGCCAGCGCGAACACGCTGTTCTCCTTCGAGCGCTCGCCCCATGGTTTGAGCATGATGAAGGCCATGCCCGAGCTCTGGCCGCGACCGGCAAAGTTGAAGCCGTTGACGGTGAACACAGAGGCCACGGTATCGGCTTCTTCCTTCAGCAGGTACTCGCGCATCTGGTCCACCACCACCTGGGTGCGCTCGGCACTGGAGCCGGCCGGGGTCTGCACCTGGGCGAACAGTACGCCCTGGTCTTCTTCCGGCAGGAACGCGGTAGGGATGCGGGCGAACAGCCAGATCATGCCAACCACGATCAGCGCATAGGCCAGCAAGAACGGCACCTTGTTGCGCAGGATGGTGCCTACGCTGCGCTCGTAGCCGTTTACGCTGCGGTCGAAGTTGCGGTTGAACCAGCCGAAGAACCCGCCTTTGGCGGTGTGGTGCTCGCCCTTTTTCAGCGGCTTGAGCATGGTGGCGCACAGCGCCGGGGTAAAGATAAGCGCAACAAGCACCGACAGGCCCATGGCCGAGACGATGGTGATGGAGAACTGCCGGTAGATCACACCCGTGGAGCCACCGAAGAACGCCATCGGCAGCAGTACCGCCGAAAGCACCAGGGCGATACCCACCAGGGCACCCTGGATCTGCTCCATCGAGCGCTTGGTGGCTTCCTTGGGCGGCAAGCCTTCCTCGGACATCACCCGCTCGACGTTCTCCACCACGACGATGGCGTCGTCCACCAGCAAGCCGATGGCCAGGACCATGGCGAACATGGTCAGGGTGTTGATGCTGAAGCCCGCAGCGGCAAGGATGCCGAAGGTACCCAGCAACACCACCGGTACGGTCATGGTGGTGATGATGGTGGCGCGGAAGTTCTGCAGGAACAGGTACATCACCAGGAACACCAGGACCACGGCTTCGATCAGGGTGTGGATCACGCCGCTGATCGATTCGGTGACCACCGGCGTGGTGTCATACGGGAATACCGCTTTCACCCCAGGCGGGAAGAATGGCTCCAGGCCTTTGATGGTCTCACGCAGTGCCTTGGCGGTATCCAGGGCGTTGGCACCGGTAGCCAGTTTTACTGCCAGGCCGGAAGCCGGTTTACCGTTGAACTGGGCGCTGACCGCGTAGTTTTCACCCCCCAGGCCCACTTCGGCGACATCGCCCAGGCGCACCTGCGAACCATCGCTGTTGACCTTGAGCAGGATCTTCTCGAACTGCTCGGCGGTTTGCAGGCGGGTCTTGCCGATGATGGTGGCGTTCAGCTGGGTGCCCGGCATGGCCGGCAAGCCACCGAGCTGGCCGGAGGACACCTGCACGTTCTGCGCGGCCACGGCGGTCTTGACGTCGACCGGGGTCAGCTGGAACTTGTTCAGCTTGGCCGGATCGAGCCAGATACGCATGGCGTACTGCGCACCGAATACCTGGAAGTCACCCACACCTGCAGTACGCGAGATAGGGTCCTGCATGTTGGAGACGATGTAGTTGGCCAGGTCGTCCTTGGTCATGCTGCCGTCTTCGGACACCAGGCCGATCACCAGCAGGAAGTTTTTGACTGCCTTGGTGACACGGATACCTTGTTGCTGCACTTCTTGCGGCAACAGCGGGGTGGCCAGGTTCAGCTTGTTCTGTACCTGTACCTGCGCAGTGTCGGGGTTGGTGCCCTGCTCAAAGGTGGCGGTAATGGTCATGCTGCCGTCGGAGTTACTTTCCGAAGACACGTAACGCAGGTTGTCGATACCGTTGAGCTGCTGCTCGATCACCTGTACCACGGTGTCCTGCACGGTTTGCGCCGAGGCGCCCGGGTAGGTCACGGCGATGGCAATGGCCGGCGGCGCGATGCTGGGGTACTGGTTGATCGGCAACTTCAGGATCGACAAGGCGCCGACCAGCATGATCACCAAGGCAATCACCCAGGCGAAGATCGGGCGATCGATAAAGAACTTCGACATGGTTTACTCCGCTTTGGCGTCTGCTTTCGCCGCATTGGCCTGATCAGGGCTGCCCGGCTTCTTGACGTTGGTGGCTTCGCTGACCTTCACCTCGACGCCCGGGCGCACGTACTGCAGCCCTTCGGTGATCAGGCGGTCACCCGGGTTCAGGCCTTCTTCGATCAGCCAGTCGCTGCCCAGGGTACGGCTGGCCTTGAGCTGGCGCAGTTCGACCTTGTTCTCCTGGTTGACCACCAGTGCGGTCGGAGCACCTTTAAGGTCACGGGTCACGCCCTGTTGCGGGGCCAGGATGGCGTTGGCGTTGACCCCGGCCTTCAGCCGCGCATGCACGAACATGCCCGGCAGCAGGGTGTGATCGGGGTTGGGGAACAGGGCACGCAGGGTGACCGAACCCGTGGTTTCGTCAACCGAAACTTCCGAGAACTCCAGGCGGCCTTCCTGCTTGAACAGGCTGCCGTCTTCCAGCACCAACTGCACCGAGGCTGCATTTTCGCCAGCCTTCTGCAGTTGGCCGCTTTCCAGGTCACGGCGCAGCTTGAGCAGCTCGGCGGTGGACTGGGTGACGTCGACGTAGATCGGGTCGAGTTGCTGGATGGTGGCCATGGCGTTGGTCTGGCCATTGCTCACCAGGGCACCCTCAGTGAACGAAGAGCGACCGATACGGCCGCTGATCGGTGCCAGGACCTTGGTGTAGCGCAGGTCGATCTGTGCACTTTTCAGTGAGGCCTCGGCCTGCAATCGTTTGGCATTGGCGTCGTCGTATTCCTGCTTGGACACGGCCTGCTCGTCGATCAGCTGCTTGTAGCGCTCGGCCAGCGAGCGGGTAGCCTGCAGATTGGCCTGGGCATTGGTCAGGGTGGCTTCGTACACGGCAGGGTCGATCTGGTAGAGCTGCTGGCCTTCCTTGACCTCACTGCCTTCCTTGAACAGGCGCTTGAGGATGATGCCATTGACCTGTGGGCGCACTTCGGCGACGCGGTAGGCAGTGGTGCGCCCCGGCAATTCCGAGGTCAGGGTGAAGGCTTGCGGCTGAAGGGTTACTACGCCGACCTGAGGAGCCTGCGCCGCAGGCGCTGCTTCTTCTTTCTTGCAGCCACTGAGCAGGGTTGCCAGGGCGACGGCGGAAACCAGAGCGGTAACGGCTGGCTTGAATTGCATGAGGATCCTCGGGGCGCTGGAGCAGGAAACGCTCAAGAGTAGTGGAAGAGTCTTGATCTGGAAAAATTGCTATCGAGTGGATAAATAGCTTGCTAAGGAATATACTTACATTCATGGTTGTTTGTAAATACCGCTGGGTTGTACTTGGGTACTGCCACAGTCCTTGATTAGCTTATCCGCGAGGCACCCTGCAGAGGTGCCCCCGGAGCGTTCCCCGTGCGCGCCGTGCGTTCGGGCCAGATGAGGTTGTACTGCCATGGTCCGTCGAACCAAAGAAGAAGCCCAGGAAACCCGCGCCCAGATCATCGAGGCGGCGGAAAAGGCCTTCTACAAGCGCGGGGTTGCGCGAACCACCCTGGCCGACATCGCCGAACTGGCGGGTGTGACGCGGGGGGCGATCTACTGGCACTTCAATAACAAGGCGGAGCTGGTGCAGGCGCTGCTCGACAGCCTGCACGAAACCCATGACCACTTGGCGCGGGCGAGTGAAAGCGAGGACGAAGTCGACCCGCTTGGCTGCATGCGCAAGCTGCTGTTGCAGGTGTTCAACGAGCTGGTGCTCGATGCCCGAACCCGGCGTATCAATGAAATTCTGCATCACAAGTGCGAGTTCACCGATGACATGTGTGAAATTCGCCAGCAGCGCCAGGGCGCAGTGCTGGATTGCCACAAGGGCATTACTCTGGCGTTGGCCAATGCAGTTCGCCGGGGCCAGTTGCCTGAGGCGCTGGATGTCGAGCGCGCAGCGGTGGCCATGTTTGCCTATGTCGATGGCCTGATCGGGCGCTGGCTGTTGCTGCCTGACAGTGTCGACCTGTCGGGCGATGTCGAAAAATGGGTCGACACCGGGCTGGATATGCTGCGCTTGAGCCCGGCTCTGCGCAAATGACACTTTGTTAAGGATTGTGAGGGAGTGTTTCCTCTTTGTATTAAGGGGAAATTAAAGCCGGGGCCGCCGGGCGGCCCCGAACGCTCAGCGCCCGCGCAGTTGCCGGTCGGGCAGCGCCACTGCCGCTACAAGCCCGAGCACCGCAATCAGTGCACTCCCCATCAGCAAATGCCGGAACGTCTCAAGCAGGCGCCCTTGCGTGACCAGGTCCACTTCACCGGCCTTTAGGCTCCCCAGTAAAGGGTTGCCCAACATTTCGAACCCACCCTGGTGCAGCAGTGCCAACAACAGGCTGGACATGCAGGCCACGCCCATGGCCCCGCCCAGCGAACGGAACAGGTTGGTGGTGCTCGTGGCCACACCAATATCCTTGCTGTCCACCGCGCTTTGCGTGCCTACCAGCGATGTCGGGAACTGCAACCCGCAGGCAATGCCGGTCAGCAGCATGAACAATGCACTGAGCCAACCAGATTGAGGCGGGGTCAACGCCATGGCGAAAATCGCCACTGGCATCAGCAGTGCACCGGCCAGGATCTGCGGTTTGTAGCGCCCGGTCCGGCTGGTCATGCGCCCGCCGGTAAAAGCACCCAGGGGCAGCCCCATTGCCAGTGGCAGAAGGTGCAGGGCGGCGCTGTCGGCCCCTGCGCCGGTGATGCCCTGATAGCGCAATGGCATGAGCATGGTCAGGGAAATCGACTGGAAGCTTGCGAAAAAGATTACACCCCAGCACAGCACCGCCACTCGGTTGCCGAACAGGCCCAAGGGCAGCAGCGGCTCTGGGCAGCGGCGTTCATGAACGATGAACAACGCCAGGCCCAGCACGGCACAGGCGAACAGGGTCAGTACGGCCGGGTCGACCCAGGCGTGGCCCTGGCCGACCAGGGTGATGCCCAATAACAGGCTTCCCAGGCCGAGGATCAGCAGCACGGCACCGAGGTAGTCCACCTGCGCCTCGCGGCGCTGCACCGGCATGCCGCCGAGGGCCCGGTGGATCGCCCACAAGGCAACCAGCCCCAGCGGCAGGTTGATCCAGAACACCCAGCGCCAGGACAGGTACTCGGTCAACCACCCCCCCAGCACTGGCCCGGCGACACTCGCCACTGCATACATACTGCTGAAATAGCCCTGGTAGCGGCCGCGTTCACGCGGGGGCACGAAGTCGCCAATAATTGCCTGGCTGACCGAGACCATGCCGCCCGCGCCAATGCCCTGAAGTACGCGGGCAAGCACCAGTTGTTGCATGTCCTGGGCCAGGGCGCAGACGATCGAGGCCAGGGTGAACAGGCTGATGCCGGTCAGGATCATCCGCCGCCGCCCGTACAGATCACCCAGCTTGCCGTAAATCGGCACGGCCACGGTCATTGCCACCATGTAACCGGAGATGACCCACGCCAGCAGGCCAACATCGTTGAACTGTGCCGAGATCGCGGGCAGTGAGACCGCGACGATGGTCTGGTCCAGTGCGCCGAGGAAGATCGCCAGCATCAGGGCGGTGAGCACGTTGCGCAGGGTAGTGGGGGGCAGGGCGGCGGTCACGGGAATACCTTGTTTGTCTGTGTCGGCCTGTTCACGGGCACGCCGGATTGTAACCTGAGTTAGGTAGCTTCCTATGTACTATCTGCATCCCCTATGCCGAATCGGCATTGGCGCATTCATCCAGTGCTGCATGGCCGCGTGATATCGTTGGTATGCCACAGAGGCTGAAATCCGCGGCTTGCACCAGGTTGGTGCAACAATATGCCGCAGGTTTTTCATGCCGCTGTCTCCCACACCTTTTATTCCTCTGCCTGCATGTCGAGCATGACCGCCCAGATGGCGACGGTTGGAACAGGTCAGGTAGACCCGATTACAGGGGTCGGTAGTTACCGTTCAAATTTCAACTTATTTGCGGAGTGATCATGCCCAAGGCTTCCCATCAAGATCTGCGTTTTGCCTTCCGCGAACTGCTCGCTTCAGGTTCCTGTTACCACACGGCATCGGTGTTCGACCCGATGTCTGCACGCATTGCCGCAGACCTGGGCTTCGAGGTCGGCATCCTGGGCGGTTCCGTCGCTTCGTTGCAGGTACTGGCCGCGCCGGACTTCGCCCTGATTACCCTCAGCGAGTTCGTCGAGCAAGCCACCCGTATTGGCCGGGTAGCGCAACTGCCCGTCCTGGCTGATGCCGACCACGGCTATGGCAACGCGCTGAACGTGATGCGCACGGTGATCGAGCTGGAGCGCGCCGGCGTGGCCGGGCTCACCATCGAGGACACCCTTCTGCCCGCCCAGTTCGGGCGCAAGTCCACCGACCTGATCCCGGTTGAAGAGGGTGTCGGCAAGATTCGTGCGGCCTTGGAGGCGCGGGTCGATTCGTCCTTGTCGATCATTGCCCGCACCAACGCTGGCGTGCTTACCACCGAAGAAATCATCGTGCGTACCCAGAGCTACCAGAAGGCCGGTGCCGATGGCATCTGCATGGTAGGCGTGAAGGACTTCGAGCAGCTTGAGCAGATTGCCGAGCACCTGACGGTGCCACTGATGCTGGTCACCTATGGCAACCCCAACCTGCATGACGATGAACGCCTGGCGCGTCTGGGCGTGCGTATCGCAGTCGATGGCCATGGCGCTTATTTCGCCGCGATCAAGGCCACTTACGATTGCTTGCGCTTGCAGCGTGGCAAGCAGAACAAGTCGGAGAACCTGAACGCCACCGAACTCTCGCACACCTATACCCAGCCCGAGGATTACATCCGCTGGGCCAAGGAATACATGAGCGTCGAAGAGTGACCGGCAGGGCGCCGTCAACTCAACGGACGGCGCTCAAGGTTGCAGTGTGAGGCACGCAATGTGCCTGCTCGCAGCTGGCTGCGGCGCTGGGTTGGCTGCGTAGCAACTCGGCGCGCCAGCAAGCAGAGCCATACAGCCCTGCGACGGCAGTCAGGGCCATGACAAGGGCGACTCTTCTGGATTTGATGCCCATGGTATTCACCTCCTGTTACAGCGATAGGTGATACCTCCAGCTTAGGCCAATTCCAGCGTCACAGGTCCCGATCCCACTCCGGTTCGTCCTTGAACCGCTGTACCAGAAAGTCCAGCATGCTGCGCAAGGTCGCCGGCATGTGTTTGCGCGAGGTGTATACGGCGTTAAGGTTCAGTTCGCGCGGCTGGGCTTCGGGTAGCAGGCGCACCAGTTCGCCCCTGCGCAGGGCGTCGGCGGTCTGGTAGGTCGGCAGCATGGCAATGCCAGCGCCGGCCAGCGCCGCCTTTTGCAGTGTCATGGCTTCGTTGGCACTGATGTTTCCCGCCACCGGCACGGCGACCTGCTGGCCGGCTACCTCGAAGTGCCACAGGCTGTGGCCGAAGTAGGCATGGGTCAGGCAGTTGTGCCGGCTGAGGTCCTCGACCCTTTGCGGCGTGCCGTGCTCGCGCAGGTACGCGGGGGCCGCGCACACCACTGAACGGCACACGCTCAGGCGCCGGGCGATCAGGTTGGGGTCCAGCTCGTTGCTGGTGCGGATGGCCAGGTCGATGCGCTCATCCACCAGATTGACGGTGCGATCGAGCATCTGCAGCTCCACCTTCACCCCAGGGAAGCGCCTTACGTATGCAGCCACCGCGTCCACCAACTGCGCCTGGCCGAAAGAGGTGCTGACGCTGATGCGCAGGGCACCTTTGGGTGCGTCATCCGGCTGCTGCACAGCAGCCTGCAGGTCGCTGGCCAGTTCCAACAGTTGCCGGCAGCGGGGCAGGGTTTCCTGGCCGGCGGCGGTAAGGCTGAGTTTGCGAGTGGTGCGTTGCATCAGCCGCGCGCCAACCCAGTCTTCCAGCTCGGCCAGGTAACGTGACACCACCGGGCGAGACAACTGCAGGTGATCTGCCGCTGCCGACTGGCTGCCCAGATCGACGACGGTGACGAAAACGCGCATGGCGTTGAGACGGTCCATGATTTGCCCGGTTTCAGAAACAAACTATGTTCAAGCATGGCATTTTTTGTCACGGATCGGGCAACTAAGCTGTCGGGCATTGTTCAACTGAAGGCCTTGCCCATGTCTCTGTTCACCCCTCTGCGTGGCCTGCTGCTGGCCTGCGTCACCCTGGCCGGCCCGGCGCTGGCCGCCGATCCGTTGCAGCTGGACGTATACAACCCCGGGCACGCGGCCATTTTCCCGGTCAGCTCGGTGATTGTCAGTGGTGAGCACGATGCCGTGCTGGTCGATGCCCAGTTCGGCAAGGCCCAGGCCCAGCAATTGGTGCAGCGCCTGCAGGCGGGTGGCAAGCACCTGACTACCATCTACATCAGCCACGGCGACCCGGACTATTACTTTGGCCTGGACACCCTGACCCAAGCCTTCCCCGACGCCAAGGTGCTGGCCTCTGCCGCCACGGTTGCGCATATTCGCCAGACCATGGACGCCAAGCTGGCCTACTGGGGACCGCAGATGGGGGCAGACAAACCGGCGCGGCTGGTGCTGCCGCAGGTGCTCGAAGGCCAGCGCCTGACGCTGGAAGGGCAAGCCCTCGACGTGGTGGGCCTGGACGGCCCGCAGCCAGACCGCAGCTTTGTGTGGATCCCGTCAATCAAGGCGGTGGTCGGTGGCGTGGTGGTGTCCGAAAACATTCATGTGTGGATGGCCGATACTCAATCGGCCAAGTCCCATGCCGACTGGCTTGGCACCTTGGCGCACATCGAAGCGCTGGGGCCACGCACGGTCATCCCTGGGCATTACCTGGGAGACAGCAGCCGCTCACTGCAGGCTGTGCGCTTCACGGCAAATTACATTCGTGATTTCGATAGTGAAACCGCCAAGGCGAAAGACGCCAATGCGCTGATCAAGGCCATGAAGAAGCGTTACCCGGGCCTGGCCGATGAAAGCTCGCTGGAGCTTGGGGCCAAGGTCGCCAAGGGCGAGATGAAGTGGTAATTCCGTTCAATTGATGGAGAGTATTCCCCATGAGCAAGATCGCAATCATCGGTGCCACTGGCCGCGCTGGCAGCCAGTTGTTGGAAGAAGCGTTGCGCCGTGGCCACAGTGTATTGGCCATCGCCCGCGACCCTTCGCAATTGCAAGGCCGTGAAGGGGTCACCGTCAAGGCGCTGGATGCCAAGGACAGTGCGGCCCTGCAAGCGGCGGTAACGGGTGTGGACGCCGTGTTGAGCGCGGCGCATTTCTCGACCATCGAGCCGCAGGCGATCATCGGGCCCGTCAAGCGCGCCGGGGTCAAGCGCCTGCTGGTGGTAGGTGGTGCCGGCAGCCTGTTGTTGCCGTCGGGGCACCGGGTGATCGACAGCCCGGACTTCCCGGAAGCCTACAAGGCCGAGGCCACTGCCGGGGTGCGTTTCCTGGAGGCGTTGCAGCGTGAGCCAAACCTCGACTGGACCTTCCTCTCGCCGTCGGCGGAGTTTGTTGAAGGTGAGCGCAGCGAGCGTTATACGTTGGGCAAGGATCATCTGCTGATTGGTAAGGATGGCAAAAGCTGGATCACCTTTGCCGACTATGCGATTGCCATGCTCGACGAACTGGAAAAACCCGCGCATTCGCGCCAGCGGTTCACAGTCGGCTACTGAGTCGCCTGCACGGCTCTTTGTGGGAGCGGCCTTGTGTCGCGAAAGGGGCGCAAAGCGCCCCCAGTATTTCAGCGTCGCCGCACAAATTTTGGGGGCCGCTTTGCGGCCCTTTCGCGACACAAGGCCGCTCCCACAAGGCCCTCACTGGCTGGCTTGACCCTCCAGCCAGTCCAGTAATTCCACCAGCCCCGGCGCCAAGCTCTTGGCCTGGCTCACCAGGTAATACCCTTTCCCTGTCACCACCTTGAGCGCAAACGGCATGCACAGCCGCCCGCCGCGCAAGTCATCACCAATCAGCGACCAGTCACCAATGGCTACGCCCGTGCCCTGCGAGGCCATGGCCATCGCCATGTCCAGCGTCTCGAAATGCTGTTTCGGCCCATGAGTCGCCAGCGTCGCCCCAGCGGCCTGCAACCACAACCGCCAATCATGTTCATCCCGCGAGGGGTGCAGCAGCATATGCCGCGCCAGGTCTTCCACCTGCTGCAAGGGTATCGGTCCCTCACGCAGCGAAGGTGCGCACACTGGCGTAAGTTGTTCATCGAACAGTTTGCGTACATGCAGCCCGTGGTTGGGCGCATCGCCATAGACCACCGCCGCATCAAAGCCCTCGCGACGAAAATCCACCCCATGCTGCACCGTGGTGGTCAATTCCACCGGCACATCCGGGCGCAGTGCCTGCCATTCCATCAGGCGCGGTAACAGCCAGCGCATCACGCAGGTGGGGGCCTTGAGCTGCAAGGTCGTGCTGCGCCCACCCACTTCTCGCACGCCTTGCTCGATCAGCGCGAACACCTGCTGCACCCGTGGCAGCCAGTCCTGGCCTTCTCGGGTCAGGCTCAGGCCGCGGGCCTGGCGCTGGAACAGGGCATAACCCAGATGCTCTTCAAGGGCGGCAATCTGTCGGCTGACGGCGCCTTGGGTGATGTGCAGCTGTTGCCCTGCACGGGTGAAGTTGCAGTGCTGGGCTGTGACCAAGAAGGTATGCAGGGCGGGCAGGGGCGGGAGGCGTTTCATCGCGCTGAGCCATGATGACAGGACATGGCTAGTATGTGTTTTTTTGCATTGTGGCGATAGCCGTGGCTTGGGTCCAATAAGGGCACAATTCAACAAGATTCATGGTGAAACCCGATGGCAACCTGCGGCGAAGTACTGGTCAATCTCCTTGAAGGCTATGGCGTTGACCATGTCTTCGGCATTCCCGGTGTACATACCGTGGAGCTCTACCGTGGCCTGGCGGGCTCGTCCATTCGCCACATCACCCCGCGCCACGAGCAGGGGGCCGGGTTCATGGCTGACGGCTATGCGCGCACCCGTGGCAAACCCGGGGTGTGCTTCATCATTACCGGCCCGGGCATGACCAACATCACCACGGCCATGGGCCAGGCCTATGCCGACTCGATCCCGATGCTGGTGATTTCCAGCGTGCAGTCCCGTGACCAGCTGGGCGGTGGCCGCGGCAAGCTGCACGAGTTGCCCAACCAGGCGGCGCTGGTGTCGGGTGTGGCCGCGTTTTCCCACACCTTGATGAGTGCTGCCGACCTGCCGCAGGTACTGGCGCGGGCATTTGCCGTGTTCGAAAGCGCCCGGCCGCGCCCGGTGCACATCGAAATCCCGCTGGACGTGCTGGTTGAACCGGCCGACTTCCTGCTGCCGGGCCGCCCGGTGCGTGGCAGCCGGGCAGGGGCAGCGCCGCAGGCCGTGGTACAGATGGCCGAGCGACTGGCAGGCGCCAAGCGGCCGTTGATCCTGGCGGGCGGTGGTGCGTTGGCTGCGGGTGCTGCGCTGGCGCGCCTGGCCGAACACCTTCAGGCCCCGGTGGCGCTGACCATCAATGCCAAGGGTTTGCTGCCGGCCAGCCACCCGCTGCAAATCGGTTCGACCCAGTCGCTGCCGGCTACACGGGCGTTGGTGGCTGAGGCCGATGTGGTGTTGGCAATCGGTACAGAATTGGCCGAAACCGATTATGACGTGACCTTCAAGGGTGGTTTCGAGATCCCGGGCAGCCTGCTGCGCATCGACATCGACCCGGACCAGACCATGCGTAACTACCTGCCGGAGCTGGCGCTGGTAGCCGATGCCGAGTTGGCCGTCGAAGCCTTGTTGGGTGCCTTGCAAGCCCAGCCGCAACCTGTGTGCGAAAGCACCTGGGGTGTGGCTCGCGTGTCCAGCCTGCGCCAGGCACTGGCGGCAGGTTGGGACCAGCCAACCCTCAGCCAGACGCGTTTGTTGAACGCGATCCTCGAGCGACTGCCCAATGCCGTGCTGGTGGGCGATTCGACCCAGCCGGTGTACACCGGCAACCTGACCCTGGACATGGACCAGCCGCGCCGTTGGTTCAACGCGTCGACCGGCTATGGCACCTTGGGTTACGCCCTGCCTGCGGCCATGGGGGCTTGGTTGGGCAGTGCCGAGCAGGCCGACGAACGTGCGCCGGCAGTGTGCCTGATTGGGGACGGCGGTTTGCAGTTCACCCTGCCAGAGCTGGCCAGCGCGGTGGAGGCGCAGGTGCCGCTGATCGTACTGCTGTGGAATAACCAGGGGTACGAGGAAATCAAGAAGTACATGGTCAACCGGGCGATCGAACCGGTCGGGGTAGACATCCATACCCCTGACTTCATCGGCGTGGCGCGGGCGCTAGGGGCTGCGGCGGAGCATGTGGCGGATGTGGCGCAGTTGCAGGCGGCGCTGGGGCAGGCGGTGGAGCGCAAGGGGCCGACCTTGATTCAGGTTGACCAGAATCAGTGGCAGGAAACAGTGTCGGGTTGAAGTAAGGTTATTGCCTGTACCGGCCTCTTCGCGGGCTCGCCCGCGAAGAGGCCGGTACAGGCACCAAGAAGTTCAGCCAGCAGTGGCTCTCAATCTGGCCACATCCCGAATCGGCGGCGCGCCATACAGCCGGCTGTATTCACGGCTGAACTGAGAAGGGCTTTCATACCCCACCCGATAGGCCGCCACCGCTGCCTCTAGCCCGTCGTTGAGCATCAACCGCCGCGCCTCCTGCAGGCGTAACTGCTTCTGGTACTGCAACGGGCTCATCGAGGTCACCGCCTTGAAACGATGGTGCAAGGTCGAGGTGCTGAGGTTGACCTCACGGGCCAGGTCCTCGATGCGCAGCGGCTGCTGGTAGTTGTTGTTCAGCCAGGTAATGGCCTGGCAAACCCGGTGGGTCTGGCTGTTGGCCAAGGCTATTTCATACAGCCGGCAACCCTGCGGCCCACGCAACAGGCGATAGAGAATCTCCCGGCGAAACAGCGGCGCGAGCATGGTGATGTCACGCGGGGTGTCCAGCAGCCGCAGCAGCCGCAGCAAGGCGTCGAGCAATGCTGCATCAGTCCTTTCCACGTACAAGCCACGGCCCGAAGGCCGGTTGGGTACCAGCATCGGCCCGCTTTCGGCGATCAGCTGGCTGATCTCGGCCGGGTCCAGGTCCATACGCAGGCCCAGGCTGGGGTTCTCCGGGCTGGCGTCGAGCTTCACGCCGCTCAGCGGCAAGGTTACCGACACCACCATGTAGTGCAGCGGGTCGTAAGCGTACTGCTCGTCACCGAGGAACAGGGTTTTGCTGCCCTGAGCGAGGATGCACAACGCAGGTTGTGCCAAGGTCGGCACCGAGCGCACGTTCTCGGTGTAGCGCACCAGGTACAGGTCATCGATGGCCGATGCCGGGCCATGGGGTTCGCCGGCGTGGCGACGGATCAGCTCGGCCAGTTCCAGGCGCTGCTGTTCCAGGAGCGGGTCGATCGACGTGGCGGTGGTCATGATGGCTTTCCTCTACTGACCGACGCAGCATAGGTTTGGGCAAAGACAGGCGCTAGTCGAAAGCTGCACGTCGATTGCCTGATCCTGCCGCGCTGCAGGATCAGGCAATCGGTCAGCAGTAATGGCCTAACGCGCCGCGCGGGTGAGCCCCTAACCTTGGCAGCCTGGCTTTTCTGTCCGCCTGCTTCAAGGAGATTGTGCAATGACCTTAAAACAACCGGTCACCCATCTTGCTTTCATCCGTGCCAGCAGCGGGCGCTCGGCTGAGCTGGGCGCGCGCCTGCGCGACCTGCTCGAGCCCTCGCTGCGTGCACCGGGCTGCCTGAGTTTCACAGTGCAGCGTTCGCAGGCCGATGCGGACCTGTGGTTGCTCAGTGGCAGCTGGCAGGATCAGCAGGCGATGAGCGGCTACTTTGCTTCGCCGACCCTGGACGTGTTTGGCGAACTGGTGCAGGCACAGGTGGTCAGCAGCCTGGACTTGCATACCTTCGATTGAGCGCGGGCCTTGAGAGCGCTGCAGTACCTGTGGGAGCTGGCTTGCCGGCGATAGGGCCGGTACAGGCAAATAGAGTAAAATGCCGCCCCATGATCAACCAAACGGGTAGCAACATGGCACGTAGGGAATTCACTCATTTCGAAGCAGTATCGGCGATGGTGCCGGTGGAAGGTGGCGGCTACAACGCGGCCATTGCGGTCAAGGCCCTGAGCATGGGCGGCGCGCCGCGCTTTCACAAGGTCCTTGACGGGCAGGTGTTCAAGGGCTCCGTGGCTGCCGACGAAGCGGCCACGGCCGAGCTGCAACGCCTGCAAGGCGTCAGCGAAGAGGGTGAGCCGATCTGGTGATCAGGCCGGCGGGCGGGCCATCTTGAACAGGTTGCCCAGTTCGAAGTAGTCCGCCGGGCCACCGCCACGCAGGATCGGCTCGGCGGCAGCGGTATCGTAGATGCCGTTCTTCAGCAGGTGCTCGGCAATGTGCGCCGCCACCACTTCACCGAGGATCAGCCAGCTGGGCACCAATGCCTGGTCGGCCCGCTTGAGCTGGACAATCTGGCTGACCTTGCACTCGAACGCCACCGGGGTTTCGCCTACGCGGGGCACGCTGACGATGCTCGATGGCGTGGCGGTGAGGCCGCTCAATTCAAACTCGCTCACCTCGGCGGCAACCGGCGCGCGCTCTGGTTCATCTGCTCGGCCAGTGGCCGGGTGGCCAGGTTCCAGACGAATTCGCCGGTCTGCTCGATGTTGTTCAGGCTGTCTTTGCGCCCGACGCTGCAGAAACCGATGATTGGCGGGATGTAGTTGAAGGCGTTGAAGAAGCTGTAGGGCGCCAGGTTCAGGCGGCCTTCGCGGTCTTGCGAGGAAATCCAGCCGATAGGGCGGGGGCCGACGATGGCGTTGAACGGGTCGTGGGGCAGGCCGTGGCCTTTGGCAGGTTCGTAGTAATACATCTGTGCTGGGCTTGTTGGCCCTACCTCCTGGTGGACAAGGTGCCTAGTGTGCCAAGCCTGTGCTCGCCTGCAAATGATCAAGCCCGGCCGAAGCCGGGCTGGTTGCTCGCATCAGGTATCAGCTGATGCGGTGAGCATTGGTGCGGTCGAAGCCGTCTTCGGCGAAACGTTGGCCACCGGTGCGGTCGAAGCCGTCTTCGGCGAAACGTTGGCCACCGGTGCGGTCGAAACCGTCTTCGGCGAAGCGTTGGCCACCGGTGCGGTCGAAACCGTCTTCAGTGAAACGTTGGCCACCCGTGCGGTCAAAGCCGTCTTCAGCATAGTTGGCGGACTGGGTTTGAGCCGCAGCAAAGGTGTGAGCATTGGTACGGTCGAAGCCATCTTCGGCGAAGGCGCCAGCTGCGAAAACCGAGAGGGCCAGGGTGAGGATCAGTTTGTTTTTCATGGTCGTTGCTCCGGGGTTCGAGGGGTTATTTGTTTCTATGGGTTTAATCCTACGCCGATTAATTTGATTAAAAAGCGCAAATAATAGCGTTTAAAAATCGAATAAATCGATGTGTTGAGGCAGACTTCGCGTGAGTCAGGCAGCGGTGTCACTCAGTAGCCGCAAGCCCTTGCCTCTTCGTTTTGTCAGCCATTGCAGCTTGAGGGGCGGGAATTAATGGGGCGTTAAGAACGAAATATCTTGTTTCAAAGTCCGATCAACGCTTTTTTCATACATCACCAACCGATTTTTCAGACGTTGCTCAGCACCATCGCCGCATCTCAAACTGGAGCGGCACAACAATGAACAAACTCCCGCAAATCACCCTGGCCTTCTGGGTCATGAAGATCTGCGCTACCACCCTTGGCGAAACGGCAGGCGACCTGCTGTCGATGACGCTGAATATCGGCTATGCACTCAGCTCGTTGATGCTGATCAGCGTGTTCCTGCTGACCTTGCTCGGCCAGCTCTACTCGCGCCGCTACCACCCGATGTTGTATTGGCTGGTGATCCTCTCCACCAGTACCGCTGGCACCACCATGTCCGACTTCATGGACCGCACCCTTGGCCTGGGTTACGCCACGGGTTCGGCCCTGCTCATTGGTATCCTGCTGCTGACCTTCCTGGTCTGGCGCCTGAGCGGCAACCCACTGGATGTCACCCGCATCAAGAATCGCTCGGGCGAGTTGTTCTACTGGGTGGCGATCCTGTTTTCCAACACGCTTGGCACCGCCTTGGGCGATTACCTGGCCGATGATTCGGGGCTTGGTTTTGCCGGCGGCGCGCTGCTGATCGGCAGCGCCATCGCATTGGTGGTAGTCGCCCGTTACTGGACGCGCATCCCTGGCGTGGTGTTGTTCTGGGTGGCGTTCGTACTCACCCGCCCGTTTGGCGCCACCTTGGGCGACTTCCTTACCAAACCTTATGAAAAGGGCGGCCTGGACTTCGGCACAATCGGTTCGTCGGCAGTGCTGGGCGGGGTGCTGCTGGTACTGGTGCTGATGGCCAGCTGGTACCAGCGACGTGAGCCGCGTCAGGCGTTGGAGATGTCCTGAGTGTTGATGCGATAGCGGGTACTGCGGCCCCCGCCTGGCAGGCGAACCAGGCAAGCCTTGTCGAGCAGGTCGGTAAGGTGGCGGGTCGCAGTGGCCTTGGAAACCTTTGCCACTGCCTGGTACTGCGTGGCGCTGATGCCTTCCTCGAAACCGCGGGGGCCGCCATCAAGCAACCTGTTGAGCACCTTGACCTGTTCAGGTAGCAAGCCGTCTGCGCGATGCGCCTGCCAGAACCTGGCCTTGGCCAGTATCCGGTCAATGTTTGCCAGTGCCTGCTCGAAGCTGCGCAGCAACGTGGCAAGGAACCAGGACAACCAGCGGGTGATATCCAGGTCGCCTTTCTGGCTGCTCTCCAGGACCTGGTAATAGCCAGCCCTGTCTTCGAGGATGCTGGCGGACATGGCATAGAAGCGAATGGCCTGGCGCTCACCTTGAGCCAGCGCCAGGTCGGTGATTGCCCGGGTCAGTCGACCATTGCCATCGTCAAACGGATGCAGCGTGACAAACCAGAAGTGGGCAATACCGGCGCGTAGTAGCGGATCCAGCTCGGCGATATCTAGGCTATTGGCAAACCAGTCGAGAAACGCCGTGAGCTGTTTTTCAAGACCATCGCGCGGTGGTGCCTGGAAATGCACGGTGGGCTTGTCCAGGCGACCAGAGATCACCTGCATGGGCACTTCATCACGTAACTGGCCGACCAGCACCGCCTTGCTCAAGGTGCCTTGCTCCAACGGGAATAGCCACTGGTGCCAAGTGAACAGACGCTGCAGGGTCAGCGGTCGGTCAAACCCTAGTGTTGCATCCAGCATCAGTTCCGCCAGCCCTTCACTGCGGGCACTGGTAGCTCCCTGCTCTTCCATGCCTAGCCGGCGGGCGAGAGAAGAGCGGACTGAGCCCACATTCAACTGTTCACCTTCGATTGCCGAGGAGGTGACGATGTTTTGCAGCAGCGTATCCAGAATGTTCTTGCACTCGCTGAGCTCATCGACACTACCGATCTTGCCCAGCAGACGCCCTTGCATGTCGATGCAGTTGCGCAGGAGTGGGGAGATGGCTTCGTTTTGCCATGTGAATTGGGGCCAGGCAGGCTGCTGCCAGATCCACAAAGCGCTGTTCATGATTGTGCCGATCCATCCTGTGAGCCGAATAAGCCGGCTATTCGGCTCATTGAGTGAGCCGAATAATAGCGCTATTCGGCTCACAGGTTGTCGAGCGTCATGAAAAAGGGGCGCCCCATGCAATGGAGCGCCCCTTTCAATATTGCCCGGACAGCGTCAATCAGTCGTAATCCGCGAGTGCTGCTTGGTGTCCTTCATGGTCGCGTAGACCAGCAGTGAACAGGCGATACAGGCGGTGACGTACCAGTAGAAGCCGCTCTCCATGCCAGCGCTCTTGAACCACAGGGCCACGTACTCGGCGGTGCCGCCGAAGATCGACACGGTCAGGGCGTATGGCAGGCCCACGCCCAAGGCGCGGATTTCCGTTGGGAACAGCTCTGCCTTGACCACGGCGTTGATCGAGGTGTAGCCGCTGACGATGATCAGCGCCGCCATGATCAGGAAGAACGCGCCCCACCAGGTCTGGATGGTGTGCAGGGTGCTGAGGATCGGTACGGTGAACAGCGTGCCGAGCACACCGAAGGCAATCAGGATCGGGCGTCGGCCGATCTTGTCGGACAAGCCACCGATCACCGGCTGTAGGCACATGAACAGGAACAGCGTAGCGGCCGATATGGTGGTTGAGTCGCTGATGCTCATGCCCACGGTGTTGACCAGGTACTTCTGCATGTAGGTGGTGTAGGTGTAGAAGGCCAGGGTGCCGCCCATGGTCAGGCCGACCACGGTCATCAGCTCCTTGGGGTGGCGCAGCAGGGTGCGCATCAGGCTTTCCTTGGCCTTTTCCTTCTTGGTGAACGAGGCGGTTTCTTCCATGCCGCGACGCAGGTACAGGGCAACCACTGCGCACAGCGCACCGATCACGAACGGCACGCGCCAGCCCCAGGCATACAGCTGCTCGGTGGTCAGGGTCTGCTGCAGGATGATCAGAACAGCGAGGGCGATGAGCTGGCCGGAGATCAGGGTCACGTACTGGAAGCTGGAGAAGAAGCCACGGCGTTCCTTGCTGGCCATTTCGCTGAGGTAAGTGGCCGAGGTGCCGTACTCGCCACCCACCGACAGGCCTTGCAGCAGACGTGCGATGACCAGCAGGACCGGTGCGGCAACGCCGATGGTTTCGTAGCCCGGGGTCAGGGCAATGACCAGCGAGCCTGCGCACATCAGCAGTACCGAGGCCATCAGCGCGGCCTTGCGGCCTTTGCGGTCGGCGTACAGGCCCATCAGCCAGCCGCCGATCGGGCGCATGAGGAAGCCCACGGCGAAGATCGCGGCGGTGTTCAGCAATTGTGCGGTGGAGTCACCGGCCGGGAAGAAGGCCTTGGCGAAGTACAGCGAGAATGCGGCGTAGACGTACCAGTCGTACCATTCGACCATGTTGCCGATGGACCCGCTGAAGATCGACTTCAAACGGCTGGCGGTGGTTTTTTCTGCGGCAGGCGCAGTGGCCGCCCCAGCGGGCAGGGAGGTGGCGTTATCCATCAGGGATACCTTCTCGTTGTTTTTGTGGAGCGCGCCGTGGCGCAGCTTGCCAAGGCAATTGCAGAAGGTGTGCCAAATGGGTGCGGGGTGATTCATTTGAGGGCGCTGCATGCCCAGGCCCCCCATGATAGCCGGCCTGTGGGAGCGGCCTTGCGTCGCGATGGGCTGCAAGGCAGCCCCAAAATCCTGAGGTAATAAGCGGATTTTCGCCTACTTGTTCTTGGCCATAAGCGGTTTTCCGCTCATTCGCGCCCGACAAATTCCTCGCGCACCAACCCGTGCCGCTGCATCTTCTCGTTCAGCGTGCGCCGCGGCAGCTGCAACGCCTCCATCACCGCGTTGATAGCCCCGCCATGCTGGCGCAGCGCCGCGCGCAAGCATTGCGCTTCGAACGCTTCCATCTGTTCGCCCAGCGACTGCCCGGCAGGTGCCGCTTCGATGTTCGGCGAACTCAGCCCCAATGCATGCCGTTCTGCCGCATTGGCCAGCCCCGCACGTTGCCCGGCCAGTCATGGGTCAGCAGCTGTGCCAGCTGTACACTCGACAGCACCTGCGCAGCACGACCGAGCTTTTCGCCAGTTGCACGGGCAAAGTGCTCGAACAGCAGAGGGATGTCTTCACGCCGCTCACGCAGCGGTGCCAGGCGCAGTTCGGCCACATTCAGGCGATAGGCAAGGTCTTCGCGAAAACGCCCCGCACGGGCTTCTTCGAGCAGATCGGGTTTGGTCGCGGCAATGACACGCAGGTCGACGCTGATGCTCTGGTTGGCACCCAGGCGCTCAAGCTTCTGCTCCTGAATCACACGCAACAGCTTGGCCTGCTGCGCCAGCGGCATGCTCTCGATTTCGTCGAGAAACACGGTGCCCCCGTTGGCATACTCCAGCTTGCCGATGCGCTTCCCCTGGGCGCCGGTAAAAGCACCGCTTTCATGGCCGAACAGCTCGGCCTCGAACAGCGCCTCGGGGATGGCCGCGCAGTTGAGTGCGACGAAGGGTTTGCTGGCACGCGGCCCAAAATCGTGCAGGCAGCGAGCCACGCGCTCCTTGCCACTGCCGGTTTCACCACGGATCAGTACATTGACCGGCAGGCTGGCCAGTTCCAGTACTTGTCGGCGCAGCTGTTGCAGGCCCTGTGACATGCCCAGCAGGGTGCCTTCCAGGCGTGACTTGAGGTCTGCCTGTTCGTGCAGCCGGCGGTTTTCCAGCACCAGTTGGCGCTTCTCCAGGGCCCGACGCAGGCTGCCCAGCAGGTGCTGCGGGGTAAAGGGCTTTTCGAGGAAGTCGTAGGCGCCAGTGCGCATGGCTTCCACTGCCATGGGCACATCGCCGTGGCCGGTCAGCAAGATCACTGGCAAGTCGGGATCGTCCGCCTGCAGGCGTTCGAGCAGTTGCAGGCCATCCATACCCGGCATGCGCACATCGCTGATGATGACCCCGGGAAAGTGCCGTGGCAGGTGCGCCAGGCACTCTTCGGCGCGCGCGAACAGTTGCACGCTGAAGCCGGACAGGCTGAGCCATTGCTCGACCGCAGTGCGGATACTGGCTTCATCATCGACAACGATCACTGAATTCAACATACAGGCTCCAGGTCACGGGGCAGGGTAAGGCTCAGGCGTGCACCACCGGGCAGGTTTTCGGCTTGCAGCTGGCCACCGGCCTCGTGGACGATGCCATAGGAAATGGCCAGCCCCAACCCCAGGCCTTCTCCCACCGGCTTGGTGGTAAAGAACGGGTCGAAGACCTTGGCCAAGTTGGCCTCGGCAATACCGCCACCCGAATCCAGCACACTCAAGCGCCACTGCTCGCCGTCGAGTTCGATGCGGACTTCCAGGCGTTTGTAACGCTTGTCGGCCATGGCGTCGAGGGCATTGCGCAACAGGTTGATCAGCACTTGCTCCAGGCGAATGGCATCGCCGCGTACCCAGGCCGGGCGCGCCAGGTACAGGGCAACCTCTACCTCTTCGCTGCGAATGCGGGTTTCCAGCAGGTGCAGTGCCTGGTCGACCACGGTGGCCAGGTCAAGGCGCTCGCGCAGGCCGACCGGGCTGTTGCGGGCAAAGGTTTTCAGGTGGCTGGTGAGCGCGGCCATACGCGTAAGCATCTGCTCCAGTGGCTCCAAAGCCTGGCGCGCTTCGTCATGGCGGCCATGGTCGAGCAGCAGGCGCAGGGTTTCCAGTTGCATGCGCTGGGTGGTCAGCGGCTGGTTGATTTCGTGGGCCATGGCTGCCGACATCTGCCCGAGCGCCGCCAACTTGGCTGATTGCACAAGGCCCTCCTGAGCCGTGCGCAGCTCGCGGGTGCGCTCCTCGACCTGGCGCTTGAGCTCTTCGCGGCTGCGCTGGCGCAGGCGAGCCAGGCGCAACCGCTGGCTGACGAACAGTGCGGCGAACACCAGGCTCAACCAGACGGCGGCGGCGCCCAAAGCGGCATTGCGGCCGTCGGCAGTGACCTGCGGTTTGCGCAGCAGGTGCAAGGTCCAGTCTTCGCCCTCCAGCGGCAGGCTTTCCCACAAATACTCGGCACTGCCTTCCGGGCCTTGCACGCGGCTGAGGGTGCTGTTGGCGGCAAAACGGGTCAGTGCCTGGTGCTGCAGGGGCACCAGTGGCTGCTTGTCGTACTGACGGGTTTGCGCGAGCTCGGCACGGTCTGCTCCACTGAGCGGTTGCAGTTCGCGATAGCGCCAGCCGTCCTGGTTGGCGATGAAGGTGATGCCACGGGCGTCGCTCACCAGCAGGATGTCGCTGCCCTGACGCCACTCGCGTTCCAGTTCGGGGAACTCCAGCTTCACCACCATGGCACCGAGGAAGCGGCCATGCTCGTCGTTCACCGCGCTGGCAAGGAAGTAGCCCGGCACGCCACTGGTCACGCCCACGGCATAGAAGCGGCCACTGCCCTGGCTGCGGGTTTGCTTGAAGTAGGGCCTGAAGCCGTAGTTGGAACCGACGTAACTGCTGGGCAGCCGCCAGTTGCTGGCGGCGATGGCCAGGCCGGTGCGGTCAAGCAGCTCGAGGGTGGAGGAGTTTGCTGCGCCGTTGATGCGTTCAAGCTTGCGGTTCAGGGCGTCCTGCACCTGTTCGCTGGCCGGGCCGCGCAGGGCGGCGATCAGCTCCGGGTCCAGCGCCAGCACCGCGGGCAAGGCCCGGTAGCGGTCAATCAGGGTGTGCAGGGTATTGGCGTACAGGCCCAACTGCTGGCTGGCACGCTGGGCGTCGTCTTCCATGGCTTGGCGCTTGGCCTGGTGCATGGCCCAACCGGCACTGAGGACGGTACCCAGCAGGATGAGCAGGGTGATCAGCCCCAGACGCAGGGCGCGAAAGGAAAAGGGCATCGGGGCGGATCCGGTATCGGGATATCGGGGCCGGCCCCTTCGCGGGCTTGCCCGCGAAAGGGCCGGTACGGGCGACCTTTCAGTTACAGCAGTTCGAAGCTCTGCTGCTGCACCGCTTGGGAATCCAGCCCGATCTGGACATTGAACTCCCCTGGCTCGGCAACCCGTTGCAGCTGGCCATTGTAGAACTTCAGGTCTTCCTCATTGATGCTGAAGGTCAAGGTGCGAGACTCGCCTGGCTTGAGCATCAGCTTCTGGAAGTTCTTCAGTTCCTTGACCGGGCGGCTCATCGACGCCGATACATCCTGCAGGTACAGCTGCACCACGGTCTCGCCGGCGACCTTGCCGGTGTTCGCCACCGTCACCGTGGCCTCCAGTGTGTCGCCGCGCTTGAGGTCCTTGTTCGACAGCTGCAGGCCCGAGAGCTCGAAGCTGCTGTAGCTCAGCCCGTAGCCGAACGGGTACAGCGGGCCGTTGGGCTCTTCGAAGTACTGCGAGGTGTAGTTGCCCGGCTTGCCCGGGGTGAAGGGCCGGCCTATGCGGGTGTGGTTGTAGTACATCGGGATCTGCCCGACCGAGCGTGGGAAGGTGATGGCCAGCTTGCCGGACGGGTTGTAGTCGCCGAACAGCACATCGGCAATGGCGTTGCCGCCCTCGGTGCCAGCGAACCAGGTTTCGAGGATGGCGTCGGCCTGCTCGCGCTCCCAGCTGATCGACAGCGGCCGGCCGTTCATCAGCACCAGTACCAGCGGTTTGCCTGTGGCCTTGAGGGCCTTGATGAGCTCGCGCTGGCTGGCCGGGATTTCCAGGGTGGTACGGCTCGACGACTCGTGGGACATGCCGCGGGACTCACCGACCACTGCCACCACCACATCAGATTGCCTGGCTGCCTTGACCGCTTCATCGATCAGCACCGCAGGCGGGCGTGGGTCATCGACGATTTCCGGGGCATCGAAGTTGAGGAAGTTCAGGTAATCGAGGATCGCCTTGTCGCCCGTGACGTTGGAGCCTTTGGCGTAGACCAGCTTGGCTTTGCCTTCCACGGCGCGGCGCAGGCCTTCGCGCACGGTCACCGAATGCACCGGTTTGCCGTCAGCGGCCCAGCTGCCCATCATGTCGATGGGGGCATCGGCCAGCGGGCCGACCAGGGCAATGGTGCCGGCCTTTTTCAGCGGCAGGGTCTGGTTGCGGTTCTCCAGCAGCACCAGGCTGCGGCGTGCAACATCACGCGCAGCTTCGCGGTGCAGGCGGTCGTTGCCGTAATAATCTTTCAGGTCGGTTTCGGCTTTGCCGATGCGCACGTACGGGTCCTTGAACAGGCCCATGTCGTACTTGGCGCCGAGCACTTCGCGTACCGCCTGGTCCAGTTCGCGCTGGGTCACTTCGCCGGACTTCAGCAGGCCTGGCAGCTCTTCGCCGTACAGGGTGTCGTTCATGCTCATGTCGATGCCGGCCTTGATCGCCAGCTTGGCGGCTTCACGGCCGTCGCGGGCGACGCCATGGCGGATCAGTTCCTGGATGGCGCCGTGGTCGCTGATGGTCACGCCTTTGAAGCCCCATTCCTTGCGCAGCAGGTCATTCATCAGCCAGGTGTTGGAGGTGGCCGGCACACCGTTGATCGAATTCAGCGCCACCATCACCCCGCCAGCACCGGCGTCGAGCGCGGCACGGTAGGGCGGCAGGTAGTCGTTGTACATTTTCGGCAGGCTCATATCGACCGTGTTGTAGTCGCGCCCGCCTTCCACTGCACCATACAGGGCGAAGTGCTTGACGATGGCCATGATGCTGTCGGGGTTGGCCGGGCTGCTGCCCTGGAACGAGCGCACCATCACCTGGCCGATTCTGGAGGTCAGGTAGGTGTCCTCGCCGAAGCCTTCACTGGTGCGGCCCCAGCGCGGATCGCGGGCGATATCGACCATCGGTGCAAAGGTCATGTCCAGGGCGTCGGCCGAGGCCTCGATGGCTGCAGTGCGGCCAACCTTGGCGACGGCGTCCATGTCCCAGGTGGCGGCCATGCCCAGGCCGATCGGGAAAATGGTGCGCTCGCCATGGATGGTGTCGTAGGCGAAGAACATCGGGATCTTCAGGCGGCTGCGCATGGCCGCATCCTGCATCGGGCGGTTTTCGGGCGCGGTGCGCGAATTGAAGGTACCGCCGATGCGGCCAGCGGCGATTTCCTCGCGGATCTTTTCGTGGGGCATTTCCGGGCCGATGCTGATCAGGCGCAGCTGGCCGATTTTCTCGGCCTCGGTCATCTGGCTGATCAGGTGCTCGATGAACGCCTGCTTGTCCTGCAGGGGCGGGGCGTTGGGGGCGGCGAGGGCCGCCTGACTGGCAAGGCCCATGGCCAGGCCCAGCAAAGACAATTTCATCATCAATTCCGTTGTGGGGCCTCTGCCGTATCCAGGGTGATACGCGCGCGGCCGAAGTTTTCAGGCGGCTATTGTTGTACGATTCGCAGGCTTACTTTCCAGCAGCGGATTATGCCTGAATATGTCGCCTGCGGATGAAGCCCCGAGTGCCGGGACAACAACTATAAGAACGCTCAAGAGACCGACGGCATGACCCCCTTCGACGAGTACCATCAACGGCAGATTGCCGAAGCCATTGCGCGTGCCGAACGGCGCACCGATGCCGAACTGGTGACGGTGCTGGCCCGCCGTGCCGATGACTACGCCTACTGGCCGCTGTTGTGGGCCGCCGTGCTGGCGCTGGCGGTGCCGGGCCTGTTGCATTGGCTGCTCGGTTGGCCCAGCGTGCGGGGCTTGCTGGTAGCCAATGTGCTGCTGTTCGTCGGCTTGTGCCTATTGCTGCGCAACCCGCGCCTGGCCGGCTGGCTGATCCCCCGTGCCCTGCGTCGCTGGCGTGCTTCACGGCTGGCCCGTCAGCAATTTCGCGAGCAGAACCTGCAGCGCACCGCAGGTGCCACGGGTGTGCTGATTTTCGTCAGCGAGGCGGAGCGGCATGTGGAGATCCTGGTAGATCGGGGTATCGAGCACTGCCTGGATGCCGAGGCCCGTGCGGCCATCGGCGCTCGCTTCGCCGACCAAGTGCGCCAGGGCCGGACCTTGCAGGGCTTTGTCGAGTGTATCGAGGCGTGTGGCGAGCTGCTTAGCCAGCACGTGCCGCCTACCCATGCGCGCAATGAGCTGCCAAACAGGTTGGTGATTCTCGACTGACGCGTAACCCTTGGACTTGCCGCAGGGTGTAGAATGCGCTTCCCGCTATCCGAGGCACCGCTCTTCCATGTCCGCCAGTATTTCCGCCCCCTCCGCGCCGGATGCGCGCGCTCAGTTTCTCGACCTGCTGAACGCCGCCCTGCACGGCGATGCCTTGGTCAAACTGGTGCTGGCGCGCCATGTCGGTGCCGATCAGACCTTGCAACGGATCATCGCCAAGCCGCTGCAGGTCAAGGGCCAGCCGTGCCTGTCGCTGGTCTACCGCCACCAGACACGCGACATCACCCGCAACCTGTCGCTGGACCAGGCCCAGGCGCTGGTCGCCGAGCTGCTGCCCGACAGCTTTCGCAACGCCCACCTGTTCGATGCGGATGGCGAAGTGCAGCTGACGTTCAGCAAGAAGGGCAAGCCGATGCTGCAGCGTCACGGCGCGCAGGCACCGCGTGAGGTCACTGCCAGCAACGGCCATGACCGTGAGAAGAAGCGTTACCTGGAGTTGTCGCGCCCGTTCTTGCGTGACCTGGGCGTAACCGATGCACAAGGTGCGTTGATTCCGTCGATGTCGCGCAAATGGAAGCAGATCAACAAGTTCATCGAGGTATTCGACCACGCCCTGGCCAGCGCCCCGGTGCCGGCAGGGCAGGCGCTGCGGGTGGCCGACTTTGGCTCGGGCAAGGGCTACCTGACCTTCGCCATGCACGACTACCTGAGCAACAGCCTGGGCCGCGACGCACAGGTGACAGGTGTGGAACTGCGCCAGGACATGGTCGACCTGTGCAACACCGCTGCCGCACGCCTGGAGCACCCGGGCCTGGAGTTCCAGTGTGGTGACGTGCGCAGCGTGGTGCCGGAGGCCATCGAGGTGATGATTGCCTTGCATGCCTGTGACATCGCCACCGACTACGCCATCCATACAGGCATCCGCTGCAACGCCGCGATCATCATGTGCTCGCCGTGCTGCCACAAGCAGATCCGCCCGCAACTGCACAGCCCGGGGCTGCTGCAACCCATGCTGCAGTACGGCCTGCATCTGGGTCAGCAGGCCGAAATGCTGACCGACAGCCTGCGCGCGCTGTACCTCGAAGCCTGCGGTTACGAGACCAAGGTGTTCGAGTTCATCTCGCTGGAACACACCAACAAGAACAAGATGATTCTTGCGGTGAAGCGGCAGAAGGCGGGGGACAACGGGGCGTTGCTGGAGAAGATTGGCCAGCTCAAGGCGTTTTATGGGGTGCAGGAGCATTGCCTGGAGACGTTGCTGCGGGCGGATGGGTTGCTGTGACGGCAACCCATCAAGCCTAGGGGCGTGCTCTTGCTAGCGTCGAGCGGCTGGTGGCTCGATGACCAAATCTGCCAGCCCCAACGGATGCGTACTGGCATCAAAGAAATGCACCTGCGTCCCCGCCAGATCCCCGAACCGATCAATATAGTGTTGCTTCTGGTTGATCACCGAGGCCTCGCTCAATGGCCTTATGGCAATCGACAGGTGCTGCGGCCGGGCCTGGCGGATGGCGTCGAGCAGGTGCTGGTCGCTGCTGTCCAGATGCTGCCCGAACAGGCATAGCCCCTGGCGCTCCCCTGCCAGTTGCCCCAGGCTCCAGCCCAGGTAGTCCGAGTTGCGGATGGCGCGCAGTTTTTCGTCACTGCGGTCTTCGTTGACGAACAGCGGCACCTCCCCCGGGATGTTCACCGCAAAGCCATCGAGCAACTCGGCGTTGTCGGCGCTGCGTTGGCGAGTGGTGCCGTCGGGCAGCTTGAGCAGGTGCAGGCCGCCATGCAGGTGCAGCACCCGGGTGCCTTCGCTACGGGTGCGGCGCACATCGAAGAAGCCCTGCTCGTCGAACAGCTTGGCGAACCCTTGCGGGGCGTGTTGCACAGCCCATGGCAGCAGCAGGTCGTAGTTGCTGGTGTAGACGCTGCGGTAGCCGCGCAGGGCCTTGTTGAGGGTTGCCAGCGTGGTGGCTGGCATCAGTGACCACGGCAGGTGCACCGTGCGTACGGCGTGGATCAACGCTTCCTTGATCGAGTAGTAGCGGTTCAGCGGCGCGGTGGAGTTGATGGCCAGTGCGGCGTTGGCGCGCACGGTGGTGTTGAGGGCGCTGAGCACAGGCTCGAACAGCTCTGTGCCCAAGGATTTGAACAGCGCCTGGTCGCTGACCGCCAGGCCTTTCTTGCGGCCCGCGCGTTGCGCTTCCTCGAACAGCGAGAAGTAGCCAAACGGCTTCCACACTGCGCGGCTGGCACCGTTGCCCAGCAGCAGGGCGTCGCAGGGGTGGCGGGCGGCGAGTTCTGGCCAGGGGGTGAGGGTGGCGTCAAGTGCGGGCATGCTGGGGTCCGTTGGGTGGAGCGGAGAACGGGGGCGACTTTAGCATGTCATGCAAGGTGTGCGAGGGTTGGTGTCCATGCAAGGGCATTGTGTTGCCTGCACTGGCCCTATCGCCGGCAAGCCAGCTCCCACAGGTACTGCACAAGGCTCAGGCCGGTGGTGATCCTGTGGGAGCTGGCTTGCCGGCGATAGGGCCAGTGGCAATAAAACAGTTCTTCAGCCCTGCTCGACAACCGGCACACTGCGGCTCCGGTTGCGCCAGACCCGATACGCCCGAATGCCCGCACGCACCGAGCCGAACAGCAGCTTGTCTTCCATTTCCCGCGCCATACCCGAGCGCACCAGCATGCGCAGGAACGTACCCCGGGCGCGTGCGATGGCAAAGAAGATGCCCTGCGCCGCCAAGGTGTCACGCACTTCGCGCAGGGCAGCGATGCCGCTGACGTCGATGTTGGTGACTGCTTCGGCATCGAACAGCATGGCCTTGGGCTGGTCCTGGCTTTGCACTGCTTCGAGCAGGCGCATCTTGAAGTAGTCGGCGTTGAAGAACAGGATCGCGTCGTCGAAGCGGTACACCACCAGGCCAGGCACGGTACGCGCGTCCTTGTATTTGCGGATGTCGACCTGGCCTTCAGTGCCTGGCAGCCAGCCCAGCACGGCATCGGTGGGCTGATAGATGCTGTACAGCAGGCGCAGGATCGCCAGGGTCACGGCAAACACGATACCGGGCAGCACCCCCAGGCCCAGCACGCCGACCGTGGTCAGCAGGCACAGCCAGAACTCGAAGCGGCTCAGGCGGCGGATGCGCCCCAGCGACTTGATGTCGATCAGCCCCCAGCCGGCCATCAGCAGTACCGCGCCTAATGCCGCCTGCGGGATCCACGCCATGGGCGCGGTGAAGAACAGCAGGATCAGGGCAATGACCAGCGCAGCAATAATGCCCACCAGTTGGCTTTTGCCACCCACCATGTCATTGACAGCGGTACGTGAGTCGGCGCCGCTGATGGCAAAGCCCTGGGAAACCCCGGCTGCCAGGTTGCTCACGCCCAGGGCGACAAATTCGTGGTTGGCGTTGATCGCGTAGCCGTGCCGGGCGGCAAAGCTGCGTGCGGTGAGCATGGCGCTACAGAAACTGACGGTGGCGATACCCAGGGCGTCGCGTAGCAGGCTCTTCATTTCCGTCAGGTTGCTGTGGGGCCAGGCCAGTTGCGGGATGCCGGCAGGTACCGGGCCGAGGATGGCGACGCCGAAGCGGTCGAGGCCAAACAGGCCGACAAGCAGCATGAACAGTGCCACCACCATCAGTGCTGCGGGCAGGCGCGGGTAGCGCCGCGGCAGCCAGATCAGCAGGCTCAGGGCGGCCAGGCCGATAAGTAATGTTACCCAGTGTATTTCGCCCAGGCGCTGGAAGAAGTTGATCAGGCTGAGGATGAAACCGTCGCCTTCGATCTTGAACCCCACCACCTTGGACAATTGCCCGGCGATCAGGCTCAGGCCGATGCCGTTGAGGTAGCCGATCAGGATCGGCCGCGAGAAAAAGCTGGCGATGAAGCCGGCACGGGCAAGGCCGGCGGCAATCAGCATCACGCCAACCAGCACTGTGACGATTACCGACAGCTCGACAATGCGCTGCGGGTCGCCCATGGCCAGCGGTGCCACGGCACCTGCGATCATCGCGCAGGTGGCGGCGTCGGGGCCGACCATCAGTTGGCGCGAGCTGCCGATCAGGGCATAGACCATCATCGGCAGGACGCAGGCATACAGGCCGTATTGTGGCGGCAGCCCGACGATTTGCGCATAGGCAATGGCGATCGGGATCTGGATTGCTGCCACCGAGAGCCCGGCTTGCAGGTCGGCATGCAGCCACTCGCGACGGTAGTGCAGCAGGTTGGCAAGGCCCGGTAGCCAGCGGGAAAGAAACATGCGTTGTCCTTTCGAAATGTTTCACGAATCCATTCAGCATATCCGCCTCAAGCCGTTTCGCTTGCACGCGTGTACACCCGTTGCGCATTGAAGCGGATCGGCAGGCAAATGGCCATGGGCCAGGTCAATGAGGAGGGGGAGAAACGAAAAAAGGAGCCAAGGCTCCTTTTGACTGCGATGACGTTGCTGGAACGCCATGCTGGAATGCGATGTGGAGCGGGTAGAGGGAATCGAACCCTCAACTAAAGCTTGGGAAGCTTTCGTTTTGCCACTAAACTATACCCGCGTCTGCGCTGCACGTTTTACCAGAACCCTCCACGAATTAGAAGCCCAAGTTATAAAAAAGCTTGTCGGCACCCTATAACTGCGGGTATCAGCTACAGAGTGCCGAGGCGCTCAGATGGCCAATGCATGCTGCCCCTGTTGTACTTGCTGGTAGCGTTGACGAGGCTCACGCACGGTTGGCTTGAGGAAGCCAAGCAAGACGCTGCGGGTGTTTTCGCAGGCGGTCTTGTTTTCCATGTCAAGGAAATGCCCCGCATCGCGGATCACGCTGAACTGGCTTCTGCCCACATGTTTGCCGAACTGCCGGGCATCCTCGACCGTGGTGTACTCGTCGCGGTCGCCGTTGACGAACAGCACCGGGATGTCGATATTGCGCGCACCATCCAGCGCTCGCTCCAGGTCGTGTTGCAGTACCTGGTTGATGTGGAAGTGCATCTGCGCGTACTCATGGCTGTCCAGGCTGCTGACGTGCCGGTAGTTGAAGCGCTTGAACAGTGACGGCAGGTGTTTGCCGATGGTGTCGTTGACCAGGTTGCCAACCTGATACCGGTCGCAGGCAGCCAGGTACTGGCAGCCACGGTCCAGGTAGTCGCGCATCGGTTCGTTGATCACCGGCGAGAACGAACTCACCACGGCCTTCTTCACGCTACGCGGCTGGTGCGCCAGCGCCAGCAGCGTGCTTGCGCCACCCCACGAGAACGACATCACGTGGTCTGCCTGGAAGTGCTCGATCAGCTCAAGGAGGATATGCGCCTCGGTTTCCTTGCTGATCAGGCGTTCCTGACGGTTGTGCGGCTTGGACTTGCCGGCATACGGCTGGTCGAACAGTACTACGTTGAACTGCGGGTGCAGGTTACGTACCGTTTGGGCGAACGAGGCGGTGGTGGCAAGCGAGCCATTGATCAGGATGATCGTATTCTCGGCCGCATCCGCGCGATAGAACTCCGTGTAAACCCGATACTGACCTTGGATATCAAGTACAGCGATTTCTGGCCTCATGTCATCGACTCCTGGCGCAAAAAGGGTATTCGCGTCACCTAGGGTGCACGTTCTTTATGACAGGTAGGCATTTGCCTGAAGAGAAAACCGGGGAGCCCTGTGTCGATCCTTGGCACTTGCGTCGACGGTATTGTTTTTGGCGGGGCAATTTGCCGTGCCCCAAGGCATCGAGGCCTTGGGTAGCCGGCAAAAGGTGTCTTCGACTGCGGGCGTGACTTGGTAGTCACATGCAGACTGACGATTTGGATTCAAGCAGTGGGTCGGGGATCCTGCAAGTGCCGTTCGGGAGAATTTGTGACTTTTGTCGCTGAGCGGTCGTATGACGACCTTGGGCCGGAACAGGCAGCCTAGACAGTGGCGACTTCATCCGCTGTCAGCTCACGAAACTCCCCGGGCGCCAAACCAGGGTCCAGGCGGATTGCGCCCATGCTCTCCCGGTGCAACCCCACCACCTTGTTGTCGAAGAACCCGAACATGCGCTTGACCTGGTGATAACGCCCTTCGACGATCGCCAGTCGGGCCTGGTGCGGGCCAAGGATGTCCAACTGGGCGGGCAGGGTGGTGAGGTCTTCAAAGGCGAAGTAGAAGCCTTCGCGGAACTTGGCCTCATAATGCTCGCCAATCTCGTCTTCGGTTTCCACCAGGTAGTGCTTGGGCAGCTTGGTGGCAGGCTGGGTCAGGCGCCGTGACCATTGGCCATCGTTGGTCAGGATCATCAGGCCAGTGGTGTTGAAGTCCAGGCGCCCGGCGATGTGCAGGTCCGCTCGCAGCGCGTCGGGCAGCAGGTCGAGCACGGTTGGGTGCTGCGCATCCTGGGTGGCGCTGACGCAACCAGCGGGTTTGTGTAGCATCAGGTAACGCGCCGGGCGGCCGGCCTGCAACACCTGGTCGTCGAGTTCCACACGGCTGAATTCGCGTACCTCGGTCAGCGGGTCGCTGACAACAAGGCCATCTACCCGCACACGGCGTTGCGCCAGCATCAGGCGAACTTGCTGGCGGTTGTGGCTGGGGAGGTTGGCGAGGAAACGGTCGAGGCGCATTGGAACAGGTCAGGGGGAAGTGGTTGATCGGAGTTGTTCTTCAACGGCGGCGCAGCGCGGGCACAAGCAGGCTTTGTCCCGCAACTCGGCGGGCAGGGCCTGCAGCACGGCCGGGTCGATAGTCACGCTGTAGCACCAGCAGGCCTGGGTGGCGCGGCGCGGGTCGGCCAGGCTGCATTGGTTGAGGGCACCGCAAGCGGGGCAGTGTTGGCTGTCATTCATGGCGGGTTTCACTGCAGACGCGGTTGCGGCCGGCCTGCTTGGCACGATAGAGCGCACGGTCGGCGCGGGTCAGCAGGGCGTGCAGGGTATCCCCTGGCTGCAGGCTGCTCAGGCCGATGCTGGTGGTCAGGCGCAGCGGCTGTTCTTCGTAGCTGAAGGTGAGCTGTTCGGTGCGGCGGCGGATCTTTTCCGCCACCTCGATGGCCTGCCGGCCTTCGGCTTCACGCAGCAGCACGATGAATTCCTCACCGCCCCAGCGGCACAGTATATCCGACTGGCGCAGGCTGCCTTGCAGTACATTGGCGAATTGGCGCAGCACTTCGTCGCCTGCCAGGTGGCCGTGGGTGTCGTTCAGTGCCTTGAAGTGGTCCAGGTCGATCAGCAATGCCACCAGCGGCCCACTGTCGCGCTGGGCTTCATGCAGGGCCTGGGCGGCGAGCAGGTCGAAGCTGCGCCGGTTGGGGAGGCCGGTGAGGCTGTCGAGGGTGGCCAGGGCTTCGGTGCTGGCCTGGTGACGGCGGACCATGGCATGCACCAGCGCCAGCACCACCAAGGTGATCATCGCGCAGATGGCCAGGTTCAGGTACAGGGAGTGGCGGATACGGTCGAGGGCGCCGGTTTCACGCTTGTCCACCAACAGGTACCAGTCGAGCTCGGGCAGGTGGCGCACGTTGAGGAAGTGGCTGTGGTTGTCGCTGTCGCGGTATTCGTGGCTGCCTTCACCAGGCACCAGCTGCTCGGCCAGTACGTCATTCAGTTCGGGGTTTTCGCTGAGCGGCTGGCCGACCCGCAAACCATGCGGGCCACCTTCCGAGCCGGTCATCAGCACCTTGCCCTTGGCGTCGGTGAACAGTACCGAGCGCTGGTAACGGCGTTGATACTGGTCGATCAGCTTGACCACCGACGACACGCTCAGCCCCACGCCAGCGGCACCGATGAAGCGGTGCTGGTAGTCATGTACCTGGTAGTTGATGAACACGGTCAGGCTGTCCTGGTTGGCCATGTCCAGATCGACGTTGATCTCATAGGGGGCCTTGAGGTCGCGCAGGCGAAAATACCAGGCATCGCGCCAGGCGCCGGGTTCGACCCGCTTGAGCACGCCTTTGGCCTGGTAGTAGGTGAGAGTGCGGTCAGACACGAAAAACGACGTGAAGGTGTCCTGCTTGCCCATGACCTCACCAAGGTAGCGTGTCATGCGCTCGGTATCCTGCTCGCCGGACAGCACCCAGTCGCGCAGGAAGGTGTCCTGGGCCATCATCGAGGCGATCAGCACCGGGCGAATCAGGTCCTTCTGGATTTCCGAGTAGACGGTGTCGGACGTCAGCGGCAATTCGGTATTGATGATGCCGTCGCGGATGGCGCTGCGCGAGGCGAAGTAGCTGAGCAGTGAAGTGGCGAGGAAGCCGCAGGCCAGTAGCACCAGCAGGGTAAAGATCAGCGAACGCTGCGAGAACAGAGCGGAACGTAGCGGCATGATCTTCCCGTGATGTGTGCCTGGGCGCTTATTCTAGTGAGATGACCGGCAAATGACTGCAAGTTTTTCAGGGTTATCGCACCTGTATCAAATTATTGCAAAAATGGCACTGCACGTCGGCTTCACTGTCTTATTCAGTGTCGATGAACGCTTTACGCATCGATGCTCGCCAGCGCCGCTGTTCGGGCACTCCAGCGGTCCAGGAGGCCGCCATGTCCTATCGAATCCTGTTGATCGCCCTGCTGGGGCTGATGACTTCTGCCTGCGCCCCGTACTATGAGAGCGGGGGCTATTACCGTTCGGATTACTACTCCACCGACCGCTACGTGTCGCCAGGGTATTACCGCTATGACCGCTACTACGTGACGCCCCAACCGCGCTATTACTACCAGCCGGCGCCGCGCTATTACCATCGGTCGGCGCCCGCGCCGCAATACCGGCCGTATCCGCAGCCGGGGATGAACCAGTGGCACGGCAACCCACGCAATGACTACGGCAACCGCCAGCGCCAGGACTACCGGCAGGATCGCGACCGGCATGATTATCGTGATGGCAGCCAGCGCTACCAGCATGGCAACTGGAACTCCAATGGGCAGCGCAATGACGGCGGGCGCGGGGATGGCCGACGTGGGCAGGGGCGAGGTGGCAACTGGCAGCGCTAGGTTCTTGTAGCTAACCCAGATCCGCCAAGGGATGCCGCCCCTCCCACGCCTTGGAAAAATGCGCCTCGACCACCGCCGCCGGCACCTGAGCCACATCCGGCCAGTGCCAGCGGGGATGGTTGTCCTTGTCCAGCAAGCGGGCACGCACACCTTCGCTGAACTCTGGGTGACGGCAGCAATTCAGGCTCATGCTGTATTCCATCTGGAACACCTGCGCCAAGGACAGGTGCCGCGCCCGGCGGATCTGCTCCCATACCAGGTGCGCGGTCAGTGGGCAGCCCTCGTGCAGCCGTTGTCCGGCTTCTGCAAGCAGTGGGTCGTCATGGTGCTTGAGCCCCTCCAGCGCACGCCAGGCCGCCGCTGCATCGGCCACGTCGAGCACCCCATCGATCACCTGCCGCCGCGGTAACCACTGGGCTTCGGGCAACTCGGCGCAGGCGCGGTGTTGTTCGGCCTTGAGCAGGCTGTTCAGTTGCAAGGCGGTCTGCTCCTGCCAGTTCAGTTGCAGCAGTTCGTCGATCAGCGCCTCCTGCTGGTGCTCGCCAAAAAAACGGTCGGCCAGGCCCAGGTCAAGGGCGTCGCGTGCGTTGATTGGCATGCCCGTCAGCCCCAGGAACAACCCCAGTTTGCCCGGCAGCCGGGCGAGGAACCAGCTGGCACCCACGTCGGGGTACAGGCCGATGCTGATTTCCGGCATGGCCAACCGGCTGCTGGGTGTGACGATGCGCACATTGGCACCCTGCAGCAGCCCCATGCCGCCGCCCAGCACATGCCCGTGGCCCCAGCACAGCAGCGGCTTGGGGTAGGTGTGCAGGGCATAGTCCAGGCGGTACTCTGCGGCAAAGAAGGAGGCGGCCAGGGGCGGTACGCTACCGGGGTGGTCACGGCAGGCCTGCACCAGCGCCCGCACATCGCCCCCGGCGCAGAAGGCTTTGCTGCCGTTGCCGCGCAGCAGAACGCAGAAAACCCCCGGGTCGCGAGCCCAGGCGTGCAGTTGTTCGCCCAGCACCTCGATCATCGGCAGGTTCAGGGCATTGAGCGCCTTGGGCGCATCCAGGGTGGCGATGCCGATGCGGGCGCCGTCGGCGCCGGTAAGTACCTCACAATGAATGGCCATGGACTACCTCGCTCAGTCATCGCACAAGTATGGCCTGCCTGACCGAACATGCCGGTCGTCGGTCGGATCGTTTGACAAGCGGGAAGGGCTTACCTAGTGTCGCGCCATTGTTTACGGATGGCCCCATGACTGACGACGATCGCATCAAACTCGAACCCAGCTGGAAAGCCGCATTGCGCGCTGAATTCGACCAGCCCTACATGCATCAATTGCGCGAGTTCCTGCGCAGCGAGCGTGCCGCCGGCAAGGAAATCTACCCGCCAGGGCCGCTGATCTTCAATGCGCTGAACTCGACGCCGCTGGACCAGGTAAAGGTGGTCATACTCGGGCAGGACCCCTACCACGGGCCAGGCCAGGCGCACGGCCTGTGTTTCTCGGTGCAGCCGGGCGTGGCTACGCCGCCGTCGCTGGTCAATATCTACAAGGAAATGCAGCGCGACCTGAACATCCCGATCGCCAGCCACGGCTACCTGCAGAGCTGGGCCGAGCAGGGCGTGCTGCTGCTCAACACCACCATGACCGTGGAACGCGCCAATGCGGCGTCGCATGCCAAGAAGGGTTGGGAGTTCTTCACCGACCGGGTGATCCAGGTGGTCAGCGAGCAGTGCCCGAACGTGGTGTTCCTGCTGTGGGGGGCGCATGCGCAGAGCAAGCAGAAGCTGATCGATGGGACCAAGCACTTGGTGTTGAAGTCTGTGCATCCGTCGCCATTGTCGGCGTACCGCGGGTTTCTGGGGTGTGGGCATTTCAGCCGGACCAACAGCTTCCTCGAACAACGTGGGCTGGCGCCGATCAACTGGGCGGTGCCACCGCTGTAAGAATGTGGGGCTGCTTTGCAGCCCATTCGCGGCACAAGGCCGCTCCTACAGGTACAGCGTCGCTCTCACCGCCTGCGCTGTACCTGTAGGCGCGGCCTTGTGCCGCGAATGGCCGCAAAGCGGCCCCTGGTTTTAATGTCTAACCCAATAACGGAACAACGGCTCCGCCAGAAACAGCACAAACAGCAAGCGCATCACCTGCAGCGCTGTCACCAACGGCACGGACAGTTGCAGGGTCTCTGCTGTCAGGCTCATTTCCGCGATCCCCCCGGGCATCATCCCCAGCGTCAGCGAGCGCAAATCCAGCGCTGTCATCACACTCAGCACCCATGCGGCACTGCCGGCAATGGCCATGCACAGTGCTGTGGCCAGCAGCGTGCGCGCCAGGAACGACGGGGCGCGGCGGAAGAACGCGCGATTGAAGTGGCAGGCCAGGCCACTGCCGATCAACCACTGGCCGATCTGGCTGGCACCATTGGGCAGGGCGATCTGCAGGTTGCCGGCCAGGCTGATCGAGGCCGCCACCAGCAAGGGCCCGAACAACCACGGGTTGGGCTGGCGCAGGCGCTGCCAGAGCAACGCAACGATAACGCCCAATGGGGCAATCAACGCCAGCCAGCCCCAGTTCACGCTACCCGTGTGGTTCAGCGGCACCCCGTCACCTAGCAAAAACTTGAACAGCGCCGGCACGCACAGCACCACTGCCAGTACCCGCAGGCTCTGTGCCGCCGCCACCTGGCTTAGTACCGCGCCATTGCGCGCGCCAAGGTTGACCATTTCTCCCGAACCGCCGGGCATGCTGGCGAAAAATGCCGTGGCGCGGTCTTCACCGGTGCGCCGTAGCAGCCACACGCTGATCACGCTGGACAGTGTGGTGAACAGGGCGCCGAAGAAGATCAGCGCAAAATGGCTGCCCACCTGCTCGATCACTGCCGGCGTAAAGTGCAGGCCAATGCCGATGCCGATGATGCACTGCCCACATTTGCGGCCATTGGGAATTTCCGAAAGCTGCCAGGGCGTCAGGCAGCGCACCAGGATAATGGCCAGCAGCGAACCTACCATCCACGGCAAAGGCCAGCCGACCTTGCTGGCGATATAACCGCCAGCAAGGCCGACCAGCCCGGTTGCGACAAACAGCGGCAACGTTCGATCAGGCATCGGCCAGGGCCCGACGCTGCAGGCTGCGTTTGCGCCAGATGCGCAGCAGCGGCAGGGTGAGCATCACCACCACCAGCGCCCAGACGCCCATGCTGATCGGGCTCGACCAGAGGATGCCCAGTTCACCGTTGGAGATCGACAGTGCGCGGCGCAGGTTCTGCTCCATCAGCCCGCCCAGGATGAACCCGAGCAGGATCGGCGACAGCGGGAAGTCCAGCTTGCGCAGGATGTAACCCATGATGCCGATGCCGACCATCAGGAACAGGTCGAAGGTGGTGGCATGCACGGCGTATACGCCGATGGCCGTGATGATGGCGATCACCGGCACCAGTGCCCAGTTCGGCACGGCGAGGATGCGGGTGAAAATGCGGATCATCGGGATGTTGAGGATCACCAGCATGATGTTGGCGATGAACAGCGAGGCGATCAGGCCCCAGACGATGTCTGGCTGCTGTTCGAACAGCATCGGGCCAGGGGTGATGTTGTACAGGGTCAGCGCGCCGATCATTACGGCAGTGGTGCCAGAGCCAGGTACACCCAGGGTCAGCATCGGCACCAGGGCACCACAGCACGACGCGCCGATGGCGGTTTCCGGCGCGGCCAGGCCCCGGGCATCGCCCTTGCCGAACTTGCCGCTTTCCCCGGCCAGGCGTTTCTCGGTCATGTAGGCCACGGCACTGGCCAGCGTCGCACCGGCGCCGGGCAGAACACCCATGATGAAACCGAGCAGGCCGCAACGGATGTTGACCACGAATACCGAAGCCGCTTCCTTGAAGTTGAACAGCATGCGCCCGGTGGCTTTTACCGCCTGGTGACCATGGTGGGTCTTTTCCAGCAGCAGGAGGATTTCACTGATGGAGAACAGGCCCAGCACCAACACCACGAACTGGATGCCGTCGGCCAGGTGCACGCTGTCACCGGTGAAACGGTACACGCCACTGTTGGCGTCGATGCCGACCGCCGACAGGAACAGGCCGATCAGTGCGGCAATGAAGGTTTTCAGTGGTTTGTCACCCGCCATGCCGCCAAGGGCGACGATGGCGAACACCATCAGCACAAAGTATTCCGCCGGGCCGAAGGCGATGGCCCATTTCGCCAGCAACGGGGCGAACAGCACCATGCCGCAGGTGGCGATGAAGGCACCGATGAACGAACTCCAGGCCGAAAGTGACAGCGCCACGCCTGCCAGGCCTTGGCGGGCCATCGGGTAGCCGTCCAGGGTGGTCATCACGGTCGAAGCTTCGCCCGGGATGTTCAGCAGGATCGGCTCGATACGCCCGCCGTACTCGCAGCCGAGGTAAACCGCAGCCAGCAGGATCAGCGCCGACTCTGGCGGCAGGCCCAGGGCGAAGGCGATGGGGATCAGCAAGGCCACGCCGTTGATCGGGCCCAGGCCCGGCAGCAGGCCGACCACGGTGCCGATCAGGGTGCCGGAGAGGGCGGTGACCAGGTTGTAGGGGGACAAGGCAACGCCGAAGCCCTGGCCCAGGTAGCTCAAGGTATCCATGTGTCAGTTCTCCAGTACGCTCAGCAGGCCAAGGGGTAGGGGCACGTCCATCACGCGGTCGAACAGCCAGTAGAGCAGCAGGCTCATGCCGACCACCACGAGGGCGCTTTGCAACCAGCGGCCGCCGTACAGGCGAGCCATGGGCAGGCCGACCAGGATGGCGCTGAGGATGAAGCCCAGGGCTTCGAAGGTGGCCGCGAAGACGATCAACAGGCCCACGCAGGCGGTGATCTTGGTCAGGGTTTCGCGGTCCAGCTCCGGCTCATCGTCCTTGCGCACGATGGGCGTGGGGCGGAACACCAGATACAACAGGCCCAGGCTCATCAGGCCGAGCATCAGCAGCGGGTAGGCGCGGGGGCCCACCGGCTCATAGGAAAACGCTGCCTGGTAGGGCCAGGCCATCACGGCCAGGGCGGCGCACACCGCCAGCAGGGCCAGGGCGAAGATGCGTTGCAGGATCATTGGGGAATCCTCGTCGGGATTGCTCAAGTGAGATGCAAATCCTGTGGGAGCGGCCTTGCGTCGTGATCGGGCGCGAAGCGGCCGCAAAACCTGCCGATGCGATCTGTCCGAAGCATCGCATCGGCTGTGCCAGGGGCCGCTGTGCGGCCCATCGCGACACAAGGCCGCTCCCACAGGGGTGGTGGTGAGTCCGACAGGCCTACTGAATCAGGCCAAATTCCTTGGCCAGGGCCTTGTAGTCAGCCACTTGCTTTTTCACATAGCCATCCAGCTCTTCGCCGGTCATGGCGAACGGGAACAGCTCGCGCTGGTCACGCAGCTTGGCGAAGTCTTCCGAAGCCAGCATCTTGTCGAACGAAGCCTTCCACCACGCATAGTCCTCGTCGCTCACCTTTGGCCCCAGGTAGAAGCCGCGCACTACCGGCCAGACGATGTCGTAACCCTGCTCCTTGGCGGTGGGGATGTTTTTCATCTCGGGCTCGTCCAGGCGGTTTTCCGAGAACACCGCCAGGATGCGCATGTTGCCGCTCTGGATGTGCGGCATGGAGTCGGAGATGTCAGTAGAGCCGACCTGGATGTGACCGCCCAGCAGCGCCGTGGCAATTTCGCCACCGCCTTCCAGGGCCACGTAGCGCAGGTCACGCGGGTTGATGCCAGCGGCCTTGGCGATCAACGCGGTTTGCATCCAGTCCTGGCTACCGACGGTGCCGCCGGAACCGATCACCACCTTGCTCGGGTCCTTCTTCAATGCCGCGACCAGGTCGTCGAGGGTTTTGTAGGGCGAGTCGCTTTTAACCGCGATGGCGCCATAGCTGGTGCCGACAGCAGCCAGCCACTTCACGGCGTTTTCGTCGAAGCGGCCGAACTTGCCTTGGGCCAGGTTCAGCAACGAGCCGCTGGACCAGGCCACCAGGGTGCCTGCATCGGCCGGGCGCTGAGCAACCACGGCGTTGTAGGCCACCGCGCCGACACCGCCGGGCATGTAGGTGACGCGCATTGGCTTGCTGAGGATCTTTTCCTGTACCAAGGCGCTTTGCACCAGCTTGCAGGTCAGGTCGAAGCCACCGCCGGGCGAGGCGGGGGCAATGCATTCAGGGCGTTTCGGTTCGGCGGCAAGGGCGTTACCGGCCAGCAGCAGGCAGCCGGTAGCGAGGACGAGGCGGCGCAGTGAAAAGGTCATCGTCTATCTCCGTGAGCGTTGTTGTTTTTGGATTACCGCTATGGGGTTACCACAGCGCTACGCTGTAGCTCACCAACAGCCTCACTTCGTCTGCGTCGCGGGCGAAGTTGGAGCGGAAGGTGGCGTTGCGCAGGCGCACGGCGACGTTCTTCAACGGGCCGCTTTGTACCACGTACTTCAGTTCGGTGTTGCGTTCCCACTCTTTGCCTTCGCCACCGGCGGCACGGCTGACGTTGTCACCGCTGATGTAGCGGGTCATGAAGGTCAGGCCGGGTACGCCGAGCGCGGCAAAGTTGTAGTCGTAGCGCGCCTGCCAGGAGCGCTCGTCGGCGCCGGCGAAGTCGTTGATCTGGACGAAGTTGACCAGGTACGGGTCGGCGCCATCGACATACGGGAAGGCGCTGTCGCCAGACAGTTGCTGCCAGGCGGCGCTGACCTTGTGCCCGCCCAAGGCGTAGCTGAGCATGCCGTTGACGGTGGTGTTGTCGATGTTGCCGGCCTTGGCGGCACCAGCGTCGTCACTCACGGCCAGGCGCAGGTCGGCGCCGAAGGTGCCCGGGCCCCACGGCTGGGTGGCGACCATGCCAATGAAATGCTGGCGGTAGATGTCATCGAGCTGGGCGAAGTGGTAGCTGCCGGTGATGCGGTCGGTGAACTGGTAGTCGAGCCCGCCCAGGGCCAGGTTGTCGGCGCTGAACGTGCCACCAAAGCGGCCGTTCTTGTTGTTCAGCGCCAGGTCTTCCCAGTTGGTGTCGTTGCGGTCCTTGGCCTTGTCCAGGCGGCCGCCGGTGAAGGTCAGGCCTTTGATTTCCTTCGAGGTGAGCAGGCCGCCTTCGAAGGTTTGCGGCAGGATGCGCCCGTCGTTGGGTTGCAGCGTCGGCAGTTCAGGGATGAGGGTGCCAATCTTCAGCTCGGTCTGGGAGATCTTCACCTTGCCGGTGAGGCCCAGCTTGGAATACTCGTCGGCGGCCTTGCCGTCATCGTGGGTCGGCAGCAGGCCGGTATCGGTTCGGTCGGGGCTGGAGTCCAGCTTGATGCCGAGCATGCCCAGTGCGTCCAGGCCAAAGCCTACGGTGCCATCGGTGTAGCCGGATTCAAAGTTGAGGATAAAGCCCTGGGCCCACTCGTCGCGCTTGGATTGCTGCGCGCTGGTGCCATCGCGGAAGTCGCGGTTGAAGTACATGTTGCGGGTTTCGAAGGTGGCTGTGCTGTCTTCGAAGAAGGCGGCCTGGCTCATCGGGGCGACACCGGCAAGCGCGAGGGCGCTGGCGATGGCTGAGGGGCGTGCGGCAAAGGAACGGGTAGGCGCGAACGCCTGCGGCTGCGATGACAGCATCGTCGATGACTCCGTTTATTGTTCTTATTCGTTGCACCTTGCTGGTGCTTTTTTCGGCGCGAAGGGCGACCGTGGTGCGATGCTAGGCAACGAACCTTTCGCTAACCTTTCAACGAGAAAGGTTTGTTACAAGGGGCTTCACAGGCCTGAGGACAGCGGTACACTCCGCGCCACCGCCCCACCCGAGCAGGGAGAAACCGATGCGTGTGCTGCTGGTCGAAGACCACCTGCAACTGGCCGAAAGCGTGGCCCAGGCCTTGAAAAGCCACGGCCTGACCGTGGATGTGCTGCATGACGGCGTGGCTGCCGACCTGGCCCTTGCCAGCGAGGAGTACGCCGTGGTCGTGCTGGATGTGGGCTTGCCGCGCATGGACGGCTTCGAGGTACTGGCGCGCCTGCGCGGCCGTGGCAAGACCGTGCCGGTGCTCATGTTGACTGCGCGCAGCGACGTCAAGGACCGGGTTCATGGCCTGAACCTGGGCGCCGACGACTACCTGGCCAAACCGTTCGAGTTGACCGAGCTGGAAGCACGGGTCAAGGCCTTGCTGCGCCGCAGTGTGCTGGGTGGCGAGCGCCAGCAACGCTGCGGGCCGCTGGTTTACGACCTGGATACCCGGCGCTTCGCCCTTGGCGACGACAACCTGACCCTGACCTTGCGCGAGCAAAGCGTGCTGGAAGCACTGATCGCCCGCCCAGGCCGTGTGATGAGCAAGGAGCAGCTGGCTGCCCAGGTGTTTGGCCTGGACGAAGAAGCCAGCCCCGACGCCATCGAAATCTACATTCACCGCCTGCGCAAGAAGCTCGACGGCCACCCGGTGGCCATTGTCACCTTCCGCGGCCTGGGCTACCTGCTAGAGCACCGCGATGCGTGACAACGGCAGCTTGCGCGGGCGCCTGCTGGGCAACCTGGCCTTGCTGCTGGTGGTGCTGATGCTGGCCAGCGGCCTGAGTGCCTACTGGAACGGCCGCGAAGCCGCCGACACGGCCTACGACCGCACCTTGCTGGCCTCGGCGCGGACCATTGCCGCCGGCCTTTCGCAGCGTGACGGTTCGCTGAGCGCGGATGTGCCCTACGTGGCGCTGGACACCTTCGCCTACGACAGTGCCGGGCGTATTTACTACCAAGTGCTGGATATCAAGCAGCGGCTTATTTCCGGCTACGAGAACCTGCCACCGCCGCCGCCCGGCACGCCACGTACCGATGACTACCCGGCCTTGGCGCGGTTTTACAACGCCACCTACCTGGGCCAGAACGTGCGTGTGGTCAGCCTGCTGAAAGCAGTGAGCGAACCGAACATGAACGGCATGGCGGAAATCCGCGTGGCCGAGACCGAGGAGGCGCGGGTGCGCATGGCCCGTGGGTTGATGGCCGACACCCTGCTGCGCCTGGGCATGCTGGCGCTGGGCGCGCTGGTGATGGTGTGGTTTGCCGTGAGCGCGGCATTGCGGCCGCTGGAGCGACTGCGCACGGCGGTGGAGGAGCGCCAGCCAGACGATTTGCGGGCGTTGCCGGTGGTGCAGGTACAGCGCGAGCTAAGCCCGTTGGTGCGGGCCTTGAACCACTTTACCGAGCGTTTGCGCGGCCAGTTCGAGCGCCAGGCACAGTTCATCGCCGATGCCGCCCATGAATTGCGCACGCCGTTGGCTGCCCTGAAGGCACGGGTAGAACTGGGCTTGCGCTCGACCGAACCGCAGGAGTGGCGACAGACGCTGGAATCTGCGGCCCAGGGTACTGACCGCCTGACACACCTGGCCAACCAGCTGCTCTCGTTGGCGCGGGTCGAGAACGGGGCCCGGGCCATTGCCGAAGGCGGCGCGCAGCGCCTGGACCTGAGCCAGCTGGCCCGTGAGCTGGGCATGGCCATGGCGCCTCTGGCGCACAAGCGCGGGGTGGCGCTGGCCCTGGAAGCCGAGGCTCCGGTATGGCTAAAGGGTGAGCCGACGCTGCTCAACGAGCTGTTGAGTAACCTTGTGGACAACGCCCTGGCCCATACGCCGGCTGGCGGCAACGTGATTTTGCGGGTGGTGGCGCCAGCGGTGCTGGAAGTGGAAGACGACGGGCCGGGTATTCCCGAGGCCGAGCGCGAGCGGGTGTTCGAGCGGTTCTACCGGCGCAGTGCGCAGGGAAGCGGGCTTGGGCTGGCGATTGTCGGCGAGATTTGCCGGGCGCACCTGGCGCAGGTCAGCCTGCATGATGGCGAGAACGGCGGGCTGCGGGTAAGGGTGAGTTTCATCGCTGATTGATGTGTTGCTGTTCTGGCCCTATCGCCGGCAAGCCAGCTCCCACAGGTGCTGCACAGGTCTCAATGACTGTGGTGATTTTGTGGGAGCCTGGCTTGCCGGCGATAGGGCCAGAACAGGCTGAAGCAAGTCAGCGCAACATGCTCCGCGCCTCAAGCAGTTCGTCAACCTCCAGCTCGGTACCGAACGGCAGCCCCAGATGGCGGTACGCCGGCAGCGCAGCCAACGGTCGGTGGCGCCCGCGCTGGCTGATGCAGCGGGCGATCTGCACGATGTCGATGTAGTCGACCTTGTCGGTCTGCCGGTCCAGGTCCTGAACCTGGCTCGGCAGGTTGACCAGCTGCTCCGGAAACTCCCAGGCCTTGAGGATCTTGTCCCCCAGCACCGGCTGGATCTGCTCGATCACGTAATGCAGGCAAACCGGGTCGGACAACAGCTCGTTGTGCTCTTCGGCATAGATGAGTACCGGCAATGCGCCAATCTGGTTGACCAGCCCGCCCAAGGTAGCCTGGTCTGGCTTGAGGTGTGTAAAGCGACGGCAGATTTCGTAGCTGATACCCGCTACTTCCAGGCTGTTGGCCCATATATCACGCAGTTTCTGCTCAACTGCCGACGAGCGCGCATGGAAAATCTGCTCGATCACCAGGCCAATGGCCAGGTTGCAGCTGTAGTTGATACCCAGCCGCGTGATGGCGGTATGCAGGTCGGTGACCTCGACCGCCGCGCGCAGCAGTGGGCTGTTGACCACCTTGATCAGGCGCGCTGAAAGGGCCGCGTCGCGACCGATCACCTTGCTCAGGGCCGCTACGCTGATCTCGCTATCTTCCGCCGCCTCGCGGATGCTCAAGGCAACCTCGGGCAGGGTCGGCAAGACCAGGTCATCCTTTTCGATGGCATCGAGCAACTGTGCTTGAACCATCTCGGCCAGCTTGTTCATGGTCGTGTCTACCGCAGTTGTGGAGCGGCCCCGCCACAGAGGCGGGGCAGGCTGGTCAGCGCTGGATTTCCCGGTCGCGGTCCAGTTCGTAGGGCAGGGTCAGTACCTGCAGGCGCGGGCCTTCGAGGCTGCCCAGGTGCAGGTTGTCGTCTGCCACCGCGTCGGCGCTGAGCACTGCGAGCAGTTCGCAGCTGGCGCCGTTGCTGGCAGCAATGACCACTTCACCGACCGACGAACCATGGGTGGGTGAGAAGATCTCTGCACCCGGGGCCGGAATGGCCTGCTGGTCCAGTGCCAGGCGGTACTGGCGGCGTTTGAGCTTGCCCAGGTACTGCATGCGGGCAACGATTTCCTGGCCGGTGTAGCAACCTTTCTTGAAGCTGACGCCGTCGACGGCCTGCAGGTTGATCATCTGCGGGATGAACAGCTCACGGGTCGGCCCCATGACCTGACCGATACCGGCACGCACCTGCCCAAGCAGCCAGTCGTTCAGGCTGCCTTCAGACAGGGCGCCGGCGAGGGCCTGGCGTACCGTGTCGGCGTTTTCCGCCGGTACCCACAGCTCCACGCGCCCCTCGGACACGGCAATGGCGATCAGGCCTTCATGGCGCACGGTACTGCCGGCGCCTTCGGGCACGTCGAGCCCCAGTGCCAGCAGCGCAGCGTCACCGCCTTGCAGACCAAAGCGTGCCCAGGCAGCGCTTTCATCGGTCAGCGCGGCCTTGGAAAATACAGCGTATTTCTTCAGGTCGGCCAGTTGCGCCTCAAGCAGTTCGCTGGCCATGGCCAGCAGGTAGCCGTTGCCTTCGGGCACTATGCGAAAGCTCGATTGCATGCGCCCCTTGACCATGCAGCGGGCGCCCAGGCTGGCGTGTTCCTGGCTGAGGTAGTTGATGTTGCAGGTCAGCTGGCCTTGCAGGAACTTGCCTGCATCGGAGCCGCGGACGGCGAGGATGCCCTCGTGGGACAGGGGGCAGAAGAAAGCGGAATCGGCCATGGGTCATCGCGGTGGCTAAAGACTGGCGGCCATCATAGAACGCCGGTAACAAAATAGGTAGGTGACTAGACCAACGCCCGGTGTCGCTACGCTCGCCGGGCTGTATACTGGCGGGCCATTCGAGGAGGGCCCCATGGTCGAACAAACTGAACTCAACCGGCTTTTCTGGCACAGCCGCCGTGGCATGCTGGAACTGGACGTACTGCTGGTGCCTTTCACCCAGGAAGTCTACTCCACCCTCAACGAGGCCGACCGCGAACTGTACGTGCGTCTGTTGAGCTGCGAGGATCAGGACATGTTCGGCTGGTTCATGGAGCGCACCGAGTCCGAAGACCCAGAGCTGCAGCGCATGGTCCGCATCATCCTGGACCGTGTCCAGCCCAAGTGAGTGCTTCGAGTGCCGCTGGCAAGGCTCGCGCCTGCTGCTAGCGGCCTACCTGGCTTGCCAGGTGCTGGCGTGGCTTGCCGTGTGGGCGAGCCCGTTGCCTGATTGGCTTTCCTTTTCTGTTGTCGCCGCCTGTATTGCCCACGCGGGCTGGGCCATTCCCCGACGAATCCTGTTGAGTTATGAGCATGCCGTGGTTGGCCTGCGCCGTGATGTGCGCGGCTGGCAGGTGTTCAGCCGTGCCCGTGGCTGGCAACCGGTGCGGTTGTGCCGGGATAGCGTAGCGGTGCCAGGGCTGGTGGTGTTGCGCTTCGAGCGGGCAGGGCGGTGGATGGGGGAGAGCCAGTGCGTACTCAGGGATGCGCTGGGGGCCGATGAGCATCGGCGCTTGCGGGTGCGGTTGAAGTTCAGCCGGCGCAGGTGGGCTGAGGTGGGGGCGAGTCGGGGCTGACAGGTGTTCGCCGTAGCAGGTTCAGCGCCTGTGAGATCGAGCGCCGCCCGCGCGGCGCTTCGCAGCACAAGGCTGCTCCTACATTTGTTTCGGGCCAGTATCGCCTGTGGCAGACGCGCGCGACCTCCTTGTTTGAACGACGCGATATCGAGCCATGCTCCAAGGCGTTCGCGCGCAAGTCTCCCAGAAATAATTGGCCCGAAACAGATGTAGGAGCAGCCTTGTGCTGCGAAGCGCCGCGCGGGCGGCGCTCGATCTCACAGGCGCTGCAAATTTCAGAGCGGGCTAAGGATGGTGTCCTTGGCCTCGTCAAGCATCCCGGGGTAATCCAGGGTGTAATGCAGCCCGCGGCTTTCCTTGCGCTGCATGGCCGACAGGATCATCAACTCGGCCACCTGTGCCAGGTTGCGCAGTTCGATCAGGTCGCGGCTGACCTTGTAGTTGCTGTAGAACTCGTCGATTTCGTCCAGCAGCAGGCGGATGCGGTGTTGGGCCCGCTGGAGGCGCTTGCTGGTACGCACGATACCCACGTAGTCCCACATGAACCGCCGCAACTCGTCCCAGTTGTGCGCGATGATCACGTCCTCGTCCGAGTCGGTGACCTGGCTGGCGTCCCAGCCGGGCAGGGCCTTGGGCATGGCCACTTGTTCCAGGTGTGCCTCGATGTCGGCAGCGGCGGCACGGCCATAGACAAAGCATTCCAGCAGCGAATTGCTGGCCATACGGTTGGCGCCGTGCAGGCCGGTGAAGCTGGTTTCGCCGATGGCATACAGGCCCGGTACGTCGGTATGGCCGCGATCGTCGACCATCACCCCGCCGCAGGTGTAGTGCGCCGCCGGTACGACCGGGATAGGCTGGCGGGTGATATCGATGCCAAAAGCCAGGCAGCGCTCGTACACGGTAGGGAAGTGGCCCATGATGAAATCGGCCGGTTTGTGGGTGATGTCCAGGTACACGCAGTCCACACCCAGGCGCTTCATCTCGTGGTCGATGGCGCGGGCCACGATGTCACGCGGGGCCAGCTCTTCGCGCGGGTCAAAGCGAGGCATGAAACGCTCGCCATTTGGCAGGCGCAGCAGCGCACCTTCACCGCGCAGGGCTTCGGTGATCAGGAAGCTTTTGGCCTGCGGGTGGTACAGGCAGGTTGGATGGAACTGGTTGAATTCCAGGTTCGCCACCCGGCATCCCGCTCGCCAGGCCATGGCGATGCCGTCACCGCAGGCGCCATCGGGGTTGCTGGTATAGAGGTAGACCTTGGCCGCACCGCCGGTGGCCAGCACGGTGAAGCGCGCACCGAAGGTGTCCACCTCGCCGGTATTGCGGTCGAGCACGTAGGCGCCCAGGCAGCGCTCGCCAGGCAGGCCCAGGCGGCGTTCGGTGATCAGGTCGACCGCCACGCGCTGTTCCAGCAACTGGATGTTCGGGCGCCGGCGTGCCTGTTCCAGCAGTGTGGTGAAAATGGCTGCGCCGGTGGCGTCGGCGGCGTGGATGATGCGCCGGTGGCTATGGCCGCCCTCGCGGGTGAGGTGGAATTCAAAGCCGCCGTCGTCAACGCTGTAGTGCTCGTCGCGGGTAAAGGGCACGCCTTGCTCGATCAGCCACTGGATGGCTTCGCGGCTGTGTTCGACGGTGAAACGCACCGCCTCTTCGTGGCACAGGCCGCCGCCAGCATTGAGGGTGTCCTCGACATGCGACTGCACTGTATCGGTGTTGTCCAGCACTGCTGCGACCCCGCCCTGGGCCCAGAAGGTCGAGCCGTTGGCCAGGTCGCCCTTGCTGAGCACGGCAACACGCAGGTGGCTGGGAAGGTTCAGTGCCAGGCTGAGACCGGCGGCACCGCTGCCGATCACCAGGACATCATGTTGGAATTGTTGGCTCATGTCGGGACACTAGTAATCTTGAGAGGGGGCGCGGCACAATAGTCACGCGCAGATGGCATTGTGAAACTATCGTTAAACTTGGCCAGGTTGCCTTTATAGCAGCCCGAGGTGGCCAATTTCCATGCCACTTGGCTACTTACCGAGGCGTGCGGCAACCTTTGTGGGAACTTTCCGACATGGCCGGAAATCCTATGAAGGTTGCCCGCACGTCACAATTTACCGCGGCGACGCAGGGCGGCGAGCCTGTTCGGGCTGTCTCTGCGTATTCGAAACCTGATTATCGACGTAGCCGGCCGTGACCGCGCCGCGTCTTCCGTGCAAGCCGACCAAGGGCTGCAGGAAACTTGCTTGGAGGGGAGAACTTTTGCGTAAAGCCCGAGTCTATGGTTGCAAGCCTGATCGATGGCTGTTGCAACGCTCCTTCGAGTTCACTGAGGAGTGTTCATGCTAACCCAGGAAGAGGATCAGCAGCTTGTCGAGCGCGTTCAGCGCGGTGACAGGCGAGCGTTCGATCTGTTGGTGCTGAAGTATCAGCACAAGATTCTCGGGTTGATCGTGCGGTTCGTTCACGACACCCACGAGGCCCAGGATGTAGCACAGGAAGCCTTTATCAAGGCCTACCGTGCGCTTGGCAATTTTCGCGGTGACAGTGCGTTTTATACCTGGCTGTACCGCATCGCCATCAACACGGCGAAGAACTACCTGGTGTCCCGTGGAAGACGGCCACCAGACAGCGATGTGAGCTCCGAGGATGCGGAGTTTTACGACGGCGATCATGGCCTCAAGGATCTCGAGTCCCCAGAGCGCTCGTTGTTGCGGGATGAAATCGAAGGCACTGTCCATCGCACCATCCAGCAACTGCCCGAAGACCTGCGTACGGCCTTGACCCTGCGCGAGTTTGACGGACTGAGTTACGAAGACATTGCCAGTGTCATGCAATGTCCGGTGGGTACCGTGCGCTCTCGAATCTTCCGCGCTCGGGAGGCCATAGACAAAGCCCTGCAGCCGTTGTTGCAGGAAACCTGAGACAGCGGCGACAGCCAAGAGAGGAACCGCCATGAGTCGTGAAGCTTTGCAGGAATCGCTGTCCGCGGTGATGGATAACGAAGCGGACGAACTGGAACTGCGTCGGGTGCTCAGCGCCGTAGACGACGCTGAAACCCGTGCCACCTGGTCGCGTTACCAGGTAGCCCGTGCAGCCATGCACAAGGAACTGCTGCTGCCTAACCTGGATATTGCTTCGGCGGTGTCTGCGGCACTGGCTGACGAAGCCGTGCCGGCCAAGGTCAACAAGGGCCCGTGGCGCAGCGTTGCTCGCCTGGCGGTTGCCGCCTCGGTCACCGTTGCGGTGCTGGCAGGCGTGCGGATGTACAACCAGGACGAAATCACCGGTGCCGAGCTGGCATCGCAGCAGCCTGCACAGCAAGGCCTGAGCATGCCACAAACTCAGGGCCCGGCTGTTTTGGCAGGCTATAGTGAGAGCAGTGAGCAACCGACCGGGCCGATGGCCAATGGCGTGCTGCAAAACCAGGCCGGCTGGGATCAGCGTCTGCCGGGCTATCTGCGCCAGCATGCCCAGGAATCAGCGCTCAAAGGCACTGAAACCGCCCTGCCGTATGCCCGTGCCGCCAGCCTGGGAAACCCCGCTAAGTAAGGAGGATCATGCGCGCGCTACCTCTTCTGTCGCTGCTGATTGGCAGCTGCATGACCGTGCCGGCATTGGCAGCCAACTCCTCGCCCCAGGCGAGCGAGTGGCTGAACAAGCTGGCACTAGCCGAGCAAAAGCAGAGTTATCAGGGCTCCTTCGTCTACGAACGCAACGGCAGCTTTTCTACCCACGATATCTGGCACAGGGTCGAGGACGGCAAGGTCAGCGAGCGGCTGTTGCAGCTTGATGGCGCCGCCCAGGAAATCCTGCGCGTGGATGGCAAGGTGGAGTGTGTCAGCGGGACCTTGGTCAGCGGTGTGACGACGCCCCCGGACTCTGCGCAGCGTGTGCTTGATCCACTGAAACTGATGGGCTGGTACGATTTGAGCGTGGCGGGCAAGTCACGGGTCGCCGGGCGCGATGCCGTGATCGTGACGCTCACACCTCGCGACCAGCACCGCTATGCCTTCGAATTGCACCTGGACCGTAACACCGGCTTGCCGCTGCGCTCGTTGATGCTCAACGACAAAGGGCAGTTGCTGGAGCGCTTCCAGATGACCCGCCTCGATACAAATGACCTGCCCAGCGACGATGATCTGCGCCCCAGTGCTTCCTGCAAGCCGGTGCAGCGTGCCGCCGCTGCCAGCAATGACAGCGTCAACGGCTGGCGCTCGGATTGGCTCCCGCCAGGGTTCGAGCTGGTCAACAGCTCGGTGCGGCGCGACCCCAAGCATGACAGCACGGTCAGTAGCCTGATGTATGACGATGGGCTGGCGCGCTTCTCGGTGTTTCTTGAACCCGTAAAGGACGACGCAGGGAGCGACATGCGTACCCAGCTTGGCCCGACCTCGGCAGTTTCGCGACGCCTGAACACGCCCAAGGGCAAGGTGATGGTTACCGTGGTCGGCGAAATACCGCTGGGTACGGCAGAACGCGTCGCGTTGTCGATGCGCCCACAGGATGCCCAGGCGCGCCAGTAATGGCGCGCTTTTGCGGGCCATGCCAAGGCGAACGGATGTGCGCCTGAAATGAAATTAAAGCATTGTCATTTGCAATCCACTGGCAAATTTTCTATAGGTCAGGCTTCTTGGAGCCTGGCCTTTCCTGCTTTGGGCAGGGGCCTTTCTAAACTACCGCTCGTTGTGACGGGAGCCGTATGTCAACACCACGCTTGAAATCCTACCTATCGATGTTCGCTGCGGTGCTCATGCTCGGCCAGGTGCTCACCGCCCAGGCCGAGGAAGCCCTGCCGGACTTCACCACGCTGGTCGAGCAGGCCTCGCCGGCCGTGGTCAACATCAGTACCAAGCAAAAGCTGCCGGACCGTCGCGTTGCCGCAGGGCAGATGCCGGACCTGGAAGGCCTGCCACCGATGTTCCGCGAGTTCTTTGAGCGCAACATGCCGCAGCAGCCGCGTTCGCCGCGTGGCGATCGCCAGCGTGAGGCGCAATCGCTGGGTTCGGGCTTCATCATTTCCAGCGATGGTTATGTGCTGACCAACAACCACGTGGTGGCCGACGCCGACGAAATCATCGTGCGCCTGTCGGACCGCAGCGAGCTGCAGGCAAAGCTGGTCGGCACAGACCCGCGCACCGACGTGGCCCTGCTCAAGGTAGAAGGCAAGAACCTGCCTATCGTGAAGTTGGGTGATTCCGAGAAGCTCAAGGTGGGTGAGTGGGTGCTGGCCATCGGTTCGCCGTTCGGTTTCGACCATTCTGTGACCAAAGGTATCGTCAGTGCCAAGGGCCGTACCCTGCCTAACGAGACCTATGTGCCGTTCATCCAGACCGACGTGGCCATCAACCCGGGTAACTCGGGTGGCCCGTTGTTTAACATGAAGGGCGAAGTGGTGGGTATCAACTCGCAGATCTTCACCCGTTCCGGCGGCTTCATGGGCCTTTCGTTCGCCATTCCAATCGATGTGGCGATCGATGTGTCCAACCAGTTGAAGAAAGATGGCAAGGTCAGCCGCGGCTGGCTGGGCGTGGTGATTCAAGAGGTCAACAAGGACCTGGCTGAATCCTTCGGCCTGGACAAGCCGGCGGGTGCGCTGGTGGCCCAGGTGCTGGAAGACGGCCCGGCAGCCAAGGGCGGCCTGCAGGTGGGTGACGTGATCCTGAGCATGAACGGCCAGCCGATCGTCATGTCGGCCGACTTGCCGCACCTGGTCGGTAGCCTCAAGGATGGCGAAAAGGCCAAGCTGGAGATCATCCGCAACGGCAAGCGCCAGACCCTGGACGTGGGTGTCGGCGCCATGCCGGATGACGATGCCGACATCGGTACCGGTGCCGAAGGCAGCGCCGAGCGTAGCAGCAACCGCCTGGGCGTTTCGGTGGCCGACCTGACCGCCGAGCAGAAAAAGTCCCTCGAACTCAAGGGCGGCGTGGTTATCAAGGAAGTGCAGGATGGCCCGGCAGCGATGATCGGTCTGCGTCCGGGTGATGTCATCAGCCACCTGAACAACCAGGCCATCGGTTCAGCCAAGGAATTCACCGAAATCGCCAAGGAGCCGCCAAAGAACCGCTCGGTGTCCATGCGTGTGCTGCGTCAGGGACGTGCCAGCTTCATCACCTTCAAGCTCGCTGAATAAGCAGTTTTGCAGGCAGGAAAGGGCAGCTACGGCTGCCCTTTTTCATGAAAATTCACAATTGCAGGCGTCAATGCGATGTACAGCCCGATAGAGGAATCTCCCATATCCCTGCTGCTTGAGGTACAATTCCCGGCTATTTTTCGGCGGGCGTCCCGGCTCGCAGCCTTTTCGAGTGTTGACCTGTGAGTGATTTGAGTCATATCCGCAATTTCTCCATCATCGCCCACATCGACCATGGCAAGTCGACGCTGGCCGACCGTTTCATCCAGATGTGCGGTGGCCTGTCGGCACGCGAAATGGAAGCCCAGGTGCTTGATTCGATGGACCTGGAGCGCGAACGCGGGATTACCATCAAAGCCCACAGCGTCACGCTTCATTATAAGGCGCAGGACGGCAAGACCTACCAGCTGAACTTCATCGACACCCCCGGCCACGTCGACTTCACCTACGAAGTCTCGCGCTCGCTGGCGGCTTGTGAAGGCGCACTGTTGGTGGTGGACGCCGGCCAAGGTGTTGAAGCCCAGTCCGTGGCCAACTGCTACACCGCCATCGAGCAGGGCCTGGAAGTCATGCCGGTCCTGAACAAGATGGACCTGCCCCAGGCCGACCCGGACCGCGTCAAGGACGAGATCGAGAAGATCATCGGCATCGACGCCACCGACGCCGTGGCCTGCAGCGCCAAGAGCGGCATGGGCGTGGACGAGGTGCTTGAGCGCCTGGTACACACCATCCCGGCGCCCGAAGGCGAGATCGACGCGCCTCTGCAGGCGCTGATCATCGACTCCTGGTTCGACAACTACCTGGGCGTAGTCTCGCTGGTGCGTGTGCGCCAGGGCCGCGTCAAGAAGGGCGACAAGATCCTGGTCAAGTCCACCGGCAAGGTGCACCTGGTCGACAGCGTGGGTGTGTTCACCCCGAAACACACCCAGACCGCTGATCTGAAAGCCGGCGAAGTAGGCTTCATCATCGCCAGCATCAAGGACATTCACGGTGCGCCGGTGGGCGACACCCTGACCTTGTCCTCGACCCCCGAGGTCGAAGTGCTGGCAGGCTTCAAGAAAATCCAGCCACAGGTCTACGCCGGCCTGTTCCCGGTCAGCCCGACGATTTCGAAGACTTCCGCGACGCCTTGCAGAAGCTCACCCTGAACGACTCGTCGCTGCAGTACATGCCGGAAAGCTCCGACGCCCTGGGCTTCGGCTTCCGTTGCGGTTTCCTTGGCATGCTGCACATGGAGATCATTCAGGAGCGCCTGGAGCGCGAATACGACCTGGACCTGATCACCACCGCGCCGAGCGTGATCTACGAGCTTGAGCTCAAGACCGGCGAAACCATCATTGTCGATAACCCGTCAAAGCTGCCGGACGTCTCGTCTGTCACCGACTTCCGCGAGCCGATCGTCACCGCGACCATCCTGGTACCGCAGGAGCACCTGGGTAACGTCATCACCTTGTGCATCGAGAAACGCGGCGTGCAGCGCGACATGCAGTTCCTCGGCAGCCAGGTGCAGGTGCGTTACGACATGCCGATGAACGAAGTGGTCCTCGACTTCTTCGACCGTCTCAAGTCCACCAGCCGCGGCTATGCTTCGCTGGATTATCATTTTGATCGCTACCAGTCGGCCAACCTGGTCAAGCTGGACGTACTGATCAACGGCGACAAGGTCGATGCCCTGGCATTGATCGTGCACCGTGACAATGCGGCCTACAAAGGCCGTGCGTTGACCGAGAAGATGAAGGAACTGATCCCTCGGCAGATGTTCGACGTAGCGATCCAGGCAGCCATTGGCGGCCAGATCATTGCGCGGACAACCGTCAAGGCGCTCAGAAAGAACGTACTGGCCAAGTGCTACGGTGGTGACGTCAGCCGTAAGAAGAAACTGCTGGAGAAGCAGAAGGCCGGTAAGAAACGCATGAAACAGGTAGGCAACGTGGAAATTCCACAGGAAGCCTTCCTCGCCGTGCTCAGGTTGGATAGCTAGGTCCTATGTCGCTAAATTTCCCGCTGTTGCTAGTCATCGCCGTCTTCGTCTGCGGTCTGCTGGGCTTGATCGACCTGTTGTTCCTGGCCCCGCGCCGGCGTGCGGCAATCGCCAACTATCAGGGCAGCGTCAGCCAGCCCGAGATGGCCGTTGTCGAGCGCCTGAACAAGGAGCCGTTGCTGGTCGAGTACGGCAAATCGTTCTTCCCGGTGCTGTTCATCGTGCTGGTGCTGCGCTCATTTCTGGTCGAGCCGTTCCAGATCCCTTCGGGGTCGATGAAACCGACCCTGGAAGTGGGCGACTTCATCCTGGTGAACAAGTTCTCGTACGGTATTCGCCTGCCGGTGATCGACAAGAAGGTCATCGAGGTGGGTGACCCGCAACGCGGTGATGTAATGGTGTTCCGCTATCCGAGCGACCCGAACGTCAACTACATCAAGCGAGTGGTCGGCCTGCCGGGCGACCAGATCCGCTACACCAACGACAAGCGGTTGTTCGTCAACGGCCAGCCGATTGCCGAACAACTGGTGGGCACCGAGCCGGGAACCTTGGGCAGCGCCGAGCTGTACAAGGAAAAACTCGGCGAGGCCGAACACCTGATCCGCAAGGAAATGAGCCGTTATCGCATGCCGCCGGACCAGCAGTGGACCGTGCCGGCAGGCCATTACTTCATGATGGGCGACAACCGCGACAACTCCAACGACAGCCGTTACTGGGATGACCCGAACATTCCCAAGGAACTGCACGGCATGGTTCCGGACCGGAACATCGTCGGCAAGGCCTTTGCGGTGTGGATGAGCTGGCCAGAGCCCAAGCTCAGCCACCTGCCCAACCTGTCGCGGGTCGGCCTGATCCATTGATACCCATCGGCGCTGTCCAGCAGACAGCGCCGAATGCATTTCTGACATAGGCTGTGTTCTCAGGGATCGGGAGATTCGTCGCATACGGCGGCGGGCCACAGCCAAACAGTCTTTCAGGATGTTGATTTGAACAACGCGTTGAACAACAAACGGGTGGTTGCATGAGTGCTTCCCTTGCCCATCTGGAGCGAAAGCTCGGTTATACCTTCAAGAATCAGGACCAGATGCTCCTGGCGCTGACCCATCGCAGCTATGCCGGGCGCAACAACGAGCGCCTGGAGTTTCTCGGTGACGCCATTCTCAACTTCGTCGCCGGCGAAGCGCTGTTCGAGCGCTTTCCGCAGGCCCGCGAAGGCCAGTTGTCGCGTCTGCGTGCGCGCTTGGTCAAGGGCGAGACCCTGGCCCGCCTGGCCCGTGGTTTCGACCTGGGTGAATACCTGCGCCTGGGGTCGGGTGAACTCAAGAGTGGCGGTTTCCGTCGCGAGTCGATCCTGGCCGACGCCCTGGAGGCCCTGATTGGTGCCATCTACCTGGACGCCGACATGGACACGGCCCGGGAGCGTGTCCTGGCCTGGCTGGCCGATGAGTTCGAAGGCCTGACCCTGGTCGACACCAACAAGGACCCGAAAACCCGCCTGCAAGAATTCCTGCAATCGCGCAGCTGTGAGCCGCCGCGTTACGAAGTAGTGGATATCCAGGGTGAACCGCACTGCCGTACTTTCTTCGTCGAATGCGAAGTCGTGCTGCTGAACAACAAAAGTCGTGGTCAGGGCGTTAGCCGGCGTATTGCCGAGCAAGTCGCTGCCGCGTCTGCACTGATCGCCCTGGGCGTGGAGAATGGCAATGACTGATAACAACCCGACTCGCTGCGGCTACGTGGCCATTGTCGGCCGCCCCAACGTGGGCAAGTCGACCTTGCTCAACCACATCCTGGGCCAGAAGCTGGCGATCACTTCGCGCAAGCCGCAGACCACCCGGCACAACATGCTCGGTATCAAGACCGAAGGTGATGTGCAGGCGATTTACGTCGACACCCCTGGTATGCACAAGGCCAACGACAAAGCCTTGAATCGCTACATGAACCGCAACGCCTCGGCAGCCCTCAAGGACGTCGACGTGGTGATCTTCGTGGTCGACCGCACCAAGTGGACCGACGAGGACCAACTGGTGCTGGAGCGCGTGCAGTACGTGACCGGCCCGCTGATCATCGCGGTCAACAAGACCGACCGTATGGAAGAAAAGGCCGAGTTGATCCCACACCTTCAGTGGCTGCAGGAGCAACTGCCAAACGCCGAAGTCATGCCGATTTCTGCACAGCAGGGGCACAACCTCGAAGCGCTGGAAGCACAGATCGCCAAGTACCTGCCCGAGAACGATCACTTCTTCCCGGAAGACCAGATCACCGACCGCAGCAGCCGTTTCCTGGCCGCCGAACTGGTGCGCGAGAAGATCATGCGCCAGCTGGGTGCGGAGCTTCCGTACCAGATCACCGTAGAGATTGAAGAATTCAAGCAGCAGGGCCATGTGCTGCACATTCACGCGCTGATCCTGGTTGAGCGCGACGGCCAGAAGAAAATCATCATTGGCGACAAGGGCGAGCGCATCAAGCGCATCGGCTCGGAGGCGCGCAAGGACATGGAAGTGCTGTTCGACTCCAAGGTCATGCTCAACCTGTGGGTCAAGGTGAAAGGCGGCTGGTCCGACGACGAGCGCGCCCTGCGCTCGCTGGGCTACGGCGACCTGTAAGGCCCTGCGCAGCCCCCCATTGTGGGAGCGGCCTTGTGTCGCGAAAGGGTCGCGTAGCTGCCCCGAAATCTTTGCTGTTGTCGAGATTTTGGGGCCGCTACGCGACCCTTTCGCGACACAAGGCCGCTCCCACAGGGATTTGTATCAAACTTGGGCTGAGTGATCTTCCATGGAACAACCAGTCGGCCAACCCGCCTACGTGCTGCACAGCCGTGCCTACAAGGAAACCAGTGCGCTGGTGGACTTCTTCACGCCGCAGGGCCGCATGCGCGCCGTACTGCGGCGTGCCCGCGGCAAGGGCGGCAGCCTGGTGCGGCCATTCGTGCCACTTGAGGTAGAGCTGCGCGGGCGTGGCGAGCTGAAGAATGTCGGGCGGATGGAAAGCGCCGGCATCGCCGCCTGGTTGCATGGCGATGCCCTGTTCAGCGGGTTGTACCTCAATGAATTGCTCATGCGCCTGCTGCCTGCCGAAGCGCCGTTCCCGGCCCTGTTCGAGCACTACGCCCTGACCTTGCAGGCCTTGGGTGCAGGGCGCCCATTGGAGCCGCTGCTGCGTTCGTTCGAATGGCGGCTGCTGGACGAGCTTGGTTATGCTTTCTCCTTGAAGCATGACGTCAACGACCAACCCATCGCGGCCGACGGCGTTTACCGCCTGCGTGTGGATGCTGGCCTGGAGCGGGTCGAGCTGGTGCAGCCTGGCCTGTTTCGCGGCATCGATCTGTTGGCCCTGGCCGACGCAGACTGGGACACCCCAGGCGCTTTGCTCGCTGCCAAGCGCCTGATGCGCCAGGCATTGGCGGTTCACCTGGGCGCAAAACCGTTGGTCAGCCGGGAACTGTTTCGCAAGCGCTGATCACGACGTATGCTGTGGGGCTCAACCTTCAGGAGAGCCTTTCGTGACTCACAGCAACCGCATGCTTCTCGGCGTAAACATCGACCACGTGGCGACCCTGCGCCAGGCCCGGGGCACGCGTTACCCTGATCCGGTCAAGGCTGCCCTGGACGCCGAGGAAGCAGGCGCCGATGGCATCACCGTGCACCTGCGCGAAGACCGTCGGCACATCCAGGAACGCGACGTGGTGGTGCTCAAGGATGTGCTGCAGACGCGCATGAACTTTGAAATGGGCGTCACCGAAGAGATGATGGCCTTTGCCGAGAAGATCCGCCCGGCGCACATTTGCCTGGTGCCTGAAACCCGTCAGGAACTCACCACTGAAGGTGGCCTGGACGTGGCGGGGCAAGAGGCACGAATCAAGGCGGCAGTGGAGCGGCTGGCCCGCACAGGTGCCGAGGTGTCGTTGTTCATCGATGCTGACGAGCGGCAGATCGAGGCTTCGCGCCGGGTGGGTGCGCCGGCCATCGAGCTGCACACCGGGCGTTACGCCGATGCCGAAACCCCGACCGAGGTGGCCGAGGAGTTACAGCGTATTGTTGATGGCGTGGCGTTTGGCGTGGGGCAGGGCCTGATCGTCAATGCTGGCCACGGGCTGCATTACCACAACGTCGAAGCGGTGGCGGCGATCAAGGGCATCAATGAGCTGAACATCGGCCATGCGCTGGTGGCGCATGCCTTGTTTGTAGGTTTCAAGGCTGCTGTGGCCGAGATGAAGGCACTGATCGTGGCGGCTTCGCGCTAGTATTTTTAGTCGCCTGTACCGGCCTCTTCGCGGGGCAAGCCCGCTCCTACAAGTACCCCGCAGGCCTTGAGGCTTGTGCAGTACCTGTAGGAGCGGGCTTGCCCGCGAAAGGGCCGGCACAGACAGCCAATCACTCGGCAGGAAACACCAGAGTGAAGCGGGTAGGCCCAAGGGGGCTGCTGTTCACTTCGACCCGCCCGCCATGCAACTGCATGATCGACTTCACGATCGCCAACCCCAACCCGGTCCCACCCTCCTGCCGGGAGCGCCCCGAGCCCACCCGGTAAAACCGCTCGAACAACCGCGACTGGTGTGCTGTAGCAATGCCAGGCCCGCCGTTCTCCACCGAAAGCCATACTTCGCTGCCTGAACGTTCGATGCGCAGATCGACGCGCTCACCCTCAGGGCTGTGCCGGATGGCATTGCTCAACAGGTTCGACAATGCCCGCTGAAACATCAGCCGGTCACCCAGCGCCGTCCCCCAGCCCTGAACCCGCAGCTCAATCGCTTTCAGCTCGGCACTGAAGGCAAACAACTCGACAACCCGCGCTGCCTCGTCAGCCAGCGCCAACGGTTTCAATGCTACCTGCGTTTGCGGCTGGCTGACCTGGGCGAGAAACAGCATGTCATTGATGATGCGGTTGAGTCGGGTCAATTCCTCGATACTGTCTTCCAGCACTTCCCGGTAGTTGGCGTTGTCCCGCTCACGTGCCAGGGTCACCTGTGCCTTGCCCATCAGGTTGCTCAACGGGGTGCGCAGCTCATGGGCCAGATCGTCGGAGAACTGCGATAACTGGCTCACGCCCTGATCGAGGCGGTCGAGCATCACATTGATGCTGGTGGCCAGTTCCGCCAGTTCTTGCGGCAGGCCGGCAGCCGGCAGGCGATGTTGCAGGTCTTGGGCCGACACTTGCCCGGCAATGCGCCGGAAGCGCCGCAGTGGTTTCAGGCCCCGCTGCATCAGCCACCAGGCGCCCGCGCCAATCAATACCAGCAGCAGTGGCAAGGCGAGCAAGGTCGAATGCAGGTAGGCCTGCAGCAGGGCATTGTCGTCGGCGCGGTTGAGCGACATCATCACCTTGACCGGCGTGTTGTCGCGCAGGCGCATCAGCCGGGTCACGGTAAGGATCTGGTTACCGCTGCTGTCGCGCCATGCGTGAAAGGTTAGCCGGGCATCGGTGTGCAACTCGCTCACCCGCGACTCCAGGGCCGGGCCGAGGCTGAGCAGGTGCGGGTGGCGGCCGTCCTGGGCCAGTACGCTGAGGCTGAGGTTGTCATGCCCCATTACCAGGTCGAGCAGCGGATGGGCGCGGCTACCCAGGTCCTCGCTGCGCAGGTCGACGCGCAGGTTGTGCTCGACCTGGAGCATCTTGCGCGCCAGGTCCTTGCGTGCACGGCTGTCCAGTTCGTGGTCCAGGGCGAACACGGCCAGGCAGGCCAGCAGCAGCACCAGTGCAGCGCCCATCAGTGTCACGCTCAAGCCCAGGCGGAGCGACAGGCTGGCGTTCTTCAAACGCGGGCCTCAAGCACATAGCCTACGCCGCGCAGGGTGTGGATCAGCTTGTTGTCGAACGGGTCGTCGATCTTCGCCCGCAGGCGTCGGATCGAAACCTCGACCACGTTGGTGTCGCAGTCGAAATTCATGTCCCACACCAACGAGATGATCTGAGTGCGCGAAAGCACTTCACCGGTCTGGCGCATCAGCAGGTGCAGCAGGGCGAACTCCTTGGCGGTCAGGTCGATGCGCTGCCCGGCGCGGTAGGCGCGGTGGCGGCCGGGGTCCAGCCCCAGGTCGGCGACACGCAGGGTACTGGGTTGCAGTTGCTGGTCGTTGCGGCGCAGCAGGCTGCGGATGCGGGCCAGCAGCTCTGGGAATTCGAAGGGCTTGAGCAGGTAGTCATCGGCGCCCAGGTCCAAGCCTTTGACCCGGTCGGCCAGACGGCCGTGGGCAGTAAGCATCATGATGCGCGTGGCGGACTCTGCGCGCAGCCGCTGCAGCACGGTCCAGCCATCGAGTTCTGGCAGGTTGACGTCGAGGATGACCAGGTCGTAAGGCTGCTGGCGGGCCAGGTGCAGGCCATCGGTGCCGGTGTGGGCGCAGTCGACCACGTAGCCGTTTTCGCGCAGGCCCTGTTGCAGGTAATCGGCGGTACGCAGTTCGTCCTCGATGATCAGTAGGCGCATGGGGGGCTCGGTGTAATGAAAGGTGGGCGATTTTCGACCCTGTAGTGACATCAGGGTCAAGAAGCCGAATGTTACGGCATGCATATAGGGCTGCGGCGCAGATAACGGATTTGTAATCCTGGTGTTATCTGGCTGTCTGTCAGGCCCTATCGCCGGCAAGCCGGCTCCCACAGGTACTGTGCAGCTTTCGGCAAGTGTGGTGATCCTGTGGGCGCTGGCTTGCCGGCGATAGGGCCCCGACAGGCAACACAAGGCCACATTGCAGGACTGTAATCCCCGCCTCACCTTGCCGTTAGCTGGCCCTCGTTAGGATGGCGCTGTCTGATCGGTTATCACGAGGCAACCACGATGAACCTGACCAAATACCTGCTGTTGGCCACCCTTGCCCTGGGCAGTGCCAGTGTTTATGCCGAGGGCGGTGCGGAGCGCTCGAAGCAGTTTTGGCAAGCCTTCCGCGAAGACCAGCAGCGCCTGCACGGCGACAAGCAACAGGCCGTTGCCGAACGCGAGCGCAAGGCACAGGAGAAGGCCCGAGAGGTGGCCAAGGACTGAAGCAACAACACCTGCGACGCGACAGCTCCTCGCCGCAGGTGTATTCAGGCGCCCAACCGGGCGCCTTTTTTATTTGCGCGCCAGCAGGGTGGCACGGCGTGGGGCAGGCAGGCCTTCGATGGTCTTGCTGTGGTCGTTCGGGTCGAGGAAGTCGCCCAGCGACTGGTAACGCATCCACTCGGTGCTGCGCTGCTCCTCGACGCTGGTCACGCTCACATCGACACAACGCACATCGCTGAAGCCGGCACGGCGCAACCAGCGCGCCAGGGCCGGTACCGACGGCAGGTACCAGACGTTGCGCATCTGCGCGTAGCGGTCCTCAGGTACCAGTACCTGGTTTTCGTCACCCTCGATTACCAGCGTTTCCAGAACCAGCTCGCCCCCTTTGACCAGGCAGTCCTTGAGCGCCAGCAGGTGCTCGATGGGGGAGCGGCGGTGGTAGAACACGCCCATGGAAAACACGGTGTCGAAGCCTTCCAGGTTGGCGGGCAGTTCTTCCAGGGCGAAGGGCAGGTGCCAGGCCGGCAGCTCCGGCAGGTACTGCTGCACGGCCTGAAACTGGCAGAAGAACAGCCAGTTGGGGTCGACACCAATCACCATGTCGGCGCCGGCGCCTAGCATGCGCCACTGGTAGTAGCCGTTGCCACAGCCGACGTCGAGCACGCGCTTGCCTTTCAGGTCCAGGTGCGGGCTTACCCGCGACCACTTCCAGTCCGAATGCCATTCGGTGTCCACATGCACGCCAAACAGATCGAATGGCCCTTTGCGCCATGGCGACAGGCCCATGAGTGCCTGGCGCATCTGCGCGCGGGTAGCGTCGTCGCAATCGCAGTCCAGGCGCAGCCCGTTGACCAGGTCGATTTCACTGGGTTGCAGGGCAGGCAGGGCATCGAGCGCGCCGCGCCAGCGGTCGAGGTCGCCGTGGCCTTTCTCCAGCTTGGCTTCCAGTTGCGCTTGCAGGCCTTGCGACCAGGAAGCCAGGGGCGTGCCCGCCAGGCGGCGGACGAGGGGGGACAGATCGATCATGGCAGGGCTATCAACGAGGCGAAGTTAAGGCATTGGAACCAGGGCACCACTTTCGAGAAACCGGCGGCGCGCAGGCGCTCTTGATGGGCTTCGAGCGTATCGGGCCGCATCACGTTTTCGATGGCGCTGCGCTTCTGGGCGATTTCCAGTTCGCTGTAACCATTGGCGCGCTTGAAGTCCAGGTGCAGTTCATTGAGCAGGTCCTGCGCTTGCTCATCGGCGAAGCGCAGCTTCTCCGAAAGGATCAGTGCCCCCCCCGGCAGCAGTGCCTGGCGGATGCGCCCGAGCAATTCCAGGCGCTGGTCGGGGGCGATGAACTGCAGGGTGAAGTTCATCGCCACTACCGAAGCGGGCTCGAAGGGCAGCGCAAGGATATCGGCTTCCAGCACCTGCACCGGCAGCAGTTCCTGGAACATCGAGTCCTGGGCGGTGAGGTACTGGCGGCAGCGCTCGACCATGGCGGCGGAATTGTCCACCGCGATCACCCGGCAGCCGTCGCTGCGCACGTGGCGGCGCAACGACTGCGTGACTGCACCCAGCGAGGCGCCCAGGTCATACAGCGCAGTGTGCGGCTGTGCGAAACGGGCGGCCAGCACGCCGAGGTTTTCGACGATGGTTGGGTAACCGGGCACCGAGCGCTTGATCATGTCCGGGAACACGCGCACCACGTCTTCATTGAACACGAAGTCGGGGACCTGCTCCAGGGGTTGGGAGAAAAGGCGGTCGGGGTGTTTGCTCACGGTGGGCTCGATACAGGGTGAAACGGGGGCGCATTTTATCCAATGGCCACGCATCTTGCCATGGCAATGCTTCAGGGTCGGAGCGTTCACGCGGGCGGCAGCGAACTTTCCCACAGCGTTTAGTTACCCAAGCCAATGTATTGAACGTGCCGCGAGCGGAAACTCCAACGGCCTTTAATTTATTGGGGTCATGGTGGAAAGATGAATATCGAAACGGGGCAGGAAGAACAGCCGGTAGAGGAACTGGACCTGGTGTCCAAAGTAAAAATGTTGCCAGAGCGGTACTTTTCATTCATTGAAAGCCGACTGGACGGCGGTCAGCAAATTGGCAGTTTGCTGACGGCTGATAATTTGAAAGTCATCAAGCGGTACGTCAGTACGGTAAATCAGTTACCCCGAACGCAGGTGGAAATCGAGAGGGAAGTTGACTATGCCGCCTTGGGTATCGAGGCATCGATGATCAACGACCTTTATGTCGCGCTGCACCGGCATGCCTATGAATGGGACATACTGGAACGCAGCATAAAGCAGTTGGGGCCGGAAATTGAATTGTTCGCTGAAAGCCTGGTGCAGCGTGGCGGTAGCCTGTTGGATAACCTCGAAAGCAGTGATGTTTTCATGGCAATCAAGAAACGCAAGGCCTGGCAGAACGACGATGTTTACACCGCGCAACTGAGCGAAGACGAGCAAGCGCAGATCGCCAGTGTGCTGACGCCGGGCATCACCGAACTGGTCAGGGAGATTGAAGGCACCCGGCGGCGCATCGACGACGTCGACGCCCGCGCGAACTGGTTCAACAGTGAAATCAAGCGTGAGCTCAAACCGCGCATGGGGCGCTTGCTAAAGCACTTCGAGGAGAAGGTGTCCCATGAGGACACACTGGAAAAACGCAGGCAACTCGATCAGTGGGACGAGCAGATCGACCAGTTGAAATCCGAGTACGATGCCAATGTGGGCTACGCGTTCACCGGTATTTTGCTGGGGCCGATTGGCCTGGTGATAACCGGCGGCGTGTTTGGCAGCAAGGCAGAGAACATCAGGGCCACGAAGAATGTGCTGATTGAAAGGCGCGACGCGTTGGCGTGTGCGTTGGGCAAGTTGGCGCCGGCCTTGAACGACTTTGAGCGCGTTTCGACCTTGGTCAGAGATTTGCAGTTCAGGTGCAAGGACCTTTCGGCGGCGACCAAACGGTTGGCCGATGTGTGGTTATTCCTCGCCTCGTATGCCAATAACTCTGTGGATGAAGCCAAAGAACTGAGCACGGTCGCCCAGCTTGAGTCCTTTGTGCATGATTTTTCAGAGGTTATCAAACCTTGGACAAAGATAGGCAGTATCTGCCACGTGCTGTCCGAATTGTTCAATGAGCTGATTGAAGAGTATGAGGAAGCCTGACATGGATGTTGCCAATATTCAAAGCGTCACCCCCGACTTTGTACACATGCAAAAAGTACAGGAGCAAATGTTCCAGCTCATGGAAAGCTGGGAGATGAAAGTGCTTCCCGCGGCGCGCGAACAGCTGGATGAACTGCGCAATTTGTTGTTGGCTGTCGAGCGTGCGTTCAAGGAGAGCCTGATAGGCGGCATCGCCTTGCTGGACGAGCGGGACTTTGTTCCGGGCAAGGATGGGGGCGATACGCACCACAGGCTTGCCAGTGTACTGGAGCGCCTGAATCAGCATCATGCGCACCTGGCCAGGAAAAACCTGCGGCTGGAACTGTTTTCGCTGTCGGCCCTTGTGGAGTCATTGTCCGGGTTGGCAGCGCGAACGGCCGATCTTCAAGAGCAGGCGGTCGCGTTTGATCAACGATTGGTGCAACTGCAACAACAGCGGGCAGATATCGTCCAGGCTATCGAGGTGTTCGAGAGGCCGTCGGTTGCCAGCGCACTGAAGGGCCTCATCCCGAGCGATGACGAAATCGACCAGATAATGGGATTGATCAGTGACCCGAAACTCGACGCCGGCTTGCTCAAGGCGGTGACGCAGAAGCTTGCCAAGCACGCTGATGCGCTGGATGGGGCCAAGACATTCAGCGACTTGGGTAAAGCCCGTGCCCGGCTTGATCTGAAAATAGAGGAAGCATTGGGCGACCAGCGGCAGGTGCAGCGAACCTTGCAAACGGCGCGGGATGAACTGGAGGCGGCCAAGGTCTTGTCAGGCGTTGTGCCACTCAAGAACGCGTGGTTGCACGAGCTTCGCAAGGTGGAGGCGCAGTGGCAGGCTCAGGCCGCAAGCCTCAGCGCGACGATGGACCTGGACGCCGCCACGGTCACGCTGAAAGGCCTGTGTGAGTACCTGAAGGTGGTACAGCTGATGTATGACCGCAGCTGATCATACTCAGCGGACGACTACCTTGCAGTCAAAGGTTTGCACCGGGGCGACGTCTGCGGCCCAGGGTTGCTGGTAGACCAGTACCAGTTTGGCATCCCCGGTGCTGCTGGCCACGAAGCGCCAGGTGGACACGCCAGCGTTGCCAACTACGTCCTCTTCTTCGGGGGCGCTATAAACCTCCGGGCCGAGACTACGCAGCACGCTCGACGCGGCATTTTCGACACGCCAGCGATAGCCGGTGGACGGGTTGCTGGGCAGGCTCAGGGTCAGTGCCTGGCCTACCTGAAGCCGCGTTGGGCATTCACTTTCGGCGTCCAGTTCGACGGGCTGTGTGGGTTGTTGCGCGCAGGCTGAAAGCAGGGCGAAGCTCAGGGGAACGAGCAGACGAGGGGCGGTCATGTTGGCTCCGGAGGCTGGCAATGGCCTGAGGATAACCGATGCTGGTGGGATTTTGTGTTGTCAGTGCCGGCCTCTTCGCGGCTAAAGCCGCTCCCACAGCTACAGTGTTGGCTGGGAGCGGCTTTAGCCGCGAAGAGGCCGGTACAGGCTAGAACAGCACCTTGGCCACGTCGGCAAAGCGCTTGGCGAAATGCACTGTCAGGCCTTCGCGCAGGTAGTCCGGCAATTCTTCGAAGTCGCCGCGGTTAGGCTCCGGCAGGATCAGTTCAAAGATCTTCTGCCGCCGCGCCGCAATCACCTTCTCGCGCACACCACCAATTGGCAGCACCTGGCCTGTGAGGGTCAGCTCGCCAGTCATGGCCACACCTTTCTTCGGTGCCTGATCGCGGGCAAGCGACAATAGGGCACTGGCCATGGTGACGCCGGCACTCGGGCCGTCCTTGGGCGTGGCGCCTTCAGGTACGTGCAAGTGGATGAACGCTTCGTTGAAGAAGCCAGGGTCACCGCCAAATTGCTTGAGGTTGGAGCTCGACGTAGCTGTAGGCAATTTCGGCCGACTCCTTCATCACGTCACCCAGCTTGCCAGTCAGCTTGAAGCCGCGGTTGAGGGTGTGGATGCGGGTCGCTTCTATGGGCAGCGTGGCACCGCCCATGCTGGTCCACGCGAGGCCGGTGATCACCCCTTTGCCAGCCAGAACCTGCTCGCTGCGGAACACCGGCATGCCAAGTGCGGCTTCCAGGTCCTTGGTGCCGATCTTCAGCTTGGCCTCGGGGTTTTCCAGCAGCTTGACCACGGCCTTGCGCACCAGCTTGCCCAGTTGTTTCTCCAGCTGGCGCACGCCCGCTTCGCGGGCATAGCCTTCGATCACCAGGCGCAGGGCGCTGTCGCTGATGCTGAGGCTGGTCTTGGCCACGCCGGCCTTTTCCAGTTGCTTGGGCCATAGGTGGCGTTTGGCGATGGCCAGTTTTTCTTCGGTGATGTAGCCGGAAAGGCGGATCACTTCCATGCGGTCGAGCAACGGCCCGGGAATCGAGTCGAGGGTATTGGCGGTACACACGAACAGCACCTTGGACAGGTCCAGGCGCAGGTCGAGGTAGTGGTCGAGGAAGTCGACGTTCTGCTCCGGGTCGAGGGTTTCCAGCAATGCGGAAGCCGGGTCGCCCTGGTAGCTCTGGCCCATCTTGTCGATCTCGTCGAGCATGATCACTGGGTTCATCACTTCGACGTCTTTCAGGGCTTGTACCAGCTTGCCGGGCTGGGCACCGATGTAGGTGCGACGGTGGCCCTTGATCTCGGCCTCGTCACGCATGCCGCCAACACTGAACCGGTAGAACGGCCGGCCAAGCGACTCGGCGATGGATTTGCCGATGCTGGTCTTGCCCACCCCGGGCGGGCCCACCAGCAGCACGATCGAACCGCTGATTTCGCCTTTCCAGGCGCCTACGGCAAGGAATTCGAGGATGCGTTCCTTGATGTCGTCGAGCCCGGAATGGTACTGGTCGAGGACTTTGCGCGCATGCTGGAGGTCGAGCTTGTCCTTGCCGTACACGCCCCACGGCAGGGCGGTGGCCCATTCGAGGTAGTTGCGGGTGACGGCGTACTCGGGCGAACCGGTTTCGAGAATGGCCAGTTTGCCCATTTCTTCATCGAGGCGCTTGCGCGCCTGGGGCGGCAGGGTCTTGCCTTCCAGGCGCTGTTCGAACTGTTCGAGGTCGGCGCTGCGGTCGTCCTTGGTCAGGCCCAGCTCCTGCTGGATGACCTTGAGTTGCTCCTTGAGGAAGAACTCGCGCTGGTGTTCGCCGATCTGCCGGTTTACCTCGGCCGAGATCTCGTTCTGCAGGCGCGCGACTTCCACCTCTTTGCGCAGCATCGGCAGGACTTTCTCCATGCGCTTGAGCATGGGCACGCAGTCGAGCACTTCCTGCAACTGGTTGCCGGTGGCCGAGGTCAGCGCGGCAGCGAAGTCGGTGAGCGGTGACGGGTCGTTGGGGCTGAAGCGGTTGAGGTAGTTCTTCAGCTCTTCGCTGTACAGCGGGTTGAGCGGCAGCAGTTCCTTGATCGCGTTGATCAGGGCCATGCCGTAGGCCTTGACCTCGTCGGTCGGCTCAGCGGACTGGCGCGGGTATTCGACTTCGACCAGGTAGGGCGGGCGGTGGTGCTTGAGCCAGTTGCGAATGCGTACCCGGGTCAGGCCCTGGGCGACGAACTGCAGTTTGCCGTTTTCACGGCTGGCATGGTGCACCTTGACCAGCGTGCCGTACTGCGGCAGGGCCGAGGTGTCGAAGTGGCGGTGGTCTTCCGGCGGGGTGTCCATGAAGAACAGCGCCAGGCAGTGGTCCGGTGATTTGGCCACCAGGTCGAGGGTTTCGGCCCAAGGTTCTTCATTGACGATGACCGGCAGTACCTGGGCCGGGAAGAACGGGCGATTGTGGATCGGGATCACATAGACCTTGTCCGGCAGCTGTTGGCCGGGCAGGGCGAGGGCGTGGCCGGTTTCGGCCTGGGTGGTGTGTTCGACTTCGCTGTGTTCGTCGGGGTGTTCCGGGAAATCCTGCTGGTCGCTCATGGGGCACCTGCGTGAATGACTATGGTGCTTAGATGGGGCGGGGAGGGATGGGTTTCAATGGTAGACGAAGGCAGCAGGCAGGGCTTTCATCTTTGCTTGCCTGTACCGGCCTCATCGCCGGCAAGCCAGCTCCCACAGGTACACCACAGCTTTCAAGGGCTGTGGTGCACCTGTGGGAGCTGGCTTGCCGGCGATGAGGCCGGTACAGGTGGATGAGCCCCTGATGAGGGGCTCGGTAGCTTTATTCCGCGAGTTTGTAAGCGATGATGTAATCGCCCATTTTGGTGCCCAGCGAGCCATGGCCGCCAGCAGTCACCAGCACATACTGCTTGCCATCCTTGCCGGTGTAGCTCATCGGCGTAGCCTGGCCACCCGCTGGCAGGCGGGCACTCCACAGCTCCTTGCCGTTGTTCACGTCATAGGCGCGCAGGTACTGGTCCAGGGTGCCGCTGAGGAAGCCGACGCCACCGGCGGTAACGATCGAGCCGCCCATGCTCGGTACACCAACCGGCAGGCCGATCGGTACCGGGGTGCTGTCGCGGGTGGTGCCGTTCTTGTGCTTCCACACCACCTTGTTGGTGAACAGGTCGATGGCGGCAACATAGCCCCAGGCCGGGGCCTGGCACGGCACGCCCAGCGGCGACATGAACGGGTGCATGGTCACCGCGTACGGCGCGCCGGTATTCGGCTGCACGCCGCTGGTCTCGCTTTCGCGCTTGCTGCCTTCGGCCACCTGCTCACGCGGGACCATCTTCGACACGAAGGCCATGTAGTTGGGTGAGGTGAACAGCAGTTGGCGCACCGGGTCGACGGACACGCTGCCCCAGTTGAATACACCTACGTTGCCCGGGTAGATCAGCGAGCCCTGCTCGGATGGCGGGGTGTACTGGCCTTCGTAGCGCAGTTCGCGGAACTGGATGCGGCACAGCATCTGGTCGAACGGCGTGGCGCCCCACATGGCCTGCTCGGTCAGCTCAGGGCCGAGCAGGTTGAGGTCGGAGCGGGCCTGGGTCGGCGACGTGTGGTCGCCTTTTACAGCGCCTTGCGGGGTGGGGATTTCGCGGATCGGCACGATCGGCGTACCGTCGCGGCGGTCGAGTACGTACAGGCTGCCTTGCTTGGTCGGCACGATGATCGCCGGCTTCACGCCGTCGTCGGTCTTCAGGTGCACCAGGGTCGGCTGGCTGCCAACGTCCATGTCCCACAGGTCGTGGTGGGTGAACTGGTAGTTCCAGCGGGCCTTGCCGGTAGCCAGGTCCAGGGCGACCACGCCGGCGCTGTACTTCTCGGCGCCTGGGGTGCGGTCGGCGCCCCACTGGTCCGGGGTCTGGTTGCCCAGCGGCAGGTAGATCATGCCAAGGTCTTCGTCGACGCTGGCGATCGACCACATGTTGGCCGAGTTGCGGCTGTACATCTTGCCGGCAGCCAATGGCTTGGTGTCTTCGGGGTTGTTGCTGTCCCAGTTCCACACCAGGTGGCCGTCGTGCACGTCGTAGGCGCGGATCACGCCCGACGGCTCGTTGGTCGACTCGTTGTCGGTGACGTGGCCACCGATGATCACCAGGTCACGGGTGACAGCGGCTGGGGAGGTGGAGTAGTAGCCGCCGGCGGTGAATGGGCCGATGCCGGTGGTGAGGTCGATCACACCCTGGTTGGCGAAGCCTTCGCACACCTTGCCATTGTCGGCGTTGATGGCAATCAGGCGGGCATCTGCGGTTGGCAGGTACAGGCGGCGTGGGCAGGCCTGGGCCACGGCCTGGCCGGCGTCGGTAATTTTCGGCGCCGGGCTGCCGTCGCGGCTGATATAGCGGTTTTCGTCATAGTACGAAACGCCGCGGCAGGTCATGTGGGCAAAGCCTTTGAAGGTGCCGACCGGGCTCTTGACCTGCGGGTCGTAGCGCCAGATTTCCGCGCCGGTGTCCGGGTCCAGGGCCAGTACGCGGCTGTGCGCGGTGCAGGCGTAGAGCATGCCGTTGACCTTCAGCGGGGTGTTCTGGTTGGTCAACTCCACCGGGTCGTTTTCGGTTGGCAGGTCACCGGTGCGGATACGCCAGGCTTCTTCCAGGCGGTAGGCATTTTGCGGGGTGATCTGGCGCAGCGGCGAATAGCGGTCGCCATGCTCGGTGCGGCCATAGGCCTGCCATTCGCCGTCGGGCATGGCCGGGGCGGCGCTGGCCATTTCGCTGCTTTCGCGGCCCAGTTCGCCGAACACTTCACCGGGGTGGGTGAACTGGCTAGCGACTGCGCAAGCGCCCGAAGCGACCACGGCAACGCTGAGCAGAGCGGTATTGGCTTTGACGGCTGGGCCGATCAGCGGGCGACGTGCCCATGGCAGCAACAGCACTACGCCGATGGCAAACCAGATGGCCAGGCGTGGCACCAGTTGCCACCAGTCCAGGCCTACTTCAAGCAAGGCCCATACGGTGCTGCCCAGCAGCACCAGGCCGTACAGGCCCAGGGCAATGCGGCGCTGGGCCAGCAGCAGGATGCCCGACAGGGCAAAGCCGATACCGGCGATCAGGTAGTACAGCGATCCGCCCAGCTGGCTCAGCTTGATGCCGCCGGCCAGCAGGGCCAAGCCCATCAGCAACAGCAGTGCGCCGATCAGGCGAGGTAGCCAGCGGCTTCCTTGGTTGGCACCTTCAGTGCTCATCGTAGGTTCTCCGTCAGGTCAAAAAGGTGGTTAGAAACTGCTCTGGATCTTCAGGCCGCCGATCAGGGCGCCATCGACCTGCGACACCCCGCCCGGGTGGCGGATGTACTGCAGGTTGGGGCGTACCGTGAGCCAGTCGGCCAAGTGGATGCCGTAGTACAGCTCGGCGCTGTACTCGGTGTCCTGCACGGGCAGGAAGCCAGGGTTGTCGTAGTCGTAGAGGCCGGCGGCCTGGTTGGCCAGGCGGGCGTTCTTGCGGTAGGCAGGGTTGACGTGCACGCGGGCCAGGGCGAAGCCGATGTCGTCCTTGGCGCGGGCGTCGAAAGGCCCTTTGTATACCAGTCCTGCCTGCACATAGTTGTCGATGGCATTGGTCTTCTTGTCGTGCACCGTGGCGTTGGCGAACAGGCTCAGGCCACGCGACTGGTCGGAGGCCAGCGAGGTTACCTGCTGCTGGGCGCCGAGCCACATGCCGTGCTTGCTCGAACTGCTGCGGTAGGCGGCGCCGCTGAGGGCGGCCGGCTGACCGTTGCTGTCCTTGAGAACATCCTGTGCCTTGGCATTACTGTAGTAGTAGCCGGCGCGATATTCCCCTTTCAGGCCTTGAATGCGTGGTGTCCATACCAGTTCGACCGGCATTACCGCACCCTGGGTGCCGCTGCCGCTGAGCTTGAAGCCGTTGCCCGATTCGAGGTTGGAAGGGTTCTGCTCGAACACGCCGACCTGGGTGTAAAGCTCGTCGCTGAGGTTGTAGCGCACGCGCAGGGCCCACTGGCTGACTGGCCAGTTGTACCAGATGCCACCTACCCAGTTGCCCACCTGCGAGCCGCAGAAGGCCAGGTTCTGGAAGTCGCACGGGAAGCTGTTGAAGTCTTCGCCTTCGCCGAAGCGGCCGAATTTCACGTCCAGCGCACCATCGAAGTACTTCTGCTTGATCCACATCTGCGTCAGCCGCCAGGTTTCGCCACGGCCCCAGACTTCCTGGGCCGAGGTGAAGCCGCCAACGCGTGGGTCATTGATGCGGTCGTTGCTGATGTTGTCGCCGTGGCGCTCGGTGATGGTCAGCTGGAACTCGGTGTCATGCCAGCCGAGGATCTTCTCCAGGTCCAGGTGGCTGCCAAAGGTGAACTGGTCGCTGTAGCGCGCGGTACGGTCGTGGTCGTAGCCACCGTGCAGGTTGCTGCCCATCTCGCCGGTGTAGCCAAGGGTGAAGTCGTAGCCTTTTTCCAGCAGTTCGCTGCGGGTGCCGCCCCAGTCGCCGAGCATCCATGGGGAGTCGCTGGCAAACATTTCGCTGGCGCTGGCGGGTGTCGCCAAGGCGCTGAGGGCAAGGCCGATAAAACAGGTTTTGGGCAGTTGGAGCATGAGATAGCGCTATCTTTTGATTATTGAAAAAAACGGCAAGCGCATCGAAGGGCGGACCTTCAATGGATATGGCGACAAGATGGTTTCGATGAAGCGTTTCAGCTGTTGGCGGGGAGGATATAGCGGAAGTTGTAAGAAAAAAAGACAAATTGTCGCAGTTGATTGTTGTTCGACAGGTAACAATTGCCTGCAGAGGGGGCTGCTCTGCAGCCCAATCGCCGGCAAGCCAGCTCCCACAAGATCGCGTTGCACGTGGGGCAGAAGCAATACCTGTGGGAGCTGGCTTGCCGGCGAAAGGGGCGCGAAGCGCCCCCGCGATGTCAGAAGGTGGTACGCAGACCCACTTCCACACTACGCCCCGGCGCCGGCGCGATATCGCGCAGGATCGAGCTGGCATAACGCACGGTCTGGTCGGTCAGGTTTTCGCCGCGCACAAATGCCAGCCACTGGCTCTGGCCAATGTCGAAGCGGTAGCCAACGCTCGCGCCCAGTGTGGTGTAGCCATCGGTGCTGGTTTCGTTAGCCGGTTTGCGGTGCTGCGACGCGGCATGCTGCACATCGACCCGTGCCTGCCAGCGGTCCAGTTCCCAGACCAGGCCGCTGTTCAGGCGCAGCGGGGCGATACGCGGCAGTGGTTCGCCACTGTCGAGGTTCTTGGCCCGGGTGTAGTCACCGGACAGTTCCAGCGCAAAGCTGCCGTAACGGTTCTCGACCAACTGCCAGCGGTCCTGGGCCTCAATGCCGTAGAAGCGAGCCCGCACGCCCTGGTACTGGTATTCCGGGAAGCCCTCGTGGTCATGGTCATGGTCGTGGTCATCCTCGTCATGGTCGTGGTCATGCCCGCCCTCGCGCAGGTTGCCGGTGCCGATCAGCCCGATGTAGTTGCGGAAGTGGCTGTAGAACACCCCGACACTGCCTTTGTGGGTGCCATTGTCAAAGCGCAGCGCCAGGTCGGCGGAAATGGCCTTTTCCTTGTTCAGGCTGGCATCGCCCACTTCAAAGGCGCCGGTGGCCACGTGTGCACCATTGGCGTACAGCTCGTAGAAGGTCGGAGCACGCTCGGTGTAGCCGAGGTTGGCGGCCAGCGACCAGATCGGGTCGAGCTGGTACACCGCACCGGAGGACAGGCTGAAAGCGTTGAAGCTGCTGGCGCTGTCAGCATCGACGAAGTTTTCGTTACCTTTGGCGTCCGGGTCTACCCGGGTGTGTTCCATGCGTGCGCCCAGGCTCAGGTTCAACCGTTCTGTGGCCTGCCACTGCTCCAGCATGAACAGCGCCAGGCTGTCGGTATTGGTGTGTGGGACGAAGGCTTCCTCGCCCAGGGCAGAGAATTCATTGCGGCTGACCTGGGCACCGATCACCCCCTCCACCGGCCCGAGCGGTTGGTGGCGGGCTTCGATACGTGCTTCGTAGCCCTTGTTCTTGAAGGTGGTGTGCACCTCGCCTTCTTCGATCTCGCTGTGTTGGTAGTCGGTATAACCAGCATCGACCTTGACGGAGCTCGAACGGGCCGTCAAGGTCACGCAGCTCGGAGGCGAAGGCGTAGTGGTCCTGTTGCATGTCCAGGCGCACACCCGATTCGGCCACCGAGCCGTAATTGCTGTCGTAGCGGCTGTATGACAGGCCGGCGTAACCGTGATCCCAGTGATAGGCACCCCCGACGGCACCGCCGTCCTGGCGGCCGTCGCTGTTTTCCAGGCGATGTTTGCTGCCGGGCTCACCGGCATCACGCACCTTGGAACTGCGGGCATAGCCGGGGATGCGCAGGTCGTTGAACTGGCGGCTGTTGGCATCCAGGTGCAGGGCGAAGGCACCGTTGCCGGCCTCCAGCTTGCCGGCGCTGCTGCGGGTTGTGTCGGCGCCGCCGTAGCGCAGCTCGCCGGCACCGTGGATGCCTTCGATCGGTGCATCCGGGATGCGGTTGTCAAAAGTGTTGACCACGCCACCGATGGCGTTGCCGCCGTAAAGCAAGGCCGCCGGGCCACGCACGATCTCGACGCGGTCGACGGTGACCGGGTCCAGCGGCACGGCGTGGTCATAGGACAGTGACGAGGCATCCAGCGCGCCGACGCCATTGCGCAGGATGCGAATGCGGTCGCCGTCCAGGCCACGGATCACCGGGCGGCTGGCGCCAGGGCCGAACCAGGTAGAGGCAACACCGGGCTGTTTGTTCAGGGTTTCACCGAGGCTGCCGTGCTGTTGTTGCAGCAGGTTGTCGCCTTCGAGCACGGTGCTGGGGGCGGCCAGCTGGCGGTTGCCCAACGGGTTGGCGGTGATGACCTGAGGTTCGAGTTCCACGGCCTGGCTGGGTGACGCAGCCAGCCAGAGCGCGACGGCAAGGGGGGAGAGGCGAAGCGGAGAGTACAGCATGGGGATGGGGCGTTCCTTGGCAGATGCTTTTATAGTGTTACAACATAACATAACTATTTCAGCACAAGGGTTTTGCCCCTGGCCAGCATTTTTTCTGTCGACTTGACGCATCCCACCCGCCACTACACTCGTGTAAGGTGCGCACCTTTCCTACGGAGCACAGCATGAGCACGGCCCAACACAACGCGCTGCACGGCAAGACCCTTGAACAGATCCTCACCGAGCTGGTGGCGCACTACCAATGGCAGGGCCTGGCTGAGCGCATCGATGTGCGTTGCTTCAAGAGCAACCCCAGCATCAAGTCGAGCCTGGCTTTTTTGCGCAAGACACCGTGGGCGCGGGAAAAGGTCGAGCAGCTGTATGTGAAACTGCAGCGCCAGGCCTGATATGCCGCGCCACCCCTGGCTGACCGGCATGGCTGTGCTGGGCTGGTTCGGCCTGACCGTGCAGGTGTACCTGGTACTGCTGGCGCGCTGGCAGGAACAAGCCAGCCTGATTGGCGGCCTGATCAATGTGTTCGGCTACTTCACCGTGTTGACCAATACCTTGGTGGCGACGGTGCTCAGTTATGCGGCGTTCGGTCGTGAAGGCCGAGCCAAGCGTTTTTTCCTGTCGCCATCGGTGAGTGCCGCAGTGGCAGCCAGCATCGTGCTGGTGGCGCTGGCCTACAGCGTGTTGTTGCGCCACTTGTGGCAACCACAGGGCTGGCAGTGGCTGGCGGACGAACTGCTGCACGATGTGATGCCGGTGCTGTATGCCTTGTACTGGTGGTGCGAGGTGCCCAAGGGCAGCCTGCGGCTATGGCACCTGGCGGTGTGGGCGATGTACCCGGCGATGTACTTCGCCTATGCGCTGTGGCGGGGCAGCGAGATTGGCGTGTATGCCTATCCGTTTATCGATGTGGCGAGCCTGGGGTATGGGCAAGTGATGCTCAATGCCCTGGGGGTGCTGGCGGGGTTCTGGGGAATCGGGCTGGTACTGCTGGGGCTGGATCGGTGGCGGGGGCTGCGCAGGTTTGCTTGACCTGCACTGGCCCTATCGCCGGCAAGCCAGCCCCACAGGTGTTGCACAGCCCCTGAAGGTTGTGGGGGCCTGTGGGAGCTGGCTTGCCGGCGATAGGGCCAGTGCAGCCACACACAATCACTCGTCGTCCGCAGTCCCGTCGGCACGCCAATAGGCCGCAGCCTTCAGCGCATCCTCAGGCACGCCTTTCTCCAGCAGCAGTGCCTTGGCCTGGCGGGTCAGGGCTTTTTCCAGCGCCACCCAGCCATACAACCGGCCTTGCGGCAAAGTCAGGTTCTTCACCAATGCCAGCAAGTCTTCCTGCTGGCGGCGCACCCAGATCACTTCGACTTGTGCCTTGCTCGGCAGCGGCTGGCGCTCCTGTTCGTCTTCGATCTGGATCACCGCCAGCACCTGGCGGCCAGCTGGCAGCTCGTCCAGGCGGCGACCAATCGCCGGAATGGCGGTTTCATCACCAATCAGCAAGTAGCTGTCGAAAATATCCGGCACCACCAGCGAAGCCCGTGGCCCGGCGATGTCCAGGGTTTGCCCAGCTGTGGCCTGGGCGGCCCAGGTGGAGGCAGGGCCATCCCCGTGCAGCACAAAGTCGATGTCCAGTTCATTGGCCACCAGGTCGATGCGCCGTGGCGTGTATTCGCGCATGGTTGGCCGTGCGCCACCGTCCCGGCCCAGATTACGGGCATCGATGGCCTGCTGCTGCTCCGGTGTTTCGGCGAACAGCAGCTTGATATGGTCATCGCTGCCTACGCTGGTGAAACCTTGCAGTTCGGCACCGCCGAGGGTGATGCGGCGCATGCGTGGGGTCAGTTCGGTAACCCGCAGTACCTGCAGGCGGCGTTGGCGGATCTCGTGGTTGATGCGGTGGATGGTGTCACTCATGGGAAGTCTCCCTGACAGGTTCGGCCGGCCCGGAGGCGATGGCCTTGGCGGTATGGTTGAGCAAGTCGCGGACCCGCTGGATTTCTTCCGGTGTCCAGCGGCCGCTGTGCATGTGCAATGCGTGGCGCAGGTTGCCGACCGCTTCATGGATCTCTGGCGGGCGGTCATGGCCGCGCAGGGCGCGTTTGCTGACTTCGATCCGCATGCGCACGCCGTCCAGGGCGACAGCCTGCTCGGCCAGGGCGCTGCGGCCGGCATCGGTAATGGCATAGAGGCGTTTGCTGCCCTGCACCTGGCCGCTGATCAGCTCGGCTTCTTCAAGAAAATTCAGCGTGGGGTAGATCACCCCGGGGCTTGGGCTGTAGCTGCCGTCGAACAGGTTTTCAATTTTGCGGATCAGGTCGTAACCGTGGCCGGGCTGCTCGGCGAGCAGGTCCAGCATCAGCAGCTTGAGGTCACCGGGGGCGAAGACGCGTGGGCCGCGCTCGCCGCGGCCGGGGCGCCGCTCGAAGGGGTCATGGGGGGCGTGTTCGCGCATGGGGGCAGGGCTCCGTCGTTTGCGATATATCGTAAGATATTACTCAAGATATATCTAAAGACAAGCCCTTTAATGCAGATGATTATCATCTAGTTGTTCGATACGTTCCCTGCCGCAGGTGGTGTGTGCATGGCAACCTGCGGCGGTTTGCATTCATTCGGATTGCCCGGTTGCAGGTACGGCATCAGGATAGGGGCCATGCCTTTGAGCACCTGCACCGGCAGCGCCGAGGTGAATTTGAACGCCTCTGCCGAGCGTCCCGGTACAAAGGCGGTGAGGGTGCCAAAGTGGTTGTCGCCCAGGAAGAACACGAAGGTGGCGGTGCGGTTCAGCGAGCGCGAGCCAATCAGCCGGCCGCCGGCGCCGAAGCTTTCGATGCGGTTGTCACCGGTACCGGTTTTGCCACCCATTACCAGTGGCGTGCCGTCCTGTAGCTTGAAGCTACCGGAAATACGCCGCGCAGTACCGGCATCCACCACTTGCGACATGGCGCCTTTGAGTGCGCGCGCCACTTCCACCGGCAAAATCCGCACGCCCCGGTCCGGGTCGGTGATCAACTTGGTCTCATAAGGTGTGTTGGCTGCAAAGTGCAGCGTGTCGATGCGCAAGGTTGGCAGGCGAATGCCGTCGTTCTGAATGATGCCGACCAGTTCGGAGAGGGCGGCAGGGCGGTCGCCCGAGCTTGCCGATGGCGGTGGCCAGCGAGGGCACCAGGTGGTCGAACGGATAGCCCACGCGTTTCCAGCGCTGGTGAATGTCGAGGAAGGCTTCGATCTCGACCATGGTGCGGATGCGGCTGTCGCGGGCGCCTTGGTGGCGGCTCTTGAACAGCCAGCTGTACACCTCCTGGCGCTCGAAACGGCTGGCGTTGACCATTTCGGTCAAGGTCGAGCTCGGGTTCTTCAGCAGGTAGCCAAGCAACCACAGGTCCAACGGGTGGACCTTGGCGATGTAGCCCTGGTCGGGCAAGTCGTACTTGCCTGGGCCATAGGCATCGTACATCTCCGACAGGCGGCCGTCGGTCAGCTTGCCCAAGACAGTCTTGTCGCCCTTGAGGTGAGCGCGTACGAAGGCATTGAAGGTTTCCTGCCCAGCTTCGGGGAACAGGTAGCGATGCACTGCCGCCAGCCGCTGCGGGGTCACGCGCATGCTGTCCAGGAAGGTATCCAGGCGCTGTTGCGAGGTCTTGCGCTGGTATTTCTTCCAGAAGCGCATCAGGTAGTTGGTGCCTTCCTTGTCGGCGAAGCGGGCCAGGTATTCCTGGCGGCGAGGGTCGGCGTCGTCCTTGAGCAACGGCACGCGGTTGTACGGCTGCTGGTAGGTCACGTAGCGCACCAGGTCGCGCATCAGGCGGATGAACGGCAGGTTGATCGATTCGCGCAGCGCGTCCTTGAGTGTCGGGTTGCGGTTGTTGTCTTCCTTGCGGAAGTTGTTGAACACGTGCATGCCGCCGCCTGTAAAGAACGCTTCACCGGTATTGGCGGAGTATTTGCGCTCCAGTGCGGCGTCGAGCATGGCGTCCAGGCTCTGGTTCTTGCTGTTCTGCGCCAGCCATTCCAGTGACCACTGAGTGATGCGGTCAAGTTCGGCGACTTCCACTTTTTCAGCTCGGCAGCGGGCTTGCCGGCGTACTTGTCGTGCAGTTCGGCGATGATCTCCAGGTACGTGGTGAGTACCCGCAACTTGGCGGTGGAGCCCAGTTCCAGCTTGCTGCCTTCGTTGATGTCGAAAGGCTGGTTGGTGCTGTCGGTTTGTACCCGTACCCGCGAGCCGTCGGCGGTGCGCTCGAACAGGGTGAAGCTGTAGCTCACCTGGTCGGTGGTCTTGGACGTGAGCAGGCGCTCGCCGATCAGCCCCATCTGCGCGGCAAACTCCGGGTCGGCAAGGTTTTTCAGGTACTGGCTGACCTGCAACTGCAGGTCGGCCTGCAGGGTACTGGTGGCCGACACATCGAGGCGGTCGAGGTCGTACAGCGGGCGGTTGAGCATGGCTGCCAGGCGGTTGCGCGCCAGGCTGATGCCTTTGTTGGTGACGATCGGCACGATGGTCGGCTGCGCTACCCAGTCGCGGTACACCGCCTTGCTGGCAAGCGCGGCATCGGCCAGTGGCTGTTCGATGACCTTGTTGGCGGCGAGCACGCGGATGTGCGAGTCGGTGAGCTCGGCCAACTCGACCCGGCCCTTGGACAAGTAGTGCGAGGGCCGGCGCTGGGCAATCATCAGCGACAGCACCTGGCGCAGCGCCAAGCCACGCGCGGCCATGCTTTCGGGGTCGGTGGCGGTGGAGGTCAGGGCTTGGTTGACCTGGTCGAAGTCGGCGCCGTACCACACCCGCAAGCCTTCGGCCATGCCGTGCACTTCACCGTGCCCGGGCACGGCCGACAGCGGCACACTGTTGAGGTAGTCGCGCACGATGCGCTGGCGTGCTTCGGTGGTATCAGGGCCGCCCTGGTAGGCGCGCACGCTGGCAGAGATCATCTGGCGGATTTTTTCTGCACCCGACACGGTCAGGCCATCCGGCGAGTGGCGGTACTTTTCCAGCTGCGTGGCCAAGGTGCTGCCACCCGCGGACTGGCCGGGCAAGGCAAGGTATTTGGCCACCTGGCTGTAGGCGGCCTTGGCGAAGCGAGGCCAGTCCACGGCCGGGTTGTTGCGCGGGTCCTGGGTATCGAGCAGGTCCCGGTTTTCGATAAACAGCAGGCTGTTGACCATCACCGGCGGGATCGCGGCAAAGTCCGGGTACAGGTGCTGTGGGTAGTTGTACTGGTACAGCGTATCGCCGCGGCAGTCGGTGATCGACAGGCCGGCCTGAATCTTCTCGATATAGGGGGCGAACAGCCCATGATCGACGTAGTTCATCAACGCGGGTGAGAACTTCACCTGTTCAGTGATCAGGTAGTCGCGCTTGAGCAGGCGCGGCAGGAATTCGCCCAGGGCACTGTAGCCCAGGCGCCTGTCGAACGGCCCTTCACCAGGGTAGATGATTGCATCGCTAGGCCCGGGCTCAAGCGAGTAGGTCAGGGTGCCGGCCAGTTTGCTGAACTCGCGCGATTGCAGTTCGGAGGTGCGGAATTCGTCATACGCAGCAAAACCGATGGCCACCAGCGCCACCAGCAGGATGAGGATGATCAGCCGCCACCATAGCCGACGCTGACGGGGGGACTTCGGTTGTGGCGTCTCGGCCGGAGGTATCTCGGGTGCTTCCGTTCTGCTTGGTTCCGATTGCCACAGTGCGCCCATAGTCTTCAATCCGGCCAGGTGTTTTCGTCTTGCTTGTCTGAAGCTTAGACGGTGAGCGGATGAGGTGAAAAATTTGTAGGAGGTGGAGAAAAGCGGTGTAGGGCTATGCGGCTTTGGTGTGGGTTTCTTCATACGGCGATGTTGCTATGGTGCCGGGAGGAGCTTGCGGCTGCTGCGTGCCCCATCGCAGGCAAGCCAGCGCCCACAGGCCCGAGAAAACTCGCTGATTATTCCTGTATATACAGCGAAAATCCCTACAACGGTCTTCCTATACTGCTCGCCCCCTTCGCCCTGCCGGGCGCTCTACCCCGGCACACGGGCCGGCCCACGAGGCCAGCTTGGCAAGCCAACGTCACGCCTATCGGCATGGCCGGTGCTGCACGAAGGTCAAATCCAATAACAAAATGAGGTTGTATTGCTATGCCAGTCGGCAACCACTCTGCCCATGGCCAGGCCAATGAAGGCGGCCCGCTCAAGCGCGAACTGGGCGAACGGCACATCCGCCTGATGGCGCTGGGCGCCTGTATCGGTGTCGGTCTTTTCCTCGGTTCGGCCAAAGCCATCGAAATGGCCGGTCCTGCCATCATGCTGTCCTACATCATCGGTGGCCTGGCCATTCTGGTGATCATGCGCGCCCTTGGCGAAATGGCCGTGCATAACCCGGTCGCCGGTTCGTTCAGCCGCTATGCCCAGGACTACCTCGGCCCGCTGGCGGGCTTCCTCACCGGCTGGAACTACTGGTTCCTGTGGTTGGTGACTTGTGTTGCCGAAATTACCGCAGTGGCCATCTACATGGGCATCTGGTTCCCCGACGTACCGCGCTGGATATGGGCCCTGGCGGCCTTGGGCAGCATGGGCGCGGTTAACCTGGTGGCAGTCAAGGCCTTCGGTGAGTTCGAGTTCTGGTTCGCGCTGATCAAGATCGTCACCATCATTGCCATGGTTCTTGGCGGCATCGGCGTCATTGCCTTTGGCTTTGGCAACGACGGTGTTGCCGTGGGTATCTCCAACCTGTGGAGCAACGGCGGCTTCATGCCCAATGGCGTGACGGGCGTGCTGATGTCGCTGCAGATGGTGATGTTCGCCTACCTGGGTGTAGAAATGATCGGCTTGACCGCCGGTGAAGCACGCAACCCGCAAAAGACCATCCCGCAGGCCATTGGCTCGGTGTTCTGGCGCATCCTGCTGTTCTACGTCGGTGCGTTGTTTGTGATCCTGTCGATCTACCCGTGGAACGAAATCGGTAGCCAGGGCAGCCCCTTCGTCATGACCTTCGAGCGCCTCGGCATCAAGACCGCCGCCGGCATCATCAACTTCGTGGTCATCACTGCGGCACTGTCGTCGTGCAACGGCGGCATTTTCAGCACCGGGCGCATGCTCTACAGCCTGGCGCAGAACGGCCAGGCCCCGGCGGCCTTCGCCCGTACCTCGAAAAACGGCGTACCGCGCAATGCGCTGCTGCTGTCGATCGGAGCGCTGCTGCTGGGCGTGCTGGCCAACTACCTGGTGCCGGAAAAGGTGTTTGTCTGGGTGACTTCGATCGCCACCTTCGGTGCGATCTGGACCTGGGTGATGATCCTGCTGGCGCAGCTCAAGTTCCGTGCAGGCCTTACCACTGTCGAGCGCAAGGCCCTGAAGTACCGCATGTGGCTGTGGCCGCTCAGCTCTTACCTGGCCTTGGGCTTCCTGGTGCTGGTGGTTGGCTTGATGGCGTACTTCGAGGACACCCGTGTGGCCCTGTACATCGGCCCGGCGTTCCTGGTGCTGCTGACGGTGCTGTACTACGCGCTTCGTCTGGCGCCAAAACAGGAGCAGGGCGTGGTCAGCCCAGCTTCCTGATGTAAGAAAAGGGGTTGCCACGCAACCCCTTTCACGCTGATCCCGGCTCGCATCGACGAACAGGGTCAACTGGCATTTTTGTCAGTAGTGCGCCTGGCCGCTTTCCCCTAACGTGGCATGCAAACCCCGCAGCGCAGGTTTGACCGAGCATGCCGTCATTTGTCTCGTACCTGATCATCGGCATTTGCAACACCTCCATCCATGTGGCGGTGTTCGCAATGATGCTGGCCGCGGGCAATAACCAATCGTTGAGCAACTTGACCGCGTTCATTGTTGCTTTGTCCTTTTCTTTTCTGGCTAATGCCCGGTTCACCTTCAAAGTGCCCGTATCGTTCGGGCGCTATCTGATGTTCGTGGCCGGCATGGGTAGCCTCAGCGTGTCGCTGGGTTACCTCGCCGACCTTCAGCGCTGGCCCCCGGCGCTTACCGTTGTGCTGTATTCGCTGCTCAGCCTGCTGCTGGGCTTCCTGTTTTCCAGGTGGGTCTTCAGGTACAAGCGCAGATGGATATTTCGCTGATCGTGCCGGTATTCAATGAGGAGCAGGCGATCAGGCCGTTCTACGATGCGGTTCGTCGGGTGCTTGCCAATCAGGTTGATCAGGTCGAACTGATCTTCGTCAATGACGGTAGCCTGGATGGGTCCGAAAAACAGATCCGCCAACTGATCGCGGGTGACCCCGATGTCGCCCTCATCGATCTTTCGCGTAACTTCGGCAAGGAAGCTGCGCTGTTCGCCGGGCTGGAACAGGCCACTGGCAATGCCGTCATTCCAATCGACGTCGACCTGCAAGACCCGGTCGAAGTGATTCCCAAGCTGATCGAACAATGGCGGGCAGGCTTCGATGTTGTGCTTGCCAAACGCCGAGATCGTTCCTGTGACAGTTACCTGAAGCGATGCACCGCTGGTGGGTTCTACTTCCTGCTGAACTGCATCTCGCAGATTCGCATCGAGAAAAATGTCGGGGATTTCCGCCTGCTCGATCGCAAGGTCGTGGAGGTGATCAAGTCCATGCCCGAACAGCAACTGTTCATGAAAGGCATGCTGTCGTGGCCTGGTTTCAAGACCTCGGTGGTGGAGTACGAGCGCTCTTCGCGCTCGGCCGGCAAGAGTCGCTTCAACGGCTGGAAACTGTGGAATCTGGCCCTGGACGGAATCACCTCGTTCAGTACCCTGCCATTGCGGCTCTGGACCTACGTGGGCGGCGCAATCGCATTGCTCGCGCTGGTTTCGGCGGCCTGGCAGGTCATCGATAAGTGGCTGTATGGCAATCCAGTACCCGGATATCCCTCAATGATGACCGCTATCCTGTTTTTGGGAGGCGTGCAGCTTATCGGCATCGGTGTGCTGGGAGAATACATCGGGCGCATCTACATGGAGGCCAAGCATCGGCCACGCTACGTGATCAAGGAAATTGTCACGTACAAGGCACCTCGATACGCCCGGCAGCCAACCGACGGTATCGACCCTTGAATTACCTGATGCGCAGGCTGCCGAGGGCAGGTTCATGGGTGGCGATTTTCGGTGTGCTGGCGTTAAGTATTGGAGTAAGGCTTTACAACATTACTACGCCCGTACTCTGGCTTGATGAAGCATTTTCGGTGTATTTGAGCCGCATGCCACCCGGGCAGATTCTGTTGCATACCGCACGCGATGTGCATCCGCCACTTTATTACCTGTTATTGCATTACTGGATGGCCCTGTTCGGTGATGGGCTGCTGGCCGTGCGCGGGCTCAGCGTCGTCACTGGGGTTGCCACAGTGCTCGTGGCCATGCACTTGGCCCTGCAAATAGCCAGTCGGCGCGCTGCCTTGGTGGCAGGCCTGCTGATGGCGGTGTTGCCCATTGCCGTGCGATATAGCCAGGAAGTGCGCATGTACTCCTTGCTCGCCTTACTGCTGCTGGTGGCATCGTTTGCACTGATGATGTGGATGCAAGCGCCTGAGCGCTGACAATACCTGCTGCTTTATGCGCTGTCGCTGACGGCAGGGTTCTACACCCATTATTTTGCGGTGCTGTGCGCCCTTGCTCATTGGCTGTTCATGTTGCTGATGTCAAGCGTGGCAGGTCAGCGGTATGTGTGGGCGAAAGTTTGGTGGCTGTGCAACCTGTCCATAGCCCTTATGTTCCTGCCCTGGTTGCCCACGCTACTCGCGCAGATGACAAACGCCGGGGCTGTCAGCTGGATACCCGAGGTGACGCTGCAAAGCGTTCCGTCGACACTTTGGCAGTTCCTGGCCCTCGACGCTGGCACAGGTCACGCGTGGCCGGTGTTCTGGTTGCTGCCGTTGGGCGTTGTAGGCATCAGTATTATCGTCGCCAGGGCAGATGATGCGCCGAGCAAACCTTGTTGGCTGATACTCGCGTTTACCTGGATACCCTTATTGGCAGCGTGGTTGTTCTCGTATGCGTTGCCATTATTCATGGCGCGTTATCTGCTTTACACCTCAAGTGGCCTGGTCATCGTGCTGGCAATCGTGCTCGACCGGCAGGCCAGCAGGCACGTGCCTGTAGCCATTGCGATGGGGGTGCTGATCGTCTCGTTGAATGTTGCTGGTTTGAACAGGACTTACGCCGAGCAGACCAATCTCAACGGCAGGACGGCGTGGGCCAATATAAGGCTGGATAAGCTCATGAGCATGATCAACGCGCAGTGGAAACCAGGCGATATGATCGTGGTGGAGGGCTTGTTCTGGTACTACACGGTGGACTACTACAACCAGACTGGCAGCCAGCCACTGGTCTACATGTGGGGCGAGCGCGGCGACAATTCGGGCAAATCCAAACTGAGCTATACATGGGCAACGCTCATCTACCCCATGTCGGAGCAACTGTACGTGGCGGACCCGAAAAAATTACGAACCATGTCCGGTAGGGTTTGGTGGATCCGTAAGCCGCCCACGCCAGGCGTTGCAGCCCATTGGTCGCCTGATTGGACACTGCGGGCGCAAATGCGCGCCGGAGATATCCAGGCACTGCTCTTTGCCCTTCCCGATCAGGCCCGCCCATAGCGGGCCTTCAGGTCAGCCGGCTAGTGTGTCAGGCTACTGCTTCGCTGTGCGGCTCAAAGCTGTCCGCCCTCGCCAACTGCCACATGCGCGAATAGAACTGCCCATTCACCTCGCCGGTCAGCAACTCGCCCGGCTTCAAGAACACATGCATCTGCGAGAACAGCTTGATCTCGGTGGCCGAGATGCGCCGCACCAAGTGCTTGGCCTCCAGCTGCGCCGGGTGCTCCAAACCTGCCGCTGCGAGCATTTCTGCCAGGGCACGCAAGGTGTTGTGGTGGAAGTTAAGCACGCGTTGGGCTTTGTCCGGCACTACCAGCGCACGTTGGCGCAGCGGGTCTTGCGTGGCCACGCCGGTCGGGCATTTGTTGGTGTGGCAGCTTTGCGACTGAATGCAGCCGATGGCGAACATGAAGCCGCGCGCCGAGTTTGCCCAGTCAGCACCAATAGCCAGCACGCTGGCGATGTCGAAGGCGCTGACAATCTTGCCGCTGGCCCCTAGCTTGATCTTGTCACGCAGGTTCAGGCCGACCAGTGTGTTGTGCACGAACAGCAGGCCTTCGCGCAGTGGTACACCGATATGGTCGGTGAACTCCACCGGTGCCGCGCCGGTGCCGCCTTCCTTGCCATCGACGACGATGAAGTCGGGCAGGATGCCGGTTTCCAGCATGGCCTTGGCGATACCCATGAACTCCCATGGGTGGCCCAGGCAGAACTTGAAGCCCACCGGCTTGCCGCCGGACAGTTCACGCAGCTGGGCGATGAACTGCATCATCTCGATTGGCGTGGAGAACGCACTGTGGCGCGACGGCGAGATGCAGTCTTCGCCCATCAGCACGCCTCGGGTCTCGGCAATTTCCTGGGTCACCTTGTGTTTGGGCAGGATGCCACCGTGGCCGGGTTTGGCGCCTTGGCTCATCTTGATTTCGATCATCCGCACCTGTGGGCTGCGCGCCTGGGCGGCGAAGCGTTCGGGGTCGAAGCGCCCGTCCGGCGTACGGCACCCGAAGTAGCCGCTGCCCAGTTCCCACACCAGGTCGCCACCATGCTCGCGGTGGTAAGGGCTGATGCTGCCCTCGCCGGTGTCATGGTGGAAGTTGCCCAGCTTGGCGCCCTGGTTGAGGGCGCGGATGGCATTGGCGCTGAGTGAGCCGAAGCTCATGGCCGAAATGTTGAAGATCGAGGCCGAGTATGGCTGGCTGCACTGCGGGCCGCCGATGATGACGCGGAAGCTGGACGGATCGGCCAGCGGCGCCGGGCGCATGGAATGGCCAATGAACTCGAAGCCGGACTCGTACACGTCGATCAGGGTGCCGAACGGTTTGTCCGAGGCTTCGTTCTTCGCCCGGGCATACACCAGCGAACGCTGGGCCCGGGAGAACGGCAGGGCGTCGCTGTCGGACTCCAGCAGGTACTGGCGGATTTCCGGGCGAATGGCCTCGACCAGGTAGCGGATGTTGCCCAGGATCGGGTAGTTGCGACGTACGGCATGGCGTTGCTGCAGCAGGTCGAACAGGCCGATCAGGCTGAGGATGCCCGTGGTCAGGGTAAACGGCCACAGCCATTCGTGGTGGGTGAAGGGCAGGCTCGCCAGGGTGAACAGTACACAGGCGGCGAAGAAGGCATAGCGACTGAGAAGTGACAGGCTCATACAGGGTCCTTGCGATGGCGCGGTCAGGCTCAGGGCCTGGGGGCAAACCCCGACCATAGCCAAGTTGCAGGGCCCTGCAAATTAAAATCGGGGTAGCGAAAATCATTCTCGAATCGAGCAAGGCCTGCGCCGTGGCACTTTTCCTGTAGGAGCAGCCTTGTGCTGCGAAGAGGCCATTGCAGCCCAAGATAATCTTTAGCCTTACCGGCCTTTTCGCAGCACAAGGCTGCTCCTACAGGCTTATGCGGTTGTCAGAACGTGTTGCGCAGCAGCTTCTGCCGCCAGGCCTCCTGCTCCTGTGCTGGTGCCTCGACCAGATACGAGTAACGCCCGGCCACCCGCACCGCCACGGGTACCCCGTCGCGATACAACAGGCGGTTACCACCGGCTGCCGGCACTTTCGCCCCGGGCAGCAACGAGCCGATGAGGTTCAACGGGTCACTGGCGCTCACAACCAGCAACGTCCCGTCCAGCTCGCGACGGCGCACTTGCCGCAGCAATCCCACTGCTTCCGGCAAGGCGAACTGTTCACCCGCCAGCCCGGCAATGAAGCGTCCGCCACGGATCTCGCCACGCGCCTCCAGCCGGTGATAGCAGCGCAGCAGTTCACGCCAGGGCGGCAGCACATCACTCTCACGCTCCAGCAGCCGCCAGCACATCACGCCATAGCGGCGCAGCAGGGTGCGGGCGATATCCTCCAGGCGTTGGTCGTGATCTGGCGGCGTACTGCTGCGGCGCAGCAGTGCCCAACGCCCGGCATGCGCCATGCTGCTTGAAAGCGGCGGGTGACCTCGGCGGATATTGCGTGAATTGCGCCTGGCCGCAGGCGTGATCAGGCTGCGCAAGCCGGTAAAACTGTCAGCGCCAACCAGGCCCGAACCCACCAGCTCCTGCAGCGCGGTTTCCAGCTCGCTGGGCAGCAGGCGGGCCTCCTGCGCCAGTTCATCGAAGAACAACGCCCCCTGAGTTTTCAGCGCCTCGTGCACACGTTGCGCACGTAGACCAAGGGCCTCGACAGCAGGGGCGGGCGCCAAACTGCGCCATGTGTTCAGCTGGTCCCGCGGCAGCAGCACCAGTGGCGTACTGGCCAGGGTGCTGCTTGCCACCGTTGCCGCCAGCCGGCTCCAGGCAAACTGCCCGCTGCGGCAGGCATCGTCGAGCCAGTGCGGGCTGTAGTCCTTGATGCGCGCCGGTAGCAGTTCTGCCTCCCAGCCCCCTGCGGCGCTTGGGAACCCCTGCAACTGGCCCAGTACCTCAGCCAGCGCCTGCGGGCCACGCAAGCGCTCGTCAGGCGCCAGGTGTTGCCAGTCGAACAGAAAACGCATGAAGTCCTGCAGGCTGACGGGTTCGATCTCGCGGCGCAGGCGTTTGACCGTGTAGCGGTGGATGCGCGCCAGCAAATGGCGTTCGCACCATTGCAGGTCGGTTGCACCGGGGCTGAAATGCCCGCGCAGCACATAGCCTTCGGCTTCCAGGCGGGCCAGCGCCTGCTCGATGGCTGGCAACGGCTTGCCAAGCGGTACTGCAATCTGTGGCGCGGTCTTGGGGCCATGGCCACTCAGGCGGGCACGTAACAGTTCACTCAGGGCAAGGTCCGGGTCGATGGCCTGATCAAAGCCTGGCAGCACCGGCAAGGCGGGCTCAAGCGTTGCGTCCGGGTACAGCATCTGTAGCAGGTGCTGCCGCTCACGCGCGAACCACAGCTTTTCATCCGTCAGCCGCAAGGCCCGGCCGTTCTTGGCCAGTTGCCTGAGCAACAGGGCCCAGCTGGCATTGGCTTGCACTTCAGCGTGGCTGATGGCGCCCAGGCCCATCAGCGCCTCGTGCATTTCGTCGGCATTGCCCGGTTGTGGCCAGGCCTCGGCCGCTACGGCGGCAATGGCATCAGCGTCCAGCGCGCCCAGGTCGTCGCCACTGTGCACTTCACGCCAGCGTCGGTTGAGTACTGCCTGGGTGCGCCGCTCTTCCAGCGGGGCATCGTCCAGGAAGGCATAAGGCCTGGCATTGAGAATGGCCGACGCCAGTGGCGAAGGGGCAGGGAGGTCGCGGCACAGCAGGCGCACCGCCCCGCTTTCCATGCGCCGCAACAGCGCCAGCCAGCCTTCGCTGTCCATTGCCTCGTGCAGGCAGTCGTCGAGGGTTTGCTCAACCAGTGGGTGATCGGGTATCTGCCGTTCGCCGGCAATGTTCTCCAGGCAGGCGATCTGGTCGGGGAACACGGCGGCAACCAGGTCTTCGCTCTTCATGCGCTGGATCTGTGGTGCCACCTTGCGTCCGCCCACGAAGCGTGGCAGCGCCATGGCCACGCCAGCGTTCCAGCGCCAGCGCACGCCAAACAACGGCGCATCCAGCAGGGCCTGGACGAGGAGCGGCTCGGCGCTGCGGCTGTTCAGGTAACGCCACACCTCGTCCAGCTCGAAGCTGTGGCTGGTCGACAGCGACAGTACGATGGCATCCTCGCTGGCGGCAGCCTGCAGCTCGAAGTTGAAGGTGCGGCAGAAGCGCTTGCGCAGGGCCAGGCCCCACGCGCGGTTGATGCGGCTGCCGTAGGGCGAATGGATGATCAGTTGGGTCCCGCCCGACTCATCGAAAAAGCGTTCCATCACCAGCGTGTCCTGCGAGGGCAGGGCGCCAAGCACCTCGCGGGTGCGGGCCAGGTAGTCGAGCAACTGGCTGGCGCTGTCTTCGCCCAGTTCGAAGGTTGCCTGCAACCAGGCCAGTACCTTGAGCATGTCGCTGTCAGTTTGGGCCAGTTGCTGGTCGATTCGCGCCTGTAACCGGGCCACGGCGGCAGACAGCTCGTCACTGCGCCCCGGCGCTTCACCCAGCCAGAACGGAATGGTCGGCGGCAGGCCATGGGCATCCTCCACCCGTACGCGGCCTGGCTCGACGCGCAGGATGCGGTAGGAGGCGTTGCCCAACTGGAAGATATCGCCGGCAATGCTCTCCACGGCAAAGTCTTCATTCACGCTGCCGATGCTCAGCGCCTGCGGCTCCAGCAGCACGGCATAGTCGGCGTTGTCGGGGATGGTGCCGCCGCTGGTCAGCGCGGTCAGCTGGCTGCCACGCCGGCCGCGCAGGGTGGCGCTGACTGCATCGCGGTGCAGATACGCGCTGCGGATACCCTGGCGGCCGTTGTAGCCCTCGGCGAGCATGGTGAGCAGCGCCTGGTAGTGGCGCTGGTCGAGCTCGGCGTAGGGCGTGGCTTGGCGCAGGCAGTCGAACAGGGCTTGTTCGTGCCAGTCCTGGTTACTGGCTTCGGCCACTATCTGCTGGGCCAGCACGTCCAGTGGTGCCCGGGGTATGTGCAGTTCGTCCAGTTCGCCTTGGCGCACGCAGTCGAGCAGGGCGACGCATTCGATCAGGTCATCGCGTGAGGTGGGGAACAGGCGCCCTTTGGGCACGCCGTCGACCTGGTGGCCGGCGCGGCCGACCCGTTGCAGGAAGGCGGCAATCGAACCCGGCGAGGCGATCTGGCACACCAGGTCGATATCGCCGATATCGATGCCCAGCTCCAGTGACGCGGTGGCCACAAGCACTTGCAGCTTGCCGTTTTTCAAGCGTTGTTCGGCATCCAGACGCAACGCCTTGGACAGGCTGCCATGGTGCGCGGCAACTGCCTCTTTACCCAGCCGGTCGCTGAGGTGGCGGGTGATACGTTCGGCCAGGCGCCGGGTGTTGACGAATACCAGCGTGGTGCGGTGTTCGCGGGCAAGGGTGGCCAGGCGGTTGTAGACCAGGCCCCAGACATCGTTGGCCATCACTGCGCCAAGTGGCACCGGCGGCACTTCGATAGCCAGATCGCGCTTTCGCGCATGGCCGACATCGACAATGGCGCAGGTGCGCCCGCTACCCACCAGGAACTGTGCCACCCGTTCTACCGGCCGTTGAGTGGCGGACAGGCCGATACGCCGCAATGGCCGTTTGCACAAGGCTTGCAGGCGCTCCAGGGTCAGCGCCAGGTGGGCGCCACGCTTGTTGCCGGCCAGGGCGTGGATTTCGTCGACGATCACCGTATGCACGTTGCCCAGGCCTTCACGGCCTGAAGCAGAGCCCATCAACACGTACAGCGATTCGGGGGTTGGCACCAGGATGTGCGGGGCCAGTTTGCGCATGGCAGCGCGTTCCTTTTGCGGCGTATCGCCGGTGCGCACGGCCGTGGTGATGCGTGGGGCGCTCAGGCCCTGGTCTGTGAGGGCCTGGCTGATGCCTTCGAGGGGGGCTTGCAGGTTCAGGCGGATGTCGTTCGACAGGGCCTTCAGCGGTGAAACGTAGATTACCTGGGTTTGTGCGGGCAGTTCGCCCTGCTGCTCCAGCCCCTGGCGGAACAATTCGTCGAGCACGACCAAAAAAGCGCTAAGGGTTTTGCCCGAGCCGGTCGGGGCGGCCAGCAGCATCGACTGGCCTGCATGGATCAGCGGCCAGGCCTGTGCCTGGGCTTCAGTGACCGTGGCAAAATGGCGACGGAACCAGGTGCGCACGGCAGGGTGAAACAGCTCGAGCACCGGGTGGTGTTTGGCGGGCAGGTTCATGTGTTGGTTATGGCGGGTGCGGGGCGGGTTGGCAAGGGGCCGTTCGTCTGGCGGGCCAGCGACAACCTGTGCCGGCCTCTTCGCAGCGTAAGTCTGCTCCTACAGGAGCATGCATACCCTTGTAGGAGCAGCCTTGCGCTGCGAAGAGGCCGGTACAGAACTGACTGGCCTTGTCAGGCCACTGACCCCCATGGGATTCTCCCCGACCATTTTTCCTGCGAGCCCACCCATGCCCAACATCATCCGCATCGCCGCCGCCCTGCTGATCGACCCTCAGGGCCGTACCCTGCTGGTACGCAAGCGTGGCACCGAAGCGTTCATGCAGCCAGGCGGCAAGATCGATGCCGGTGAAACGCCAGTGCAGGCACTGGTGCGTGAGTTGCACGAGGAGCTAGGCCTGCATATCGACCCGGCCCAGGCCATGCACCTGGGCCAGTTCAGCGCCCCGGCCGCCAACGAGCCAGGCTTCGAAGTGCAGGCCGAGCTGTTCCGTGTCGACAGTGCCGCAGCCGTGGTCCCCGCGGCAGAGATAGAAGAAGTGCTATGGCTGGCCGCTGACCAGGCGCCCGTCATGCAACTGGCGCCGCTGACCCGCGACCTGATCCTGCCGCTGTACCGTCAGGTGCTCAACGCACCGCGCTGACCCCATCGAGGGTGGCGAACGAGGTGTCTTTGGCGGTCAGCAAAAAATCGCGCATGTAGGGCGCATCAAGCATGTCGGTGCGCACGGCGGCATAAAGGGTGGCGAACAGGCCTTTCTCACCCAGGCGCTTGCCCTTCACATAGCCACGCGAGCTGTACTCGTGCAGCGCCCAGTGCGGCATGCCGCAAACGCCACGGCCGCTGGCCACCAGTTGCATCATCATCACCGTCAGCTCCGAGGTGCGCACGGCGGCCGGCTCGATATCGGCTGGCTCCAGGAAGCGGGTGAAGATGTCCAGGCGGTCGCGCTCTACCGGGTAGGTGATCAGCGTCTGGTCGAGCAGGTCTTGCGGCACCATGTAAGGCTTGCTGGCCAGCGGGTGCTGATTGGCCACGGCCAGCATCGCCTCGTAGGTGAACAGCGGTACGTAGGTGATGCCCGACAGGTCCACCGGGTCGGAGGTCACCACCAGGTCCAGGTCACCGCGGGCCAGGGCAGGCAACGGGGCGAAGGCAAAGCCGGAGGCCAGGTCCAGCTCCACTTCCGGCCAGGCATCGCGGAACTGGTCGATGGTTGGCATCAGCCACTGGAAGCAGCTGTGGCATTCGATGGCCATGTGCAAGCGCCCGGCAGTACCGCCGGCCAGGCGCGCAATGTCACGCTCGGCGCCGCGCAGCAGTGGCAGGGTGGCGTCGGCCAGTTGCAGCAAGCGCAGCCCGGCGCTGGTGAAGCGGATTGGCTTGGTTTTGCGTACAAACAGCGGCAGGCCCAGGCGTTCTTCCAGTTCTTTGAACTGGTGCGACAGCGCCGATTGGGTCAGGTGCAGGCGCTCGGCGGCCTCCACCAGGCTGTCGGCTTCGCGCAGGGCATGAAGGGTTTTCAGGTGACGGATCTCCAGCACTGCTGACTCCGGGGTGTAGGTTTGAAGAAACAGGGAATGAGTTGAGTTTCCCTCATGTTGGCGCAACTGTCGACTGGGCGTTCGGCCGCACCGCCTGGCGGGAGTCATGAAACTGTCACCGAACTGTGGCAGCGCGCTCGAACAGAATTCATCAGACTCGCGCTCTACTGGGGATCTGCATTCTGGTGTTTCTTTCATGCGGGCTTTTTGGCTTTTTCTTTTCTTCATATTCAGCGTACCTGCGAGTTTCGCCGAACAGCGTTGTGACGCGCAGGTGCCGGTGCAGCGTGCCGAGCTGGGTGCGGTCAGCCTGGTGTACCAGAGCGTCGGGGCACCACGTGACCCGGCCTTGCTGCTGGTCATGGGCCTGGGCGGGCAATTGATCCACTGGCCGGACGATGTGGTCGAGGCCTTGTGCCGTCAGGGCTTTCGGGTGATCCGCTATGACAACCGCGATGTCGGCCTGTCACGCTGGAACCAGGTGCCACCGTCGGCCAACCTGACGGTCGAGCTGTTGCGCTACAAGCTGGGCCTGCCGGTGGCGGCGCCCTATACACTGACCGACATGGCCGATGACGGCTTGCGCCTGATGGACGCGCTGGGTGTGCGTCAGTTTCATGTACTGGGCGTGAGTATGGGCGGCATGATCGCCCAGCATCTGGCGGCCATGGCCCCCGAGCGCGTGCGCAGCCTGACATTGGTCATGTCCAGTTCAGGGGCGGCGGGGCTGCCGGCGCCGGATCCGGCACTGGTGCAACTGCTGGCCCGGCGCAGCGCACCGAACCGCGAAGTGGCCATCGAGCAGCAGGCCGACCTGCTGGCGGCCCTGGGCAGCCCCGAGGTGCGGGATGACCGTGCGGTGTTGCTGCATCAGGCGGCAGTGGCCTACGACCGGGCGTTCAACCCTGACGGGGCCAAGCGCCAGATCATGGCGATACTGGCTGAGCCGAGCCGGGTGGAATTACTCAACCAACTGCGGGTACCGACCCTGGTGGTACACGGCACGGCTGACCCATTGTTGCCGGTAATGCATGGCGTGCACCTGGCGGCACATATTCAAGGCAGCCAGTTGCGGCTGATACCGGGGCTGGCGCACCGCTTCCAGGAGCCGTTCAAGGCGCCGCTGCTGGGGGCTGTGTTGCCCTACCTGCAGGCACATCGGCAGGACATCACGCACATTGCAGGGCTTTGACCTGAAGTCATGCTCGGTTGATTGTGGGAGCGGCCTTGCGTCGCGAAAGGGGCGCGTAGCGGCCCCAGGATTCCAGCCAACCTGCAAAAATGCCGGGGCCGCTTTGCGGCTCTTTCGCGACGCAAGGCCGCTCCCACAGGGCTAGCGCGCTTTCAGGCTAGTGCATACGCACCCACAAAGTCACCAGAACGGTCGCGGCCATCAGCCACGCTACCGTGGCCAGCGCCAGCGACGCCTCCAGGCGCAGGCGGTCGACCAGCACATACAGGGTCGCCAAATACACGAAATACGGAATGATCGACCACATGCCAAACAGGATGGTGGTCTTCAAGTCGGCAAGGCTGCGCCCCTTGCCAACGATGTAGTGGGCAATCAGGGCAAAAGTGGGAAACAGCGGCACCAGCCCGGCGATGTAGTAATTGCGCGTCTTCGACAGCACCGCCAACAGCAGCACCACGCCAGCGCCCAAGGCGGCTTTGAATACCAGGTCCACGTTATCGTTCCAGTTTGGGTTGAGGTCAGCCGAGGCCGTATTTTTTCACTTTGTCGAACAGCGTGGTCTTGGCCATACCTAGCTCCTGGCTGGCTTGGCTCAGGTTGCCGCCCGTGCGTTGCAGTGCATCGCTCAGCAGGTTGCGTTCGAATGCTTCCACCGCTTCGGCAAAGCCCAGGCCTTGGCTGGCACCGCCGCTGGGGCCTTTCTTGAACGCTGGCAGGCCGAGGGCATAGCGTTCGGCCACGTTGCGCAACTCGCGCACATTGCCAGGCCAGTCGTGGGCCATCAGGCGCGACAGGGTCTGGCTGTCGAGTGTCGGTGTTTCCCGGTCGAAGCGCAGGGCCGACTGCTGCAGGAAGTGTTCGAACAACTGCAGGATGTCTTCGCGGCGCTCACGTAGCGGCGGCAGCTCCAGGGTTACCACGTTAAGCCGGTAATACAGGTCGCTGCGGAACTGGCCGCTTTGGCCCAGGGTATCGAGGTCGGCCTTGGTCGCGGCAATTACCCGGCAGTCCACCGGGATACTCTGGTTTGAACCCAGTCGTTCCAGTGTGCGTTCCTGCAGCACGCGCAGCAGCTTGATCTGCAGGTTAAGCGGCATGCTCTCCACTTCATCGAGGAACAGGGTGCCGCCATTGGCGTGTTCGATCTTGCCGATGCGGCGTTTCCCTGCACCGGTAAAGGCGTTGGCTTCGTGGCCGAAAATTTCGCTTTCGAACAAATTTTCCGGCAGGCCGCCACAGTTCAGCGCCACGAACGGCTGGTTCTGGCGGCGGCTGAAATCGTGCAGGCAGCGCGCTACCAATTCCTTACCGGTGCCGGTCTCACCTTCGATCAGGACGTTGGCCGAGGTATCGGCGACGTTGGCGATCAGTTCGCGCAAGTGCTCCATGGCCGGCGAGCGACCGATGATGCGTCCCTCCAGGCTGCTTTGCTCAGCCAGTTGACGGCGCAGGGCCACCACCTCGCGTGACAGGCCACGATGTTCGAGGGCGCGGCGCACCACGTCGACCAGGCGCTCGGGGGAAAACGGTTTTTCCATGAAGTCGTAGGCGCCATTGCGCATGGCGCCAACGGCCATGTCGATGTCACCGTGCCCGGTAATCAACACCACTGGCAGGCTGCGGTCACGGGCCTTGAGGCGGTTGAGCAGCTCCAGGCCATCGATGCCCGGCAGGCGGATATCGCTGACGACGATGCCGGCGAAGTCGTCGCCAATGCGTTCCAGCGCCTGTTCGGCGCTGCCCACGCCTTCGCAGGCGATGTCCTCCAGGGCCAGTGCCTGCTGGCAGCCGAGCAGCACATGCGGGTCGTCTTCGACGATCAGGACGGTAAGAGGCGCTTGGTTCATGGGTGCTCTGCCGATTCGCTAGGGGGTGAGACCAGGGGCAGGGCCAGGACGAAGGCCGTGCCGCCAGTGGCGGGATGCTCGACGTTGAGGCTGCCCTTGGCGGCGGCGGCAAGGCTCGCCGAGAGGGTCAGGCCCAGGCCCAGGCCATGTTCGCCCGGTTTGGTGGTGAAGAACGGTTCGAACAGGTGCTTGCGCGCCTCGGCGTCGATGCCGTGGCCGTTATCGCGCACCTGCAAACGGTACTTGTCGCCTTGCAGCTCGCCTTCCAGCCACAGCTCGGGCAACGGTTGCGCGGCCATGGCATCCAGCGCGTTGCCGATCAGGTTGACCAGAATCTGCTCCAGGCGGGTCTGGTCGATGGCCAGTTGCTGGTCTTCGAACTGGTGGTGCAACTGCAAGTGGCAGGCGCTGATGCGGTTGGCCAGTACCTGCAAGGTGGCCTCCACCGCCTTGGCCAGCGAGGCCTGGCCGCTGTCGTCACCGCGCCGGGCGAATGAACGCAGGCTGGCGGTGATGCGCCCCATGCGGTCGATCAGGTCGTTCATGGTGCGCAGGTTGGTGCTGGCGGTTTCCAGGGCCCCGCGCTCAAGGAAGCGCACGGTGTTACCGGACAACGTGCGCAGCGCGGCCAGCGGCTGGTTCAGCTCGTGGGCAATGCTGGTGGACATTTGCCCGATGGCGGCCAGCTTGCCGGCCTGCACCAGTTCATCCTGGGCGTGGCGCAAGGTCTGTTCGGCATGCCGGCGCTCGCGAATCTGGCCTTTCAGGCGTTCGTTGCTGGCGCGCAGGTCTGCCGTGCGCTCGGCAATCCGCCGCTCCAGCTGGCTGTTGGCTTCTTCAAGGGCCTCGCGGGCCGCCAGGCGGGTGGCGATGACCTTGCGCCGCTCGTTCCAGGCGATGCCGAGGATTGCCAGCAAGGCAAAGGCCACGCCCACCAGGATGCCCTGCACCATGGATTCGCGGCGCAGGTCTTGCAGTGGGGTCAGCAGGGTAAAGTGCCAGGGCGTATCGGCCAGGCGCCGGGTCTGGGCCAGGTAGGCGACTTCGTGCTGCTTGCCTTGGGCCGTTTCGCTGTTGGCCGGGAAGGTCAGTTTTTCCACGCCATCGGCCAGGGTTTCCCGGGCCAAGGGCTGCAGTTCGTTGAGCGGCCACCAGTAGTATTGCAGGCTGCGCGCCAGGCGCTCCTTGATTTGTGGGGTCAGCGGGCGCACCGACTTCAGGCGCCGGGCCGGGTCGCTGGAGAGGATGATGATGCCGTTCTCGTCGCTGACAAAGGCCTCCAGCCGGGCACGCTGCCAGCGCTCCTCGAGGGTGTCCAGGCGCACCTTGATCACCGCCACGCCAATGATCTTGCCGTGCTCTTCAAGCCCATGGGCCAGGTAATAGCCAGCCTCGCCCGTGGTGCTGCCGATGCCGTAGAAACGCCCGGGCTCGCCGCGCACGGCCGTCTGGAAGTAGGCGCGGAACGACAGGTCTTCACCGAGGAACGAGTCGGCGTCGCGCCAGTTACTGGTGGCCTGTACCCGGCCATTGGTATCGAGGACGAAGATGGCGCGGCTGCGGCTGCGTCGATTCAGGCCCTCAAGGTATTCGTTGACCGCCTGGCGCGAGCCGCCGTCCGGGTCGGTGAGCAGGTGCGAGACGCTGTCTTCCAGCTCCAGCAGGCTCGGCAGGTAGGTGTACTTGCTGATTTCGCTTTCGACCGTGCGTGCGTGCAGCTCCAGCTGGCGCTCGCCGTTTTCGCTGAGGGTGCGGATGCCGTTGCTTTCGCTGATCAGGTAGCCGGCCAGCCCTAAGCCGACCATCAGCAGGATGATCAGTGGCGGTAACAGCAATTGGCGGATCAGACGGGAATTCACGGCAGGCTTGGCAGGGAGAAGTAGCGAGGGGTCGCATTTCATCACAGTGGCCTTGTCACGACCAGCATCCGCTGCCCGGTGGGTCCCGTGGCAGCGGATGCAGTGGCCGGTTTAGTGCTGCAGGATCTTGCTGAGGAAGTGCTGGGTGCGCTGGTCGCGGGCGGTCTGGTCACCGAAGAACTCTTCCTTGGTGCAGTCTTCGATGATGCTGCCCTTGTCCATGAAGATGACCCGGTTGGCCACCTTGCGGGCAAAGCCCATCTCGTGGGTCACGCACATCATGGTCATGCCTTCGTGGGCCAGTTGCACCATCACGTCCAGCACCTCGCTGACCATTTCCGGGTCCAGTGCCGAGGTGGGTTCGTCAAACAGCATCACGATCGGGTCCATGGCCAGGGCGCGGGCGATCGCCACACGCTGCTGCTGGCCGCCGGAGAGCTGGCCGGGGTGCTTCTTGGCATGGGCGCTGAGCCCTACACGGTCGAGCAGGGCCAGGCCCTTCTTGCTGGCTTCTGCCTCACTACGGCCCAGTACCTTGCGCTGGGCGATGGTCAGGTTCTCGGTGATGGTCAGGTGCGGGAACAGTTCGAAGTGCTGGAACACCATGCCCACGCGTGAGCGCAGCTTGGGCAGGTTGGTCTTCGGGTCGGCAATCGAGGTGCCATCGACCACGATGTCGCCCTTCTGGAACGGCTCCAGCGCGTTGACGCACTTGATCAGGGTGGACTTGCCCGAGCCCGACGGGCCGCAGACCACCACCACCTCACCTTTCTTGACCTCGGTGCTGCAATCGGTCAGTACCTGGAAGTCGCCGTACCACTTGTTGACGTTCTTGATGGAAATCATACGGTGATCCTTTTTTGCAGGCGCTTGACCAGCCACGAAGCGGAGAAGCTGATGATGAAGTAGACGACGCCGGCGAAGATCAGGAACTCATGTGAGCGCCCGATGATGTCGCCGTTGGAACGTGCCGAGTTGAGGAAGTCCACCAGGCCCACGGTGTACACCAGCGAGGTGTCCTGGAACAGGATGATGCTCTGCTGCAGCAGCAGCGGGGTCATCTTGCGGAAGGCCTGGGGCAGGATGATAAGGCGCATGGTTTGCGCATAGTTCATGCCCAGCGCCTGTGCGGCGCCCATCTGGCCTTTCGAAATCGACTGCACGCCGGCACGCACGATCTCGCAGAAGTAGGCAGCCTCGAACATCATGAAGGCCACCACGCAAGAGGTGAAGGCACCCACTGGCGTGTCTTCGCCGGTAATCCAGCGCAGCACGAACGGCACCGCCAGGTAGAACCAGGTAATCACCAGCAGCAGGGGGATGGAGCGGAAGTAGTTGACGTAGGCACCTGCCACACGTGACAGCAGCTTGCTCGACGACAAGCGCATCAGTGCCAGGATGGTGCCCAGTGCGATACCGCCGACAACGCCCATGACCATCAGTTGCAGGGTCATGACCATGCCGTCCCAGAGGGCAGGCAGGGCGGGGATGATTTCGCTGAAGTCCATGTCCATTTACTTGCCTCCCACGGAAATCAGGCCAGGCACGGCGACTTTCTTCTCGACCATGCGCATCAGCAGCATCAGGCCCATGTTCAGGGTGAAGTAGATCAGCGTGGCCAGGGTGAACGCCTCGAACAGGTTGGCGGAGAACTCAGCGGTCTGCTTGGTCTGCGCCAGCAGCTCCATCAGGCCGATCAGCGACGCCACCGAGGAGTTCTTGAAGACGTTGAGAAACTCGGAGGTGAGCGGCGGAATGATGATCCGGTAAGCCTGCGGCAGCAGCACGTTGTTGTAGATTTGCGGCAAGCTGAAGCCCATGGCGCGTGCGGCGGCTTCCTGGCCTTTGGGCAGCGCCTGGATACCGGTACGCACCTGTTCGCAGACGCGGGCGGCGGTGAACAGGCCCAGGCAGATGACCACACTGATCAGTGCCGAGGTGGTCGGGTTAAGGTCCTGCTTGAACCATTCCTGCAGGCCTTCCGGCAGCAGGTCCGGCACCAGGAAGTACCAGATGAACAGCTGCACCAGCAGTGGCACGTTGCGGAACAGTTCCACATAGGCGGTAGCGATGCCCGATACCAGGCGGTTCGGCACGGTACGCATGACACCGAGGACTGACCCCAGCAGCAGCGCGATGATCCAGGCGGTGATGGCGATGGCGATGGTCCAGCCCAGTCCGGTGATGTACCAGTCCAGATAGGTTTCGCTGCCCACGCCGGTGGACTTGAAGAACACGCCCCAGTCCCAGTTGTAATTCATCGGGATTTCCCCTCAGACGGTTGTTTCACGGGCACCTTCGAGCATCCAAGGGCGGCGTGCGCCCTCGGATGAAAGGTTAGACACTAATGAGTGGCCTGCAGAATTGATTCGTGCTTGTGAGCACCAGGCCACTATTTGCTGAGGATCAGGACTTCTTCTCGTCCGCCGCCTTGTCGGTCGGCTCGGCGATCAGTTTTTTCAGCTCGTCGCTCATCTGGAACTGCAGGTTCAGGCCTTTTGGCGGGATTGGCTGCATGAACCACTTGTCGTAGCTCTTGTTGACTTCGCCCGACTTGAAGTAACCGACGATGGCGTCATCGACCGCTTTCTTGAAGGCCGCGTCCTCTTTGCGCACCATGCAGCCGTAGATTTCGTACGACTGTGGGGTGCCTGTGATAACCCAGTCCGATGGTTTGCGAGCCTTGGCCATTTCACCGGCGAGCAGGGCGTCGTCCATCATGAAGGCCACGGCGCGACCGCTTTCGAGCATGTTGAAGGCTTCACCGTGGTCCTTGGCGGAAATCACGTTCATCTTCATCTGCTTGTCGGCGTTCATCGCCTTGAGGATGCGCTCGGAGGTGGTGCCGGCGGTGGTCACCACGTTCTTGCCGGCCAGGTCCGGGAAGTCTTTGTATGCAGGCTGACCGTCCTTGACCTTGGTCAACAGGCGGGTACCGACTTCGAAGATGCCGACCGAGAAGCCGACTTGCTGCTGGCGCTCGACGTTGTTGGTGGTGGAGCCGCACTCCAGGTCGACGGTGCCGTTTTGCACCAGCGGGATGCGGGTCTGGGAGGTGACCAGGTTGTAACGGACCTTGATGTCCGTGCCCAGTTGCTTCTTCAGGGCGTCGACGACAGCCAGCTGGATGTCATGCGAGTAGCCCACGGGCTCGGGTTTGCCGGCCAGGTAGGAAAACGGGATGGAGGAGTCGCGGTGGCCCAGGGTGATGGTGCCCGATTCCTTGATCTTCTTCAGGGTGCCGGTCAGTTCTTCGGCCATGGCCGGCGAAGCGATCACAGCGGCCGCGATGGCGGCGCCCAGCAATTGACGAACGATACGCATCAAATTTTCCTCGACGTGTTTGTTTTTTTTATGGAGCCGTTGGCGGACTCTTTCGTTCAACGAATACCGCAAGAAGCGAGTGCATTCGGCTACCAAGTGTAGAGCATGAGTCGTGCCAAGCCCTGCATCTGATCATAACCCCGCGAAAATGCAGGGGATGACTGTTTGTTGAAGGTTTTTTTCGCCAAATGTGTGCTCGGTATTCCGAATGGGGTGGCTTTTACCGTTCGGTAATCCGAATGAGTGGTTGCGTTGCAAGGGCAGATTTATCTGGCACCTGCCCAATGGCTTGCTACTGCTCAATCGAGGCTTTTCCGAGCAGGCGAAGCCCATGAACCTCCACGAATTTGCACCTGAATCGATTGATGCCCTGATTGCCAAGCGCTTGCCTAGCTGGATGCACAGCGCTTCGCTCGATCATCTGCAAGCCTTGCACCGAGCAATGCGGCTGCAACAGAAAAGCGCGCAGCGCGTTCGTGAGCTGATGGCACCCATCCCGTCACTGGACCAGTTTGCCGAACCCTTGCTCAACCAGGCATTGCAGCGATATTTCCAACTCAACACCGATGTGCGGGCCAGTCGTGTACGCATTGTTCAGCAGGTATTCGTCCCACCCATCTTTCCCACTGCTCCGCGGGTGCCTTACCTGCATATCTCCAGCAGGCCCTTGCTTGCTGCGGCATTGCATAACTACACCGAAGCCGAGACCCGTCCTGGCGGGCTGACCGAGGCGAGCCTGCAGAATGCGAAAAAGCAGCCACTGGCCCTGGACTTCACCCGTTTTGCCACGCTCTGTCGCACGTTGGACCTGGGCGGCGGCTACCAGGCATTGCTCAAGCAGCACCTGCAACCGAAAGACCGCCAGGCAATGGAGAGCGTTAACCAGTGCATCGAAGAAGACCTTCGGGCACGCCTGGATGTGGCGGTGCGTCTGGCCTTGCTGCAGGGGCATATCGACCAGAGCAGCTACTTGCAACTGCTGCCCTTCGTCGCGCCCAAACCGATCGTGCACGGCACCCCGGCGCAGCTGCTTGTACGGCAGTTGTACTTGCTGGGAAAACCTATCGAAGGCGTGGTCGCGCTGGAAGTGCGAGCGACGCAGGATGGGCCGTTGCAGGGTGTAATTTGCTGGGTGCCGGACGACCCGGTGCAGCCGGTACAGCGTCATGCCTCCTGGGATGCGCTATACGCAGCCTTTGCCATGCGCTTGCGTGGAAGGCCCTATGCGCAGTTCTTCATGCGCTTCGTTCGAGAGCGCGAGCGGGCATCGTTCACCAACACCTTGAACACCCTGATCAAAGCTACAGATACCTCGGCAGCTATTGAACTGGATGGGCGCCATTTCTCAGTCGATGGCACGTTGTTCGCTTACCTGCGCCAGTTGCGAATTGCCAAGATGCTGGATGACGCCCGGGTGCTGGCGGTGCCCACCGGCGATGAGGACAGTGAGGCACGGCGCTTGCGTTTCGAGGGCTACATGGCAGCCGGCCTGAACCTGCTAGGGCTTGCCGGCTTGTTCGTGCCGGTGCTGGGCCAGGTCATGTTCGCGGTGGCCGCGGTGCAAATTGCCAAGGACGTGTACGAAGGTTATGAAAGCTGGCAGTTGGGTGATCGCCAGGCGGCGTTGGGCCATCTGTTCGGTGTGGCCGAGAACGTGGCGGTGGGGATGGTGCTGGCTGCGGGAGGTGCCGCCGCAGGTCGAGTGCTGGAGCGCGTGACCTTTGTTGACGAACTGGTGCCCTGTGTGGGTGAGGATGGCGAGGTGCGTTTGGTTCGTCACGATTACGAACCGTACCAGGTCAATACCGCTGGCTGGCAAGTTGTGCTTGAACGCCCTCACGAATGGTCGGGTGTCGGGCTGCTGATGCGTCGCTTGAGCAGCCAGTTGGCCGATGTCACCGATGAGCAGGCGTCCTTGTTGGCACGCATTACCGGCATCGATGAAGCGCACTTGCGTCGGTTGCACCTTGAGCATGCCGAACCCCTGGCGCGGCTGCTGGATGCGTGGCAACGCTACCAGTTGCATGAGCAGTATCCGGCTTTGCGGGGGGATGCTTTTGAGGCCCGGTTCAATGCCCTGCAAGCACAAGCTGACCCCGCCCAAGTACTGCTGCTGAGAGACTTCCCCGGGCTGACCCGACGCACTTCGCAGGCACTCGTTGAGGCTGGCGACGGGCAGCAGGTTGCCGAAATGCTCGACACGCAGCGAGTGCCACTTGCGCTGGCCGAACGGGCGCGTTGGAGCCTTCGGGACAGCCGGGTTGATCGCGCCTGTGCGGGGCTGTGTCAGTCCAGCGCGACCAATACCGATAGCGAGCATCTGATACTCAGGTTGGTCGAACGCCTGGCACCCTGGCCTGCGAAGGTCTGCCTGGAGGTACGGGAGGGCGCCAATACCGGTGCGCTGCTCGCCCGTAGTGGCGCCCCAGAGGCCGAACAGATGCGCTATATCCTCAGGACGGAGTGGGGCTACCTGGCCGAGGACAGCGAGGGCGTGCCACTGCCAGGGGCGTGGTCTGAGGACAGCCTGGTCCAGGCCGTATTGCTGCATCTGGAACCTGGGCAAATGCTTTTGCTGGGTGATGCCTCACTGACGCAGGACGCTTTTACCGAAACCTTGCTGAAGGCGGTTAACGCAGATCGCGAACAGGTTGCAGCGCTGTTGGGCATGGCACCTGTAGGCGAGGGTTTGCGGCCACCGCAACGGTTTGCCGATGGCCGTGTCGGCTACCCCCTGAGCGGCCGCATGCCCAGCAGCCGGCAGGCTGCACGGCGGGGCATCCAGCAACTGTATCCACTGCTGGATGATGAGCATCTGGAGCGCTACATGGTTGAGTTGCTTGCGCGCCGTGTGGACCCTTGGCAGCACTACAACCAGTTGCGACGCCAACTGGACCGTCTGCGTCAGGCGCTGCAAACCTGGCGTGACGAAAGCAGCGGCGTGCTCGACGGCTGGCGGCGCCAGCGTGTCATCAACACGATACGCCGTTGCTGGCGCCGCAAGAGCAGGCGGTTGGCCGATGGCGGCAACTTGCTGGCCATTCGCGGCGAACGCATCGGCAATTTGCCGAACCTGCCCGATGGCGTGACGTTCCCCCACGTTACCCACCTGACACTGCATGGCCTGAACCTGAATGCACTACAGGCGGATTTTCTGCCGCGCTTCCCAAACCTGGTAGAGCTTGACCTTGGTCGTAACAACCTGGCCGGGTTGCCGGCAGGCATAGAGCAACTGACGTCGCTCAGGCGTCTACGGCTTGGCCATAACCAAATCACCATCGACACCCGCAGTAACCAGCGGCTATCGGCATTGACGCGGCTGGAGCAACTGGACCTGAGTCACAACCCGCTGGGCCAGGCGCTCGACGTGCAGGCGCTGCGGCATCTGCGCGAGCTTGGGTTGAACTCGGTGGACCTGACTCACTTTCCTGATCGCGCGCAACAGTTGCCATGGCAGGGTGTCGCGGACCTGCGCAACAACCGGATTCAGCACATCCGTGATGAGCTGGATAACCTGCGCTTGCGACTGCAACGCGCCGTGGTGCATGACAACCCGTTGGATGAAACCAGCCAGGCGTTGCTCAGCCTGGCTGCCAGGGAGCCGCGTAATGTGCGGCCCATCGACCATCAACTGATCGACGAAGCTGCCCGTGAGTTCTGGCTGGCTGATACGGCCGACACGTTGCGCAGTGAGCGCGATGCGATGTGGCGCAGGGTGCGTGAGGCGCCTGAGTCGGCAGGGCTATTCCAGTTTCTCAGGGATTTCAGCCGCACCAGCGATTTCAGAGAGCACTCGGTGTACTACCGTGAGCGGGGGTGGCGAATCGTCGAGGCGTGTGACCAGAACGGCGAGCTGCGTGACCTGTTGTTTGCCCAGGCCAACGGCCCCCGTACCTGCGAGGACCAGATGCTGTTCATTCTCAGCGAGCTGGAAATTACCTTGCATATCGAGCGCAAGGCAACGGGTGGCAGCCTGGCGCACCGTGAAGACGTTTTGCTGCGCACAGGGCGGGAACTGTCGCGGCTCGATGATGTGAACCGCATCGCGGCGCGCAAGGTCGAGGCATTGAGCGCCACTGACCGCTTGCTTGACCCGATCGAGGTCTACCTGGCGTATCGCACACAGTTGTCGGTCCCTCTGGGGTTACCGGCACAACCCGGTAGCATGCACTACCGGTCGTTTTCCAGGGTGACGACGGCCGACCTGAATGCTGCACGTACAAGTGTGTTGCGCCAGGAAACACCGGCCAGGCTGAGCGCATCCTTGGCTGAACGACCCTTCTGGGACCGCTATGTGCATGAACGGTACCCGGAGCGGATAGAGGCACTGGTTGAGTCATTTGCGGAGCGTCTGACCCAGGCGGAGCGGCTTCCCGAACAGCAGTATCTGGAGCACTCCGCGCAACTGCGTAGCGAATACGAAAACCAGTTGCGCGACCTGCGCCTCACGCTGGCGCAACAAGCCTATGCCCGTTACCTGCACTTGCCTGCGACGTCAGGTGGCTAGCGCGGCGTCAGGCTGCCTGCACCCGGGCTGGGTTCTGCCTGGCCTGTTGCAGGTATTGTTCGAGCACTTGCTGCTCGGCCTCCGTGGTGAACAAGCCAAGTTTGGTACGGCGCCAAAGAATATCGGCGGCGCTTACCGCCCATTCCTTGTCGAGCAGGTAGTCCACCTCGCGGGTGAACAGCCCGCCGCCGATAGCCTGGCCCAGGTCATCCGGCCCTTGCACGCCTTCAAGCAACTGCCACACACGGCTGCCGTAAGTGTGCGCCCAGCGCTTGGCGATGTCCTCTGGCAGCCAGGCGCTGTGGGTGACGAGGGCGTCGACCAGTGCCTGCACGCTGCTCATGTTTTCCCCGCCTGGCAACGGTGCTTCGGCGGTCCAGCTGCCGCGCATCTGGCTGAAGAACGGTTTCAGTTCGGCCATGGCCGACTCGGCCAGCTTGCGGTAAGTCGTCAGCTTGCCACCGAACACCGACAGCAAGGGGGCCTGGCCCTGTTCGGACGACAACGCCAGGGTGTAGTCGCGGGTAACGGCAGACGGGTTGTCTGATTCATCGTTGCACAGCGGGCGTACACCGGAGTAAGTGTGCAGGATGTCGTCGCGGTTCAACTGATGGTTGAAGTGAGCATTGACCACCTTCAGCAGGTAGTCGGTTTCCTGCTCGGTGATCGCCACCTTCGCCGGGTCACCGCTGTATTCGCGGTCGGTGGTGCCGATGAGGGTGAAGCGGTCCAGGTACGGGATGCAGAACACGATGCGCTGGTCTTCGTTTTGCAGAATGTAGGCGTGCTCACCTTCATACAACCGCGGCACGATCAGGTGGCTGCCCTGGATCAGGCGAATGCCGTAAGGCGCATCGAGCTTGAGGTCGTCTTTGATGAAGCTGGCGACCCAAGGGCCGGCGGCATTGACCAGGGCGCGGGCGCGAATGCTTTGCAGGCTGCCATCGGCATGTTGCAGTTCAACTTGCCACAGGCCATCGACCCGTTCGGCGCGCAGGCAACGGGTGCGGGTGTGGATATGCGCGCCCTGTTCACGGGCGGCCATGGCATTGAGCACGACCAGGCGGGCGTCATCCACAGCGCAGTCGGCGTATTCGAAACCGCGGGTGATCGCAGGCTTGAGCGGGTAACCCGGGCCAAAGCGCAGGCTGCGCGATGCGCCCAGACGTTTGCGTTTGCCCAAGTGGTCATACAGGAACAGGCCGGCGCGGATCATCCAGGCCGGGCGCAGGTGCGGGCGGTGGGGCAGTACGAAACGCATGGGTTTGACGATGTGCGGAGCCTTGGCCAGCAGCACTTCACGCTCGGCCAGTGCTTCGCGTACCAGGCGGAACTCGTAGTGCTCAAGGTAGCGCAGGCCACCGTGGATCAGCTTGCTGCTGGCCGAGGAGGTGTGCTGGGCCAGATCGTCCTTTTCGCAAAGGAATACCTTCAGGCCACGACCAGCGGCGTCGGCAGCAATGCCCACGCCATTGATGCCGCCGCCGATAACAGCGAGGTCATAGCAGTCGGCGAGTGGTGGCTGGGACGAAACGGGCTGGGACACGGGCAAGGCCTCCTGGGGCTGTTCACATCGAATATGAACATTGATGTTCGTTTTCGAAAATACTAGCGCAACAGAAAGCCTGTCGCCAGTCAGTCTTTATAGAAAAAACTGATCAGATGACAATAAAGTGAACATTTTCGAAAATTCAGGGCCGCTGGGCGGCCCGTTTGCTGTTCAAACCACGTCGAGGCGGATCTTGTACTGGTTGAGCAACTGAGTGAGGGTGGGGGTTGGTGCCTGGTCGGTCACCAGGCAGTCGACCAGGCTGATGGAGCCCAGGCGCACCATGGCATTGCGCCCGAACTTGCTGGAGTCGGCGGCAAGGATCACTTGCCGGGCATTGGCGATGATCGCCTGCGATACCCGCACTTCCTGGTAGTCGAAATCAAGCAGGCTGCCGTCCTCGTCGATACCGCTGATGCCCACCAAGGCGAAGTCGACCTTGAACTGGTTGATGAAGTCGACGCTGGCCTGGCCGACCACACCGCCGTCGCGGCGCACCGTGCCACCCGCCACCAGCACTTCGAAGTCATCCTTGGCAGCCAGGATCGCCGCCACGTGCAAGTTGTTGGTAATGACCTTCAAGTGGTTGTGGTTGAGCAGTGCACGGGCGATGGATTCGGTGGTGGTACCGATGTTGATGAACACCGACGCATGGTCGGGAATCTGCCGGGCCACGGCGTCGGCAATACGCTGCTTTTCATCGCGCATCTGGTCGGCACGCATGGCGTAGGCCGTGTTCTCGACGCTCGAGTCATACGCCGCGCCACCGTGGTAACGGCGAAGCAGGTTGAGTTCGGCAAGCTGGTTGATATCTCGACGGATAGTCTGCGGTGTTACGACGAACAGCTGCGCCATTTCTTCGATACTGACATAACCGCGCTCGCGCACCAGTTCGAGGATTTGTTGTTGGCGGGGGGGCAGATTCATGGGCGGTCCTTTGGGGCAGCCGGACAAATTCTGCAATGATGCCGTAGGAAGGGGATGACGGCCAGTGGACCATGGCGCATTAGCGCATGGCCGTTGTGGGAGCGGGTTCACCCGCGAAGAATCCAGCGCGGAGGATGGCACCGGCTTCGCCGGTGTTCACGGGCATGCCCTAATGCCGGTCAGTTACGCAATTTGGGGCTGCTGCACGCAGCCCATCGCCGGCAAGCCAGGCTCCCACAGGTACGATGCACCCCTCAAACATTGCGCTGTACCTGTGGGAGCTCGGCTTGCCGGCGATGGGTCGCAAAGCGGCCCCAAATTGCGTAACTGACTGGCATTAGGGCATGCCCGCTCCCACACTGAATTGAGCTGCGCCCCAAAACTTAGACACTGAGTGTGTAAGGCTTACGCCTCGTGATCTTCCCAGTCACGGGTGCGTTCGACGGCCTTCTTCCAGCCGGCATACAGTTTCTCTTTTTGAGTTTCGTCCAGCTGTGGGCTGAACTCGCGCTCGATGATTGCCTTGTCGCGCAGTTCGTCCAGGCCGCTCCAGAAACCGCAGGCCAGGCCGGCCAGGTAGGCGGCGCCCAGGGCCGTGGTTTCGCGCATTTGCGGGCGCTCTACGCACGTACCGAGGATGTCGGCCTGGAACTGCATGAGGAAGTTGTTGGCCACCGCGCCACCGTCCACGCGCAGCTCGGACAGGCGCTGGCCGCAGTCCTGCTGCATGGCATCGAGCACGTCGCGAGTCTGATAGGCAATCGACTCCAGTGCGGCGCGGATGATGTGGTCCACCTTCACGCCGCGGGTCAGGCCGAACAACGCGCCACGGGCATACGGGTCCCAGTACGGCGCACCCAGGCCGGTGAAGGCCGGCACCAGGTACACGCCGTTGCTGTCCTTGACCTTGCTGGCGAAGTATTCGGTATCCAGGGCGTCGTTGACGATTTTCAGCTCGTCGCGCAGCCATTGCACGGTGGAGCCACCGTTGAAGACTGCGCCTTCCAGCGCATAGGCCACCTCGCCACGCGGGCCGCAGGCGATGGTGGTAAGCAGGCCGTGGGACGACTTTACTGCCTTTTCGCCGGTGTTCATCAGCAGGAAGCAGCCGGTGCCGTAGGTGTTCTTGGCCTGGCCCGGCTCCACGCACATCTGGCCGAACAGTGCCGACTGTTGGTCACCCGCGATACCGGCGATGGCAATGCCGCTTTTGGTATGGCCGTACACTTCGGAAGAAGGGCGAACCTCGGGCAGCATTTGCCGCGGGATGCCGAGGATTTCCAACAGCTTGTCGTCCCACTCCAGGCTATGGATGTTGAACATCAGCGTGCGCGAGGCATTGGTGTAGTCGGTGACGTGCACCTTGCCGCCCGAGAACTTCCAGATCAGCCAGGTATCGATGGTGCCGAACAACAGTTCGCCACGCTCGGCTCGCTCGCGAGCGCCCTCGACATTGTCGAGGATCCACTTCAGCTTGGTGCCGGAGAAATACGGGTCGGTGACCAGGCCGGTGGTGTCGCGAATGTAGTCTTCATGGCCGTCGCGCTTGAGCTGGGCGCAGATCTCGGTGCTGCGACGGCACTGCCAGACAATGGCGTTGTAAACCGGGCGGCCGGTTTCCTTGTCCCACACCACGGTGGTTTCGCGCTGGTTGGTGATGCCGATTGCGGCTACCTGGGCATGACTGATGCCTGCCTGTGCCAAGGCCTCGACCATGGTCGCGCTCTGTGTGGCGAAGATTTCCATCGGGTCGTGCTCGACCCAGCCCGCCTGCGGATAGTGCTGGGCGAATTCGCGCTGGGAGGTGCCCACCACGTTGGCATCGCGGTCGAAAATGATGGCACGCGAGCTGGTGGTGCCCTGGTCCAGGGCGATGATGTAGTTCTTGTCCTGGGTGTCTGTCATGGTCGTAGGCCTTGCAAGAATAGGAGGTCAGGGCTGGGCGTGTTGCCGGCATCAATTGGCTTGAGTATCGCCCTGGCGATTGTCATTTGTCTCAGGGTTCGCGGCAGCGGCCATTGGCAAGTTGCGGGCAATCAGGCCGCGATAGGTCGCGGCACCCAGGCAGGCGCCAAGGATCGGTGCGAACACCGGAACCAGGAAATACGGTATGTCCCGCCCGCCAGTGAAGGCGATTTCGCCCCAGCCGGCCAGGAAGGTCATGAGTTTTGGCCCGAAATCGCGGGCAGGGTTCATGGCAAAGCCGGTCAACGGGCCCATGGCGCTGCCGATCACCGCGATCAGCAGGCCGATCAGCAGCGGGGCCATGGCGCCGCGTGGCAGGCCGTTGTTGTCGTCGGTCAGGGCCATGATCACGGCCATCAGGATAGCAGTGATGACTACTTCAACGAGGAACGCCTGGCCGGTGGACAGCGACGGGTGTGGGTAGGTGGAGAACACCGAAGCCAGCTCCAGGCTGGCTTCGCTACCGCGCAACATGGCGTGGGCCTGTTCGAAATCGAAGAACAGGTTGCTGTACAGGGTGTAGACCAGCGCCGCACCACAGAACGCGCCGCATACTTGAGCCAGCATGTAGAAGGGCAGCTTGCGCTTGTCGAAACCGGCGAACAGGGTAAGGGCGATGCTCACCGCCGGGTTCAGGTGCGCGCCGGAAATGCCGGCGGTGAGGTAGATCGCCATGCTCACGCCGACACCCCAGATGATGCTGATTTCCCACAGGCCGAAGCTGGCGCCGGCGACCTTGAGCGCGGCAACGCAGCCGGTACCGAAGAAGATGAGCAGGGCAGTGCCGAGAAACTCGGCCAGGCATTGGCTGGACAGCGTGGGTTCGCGTAGAGCAGTCGTCATGTATGACCTCGTTTTTTTTGTTGTGAGGCGCGTGGCGCTCGACAGCAAAGCCCGGTGTCGATCCCCATTGACCCCGGGCAAATACAGGAAACGCACCTTAAAAGTGCGCCATTTGTTCAGAAGCGAAAAAATATAGACAAGAAACGCTGATGTCAAAGGTCGAAAGTGAACGACCAGTCACGAAATGGCCGCTAAAATCGGCTGCGGACCCCCGTACTAGACGTGCGCGATTGCGGTGCGCTGGCTGGGATGTGGGATTTGTCCTAAAGTAGCCGCCGAGCCGTCCCAGACCGGAGCCTTTGCATGACCCCCGCCCTAGACCTGTTGAAGAAGCATCGCGCCGAGCACCGTGTGCACAGTTATGAGCATGACCCCAAGTCGGCGTCTTACGGGCTGGAGGCGGCGGAAAAGCTCGGGCTCGACCCGCAGCAGGTGTTCAAGACCTTGCTGGCGAGCAGCGAGAAGGGGGAGTTGCTGGTAGCAGTGGTGCCAGTGGTGGGCACTTTGGACCTCAAAGCCCTGGCTCACGCTGCCGGGGTAAAGAAATGCGAGATGGCAGACCCGGCGGCGGCGCAGCGCGCTACGGGTTATCTGGTGGGTGGTATCAGCCCGTTGGGGCAGAAGAAGCGCCTGCGTACATTCATTGACGAGTCAGCGCAGAACTTTGCAACCATCCATGTCAGCGCCGGGCGGCGTGGGCTGGAAGTCGAGTTGGCGGCAGCGGTGCTGGCCGAGCATACCCAAGGCAAGTTTGCCGGAATCGGTAGGGGCTGAGATTTTGGGGCTGCTTTGCAGCCCATCGCCGGCAAGCCAGCCCCACAGGAATTGCGCAGCGTTTCAGGTCGATGCGGTCGGGGTGGGAGCTGGCTTGCCGGCGATGGGCCGCAAGGCGGCCCCAAGGTTCTAAAGTCAGTTCGCCGAACTGTACCGGCGTACACCGTTCTCCTGCCGCGGCAACTGCGCAGCTACGCTGCCCGGCACCGGGAACAGCACCAGGTGATCGGCCTTCACCGCAATCCCTACGCTTTCACCGACCTGATGGTCGTTGTGGCTAGGGAATATCGCTTCCAGCTGGCTGCCGGTCGGCAGTTGCAGACGGTACAGGGTCGATGCCCCCAGGAAGCTCTTGCCGACGATGTTCGCCTGCAGTGCGCTGCCCGGTGCATGGACGATATCGTCCGGCCGCAGCAGCACGTCCACCGAACTGCCAGGCGCCATGATGTAGGCACGGTTACCGCGCAGTTCACCCAGCTCGGTATTAACGGCTTCGTGGCTGCTCATTTGCCCACGGATGAAATACCCCTGGCCAATGAAGCTGGCCACGAACGGCGTCTGTGGTTCGTGGTAAAGGTTGTAGGGCGTGTCCCACTGCTCCAGGCGCCCTTCCTTGAACACACCGACCTGATCGCTGACGGCAAAGGCTTCTTCCTGGTCATGGGTAACCAGGATGGCGCTGGTGCCACGGCTCTTGAGAATATCGCGCACCTCATGGCTCAGCCGGCGGCGCAACTCCACGTCAAGGTTGGAGAACGGCTCGTCGAGCAGCAGCAACTGCGGCTCAGGCGCCAGCGCGCGGGCAAGGGCGACCCGTTGCTGCTGGCCACCCGACAGCTCATGCGGGTAGCGCCCGCCCAGGCCTCCCAGCTTGACCAGTTCGAGCATCTCTTCGATGACTGCGGCCTGGCGTGGGTGCTTGGCGATGCCAAAGGCAATGTTCTGCGCAACGGTCAGGTGCGGGAACAGCGCGTAGTCCTGGAACACCATGCCGATGCGGCGCTTTTCCGGGGCCAGCGTGAAGCCGGCGCGGGAAATAACCTCGCCGGCCAGCTGGATCTCGCCTTCGTGCACGGGTTCAAAACCGGCAATGGCGCGCAGCGTGGTGGTTTTGCCGCAACCGGATGAACCCAGCAGGCAACCGATGTCGCCTGCGTTAAGGTGCAGGTTGAGGTTCTGGACGATGCGCTGGTCGCCGTAGCCGCAGGCGAGGTTGCGCAGGTTGAGCAGTAGGGGTTGACTCATGCGTGGTGGTAAGCCGGTTCTACAAGGAATTCGAGAAGCGCCTTCTGTGCATGCAGGCGGTTTTCAGCCTCGTCCCAGGCGACCGAACGTGGGTCGTCGAGCAGGTCCTGGCTGATTTCCTCGCCACGGTGGGCGGGCAGGCAGTGCATGAAGAGGACATCGGGTGCCGCCAGGTCGAGCAGTTCGCGGGTGACCTGGTAAGGCGCGAAATGCGCCAGGCGCCGTGCAGTTTCCTCCTCCTGACCCATGGAAGTCCAGACATCGGTGACCACAAGGTGGGCGCCACGCACGGCTTCCTTGGCATCACGGATGATCTGCACGCGGTCACCGCCCAGCGCCATGAAGCGCGGGTCCGGCTCGTAGCCTTCCGGGCAGGCGATGCGCAGCTGGAAATCGAACTGCCTGGCAGCCTCGATATAGGAATTGCACATGTTGAAGCCATCGCCGATCCAGGTCACGGTCTTGCCCTGGATCGAGCCGCGGTGTTCGAGGAAGGTCTGCATGTCGGCCAGCAGTTGGCACGGGTGCGACTCGTCCGACAGGCCGTTGATCACCGGCACGCGCGAATTGGCGGCGAATTCGGTCAGGGTGCTGTGGGCGTGGGTACGGATCATCACCACATCAAGCATGCTCGACAGCACGATGGCGCTGTCACCAATCGGCTCGCCACGGCCCAGCTGGGTGTCGCGTGGCGACAGGAAGATAGCCTGGCCGCCAAGCTGGATCATGCCGGCTTCGAACGATACACGGGTACGGGTCGAGGATTTCTCGAAGATCATGCCCAGTACGCGGTTCTTCAGGGGCTCGAACAGCACGCCTCGTTTGCGCAGGTCCTTCAGCTCGATGCCGCGGCGGATCACCCCGAGCAATTCGTCGGTGGTGAAGTCCAGCAGGGAGAGAAAGTGCCTAGCGCTCATGATTGACTACCTTATCTGCAACGGTATGCAGGTCGACCGTATGGTTTTTTTGACAACGGGAGTGACCTGCGGCGTAAGCCGCACGGGGCGGACGAAAATAGGGAAAGGCGCAATACTATAAGTAAATGTCGCCTGAAGCCAAGGGGGGGACAGCGGCCTGATCGCAAAGGGTGTTGCAAAGGGTGTCTTCACCCGTCGGCCTGTGCTGTTTTTTATTTGCTACACGAGGTTGTACACGGCTTGCTGGCAATTTGGCAAATGGCTGTCGCAAATCGTGCGCCTGATGTCGGTGGATTCACGCGGCGAAGCACGCTGGCCGGGGGGCGGGGCCGGGCGCATAGTCACTGTTCGACAACAACAAGGCAGAGGCGGCCATGACCAAGACCCTGCATCACCGTGCCTGTCACCTGTGCGAAGCAATCTGCGGGCTGAACATCGAAGTCAGCCATGAGGACGACGGGCGGGCGTTGATCAGCTCGATCAAGGGCGACCCCCAGGACCCGTTCAGCCGTGGCCACGTCTGCCCCAAGGCCGTGGCCCTGCAAGACCTCCAGAACGACCCTGACCGCCTGCGTCAGCCACACAAGCGGGTGGGTGAGCGCTGGCAGGCCATTGGTTGGGACGAGGCCTTCGCCCTGGCCGCCGAAAGGCTGTGGGCGGTCCAGCAGGCGCACGGGCGCAATGCCGTGGCGGTGTACCAGGGCAACCCGAGCGTGCACAACTACGGCTTGATGACCCACAGCAACTACTTCCTCGGCCTGCTCAAGACACGCAACCGTTTCTCCGCCACCTCGGTGGATCAACTGCCGCAGCACCTGGTCAGCCACCTGATGTATGGCCATGGCTTGCTGCTGCCGATTCCAGACATCGATCACGCCGACTTCATGCTGATTCTTGGCGGTAACCCGTTGGCTTCCAACGGCAGCATCATGACCGTGCCCGATGTGGAAAAGCGCCTGAAGGCCCTGCGTGGGCGGGGCGGGCGCCTGGTGGTGGTAGACCCTCGGCGCAGTGAAACGGCGGCCATGGCCGATACCCACCTGTTTATCCGCCCGGGTGGAGATGCAGCTTTGTTGTGCGGCTTGCTCAACACCCTGTTCGAGGAGGGCCTGGCGCAGGGGTCGCACTTGCCGGTCAATGGCCTGCAGCAGGTGCGCGAGGCGCTTGCGCCGCTCAGCGCCGAAGCCATGAGCGCACACTGCGGCATCGCCGCAACGGATATCCGCCAACTGGCACGGGACTTCGCCGCGGCAGGCAAGGCCGTGTGCTATGGCCGCATGGGCGTCTCCACCCAAGCCTTCGGTACGCTCTGCCACTGGTTGGTGCAGCTGATCAACCTGGTGACCGGCAACCTCGACCGTGAAGGCGGCGCGTTGTGCACCGAGCCGGCCGTCGACCTGGTGGCCACCACCTCCGGCGGCCATTTCAACGCCTGGCAGAGCCGGGTCTCGGGCTTGCCCGAGTACGGCGGCGAGCTGCCCGTGTCGGCCCTGGCCGAAGAGGTGCTGACGCCGGGTGAAGGGCAGGTGCGCGCCTTGGTGACAGTGGCCGGCAACCCGGTGCTGTCCACGCCAAACGGTCGGCAGCTGGATGCGGCCCTGGAAGGCCTGGAATTCATGCTCAGTATTGACCTCTACATCAACGAAACCACCCGGCATGCCGACCTGATCCTGCCTTCCACCACCGCGCTGGAAAACGACCATTACGACAGCACCTTCAACTTGCTGGCCGTGCGCAACGTCACCCGTTTCAACCGGGCGATCCTGGCCAAGCCGGACGGGGCGCTGCACGACTGGGAAATCTTCGTCGGCCTGGCCCAGGCGTTTGCCAAACGTGCCGAGCTTGAATTGAAGCCGACCTGGGCCCCTGCGCAGATGATCGATCTTGCCTTGCGCAAGGGTCGCTATGGCGAAGCAACGCCTTGGCGGCTTTCATTGGCAGCACTGGACGACCATCCGCACGGCCTTGACCTTGGGCCATTGCGCAGCAACCTCGCTGCGCGTCTGGCCACTGTCAGCAAGGCTGTCGAAGCGGCACCCCAAGTGTTGCTGGACGACCTGCTTCGCCTGACGCAACTGGCACCTCCTGTACCCGGCGAACTGCTGCTGATTGGCCGCCGCCATGTGCGCAGCAACAACTCGTGGATGCACAATTACCACCGCCTGGTAAAAGGCAAGCCACGGCATCAGTTGTTGATGCACCCGCAAGACCTGCAACAGCGGCAGTTGCAGGACGGCCAGCGGGTGCGGATCCGCTCGCGTACGGGTATTCTCGAAGTCGAGGTGCAAGCCTGCGAGGACATGATGCCGGGTGTGGTCAGCCTGCCCCATGGCTTCGGTCATGGTCGTCCGGGCGTGCACATGCAGGTTGCCCAGGCGCAGCCCGGCGTGAGTGCCAATGACCTCACCGACGAGCGCTTGCGCGACCAGGTTTCCGGCAACGCTGCGCTCAATGGCGTACCCGTGCAGGTGGAGGCCGCGTAAGGAACAGTAAGGCCGAGCACGCTGCTCGGCTTTCCGTTACAATGCGCCACCGTGCCGACAACAGCGTCGCAAAGTTAAGCCGAGGTGCTACATGGATATCATCGAAACGATCAAAGAGCAGATTGCCAACAACACCATTCTGCTTTACATGAAAGGCTCGCCGAATGCCCCGCAATGCGGGTTCTCGGCCAAGGCATCGCAAGCTGTGATGGGTTGTGGCGAGAAGTTCGCCTACGTCGACATCCTGCAGAACCCGGAAATCCGTGCCAACCTGCCAAAATATGCCAACTGGCCGACCTTCCCGCAGCTGTGGGTAGCCGGTGAGCTGGTTGGCGGTAGCGATATCATGCTGGAAATGTTCCAGAACGGCGAGCTGCAGACCCTGATCAAGGAAGCTGCTGCCAAAGCCAAGGCTTCCGAAGCCTGATCTTTCGGCAACCATAAAAAAACCCGCTTATCGCGGGTTTTTTTATGGGGGAAAGATTTATTCTTCGCCCATCTGCGACTGCAGGTAGTTTTCGATTGTGATCTTGTCGATCAGCCCCAGTTGGGTTTCCAGCCAGTCGATGTGCTCTTCCTCGGACTCGAGGATCTCTTCGAGCATGTCACGCGAGCCGAAGTCACCAGCGGTTTCGCAATGGGCGATGGCTGCCTTCAGGTCGGCCAGGCCTTTCTTTTCAAGCTTCAGGTCGCACTCGAGCATTTCCTTGGTGTGCTCGCCGATCATCAGCTTGCCCAGGTCCTGAACGTTAGGGATGCCTTCGAGGAAGAGAATACGCTTGATCAGTTTGTCAGCGTGTTTCATCTCGTCGATGGATTCCTTGTACTCGTGCTTGCCGAGTTTGTTCAGGCCCCAATCTTCGTACATGCGTGCGTGCAGGAAGTACTGGTTGATCGCGACCAGCTCGTTTCCGAGGATCTTGTTGAGATGCTGGATGACGCTTACGTCGCCTTTCATTTCGGGTTCCTGCCCTGTAGAAGTGTGCCAATACAGTGAAGTTTGAGCCCGATACTTAGGAGTGTCAAACCTAAGTTGTTGAATAATAAGTGAAAATTAATAGGAATAAGAATGTTTGTGAACCGCGTTGGAGCGCTAACTTATTGAATTTAAGGCATAAAAAAACCGGACACAGGGTCCGGTTCTTCGAATTCTGGGCTTTCAGGCTGCGGTAAATTCCACGGGGTAGGGCAGGGCGGCCTGGCTGACCTGAAGCTCGGTCAGGGTCTCACGAACCACTTGCTTGGCCAGGCAGGCGCATTTGCCACACTGGCTTGCGACATTGGTCGCGGCTCGCACTTCCTTGTAACTGCAGCATCCTTCATAGATCGCATCGCGGATCTGTCCGTCGGTAACGCCGACACAAAGACACACATACATAAGGGCTGACCATCGCGGGTTGAGTCGATGGATTGGAGCTTAATGTTAATGAGAATGCTTGTCAAAGTGCTTTCTGAAAAGGCTGCGCTTGAGCGACCGGTGGTTGTCTGCCTGATGGATTCGGCCTGTCATCAGAAGCCGTGTATGATGGTCGGCCTTTGTTGGATGTCGGGCAAGCCCGTCTGGCCCGGCAAACGGTTTTTCACCCTCATCAGGAGATTACAATGAGCGTACTCGTTGGTAAGAAAGCCCCCGATTTCACCGTTCCTGCCGTACTGGGCAATGGCGAGATCGTCGACAGCTTCAACCTGGCTTCGGCCATCAAGGGCAAGTACGGCCTGGTGTTCTTCTACCCGCTGGACTTCACCTTCGTCTGCCCGTCCGAGCTGATCGCCCTGGACAACCGCATCCCGGACTTCCAGGCCCGCAACGTGGAAGTGATCGGCGTGTCGATCGACTCGCACTTCACCCACAACGCCTGGCGTAACACCCCGGTGAACAACGGTGGCATCGGCCAGGTCAAGTACACCCTGGCTGCCGACATCACCCACGAAATCTGCAAAGCCTACGACGTCGAGTCCGAAGGCGGCGTGGCCTTCCGTGGCGCCTTCCTGATCGACACCAACGGTGTTGTCCGTTCGCAGATCGTCAACGACCTGCCACTGGGCCGCAACATGGACGAGCTGCTGCGCCTGGTCGACGCCCTGCAGTTCCACGAAGAGCACGGCGAAGTTTGCCCTGCCAACTGGAAGAAAGGCGACAAAGGCATGAACGCTTCGCCAGAAGGCGTTGCTGCCTACCTGAGCGAGAACGCCGGCAAGCTGTAATTGCCGCTCGCATAAAAAAACCGGCCTTCGTGGCCGGTTTTTTTATGCTTCAAGTTTCAAGTTTCAAGCTGCAAGCCTCAAGAAAAACGAGCGCGTGCTGTCTGCCCTTTCTTGCTGCTTGAAGCTTGAAGCTTGTAGCTTGTAGCTTGTAGCTGCTAGTCGTTGAAATCGCGCCAGCCGCCCATCTCTTTCCAGCGGTTGACGATGCCGCAGAACAGCTCAGCCGTCTTCTCGGTGTCGTAACGCGCCGAGTGCGCCTCACGCCCGTCGAAGTCGATGTCTGCGCTTTGGCAGGCCCGCGCCAGCACGGTCTGGCCATACGCCAGGCCCGCGAGGGTAGCGGTGTCGAAGCTGGAGAACGGGTGGAACGGGTTGCGCTTCAGGTCGTTGCGCGCCACCGCCGCATTGAGGAAGCCCAGGTCGAAGCTGCTGTTGTGGCCGACCAGGATCGCCCGCTTGCAGCCATTGGCCTTGAGCGCCTTGCGTATACCGCGGAAGATGTCGGTCAGCGCGCTTTCCTCGCTGACCGCCATGCGCAGCGGGTGGTCCAGCTTGATGCCGGTGAACTCCAGCGCGGCCGCCTCGATATTGGCACCCTCGAACGGCTCCACCCGGTGGAAATAGGTGTGCTCGGGGAACAGGAAGCCTTTCTCGTCCATGCCGATAGTGACGGCGGCAATTTCAAGCAGGGCATCGGTGGCGCTGTTGAAACCACCGGTCTCTACATCCACCACTACCGGCAGGTAGCCGCGGAAGCGCTCGGCCATCGGGTGGCGCGAACCGCTGCTGCCCTGGGTGTCCATGTCGTCTTCGTAGAGTTCTTCGCTCACGCGTTTTCCTCCAGCAGGCGCCAGCGCAGTTTTTCACCGGCGCGCAGCGGGATTACGGTCTGCTCGCCAAACGGCAGGCTGTCCGGAGCGGTCCACTCCTCACGCACCAGGGTAATGGTGTCGGTGTTTGCCGGCAGGCCGTAGAAAGCCGGGCCGTGCAGGCTGGCAAAGCCTTCCAGCTTGCCCAGGGCATTACGCTGCTCGAACGCTTCGGCGTACATCTCGATGGCTGCGTAGGCGGTGTAGCAACCGGCGCACCCACAGGCGGCTTCCTTGGCGTGACGGGCGTGCGGCGCCGAGTCGGTGCCCAGGAAGAACTTCGGGCTACCGCTGGTGGCCGCGTCCAGCAGCGCCACCTGGTGGGTGTTGCGCTTGAGGATCGGCAGGCAGTAGAAGTGCGGGCGAATGCCGCCAACCAGCATGTGGTTGCGGTTGTACAGCAGGTGCTGCGCGGTGATGGTCGCGCCGACGTTGGCCGGGGCCTCGGTGACGAACTGCGCGGCATCGCTGGTGGTAATGTGCTCGAACACCACTTTCAGTGTCGGGAATCGCTCGACCAGGCGACGCATGTGCTCGTCGATGAAGCGCTTCTCGCGGTCGAACACGTCGATCTCGCTGCGGGTCACTTCGCCGTGCACCAGCAGTGGCATGCCGACTTCCGCCAGTGCCTCGATGGCCGGGAAGATGTTGTCGATGCTGGTCACGCCCGAATCGGAGTTGGTGGTGGCGCCGGCCGGGTACAGTTTGGCGGCATACACGATGCCACTGGCCTTGGCCGCGCGGATGTCCTCCGGGCTGGTGCGGTCGGTGAGGTACAGCACCATCAGTGGCTCGAAGCGGCTGCCAGCAGGGCGTGCGGCAAGGATGCGCTCACGGTAGGCACCGGCCTCGTCGGCATTACGCACCGGAGGAACCAGGTTAGGCATGATGATGGCACGGGCGAAAGTGCGCGCCACGTCGCCAACGGTGTGGGGCAGGACGGCACCATCGCGCAGATGGATGTGCCAGTCGTCGGGGCGCAGGAGGGTCAGGCGATCGGACATTGGGGATTCCAGGCGGGTCGAACTCAAGCCCCAATGCTACCGGAAAACCCTGGGGCGAGCACGGCTATCAAGTTTTCCGGCCGGCGTCCGATAGCCTGCCTGTAAGCCGTCAGAATTTGTGGAGCCGCCCGTGCGCCAGCGTTACCTAACCCTGTTGACCCTGTTCGCCAGCCTGCCGGCCGGCGCACTGACTTTCCAGACGCGCATGGAGAATGTTGCCTGGAAGGTCGAGGGTGACCAGTTCGAGTGCCGTCTGATCCAGCCGATCGAAGGTTTTGGCAGCGGTGAATTCGTGCGTCGGGCAGGCGAACAGCCAGTGTTCCAGCTGCGTTCGGACAGCAACGTGCTGGGCGCAGGTACAGCCAGCCTGCTGGCGGCGGCGGCGCCGTGGCAGCCCGGGCGGGGTGATATCAACCTGGGTAGCGTGCGCATCGCCCGTACCGGTGTGCTGTTCAGTTCCTCCCAAGGCCAGGCCAGCCGCCTGATCAACGGTTTGCTCGACGGGCGCAGCACCGTGGTGCGCAACTACACCGGTGAGGCGGGCAGGGCGATGGAAGTGCGCGTGCTGCCGGTCAGTTTCGCCAAGGCCTACAACGACTACCAGGCCTGTGCCAGCAAATTGCTGCCGATGAACTTCGACCAGGTGCGCCAGACCCAGGTGGGCTTCCCGGGGGGCGGCACCGAGCTGGACGCGTCGGCGCGTGCACGGCTGGATGTGATCCTGGATTACATGAAGGCCGACCCGACGGTGAACCACATCGAGCTCGACGGCCACTCTGACAACAGTGGCAATCGCCTGACCAATCGTGACCTGTCTCGCCGTCGCGCGCTGGCGGTGGCTGACTACTTCAAGGCCCATGGCGTGGCGGAAGAGCAGATCATCGTGCGCTTCCATGGTGAGCAGTATCCGTTAGTGAAGAACAACAGTGCTGCCAACCGGGCGCGTAATCGGCGGGTGAATATCGAGCTGGACCAGATTACGGTGGTTGTGAAACCCGTGGAGAAACCGGTTGAGCCAGCGGCGCCTGCCGCTCCGGCCCCAGCCCCCGCTCCCGCCAGCCCGGCTGGCGCCGCGCCGGGGGCGAAAGCGCCCTGACACATCCTTTAACCATCCCTTCACACCAACCGTCGCCCTTCCGACAGTTCCTGTCGCTTTGTCGTCAGAAGCTGTCGCCCCACTGTAAATTTATCCGTAAGGCCGTTAGAATCGATCCCTTTCCGTACAACCCCGTGGAGTGATGGCATGGCGGACGTAAAAAAGGTCGTACTGGCGTATTCCGGCGGCCTTGATACTTCGGTGATTCTCAAGTGGCTGCAGGATACCTACAACTGCGAAGTGGTGACCTTCACCGCTGACCTGGGTCAGGGCGAAGAGGTCGAGCCGGCCCGTGCCAAGGCCCAGGCAATGGGTGTGAAAGAGATCTACATCGACGACCTGCGCGAAGAGTTCGTGCGTGATTTCGTGTTCCCGATGTTCCGCGCCAACACCGTCTACGAAGGCGAGTACCTGCTGGGTACTTCCATTGCCCGCCCGCTGATCGCCAAGCGCCTGATCGAAATCGCCAACGAAACCGGCGCTGACGCCATTTCCCATGGCGCCACCGGCAAAGGCAACGACCAGGTGCGTTTCGAACTGGGTGCCTACGCCCTGAAACCTGGCGTCAAGGTCATCGCCCCGTGGCGTGAGTGGGACCTGCTGTCCCGCGAAAAACTGATGGACTACGCCGAGAAGCACGGCATCCCGATCGAGCGCCACGGCAAGAAGAAGTCGCCGTACTCGATGGACGCCAACCTGTTGCACATCTCCTACGAAGGCGGTGTCCTGGAAGATACCTGGACCGAGCACGAAGAAGACATGTGGAAATGGAGCGTCTCCCCTGAGAACGCCCCGGACCAGGCGACCTACATCGAACTGACCTACCGCAACGGTGACATCGTCGCCATCGACGGCGTCGAGAAGACCCCGGCCACCGTCCTGGCCGACCTGAACCGTATCGGCGGTGCCAACGGCATCGGCCGCCTGGACATCGTCGAGAACCGTTACGTCGGCATGAAGTCGCGCGGCTGCTACGAGACCCCGGGCGGCACCATCATGCTCAAGGCTCACCGTGCCATCGAGTCGATCACCCTGGACCGCGAAGTCGCTCACCTGAAAGATGAGCTGATGCCGAAATACGCCAGCCTGATCTACACCGGCTACTGGTGGAGCCCGGAGCGTCTGATGCTGCAACAGATGATCGACGCTTCGCAGGTCAACGTGAATGGCGTGGTACGCCTGAAGCTGTACAAGGGCAACGTCACCGTGGTCGGCCGTCAGTCGGATGACTCGCTGTTCGATGCCAACATCGCGACCTTCGAAGAAGATGGCGGCGCCTACAACCAGGCGGACGCTGCCGGCTTCATCAAGCTGAACGCACTGCGCATGCGCATTGCTGCCAACAAGGGCCGTTCGCTGCTCTGATTGCTGGCGCGTGTCGCAATAACCCCGGCTTAGGCCGGGGTTTTTTTTGCGTGCGAAAAGTCAGGCGTTCAGCGTTCGTCATGCACAAACTCGTCCTCAAGTGCGCTGATCGACAGCTGCGCACATTGACGTCTATCCAGATTGCAAAAACGCCAGGTTCGCGCCGGTAAGGGGGGGGGGCAAGTGCAGACAAGAGTTGCTGTTCCATCATGCGGTTGGCGTCGGGGCCGGAGAACATGAACGTGACAGGCTCGCTTTGAACCGCTTCGCGAGGCTCAGTGGGCATGGCAGAAGTGGCCATGTTGTTCGGTGCCAGCGTGCTGTCGTTTGCCGAATTGTCTGGTGATGGGCTGTAGAACGACTTGTAGTTGAAATTGAGCGTCAGGAAGAACAGTGCAGTCAGAAAGAACGGGAAACCTACCAGAAACCAGGTGTAGAGCTTTTGGCTGGACTCGCTGAGAAACGGCAATGTGGCAAGTGCGGAGGCTTCGATAATCCCCGCGAAGATGGCAATGATCGTCAGCGGTGCGACAGGTTGTGCTTGGGTCATTCGGGCCGTCTCCAGCGGTTTTGCCCATCTTTACCTCACCCTTGCGCTCAACGAAAGACTGGACTGATTTCCGCCTGAGGAATAATCGTCGGCAACGTTTATTGCCTGGACTTTTCACTCGGGTTGAATTGGATTTTTCTTCAAGTGAGACTCGGTTTTCAACTGGAGTGCAATTGCAATTGGGTGATACCGTTTATTTGGTAATAAGGAATTTGATTATTACAACTTCGGTCTCAATTTGTAGGAAATTTCTGCAAGTGTTGTAGGTTTCATCTGCTCATGAGTTTCGCTGGGAATTCGCCGCGCCATCGAGCGTCCTGTCGGTTATCTTGGCGTGCCAAAAGCAAAAATAATGAATGAATGGATATCGCATGAATAAAGTGCTTATCGTGGATGATCATCCGGTCATACGCCTGGCCGTGCGCATGCTGATGGAGCGGCATGGGTATGACGTCGTGGCGGAGACCGACAACGGGGTGGCTGCACTGCAACTAACACGGCAACACCTGCCGGATATCGTGGTGCTGGATATTGGAATCCCCAGGCTGGATGGCCTGGAGGTGATTGCGCGCATGGCAACCTTCAGCCCGGGCAGCAAGGTGCTGGTGTTGACGTCGCAGGCCCCCGGCAACTTCTCGATGCGCTGCATGCAGGCGGGGGCATCGGGGTACGTGTGCAAGCAGCAGGAACTCACCGAGCTGCTGAGCGCCATCAAGGCCGTGCTGTCAGGTTACAGCTACTTCCCCAACCAGGCCCTACATGCGTCGCGCGGCAGGGGAGGGGGGAGCGAGACGGATATGGTCAAGCGCCTTTCGGCGCGCGAGATGACCGTGTTGCAGCAGCTGGCGCGGGGGCGCTCGAACAAGGAAATTGCCGACAGCATGTTCCTTAGCAACAAGACGGTCAGTACCTACAAGTCACGGCTACTGCTCAAGCTCAATGCGCGGTCGCTGGTTGACCTGATCGAGTTGGCGCAGCGGCAAGGCCTTAACTGACCGCCAAGCCGCAAAGCCTCCAGCCGGGAGGCTTTGCCAAGGCTCCAAAGCGGGGCTACAGGTCGTAGTCGAAATCGGCCAGCTGCTTTTGCAGGCGCCGTTCTTCCAGCATGTTGTCGATGGTGCGGCGTTTGCTCAGGTTGGTCTTTGCGCTTTCCACCTGGGGTTCCGCTTCATCTTCCGTGGCAACAAAATCATCTTCGATCGACAGGTCGTCTTTATCGGTGCTCATGAGTCGCTCCAAGCCAAGGGGCCATTGGCCGTCCTTATAACCAGAAAGCAGACGCCGGTAAAAAAGATTTTTTCAATCGCCGCGAGTGGTTTTGACCTATCGCCTCAATCGTCGCTGGTCTTGTGCTTGTATTCGCACAAATTTTCGATCCGGCAACTGCCACACCTTGGCTTGCGAGCCTGGCACACATAGCGTCCATGCAGGATCAACCAGTGATGGGCATCGAGCAGATAATCCTTTGGTACGAACTTGACCAGTTTCTTCTCCACCTCCAGCACCGTCTTGCCTGGCGCAATGCCTGTGCGGTTGCTGACCCTGAAGATATGGGTATCCACGGCCATGGTCGGTTGGCGAAATGCAGTGTTAAGCACCACATTGGCGGTCTTGCGGCCCACCCCGGGCAGTGCCTCCAGCGCTTCGCGGGTTTGCGGCACCTGGCTGCCGTGCAGTTCTATCAGCATCCTGCAGGCTTCGATGACGTTTTTCGCTTTGCTGTTGTAAAGCCCGATGGTCTTGATGTATTCGCTCAGGCCTTGAACGCCCAGGGCATAGATGGCTTCAGGTGTGTTGGCGACAGGGAACAGGCGGGCAGTGGCCTTGTTGACGCCGACGTCGGTGGATTGCGCGGACAGCGTCACGGCGACCAGCAGTTCGAACGGGGTGGTGTAGGCCAGTTCTGTCTTCGGGTCGGGGTTGTCTTCGTGCAGCCTGCGAAAGATCTCCAGGCGTTTGGCGGCATTCATGAAATCAGAGCTTTCCTTGACGACGTGGGAGGGCAGTGCCCTGGCGCAGGCGATTGTACAAGGCCAGCAGCAGTCCGAGCAGTAGCAGCGCGCCGGGGGCCAGGCTGGCCAGGTGCAGGCCGGCCAACTCGGCCAACCCTTGGCGGGTGGCGCCGAGCAGCAGGCAGATGGCAAGCACGGCGCCAAGGTGCCTGGCCAGCAGGCGCCAGCGGCCCTGGCTGGGAAGCAGATGGTCGCAAGCCAGGCAATGCAGGCAAAGCAGCGCGGGATAGTAGCCGAGGGCGATGGCCAGAGGCAGCAGCCACGCACGCAGGGCAAGTTGCAGGCAGCTTGCCAGGGCGGCCAACAGCAACAGGCTTGCCAGCACATACGCCCAGGTGGCCAGCCGCTGGCGCAAGGGGGCCAGCAACAATTGATGCAGGCTGCCCATCACGACCGCGCACACCCCGATGGCGGCGCCCTCGCGCAGCGTTCTGGTGGCGCCTAGCACGGGCACAAGGCTTGCGGCCAGGCAGTAGAAGCTATTCATGCGGGGTGCCCTCCAGCAGCATGCTGCGCTGCTCATCGAAATAGCTCAGGGCCTCCTGTAATGCCGTGATCACTGCCCGTGAGGTCACGGTTGCACCGGCCAGTTGGTCAAAGTCACCTTGGTCCCGCTTCAGCGCCCAGTGGTCGCCCAACTGACGGTTGGCAAACTGCGCCAGCCAGTGCACCTGCGGGTCTCCCAGGCGCGCGCCCAACCCAGGGCTTTCCTGTTGCTCGACCACTTGGCTACCGATCAGCCGGCCGTCTGTGGCGATGGCAACGCTCAGCACGATCGGCCCGACGTAGCCTTGGGCCTGGGAGATCAGGATGATGGCGGTTGGCTCACCTGCCCGTGTGGCACGGTAAGCTGCAAGGATACGACTGTTTGGCCGCTGTGCGGCGGGCCTTGGCAAGGGGGTGTCCAGTGGCTGGTTGTCGTAACTGCCCTCGGGCAGCACCGCCAGTCGCTGGCGGCTTAGCAGTTGCTTTTCGGCGTCGGCGATAGCCGTACTGGTCCATTGTCGCCAGGTCAGCGTGGCAGACACAGCCAGTACCCCGGTCAGCAACAGCATGCTTGCATCACGCGCCAGGCGTCTCATCGGCTGGCCTGCTGACGCTGCAAGGCCAGGCGCTCAAGGCTCGGCGCCATGAGGTTCATCAGCAGGATGGCGAATGCCGTCCCATCCGGGTAGCTGCCCCAGGTGCGAATCAGGTAGATCAGCAGCCCTGCACCCAGGCCGAAGCACAGCCTGGCCCACTCATTTCGAGGGCCGGACACGGGCTCGGTGGCAATGAAGAACGCCGCCAGCATGGTCGACCCGGAGAACAGGTGCAGTAAGGGGGAGCCGTTGGAGTCCGACCCTGAGCCATTCCAGCCCAACAGGCTGAACACGAAAAGCCCTGCCAGCAAACCCACAGGTGCATGCCAACTGATCACCTTGCGCTGTAGCAGGAACAGGCCACCGAGCAGGAAGGCCAGGTTGGCCCATTCGCTGCCCCTCCCACCAATACTGCCGAACCCCGGGTGGCTGGCGAACAGCTCGTCAATGGTGAGGCTGCGATTGTGGCGCAGGCCGTCGAGCAGCGTAGGCCGGGCCCATGCATCGATGTGTTCGCCACCCGCGAAAACCTGCTGCAGGCTGTCCAGCAAGCCGGGTGCAGGCCCTGGCCAATGGTTCATCTGCAGCGGGAAGCTAAGCAATACGAAGGCATAACCGACCATGGCCGGGTTGAACAGGTTGCGCCCGACACCGCCAAAGGCCTGCTTGCCGATCCCGATGGCAACGCTGGTGGCGACCACAGGCAACCACCAGGGGGCCAGGGTGGGCAGGGCGCATGCCAGCAGGACGGCGGTGACCAGTGCGCTGCCATCGCTCAGCGCCGGCTTCGGCGGTTGCCCGCGCATCGCCAGCAGCAGGGTTTCGCACAGCATGGCGGCACTGGCGCAGAGCAACAGGTTCACCAGCAAACCCCAGCCGTGCAGCCACAGCAGTGTCAGCAGGCCAGGTATGCAGGCCAGCAAGACCAGGCCCATGCTGGTGCGTAGTCGCGGGTCGGGGCTGGTGTTCATTGTGCAAACAATCCATTGAAACCGGAAAACGCCATGGCCATTACCCCGGCACCGATCAGTTCGATGGGCAGGCCGCGCAGCACGCCGGGGACATCGGCATGGGCACTGCGCAGGCGCAGGTCGGCGAACAAGACCAGTGCCAGCCAGAAACCACCACCGGCCAGCGAGGCTTGCAGCAGCGTGGCTGGCCACGTGCTGTCGTCGCTGGCCTGCTGCAGCGCCAGCCCTAGCGCTACGGCATTGCTCAAGAGCAGGGCTGGCAAGCCCGTTACGGGCCAGGCGGGGCGCCATTTGGCCAGCAGCCACGGCACACCCCAGGCAAGCAATGCCAGCCAGGGCAATAGCACGAACAGGGCAAGGTCGTGGATGTGCAGCGGGGCAAGCACCCCTCGCATCAGCAACTGGGCACCGATCACGCCCAGCGCAATGCACAGCGCGCAGGCCAGGCCGTGCACATGCAGGTGCAGCCTGGGGGCTGACGGTTGTAGCAGGCACAGGTGGTTGACCAGCGCGGCGCTGATCAGGACGAGGATGTAGTCGCTCATGAGATGACGATAGCCGGGAATCAGGGTGATTGTCCGGCAATCAAGGCGCAGAAGGAACTGCCCCGGCACGAGGGCCGGGGCAGGGGCGTTACTTGATGCGCTGGCCTGGCTTGGCGCCGCTGTCCGGGCTCAGCAGGTAGATCTCTTCACCGCCAGGGCCGGCCGCCATGACCATGCCCTCAGACACGCCAAAGCGCATCTTCCGTGGTTTGAGGTTGGCTACCATCATGGTCAGGCGGCCTTCCAGCTTGGACGGGTCGGGGTATGCCGACTTGATGCCGGAGAACACGTTGCGGCGCTCGTCACCGATGTCCAGGGTCAGTTGCAGCAGTTTGTCGGCACCCGCAACGGCTTCGGCCTTGACGATCAGGGCCACGCGCAGGTCCACGGCAGCAAAGGTGTCGAACTCGATTTCTGCCGACAGCGGGTCCTTGGTCAGCTCGCCGTTGCCCGCCGGGGCCTTGGCTTCGGCGGCCAGCAGGTCTTCCTTGCTGGCTGCAACCATGGCTTCGACCTTGGCCGGCTCGATGCGGCTCATCAGTGCCTTGAACGGGTTCAGCTGGTGGTTTTCAAGGCGCGACTGGTGGTCGTTCCAGGCTAGCGGGGCAACGTTGAGGAAGGCCTCGGCGTCGGCGGCCAGCACGGGCAGCACGGGCTTGAGGAAGATCACCAGTTGGCGGAACAGGTTGATGCCCTGGGCGCAGATGGCCTGCACTTCATCCTGCTTGCCTTCCTGCTTGGCCAGCGACCACGGTGCCTTGTCGGCGATCCAGGCGTTGGCGCGGTCGGCCAGTGCCATGATCTCGCGCATGGCACGGCCGAAGTCGCGGCCTTCGTAGGCTTCGGCGATCGACGGGGCAGCGGCCAGGAAGGCCTCGGTCAGCTCCGGTGCGGCATCGCCGGCTACCATCACGCCTTCATTGCCTTTGTGGATGAAGCCGGCGCAGCGGCTGGCGATGTTGACCACCTTGCCAACCAGGTCGGAGTTGACCTTCTGCACGAAGTCTTCCAGGTTCAGGTCCAGGTCGTCGACGCCACGGCCCAGCTTGGCCGCGTAGTAGTAACGCAGGTATTCCGGCTGCAGGTGGTCAAGATAGGTGCGGGCCTTGATGAAGGTGCCGCGCGACTTGGACATCTTGGCGCCGTTGACGGTCAGGTAGCCGTGCACGTTGACTGCGGTCGGCTTGCGGAAACCGGCGCCTTCGAGCATGGCGGGCCAGAACAGGGCGTGGAAGTTGACGATGTCCTTGCCGATGAAGTGGTACAGCTCGGCCTTGGAGTCTTCCTTCCAGAAGGCGTCGAAGTCCAGTTCGGGGCGGCGTGCGCAAAGGTTCTTGAAGCTGGCCATGTAGCCGATTGGTGCGTCCAGCCACACGTAGAAGTATTTGCCCGGTTCGCCCGGGATTTCGAAGCCGAAGTACGGTGCGTCACGGGAGATATCCCATTCCTGCAGGCCGGAATCCAGCCATTCGGCCAGCTTGTTGGCTACGGCGTCCTGAAGGGTGCCACTGCGGGTCCATTGCTGCAGCATGGCCTGGAAGTCTGGCAGCTTGAAGAAGAAATGCTGGGAATCACGCAGTACCGGGGTGGCACCGGAAATCGCCGACTTGGGGTTCTTCGAGCTCGGTGGGCGCGTAGGTGGCGCCGCATTTTTCACAGTTGTCGCCATACTGGTCTTCGGCCGCGCACTTGGGGCAGGTGCCCTTGATGAAGCGGTCGGCCAGGAACATGCCCTTTTCCGGGTCGAAGTACTGGGTCACCGAACGGGTGGCGATGTGCCCGGCTTCACGCAGGCGCGTGTAGATCAGGCTCGACAGTTCGCGGTTTTCTTCGCTGTGGGTGGAGTGGAAGTTGTCGAACTCCACCAGGAAGTCGGCAAAGTCGCCGCTGTGTTCGGCCTGGACGTTGGCGATCAGCTGTTCCGGGGTAATGCCTTCCTTTTCGGCACGCAGCATGATGGCCGAACCGTGGGCGTCATCGGCGCAGACGTAGATGCACTGGTTGCCGCGCATTTTCTGGAAGCGGACCCACATGTCTGTCTGGATGTACTCGAGCATATGGCCTAGATGGATTGATCCATTGGCATAGGGCAGGGCGCTGGTGACGAGAATCTGACGTGGCTCGGACATGGTGGCTCGGCTACTTATCTGGCTACGGGGTAAAAATGAGGGTGATCGGCCACTATAAAGGGCTGGCGAAGATATTTCACCCTGCAAGCGTATCTGCTGACGATTGACGGGTTAGGATAGGCGCCTGTTTTACTTTAAGTTTGCCAATGGGAGTCTCCATGAGTGCCGTCACCCGTGCCGCCGTCGAAGGCGTGCTTCGCCAGTACACCGACCCCTACCTGAACCAGGACCCGGTCAGCGCCGGTTGCGTGCGCGCCATCGATATCCAGGGCGGGCAGGTCAGCGTGCAGTTGCAGTTGGGCTATGCCGCCGGGCTGTTCAAGAACGGCTGGGCCCAGGTGCTGCAGACCGCCATCGGCAACCTCGAGGGCGTCAGCAGCGCCCAGGTGTCGATCGATTGCCAGGTGGCCGCGCACAAGGCCCAGGCCCAGGTACCGGCCATGGCCAACGTCAAGAACATCATCGCCGTTGCCTCGGGCAAGGGCGGGGTGGGCAAGTCGACCACAGCAGCCAACCTGGCCTTGGCCCTGGCCCGCGAAGGTGCCCGGGTGGGTATTCTGGATGCCGACATCTACGGCCCAAGCCAGGGCGTGATGTTCGGTATTGCTGAAGGTACCCGCCCACAGATTCGTGAGCAGAAGTGGTTTGTGCCGATCAAGGCCCATGGTGTGGAAGTCATGTCCATGGCGTTCCTTACCGACGACAATACGCCGATGGTCTGGCGTGGCCCGATGGTTTCCGGCGCCCTGCTGCAGCTGGTGACCCAGACCGCCTGGGACGACCTGGATTACCTGGTGATCGACATGCCGCCGGGCACCGGCGACATCCAGCTGACCCTGGCGCAGAAAGTGCCGGTGGCCGGCTCTGTCATCGTAACCACCCCGCAGGACCTGGCGTTGCTGGATGCCAAAAAGGGTGTGGAGATGTTCCGCAAGGTCAACATCCCGGTACTGGGCGTGGTCGAGAACATGGCCGTGCATATCTGTTCCAACTGCGGCCATGCCGAGCACCTGTTCGGCGAAGGGGGTGGGGAGAAGCTGGCGAGCCAGTATGGCGTCGACCTGCTGGCATCGCTGCCGTTGTCGATGCTGATCCGCGAGCAGGCCGACAGCGGCAAGCCGACGGCGATTGCCGAGCCGGAAAGCCAGATTGCCATGGTCTACCAGGAGCTGGCCCGCCAGGTGGGCGCACGGATCGCGCTGCAGGAAGCGGCGGCACCGGCGATGCCGAGCATTACCATCAGCGAAGACTGACCCGAGACCTGTGGGAGCGGCCTTGTGTCGCGAAAGGGCCGCACCGCGGCCCCAGCAATATCCGCTTGATGCACAAATACTAGGGGCGCTTCGCACCCCTTTCCGACCGGTCCGGCGCCCCGGCAAGGCCGCTCCCACAGGTGCATGCATGGCCATCGGTCAGGCATAAAAAAACCCGCCAGAAGGCGGGTTTTTTTGAAAGCTAGGAAGCGAGATCGACTTAGGCGATCTGAACTTCTTCAGCCTGCATGCCTTTCTGGCCGCGGGTAGCGACGAAAGTAACAGCCTGGCCTTCTTTCAGGGTCTTGAAGCCGTCAGCTTGGATGGCTTTGAAGTGCACGAACAGGTCGTCGCCCGACTGAGGGGTGATGAAGCCGTAGCCTTTTTCATCGTTGAACCACTTAACAACACCGTTTTGACGGTTGGACATTTTTCTGTCTCCTTGGACAATTTGATAACGGTCAGGAAAAACCCTGCCCGGGACTGAGCGCAAAGAGAGCAGAAAATTCAGCGATGGGCCGATCAGGATCGTGCATCAAACTAGAGATTCTCGGTGTCACGTGCAGCACAGTGGCGCCACCTTACCCCACTTTCCGCAACCTGCCAATGGTCAGAAGGTGCTTTAGGCAAATTCGGATCGACGGCGGCTGTAGCCCGCCGCCCAGCGCGGGATGCGGCATAGAACTTTAACCTGGGCGCCGGGACCGGTAAGATGCGCGTCACGATTTTCACCACGCAACTCTTCAGGACACCCCCGCCATGAGCATCAAATCGGACAAGTGGATTCGCCGCATGGCGCAGGAACACGGCATGATCGAACCGTTCGTCGAGCGCCAGGTGCGCGGCGAACAGGACAGCCGGGTCATTTCCTTCGGTGTCTCCAGCTACGGCTACGACGTGCGCTGCGCCGACGAATTCAAGGTTTTCACCAATATCAACTCGGCAACCGTCGACCCCAAGAACTTCGATGCCGGCAGCTTCGTCGACATCAAGAGCGACGTATGCATCATCCCGCCGAACTCCTTCGCCCTGGCCCGCACCGTCGAGTACTTCCGCATTCCGCGTGACGTGCTGACCATCTGCCTGGGCAAGAGCACCTACGCCCGTTGCGGCATCATCGTCAACGTCACCCCGCTCGAGCCCGAATGGGAAGGCCATGTGACGCTGGAGTTCTCCAACACCACCACGCTGCCGGCGAAGATCTACGCCAACGAAGGCGTGGCGCAGATGCTGTTCCTGCAATCGGACGAAGAGTGCGAAGTGTCTTACAAGGACCGTGGCGGCAAGTACCAGGGCCAACGCGGCGTTACCCTGCCACGTACCTGAGCCGACAAGCGCGGGGAATTCCCCGTGCCTTTGGCACTCCAACGCAGTAATGCCGGTGCACATGATGTGCATCGGCCTTCGTCAGGAGCCGCCAATGAAACTCCATCCCGCAATCAGTGCCAAGCTGGCAGGCCTGCAGCCCAATCACGTCGGGTTGTTGCCCTGGTCACTGCTGGCGCACCCGCTGCCGATGCAGGCGGGGGGCGTGCCCCATCAGCCTGATCCCGATACGCCACAGCCACCGGAACCGGGTGAAACGCAACCCATGGAGCCGGGTGAGCCGACGTTGCCGGACGAGCCGCCTCCAGCCCCGGTAGCCTGAGCATTGTTACAGCGGCCAGACGCGCCCTGCAGCGGCCAGGTATACCCGGCCGCCGTCCTCCGGCGCGACTGCCCAGCCGCCGGTGAACTCACCGAATGCTGGTAGCAGGCTGACCCCCTTGTCGATCACGAAGCATGGCAGGCGCAGGCGTTGGCGGGCCTTGCCGCGCAGGACGAAAACCGGGTGCACATGGCCTGCCAGCACCGGGTGCGTCGGGTGTGGCTTGGGTTCGTGCTGTAGCGCAAACGGCGTAATTATCCAAGGTTCGCTGTGCACTTCAATGCGTAAAGACACGGGTGGATCGCCGGCGTTAAGGTCATGATTGCCGCGTATCAGCACAATTTTCAGGTCGCCATGCCGTTCCCGCCATGCATGCAGGCTGGCCAGCGTTGCTGGCGCACGTGCAGTGCGCGCATGGAGGAAGTCGCCAAGCACAATCAGTAGCTCGCAGTCGTATGCTGCCAGCAAGGCATCCAGCCGGTCGAGCGTTGCTGCGGTGGTGCCGCGGGGTACCGGTTGATGCAGGGCGCGATAGCTGGCTGCCTTGCCGATGTGCAGGTCGGCAACCAGCAAGGCCCGGCGAGCAGGCCAGTAGATGGCCTTGTCGGCAAGCAGCCAAAGCGTCTGACCAGCGTACTCGATGGGCTGATGGGTCATCCTGGCACGCCTGCCGCGCGTTCAAGCTCGGCCACCATCCGCGCAATCCGGTCCGCCAGTTTTTCGGTGCTCAGCGTCTCGCGCATGCCCTCCACCAGCAACGCAAACGCCAACGGCCCCGGCCGCTTCAACATACGCAAGTCCAGTTGCAGGCCATTCATTTTCAGCAATTGCCGATGCAGCCGTTCGATTTCCAGCTCCTCGCCAAGCACTTCATCCCGCGCCTGGCCAAGCAGCAGATTGTCGGCGTCATGCTTGCGAAAAACCTCATAGAACAGGCTGCTGGATGCCTGGATCTGCCGGGTGCTTTTCTGCGCCGCCGGATATCCGCCAAACACCAGCCCGGCAATCTGGGCGATCTCACGAAAGCGGCGTAACGCCATTTCTCCGGCATTCAGGCTGGCCAGCACATCCTCCAGCAGGTGCCCGGTTGCAAGCGCCTGCGGCAAGTGCGTCGCCCAGTCCACGTTGCCGGGGCTGAGCAGCTCGAACCCGTAATCGTTGACGGCAATGGACACCGACAGCGGCTGCACGCGGCTGACCCGCCAGGCAATCAGGTTGGCCAGGCCCAGGTTGGCCATGCGCCCGGCAAACGGGTACAGGAACAGGTGCCAGCCCTGGCGCGATTTGAAGGTTTCGGCCAGTAGCGTGCCAGTGGTGGGCAATGCCGACCACTGGGCCTGTAGCGCCAGCAGCGGGCGCACCGCACGCATTTCCGGGCCGTCGAAGCGCTGATGGGCGGCGGCATCGAGTTGTTCGACCAGCGCGTCGGCCAACTCGCTCGAGAGCGGCATGCGCCCCCCATTCCAGCGCGCCACCGCAGCTTTGCGGGCAGGGCTGCGACGCACATAGGCGGTCATGTTTTCAACGCGAACCAGTTCCAGTACCCGCCCGCCAAACACCAACGTATCGCCAGGCCGCAGGCGGGAAATGAATGCCTCCTCGACACTGCCCAATGTTTTGCCTGCGCTGCCCTTGGCCCAGTATTTCAGTTGCAGGTTGGCATCGCTGACAATGGTGCCGATGCCCATGCGATGGCGCCGCGCCAGGCGTTCGCTGGCCACCTTGTACATCCCGTCGGCCTGGCGTTCGACGCGTTGGTAGTCCGGGTAGGCGCTGAGTGAGCCACCGCCGTGGCAGACGAAGTCCAAGGCCCATTGCCACTGGCTGTCGCGCAGCTCGGCAAACGCCCAGGTGCTGCGCACTTCGGCCAGTAGCGTATCAGCGCAAAAGCCACTGCCCAGGGCCATGCTGACCAGGTGCTGCACCAGTACGTCCATGCACAGCCGTGGCGAGACGCGTGCTTCGATGTGCCCGGCTGCCAGTGCCTGGCGCACGGCAGCCGCTTCTACCAGCTCCAGGCTGTGAGTCGGTACCAACGTTACCCGCGAACGGCGCCCCGGTGCATGGCCGGAGCGGCCAGCTCGCTGCATCAGGCGGGCAACACCCTTGGCCGAGCCGATTTGCAGCACCCGCTCCACCGGCAGGAAGTCCACGCCCAGGTCCAGGCTGGATGTACAGACCACTGCCTTCAGGCTGCCTTGCTTGAGGCTGCGCTCGACCCAGTCTCGGGTTTCGCGGGCCAGTGAGGCATGGTGCAAGGCAATCAGCCCGGCCCAGTCGGGGCGGGCTTCGAGCAAGGCCTGGTACCAGAGTTCGGCCTGGGCACGGGTATTGGTGAACACCAGGCAACTGGCACAGGCATCGATCTCCTGGCTGACCTGGTCGAGCATCTTGAGGCCCATGTGCCCGGCCCAGGGGAAGCGCTCGATTGCCACCGGCAGCAGGGTGTCGACCTGCAGCGCTTTGTCCTGGCGGCCCTGCACCAGCACGCCGCCTTGCGGCAGCAGCACCTCCAGCGCGTGTTGCAGGTTGCCGAGCGTGGCAGAAAGGCCCCAGGTAGGCAGGGCGGGGTGCCACTGGCGCAGGTGGGCCAGGGCCAGTTGCAGTTGTACCCCGCGCTTGTTGCCCAGCAGTTCGTGCCATTCATCTACCACCACCAGGCGCAGCGTGGCGAAATCTTCGCGCGCCTGTGCCCGGGTCAGCAGCAAGGTCAGGCTTTCGGGGGTGGTCACCAGCACACTGGGCAAGCGCCGTGCTTGCCGGGCGCGCTCAGCGCTGCCGGTGTCGCCGCTGCGCACCCCCACGCGCCACGCCAGTTCAAGTTCATCCAGTGGCGCCTGCAAGGCGCGCGCGGTGTCGGCGGCCAAGGCCCGCATGGGCGTGACCCACACCACCTGCAGCGGCACAGGTTGGTTGCCCTTGGGCTGGGCCTTGAAAGCGCGAAGGGCGGCGAGCCATACGGCGTAGGTTTTGCCGGCGCCAGTGCTGGCATGCAGCAGGCCAGACTCGCCGCGCTCGACGGCTGCCCAGACACGTCGCTGGAAAGCGAACGGCTTCCACCCGCGTTTGGTGAACCAGGCATTGGCAAGGTCGGTGGCGGCGGGCATGGGGCAGTGGTCCGTCGAAGGTTGTGCTTCTACAGACCACCTGCCAGGGACAATGGTTTTACCGGATCAGTTGCCCAGCAAGTAGCCGCTGCGGCACACCTGCTCGCCGGCCACATGGGCGATGACCATGCCAGCAGTTGCCATGCGCCGTACGCTGCGGGCATACAACAGGCCTGGCTGGCTGTTGCGCACGGCGGTCACCCGGTCGCTGAGCGGGTCGATGATCTCTGCGATCAACTGGCCGGCCTCCAGGTGCTGCCCGGGTTTGGCGTGATACACCAGCAAACCGCCCAGTGGTGTAGACACCGGTTCCACAGCGGCCAGCGGCGTAGCGGGGCTGTGCAAGTTCGGCAAGGGGGGGCTGGCGCCCTCGATAACACCCGCGTGGGTCAGGAAGTCGATTATCGCCTGGCAATCCTTGCTGGCCAGGTCATGGCTGACATCCGCCTGGCCGCGCAGTTCGACGGTCACCGAGCAACAGCCAAGCGGAATGGGGAAGCGCTTGCCAAAGCGTTGTTGCAACTGCCACCAGACCAGGCTGAAGCATTCGTCGAACGACTGCCCGCCGGAGTCGGTGGCCAGCAGGCTGGCCTGGGCGCCAAGGTAGCGGGCCAGCGGCTCGATCTGCGGCCAGGCGTCTGGCGTGGTGTAGAGGTGCTCTACTGCCTCGAAATCACAGTGCAGGTCCAGCACCAGGTCGGCGTCGCAGGCCAGGCGCTGCAGGATCAGGCGCTGGGCCTGCAGGGGCGTGCGGGCCGGGTGTGCGTCCAGCCCACGGCGCAGGTACTCGCGGATAAGTGCGATGTTGTGGGCCGGGTCCTGGGTCAGGTGTTCTTCGATCTGGTCGCCGATGCTGTCCGACAGGTCGACGAAGTTGCGGTTGAAGTTCTCGCCGCTTTGCAGTTCGAAGCGTCCCAGTGGCGCATCAAGCAGCACTTGCTCCAGGCCGACCGGGTTGGCCACCGGTACCAGGATGATTTCACGCTGCAGGCGGCCTTGTTGTTCAAGTGCCATCAAGCGGCGCTTGAGGTGCCAGGCCACCAGCATGCCCGGTAGTTCGTCGGCGTGCAGCGAGGCCTGTATATAGACCTTGCCACCACCGCGGGGGCCGAAGTGAAAGCTGTGCAGTTGGCGGGTGATGCCCGGAACGGGTGAGAGCAGGTCGTGTGTTGAATGGTGCATGGTGGCCCTGGATGCGTGGCGAATACGGTCTGCGACACGGGTCGGCTCAAAGATAGAAGCATAGTTTTTGGCTTGGCGCCTGCATCGCTTTCGCCTCGATCACCGCGCTGGCCTCTTCGCGGGCATGCCCGCGAAGAGGCCAACCGGGGCCGAAATTGTCTCAGGCCAGCAATGCCTGCAAGCTAGCCAGGTCATCCGCCTCTTCCACCGGCTTGTCCAGCCGCCAGCGCAGCATGCGGGGAAAGCGCACGGCGATGCCGCTTTTATGGCGTTTCGATAATGCGATACCCTCGAAGCCCAGTTCGAACACCAGCGTCGGCGTCACGCTGCGCACCGGGCCAAAGGTTTCCACCGTGGTCTTGCGGATAATGGCGTCGACCTTGCGCATTTCTTCGTCACTGAGCCCGGAGTAGGCCTTGGCAAAGGGCACCAGTGCGCGCCCGGGGGTACCGGCCGGTGCGTCCCACACGGCGAAGGTATAGTCGCTGTACAGGCTGGCCCGTCGGCCGTGGCCGCGTTGGGCGTAGATCAGCACGGCATCGACACTGAACGGGTCGATCTTCCACTTCCACCAGGTGCCCACGTCTTTGGTGCGCCCCACGCCGTACAAGGCTTCACGCTGCTTGAGCATCAGGCCCTCGACACCCAGGCTGCGTGATTGCTCGCGCCGGCGGGCGAGGTCGGCCCAGTTCGGCTCTTCGAGCAGAGGCGAAAGCAGTACCGGGGCCAGTGGGAAATCTTCCACCAACCGTTCCAGCTGGCGGCGGCGTTCGTGCTGCGGCCGGTTGCGCCAGTCCTCGCCTTGCCACTCCAGCAGGTCGTAGGCTTGCAGTACCACCGGTGCATCGCTCAGCAGTTTTTTGCCCAGCGTTTTGCGCCCGAGGCGCTGCTGCAACAAGGCAAAAGGCTGTACGGCCAGCTCAGCAGGGGTATCGCCTGGCTTCCATACCAGGATTTCGCCATCCAGCACCACGCCATCGGGCAACGTCTGCGCCAGGCTGTGCAGCTCGGGGAAGCGTTCGGTAACCAGTTCCTCACCGCGCGACCAGACCCACAGTTGGCCGTCACGCTTGACCACCTGGGCGCGAATACCGTCCCATTTCCACTCGATTTGCCAGGCGCTTGGCGGCCCGAGCAGTGTGTCGAACTGTTCGGTTGGTGCTTGCAGCGGGTGCGCCAGGAAGAACGGGTAGGGTTGGCCGCCGCGCTGGCTGTGTTCGTCGGCCGACTCGGCGGTGATCAGCATCTGGTAGCTGGCCGCCGTGGGGCGGTGGCTGATATCGGTGTAGCCGACCATCCGCTGGGCGACGCGTTTGGCGTCCAGCCCGGCCAGTTGCGCCAGGGCGCGGGTGACCAGCAGCTTGGACACGCCCACGCGAAAACTGCCGGTGATCAGCTTCAGGCACAGCATCAGGCTGGGGCGGTCCAGCTGCGCCCAAAGCGGTTGCAGGCGCTGCTGAACCTGCTCAGGCACTAGCCCGCGCAGGGGCAGCAAATGCTGCTCAACCCAGGTGGCAAGGCCTTCATCGCTGCCATCGGCATGTACGGGCAACAACAGCGAAATGGTTTCGGCCAGGTCACCCACTGCCTGGTAACTTTCCTCGAAGAGCCATTCCGGCAGCCCTGCCAGGGCAGTTGCCTGTTCACGCAACACGCGGGTGGGCACCAACTGGCGCGGGCGCCCGCCGGCCAGAAAATACACGGCCCAGGCCGCATCCTCGGCGGGGGCCGTGGCGAAATAGCCGCGCAGGGCCTCTAGCTTGGCGTTGCTGGACGTGGTCGCATCCAGGCGCAGGTACAACGTGGCGAAGGCTTTCATGGTGTGGGTTCGGTAGTGGCTACGTCGTCCTCGTCGCCGTATTCGGTGACGAAGCCGCGGGCATCGAGGCCTTGTTCGTTGAGGTAGCGCACTAGCACGTTGACCGAACCGTGGGTGACCATCACCCGTTCGGCGCCGCTCTGGCCGATTGCCCACAGCAGGCCGGGCCAGTCGGCATGGTCCGAGAGCACGAAGCCCCGGTCCACGCCGCGCCGCCTGCGGGTGCCGCGCAACAGCATCCAGCCACTGGCGAAGGCGTCGCTGTACTCGCCGAAGCGGCGCATCCAGCTGCTGCCACCGGCCGAGGGTGGCGCCAGGACCAGCGCCTGGCGCAGCAAAGGGTCGTTGCGCGGTATGTCGCCGGCATAGCGGGTTGCCGGCAAATGTATGCCAGCCTCCCGGTAAACCCGGTTGAGCGGCTCGATGGCACCATGCACGAGAACCGGGCCGATGCTGGCGTCCAGCCCGTGCAAAATCCGCTGGGCCTTGCCGAAGGCATAACAGAACAGCACGCTGGCTTTGCCTTGTTCGCTATTGGCGCGCCACCAGGCATTGATGCCCGCGAAGATCTCGCCCTGGCTGGGCCAGCGGTAGATCGGCAGGCCGAAGGTCGATTCGGTGATGAAGGTGTGGCACGGCACCGGCTCGAAGGGGGCGCAGGTGCCGTCGGGCTCTACCTTGTAGTCACCGGAGGCGACCCAGACTTCACCTTGATGCTCCAGACGCACCTGCGCCGAGCCCAGCACATGCCCGGCCGGGTGCAGGCTCAGGGTCACCCCGTGGTGCAGCAGGCGCTCACCATAAGGCAGAGTCTGCAAATTGATGCCTTGGCCGAGGCGGCTGCGCAGGATGCCGGCGCCGGGGCTGGCGGTCAGGTAATGGCCATTGCCTGTACGTGCGTGGTCACCGTGGCCATGGGTGATCACGGCGCGGTCCACGGGCCGCCAAGGGTCGATATAGAAATCACCGGGCGGGCAGTAGAGGCCTTCGGGGCGGGCAATGACGAGGTCCATGGCGCCGGCGCTGGTTGCTGAAAGTACTTCTTAGGAGCGCCGAACTGTCCCAGGAGTTCGAACGGTTTTATTCAGCGAAATGGGCTACGTGCCATTCAGAAATGACGAAAGGCCTTTTGCGGTTAACTGTTTGATCAAGTGAGTAGGCGCAACATAAATGTTGCGGTCTGCTGGCGCGTCATGCACATTGACTCTACAAAGGCTTGCATGAAATACAGTGAATTTCGCCGATGGCTACGCGGCCAGGGCGCTACGTTCGTGGCAGCCAAGGGCAGTCATTTCAAGGTTTACCTAGGCAATCGGCAAACGATTTTCCCGGATCATGGCGCGAAGGAAATCAGTGAGGGCCTGAGAAAGAAGATCCTGAAAGACTTGGGATTGAAAGCATGAAGGGTTTAGAGGGGCGTGTGATGATATTCGAGTACCCGGTGGTCGTTCATCAAGAAGACGGCAGTGTTTGGGTGAGTTGTCCCGATGTACCAGAAATGGCCTGCGCGGGTGATACTTCGGAGGAGGCGCTGTTCGATGCTGTGGATGCGTTGGAGTCTGCGCTTTCCTTCTATGTGGATCAGAAGCACGCTATCCCGCTACCTTCAGCGCCTACAGAGGGTCATCCCGTCGTACGTCTGCCAGCCCTGACGGCAGCGAAGGCGGCGCTGTGGAACACGATGGTGGCACAAAAAATCAGCAAGACCGAGATGGCGCGCAGGCTAGGGGTAAATCGTCCCCAGGTCGATCGTCTGGTCGATCTGTTGCACCGCTCCAAAATCGAGCAGGTTGAGCATGCGCTGAATGTGTTGGGGCAGCGAATCGAGCTTTCAGTCGTAGCCGTTTGAGGCCAGAGCCGCCAACGCTGGCGGCTCTGGTTCAGGGATTACTTGCCAGGTACCAAGGTCAAGCGCTGGTTGCCATACGCCCTGCCAAAGTTCTGTGGTTGCAAAGGCAGGCTCATGAAGCGCCCTTTGAACCAGGCATCCAGCCCGTCGCTGTAGTGCGCGCTGGCCGGGTTGCCGGACTGCCCGCTGCTGGTCAGCACCTGCAACGGTTCGGACTGGCCGAAGTCGACGATCATCCGTGCCGAGGCCGGTAGGCGTGTGTCGAAGTCGCTGCCCCAGGCGTAGGGCGTGAGGGCCAGGGTTGTGAAGTCGCCACCCGCGGCCAGTGGCGCACGGCTGATCGCATCGCCCAGGCCATGGTAGGCCGGGGCCGGCCAGCGGTACTGGTGCAGCTTGCCCCACTGCCAGGCGCGGCGATCGGCACCCAGTTGCGCGGTGCCGGCATCCACTGCACCCGCCAGGCTGCGGGCGAGGATGGTGGGTTTGTCTTCTTTCTGCGGGGTGCTGCGGTCATCCCAGAACGGGCTGTCGTCGCGGCCCAGCAGGTGGTCGGCCTGCGCCGAGAACGACAACCGTGCATTGCTGACGAACGCCTGCCACGCCGGGCCGGACTCCGGGCCAAGGTCGTCGAGGAACGTCTGCCGTGCCACTTCTTGCAGGAACAACTCGTACAGCGCTGCATCCGCCGACACCGGGCTCAGACGGCCGTCGAAGGCCTTGAGCCGGGCCAGCGTGTCTTTGGCCTTGTCGCGCTGTGCGGCGGGCAGAGCATCGATCGCCTGCTTCAGTGGCTGGGCCATGCCAGGGGCATCGAACATCTGCTTGAGCTTGCCGGCCAGCAGGGTCACCTGGTCGTTTTGCAGGGCCATCAGGCTGCGGCTGTCGTGGCGACCATTACCGGCCAACTGGGCCAGGCGCTCGGCGCGTTCCGGGTAATACCAGGTGCTGGACAACTGCATGCCATAGCCACGCGGCAGGCTGCGCTGGTTGGCGTGGCCGAGCCAGCCGGCGGGTGGGTCCTGGTCGTAGGGGTGCAGCATCGGGTCGGCATAGCCGTCCCAGTCATAGCGCCCGTCCCAGCCCGGTGAGGGCAGCAGGCCTTGGCCTTCACGGCGATTGGGGTAGCGGCCGCTGACCTGCCAGCCGATATGGTCGGGCTCGGCGAAGACGAAGTTGAGGGCAGCAGCCGTTACTTCACGGGTGCTGTCGAACGCGCGTTCCACGTTCTTGGCTCGGGTCAGGTCAAACAGTGCATCCAGGCTGCGGTCGCCCTTGAACTGTGGCAGGTTCAGCGCCAGGCCCAGGCTGGCGCTGTCGGGTTGTGCCAGCAGGGTGCCGTGGCGGGTGTCGTACATCACCTCGCGCAGCGGGCGCTGGCCACGCACAAAGAAGGTTTCGCTACGGGCGCGGGCCGGTACCCATTTGCCATCGGCCAGGTAGCTGAGCTGGCTACCCTGGCGACGCAGTTGTTCCAGGTACAGGTCCTGGTTGTCGGCCATCACTGCGCTGCTGCTCCAGGCCAGCTTGCCGTTGTAGCCAGCCAGCACGATCGGCAGGCCGGGCAACGACAGGCCGGCAACCTGGTACTTGCCCGTGTGGATTTGTACCGGGCTCAGGGCCCAGGCGGCGCGGCTGTCGCTGGCCAGCAGGCTCTTGCCACTGCGGCTGCGCTGCGGGCCCAGGGCCAGGTTGGCCGAGCCCGGGCTGCCGAGCAGGTCAAGGTCGGCCAGTTTCTGGCTGGCGGCCGCCAGCGCTGGCAGGCCCGGCAACTGGCTGGCCAGGTTCAGGCCCTTGAGCTTGTCCACTTCGCCTTCAGCCAGTGGCTCATCCGGGGCGCCGGGCAGCAGCCAGGCCAGCTTGTCGCTGCCGGCTTTCTGCGCCAGGGTCAGGGCGCTCAGTTCTTCCTGCAGGTTCACCGACTGGCTGAACGCGTACAGGCAGAAGATCAGCGCCGAGTCCTCGGGCTTCCAGTATTCGGGGCGATAGCCGCTGTTGGCCAGGTCGGCCGGTAGCTTGTCGCGGTAGCGGAACAGGTAGGCGTTGACCCCGCGTGCATACACCTCGAAGAAGCGCTTGAGCCGTGGCGAGGCGTCGGCGTATTGCTGGGCAGCGCTTTGCTTGAGGTTGGCTGCGCGCATCAGGCGGTCGATGTCCAGTGCATCGCTGCCGGCCAGTTCGGCCAGGCGACCCTGGGCGAGCAGGCGCATGGCAACCATCTGCTCGATACGGTCACCCGCGTGCACGTAGCCCAGGCTGAACAGCGCATCGTGGAAGCTGCTGCTTTCGATCAGCGGCGCGCCCATGGCGTTGCGGCGTACCGAGACGTTCTGCGCCAGGCCTTTGAGCGGTTGTACGCCGCTGGTCGGTGGCACGCTGTCCTGGTGGCCGCCCGTCTGGCAGCCGGCCAGCCCGAGCATGCCGAGCAGCGTGGCGGCGGTTGCAAACCGCAGGCGGAAGGGAGGAAAGGCGGGGGCGGCCATGACAAGGGCTCCTGCAAGGCGAGGCGGGTTTCGAAAGGCGCTAAGGTAGTAAGCGCGCAGGCGTGGTGCAAGGTCCCAGGTCGGTTTATTTGCCTGCGCAGGCTCAAACGTTGAAATGGTCTGCCAGCGTCTCGGAAAAATGCGTGCAATTGATGCGCGCATAGCGTCGGTAGTCACGGGTGACGGCAAACGCAGAGCCGGGCATCAGCAGGATCTTGTGCTGCTCCAGCTTGCGCACGAGAGGTTGCAGGTCGGGCAGGTCCGGGTGATAGACCCAGAGGAACATGCCCCCTTGCGGCGCGATGTCGAACTGCCAGCCGCGGTCAAGCAATAGACGTTGGGTCTGGACTTGCTGCCTGATCAGGCGCTGCTGCACATCCTTCATGTGCCGGGCATAGGTGCCGTCCGACAATATGGTGTTGACGAAACGCTCGCAAAACGCAGGTACGGCCACGCAGGTCAGCAGTTTCAGGCGGGTCAGCGGTTCTATCAGGTCTTGTGAGCAGGCGATGAAGCCCACGCGCAACGAGGCGGACAGGCATTTGGAAAAACTGCCGATGTAGATGACCCGGTCAAGGTTGTCCAGCTCGGCGAAGGTCTGGCGCACGGCGGGGCTGAAGTCGCCATACACATCATCCTCGACCACGAAGAACTCGTGCTCCACCGCCAGGCGCAGCACGCTGAAGGCGTTGTGCGGGCTGATATTGCTGCCGGTCGGGTTGTGGAAGGTGCTGTTGCAGAAGAACGCCTTGACCTTATGCGTGGCCAGGTAGCGCCTCATTTCTTCCACGTCCGGCCCGTCCTGGGTCCGGCGGATGCCGACGACGTGCCCCCCAGCCAGCTGGATCAGCTTGATCAGGTTGCCGTTGCCCGGTTCGTCGACGAACACGTGGTCGCCTGGCTTGATCAGCAACCGGGCAACCAGGTCCAGGCCCTGCGTGGCGCCCAGGGTAGTCAGCAACTGGTTGGGGCGGGCCTCCACGCGGGTCAGCCGTTTCATGTGCACGCACAGCTGTTTGCGCATGGGCAGGTAGCCCTGGATGTCGCCGTACTCTGCCAGCGAGCTTTGCTCCAGCCGCGCCGTGCGTCGAATTGCCTTGGCCAGCAGCTCGGTGTCGCGCCATGCCGGGGGCAGCCAGCCGCTGCCCAGTTTGATGTAGTGCTGGCCGCCCTGCAGCAGGCGGAACAGCGGATCGCCGGCCATGCATTCGGGTTCGTGGATCACGCTCGTCTGCCGGGTGCGGTTTGCGACGAAGTAGCCTCGGCCGGGCGAGGCCGTCAACACCCCTTCACTGACCAGCTGGGCATAGGCCGATACCACGTCGTGGTAACTGAAATCGACTGCGGCCGTGAGTTTGCGAATGGAGGGCATGCGCTGCCCTGGCAACCACTCGCCTGCATCCAGGCGCTGTTTCAACAGGTGATGTAGGTTGCAGGGGTTCATGGCAGGTCCAAAACCGTTAGAAAAAAAAGCCTAACAGTTAACGGAAATGCTTGTCGACTGTTCGTTTGCAAATGGCCAGTACCTGCCACTATCCCCTTGTCGGAACTTTCGGCTGCCAGCAAAGGCGGCACTTTTAGCGTCTGTGCAGACCAGACAACTGGATATCAAGCCCATGCAGACTATGGACATGCAGTCAGCCGTGATTGCCAGGCTCCCTTTGCCTGACGAACTGGCGTCATTCAAAGTTGTAAAGAATCTTGTGACCTCGGCGTTATTGGAATGCTGTTCAATCGACGAGTTCGAGGCGCTGAAAGAAACACTGATCATTGAAAGTGTTTCTGAACAAGCCCATGACGACTTGCAGGCCTTTGCCCAGAAAGATCCAGCGGCTGGCCGCGACCTGGTTTTTATTGCAAGAACTTACACCTCTTATTCTGCGGTTTTGCATTATCGGCTTGCTCACTGGGTCTACCGCAATACTGCCTCTACATACGGCGCTGGCGGCCAATGCCTGGCCGCCATGATTTCCAGGCGCGGAAAAATGCTCTCGGGGGCGGAGATTCATTTCCGGAGCCGTATCGGTGCGCGCTTCATCATCGATCACGGCATGGGCACCGTCATTGGTGAAACTTCGACCATTGGGGACGACTGCTACGTACTTGGCGGTGTCACCCTGGGTGCCCGCGGTATCAGTGACAACCCTTCGAGCCCCAGGCACCCGACCTTGGGCAACCGGGTACAGATCGGCGCGTTCGCCAGTGTGCTGGGCGCTATCCACGTCGGCGACGGCGCATTCATCGGGCCGGGCTGCATTATTACAAAAGATGTCCCAGCCGCTGCCCGGGTACAGGTAAAAACATCATTGCAGGTGGTACTGGAACCATGAATTCTCTGAATTATGAAGTTTTGCGCAATACCGAGAAACTGTATTACAAAGACCAATACCAGGCGGGCGCGAATACTCAAGTAACGCGGGTGCACAGTGACGGTATCGAATTGCAGAGTACCGTGGCCTATCCCGAAGGTGGCGGCCAGGAGGCTGACTTTGGCACGATTGAACTACCGATAGGTACTGTGCGCTTTGTCTGGGTAAAAAAACTCTACGGTAGCCCTATTCGCCTGGAAGGTTTCAAAGGCGGGAAACTGGGTGGCATCATTATTCACAGCCTGCACCCTGATGACTTGCACCTGCTGGATGAAGTCACCGTTGGCATGCCGGCCCGCGTGACGATTGATACTGAGCGGCGCGAACGGTTGACGCTGTCTCACAGTGCCAGTCACTTCCTGTATGCCGCCGCCATCAGCCTGCGTGAAGAATTGAAACAGTGGACCATCGGCTGCCATATCAAGGAGGACTCTGCGCGTTTCGATTTTCTGGTCGAAGACGCATTCACTGCCGAAGACGTGGTTGAGATCGAACGGCGTGCAAATGAGCTGATCGCCTGTGATGCGCCCATCGAACACTACGCGGTGCAGGGCCTGGAAGACGCGCGTCTGTGGACCTACAACGGCATCGAAATACCGTGCGGCGGCACACACCTTGAGTCGCCTCGGCGCATCGGGCGCGTGTCTGTGCGCCGCAAACGCCTGGGCAAAGGCAAGGAGCGGCTGATCTGCGTATTCCCAGATGCCGAAATCGATGTGTCTACCTATCACGAGCCTGCGCTATGAACAGCACACTCCCGCGGCGTACCTACCTGTATTTCACCGCTCAGTCGATCAACCTGACCACCGCTGTCATGTCCGTGACCATGGCCGCCATCGTCGGGGCCGCATTGGCGCCGGCTGCGGCGTGGTCCACGGTACCCTACGGGTTCCAGTTTCTTTGCCTGATGCTGGCTACGTACCCGGTCTCCAGGTTGATGAGCCGTATCGGTCGCAAGAAGGCGTTCATGCTGGGGGCGATCCCCTTGGCGGCCTCTGGTATCAGCGGTTATCTGGCGGTGGAGTACCAGCATTTCCCGCTGCTGGTGTTGAGCCACTCGGCGTTGGGCGTTTATATCGCCTTCGCCAACTTCAACCGTTTCGCGGCCACTGACAATCTGGCCCAGAGCCTCAAGCCCAAAGCCCTTTCACTGGTGGTGGCGGGGGGCGTGATTGCAGCCGTGGTGGGGCCGACACTGACCGAGTGGCTCAGGGACGTTGGCGGGTACCCGTTGTTTTCGCTGTGTTATGCCTCTTTCATCGGTTTGGCAGTGATGTCGCTGGCGATTGCCATTTGCCTGCCCAACGATGTCGGCATCGCCAAGGCAAGCCAGCAAACGGAACAATCGGCCACTTTGCGCGCCGAACCGCTCAGCCCGTCCGTGAAAGTTGCCATGGCGGTTGCGGCATTGAGCTACGGGATCATGAACCTGCTCATGATTCAGGCATCGATGCACATGAAGCACATGCATGAGGACTTCTCTGACGTGCGCCTGGCCATCCAGTGGCATGTGGTCGCCATGTTTGCACCTTCATTTTTCACCGGCGCAATCATCCAGAAGCTGGGCATCAAGACCACCATCTGTGCCGGGCTGGCGCTGTTGATCGGGTGCTCGGCGCTGAATGTCTGGTCGCACAGCTACGCCATGATGACCCTGGCGCTGATTGCCCTCGGGCTGGGCTGGAACCTGACCTATGTGGGCGGCGGCGCATTGCTGGCCCAGTCGCTGCAGAACAGCCCGGCAGCGATACAGATGCAGGGCAAGAACGACCTGGCCATTGCCATCTTGGCAACCGTCGGTGCGTTCAGCCCTTCGTTACTGCTGAGTACGGTTGGCTGGGATGGCACCAACGCCATCTGCATGGCCCTGTGCATCGGTTTGCTGTTTGCCACGGCCGGCCTGCTGCAGAACAAGGCCTGTCTGCACACTTCAATGGAAGGAAGCCGCAAATGAGCGAGCTCATCAGCGTCAGCGAACGCATCTACACCAAACTGGAAATGAACAACCCTGGCGGCAGCCACAAGTACCGGGCAGCCCGGCACATCGTCGAACATGCCTTGCGCAACGGTGACATCATCCCGGGTGTGACTACGGTCATTGAAAAAACCGGTGGCAGTTTCGGTTTCGGCTTGCTGGCGGCCTGTCACAAGTACCAGGTCGCGGTGGAACTGGCGGTAGGGCTTGGTTTCAGCCAGACCAAACGGGATTTGCTGGAGTGTTTTGGTGCCAGGCTGATCGGCAAGGAGATGCTGATGGCCGGTGCCACGCCCAAGGATGTCGTGATGCATCACCTGGATAACCAGGCTGCGCTGGGCAAGTCCTACTTCTACACCGATCAGTTCAACAACCCGGTGGGTATTGAAGCCCATCGTTACCAGACGGCCAGTGAACTGGCCGTGCAACTGACCAACGTCGGGGCCGGGCGGGAAATCCTGTTTGTCGGCTGCGCCGGCACTGGCGCAAGTTTCACAGGTATTACCCTGGGGCTGAAGGACCACGGTTTTGATGTGTCGACGGTGTTGGTCGACCCCAGCGGTTGTGACTCAAGGGCGGGCGTGTTCACCGACCATCGCTTTGAAGGCATGGCGGTGGGCGTTTGTCCGCCTTTCATGGACTGGTCGCTGGTAGACGAGCGGGCGCAGGTACAGCACGCAGAAATGCTGGCGGCACAGCGCTGGTTCTACATGCAAAGTGGCATTTTCGTGGGGAATACCGCCGCAGCCTGCCTTGCCGTTGCCCAGCGCATGGCACAGCACCCGCGCTATGCCGCGACCACCCTGGTGACCATCGCCTATGACGCCGGCCTCTGGTACCAGGACTTGCTGGGGGCGACCCGGCGAAAGGCCGCCTAGGCGAGCGCCCACAGCAGGTGTCTGATCAGGCTCAGGCGCCGTGGCACTTCTTGAACTTTTTCTCGCTACCGCAAGGGCATGGGTCGTTACGGCCAACGTCCTTCAGGGCGTTGCGTACCGGCTCCTGGTGGCCGTGGTTGCAGTGCGGGCCGTGTACATGGCCATGATCGTGGTGGTGGTCATGGTCATGATCGTGGTTGCAGTCTGGGCCATGAACGTGGGGTTGTTGGGACATTGCAGGGTTACTCCGGGATGTGATCGCCGGGGATTATCTCACCACTGCGCGATAAGTGCAGGTCCCGATGGATGAGCAACCCGGTGGCCAGTTCGCCCTGCAGGGTGTAATGCAGCGGTTGCTTGCTTTTGAGCAGCTTGGCCAATGGCTTGAGGTGTTGCCAAAGGTTGGTGCGGGCGGTGATCTTGAAGGTGCGCCGTGCGTGCCCACCCACGCTGCGCCATACACTGGTTTCATCCTGCACCAGCAGCAGGTCGTTGAGGCGTATTGCATACGACAGGTTGCGGATGAACAGGCGGCTGTCGTTGGGGTTGTCGACCCGCAGGTGCAGTACGAACTCCTGCTCCAGCAACCTGGCCTTGACCGTTTCGACCTCGACCAGGTGCACTTCGGGTTCGCGCCAGTCGTCACCGCCCCAACTGGCACAGCCCGCCAGCAGCGCCAGCAAGGGGGCGAGCAACAGCAGGCGGGCGCGGGCCATCATGCTCAGCTACCCACGTAACTGGCGCAGCATTTCTTGAACTTCTGCCCGCTGGCGCAGGGGCAGGGGTCATTGCGCCCGGCTTTCAGTCCGACCGTGGGGTCGATGAAATACCAGCGCCCGGCATGCTGGACGAACGCCGAACGTTCACGGTGCTGGTGATCGCCGTCCTGGTCGTGCCAGCGTGCGGTGAAGGTGACAAAACCGTGCTCCGGTTGGCCACCCAGCACTTCGGCGCCTTCCACTTCCAGGCCCAGCCACGTGCTCTGGGCGCTCCAGGCAGCCATGCCGGCACGGTCCAGTTCGGCTTGCTGGGCTGGCAGGGTGGTGGCTACCAGATAGTCCACCAGGCCAAGCACGTAGGCACTGTAGCGTGAGCGCATCAGCGTTTGGGCATCCGGTGCCGGGGTACCGGCATGGTAATGCCCGCAGCAGGCATCAAGCAGGTTGCCACTGCCACAAGGGCAGACCGAGACACTCATCATCACCACCAATACTTGCCGAAGTTTTCAGGGTTGGCCCAGAACCTGGCGTTGAGCCAGTCCGGGACCTGCTTGTAGTCATGTAGATCATAGGTGAACAGGCTCAAAACCTGCTGGTCACGGCGGAATTTCTCGCTGGCCGACAGTGCCAGGGCAAAGAAGTCGGTGTCTTGCCAGCCGCACGCGGCCAGGTCGGCCAGCACCGCTACCCGGCTGGCATTGAGGTTGCGAATGCCGCCGAGCAGTTCCAGTCCGGTGCGCTTGGGCAGGTGTTCCAGGCAGTCCACCAGCACCGCCAGGTCAAAACGTTGGCCGGCCAGTTCGGCCGACAGCGGGCCTGGGGCAGCAGTGGCAATAGTCACCTGGGGGTGCGCCTGGGCGAAGGCGTCCAGCGCCGGGAAACGCGTGCCGACCAGCAGCAGGCGTTGCGGGGTGAAGCGTTCGAGCAGGGCCGCCAGGGCCTGCTGCGGGGTACGTTGGGAAAAACCGTCGGTCATTGCCAATCCTCGTTCAAGTCGTCCAAGACTAGCGGGCTGCGGCGTGCGGGCAAAGAGGCTTGTGAGCACGTCGTGGCTTATTGCTGGCAGGGTTGGAATGCGCGGTCTTTACTCCCAGAGATCGGCCTTATGCCGATTCCCCCTAGGAGAAGCAATGAAATGAGCATAGTACGCACAGCGATACCCCTGGTACTGCTCACCAGTGTGTTGACTGGTTGTGCAGGTTTGCAAAAAACCGACTGGCCGAAGTGTGCCGCCGTCGGGGGTGTAGGCGGCGCCGCGTTGGGCGCTATTGAAAGTTCCAGCTGGGCTGGCTGGGGCGCCTTGCTGGGCGGTGGCCTGGCGGCGGGCTATTGCTGGGCCCACGGCGATGGCGACGAGGATGGCGATGGCGTGCCGGATAGCCGTGACAAGTGCCCGGGCACCCCGCGTGGTGTGCAGGTGGATGCCAACGGATGCCCGCCTGAGCCGGCAGCAGTGGTCGAGGAAGTGGTGGTGCAGAAAGAAGAAGTCATCGTCATCCGCGATGTGCACTTCGAGTTCGATTCTGCGCGCCTGACCGCCCGTGACAAAGAGCGCCTCAATACCATTTCCACGCGTCTGAAGCAGGAAGCGCCATCCGCCCGCCTGAGCGTCAGCGGCCATACCGACAGCGTTGGCTCCGACAGCTACAACCAGAAACTGTCTGAGCGCCGTGCCCACTCGGTGACCGATTACCTGATCGAGAGCGGTGTACCGCGCAGCAGCTTCGTTTCGGTGGTGGGTGCAGGCGAAACCCAGCCTGTGGCGGACAATGCCACGGCCGAAGGGCGTGCCATGAACCGCCGTACCGAAATCAAGATCCAGCGGTAGACGGTGTGCGCCCGTGCCTTGAGCAGTGGCGCGGGCGCGTCTTCATGCCGGTCAGCCGTTAGTGGCCAATGACACAGGAGCATTCAGCATGAGTGTGACGTCGAAGGCGGCACTGCCGCTGTTGGTGGCTGCCAGCCTGCTCGCGGGCTGTGCAACCCACAGCGATGGTAGCGCGCCGCTCAACCAAAGGACCTGGCCCATCTGCAGCCTACTGGGCGGCCTGGTCGGTGGCGGCCTGGGCGCTATTGAAAGTTCTACCTGGGCCGCAGGTGGCGGTGCGTTGGGTGCCATCGCCGGGGGGTTGATCTGTTACGCCCAGGATGGTGACGAAGATGGCGACGGCATTTTCGACCGCCGCGACCATTGCCCGGATACCCCCGCCAACACCGCAGTCGACCACATGGGTTGCCCGCTGAAGGAGTACCCGGTAGCGGCACCTGCCACGGCACCTGAGCCCTCGCCAGAGGTGATCATCCTCGATGACAACGGTGCGGTGATGTTTGCCTTCGATTCTGCCGACCTGACCCCGGCGGCGCAGCAACGGTTGCAAGGCCTGGTGGCAAAACTCGACTCACCGACGATAGCCAAGGTGAGCGTGATCGGGCACACCGACAACGTGGGTTCCGACAGCTACAACCAGGCGCTTTCCGAGCGCCGTGCCAGCAGTGTTGCCGAATACCTCATCAGCCAAGGCCTGGAGCCGGGCAAGGTCACCAGCCAGGGCCGTGGGGAAAGCGAGCCGATCACCGATAACGAAAGTGAGGAGGGCCGCGCCCGCAACCGACGGGTGGAGCTGCACCTCAACTGAGCGGTGCTGGCGCCTGCCTTGGTATTGCAGGTAATGTTGGTCGCACGGCCTGCTCGAACGGGCCGTCTCGACATAACAACAATTTATAGGGGCGGGGTATGAAGTTCATCCTGGGCCTGGGCAAGGTCCTGACGGTCGCTTTCTGGGGGGTGGTGTTGTTCAATCAGCTGATGCCACAACCTGTGCCCTTCAACCTGCTGATCAATGCCGCTGGCATCGTCCTGTTCGGCTTGCACCTGCTCGAAGTGCTGTTCTTCAATGGCAGCCTGCGGGGGCGCAGCCACCGCTGGTTCGACCGTTTGCAGATCCTGCTGACAGGTATCTTCCATGTCATGTCCATCCCCCGTGCGCAGGAGGCGCCGCGAAATGCGTAATCTGATGTTGCTGGCCATGTTGGCCGCTCCCTTGGCCCAGGCTGAAAGCCTTGAGGTCGCCGCCAATTCCATGCTGCGCCTTCCTGACAAATCGGCCAACGTGCACTTTTCGCACCTGCGTGTGGCGGATGCGGCAACCCTGCTGCTGCCTGCCTCGCTTGCGCAATTGAAGGTCGACCAACTGGAGCTGGGGCGTGATGCGCGTATCGCGATTGCACCCTCCGACACCCCCCTGCTGATCGAGGCGCGTAGCGCGAAGTTGGGCCAGGGCAGCGAATTCAGTGCCCCCGGGGCGCGCGGGTAGTTATCAGCGGGCCGCACGCTCGGGCCGCAGCCTGGACCTGAAACTGGCTGAAGTGGATGCCGAGCGGGTGGCGATCGATGCCCGTGGTGGCGCGGGCGCGCCGGGTTATGTTGGGCTTGATGGTGGCAACGGGCAGGCGGGGGGCTGCACCTGGGGCCAGGCTAGCCGCGGTGCCAATGGCGATGACGGCGGCAATGGGCACGATGGCGCACCGGGTGGGCGCATTCGCCTGAGCGTGCCGCAGGGCTTCCCACAAGAGCGCGTAGTCGTGCGCCTGGACGGCGGCGCCCCAGGCAAGCCCGGGGCGGCAGGCAAGGCCGGCAAGGGTGGGGCTAGCAAGGGTTGCCTGGTGTATAGCACCGATGCTGGCGCCAATGGCCGGCCAGGGCAGCCGGGGCAGCCCGGCCTGGCAGGCGCCGCAGGTGAGCTGATCTTACAACACCTCTGAACAGTGCTGCAGTTCAGACTACCTGTGTAGGAGCAGCCTTGTGCTGCGAAGAGGCCGGTAAGAAAAAAGCCTTTTTGGGGCAGTCATGGCCTCTTCGCAGCACAAGGCTGCTCCTACAGGGACCACACAAGCCTTCAGGCATTCAGCGCTCAGAACATCAGCCGCGAACTGGCCACAGCGACCACGGCCAGGCCCAGCAGCAGGTTGACCCCCACCATCCGCCGAATCCGCCCCAGTACCGCCGCACCCGTCGGCCAGTCCTCGGTTTGCACCGCCGCCTTCAACTCCGGCAGCAGCAATGCCTGGATGCGCATGAACAAGGCAAACATGGCGATGCCCCCACCGATCATCACCTGCACGTACTTCGGCGCAGTTTCGAAGCCGCTGAAGCGCATGTGCAACATGCCGATACCACTTATCGCCAAGATCGCCACCGCCAGCCAGACCCAGCCGAAGAAGCGTCGGAAAACTTCCACCCACAGGCGCAGCCGCGCAGGCCCTTCAAGGGCCGCAACCGTTGCCGGGCGCAGCACCAGCCAGGCGAAGAACATGCCGCCGACCCATACCAGGGCAGCCAGAACATGCAGTGTGTAGGGCAGGGCAAAGGCGAGCATCCGGATCTCCATGCGGCATAAAGGGCAATAGCGGGGTATGATAGCCGCCCCATGCGAAACACTGAAAATATATCCAGCCCTACGGGCGCCTGCAGACCATGATCAGCAACGAACTCAAAGCCACCATCCAGGGCGCCTACTCGCGTTTTCTCGAAGCCAAGAGCCTCAAGCCTCGCTATGGCCAGCGCCTGATGATCGCCGAAGTGGCCAAGGTGCTTGGCGACATTGCCTGCGACGATGAAGGCCGCCGCGCCGGCGAACCTGCCGTGGTTGCCGTCGAGGCGGGCACCGGTACCGGCAAGACGGTGGCCTACAGCCTGGCCGCCATCCCGGCCGCCAAGGCTGCTGGCAAGCGCCTGGTAATCGCCACCGCCACCGTGGCCCTGCAGGAGCAGATCGTCTTCAAGGACCTGCCCGACCTGATGCGTAACAGCGGGCTCAACTTCAGCTTCGCCCTGGCCAAAGGCCGTGGTCGCTACCTGTGCCTGTCCAAGCTCGACATCCTGCTGCAAGAGGGCCACGCCCAGTCGGCCACCGCCCAGTTGTTCGAGGAAGAAGGCTTCCGCATCGAGGTCGACGAGCGCAGCCAGAAGCTGTTCAACAGCATGATCGAGAAGCTTGCCGGCAACCGCTGGGACGGTGACCGTGACAGCTGGTCAGAGGCCCTGGAGGACCAGGACTGGGCACGCCTGACCACCGACCATAGCCAGTGTACCGGCCGCCACTGCCCCAATTTCCAGCAGTGCGTGTTCTACAAGGCCCGTGAAGGCATGGGTAAGGTCGACGTGATCGTTACCAACCACGACATGGTACTGGCCGACCTGGCCCTCGGCGGCGGTGCGGTGTTGCCTGACCCGCGCGACACCATGTACGTGTTCGACGAAGGCCACCACTTGCCAGACAAGGCCATCGGCCACTTCGCTCACTATTCGCGGCTGCGCTCCACCGCAGACTGGCTGGAACAGACCGCCAAGAACCTGACCAAGCTGCTGGCTCAGCACCCGTTGCCCGGCGATCTGGGCAAGTACATCGAGCAGGTGCCAGAGCTGGCGCGTGAAGTGCGTACCCAGCAGCAGTTCATGTTTACCCTCTGCGAGCAAGTTGCCGACTTCCGCCCCAGTGAAGACACCGAGGGCCGTGAACGCCCGCGCTACCGCTTCGAAGGCGGCGTCGTGCCGGAACAGCTGCGCGAAGTGGGCATCGAGCTGAAAAAGGGCTTTGCCCGCCTCAACGACCTGTTCACCCGCCTGGCCGACCTGCTCAAGGAAGGCATGGACGGCGAGGTCAACATTGGTATCGCCAGCCACCAGGCCGAGGAGTGGTACCCGCTGTTCGGTAGCCTGGTCACCCGTGCCCAGGGCAACTGGGAACTGTGGACGGCCTTTACCGCCGAAGACCCGGAAGACAGCCCGCCCATGGCGCGTTGGCTGACGCTGGCCGAGAGCGGTGCGATGTTCGACATCGAAGTTAACGCCAGCCCCATCCTCGCCGCCGAAATGCTTCGCCGCAGCCTGTGGAGCGTTGCCCACGGTGCGCTGGTAACGTCGGCGACGTTGACTGCGCTGGGCAAGTTCGACCGCTTCCGCATGCGCTCGGGTTTGCCGCGTGATGCGGTCACCTGTGTGGTACCCAGCCCGTTCGTGCACGGCGACGCCGGCCTGTTGCGGGTACCCGACCTCAAGGCCGACCCACGCGACGCAGCGGCACATACTGCGGCAATCATCCGTGAGCTGCCGAACATCGTCGAAGATGCCCGTGGCGCGCTGGTGCTGTTCTCTTCGCGCAAACAGATGCAGGACGTGTTCGATGGCCTGGACCGTGACTGGCGCAAGTTGGTCCTGATACAGGGCAACCTGTCCAAGCAGGAAACCCTGAACAAGCACAAGGCGCGGGTCGACGATGGCCAGCACAGTGTGCTATTCGGCTTGGCAAGCTTTGCAGAGGGTGTCGACCTGCCTGGCGCCTATTGCGAGCATGTGGTAATTGCCAAGATTCCATTTGCCGTGCCCGATGACCCGGTCGAAGCCGCGCTGGCGGAATGGATCGAGGCCCGCGGCGGTAACCCGTTCATGGAAATTGCCGTACCCGACGCCTCGCTGAAGCTGATCCAGGCCTGCGGTCGCCTGCTGCGTACCGAGCAGGATCGCGGTGTCATTACCTTGCTTGATCGGCGCTTGGTCACCCAGCGCTACGGCAAGGCTATTCTCAATGCGCTGCCGCCATTCCGGCGGGAGATTTCCTGACCGCCGGAGCACTTGCGCCGGCGCGTTGTCCATTACTCAGTCTTGGGCCCGTGAGGGGCCTGAAGGAGAGCCCCAGCCTTATGGTCCGCCGCACCCTGCCCGCCGTTTTCGCCCTGTTGTTCAGCTCGCCCTTGCTGGCTGGGCAGCAGACGCTGTTCAGCTTCGTGCGCCCGGCCTCGGTGGTCAATGTGGCGACCGAGGATGCCGGCATGCCGCAGTACAACGCGGAGCAAACGGCCGAGGGCGAGGTGTTGCGGCGTGTGGTGTTCAACCCGGCCGAGCGGCCGACCCTGCGCCTGAGCCCGCAAGGCGGGGTGTGGGATTGGTCCACCGGGCAGTTCCTCACCCTTCGCCTGCAAAGTGCCATGGATTGGGCGCTGACGGTGGATGTCACGGTGCAAGGCAGTGATGGCCGCACATTGACCAGCCGTATCGATTTGCCCGCCGGCCCCGCGCAAACCGTGATGGTGCCGCTAACGGCCAGCTCGCCGCTGAGCCAGGGCATGCGCGCCGGCCCACCCATGCCGTGGAGCCATGCTGGCCAGCGCTTGCTGCTGGCCAGCAGCGCTGGCGCGGTAGACCTCAAGCAGGTGGCCTCGGTCAGCCTGAGCATCCCCAACCCCAAGGTGGCGCAGAACCTGCTGATCGAGCGGGTCGGCATCCAGGATGACGACCAGGCTTACAAGGCGGCGTACCAGGACCTGATCGATGCCTATGGCCAGTCCACTCGGGGCAACTGGCCCGAGAAGGTGGCCAATGACGAGCAGCTCAAGGCGGCCGATACGCGTGAACAACAGCAGCTCAAGGCCTGGCTGGCTGAGCGTGGCAAGCAGCAACTGGACAGCTACGGCGGGTTGCTGGCCGGGCCAGCATTCGAGGCCAAGGGCTTCTTTCGCACCGAAAAGCGTGATGGCCGCTGGTACCTGGTCACGCCGCAGGGGCACCCGTTCTATTCCCTGGGTGTGAATGCCGTTGCCGCAGATGGCGGGCGAACTTACGTCGCCGGCCGCGAAGGCATGTTCAAGGCGTTGCCGGGCGAGGGCGATGCACTGGCCGCATTCTACGGCGAAGGCAACAACGACGATGGCAATGCCTCGTCGCAAGGGCGCAACTTCAAGCAAGGGCGCTGGTTCGACTTTTATGCCGCCAACGTTCAGCGTACCTACGGCAAGCCCTGCCCGCCTGCCGCAGAAGGGCAACCTGCCAACTGCCCGCCACCGGTACTGGACGCTACCCGCTGGCAAGCCCATGCGGTCGACCGTTTGCAGGCCTGGGGTTTCAACACGGTCGGCAACTGGAGCGAACCCGCCTTGGGCCAAGCCAAACGTATGGCCTACACCTTGCCGCTGTCGATCGTGGGTGATTACGCCAGCATCAGCACCGGCATGGACTGGTGGGGCAGCATGCCCGACCCGTTCGACCCGCGTTTTGCCATGGCCACCGAGCGTGCCGTGGCCATTGCTGCCCGTGATCACCGTGACGACCCTTGGCTGATCGGCTACTTCGCCGACAACGAACTGGCCTGGGCGGCCCCAGGCAGCGACCCCAAGGCCCGCTATGGCCTGGCCTACGGCACTTTGCGCCTGACCACCGATGTACCGGCCAAGCGTGCCTTCCTCAAGCAGCTACGTGACAAATATCGTAACCAGGAAGGGCTGTCCAAGGCCTGGGGCATCGAACTGACCGCCTGGGAGCTCATGGAAGACCCTGGCTTCGAAGCGCCATTGCCCAACCCGGAACACCCGGAAATCGAGCGCGACTACCAGCACTTCCAGCAGGTGTTCGCCGAAACCTACTTCAAGACCATTGCCGATTCACTGCGCTGGCATGCCCCCAATCACCTGCTGCTGGGTGGCCGCTTTGCCGTGAGCACACCAGAGGCGGTCAAGGCCTGTGCCGAGTTCTGTGATGTGCTCAGCTTCAACTTCTATACCCTCAAGCCCCAGGACGGCTATGACTTCGCCCGCCTGGCCGAGCTGGACAAGCCGGTGCTGGTGTCCGAGTTCCAGTTTGGTTCACGCGATCGCGGGCCGTTCTGGCCGGGGCCGCTGGAGCTGGCGCGCGAAGAAGACCGCGGCCCGGCTTATGGCAACTTCCTCAAAGCGGCCCTGGCCCAGCCGATGATCGTTGGCGCGCACTGGTTCCAGTACCTCGACCAGCCAGCCAGCGGCCGCCTGCTTGACGGCGAGAACGGCCACCTCGGGCTGGTGGCAATCACCGATGTACCGTACCCGGGGTTTGTCGACACTGTGCGCAAGAGCAACCAGCAGGCAATGGGCCAATTGCGCGCGGAACTGGAAAAGCCCGCTCCTTGAGCACAGGTTGTGGGAGCGGCCCGGCAAGGCCGCTCCCACAGCGACCATTTGGCCCAAGCCAGTTTGCAAAACACCCAACTACTGAAACAATGCACACCTTTTTTGGACATGGTCGTACGGAGTACAGCGGGTGCAGATTCAGGGTCACTATGAGCTGAAGTTCGAAGCCGTGCGCGAAGCCTTTGCCGCGCTGTTCGAAGATTCCCAGGAGCGTGGCGCTGCGCTGTGCATCCAGGTTGGGGGCGAAACCGTCGTCGACCTGTGGGCCGGCAGTGCCGATAAGGATGGCCAGCAGGCCTGGCACAGCGACACCATCGCCAACCTGTTCTCCTGCACCAAGACCTTCACCGCCGTCACCGCCCTGCAACTGGTGGGCGAGGGCAAGTTGGCCCTCGATGCCCCAGTGGCCAATTACTGGCCCGAGTTCGCCCAGGCGGGTAAACAGTCGATCACTTTGCGCCAGCTGCTCAGCCACCGCGCCGGCTTGCCGGCCATTCGTGAGTTGCTGCCAGCCGAAGCCCTGTATGACTGGCAGGCCATGGTCAATGCCCTGGCGGCTGAAACGCCATGGTGGACACCTGGTAGCGAACACGGTTATGCCGCCATCACCTACGGCTGGCTGATCGGCGAGCTGATCCGTCGCGCCGATGGGCGTGGCCCAGGCGACTCCATTGTGGCCCGCACCGCCCGCCCGTTGGGGTTGGACTTCCACATTGGCCTGGCAGACGAGGAGTTCCACCGCGTGGCGCATATCGCCCGTGGCAAAGGCAACCCCGGGGATGCTGCTGCACAGCGCTTGCTGCAGGTGACCATGCGCGAACCCGAGGCGCTGTCGACCCGTGCCTTCACCAACCCGCCGGCGATCCTGACCAGCACCAACAAGCCGGAATGGCGACGCATGCAACAGCCAGCGGCCAATGGCCATGGCAATGCACGCAGCTTGGCGGGCTTCTATGCCGGGTTGCTGGACGGCAGCTTGCTCGAATCCGAACTGCTTGATGAGTTGACCCGCGAGCACAGCCTTGGCCAGGACCGCACTTTGCTCACCCAGACCCGCTTTGGCCTGGGCTGCATGCTCGACCAGCCCGATGTGGCCAATGCCACGTTTGGCCTCGGCGCCCGTGCTTTCGGCCACCCCGGTGCCGGTGGCTCGGTCGGTTTTGCCGACCCGGAGCACGATGTGGCGTTCGGTTTTGTGGTCAATACCCTCGGCCCATATGTGCTCATGGACCCACGAGCCCAGAAACTGGTACGTGTCCTTGCCGATTGCCTTTGATCGGGTAATGCGGGTATTGCCCCAACCCTTTGACTATCCTCAATGCCAACGCTTCATGTGCGTTGGCAAAATCTCTTTCTAATTCATGGTGTATCGCTGATGTCTTCACATAAAACCTTAGCACTCGCCCTGTGCCTGACCGCCGTTACCGGCTGCGCCAGTCATTCCCCGGACGGCTCCAAGGAAGGTGGCTCCAGCTGGTGGCCTTTCGGTTCGGACAAGGTTGCCGAGCAGGAAGTGAAGGCAGCCGTCACTGAAAAAGTGGCCAAGGCCGATGCCAAATCCGAAAGCGCCAGCCGCTGGTGGTGGCCGTTTGGCGGTGATGACAAGCAAGCCAAAGGGCCGGTCGTGCCGAAGATCGACCAGAAGGCCACCCAGGCCTGGCTGGACGAGTACGAGCCCAAGCTGCGCGAAGCCATCAAGGACAGCAAGCTTGAGCTGGAGCGCCGCGACAATGTGCTGGCGGTAACCCTGCCGGTGGACAGCTCGTACAACCCGGATCGCCCAAACATGTTGCTGCCAATGACCCTCGGGCCGATCACCCGTGTGGCCAAGACCGTCGAAGGCGACCCCAAGACTGCCGTGCTGGTACTCGGCCATGCCGACAGCAGCGGCGTTGCAGCGGCCAACCAAAAGCTCAGCCTGGAGCGCGCCGCCTCGGTGTCGGCCATTTTCCGCCTCAGCGGCCTGCAGCGTGACCGCCTGACCCTCAAAGGCATGGGCTCGGTAATGCCACGCGCCGCCAACGACAGCGCCGAGGGCCGTGCCCTGAACCGCCGCGTGGAAATGCTGCTGACCCCGCAGAACACCATGGTCGCCCTGTTGGCCAAGTACCAGCAGGCCGCCCCGGCACCTGCACCGGCCTCGATGGTTGCTGTGCAGGATGCCAAGGCACCTGCCGCCAAGGCCGTCGACAGCAAGCCAGCAGCGAAGAAACCTGCGGCGAAGAAGCCCGTCGCCAAGGCCAAGGCTCCTGCCAAGACCGCGGCCAAGAAAACCGCCGCGCCGGCCAAGGCAGCCGCCAAGCCTGCCGCCAAGAAAGCTACCGCTGACAAGAAAGTAGCTGCCAACAGCCCTGCGAAGACCAACTGATCGTCAAGGAACGCAGCAATGACCCAATCCCTGGCCGATATGCGCCGCGACTACACCCGTGATGGCCTGGCCGAAGCCCAGGCCCCGGGGGAGCCGTTCGCTTTGTTCCACCAGTGGTTTGCCGATGCGGTGAAAACCGAGCAGGTACCGGTGGAAGCCAATGCCATGACCCTGGCTACTGTGGACGGCGAAGGCCGCCCGCATTGCCGTGTGTTGCTGTTGAAGGGGCTCGACGAGCAGGGTTTCACCTTCTTCACCAACTACGACAGCGCCAAGGGCCAGCAACTGCAAGCCAACCCCTTTGCCGCCATGACGTTCTTCTGGCCGGCACTGGAGCGCCAGGTGCGCATCGAAGGGCGGGTGGAAAAGGTCACGGCAAAGGAGTCGGACGACTACTACCAGGTGCGCCCGCTGGGCAGCCGCCTGGGGGCTTGGGCTTCGCCGCAGAGCCGTGTGATTGCCGGTCGTGAAGAGCTGGAGGGCCTGGTCAAGGCTACCGAAGCGCGGTTTTCCGACACCCAGCCGCACTGCCCCGAGCATTGGGGTGGTTATCGTCTGTTGCCTGAGCGCATCGAGTTCTGGCAGGGACGGGCTAGCCGCCTGCATGACCGGTTGAATTATCGGCTGATCGACGGGCAATGGCTGCGAGAGCGGCTGGCGCCCTGACTGGTGATGCGGTCCTGTGGGAGCACCCCCGCAAGGCCGCTCCCACACGGTGGTTACCTGGGTCCTGACCCTACCTCGTAAAACCTGCGGCCTCGCGCTCCAACCACCCCGCCAGTTGCTTACGCCCCACCTTCTCCTGCCGCGCCTGCGCCAACCGTTCCAGCATGAACGCGCGCTTTGCAGGGTCAGCCCCCGCCAGCGACAACGCCAGATCACGGTCCATCCAGCGGCGCATGCGCACATACAGCCACCAATGGAAATACAGCCCCGCAACGGTGGTGACCACGACGATGAAGTAATCCATGGCTATCCTTGGTCTCAATTGAAGAGCCTACGGCACAACCACACAGGCTGTACCCCGGCTGAATGAAAACAATTTTATTACGTTTGTACCGTGACAGCCGTCAACGTGCAGCGTCTAATAAGCACCTGACTTATGGAGACTTTACCCATGCGTAAATCCGCTTTGCTGGTGGCGACCTTTACCACCATGTCGCTGCTGCTGGGGGGCTGTGCCTCGAGCCTGACCGGTGACAGCTACTCCCGTGATGAAGCCCGCCGCGTGCAAACCGTGCGCATGGGCACCATCGAATCCCTGCGCCCGGTCAAGATCGAAGGTACCAAGACCCCGATCGGCGGTGGCGCTGGCGCCATCGTCGGTGGCGTTGCCGGTAGTGCCGTGGGCGGTGGCCGTGGCAGCATCGTTGCTGCCGTGATCGGTGCCGTGGCCGGTGGCTTGGCCGGTTCTGCCGCAGAAGAAGGCCTGACCCGCACCCAAGGCGTTGAAATCACTGTACGTGAAGACGATGGCAGCATGCGTGCCTACGTGCAGGCCGTGCAGGAAAACGAAATCTTCCGCGTGGGTGACCGCGTGCGCATCATGACGGTTGACGGTACCAGCCGCGTTTCGCACTGACCGTAGCGCAGTAAAACAAAACCCCGACATGGCTGCTGCCAGTCGGGGTTTTTTCATGCCTCAGCCAAGTCAACCAGCACTGGTTTTGCGGCTGGCCATGGCGGTGACGGCGTAGCCGATCACTGCGGCGAAGAACGAGCCGGTAAGAATACCCATGCGGTCCATGCCAGCGTATTCACTGCTACCTGGGGCGAAGGCGAGCGAACCAACGAACAGGCTCATGGTGAAGCCAATGCCGCAGAGTATCGCCACCCCCAGTATTTGCCCCCAGCCAGCACCCGCAGGCAGCGCAGCCAGGCGCAGCTTGACCGCCAGCCAGGTAAGGCCGAAAACGCCCACGGTCTTGCCCAGCAGCAGGCCTACCGCGATGCCCATGGGCACCGGGTGGGTGAAGCTTTCCACGGTCATGCCTGCCAGTGAGACGCCGGCATTGGCGAAGGCGAACAGCGGCAAAATGGCGTAGGCGACCCACGGGTGCAGGGCATGCTCAAGGGACAGCAGTGGCGAAGTCTCGGCGTTACGTGTACGCAGCGGGATGCACAATGCCAGGGCGACACCGGCCAGCGTGGCATGCACGCCGCTCTTGAGTACGCAGACCCACAGGATGAGGCCGATGACCATGTACGGCCCGAGTTTGACCACGCCAAGCCGGTTCATTGCTATCAGCACCACCAGGCAGGCAGCGGCCAGCAGCAGCGACACGCTCGACAGGGTACCGGAGTAGAACAGCGCAATGACGATGATCGCGCCCAGGTCGTCGATGATGGCCAGGGTCATCAGGAACAGCTTGAGTGACACCGGTACACGTTTGCCCAGCAGGGCCAGCACGCCGAGGGCGAAGGCGATGTCGGTGGCGGTGGGGATAGCCCAGCCGGCCACGGCCGCCGGGTTGTCGCGGTTGATGAACCAGTAGATCAGTGCCGGCACCACCATGCCGCCCACGGCAGCCGTGGCAGGCAAAATCACCTGGGAAGGTTTGGACAGGTGGCCGTCGACCACCTCACGCTTGACCTCAAGGCCGATGAGCAGGAAGAACAGGGCCATGAGGCCGTCATTGATCCACAGCAGCAATGGCTTGGCGATGTTCAGCGCGCCGACCTGGACGGCGACGGGCACGTCGAGCAGCCCGCTGTACAGGTAGGACAGTGGCGAGTTGTTGATAACCAGGGCCAGAACGGCGGCGGCGATCAGCAGCAGGCCGCTGGCGGCTTCAAGCTGGAAGAAACGGGTAAACAGGCTACGCACGGGCTATAGGCTCTCCATGAGCAGTTTACGAATGGTACGGGCGTACACCCTAGCCTGTGACGATATGCTTTAAAACAAAAACTATATTCGTTTTTGTTATATGGTGTTGCCGGCTAGGCTGAGTGAAGCCTAGATGCAGATGGGAGAGGAAGGGGGAGGGAAAGTCTGATGTTCGGGTTGGATATATCTGAATCCCGCCACGGCCTCTTCGCGGGTGAACCCGCTCCTACAGGGAGTCGATTGTCCGGTGTAGGAGCGGGTTTACCCGCGAAAGGGCCCTGGCAGGGGATAAAAGATCAAAGGCCGAGCATATCCCGCGCTACCGCTTCGGCAATGCGGATCCCGTCCACACCCGCCGACAGAATCCCGCCCGCATAGCCGGCCCCTTCACCCGCCGGGAACAGCCCCTTGAGGTTCAGGCTCTGGTAATCCTCACCCCGGGTAATCCGCAGTGGCGACGAGGTGCGCGTCTCGATCCCGGTCAACACTGCATCATGCAGGTTGTAGCCCTTGATCTGGCGGTCGAACGCCGGCAGTGCCTCACGGATCGCTTCGATGGCGAAGTCCGGCAGGCTCGGCGCCAGGTCACCCAGGGTCACGCCTGGCTTGTAGGATGGCTCGACACTGCCCAGTGCGGTCGATGGTCGGCCGGCGACAAAGTCACCCACCAGCTGTGCCGGGGCCTGGTAATTGCTGCCGCCCATCACGTAGGCGTGGGCTTCCAGGCGCTCTTGCAGTTCGATACCGGCCAGCGGCCCACCCGGGTAGTCGCGCTCAGGGTCGATGCCGACGACGATACCGGAGTTGGCGTTACGCTCATTTCGCGAATACTGGCTCATGCCGTTGGTGACGACTCGGCCTGGCTCGCTGGTGGCCGCGACCACGGTGCCACCAGGGCACATGCAGAAGCTGTATACCGAGCGGCCGTTCTTGGCGTGGTACACCAGTTTGTAGTCGGCGGCGCCAAGTTTCGGGTGGCCGGCGTACTTGCCCAGGCGCGCCTTGTCGATCAGCGTTTGCGGGTGCTCGATACGGAAGCCGACCGAGAACGGCTTGGCCTCCATGTACACGCCTTTGGCATGCAGCATGCGGAAGGTGTCGCGGGCGCTGTGGCCGAGGGCCAGAACCACATGGCGCGAGTGCAGCTGTTCGCCACTCTCCAGCACCACGCCGGTCAGTTGGCCGTCTTCGACCAGCAGGTCGGTGACCTTCTCCTGGAAGCGCACTTCTGCGCCCAGGGCGATCATGTCCTGGCGCATCTGCTCGACCATGCCGGTGAGGCGGAAGGTACCGATGTGCGGTTTGTTGATGTACAGGATCTCGTCTGGCGCGCCGGCCTTGACGAACTCTTCCAGCACTTTGCGGCCGTGGTGCTGCGGGTCCTTGATCTGGCTGTACAGCTTGCCGTCCGAGAAGGTGCCGGCGCCGCCTTCGCCGAACTGCACGTTGGACTCGGGGTTGAGCACGCTCTTGCGCCACAGGCCCCAGGTATCCTTGGTGCGTTGGCGCACTTCCTTGCCACGTTCGAGGATGATCGGCTTGAAGCCCATCTGTGCCAACAACAGGCCGGCGAAAATGCCGCACGGGCCGAAGCCAACCACAATCGGGCGTTCCTGCACATCGGCCGGGGCATGGCCGACGTACTTGTAGGTTACGTCGGGTGCCGGGCCGATGTTGTGATCGTCGGCGAACTTGCTGAGCAGCTCGGCTTCGTTGCTGGCTTCGAGGTCGATGGTGTAGATGAACAGCAACTCGCTGTTTTTCTTGCGCGCATCGTAGCTGCGCTTGAACAGGTTGAAGCTGAGCAGTTGCTCGTCGCGGATGCCCAGGCGCTGGACGATGGCTTCGCGCAGCGCTTCGTCGGGATGGTCCAGGGGCAGCTTGAGTTCGGTGATTCGTAGCATGGCAGGGTCCAGTATCCCGGCCATGGGCGGCCGGCGGCTTTACACAAACCGCCAAGTATAAGCTGTTAGCCGCCCCGACTGGCAGGATAAAAGCACCCGGCGATCAGTTGTCGCGTGCACCACCGTAGTAGCCGCAGCCTTGCAAGGTTTTGCCGTCGATGCGCAGCTCGGCACGCAAGTGGTGGATGGCGCCAGTGGCGCCGTCTACGCAGCGCTGCGGTGCCACCCACAGTTCCACATGCTGGCCGTTGGCTTCGCTGGTGAGGGTCAGGCCGCCGCCAGGTACTTCTTCTTCCAGAAATGGCAGGGGCAAGGGCTGTTGGCCAACGCGGTTGAGGACCATGCCCTTACCGCTGGCCTTGATGTCCCAGTCTGGCTCGTGGCCATTGGCGCGCAGGGTCAGCTGCTTGAAGTTGGGGTCTTCACAGGCACGGGTGGAAGGCTCCAGGCGGTACAGGCGGCGCACTTCCAGCTGGCCGTCGTTGTTGGCCTGCTTGCTGCCGGTGAGGCGGCCCCGCACGTCGGCGAACAGCTTGTCGTTGGCGTCCTTGGCGAGGTTGGCGGCCTCTTGCAGGATGCCCGTGGCGCCGACGTCGTTGATCACGAAGGTGCGGTTTTCGCTGCACGGCTTGAACAGCAACTGGCCACCGGCGGCACGCAGTTCGCCCTGCATGCGCGTGGTGCCGATGTTCGGGTCGCTGGGGGCGTCAGCCATGAGCTGGCAGCCGGCGAACAGGGGCAGCAGGGCGGTGAGCAGCAAGGTGGGGGTGAGGCGCATGGGGCGGGCTCCGGGGAATCTTTGCCGTGAAAGCTGGCCACGTTACTCAGGCTGGCGGAGGATCACAAGTTAATGGTTGCCAGTGTCGCCCCTTTCGCGGGCAACACTTATCTGGCAGGCAGAAAAAAGGGCCCGAAGGCCCTTTTCCGATCAACCCCCCAGGTACGCGTCGCGCACCTTCGGGTCGGTCAACAATGCTTCCCCCGTCCCCTGCATCACCACCCGGCCGTTCTCCAGCACATAGGCGCGGTCAGCGATCTTCAGCGCCTGGTTGGCGTTCTGCTCCACCAGGAACACCGTCACGCCATCACGGCGCAGCTGTTCGATGATGTCGAAGATCTGCTGGATGATGATCGGCGCCAGGCCCAGTGAAGGCTCGTCGAGCAGCAGCAGCTTGGGCTTGCTCATCAGCGCCCGGCCAATGGCGAGCATCTGCTGCTCACCACCCGACATGGTGCCGCCACGCTGGATGTAACGCTCCTTCAGGCGCGGGAACAGCTGCAACACCTTGTCCAGCTGCTCCTGGTAATCGCCCTTGTCGGTGAAGAAGCCACCCATGGCCAGGTTTTCCTCGACGGTCAGGCGGGCGAACACGCGGCGGCCTTCCGGCACTACTGCGATGCTCTTGCGCATGATGTGCGAGGACGGCTGGCCGACCAGTTCTTCACCCAGGTACTTGATGCTGCCACTGTGCGCCTGCGGCGAGCCGCACAAGGTCATCAGCAAGGTCGACTTGCCGGCGCCGTTGGCACCGATCAGGGTAACGATCTCGCCCTGGTTGATCTCTACGTTGACGCTGTGCAACGCCTGGATCTTGCCGTAGAAGGTGGAAACGTTTTCGAACTTCAGCATTTACGCTTCCCCCAGGTAGGCTTTGATCACATCAGGGTTGTCGCGGATCTCTTCCGGCGTGCCGTGGGCCAGGGGGGTACCCTGGTTGATCACCACGATATGGTCGGAGATGCTCATCACCAGCTTCATGTCGTGCTCGATCAGCAGCACGGTGACGTTGTGCGACTCACGCAGGTAGGCGATCAGTGCCTTGAGGTCTTCGGTTTCCTTCGGGTTCAGGCCTGCGGCCGGTTCGTCGAGCATGATGATGCGCGGCTGGGTCATCATGCAGCGGGCGATTTCCAGGCGGCGTTGCTGGCCGTAGGCGAGGGTGCCGGCGGTTCGGTTGGCGAACTCGGTCAGGTTGACCTTTTCCAGCCAGTACTGCGCGCGTTCCATGGCCTCCTTTTCGCTGCGGCGGAAGCTTGGGGTTTTGAACAGGCCAGCAAAGAAGTTGGTGTTCAGGTGACGGTGCTGGGCGATCAGCAGGTTTTCCAGCGCGGTCATTTCCTTGAACAGGCGCACGTTCTGGAAAGTCCGCACCACGCCCTTGCGGGCGATCTGGTGGCCGGCCAGGCCCTGGATCGGCTGGCCATCGAGCAGGATGGTGCCGCCGCTGGGCTTGTAGAAGCCGGTCAGGCAGTTGAACACGGTGGTCTTGCCGGCGCCGTTCGGGCCGATCAGCGCCACCACCTGTTTTTCCTTGACGGTCAGGGCCACGCCGTTGACCGCCAACAAGCCGCCGAAGCGCATGCTCAGGCCGCTGACTTGCAGAATTTCGCGGCTCATCGACGCAGCCCATGTGTGGACGTTGCATAGGCAGCAAGCCTTGCGGACGCCAGATCATCATCAACACCATCAGCGCACCGAACATCAACATGCGGTATTCACTGAACTCACGCATCAGCTCGGGCAACAGGATCATCACGATGGCCGCAAGGATCACGCCCAGTTGTGAGCCCATGCCGCCCAGCACGACGATGGCGAGGATGATCGCCGACTCGATGAAGGTGAACGACTCCGGCGTCACCAGGCCCTGGCGTGCAGCGAAGAAGCTGCCGGCAAAACCGGCGAAGCAGGCACCCAAGGTAAATGCCGAGAGCTTGATCACGGTTGGGTTGAGGCCCAGTGCACGGCAGGCGATCTCGTCTTCACGCAGGGCTTCCCAGGCGCGGCCGATAGGCATGCGCAGCAGGCGGTTGATGACGAACAGCGCCAGCAAGGCCAGCAGCAGGGCCACCAGGTACAGGAAGATGACCTTGTTGATCGAGTTGTATTCCAGCCCGAAGAACTCGTGGAAGGTCTGCATGCCCTCGGCGGCACGGCGTTCGAAGGTGAGCCCGAAGAACTCTGGCTTGGGGATGTTGCTGATACCGTTGGGGCCGCCGGTCCAGTCGGTGAGGTTACGCAGGAACAGGCGGATGATCTCGCCGAAGCCGAGGGTCACGATCGCCAGGTAGTCACCGCGTAGTCGCAGCACCGGGAAGCCAAGCAGGAAACCGAAGGTGGCGGCCATCAGGCCGGCAATCGGCAGGCACACCCAGAAGCTCCAGCCCAGGTAGTGCGAGAGCATGGCGTAGCTGTAGGCACCCACGGCGTAGAAGCCGACGTAACCGAGGTCGAGCAGGCCCGCCAGGCCGACCACGATGTTCAGGCCCAGGCCGAGCAACACGTAGATCAGGATCAGCGTGGCGATGTCGACCGCACCGCGCGAGCCGAAGAACGGCCACACCAGTGCCGCGACGATCAGGCCAATGATCACATAGCGTTGGGTTTTGGGCAGGGTCAGGTAGTTGCTGACGGCCGGCGGGATCAGCTTGCGATCCGAACGGCGGCCCATCACCGAACTCCACTGCTTGTCGAACAACACGCGCAGGAACATCAGTACCGAACACACGGCGATGATGCTGATGGTGAACGAACCCTGGCTGTGCACGACCAGGCTGATGCCGTCGATGCTCAGTTTCAGGCCCAGTACCGGGAAGGCCACTGCCCATACCAGCAAGGCGCTGAAGAACGCCTGTTTGAGATTTTTGTTCATACTTTTTCAACCTCCGGGCGGCCCAGGATGCCGGTCGGCCGGAACAGCAAGACAAGCACCAACAAGCCGAATGCCACCACGTCCTTGTACTGGTCGCCGAAGATGTCGGCGCCAAAGGCTTCGGCTACGCCCAGCACCAGCCCGCCGAGCATCGCGCCCGGGATACTGCCGATGCCACCCAGCACCGCCGCGGTAAAGGCTTTGAGGCCTACCAGGAAACCGGCGTTGGGGTTGATCACCCCGTACTGCATGCTCAGCAGGACGGCCGCCACGGCTGCCAGGGCGGCTCCGATGACGAAGGTGAGGGCGATGATGTTGTTGGTGTTGATGCCCAGTAGGTTGGCCATCTTGATGTCTTCGGCGCAGGCGCGACAGGCGCGGCCCAGGCGGGAGCGGGAGATGAACAGGGTAAGCAGGGTCATGGCCACCAGGGTGACGACGAACACCAGGATCTGCATGTAGCTGATCAGAACTTCTTCAGCACCGCCCGGCCCGAAGGAGATGCTCCCGGGGATGAGGTTGGGGATGGATTTATCCTTGGAGTCCTGGGAAAGCAACACAGTGTTCTGCAGGAAAATCGACATGCCGATGGCGGAAATCAGCGGGATCAGACGGTTGCTGTTGCGCAAGGGGCGGTAGGCAACCCGTTCGATACTGTAGCCATAGGCACTGGTGACGAAGATCGTCGCGACGAAGGCAACGGTCATCAGGATCGGCAGCGAATGGATACCCATCATGGCCAGGCCCGCCAGGGCGATGAAGGCCACGTAGGAACCGATCATGTACACCTCGCCGTGGGCGAAGTTGATCATGCCAATGATGCCGTACACCATCGTGTAGCCGATGGCGATCAAGGCATAGGTGCTGCCGATGGTCAATCCATTAACCAGTTGTTGGAAGAAATGGTAGATCTCAGGCATTACAGCGCTCCTAAAAACCTGATTTGCATTTCGCTGGCGGGGGTGTGCCAGGAAACCGCGGGTGACGGTTTTAAGATTTTCAGGTGGGCCTGCCCCCGGATCGCGGGGATCGGGCCCATGAACCTCGTAAAACAAAGCCCACTGCTCGCACAGTGGGCTTCTACGGTCAGCTATTTAGTCACGCAGTTACTGAGGGGAGACTTCGGTCTTCGGCTTGCCGAAGTGCCATTCGTAGACCACGAACTTGAAGTCTTTCAGGTCGCCTTTCTCGTCGTACGACAGGGTGCCGGTAGGGGTCTTGAACGAGCCGGCGTGGATGGCAGCTGCCACCTTGTCGGTGTCTTCGGACTTGGCGGCCTTGATGCCTTGGGCGATCAGCTCTACCGCCGAGTAGGCAGGGAACACGAACGGGCCGCTTGGGTCCTTGCCGTCAGCCTTGATGGCATCGACGATTTTCTTGTTCTCAGGGTCGGCATCGAACGACTTCGGCAGGGTGACCAGCAGGCCTTCGGAAGCGTTTTGGGCGATCTGCGAGATCGAGTCGTTACCCACGCCCTCTGGGCCCATGAACTTGGCTTTCAGGCCTTTTTCCTGAGCCTGGCGCAGGATCAGGCCCAGCTCTGGGTGGTAGCCGCCGTAGTAGACGAAGTCGACGTTGTTCTGCTTGAGCTTCTGGATGATCGAGGAGAAGTCCTTGTCACCGGCGTTCAGGCCTTCGAAGACCGCAACCTTGGTGCCTTTGGCTTCCAGGGTCTGCTTGACCGCGGTGGCGATGCCTTCACCGTACTGCTGCTTGTCGTGCAGTACTGCAACCACTTTCGGCTTGACGTGGTCGGCGATGTAGTTGCCGGCCGCTGGGCCCTGGGCGCTGTCCAGGCCGATGGTGCGGAAGATCAGCTTGTAGCCACGGGCGGTGATTTCCGGCGAGGTGGCGGCCGGGGTGATCATGATCACGCCTTCGTCTTCGTAGATGTCGGACGCTGGCTGGGTGGAGCTGGAGCACAGGTGGCCGATGACGAACTTGACGCCGTCGTTGACCACTTTGTTGGCGACTGCCACGGCCTGTTTAGGGTCGCACGCGTCGTCGTATTCCTTGGCTTCGAGCATCTTGCCATCGACGCCGCCCGCGGCGTTGATATCCTTGATGGCTTGCTTGGCGCCGATGAACTGCATGTCGCCGTACTGGGTCACAGGACCCGTCTTCGGACCGGCGATGCCGATCTTGATGGTATCGGCGGCAAACGAATGGCTGGCTACCCCGGCCAGTACCATTGCGGCGAACAGCTTGGAAATCTTGATCATAGTGCTCCACTCATTCTGTTGTAATTCTTATAGTCCTGGCGGCCAGGGCTACAGACCGGGCGGGATTTGCGGCGTGGCCATGCCAACGCGCAAGCCCACCTTCCCCCGGAACATGTCCCGGAACTGTACCGGTACAGTGTAGAGCGCTGTCCGAGCGCTTGAAAAGCGGTCAAAAAGTGCCTGTTTCCTGGGTTGTCGCTTGTTCGACAGAAAGATACAAAAAGGCGCCATCAAACTGCCTGCATCTACGACCCCGCCCCACAAGTTCGGGGTCAATCGACCAAATTACATATTTGAAACCGGGTTTTTCTGCAAAAATGCCGACCTTTTTTATTGGCCGATTTTTGCGGATACCACCCATGACTGATCAAACAAGCACCCTCTATGCCAAATTGCTTGGCGAGACGGCAATCATCGAGTGGAAAGCGCTGGAGCGTTTCTGGGCCAAGGGTGACCTGATTTGGGTCGACCCTTGCCTGGACCTGATCACCGTTGCCGAGGCGATGGCCGAGAATCGCGGCGAGATCTTCGCCAAATGGCGTAGTGATGGCACTGTTGGGCCAGTATCGGCCGAGCAGGCGCTGGACCTGCAAACCCGCGATCCAGAGATCTGGGCAGTGGTGGTTTCGCCGTTCATCGTGATTCAGGTGAAGCGCCCGGACGAGGCATGATCTTTTTTGGTGCGCAAAAATGCACAGTAGCCCCGTTTTGGTGCTTGATGGCGTTCAAGGCGGGTAGAGGTAAGTAACAATTCGGCGTGGCGGTAACAGTTTACGGGATGCGTAATGTGCCCACCCCTCTGCCAGCCTGTAAAACAATTCGAATAGTCGGGAGTCATTGATGAGCACTGCACTACCTTCGCTTGGATTTGCCGGTATCGGCCTGATGGGCCTGCCCATGTGCCAACGCCTGCTGGCGGCGGGGTACCCGTTGACCGTGTGGAACCGCACCCCGGACAAGTGCGCCGCACTGGTCGCCGCCGGCGCGCGCCTGGCCAACAGCCCCGCCGAACTGTGCCAGGGCAGCGATATGGTACTGCTGTGCCTGGCCGACACGGCCGTGGTGCGTGAAGTGGTGTTTGGCGAGCACGGCATTGCCCAAGGTGGGCGCAGTGGCCAGTTGCTGATCGACTTCTCCAGCCTGGAGCCCACTGCTACCCGTGAAATGGCCGCCGAGCTCGCGGTTCTGTGCGGCATGGCCTGGCTGGATGCGCCTGTGTCCGGCGGCACGCCAGGTGCCGAAGCCGGCACCCTGGCGATCATGGTTGGCGGCGAAGCGGCCGACCTGGAGCGTGCACGTCCGGTGCTGCAGGTGCTTGGTCAGCGCGTGACGCACATGGGGGCGGTGGGGGCCGGGCAGGTGACCAAGGCCTGCAACCAGATGATCGTGGCGTGCAATGCCCTGGTAATCGCCGAAGTGGTGGCGCTGGCCGAGCAGTCCGGGGTGGATGCGACGCTGATCGCCGAAGCGCTGGCCGGTGGTTTTGCCGATTCCAGGCCGTTGCAGATCCTTGCGCCACAAATGGCCGAAAGCCGCTTCGAGCCCATCAAGTGGCACGTGCGCACGCTGCTCAAGGACCTCGATGGCGCAGTCAAGTTTTCCCGTGAGCAGGGTTCGGCGACGCCGCTCAGTGGCCTCGCCGCGCAATTGATGCGCCTGCACGGTAGCCAGGGTTACTTGCAAAAAGATCCGGCGACCCTTGTAGAACTGTACCGCAACAAGGGCTGACTACCCCGCTTTGGCGCTGCAGCCGTTCCAGTAGCGGCCGCAGTTCGGCCAGCGGTACTGGGCGGCCCAGCAGGTAGCCCTGCAGGTAGTCGCAGCCATGGCTTTGAAGAAATGCCTGCTGCTCGACGGTTTCCACGCCTTCGCTGACGACCTGCAGGTGCAGGGTATGCGCCATGACGATGATCGCCTGGACGATCTCGCGGTCTTTCTGGCTGCCCGGCACCTCTTGCAGGAAGGTGCGGTCGATCTTGAGCACATCCAGCGGCAGGCGCTTGAGGTAGGCGAGTGACGAGTAGCCAGTGCCAAAGTCGTCGATCGACAGCGCCACGCCCAGGGCACGCACGCGCTTGAGCAGGTTGACGGTACGCTGGATATCACCCATCAGGGCATTTTCGGTCACTTCCAGCTCCAGGTGCCGGGGGGCGAGCCCGGCGTGGAATAGCGCTTTCTCCACTTCGTTGGGCAGTTCGTCGTGGCTGAGGGTGACTGCCGAGCAATTGACCGTCACCTTGATATCGCCATAACCGTGACGCTGCAGGTACGCCAGGTCGGCACAGGCGTGACGCATTACCCACAGGTCAAGGTCGATGATCAGGCCATTGGCTTCGGCAATGCCGATGAAGCGGTCGGGCCCCAACAGGCCGTGCTGCGGGTGGTGCCAGCGCACCAGGGCTTCGAGCTTGGCCACCTGCCCGCTGTGCATGTCGAAAATGGGCTGGTAATGCACGCACAGGCCACGCTCTTCAAGCAGGGCCAGGCGCAGCTCTTCTTCCAGTTGCAAGGCGAGGGAGGCCTGGGTTTTCAGGTTATCGCTGAAAAAGTGCAGGCTGTTGCGCCCACTGTCCTTGGACTGGTAGAGGGCCAGGTCGGCATGCTTGAGCAATTCTTCGGCGCAGGTGCCGTCGTCGGGGAAGATGCTGATGCCAATGCTGGTGGTCATGACCATGCGCCGGCCACCCAGGTCGATGGGCTCTTTCATCCGTTGCATGATGCGTTGTGCCAGGTGGCGAGCTTCGTCGCAGTTGCCGAGGCTGGTGACCACGCAGAACTCGTCACCGCCCAGGCGTGCGACCAGGTCCTGGTGGCGGGTGGCGGCCTTGATGTGGTTGGCGATCACCTTGAGCAGTTCGTCGCCGGCGTCGTGGCCAAGGCTGTCGTTGATGCGTTTGAAGTGGTCGATATCGAGGAACATCACCGCCAGGCGATTTTCAGTGGCCTGGTGTTCGGCCAGGCGTTCGGCGAACACCTGGTTGAAGCCACGGCGATTGACCAGGTTGGTCAGGGCATCGTAGTGCGCGGCCTGTTGCAGCGAAGCGCGGGCCTGGTCCAGTTGGCTGAGCAGTACACTGACCCGGCGCAGGTCGTGCTCCTTGCTTTGCAGCTTCTTGTCGGCCATTGCGGCGCTGATGCTGGCGCCACTGATCAGCAGGGTGATGAAGCCGATGCCCAGCCCCAGTTGCAGGCTGTTGTCACCAGAGGGCAGGCGCAGGGCGGTGTCGGCCGGGATTACCAGGGTCATGGCTGACATTGCGGTGAAATGGGTGGCGACGATACCACCGGCCATCAGTAGGCTGGCCCCGTACTTCATGGCCTGGTGCAGGGTGCCGCTGCCATTGCTGAAGTACCGGGCCAGGTACAACGCAGCCAGGCTGGTGAACAGGGCAATGGCCGCAGAGGCCAGCAAAAGGCCAGTTTGGTAATACTGGTGGGCGCCGGTTTCCATCGCAGCCATGCCGACAAAGTGCATGAGGATGATGCCCAGGCCGATCAGTACGGCGCTCAGCAAGAATTGATGCGCGCGCCTGTTGCTGTGGTCGAGGCTGCGCATGGTCACCCAGGCGACGGCCAGGGCGATGAGCAGCGAAAGAATGGTCAGGGAAACGTCGTAGTGCACCTCTACCGGCGCCTGGAAGGCTAGCATGCTGATGAAGTGCATGGCCCAGATGCCACCGGCCAGGCAGCAGGCGCCAAGCACGTGCCATTGTCGGTGTGCAGTGGGGTCTTCGCTGTGGGACTGGCGCTCGGCCATGTCCAGGGTCGCGAAGCAAGCCGCGCAGGCAACGAAGTAGGCGAGCAGAACCAGGAACGGTTCATGGCGGCAATCGATAACGATGCGCCCGGTTGCCGGAAGGTCGGCGAACAGATGCAGCCCCAGCCATTCCATTGAGTGCCCCATGTCGAGTTTTCACTCGTCTGCGCTACAACCCTGTGCAGACTGTCCAGAGGCAGTATAGGAAGAGGTGTTTAAGCCTTCCTGAATAATGGCACATTGATTTCTACGATTTGGTTATCAGCCCAATTGCCAGCAGGCATAAAGAGGGGCTGTAGGTGTAGGTGTAGGTGTAGGTGTAGGTGTAGGAGCAGCCTTGTGCTGCGAAGAGGCCGTATGCCTCACAATAATCTTGTGGGGCAGACGGCCTCTTCGCAGCACAAGGCTGCTCCTACAGGATGGCAGCCAGGCCACCAGGGGGTGTGTCAGATCAGCCAGCCACCAGCACGCGAATGGCCTCCAGGCGCAAGGCGGCCTTGTCCAGCATCGCCAGGCCATCTTCACGCTGCTTGCGCAGGGCGTCGATCTCGCTGTCGCGCACGCTCGGGTTGACCGCTTGCAGTGCCACCAGGCGGGCCAGTTCTTCGTCGGCCTCGGCCGCCAGGCGGCGCTGAGCTTCGGCTACGCGCTCGACGTGAGTCGGCATGATCTTCTCTTCACCGCCACTGATGCGCTTGGCCAGCACGTCACGCTGGGCCTGGACAAACTTGTTGGCGCTGGCACGCGGCACGCTTTCAAGCTGCTCGTTGAGGGTTTCGAAGGCAACGCGGGAGGCCAGGTCATTGCCGTTGGCGTCGAGCAGGCAGCGCAGTGCCGCCGGCGGCAGGTAGCGGCCCAGTTGCAGGCTGCGCGGTGCCACCACTTCGCTGACGAACAGCAATTCGAGCAATACCGTACCCGGCTTGAGTGCCTTGTTCTTGATCAGCGCCACGGCGGTGTTGCCCATTGAACCGGACAGCACCAGGTCCATGCCGCCCTGCACCATCGGGTGCTCCCAGGTGAGGAACTGCATGTCCTCACGTGACAGCGCCTGGGCACGGTCGTAGGTGATGGTCACGCCTTCGTCGTCGCCCAGCGGGAAGCTTGCATCGAGCATCTTTTCGCTTGGCTTGAGGATCAGGGCGTTTTCGGAATGGTCTTCACTGTCGATGCCGAAGGCGTCGAACAGGGTTTCCATATAGATCGGCAGGGCAAACTGGTCGTCCTGTTCGAGAATGGCCTCGACCAGCGCCTGGCCTTCGCCGGCACCGCCGGAGTTGAGCTCCAGCAGCCGGTCGCGGCCGGTGTGCAATTCAGCCTCCAGGCGCTCGCGCTCGCTGCGGGCGTCGGCCACCAGGGTATCCCAGGCTTTGCTCTCGCCACCTTCAAGCAACGGCAGCAGGCGTGGGCCGAACTGGTGCTGAAGGGCGTTGCCGGTGGGGCAGGTGTTGAGGAAGGCGTTGAGGCCTTCGTGGTACCACTGGAACAGGCGTTCTTGCGGGCTGTCCTGCAGGTAGGGGATGTGCAACTGGATGGTGTGCTTCTGGCCGATCCGGTCAAGGCGGCCGATGCGCTGTTCGAGCAGGTCCGGGTGCGCTGGCAGGTCGAACATCACCAGGTGGTGGGCGAACTGGAAGTTGCGGCCTTCGCTGCCGATCTCGGAGCAGATCAACACCTGCGCACCGAATTCTTCGTCGGCGAAGTAGGCGGCGGCGCGGTCGCGCTCAAGGATGTTCATGCCTTCATGGAACACCGAGGCCGGAATGCCTGAGCGCACGCGCAGGGCGTCTTCCAGGTCCATGGCGGTTTCTGCGTGAGCACAAATCACCAGCACCTTGGTGCGCTTGAGCATCTTCAGGGTGTCTATCAGCCAGTCGACGCGTGGGTCGAAACGCCACCAGCGCTCGTCGTCAGCTACATCACCCTGGGCCTGGAAGGCCACTTCCGGGTACAGCTCGGCGTGCTCGCCCGCAGGCAGGTCGCGGTATTGTTCGGGTGTTGCCAGCGGGTAAGGGTGCAGTTGGCGCTCAGGGAAGCCCTGGATCGCCGCGCGGGTGTTACGGAACAGGACGCGGCCGGTGCCGTGACGGTCCAGCAGTTCGCGGATCAGGCGTGCGCTGGCCTGGCTGTCGCCGTCGCTCACCGCAGCCAGCAGGGCTTCGCCTTCGGCACCCAGGAACCCCTGAATGGTGGCGTGGGCCTTGGGCGACAGGCGGCCTTCGTCGAGCAGTTCCTGCACGGCTTCGGCCACCGGGCGATAGTGCTCGCTCTCGGCGCGGAAGGCCGCCAGGTCGTGGAAACGGTTGGGGTCGAGCAGGCGCAAGCGGGCGAAGTGGCTGTCCTGGCCAAGCTGCTCGGGGGTGGCGGTGAGCAGCAGCACGCCCGGGATCACCTGGGCCAATTGCTCGACCAGGCCGTATTCGGCACTGACCTGGTCTTCGTGCCAGACCAGGTGGTGGGCCTCGTCGACTACCATCAGGTCCCAGCCAGCGGCAAACAGTGCGTCCTGGGCCTTTTCGTCTTCAACCAGCCATTCCAGTGCAACCAGCGCCAGCTGGGCATCCTCGAACGGGTTGCTGGCGTCGCTTTCGATAAAGCGCTCGGCATCGAACAGGGCTACCTGCAGGTTGAAGCGGCGGCGCATTTCAACCAGCCACTGGTGCTGGAGGTTTTCCGGTACCAGGATCAGCACGCGGTTGGCACGGCCCGACAACAACTGGCGATGGATCACCAGGCCGGCCTCGATTGTTTTACCCAGGCCCACTTCGTCGGCCAGCAATACCCGCGGGGCGCTGCGGTCGGCGACTTCGCGAGCGATGTGAAGCTGGTGGGCGATGGGTTGCGCACGGCAGCCACCCAGGCCCCACAGCGCCGATTGCATCTGCTTGCTGGTGTGCTGCAGGGTGTTGTAGCGCAGGCTGAACCACGACAGCGGGTCGATCTGGCCGGCGAACAGCCGGTCGCTGGCCAGGCGGAACTGGATAAAGTTCGACAGCTGGGTTTCTGGCAGGGTACGCGGTTGGTTCTGCCCGTCCAGGCCGTGGTAGACCATGAGCCCGTCGATATCATCGACCTCGCGCACGGTCAGCTTCCAGCCCTCGAAGTGGGTGATCTGGTCACCTGGCGAGAAGCGCACGCGGGTCAGCGGCGCATTACGCAGGGAATACTGGCGGGTGTCGCCAGTGGCCGGGTAAAGCACGGTCAACAGGCGGCCATCCTGCGCCAGGATGGTACCCAGGCCGAGCTCTGCTTCGCTGTCGCTGATCCAGCGTTGCCCCGGTTGATACTGCTGCGCCATACTGCCTGAACTCCCGCGATGAAAAAGCCGATTATGTTAACGGATCGGCCGGTCAGACCAAAGTGCGAACGCACCGAAAGGTGCCGAACGACAACAGGAAGTAAGTCAGTCTAGCCGTTTCATCGCCTCGCACCGTGCAGCTGACGAGGGCCCCGGATCAACATGTCTGCCAAGCACCGCTGGATCAGCGCTTCCATGGTCGTGGGCAGCCTGTTGCTGCTGGCCGCCTGCGAGCAGAAAAACTTCGAGACCTTGCCTGCCATCCCGATGGAGCAGCTTGAGGTACTGGGCGTGCAGACGCCGATCAAGAGCGTGCACTTTCGGGACCGCGACGGTGAAGGCCTGTTGGTGTTGAGCCGCAGCGATGGCCAGGCCAGCGACCCTGAAAGCGAACAGGAAGTGGACAAGGTGGTTCTCAAGGCCACCTTGTACGGGCGCACTGCCGAAAGCGATGCATTCAAGGCACGCTGGCAGATCGAGCAGGAAACCACCTGCCCGGGGCTGGACCTGGACGTGGACTTCTATACCGATGTCAGTGATGTCAGCGACCTGAACAAGGATGGAGTCGCCGAGGTTACGGTGGCCAGCCATGCCTTCTGTGGCGGTGGCATCGACCCGCACGACATCGCCATCGAAATGCGCGAAGGGCAGGCCAGCTATACCATCACCGGCCAGTCGCTGATCAGCCCGGCGGGTGAGGAACCGGTTGGTGGTGATCGGGATGACAGTGCTTCGCTCAAAACCGCGCCGCAGGTGCTGCGCGATCACATGGACGCGGTGTGGCAGCAGGTTTACAAGCGGCCCTGGAGCGAAACCAGCCCGCCAAGCGACGATGACCCTGACGACGAAGCCGAGTAAATGTTGCCTCTGACATCAAGGTAAACCCGCGCCTGCCGATACAGGGGGCATAGGAGAACGCCCATGCTGCCGCCAATCATTCCGCTCAGTGCTGCCCCGGTGACTTCGCAACAGGACCCGGTCAAGCCGACCCCCGACATCAAGCCGGTGGTGCCGACGCAGCCCACGTCCAGCGAAAGTGCCATCGACCTCAAGCACCAGCGTGACCCGCAGGAGCAGGCGCTGCTGCTGCGCGATGAGCAGCGTCGCCAGCAGCAACGGCGCAAGCAGGGCGAGCAGGACCGCTACAGTGCCGTGCCAGGTGACGAGGTCAACGCCGACAACACCGTGCCGGTGGCGCCGCTGATGGACGAGCACGTACGTCAGGGGCTGCTGGTGGACATCGAAGTCTGACGCGGGGCTGGTCAGCGCCTGCGCCTGGCTTCATCATGCAAGCCTCAGTTGATCGTCGAGCCCACCCATGAGCCAAGACAACCTCATCGATTTCGATGCCGAACGCGCCAAGCGCGTCCACGACCTCAAGGAAAAGCGCCTGAACGAAATGCGCAACGCGTTCGAGCAGGCCCTGCCGTTGAGCACCAGCAAGAAAAAGAAGCCCAAGGGCAAACCGAAGAAACGCTGAAACTTGACGCAGGTCAACCCTGCGCCCGCCTCGCGTGCCCGGCCCCGGGCACCATTGACCCCGATCAATTTTCTCCCTCCCCACATTGGTTAACGTGCACCCATCGGACAACGGCAAACGAATGGGGAGGCCAGCATGTTCTTCGACAACGTGGTTATCGCTGGTGTGGTAACGGTCGGGTTGATGGTCGCTTTCTTTGCCGGTCTGGGCATTTTCATCTGGAAGGACTCGAACAAGCGCAAGCCGCGCTGACCTTCCGGGTACACGAGCACGCAAGGCATTTAGGGCGACTTCGGTCGCCCATTTTTTTTGCCTGCAATTTATGTGTTGCCTGTGTTGGCCCTTTCGCGGCACAAGGCTGCTCCTACAGGTTGAGCGCCATGCCTGACTCCATGGGATTTTTGTAGGAGCAGCCTTGTGCTGCGAAAGGGCCGGCACAGGCGTATTGAAGTTCCAATAAAGATGATTAGCTAGCTAATTAATCGTTTCCGCTTTATCCTTCTCACCATTGTCTATCTTTTCAGTACGACCATCCCCCGCAAGGTCCGCCTAGTGCCCATCACCCTTCAGGCCCTGTTCGCCCCCAGCAGCCTCGCCCTCAAGTTCGCCATCAAGACCTTGCTGGGTGGTGGCCTGGCGTTGTGGCTGGCGATGCGCTGGGGCCTGGAGCAACCGTCCTGGGCACTGATGACCGCTTTCATCGTTGCCCAGCCGCTGTCGGGGATGGTGGTGCAGAAAGGCTTGGCGCGGCTGGCCGGTACCTTGGTCGGCACGGTCATGTCGGTGGTGTTCATCGGCCTGTTTGCCCAGACCCCTGGTTTGTTCCTGATTACCCTGGCCTTGTGGCTGGCCCTGTGCACCGCTGCCTCGACCCAACTGCGCAGTGCCTGGGCCTATGCCTTTGTATTGGCGGGCTACACCGCTGCGATCATTGCCTTGCCGGCCATCGACCACCCGCTGCAGGTATTTGACCAGGCCGTGGCGCGCTGTACCGAGATCTGCCTGGGCATTTTCTGTGCTACCGCCAGCAGTGCCTTGCTCTGGCCAATGCGGGTAGAGCAGCAATTAGGTGGGCAGGCCCGGCAGGCCTGGCAGAACGGCCTACAGGCTGCCAGTGCCATGTTGGGCGGTGAGGACGAGGCGCGCAAAGGCTTGCTGGAGAGCCTGGGGCGTATCGTCGCCATCGACAGCCAGCGTGAACATGCCTGGTTCGAAGGCAACCGTGGGCGCCAGCGAGCCCGTGCCATCCGTGGCCTGAGCCAGAAGCTGATGGTGCTGTTGCGCATCTCGCGCTCGGTGCGCCGGCAGTGGCGGCAACTCGATGAGCGTGAGGCCGCTCACCTGGCACACTGGCTGGAAGAGGTTCGCGCACTGTTGGGCAAACCTGACCAACCCAGCCTGTTACTGCTGCGCCAGCGCATCTGGGATGCCGCCCATGATGAACAGATCAGTTCGGCGGAGCACTTCTGCCTGGCGCGCATGGCCTTGTTGCTGGATTACGCCATGGCCGCCAGCCTGGCACTGGAAGATGTGGAGGCGGGCAGGGCACCCAAGGATGTGTCCCAGGGGCTTGCCGTGCACCGCGACTGGTCGCTGGCCTTGCTGTTCGGTTCACGCAGCGCGCTGGCCTTTCTGGTAATGAGCGGTTTCTGGCTGGCGACCGCCTGGCCTTCGGCGCCGGGTGGGCTGGTGCTGACGTGCGTGGTTTGTAGCTTGTTCGCCAGCCGCGAGAACGGCGCGCAGATTGGCCTGAGCTTCCTGCGCGGGATCTTCCTGGCAATACCCGCGGCGTTTCTGGTCGGGCAGATCCTGCTGCCGCAATGGAGCAGCTTCGCCATGCTTTGCCTGGGCATGGGCGTGCCGCTTTTTCTTGGCGCATTGGGCATGGCCCATCCCCGTACCGGGGCCACCGCCACTTCCTATTGCCTGCACTTCATTGTGCTGGTGTCCCCGCTCAACGCCATGCAGTTTGGTGTGGCGACCATGCTCAACAGTGCGCTGGCGATGCTGGTTGGGGTGTCGGCAGCGGTAATGGCCTTCCGTTTGCTGGTGTTCCGTCACCCGGCCTGGCTAGGCCGGCGCTTGCGTGCTGCCACCCAGAACGACCTGGTACGCCTGACCCGGCGCGACCTGCGCGGTGCCGACAGCTGGTTTGGCGGGCGCATGGCCGACCGCCTGATGCAACTGGCACGGCATGCCGGCGAGCTGCCCGAGAGCGAGCGCAAACGCTGGGATGACGGCCTGCATGGGCTGGATATCGGCGATGAACTGGTGCACCTGCGCATGTGCCTGGCGGTCGCCCAAGCCCCCTTGGGGCGGGCCGAGCGCGAGTACTTGCAGCAGGTGGAGGCGGTACTGGCCAAAGGGCCAGCCGCCGGGCGTGGGCAGCGCCTGGACGCCGCAAGCGAACACTTCATTGCCGCCTTGCGCCGGCTGCCTGCAAGTGACCCGCTGCGGCTGGCTGAAGGTGCGGTGCTGCAATTGCAGAAAAGCTGGGGCAAGTGGTGCCGCTGGCAGGAGGAAGCCCATGGGGTTGCGTGAATGGGAAGTGGGCGGCGTGCTGCTCAGCCCGTTTCTGTTTTATGTGTTGCTGGCGCTGGTGCTCACCGGCTTGCTGCGCCTGGTGGTGCAGGCGACGCCGTTGGGGCGCTGGATCTGGCATGAAGCGTTGTTCGACGCAGCGCTGTTCGTTTGTGTGTTGTTCCTGGTGGTGAGGCTGCTGGGAGCTTTATAAAGGAGTGTTTCGATGCGTGCGGCCGTACGTACCCTGGTGACGCTGTGTGTGGTGGCTCTGGCCGTGTTGGCCGGCTACCAGTTGTGGCAGTACTACATGCTTACGCCCTGGACCCGCGATGCCCGTGTGCGCGCAGATGTGGTGGTGATCGCCCCTGACGTGTCCGGCTGGGTACGTGAGCTCAAGGCCCGTGATAATCAGCAGGTCAAGGCTGGCGACCTGTTGATGAGCATCGACCGCGAGCGTTTCCAGGCGGCCTTCGACCAGGCCAGCGCGGTGACGGAGACCCGCGCCCAGCAATTGCGCTTGCGCGAGCGCGAAGCAGCCCGGCGTACCGCCCTAGGGCCAGAGGCGATCAGTGCCGAGCTGCGTGAAAACGCCCAGATCAATGCCGCCATCGCGCGCGGCGAACTGCACGAGGCCCAAGCGCAACTGCAGGTTGCCAAAATCAACCTGGCACGCAGTGAGGTGCGGGCACCGCGCAACGGGCACATTACAAACCTGCGTCTGGCCGAGGGCAACTATGTGAACACCGGGGAATCGGTGATGGCCCTGGTGGATGATTCAACCTTCTATATCCAGGCCTATTTCGAGGAAACCAAGCTGCCGCGTATTCGTGTGGGGGACGCGGTGAAAGTCTGGCTGATGGGCGCGGGCGAACCGATGCAAGGGCATGTGGAGAGCATCAGCCGCGGTATCACTGACCGCAACAGCAACCCGGACAGCCAGTTGCTGCCGGAGGTGGAGCCGACCTTCAACTGGGTGCGGCTGGCCCAGCGCATACCGGTACGGATTCGCCTGGACCAGGTGCCGGAAGGGGTGACCCTGAGTGCAGGGATGACCGCGAGTGTGCAGGTGCATGAGCAGTGAAAGCGGGGCCAGTGTGTGGCCCATCGCCGGCAAGCCAGCTCCCACAGGATTGCCATAAACTCTGAACGCGCCGCTGTACCTGTGGGAGCTGGCTTGCCGGCGATGGGCCGCACAGCGGCCCCAAACGCTCGGATTCAAAGGAACATGCCGCCCGACACCTCCAGCCGCTGCCCGGTAATCCAGCCATTGCCGTCTTCCAGCAACAGCGCAATCGCCGCCCCGATATCATCCGGCAATCCCACCCGACCCAGCGCCGTATTGCCGGCAATGTAGTCATTCACCTGCTGGTTATCCCGCACCACGCCGCCGCCAAAATCAGTCTCGATCGCCCCCGGCGCCAAAATGTTCACGCGAATGCCACGTGCACCCAGTTCCTTGGCCTGGTAGCGGGTCAGCACCTCCATTGCGCCTTTCATCGCGGCATAAGCGGCATACCCCGGCAGCGCAAAGCGCGCCAGACCGGTGGAAATGTTGACGATGCGACCATTGTCGACCAGCAACGGCAGCAAGCGCTGGGTGAGGAAAAACGGCCCTTTCAGTTGAATGTTCAGCAATTGGTCGAACTGCGCTTCGGTGGTTTCGATGTACGGCACATTCAGCCCGATCCCGGCATTGTTCACCAGAAAGTCAAAACGCTCGCGGCCAAAGTGCTGCTGCAGGGTGGTGCCCAGGCGCTCGGCGAAGCCGGCAAAACTGCTGCTGTCGCTGACATCCAGTTGCAGCATGGCCGCCTTGACCCCGGCTTGTTCCAGTCGGGCAACTACGGCTTGGGCTTCGTCGGCCTTGCTGTGGTAAGTGCCGATGACATCGATACCGCGTGCGGCCAGGTGTTCGGCAGCATTACGGCCGAGGCCGCGGCTGGCGCCAGTGATCAGGGCAATTTTGCGGGTCATGGTGAAAACCTCAGGCTGGGTTGATGAGGGCAGGTTATTGGTCGACGTGAGGCTGTTAAATCCTGAAAAAATGGAAATACTGTTCGCAAAATCCGGACAGTCGAGGCCCGAATGAACAAGCTGGAGTTGTTGCGCACCTTCGTGCGGGTCAGTGAGGTCAGCAGTTTCACTCTGGCTGCCGAGAGCCTGGGGCTACCACGCTCGACCGTGTCAGAGCAGGTAAAAGCGCTGGAGCGCATGCTGGGTACGCAGTTGTTCCACCGTACTACCCGCCGGGTACAGGCGACCCAGGATGGCGCCTTGCTGTACGAGCGTAGCAAGGACCTGCTGTCAGGCATGGACGAAATCGAGAGCCTGTTCAACGCCGACGATGCCGAATTGACCGGGCGCCTGCGCATCGACCTGCCGACCATGATGGCCAGGCGGGTCATCATCCCGGCGTTACCGCAGTTTTTGCAGCGTTTTCCGCGGCTGGAAGTAGAGCTCAGTTGCACTGACCGTCAGGTCGATTTGCTGCGCGAAGGGTTTGACTGCGTGATGCGCATAGGTGCCCTGCATGACCTGGATGTGGTGGCGCGGCCGATCGGGCAACTTAGCATGCGCAACTGTGCCAGCCCCGCCTACCTGGCCCGCTACGGCGTGCCGCACACGCCGCAGGAGCTTGCCTGGCACCAGCTGGTGCACTACGTACGCACCTTGGGCGCACGCAGCGCCGGGTTCGAATACCTGCAAGGAGGCGAGCTGCACTACCAGGCCATGGCCGGTGTGGTCACGGTCAACAACGCCGAGGCCTACTCGGCGGCTTGCCTGGCCGGGCTAGGGTTGATCCAGGTACCGGCGGTGGGCGTGGCCGAGCACCTGCAGCGAGGCGAGCTGGTTTCGCTGCTAGAAGGCTGGCAGGCACCGGCCATGCCGGTGTCACTGCTGTATGCCCGGCAACGGCATGTGCCGCGCCGGGTTCAGGCGTTTATGCAGTGGCTGACGGCATTGCTGGCTTCGCAGGTTGACCCAGCGCCAGATGCATACTGAACAGGGGGCTACGAAAAGACTTGGCGAACCGCCTGCCAGTTGCGTTAGGCTGCTGCTTGCGAGTTGCCCGGTAGAGGCGACCCATCCCGCCAGGCGTGCGTATCTTCCGATTTCATTGCGAGGTTATGTCATGGCCATCACTTCCCAGGACATCTGCAACGCCGCCGATCAGCTCAAGGGCTTTGTCGGTTTTCATGGCAAGCGCGGTGTTCATATCGTGCGTTTTTCCGAGGACTCGTTCGGCATGGACGTGCCCGACGACAGCATCACCCCTTGCAGCGAGTTTGTCTGGCGTCCCGAGCAAGGGCAGCGGATGGCGCTGTGCCGTGAGCGGCTGGCGCTGCTGCTGGAGCAGCATGTGGATGATCGCTTGAATATTGCTGAGCCACTGCGCACCTACCTGCGCCGGCGGGACCTGCCAGAGATCGTCGCCGAACGCAGCGTGCAGCAGTAAACCCGGCCCCTGTAGAAGCAGCCTTGTGCTGCGAAGGGGCCGGTACAAGCGGCAAAGTTGATGGTGGCTTCACTGGCCTTTTCGCAGCACAAGGCTGCTCCTACAAAGGCTGTGCGGTGCTATGGGGTGTGTGGTGCAACAACGCCGCCACCCCGGCACTGTCCAGCGGCCGGCTCATGTAATAGCCCTGCACCTCATGGCAGCGGTCCTTCTCCAGCGCCCTGAGCTGCTGTTCGCTCTCCACGCCTTCGGCTGTCACCGTCAACCCCATTGCCTCACCCAGGTTGATGATGGCCTGAACCACGGCGCGGTCGCTGCCACCGTTGCTGTTCAAGCCACTGATGAAACGCTTGTCGATCTTGATACTGTCGAACGGGTAGGTACGCAGGTAGCCCAGCGACGAGTAGCCGGTACCGAAATCGTCCATGTTCAGGCGCACGCCCAGCTCCTTGAGCGACAGCATGGTACCTAGTGCGCCCTCGATGTCGTTGAGCATCACGTTTTCGGTAATTTCCAGCCCAGGCGCTGGGCCGGGAAGGCGGTATCCAGCAGGATCTCGCGTACATCGGCGACCACATCACTCCGCAGGAACTGCGCAGGCGACAGGTTCACCGAAACCAGAATGTCGGCGGGCCAGTCGTGGGCTGTGCGGCAGGCTTCGCGCAGTACCCAGCGGCCCAGCGCGACAATGATATCGCTCTGCTCGGCCAGCGGGATGAAGGTGTCCGGCCCCAGCAACCCTTCCTGTGGATGCTGCCAGCGCAGCAAGGCTTCGACCGCGACGATGCGCAGGTCGCTGAGGCGGTAGCGTGGCTGGTAATGCAGCTCGAATTCCTGGTTGCGCAGGGCCCGGCGCAAGTCGTTTTCCAACTGGCGGCGGTACTGGATCTGCTGGTTCATCTCGGCGGCGAAGTAGCGCCAGGTATTCTTGCCATCGGCCTTGGCCTGGTACAGGGCGATGTCGGCACAGCGGATCAGTTCGCCGGCATCGAAACCCTGGGTGCGGGTCTGGGCGACACCGATGCTGGCGCCGACGTGCAGCGGTTGGCTGTCGAAGGTGATGGGCTGCTGTAACAGGCTGATCAGGCGTGCGCAGAAGCGATCGATCTCGCTGCGATTGTCCATGCCGCCAAGGACCAGAATGAACTCGTCACCACCCAGGCGTGCGACCAGGTCGTCATCGCGGGTGGTGTCGCGCAGGCGCGTCGCCACTTCCTGCAGCACGGCATCCCCGGCGGCATGGCCGAGGGAGTCGTTGATCGGCTTGAAGTTGTCCAGGTCCAGCAACAGCAGGGTCAATGGCGGCGAGTCACTGCCGCGCAGCAGGGCCTGTTCCAGGTGCCTGGCCAGCTTGTTGCGGTTGGCCAACCCGGTCAGTGGGTCGTGCAGCGAAAGGTGCTGGATGCGTGCGTGGGCATCGACTTCGTCGGTGATGTCGCTGGCTGTGCCACGAAAACCCACAGGTCTGTCGTCACGCCAGATGGCGCGGGCCGAAATCCTGCAGTAGCGGTTTTGGCCATTCTGGTCACGGTAAGTACAACGCAGGTTGGCCAACTGTTGTGGGTCTGCGTTGGCGAGGGCGTCCAGCCAGGGCGATAACGGCGTGGTATCGCAGGCCAGCAACTGGTTCAGCGGGTGGCCCAGCCAGTCATCCACCGGGTAGCCGGTGACATTGGCAAAGCGCTGCGACAGGTATGTCAGGCGTTGTTGCCGGTCGGTTTCCCAGATCCAGTCGGATGCCGACTCCGCCACGGCGCGAAAACGTTGTTCGCTGGCTTCCAGGGCCTGGTTGCTCTGCTGCAGGTGCGAAAGCGTAAGGCCGATTGCCCGCGAACTGCGCAAAGTGAGGCGGAACAGGTACAACATGATCAGGCCAAGTATCAGCAGCGCGCCCAGCAGGGCTGGCATTACTGCCCACAGCAATTGGTGCCCAGGCAACGGGCTGCTCCAGGACAGGTGATAGCCGGTGTCACCCAGGTCGATGCGCAAGTGGTCATGCTGCTGCATGTCTTCCTTTTCCACGTGCATGCCGGTGAGGCCGGCACCCTTGCCCAGTTGCGCGAGTTTTTCTTCGGTAAGCTGGTCGACAAACAGCATGACTGGCGCCTGGCTTACCTCACGGTCGGTGACGTCACGGTCCGGGCGTACGGCCGCGGCACTGAGTACGGCCGGCCAGCCATTGAACAGCACGAAACGGGTGATCTGCTCGCGGGGAATGGCTGCCGCACGAGCCTGGTCGATGATTGGCTGAAGCGCTGCGTCTATATAGGTGTTGGCGCCTGCCTGGCTGGGCTGGCCTTTGAACAAGGCATAGGTGGTGCGGTCGTTTTCCACCACAAACACCCCTTCGTAGCCGCTGGCGCTGTACAGCGACTCGCCTACGTTCTTTTCCTCGTAGGCCCACTGCCAGTCGGCGTGGCCCGCCAGGTGTTCGAAGGCTGCATCCCATACGGCATAGCTGGACAGAAACTGGCGTGAGGCCAACAGCCGTTGTTCCAGCGCCTGGGTTGCGTGGAAGGCGCTACGCTGGCGTTCCTGATGGTCGAGTGTGGTCGCGATATTGAACAGGGCGCCAAGGATGACCAGGCAGGCCAGGCCGAACACTGCGCTGAAACCGGCAATCAGGTGGCGTACCTGGAAGCGCGGCGTTGGGCTTGCGGGTGGAAGGTTGGCAGTCCTGGCCATGCGCGTGCGGCTCCTTCAAGCAGCCCCCCGTCGGGCAGTCAGGCAGGGGGTTCAATCAGGATAGGCCAGCCTGAGCGTCGCAGCCTCGCCGCGGGCAAAATTGACTTGGTCGCGGCCTGCGTGCTTGGCGGTGTACAGGGCCTTGTCCGCCTGTTCTAGCCAGTGTTCCGGGGATTGCAGGCCAGCCTCGAACGCTGACAGGCCGATGCTTAGGCTGATGCGCAGGTGCGGCAACTGCGGGTTACGGTAGTTGGCGACCTGCTCGCGCAGGCGCTCCATGGCGTGGCAGGCCTGAGCTTCGCTGGTGTCCGGCAGGATCACGCAGAACTCGTCGCCGCCGTACCGCCCGGCCTGGTCGCCTTCGCGCAGGTTACGCCGGAGTTCGGTACTGAGCTGGCGCAGAACACAATCGCCGACCACGTGGCCGAAGGTGTCGTTGATGGTCTTGAAATGGTCAATGTCGATGAGGGCAATGACCGCGCTCCCCGGTAGCTGTTTACAAGCCTGGAACTTCAGCAGCAGCAGGTCTTTCCAGGCGCCATGGTTGAGCAGCCCGGTCAGGCTGTCGGTGAGGCTCAGGGCGCTCAGCCGGCGCTTGTGGTCGGCCAGCTTGATCGCCAGCTGGTAGCACACCCAGCCCAGGGCTAACGGGTACAGCGTCAGCATCGGCAAGCAGGCATAAACTTGCAGGGGCGTGGCATTCAGTTGCAGGCCGGGGCCAAGCACCAGAATGGCGACAAGCATGCCGGCCAGCTGGGCCATTGCCCCACGCACGACCAGCCGCTTGCCGCCGGCAGCGACGTTGTTCATGGTCATCATCGACAGCACGGTCACGGAGGGTAACGGGTTGAAGTGCATGGCGGCGGTCCAGAACCCGCCCATCAGTGAGTCGAGCAGCAAATTGCGTTGTTCCGCCTGGTAAGGGGTTGCCGAGCGCTTGGCCCAGAGGTAGGCCACGTGCGGCCACAGCAGCCCATTGAACAGCAGCAGCCCCCACACCCACCCAGTCGGCGTCAGCGGCGCCATGCCGGCCATGACGCTGAGCAGACCGATGCCCAGGCCGATAACGCGCGGCAGGTAGATGCGCTTGACGAATGAAAGGCCTTTGCCGCTGCGGTTGTCCATCATGGTCATCGTTCTTCTGCCGGGGTACCGTTTATCGCATAACTCACGTGAATATTGTTGAACAGTGTTTCATCGGCGAAAAATGACCTTACAAGCCAATTCACGGTTGATCCGATCACTGTGGGGTAACATGAAGGCTTTCCTGTTGCTTGGAGTGTTGCTGATGGTCCCTTTGGCCAACCACGCCGGCGAGTCGGCACCCCAGCGGGATGGACGCTTCCACAACCAGGCGTTGCTTGCGCAGGATGGCGTATTGAAAAAACTGCGCATCGGGCTCAAGTACCTGTTCCTGCGCAAACCGCCACAAACGCGACCAGCCACGCCGATCAGCCTCCAGCCCATGACCCGCCAGCAGGTGCTCGATGCCCCGGACCACAGTTTGTGGCGCCTGGGCCATTCCACAGTATTGCTGAAGTTGCGTGGGCGCTTCTTTATTACCGACCCGGTGTTCGCCGAGCGCGCCTCACCCGTGCAGTGGGCCGGCCCGCTGCGCTTCCATGCGCCGCCGCTGGCACTGGACCAGTTGCCGCCGCTGGCTGCGGTGGTGCTTTCGCACGATCACTTCGACCACCTCGACGAGCAGGCGATTCGCCAATTGGCGCCGCACACCGGGGTATTCCTGGCGCCACTGGGCGTGGGCGACCTGCTGATTAGCTGG